>NZ_PJRS01000022.1 GCF_002858925.1 Caulobacter zeae
GGGAGGTGTCCGCGAAGCGGACGGAGGGGGGCCGTTTTCAGCTCTCGAGGCGTCGGAAAGTCTCCCCCCACCGATCGCTGACGCGATCGCCTCCCCCACAGGGGGAGGTTCGACTACTCCACGCCCGCCACGGCCAGCAGCGCGGCCAGGCCCACCTGCATGCCCTTCAGGGTCGGGGCCTTCTCGATGTCGATCCATTCGTCCAGGGCGTGGGCGCGGCCGCCCTTGCCGCCGGCGCCGATGGTGATGGCCGGGACGCCCAGGCTCATGGGCAGGTTGGCGTCGGTCGACGAGGCCTCGTGCTCGGGCGTGAAGCCCAGGGCCGAGATCGCCGCCGCGGTCGCCGTGACGATGGTCGCCTTCGGATCCGTGCCCCCGGCCGGGCGCTCGCCGATCACCTTGGCGTCGTAGGAGACTGCCCCCGGCTTGGTCGAGCGGGCGGCGTTCTCGCCGGCCACGGCCTTGTCGAGGATGCCGATGAAGGTCTGGTCCAGCTTGGCCAGTTCGGCGGCGCTTTCCGAGCGCATGTCGAACTCCAGGAAGATCTGGTTGGGGATCGAGTTCACCGAGGTGCCGCCGCCCACCACGCTGGCCGAATAGGTGGTCTTGGGATCGGCCGGCGGCTTGACGGCATAGAGGTCGACCACCGACTGGGCCATGGCCGTCATCGGGTTGACCACGCCGAACGCGCCGTAGCTGTGGCCGCCCGGGCCCTTGAAGGTGACGCGATAGCGCTTGGAGCCGACGCCGCGGTCTACGATCCGCGACGGATCCGAGCCGTCCATCGAGAAGAAGGCGCTGATCCGGCCCTGGTACTTGCCCTTGGTGAAGAGGTGCTTGACCCCGCGCAGGTCGCCCGGCCCCTCCTCGCCCACATTGCCGACGAACAGGATGTCGGCCTTGGTCTTGATCTTGGCCGCATCCATGGCCCGCACATAGGCCAGCAGCACGGCCAGCGAGCGGGTGTCGTCGCCGATGCCGGGGGCCGAGAGCTTGGTCCCCTCGCGCTTGACCTTCACGTCGGTGCCTTCGGGGAAGACGGTGTCGAGGTGGGCGGCGATGACCACGAACGGACCCTTGCCCTTGGTCGCCGTCCCGGCCCGCACGCCCATGACGTTGCCCTCGGCGTCCATCTCGACGTCGGTCAGGCCCACGGCCTTGAGCATCTCCAGATAGGCCTTGGCGCGCTGCTCTTCCTTGAACGGCGGCGCGGGGATCTCGGTCAGGGTGACGATGTCGGCGACGGTGCGGTCATAGTCGGCGTCCAACTGCCTGACCGCGGCCTTGAAGCCCGGGCCGCCGACGATCTTCTGCACGGCCTTGACCGAGGTGTCGGTCTTCTCGGCGGCGTCGGCCTCGGGGCCGTAGAGGGCGCCGGCCGCGAACAGCGAGGCGGCGAACAGCATCGAACGCGACAGACGGCGCATGGGCGAAGGCTCCGATTCCAGGTGGCCCCGACCAGAACGGCGCGGCCGCCTGCTTGGCAATCCCCAAATGATCTGGCGACCTCCTCTGGACGAACGCTGCTCGCGACCCGACATTGACCCTTCGTAAGCCACCCCGTCCGGAACCCACGCCATGGCACATCTCAAAGCCGCCGCCGCGCTCGCGGGCCTTGGCCTGCTGCTGGCCGCCGCCCCCGCCCTGGCTCAGGCCCCCGCGCCCGCCACCGGCCCGCTGGGCGTGGCCGGCAAGTGGACGCTGGACCTGTCGCGCTCGCGCTTCAACGAGGCCCTGACCGGGACCGCGCCGATCAGCGGCGAACTCGACATCACCAAGGACGACGGCAAGGCGATCGCCTGGACGCTGGTCGAGGAGGACGACGAGGGCGTGGCCGCCATCCAGTTCGCCGACGCGGCCATGGACGGCTCGCCGACCCGGGCCGTGGTCAACTTCAACTTCGTGACCCTCAGCGTCGAGCGCACCGGTCAATCCAGCGTGGCGGTGATGACCCACGGCCAGACCGGCCGGCGCCAGAGCATGCGCGTCGGCGTCACCGCCCCCGACACCATCCTGGTCGAGCAGGACATCGACGGGAAGCCGGGCCCGCCGGACCAGAGCCTGGTCTTCGTGCGGAAGAAGTGACTTGGAACCTCCCCCACAGGGGGAGGTTCCTCGGGCATCTAATCCGCGTGCACCCGGTCGACCCGCGGCGCGAACATGTAGCCGGCATGGCGCACGGTGCGCACCATCTGGGCCCCGCCCTCGGCGCGGCGCAGCTTGCTGCGCAGGCGGCTGATGGTGACGTTGATCTGCTGCGGCGGGGCCTTGCTGCGGGCCTCGGGCGGGCCCTGCTGCAACTGGTCGCGGGTCAGGATCTGCTGGGGCTTGGCCACCAGGGTCCACAGCACCAGGAACTCGGCCGAGGACAGGTTCACCGAGTCGCCGCGCGGGTCGAACAGCTCGTGGGTGGCCACGTTCAGCCGCCAGCCGCTGAACTGGTAGACCGGCGGGGCGGCCACCGGCTCGGGCGCCCGCCAGGCCTGGCGGCGACGCACCGCGGCGCGGATGCGGGCGGCGGTCTCGCGCGGCCGGAACGGCTTGGCGATATAGTCGTCGACGCCCATCTCCAGGCCCACGACGACGTCGCTCTCGTCATCGACGGCGCTGACCACCACCACGCCAGGCGCGGGATTGAGGCGGCGCAGCCGCGCGCAGACCGACAGGCCGGCCTCGTCTGGCAGCAGGATGTCCATGACGACCAGTTCGATCTGGGTGCGGCCCAGGATCTGGTCCATCTCGCGGGCCGAGGCGGCCTCGAGCACTTCCAGGTCGAACCGGCCCAGCAGGGCGCTGATGGCGGCGCGGGAGTCGACGTCGGGGTCGACGATGAGCAGGCGGGGTCTCACGGGCGTTCTCAGAACATCGCCCGGCCGACGAGCCGGGCCGAATAACGGGTCTGGCGACGCGAGGCCTCGGCCCCGCCCTCCAGGGCGAAATAGGAAAGGTCGGAGCCGGCGCGCAGGGCCAGGTTCAGCGTCACCGCATCGGTGCGGGCGGCGTTGCCCAGGATCGTGAACGGCGTGCCGCCGGAGTACCAGGCCGTGGTGTCGGCGTACTTGCCGGCCAGGGTCTTGCGATAGCCGACGCGGACCTCGGGGCGGACCCAGACCTCCTTGCCGAACTCGCGGCCGAAGGCGACGCCGATGTCGCCCGACAGGTTGTCGAACTTGCGCGAGGCCACCGTCTGGTCGAAGCCCTCGCCGCCGCCGTGCTCCTTGCGCTCGCCTTCCCACAGATAGACGTAGTCGAGGCGCGCCTCAGGGCGGATGTAGTTGCGGCCGAACTTGTGCTCGTAGCCGACGCCGGCGAAGGCGTTGGCGGTGAAGCCGTTCCACGAGGCGGTATTGGTGATCGAGACGTCCGAATAGCCGTCGCTGTCGACGTCCTCGCTGATGAAGCTGCGGTCGCCGTTGAAGCGGATGTAGCCGAGGCCGCCGCCGAGGTTGAAGCGCCAGCCGCCGACCGACCGGCGCCAGTAGGTCCCGGCCTGGAACAGCGAGGCGGTGGTCTCCTCGCCGACCTTGGCGGCGGTGTCCTTCTCTTCGATGCTGGCGAAGGCCAGCGTGACGCCCAGGGCGCCGCCGGCGTCGCCCATGGCCTCATAGCCGGCGACCAGGCCCGTGGCCTTGGTGTCCGAGCCCAGGTTCTCGCCGTCCTCGATCCGCACCAGGCTGTTGATCTCCTGCACCCAGACGCTGTCGGGGCCGTAGCGGTCCTGGCCGTCCGGGCGGATGGCGGTCGAGGCCGAGATCTGCTGCTGCACCGCCTGCAGGGTCGAGAACATCCCCTCGCCGGTGCTGGGCAGCATCTGGTTGTAGAGATTGTAGAAGCCGTCGCTGCTCGACTGGCTCAGAAAGGCGCTGGCGATGTCCTCGTTGGCGCTCAGCGCGGCGAAGGTCGCGTCATAGGCAGCGGTCTGGCCGGTGGTCATGCCGGCCTCCGCGGCCGTGCGGCGGCGCACGTCGATCAGGACGTCGTTGTCCTGGGTGCGGGCCGCGGCGACATAGAGGTAGGGCGCGTCGCCCAGCAGGTCTTGGTCGATCTCGCCGGCGGTCAGCGTCCCGGCCGAGATCACCTTGAAAGTGCTGGCGTCGGTCAGGAGGTTATTGAAGACGAGGCCCAGATTGGCGCCGCTGGCGATGGTGGCGGTGTCAACCACCAGCTGGGTCGAGGTCCCGGCGTTGGGATCGACCGTGAACACCAGGGTGCTGTCCGAACCCAGGTTCAGGCTGGTGGCCTTGATGGTGTCGGTGTTGGTGATCAGCAGGCCGCCGTTGCCGACGTTGATCGTGAGCTTGCCGTCACTGTCGTAGAGGCCGCCGATCGCATAGGCCGTGCCGTCGATGTTCAGGGTGTCGGCGCCGTCGCCGAACGACATGTCGCCGTACAGCGTGCCGTTCAGCAGGTTCAGGGTGTCGTCGCCCGATCCCAGCAGCACCTGGCCCACGATCGAGGGCTCGTCGGCGTCGTCCACGCCGTCGCCGTCGGTATCGGTGTCAGCCACCCCGTCGTCGCCGTCGTCGCCGTCGTTCACCCCGGTCTGGGTGATGGTGACGCCGGTCGTGTTGGCCTTCAGGTTGATGGCGATCGCCTTGCCGGTGACCGTCTCGTTCGTGGCGTCGGTGTCGCTGTCGTCGGTGTCGTAGTCGTCGTCGGTGGCGACCACATAGGCGGCGATCGCGCCCGTGTTGGTGATGCTGGTCAGAGTGCCGGAATTGTCGACGATGGCGTTGGCGTTGCCCGTCTCGCCCGACAGGGTGGCGACGATGCTGCCGCTGTTGACGACCGAGTTCATGGTCGCCCCGGCGTCGATCAGCAGGGCGTAGGCGTTCGAGCTGCCCTCGGCCTCGACCGAACCGCTGAGCGCGCCGCTATTGTTGAGGATCGAGGCGATGGCCCCCGAGGTCAGATGCAGGCCCATGGCGTCGGCCTCGTAGGCGCTGGCCGAGATCGAGCCTTCCAGGTTGATCCCGTTGGTGACCAGGGTCTCGTAGCCGGCCGAGCCGCCGATCTGCACGCCCGTGGCCGTGACGCCAGCGTGCACGCCGTACGCGCCGACCGAGCCACGGATCACCAAGCCGTAGTCGTAGATCCCCTCCCCGGCCGAGCCGAGGGTGACGGCCTGGCTGTCGGAGCCAATCTGGATCGCCGGCGCGCCGCCATAGACGTAGACGGCCGCCGTGCCCTCGTCGCTGTCGGTGACGCCGTCGCTGTCCTCGTCGTCGGAGGTGTCGTCGTTGGTGTCGGTGGGCGGGGCGTCCAGCACCAGGCCCTTGGAGACGTTGCTGGTGATCTTGATGGCCGAGCCGCCCTGCAGCAGGTCGTCGGCGTCCAGCAGCGCCTCGTCGTCCGGATCGGTGTAGCGGCTGGTGTAGCGATAGCCGGTGGCGGTGATCGTGCCCTGGACGATGACCGAGCCGTCGACCTCCCCGTCGACCGCCAGGCCGACGCTATTGGCGCCCAGCACGCTGATCGAGCCGTCGCTGACGATGTCGCCCGTCACCTTGGCGGTGTTGCGGACGCCATAGCCGTTGTCGCCGGTCACCGAGATCGAACCGGAATTGAGGATGTCGCCGATCACCGACGATTCCAGCATGATCCCGCCCGAGCTGTTGCCCTCGATGGTGATCGTGCCGGTGTTCTCGATCGTGCCGGTGTAGTCGCCCGAGCCGGTCAGACGGACGCCGTAGCGGTTGGTCCCCAGCGCGAACTGGCCGTCATAGTCGCCGTCGCTGTCGCTATCGACGTAGTCATAGTCCTCGGTCAGGCTGATCGTGCCGCCGTTGGTCACCGTCGAGGTGACGCCGCCGTTGATCAGGACGCCCGTCGAATTGGAGACGTCCGTGCTCTTCAGCGTGCCGTTGTTGGTCAGGGTGTTGCTGCTGTCGACCGTCGCGATCGCGCCTTCGGACGCATAGGTGATCACCCCGTCGGTGGTGACCTTGACGTCGTCGGCCGCGCCGCTGGCGGCCGTCGAGGTGGCGATCGGCGTCGTGCGGCTGCTGCTGGTGACTTCCGTCTCGGCGGCCGCTTGGGCGGCGTGCAGCAGCATCGGCAGGGCGGCGGCCGAGAGGATCAGAAGCTTACGCGACATGGAGGACCCGCTTGAAGGAACCTCCGAGGCTTAGGGGCCCTGCATGGCCCAGGCGTGTCTCGCAAATTTCCGCGCGGCTACGGCGAGCGCCTCACCGATACACTTCCGTTTCAAAGCGGCCGGAAGGTTGACGCCAGCGTTCAGGCTCGCCCGCCAAGTGTTACGCCCGATGGGCGAAACCGACGATTTAGACGTCGTCGCAAGAATGTTCACGGCGGAGCGGCCGCGTCCAAGCCCCCGATTCCGCGATCGGCGATGATGGCTCCATCGACCAAGGAGCCCCGCCATGGGCAAGGTGCTGATCCCCGCCTCGTGTCTCGCCTTCAGCGTCTGGCTGCTGGCCGAGCGGCTGTTCTGACAAAGAAAAAGCGCGCGGGATTTCCCCCGCGCGCTCTCCGTTGATCCCGAGGGATCGGTCTTTCTTACAGCACGCCGTCGATGGCGCGCTTGATACCCAGCGGGTTGGCTTCCTTCAGCGCCGCCGGCAGCAGCACGTCGGGCAGGTCCTGGTAACAGACCGGACGCAGGAAGCGCTCGACGGCGCGGGTGCCGACCGAGGTCGAGCGGCCGTCCGAGGTGGCCGGGAACGGGCCGCCGTGGACCATGGCCGGAGCCACTTCCACGCCGGTCGGCCAGCCGTTGGCCAGGATGCGGCCGGCCTTGCGCTCGAGGATCGGCAGCAGGCCGCGAGCGGCTTCGGCGTCTTCCGCGTCGAGGTGCAGGGTGGCGGTCAGCTGGCCTTCCAGGCCTTCCAGCAGGCCGGCCAGGGTGGCGACGTCCGGGCAGCGGACGATCACCGACGACGAGCCGAACACTTCGTGGCTGAGGGCGGGGTCGGCGGCGAAGGTCTCGGCCTCGACCACGAACAGGGCGCCCTGGCCCTGGTTGCAGCCTTCGCCGACCAGGCCGCGGGCGGCCACGGTGACGCCGGGACGCGAACCCAGCTTCTCGACGCCCTGCTCGTAGGCGCCGAAGATGCCGGGGGTCAGCATGACCTGCGGATGGGCGCCGGCCAGGGCGGCCGAGGCCGAGGCCACGAACTTGTCGAAGTCCGGACCGGCCAGGGCGAAGATCAGGCCCGGGTTGGTGCAGAACTGGCCCGAACCCATGGTCAGCGAACCGACGAAGGCCGCGCCCAGGGCCTCGGCGCGGGCGGCCAGGGCGTGCGGGAACAGGATAACCGGGTTGACGCTGCTCATCTCGGCATAGACCGGGATCGGCTCGGGGCGCTCGTTGGCGATCTTCATCAGCGCGACGCCGCCGGCGCGCGAGCCGGTGAAGCCGACGGCCTTGATGCGGCTGTCACGGACCAGGGCGCCGCCCAGCTCGTGGGTCTGGCCGGTCAGCAGGGTGAACACGCCGGCCGGCAGGCCCGCCTTGTCGACGGCCTTGCTGATGGCCGCGCCGACCAGGGCGGCGGTGCCGGGGTGAGCCGGGTGGCCCTTGAACACGACCGGGCAGCCGGCGGCCAGGGCCGCGGCGGTGTCGCCGCCGGCGGTCGAGAAGGCCAGCGGGAAGTTGCTGGCGCCGAACACGGCGACGGGGCCAAGGCCGATGAAGCGCTGGCGCAGGTCGGCGCGCGGCAGCGGCTTGCGCTCCGGCAGGGCCGGGTCGATGCGCGCGCCCAGGAAGTCGCCCTGGCGGACGGTCTTGGCGAACAGGCGCAGCTGGCCGGTCGTGCGGCCACGCTCGCCTTCGAGGCGCGGACGCGGCAGGCCGGTCTCGGCCATGGCGCGCACGATCAGGTCGTCGCCGATGGCTTCGATCTCGGCGGCGACGCCTTCGAGGAAGGCCGCGCGGGTCTCGAGATCGGTCTCGCGATAGATGTCGAAGGCGGCGTTCGCGGCGGCCAGCGCCGCCTCGATCTGCTCCGCGGTCGGTTCGGGGAAGACCTCGCCGAAGTGCTCGCCGGTGGCGGGGTTCAGGCTGCGGAGTTCAGTCATGGGCGGGCGCTCGCGTTGTGGCGGACGGGAATGGCCCGCATATAGGCCGTTCCGCGTCCGGTTGTCAGTCCAATGTTAGCGCAACCAATGCTTAATTTGCATGGGTATGGGCTATTCGATGAAGGCCGGCGCCGTAACCCGTTCGCCCAGCAGGAACGCATCCGCCACGTGGCGCAGCGGGCTGACGTCGACGTCCGAGCCGCCGGCCGCGATCAGGCGGGCGAAGGCGTCGTAGAGGCCCGGATATTCCTCGTCCGGCCCTTCGTGCTTCAGCTCACCATCGACCCACAGGCGCGAACCGCCATGCGACAGCTTCAGCTCGCCGCCGTCGGTGTCGATGATGATGTCCCAGCTCTGCTCGCCGGTCTGCAGGAAGTCGAAGTCGGCCTGGACCGGCGCGCCGGTCACGGTGCGGAAGGTCAGTTGCGCCTCGACCGGCGACTGGCAGTTCTCCGGCACATGCAGCGTCGCCTTCTCCAGGAAGAAGGCCGGCAGCACGACGGTGGCGATCGACAGGGCGTTGATGCCGGGGTCGAAGACGCCCAGGCCGCCGGCCTGCCAGATCCAGGTCTGGCCGGGGTGCCACACGCGCACGTCTTCCTTCCAGTTGATCTGGACCGACTTGATGGTCTTGCCCGACAGCCAGGTCTGGGCCGGGGCCACGGCGGTGGCGTAGCGCGAGTGCCAGGTGGTCTGCAGGGTCACGCCCTTGGCCTGGGCGGCGGCCTTCAGGTCCTCGACCTCGCTCAGCGTCGCGCCCGGAGGCTTTTCCAGCATCACGTGCTTGCCGGCGTCGATGGCCTGGCGGGCGATCGTGTGGCGCACCTGCGGCGGGGTGCACAGGGCGACGGCGTCGAACTGCACGTCCGAGGCCAGCAATTCGGAAAGGTCGGTGAAGTGCGGGACGCCGTCGACGCCGGCGCTGCGGCTGGCCACGGCCGCCAGTTCGAAGCGCCCGTCCTTCTCCATGGCCGGCAGGTGCTGGTCGCGGGCGATCTTGCCCAGGCCGACGATGGCGATGCGGATGGTCATCTGGACGGACACCTGACGATGGCTCGGGCCGCGCCGCGCGACCTCTGTAAGATTAGTCCGACAAATAACGCCCTCCCCGCCCCTGTCAAACAGGACCGCGAAAACGGGCCACTAACGCCGTCCGCAAGGAACCTCGCCCTGGCCGCGCTGGCAAGAACCGGCTTGCCCGCTCGACCTCGGCGCGTAATGGTCCTACATATTCCGCGTTGGGCGAACATCGTCGTGGATGGCGCGGCTCGTCGACCAACGATAGAATGTGAGCGCTATCATCGGCGTTCAAGCGCTCTTTCGCCTCTTGCGATCGGCTCGCAAGACCTTGAAGGCGTGTGACGTTTCCGCGCCATGGCGGTCGTTGACGCTCCGCCCTCGCCGGTATAGTCAGACAAATAGTATAAACCTCGCCCGGCGAGGCGATCCGGTTGGATCGATCGAGGAAAAACAGGACCGACATGACCACCAAGTCCGCGCCCAGCACCCTTCGTTCGCGGGCCTGGTTCGACAATCCCGACAACGTGGACATGACGGCGCTCTATCTCGAGCGCTATCTGAACTACGGCCTGACGCTTGAAGAGCTGCAGTCGGGCAAGCCGATCATCGGCATCGCCCAGACCGGTTCGGACCTGTCGCCCTGCAACCGCCACCACCTGGTGCTGGCCGAACGCGTGCGTGAAGGCATTCGCACCGCCGGCGGCATCGCCATCGAGTTCCCGGTCCACCCGATCCAGGAAACCGGCAAGCGCCCGACCGCGGGCCTGGACCGCAATCTCTCTTACCTCGGCCTGGTCGAGACCCTGTACGGCTATCCGATCGACGGCGTCGTGCTGACCATCGGCTGCGACAAGACCACCCCGGCCTGCCTGATGGCCGCCGCCACCGTGAACATCCCGGCCATCGCCCTGTCGGTCGGCCCGATGCTGAACGGCTGGTACAAGGGCGAGCGCACCGGCTCGGGCACCATCGTCTGGAAGGCCCGCGAGATGCTGGCCGCCGGCGAGATCGACAACGCCGGCTTCATCAAGCTGGTGGCTTCGTCGGCTCCCTCGACCGGCTTCTGCAACACCATGGGCACGGCGACGACGATGAACTCGCTGACCGAGGCGCTGGGCATGTCGCTCACCGGCTCGGCCGCCATCCCGGCCCCCTACCGCGACCGCCAGGAAAACGCCTACCTGACTGGCCTGCGCATCGTCGACATGGTCAAGGAAGACCTCAAGCCGTCCGACATCCTGACCCGCGAGGCGTTCCTCAACGCCATCGTCGTCAACTCGGCCATCGGCGGCTCGACCAACGCCCCGATCCACCTCAACGCCCTGGCCCGCCACGTCGGTGTCGAACTGACCGTCGACGACTGGCAGGAGAAGGGCGAGGACGTGCCGCTGCTGGTCAACCTGCAGCCGGCCGGCAAGTACCTGGGCGAGGACTACTACCACGCCGGCGGGGTGCCCGCGGTCACCGCCCAACTGATCAAGCAGGGCCTGATCCACGAAGACGCCATGACCGTCTCGGGCCAGACCATGGGCGACGCCTGCCGCGACGCGACCATCGAGGACGCCGACGTCATCCGCACCTTCGACAACCCGCTGGTCGAGCGCGCCGGCTTCGTGGTCATGCGCGGCAACCTGTTTAACTCGGCGATCATGAAGACCAGCGTGATCTCGGGCGAGTTCCGCGACCGCTACCTGTCGAACCCCGAAGACCCGGACGCCTTCGTCGGCGACGCCGTGGTGTTCGACGGTCCTGAAGACTACCACCACCGCATCGACGACCCGTCGGTCGGCATCACCGAGAACTCGATCATGTTCATGCGGGGCGCCGGTCCCGTCGGCTACCCCGGCTCGGCCGAGGTGGTGAACATGCGGGCCCCCGACTACCTGATCAAGCGCGGCGTCAAGCAGCTGCCCTGCATCGGCGACGGCCGCCAGTCGGGCACCTCGGGCTCGCCGTCGATCCTCAACGCCTCGCCGGAAGCCGCCGTCGGCGGCGGCCTGGCGCTGCTGAAGACCGGCGACCGCGTCCGCTTCGACCTGCGCAAGTCGCGTGTCGACGTGCTGATCAGCCCCGAGGAAGTGGCCGAGCGCCGCAAGGCCCTCGAGGCCGCCGGCGGCTACAAGTACCCGGAAAGCCAGACCCCGTGGCAGGAAATCCAGCGCGCCATCGTCGGCCAGATGGAAACCGGCGCGGTGCTGGAACCGGCCGTGAAGTACCAGCGCATCGCCCAGACCAAGGGCCTGCCGCGCGACAGCCACTAAGGCTTCGGCAGCACTGAAATGAAGAAGCCGCCCGGGGCGACCCGGGCGGCTTTTTCGCGCCCTGGATCGTCATGCTCCCCGGAACCGGGGCCCGACCTCTAGCGACCGCGCCCCAGTGAGCAGACGCCATCAGTGTCCGCAATGGGCGGGAAGCGGAAATCAGATCCCTCTCTCATGGAGAGAGGGAGGGGCCCGCGCCGCAGGCGTGGGAGGGTGAGTGGGTAGGCGAAGCCCCTGGACGATCTCAGCGCCGTTGCGGGCGACCGGCCGGCACGCCGGCTGAGGGTGTAACCACTCACCCTCCCATCGCTACGCGATGGGTCCCTCCCTCTCTCTAAGAGAGAGGGATTCCGGACGGCGCCAACTTCCGCAACGGGTCGTGAGCCGAAAGAGCGGATGGGGCGGATCGTCGACGATCCGCTTGCACTTCCCGTGCGGGCGGAAACAGGGGTTCTCGCCACGGGGACGAGAATGACGGAAGAATATTAGACGGCCTCACGCGCCATCCGCTCAGCCGCCAGCATCGCCGCCAGCATCGCCACGGCCAGGATCGCGATGAGCGGCCCCAGGGCCTCCCAACCGAACCGGCCGACGACGAGACCGCCCAGGGGCGGGCCGATCAGCGCCCCGCCGGCCCCGAACTGGGTCAGCAGGCCGTTGGCGGCGGCGATGCGCGGACCGTCGGTCCCGCCGGCCAGCGCCGGCAGGCGGGCGAAGACCAGGGGCGAGGCGATCCCGCTCAGCAGCACCACCAGGAAGGCGACGCCGGCCACCAGCAGGGCCTTGGCCGACAGGAAGACGAAGGGCGCCACCACCGCCGTGGCCAGCAACGCCGGGACCACCACCCGCGTCATGCGCCGCCGGTCCAGCGGCGCGGCGTGCAGCAGGCGGATGGCGATGGCCGAGCCCGGCAGGGCCGCCAGCGAGACGAGGCCGGTGGCGATGCTGGCGCCGGCGACGCCCGCACCGGCCTTTTCGATCAGGAAGCTGGGCAGCAGCATGGTCAGGGCGCAGATGAAGACGGTGTAGAGGCCAAAGCCGAGGGTCAGCACCCAGGCGGCCGGCGGCGGCAGGGCGATGCGGGCGCCGTCCGACAGACCCTTGGGCTGGCGCAGGGCGACCAGCAGGCCCAGCGCGCACAGCACCGCCCACACCAGCATGGCCCCGCGCGGACCGCTCAGCGCCATGGCGAAGCCGGTGACGCCGCTGCCGACCGCCACGCCCACGGCCACGAAGGTGCTCCACAGCGCCAGGGCCGGCCCCCGCGCCTTGTCGGAGGCGACGGCGGCGATCATGGTCGGGGCGGCGATGACCACCAGCAGATAGGCCACGCCCTCCAGCGCCCGGGCGGCGAACAGCACCGCGACATTGGGCGCGAAGGCCTCGACCAGGCTGGCCGCCAGCAGGCCGACCAGGCCGATCGCCATGAAGCGACGGCCGCCGAACCGTCCCAGGGCCAGGCCCGCGACGATGCCCAGGCTGGCCCCGCCGATCTCCAGCAGCGACACCAGGAGACCCGCCTGGGCCAGCGACAGGCCAAGCTCCTGGCGCAGCACCGGGACCAGCACGGCGATCTTGGGAAGCTGGGCGGCGGCCAGCACGCCGATGAGCCACAGGGCGATGATGTTGGACCAGGAACGCAGCATGGCGCCGCCCTAGACCGATGCGCCTTCGCGCGACACGAAAAACTTATGCGTGGGCGCGCCCGCCCGCTGGAAGATCGTCAGTCAATGGTGGTGGTCAGCCGGCCCACCCGACCGTCGGCCAGCGGGATCGTCTCCCATTGCAGCAGGCCGGGCACGACCGGAATCTCCGGGCTGCCGTTGCCGCCGGTCTCGAAGCGCACCTGCTGGTAGGGCCGCTCGAACCAGCCCGACCGCGCCAGCCCCGCCTCGGCCTGCGCGATCTCGGGACTGGCGAAGCGCCACAGAGAGTCGCCGAGATAGTCGCTGGCGTCCACCTGCCACGAGGCAAGCCGCGAGGGCGAGGCGGCCAGCAGCCGATGGGTGGCGTCGCACACCAGGTGCACGGCCTGGGACGAGGTCTCGACCAGCCGCCGGATCGCCGCGTCGCTCCCCTCGCCCGCCCGCGCGGCGATCAGGGCCGCGATCCGCTCACGATGGACCTCGTCGGGCTCGTGCTCGCCGCTTTCCCAGCGCGACACCGTGCCCTGCGAAACGGCCAGCATCTGCGCCACGGCGCCCTGCTTGACGGCGTTCAGCCGCCGAAAGCGCCGCAGAGCCAGTCCGATGGGCAGGTCGTGGATCATGGGTGTCAGTTTAGCGGGAATGGGCGAGCATGGGGAGCCGGCGCCTCAGAGCGGCAGCTGCACCGTGCTCTTGACCTCCTCGAGCACCGCATAGGTCCGCGTCTCGCGCACGCCCGGCATCTTGACCAGGATGTCGCCCAGGAAGCTGCGATAGGCGTCCATGTCGCGCACGCGGGCCTTGATCAGGTAGTCGAAGCCGCCCGCCACCATGTGGCACTCCAGCACTTCCGGCGCGCGGCGGATGGCGGCGGCGAAGTCATCGAACACCTCGCCCGTCGTGCGGTCCAGCACCACCTCGACGAAGATCAGCAGGGCGCGATCGACCTTGGCCGGATCCAGCAGCGCCGCATAGCCGGTGATGAAGCCGCGCTCGCGCAGGCGCCGCACCCGGTCGAAGGTGGCGGCCGGCGAAAGGTTGCAGCGCTTGGCCAGCTCGGCGTTGGTGATCCGCCCATCGGCCTGCAGCACGCGCAGGAGCCGGCGGTCGGTGTCATCTAGAGCGGACATGGATTTTCGTCACTTTCAGCGAAGATTGTTCTGATAATAGCGATAACAAACAAAGCACCTTCGGCGCGAAGAGGACTAAACCCTCAATCGTCCTAGCGAAGCTTCCCCCACGCCGCATCCCCCAGTCGGCGCGCTTCGCCAAGGGCCTCCCGCTCGGCGGGAAAGCTCGCCACGCATCCCCCAGCGTCGGCGACGAGCGGAAGGGACGCGCGAGTCCCCCCGAGACGCGTCCCTTCCAGTGCTCCCCTTCCCCTCCTAAGCTAACGTCCTGGGCTTGACGCCCACGCGCCGCGACGCCCTGTCGCGGGGCTTTTTGAACGCCTGGAGCAGACAACGTTTTTCGACGTTTACGCCGAACAGGATACGGAAGCCAGAGCCAACAAACGAAGCACCTTCGATCAGACCCAGGCTAATCCGACGATAAATCATTAGCGAGGCGCATCATGGCCGATTGGGACTCCCTGGACGACGGCAAGTACCGTGACGAGAAGGCGGTGATCGCCGACCTGCTGGCCGCGGGGCCTCTGTCCAGCGAGGATCGCGCCGCCGTCCGCGCCGAGGCCGAAGCCCTGGTGCGCGGCGCCCGCCGCTCCGTGCGCAAGCAGGGCGTGGTCGAAAGCTTCCTGCAGGAGTTCAGCCTGGGCACCCGCGAGGGCCTCGCTCTGATGTGCCTGGCCGAAGCCCTGCTGCGCACCCCCGACGACGAGACCCGCGACCGCCTGATCGCCGAAAAGATCGGCTCGGCCGACTGGGCCAGCCACCTGGGCGGCTCCGATAGCCTGTTCGTCAACGCCTCGACCTGGGGCCTGATGCTGACCGGCAAGATCGTCGAGCCCGACGATGAGGCGCAGAAGGACCTGCCGGCGTTTATCAAGAAGATCGCCGGCCGCCTGGGCGAGCCGGTGATCCGCGCCGCCGTCGGCCAGGCCATTCGCATCATGGGCGAGCAGTTCGTGCTGGGCCGCACCATCGAGGCGGCCATCAAGCGCGCCGCCAGCGAAGACACCATGTGCTCGTTCGACATGCTGGGCGAAGGCGCCCGCACCGCCGCCGACGCCGCCCGCTATGAAAAGTCCTACGCCGACGCCATCGAGACCGTCGGCAAGCTGTCGAACAAGGCTGGCCCCGAGGCCGGCCACGGCGTGTCGGTGAAGCTGTCGGCCCTGTGCCCGCGCTATGAGGCCACGCACGAAGACCGCGTGTGGGAAGAGCTCTATCCCCGCACCCTGCGCCTGGCCCTGATCGCCGCCAAGTACGACATCAACTTCACCATCGACGCCGAAGAGGCCGACCGCCTGGCCCTGTCGCTGAAGCTGCTCGACAAGCTGTGCCGCGAACCGGCCCTGGGCGAGTGGAAGGGCCTGGGCCTGGCCGTGCAGGCCTACCAGAAGCGCTGCGGCGAGGTGATCGCCCGCCTGAAGGCGCTGTCGGAAGAGACCGGCCGCCGCCTGATGGTGCGCCTGGTCAAGGGCGCCTACTGGGACAGCGAGATCAAGCGCGCCCAGGTGGCCGGCCGTCCGGACTATCCGGTCTACACCACCAAGCCCGCCACCGACCTGTCGTACCTGGTCAACGCCAAGGCCCTGATCGGGGCCGCGCCGCACCTCTACGCCCAGTTCGCCACCCACAACGCCCACACCCTGGCGGCCGTGGTGCGCATGGCCAAGAACGCCGGCGTCCGCATCGAGCACCAGCGCCTGCACGGCATGGGCGAGGCGCTCTACAAGGCCGCCGACGACCTCTATGACGGCATCACCCTGCGCGCCTACGCCCCCGTCGGCGGGCACGAGGACCTGCTGCCCTACCTGGTCCGCCGCCTGCTCGAGAACGGCGCCAACACCAGCTTCGTGCACGCCCTGCTCGACGAACGGGTGCCGGTCGAGAAGGTGGTCACCGACCCGATCGACGTGGTCGAGGCCCATCCCGACCGCCACGCCAAGATCCCCACGCCGATCGACGTCTATGGCGAGGGCCGCAAGAACAGCGCGGGCCTGGACCTGTCGACCCGCGCCGACCGCTTCCGCCTGTCGGCCGCGGTGACGGTGCTGGACGCCGCCCCACTGCAGTCGGGCCCGCTGGTCGGCGGCAAGATGGAAGCCGGCGGCCCGCCGCTGCCGGTGGTTTCGCCCGTCGACGCCGGCCGCGTGGTCGGCGCCGTTTCGGAAGCCCAGCTGCCCCAGATCGACAAGGCCTTCAAGCTGGCCCGCGCCGCCCAACCGGCCTGGGACCAGGCCGGCGGCCCGGCCCGCGCCAAGGTGCTGCGCGCCATGGGCGACGCCCTGGAAGCCAATATCGAGCGCCTGATCGCCATCCTGTCGCGCGAAGCCGGCAAGACCCTGTCGGACGGCATCGCCGAGGTGCGCGAGGCGGTCGACTTCTGCCGCTACTACGCCGTGCTGGCCGAAAAGCAGTTCGGCGAGCCCGAGGTGCTTAAAGGCCCGGTCGGCGAGACCAACACCCTTGGCCTGGCCGGTCGCGGCGTCTTCGTCTGCATCAGCCCGTGGAACTTCCCGCTGGCCATCTTCACCGGCCAGATCGCCGCGGCCCTGGCCGCCGGCAACGCCGTGGTCGCCAAGCCGGCCGAGCAGACGCCGATCATCGCCTATGAGGCGGTGAAGCTCTATCACGCCGCGGGCCTGGATCCGCGCTTGCTGGCCCTGCTGCCGGGCCGCGGCGAGACCGTCGGCGCGGCCCTGACCGCCCACGAGGATCTGGACGGCGTCGCCTTCACCGGCGGCACCGACACCGCCTGGCGGATCAACCAGACCCTCGCCCGGCGCCAGGGCCCGATCGTGCCGTTCATCGCCGAGACCGGCGGCCTCAACGGCATGTTCGTCGACACGACGGCGCAGCGCGAACAGGTGATCGACGACGTCATCGTCAGCGCCTTCGGTTCGGCCGGCCAGCGCTGCTCGGCCCTGCGCCTGCTGTTCCTGCCGACCGACACCGCCGACCACATCATCGAGGGCCTGAAGGGCGCCATGGACGCCCTGGTCGTCGCCGATCCGGCCGACGCCTCGACCGATGTCGGCCCGGTGATCGACGCCGACGCCAAGGACGCGCTCGAAAAGCACCTGGCCCGCCTCAAGCACGAGGCCAAGGTGCTGCATGCGCTGGAGACCCCGGCCGGCGGCACCTTCTTCGGCCCGGTCCTGGCCGAGATCCCCGCGGCCGACTTCCTCGAGCGCGAGGTGTTCGGCCCGATCCTGCACGTGGTTCGCTACAAGCCCGAGGACCTGGAACAGGTGGCCGGCGCCCTGGCGGCCCGCCGCTACGGCCTGACCCTGGGCGTGCACTCGCGCATCCAGGCCTTCGCCGACGAGGTGGTGCGCCTGGTTCCGGCCGGCAACGCCTACATCAACCGCACCATGATCGGCGCGGTGGTCGGCGTGCAGCCGTTCGGCGGTGAGGGCCTGTCGGGCACCGGCCCCAAGGCCGGCGGCCCCCACGCCCTGCTGCGCTTCGCCGTCGAGCGCGCGCTCAGCGTCAACATCACCGCCCAGGGCGGCGACCCGGCGCTGCTGAATCTCTGATCTTGACCTCTCCGGCCATGGGCGAGACCCTTCGTCCATGGCCGACGGCTTCGACATCCATATTGAACCTGAGCAGGCCGCCCGATTGAGGGCGGCGGCCGAGCGGCTGGGCGTTTCGCCTTCCGAGTATGCGAGGGAACTGATCGAGGCCGGGCTAGACGACCTGCCGCCCAGGACGATCGATCCCGATCCCGCCATCGACGAGGCGATCGCCGACGCCGTCGAGGCCGGCGAGGAAGAAACCATCTCCCTAGAGGAGTTTCGCGCCCAGCTTCGCAGCTTCGGCCGTCGGTGACCTACAAGGTCGCGGTCACCCGCCGAGCGAGCCGGGACGCCGCACGACTGGATGCTCACCTTAGAGCGCGAAACCCACGTGCAGCCGACAAACTGAGCGACCAAATAGCCCAAGCAGCCACAAGCTTGGAAGAGAGCCCTCTTCGCGGCCGCGCCGTCGGCGCGACCATTCGCGAGATCAACATCCCCTTCGGTCGCAGCGCCTACATCGTTCGCTATCGCTTCAAAGGCCGGCACGTGACCATCACCCGGATCTGGCACGGCCTGGAGCAGCGGTAGACGGCCGCTCGCCGACATGCACAATCTCCGGTGCAGTTTCTCGGGGAGCTTCAAGCCATGCGTTTCCTGCCGTCCGCCGTGATCGCCGCCGCCCTGCTGGCGCCCGCCGTCGCCGCCGCCCAGGTCGAGCCGCTGGTCGGCGAGTGGTACGGGACCTTGCAGGCGGGACCGACCAAGCTGCCGCTGGTGTTCCACGTCCAGGCCGACGGAACGGCCAAGGTCGACAGCCTGGCCCAGGGCGCTATGGGCCTGAAGGCCACGGCCAGCCTCGCCGACGGCAAGGCGCGCCTGACCCTGATCTACCCCCCGGCCAGTTTCGAAGGGCAGCTGTCGGCCGACGGCAAGAGCCTTACCGGCCAGTGGCTGCAAGGCGGCGCCAGCCTGCCGCTGGCCATGAGCCGCACCCCGCCGGCGGCAGCCCCGGCCAATCGCCCGCAGACGCCCAAGCCGCCATTCCCCTATCGCGCCGAGGAGGTGTCGTACGTCAATCCGGCCTCGGGCCTGAAGCTGGCCGGGACCCTGACCCTGCCGCCGGGCGAAAGCCCCTTCCCCGTCGCCCTGCTGATCACCGGCTCGGGCGTGCAGGACCGCGACGAGACCCTGTTCGAGCACAAGCCCTTCCTGGTGCTGGCCGACGCCCTGACCCGCAAGGGCGTGGCCGTGCTGCGGGTCGACGACCGCGGCGCCGGCGGCTCGGAGCGCGGCGAGCTGAAGGCCGCCACCAGCCTGGACTTCGCCACCGACGTGGAGGCGGGCGTGGCCTTCCTGCGCGGCCGCAAGGACGTCGATCCGGCGCGTATCGGCCTGATCGGCCACAGCGAAGGCGGGCTGATCGCCCCGATCGTCGCGGCCAAGGACCCCAAGATCGCCTTCGTGGTGCTGATGGCCGGCACCGGCCTGCCGGGCGCCAAGGTGATGCAGAGCCAGAGCCGCGACATCGCCCTGGCCGGCGGCGCCCCGCAGGCGATGATCGACCAGCAGGTCAAGCTGATCGCCAAGGTCAGCGACATGGTCATCGCCGAGCCGGACGCCAGCAAGCTCAAGCCCCGCCTGGCCTCGCTGCTCGCCGAGCAGGGCATGCCGCCCGAGGCGGCCGAGGCCGGGTTCGGGCGCTTCGCCACCCCATGGTTCAAGACCTTCCTCGGCCTCGATCCGGCCGGCTACCTGAAACAGGTCAAGGCGCCGGTCCTGGCCGTCAACGGCGAGAAGGACGTGCAGGTCTCGGCCGCCGAGAACCTGCCGGCCATCAAGGCCGCCCTTGCCGGCAACAGGGACGTGACCATCCTGCCGCTGCCGGGCCTGAACCACCTGTTCCAGACGGCCACGACCGGCGCGCCTTCCGAATATGCCGAGATCGAGGAGACGCTGGCGCCGTCGGCCGTGAACGCGATCGTCGACTGGACCGTGGCCCACGCCGCCAGGCCCGCCCAAAAGCACGCCGATTAACTTCATCAATTTTATTTAATCGCTGGACCGCGCCCGCCAGGCTCCGCTAACGTCCCCGCAAATCACAAGTGGGGAGACACCGGGAATGCTTTCGCGACGCGCGATCCTGGCCGCCGGCGCGGCCGGCCTGACGACGGGCCTGGCCGCCCTTCCGGCCCTGGCCGCGACCCGCAAGGGCTTCGTCAAGGTCGAGAACGGCCGCCTGAGCCTCGACGGCAAGCCCTATCGCTTCGTCGGCGCCAACCTCTGGTACGGCGCCTGGCTGGGGGCCCCGGCCGCCTTCGGCGACCACGCGCGCCTGGCCCGCGAACTCGACAAGCTGCAATCCCTGGGCGTCACCAACCTGCGCGTCCTGGGCGCGGGCGAACGCTCGCCGGCCAAGGTGGCGATGGACCCCACCTTCCGCGGCCCGGGCGAGGACTACGACCAGACCCTGCTGACGGGCCTGGACGTATTGCTGGCCGAGATGGGCAAGCGCGGCATGAAGGCCGTCATCTACGTCAACAACTTCTGGGACTGGTCGGGCGGCATGCCGGCCTATCTGAACTGGACCGGCAACGGGACCTGGTTCCAGCAGGGCGACCCGGCCCACCCCTGGCCCGCCTTCGCCGACTACTCGGCCCGCTTCTATGCCGACGAAAAGGCCAACGACCTCTTCCGCCACTATGTGAAGACCCTGGTCGGCCGCACCAGCACCGTCACCGGCAAGCCCTATCGCGACGATCCCACGATCATGGCCTGGCAGCTGGCCAACGAGCCGCGCCCGGCCGGCAGCGAGGAATTCGGCAAGGCCAACCGCCCCGCCTACGACGCCTGGATCGACGGCACCGCCCGCTTCATCAAGTCGATCGACGCCAACCACCTGGTGTCCAGCGGCAGCGAGGGCGACATGGGATGCCTGGGCAGCGAGGCCTGCGTGGTCGAGAGCCACAAGACCCCCGCCATCGACTACCTGACCCTGCACGTGTGGCCCAACAACTGGAGCTGGATCTCGATGACCGACCAGCCCGCGACCTACGAGGCCGGAGCGGCCCGGTCGCGCGACTACATCCGCCGCCACATCGCCCTGGCCAAGTCCATGGGCAAGCCGCTGACCATCGAGGAGTTCGGCCTGATCCGCGACGGCCGCGCCTTCGCGCCCGGCTCGCCGGTCACCTTCCGCGACCGGTTCTACAGGATGGTGTTCGACGAGGTGGAGGCCGACATGAAGGCCGGCGGCCCGACGGCGGGCGTCAACTTCTGGGCCTGGAACGGCGAGGGCCGCGCCCAGCACGCCGACGCCTGGTTCAAGAAGGGCGATCGCTCTTACGTGGGCGATCCCCCGCAGGAAGAGCAGGGCCTGTTCGGCGTATTCGACGCCGACGCCTCGACCCTGGCCATCATCCGCGACCACGCCAAGGCGGTGAAGGCGCTCTAGCGTCCTATCGCCCGCCTCAACCAGGTCCAGGCGCCGCCCTTGCGGTGATCCCGCGCCACGCTGGCCTCGAAGTCGTGGCGGGCGTCGATCGCCCGGCGCAGCACCTCGCGGTGGGCGTCGAGCATGCGCTCGTAGGCCTTGAGCGTCTGCGCGGCGTCGGCCACGCGGGCCATGTCGAGGTCGAGGCCCGCCAGATAGGCCTCGGGCAGCCTGCGGATGTCGAAGTCGCGCCCGCCGCCCTCGGCGTCGTGGTCGGGCGCCAGGGCGTACCACCAGGTCAGGGCCCGCCCCCCCTTCCAGCTGTGATAGATCCTCACGCCGTCGTGGCTGAGCATCAGCTTGCGCCTGTTCACCATGAGTCCTCCTGGAGGACGATCTGGCGGCGCCGTTTGCGACAGCCGCAACCACGCAACGCAAAACCGCCGCCCCGGGGCCGGGACGGCGGTCAGCGCTTTCACGCGGTCGGCGAGATCAGGGTTCGGAGAGACCCGTATCGCCCTCGTCGGTCAGGTTGAACTCGTACCAGACGCCGTTGAGGACGCCGAAGGCGAGGGCGAGGCCAAGGCCGAGAACCCAGGTGAAGTACCACATGATCCAGGTTCCTTTCTCAGTAGAGGGCGGGGTCGGTCTTAAGGGCGGCGCTGCTCGTGCGGCCCCACAGCACCCGGTAGACGAAGGCCGTGTAGGCCAGCACCACCGGCATCAGCACCACCACCACGACCAGCATGATGAACAGGGTCGTGTGGCTGGACGAGGCGTTCCACACCAGGAAGCTGGAATGGGCGTCGACCGTGCTGGGCAGGATGAACGGGAACATCGACAGGCCGCTGGTGGCGATGATGCCCGCGGCCGAGGCTGAGGAGCCGCCGAAGGCCAGGCCTTCCTGCCGCTTCCACAGGCCGAAGGTCGCAAAGGCGGCCCCGACGAAGCCCAGCACCGGAGCGATGGTCATCCACGGATAGCGGCCGAAGTTGTCGAACCAGGCGCCCGGCGCGGCGACGACCGTGGCCCGCAGCGGATTGGACGGACCGGCCGGATCGACCACCCCCTCGACCCGGAAGCCCAGGCGCATGGCCAGCAGGCCGCCCAGGGCGAACAGCACGATGCTGGCGATCCCGGCGACCAGGCCGAACTTGCGGGCGCGGTCGACGATCGGGCCCTTCTCGGCCTTCACCGCCAGCCAGGCCGAGCCGTGCAGCACCAGCATCGCGGTCGACAGCAGGCCGCAGACCAGGGTGAAGGGCGTGAACAGTTCGAAGAAGTGGCCGTGGTAGGTGCTGCGCAGGTCGCTGTCGAGGTGGACCGGCACGCCTTGCAGAACGTTGCCGACGGCGACGCCGAACACCAGGGCCGGCACGAAGCTGCCGACGAACAGCGACCAGTCCCAGAACGAGCGCCACTTGGCCTCCGGCCGCTTGGACCGATACTTGAAGCCCACCGGCCGCATGATCATCGCCGACAGCACCAGGAACATGGCCAGGTAGAAGCCAGAGAAGCTGGCGCCGTACACCATCGGCCAGGCCGCGAAGATCGCCGCCCCGCCGGTGATGAACCACACCTGGTTGCCTTCCCAGGTCGAGCCGATGGTGTTGATCACCGTGCGCCGCTCGTCGTCGTTGCGGCCGATGAAGGGCAGCAGGGCGCCGACGCCCATGTCGAAGCCGTCGGTCAGGGCAAAGCCGATCAGCAGCACGCCCAGGAGGCCCCACCAGATCAGGCGGAGGGTCGGGTAGTCGAGGGGGAGTTCCATCTAGCTGTCTCCTTTAGGCGACGGCTTCGGCGACGACAGGCGCGCCGGATTCCGGGGGGAAGGCGTCCTGTTCGGCGAACGGGCCCTTCTTGATGGTCTTCAGGATCAGCCCGACCTCGACCACCGCCAGGGCGCCATAGAGCAGGGTGAAGCCGACGATGCTGGCGATCAGCTGGGGAACGCTGAGGCTAGAGGGCGCCAGGAAGGTGGGCAGGACCCCTTCCACGGCCCAGGGCTGACGCCCGACCTCGGCCAGCACCCAGCCCAGCTCCGTGGCG
The DNA here is from genome assembly GCF_002858925.1 of Caulobacter zeae. Lineage (GTDB taxonomy): Bacteria > Pseudomonadota > Alphaproteobacteria > Caulobacterales > Caulobacteraceae > Caulobacter > Caulobacter zeae. Next base: position 23,095 of record NZ_PJRS01000022.1, read on the forward strand.
ATCCAGGGCAGCGGGATGGCCAGCACCGCCAGGCGCAGGAACCACTTGGTCTCGTGCCTGCGCAGGGTGACCAGCACGAAGGCGGTGGCGAAGAGGGCGATCATCAGGAGGCCTGTGCCGGCCATGATGCGGAAGGCCCAGAACATCACCGGTACGTTGGGCACGGTGTCCCAGGCGGTCTTGGCGATCAGCTCCTTGGAGGCCGTGCGCGGGTCCTCGACGTGGCGCTTGAGCAGCAGGGCGTAGCCCAGGTCGCGGCGGTTCGCCTCGAAGACGCCCCGGGCGGCCAGGTCCTGCGGATTGGCCTTCAGCTTCTCCAGCGCGTCATAGGCGACGACGCCGCGCTCGATGCGATCCTCGGCCGTGGCCACCAGTTCGAAGATGCCTTCGACCGGCTTGTCGACGCTGCGGGTGGCGATCAGGCCCAGCACGTAGGGGATCTTGATCTCGGCGTGGGTCTTGCGATCGGCCAGGCTGGGGATGCCGATGGCGGTCAGGCCGGCCGGCGCGGGCTCGGTCTCCCACATGGCTTCCAGGGCCGCCAGCTTCATCTTCTGGTTGTCGGTGAGGGCGTAGCCGCTCTCGTCGCCCAGGACGACGACCGACAGGGCGGAAGCCAGGCCGAAGGCGGCCGCGACGGTCATCGAGCGCTTGGCCACGCCCGTCCACCGGCCCTTGAGCAGGTAGAAGGCCGAAACGCCGAGCACGAAGACGGCGGCGATGGTGTAGCCGGCGCTGACCGTGTGCACGAACTTGGCCTGGGCCACCGGGTTGAAGATCACCGCCTTGAAGTCGGTCACCTCCATCCGCATCGTGTCGGGGTTGAAGGCCGCGCCCACCGGGTTCTGCATCCAGCCGTTGGCGACCAGGATCCACAGGGCCGACAGGTTGGTGCCCAGCGCCACCAGGAAGGTGACGAGCAGGTGGGTCACCGGCTTCAGCTTGTCCCAGCCGAAGAACATCAGGCCCACGAAGGTGGCTTCCAGGAAGAAGGCCATCAGGCCCTCGATGGCCAGCGGGGCGCCGAAGATGTCGCCCACATAATGCGAGTAGTACGACCAGTTCATGCCGAACTGGAATTCCATGGTGAGGCCCGTGGCCACGCCCAGGACGAAGTTGATGCCGAACAGCGCGCCCCAGAACTTGGTAACCGTGCGCCAGATCGGGCGCTTGGTCATGACGTAGACCGCCTCCATGATGAACAGCATGAAGGACAGCCCCAGCGTCAGGGGCACGAAGAGGAAGTGGTACAGGGCCGTGAGGGCGAACTGCAGGCGGGATAAATCGACGACGGCGGGATCCATGCGTAGCTCCGGTGTCGGACGGCGATCGGTCGCGCCGCACGAGCATCTCGCCTTAGGCGTGTTTCCGATAGGGGTCTTTGATGCGGATCAAGGCCTTTGCACGATGGAGCGCTAAAGCCTGGCCATGACCGTTCGGACCCCCGTCGAGACCGAGATCCTCACGCTCGCGCGCCCGTGGCTGCGAAGCTTGAACAGGACAACCTCCGCGTTCAGCCGCGCCGCGGCCGCCTGGCGGCTGGCCGACGTGGCCGGGGCGGCCGGCTTCGCCGCCGGCCTGGCCTTCGGGATCGACGCCCTGACCCGAAGCCTGGCCGAAGCCCTGCCCTTCCTGGCCCTGGCCCTGGTCTCCGCCCTGGCGCGCGGCTTCCTGGCGGCCAAGGCGGCCCGCGCCGGGGCCGAGGCGGCCGCCCGGGCCAAGGCCCACGCCCGCCGCCAGGCCGCCGCATCGCTGCTGGCCCCCGGCGCGCCGCGCGGCGGGGCGGCCGTCACGGCAGTGATGGACGGCGTCGAGGCGCTGGACGGGCACTTCTCGCGCTTCGCCCCGGCCCGCAGCGCCTCGGCCGTCGCGCCGCTGCTGCTGATCGGCCTGACCGCCATCGCCAGCCCGGTCTGCGCGGGGATCCAGCTCTTCACCCTGGCGCCGTTCATCGCCGCCATGGCCCTGGCCGGCATGGCCGCCGCCGACGCCTCGCGCCGGCAGTTCCTGGCCCTGGAGCGGCTGTCGACCCTGTTCCTCGACCGCGTGCGGACCCTGCCGGTGGTGCTGGCCTTCCAGGCCGAGAGCCGGGTCACGGCGGGCCTGGCGCAGGCCGCCCACGACCTTTCCAGGCGCACCCAGGCGGTGCTGCGGGTGGCCTTCTTCTCGTCGGCGGCGCTGGAGTTCTTCGCCGCCCTGTCGGTGGCGCTGGCGGCGGTCTATTGCGGCTTCAACCTGCTGCGCCTGCTGCCCTTCCCCGTGCCCGAAACCCTGGACCTGAAGCGGGCCTTCTTCGCCCTGGCCCTGGCGCCGGAGGTCTACGCCCCGATGCGCCGGCTGGCCGCCGCCTATCACGACCGCCAGGCCGCCGAGACGGCCGCCCTGACCCTGGCCCGCCTGCCCGTCCCCGCCCCGGCCGCCGCGCCGCTCGCCATGCCGGGCGCGCCGGAGATCCGCTTCGAGGGCGTGGGCGTGACCTATCCGGGCGGCGGGGCGGCGGTGTTCAACGGCCTGGGCCTCGTCGCCCCGGCCGGAAAGATCACCGCCCTGCTCGGCCCCAGCGGCTGCGGCAAGACCACCCTGCTGAACCTGCTGACCGGCCTTGCCCCGCTGAGCGCCGGCGAAGTGCGCGTGGGCGAGGCCAGGCTCTCCGAGGCCGGCGCCTTCGCCGCCGACCTGGCCTGGGCCGGACAGTCGCCCCTGCTGCTGGCCGGAACCCTGGCCGACAACCTGGCCCTGGCGCGCCCCGACGCCTCGCGCGACGACCTGAAAGCCGCCGCCCGCCGCGCGGGCCTGTCGGACCTGCTCGACCGCCGCGGCGGTCTCGATGCGCCCCTGGACGAACGCGGCGGCGGCCTGTCGGGCGGCGAGCGCCGGCGCTTGGGGATAGCCCGAGCCCTGCTGAAACCCGCGCCGATCCTTCTGCTGGACGAGCCGACGGCCGATCTCGACGCCCAGGCCGAGGCGGCGATGATCGCCGCCATACGGCTGGCCGCCGCCGGCCGCACGACCCTGATCGCCACCCATTCCGAGGCCCTGGCGGCCGTCGCCGACCAGGTGGTGCGCCTGTGAGCAAGAGCCCGCTTTCCAAGCTCGTCGCCGAGCAGCGTCGCCGCCAGGCCGCTCCCCTGATCACCGCCGCGATCGCCGCCGCCGTGGTCGGGGCCGGCTCCACCGCCCTCCTGGGCCTGTCGGGTTGGTTCATCACTGGCGCGGCCCTGGCCGGCGTCGCGGGCCTGGCTGCCGCCCAGGCGTTCAACGTGCTGCTGCCCAGCGCCACGATCCGCCTGCTGGCCATCCTGCGCACCGTCGCCCGCTACGGCGAGCGCCTGCAAGGCCACGCCGCCGCGCTGGACGCCCTGGCCGCCATCCGCCCCCGCCTGTTCGCCGCCCTGGCCGCCGCCCCGCCGCGCGAGGCCCTGGCGATCTCGCGCGGGGAAGCCGCCGCTCGCCTGGTGCAGGATGTCGACGCCGTCGAGACCCGCTTCGTGCGCCTGTCCGCGCCGTGGGGCGCCGGCGCGGGGATCGGCATGGCCGTGGCCCTGGCGGCCCTGGCCGGGATCGGACCGGCCTTGGCCATACTGGTCGCCGTCGCCGCTCACCTCGTCCTCGCCCGCATCCTGACCCGACGGCTCAGCGCCCCGGCCGGGGCGGCGATCCAGGCGGCGGCGGGGGAACTGAAAGAAGCCCTGGCCGCCTTCGCCGCCGCCGCGCCGGAACTGAGGGTCTATGGCGCGGAGGGACCCGCCCTCGACCGCATCGCCGTGCTCGGCGGCCGACTGGACGCCCTGAAGGTCCGCGCCGCCCGGGCCCAAGGGATCCTCGGCCTGTCGGAAGGGGCGCTGACAGGCCTGGCCGTCGCCGCCGTGCTGGCCCTGGCCGCCCCGGCCTCGGCCCCGCTGGCGGCCCTGGCCGCGCTGGCGGCCGTCATGGCCATCGAGGCCGCCGCCCCGATCGCGCGCGCCTTCGAGCAGGACGGCGGGGCCGAGGCGGCCGGCGAGCGGCTGGACGCCCTGCTGCGCCATACGCCCCAGGAGGCGCCGCCGGCCAAGGCCGGCCGCCCCGCCCTGCGCCTGCAAGGCCTGGATCTGCCCCCCGGCGCGCGCCTGGCCCTCACCGGCCCCACCGGCTGCGGCAAGACCACCCGGCTGGAACAGCTGGTCGGCCTGCGCTCGGCCCCCACCGGCGCCTTCGCCCTGGACGGCCAGGATGGGGCAAGCCTGCCGCCCGCCGCCCTGCGCCCAGCCTTCGCCTATGCGCCGCAGGACGCCGCCCTGCTGGCCGGCACGGTGCGCGAGAACCTGAAGCTGGCCGCGCCGGCGGCCACCGACGAAGCCTTGTGGGACGCCCTCGACGACGCCGTCCTGGCCGACCGGGTCCGCGCCCTGCCCCAGGGCCTGGACGCCTGGGTGGGCGAGGCGGGCGAGCGGCTGTCGGGCGGCGAGCGCCGGCGCCTGTCGCTGGCCCGCGCCCTGCTGCGCGACGCCCCCTGGCTGTTGCTCGACGAGCCGACCGAGGGCCTCGACGCGGCCACCGAGGCCCAGGTGATCGCGCGGCTGGACGCCCGCCTGCGCCGGACCGGGCAAGGCCTGGTGCTGGTCAGCCACCGGAAGGCTCCGCTGGCGCTCTGCGAACGGACACTGGCGGCGGAAACGGTGTCGCGCCCCGCCGGGTCGGTTATAAGCCGGCCCATGACCGAACCGGCGAAGCCTTGAGGCCCATGGCCGCTCCCCCGCGTGCTCCCGGCCCGCTGCACAGCGAGCTGCGCCCCGGCGTGTTCCTGGCCTCAGCGACGATGATCGCCGCCTGCGCCCTGCTGTTCTTCGCCCTGCCCAGCCGCTACCCCGCCCCGGCCGCCTTCCTGCTGTTCGTGCCGGCGGTGCTGGTCAGCGCCGCGCTCGGCGGCCTGGCGCCCGGCCTGATCTCGACGGTCGCGGCCTCGGCCATCGTCTGGTTCCTGACCTTCTCGCCGCATCCGGATCAGGCGACGGCGGTGTCGAGCATCGTGTTCCTGATGATCGGGGTGGGCATGTCGATCGGCGGCGGCTGGTTCCATGCCGCCCGCCATCGCACCGTGGCCATGACCAGCCACCTGCGCTCGATCCTCGACACCGTGCCCGACGCGGTGGTCGTCATCGATCCGCGCGGGATCATGACCTCGTTCAGCCCGGCCGCCGAGCGCCTGTTCGGCTGGACCGCCGCCGAAACCGTGGGGCGGAACGTCAGCATGCTGATGCCCGAGCCGCACCAGAGCGCCCATGACGACTATCTGTCGCGCTACGAACAGACCGGCGAGAAGCGGGTGATCGGCGTCGGCCGCGTCGTCACCGGCCTGCGCCGCGACGGCACGACCTTCCCCATGGAGCTGGCCGTCGGCGAGACCAAGGGCCCGACCCGCGCCTATACCGGCTTCATCCGCGACCTGACCGAGCGCCACGCCACCGAGGCCCGCCTGCAGGAGCTGCAGGGCGAGCTGGTCCACGTCTCGCGCCTGACCGCGATGGGCGAGATGGCCACCACCCTGGCCCACGAGTTGAACCAGCCGCTGTCGGCCATCGCCAACCTGCTGACCGGCTCGCGCCGGCTGATGGACCGCGGCCGTCCCGAGGACCAGGCCAAGGTCCGCGACGCCATCGACCGCGCCTCCGACCAGGCGCTGCGGGCCGGCGACGTGATCCACCGCATGCGCGAGTTCGTGCGCCGCGGCGCCACCGAGCGCGATGTCGAGAGCCTGTCGGAACTGGTCGACGACGCCCGCGCCCTGGCCCTGATCGGCGTGCGCGAGGGCCAGGCCGAGGTTCGCATCGCCCTGGACGAGGCCTGCGACGCCGTCTTCGCCGACCGGGTGCAGATCCAGCAGGTGCTGGTCAACCTGATCCGCAACGCCCTCGAGGCCATGGACGGCCAGGCCGTGCGACGCCTCACCGTCGCCAGCCGCCGGCTGGAGGACGGCAAGGTCGAGGTGTCGGTGGCCGACACCGGCGCCGGGGTCGACGACGAGTTCCGCGAGCGCCTGTTCCAGCCGTTCATGACCACCAAGGCCGAGGGCATGGGGGTGGGCCTGTCGATCTCGCGTTCGATCATCGAGGCCCACGGCGGCCGCATCTGGGCCGACGCCAATCCGGGCGGCGGCACGGTGTTCCGCTTCACCCTGCCGCCCGCCCCAACCCCGACCAAGACCCGCACGCCCGCAGCCGACCAGGAGACGATTTGATGAGCGACGCCGTTGTGCACGTGGTCGACGACGACGCCGACGCCCGCGACTCCCTGGCCTTCCTGCTGGAGACGGCCGATTTCCGCGTGCGCACCTACGCCAGCGCCCTGGCCTTCCTGTCGGACCTCTCCGAGGTCGAGCCCGGCTGCGTGATCACCGACGTGCGCATGCCCGGCATGACCGGCCAGGAGCTGGTGCGCCGCCTGAAGGCCGAGGGCTCGGCCCTGCCGGTGGTGATGATCACCGGCCACGGCGACATCCCCATGGCCGTCGAGGCCATGCACGACGGCGTCGTCGACTTCATCGAAAAGCCGTTCTCCGAAGCGCGAATCCTGGCGGCTCTCGAACGCGCACTGGCCGCCGCGCCCCAGCCTGCGGTCAGCAACGACCAGGCCCAGGTGCTGGCCCGGATGGAGACCCTGTCCGAGCGCGAGCGCCAGGTGCTGGACGGCGTCGTGGCCGGCCACCCCAACAAGATCATCGCCCGCGACCTGGGCATCAGCCCGCGCACGGTCGAGATCTACCGCGCCAAGCTGATGAGCAAGATGCACGCCGACAACCTGGCGGCCCTGGTGCGGATGACGCTATCGGTGCGGAACTGAAGACCCTCTCCCCGAAGGGGGAGGGTCGAGCCTACGCCCCGACCGCCTTCCTCACCTGTACGCTCAGCGCATCCGTGATCAGCGGCTTGTGGGCGACGCCGGCCCAGAGGGCGTCGGTGACGGTCAGGTCGACGGGACCTTCGGCCACCAGCACGGCGGGGGTGCGCACGCCCTTGCCGCGCAGCGAGGCCAGGGCCAGCAGGTCGACGTCCAGCACCAGGCAGTCGGCGGCGATCAGTTCGGCCAGCGGGACCTCGGCCACCCCGGCGAAGGCGCGCGGCCAGTAACCCTCGGTCTCCAGGGCGAAGGCCAGGGCCTCGCGCAGGGCCTCGTCGGGCTCGACGATGATCACCAGCGGGCGAGCGGGCGAAGGGGCGCACATGGCGCCATTCAAGCCGGTGTCGGTCCAGCGCGCCTTGATACGGCGCAAATCGAGCAGGTCGGCGATCATGCGGTCGTCAGGGTCATCCAGACCGACGCCTTCTCGCCCGGGGCCAGGGCGACGATGCCGGTCTCGCCTTCACCGAACGGGTCGGGACGGCTGGAGGTCGGCTCGACGCAGACGAAGTCGGCGCCCGGCGGCGAATAGACATGGGCCCAGCGGCAGTTGTCCGAGGCCTCGATGATCGTCGAGGTTCCTTCCGGGGCAGACAGCACGGCCTTGCCGCCAAAACCCGTCCAGCAGTTGTCGATCAGGCTGTCTGCGGCGGTCGGCGCGCCCGCGGTCCAGTCGCGCATCCACGGTCCCTGGTGGTGGACGGTCGGCAGGACGTCGGCGTCGACCATCCAGACGCCGTCGACGTCCATCTTCAGCGCCTCGCCCGGGCGAGCGGCGAAATAGGGATGCAGGCCAAGGCCGGCCGGCATGGTCTCGGCGCCCGTATTGGTCACCGACAGCTCGATGCGCAGGCCTTCGTCGGACAGCACCAGGATCTGCTCGGCGCGGTAGGCCCAGGGCCAGTCGGACGGGGCGTGGTCGTAGGTCAGCACGGCGCGGGTGTCGGACAGGCCCGTCACGGTCCAGGCCCCGCGCCAGCCCTGGCCATGCAGCGGATGCGGATGGCCGCCGAGGTTCGGGGCCAGCGCCACCTCGCGCCCCTGGAAGGCGAAGCGGCCATTGGGGATGCGGTTGCAGAACGGCACGAGCGGGAAGCAGCCGACGTTGAGGGCGTCGGTCGCGCCTTCCGGCGTTGGGCGCAGCACGTCGCGGCCGTCGAACACGAAGCGACCGATCGAACCGCCCACCTCGGGCAGCAGTTCGACGCGGGCGCGGGCGGTCGCCAGGACGGGACGGGTCATGCGGAACTCCTGGTAGCGCTAACGCACGCTACGTCGCGCGTCGTATGCCAGCTTGGCCCCACAGGGGCAATGAACATGGCCGTCAATAGCCGGCGTAGCGGCCCGGCTTGTGGTTGGCGATGATGACGATGCTCAGCGCCACGGCCGACAGGACCGACAGCAGCAGCTTGTCGAGGCTGACAACCATGAAGGCCGCCCCCACCACCAGGACGTCGGTCCCCATCTGCACCTTGCCGGCGCTGATCCCGTGCTTTTCCTGCAACCACAGGCCCAGCACGCCAATGCCGCCGACCGAGGCGCGGTGGCGCGCCAGGGCGAGAATGCCCATGCCGATGATGGTGCCCCCGAACACCGCCGCGAAGATCGGGTCCACGCCCTTCAGCTTCAGCCAGTGCGGCAGGGCCAGGGTCAGGCTGGTCAGGGCCACGTTCACCGCCAGGGTCTTGAACGCGAAGGTCCAGCCCAGGGCCCGCTGGGCGAAGATGTAGAACGGCAGGTTCAGCACGAAGAACACCACCCCTACCGGCCAGCCGCCGAGATAGGAGACGATCAGGGCGATCCCGGCGATGCCGCCGGTCACGAGGCCGGCGGTCTTCAGCAGGGTCAGGCCCACGGCGATGAAGCTCGTGCCGATCAGCAGCGCATGGACATCTTCGATGATCGTGTGGCGCGTGGCGGGCATGGGCGAAATGGAGGCGGCGGCGGCGTTCAAGGGCGTCGAATCGTCGTCTGGAGGGATGGGAAACGGCCGCCCGTCCCGATCACGTTCCCGCCCTGTCGCCCCTTCCGCCGCCGATCCTCGGCCGCGTGGAACGTTCTTGTCGCGCCAGACGCTTGATAGCGTCCGTGTCTAGCGTCATATATCATCTCAACGCGACGCCCCATGGGCGCCGCGCGAAATCCTCTACAACAATTCCGGAGCCGCCCCTATTCGCCGTCCCATGCAAGCGCCGCCCGTCAAGGATGGACCGCGTATCAATGATGAAATCCGCGTCCCCCGCGTGCTGCTGATCGACCAGAACGGCGAGAAGCAGGGCGAGATGCCGACCGCCTCCGCCATGGAAGCGGCCGAAGAAGCTGGCCTGGACCTGGTTGAAATCGTTCCGAACGCGAACCCGCCTGTCTGCAAGATCTTGGACTACGGCAAGTTCAAGTTCCAGGAGCAGAAGAAGAAGAACGAGGCCCGCAAGCGTCAGAAGGTCGTCGAGCTCAAGGAAATCAAGCTCCGTCCGAACATCGACAAGCACGACTATGACGTTAAGGCCAAGTCGATGTTCCGCTTCTTCGAGGAAGGCGACAAGGTGAAGGTCACCCTGCGCTTCCGCGGTCGCGAAATGGCGCACCCGGAACTCGGCATGAAGCTGCTGCAGCAGGTCAAGGCCGACTTCGACGAAGTCGCCAAGGTCGAATACGAGCCTCGCATGGAAGGCCGCCAGATGATCATGATCCTGGCGCCCCGCTAAGCTTAGGCCCTATCTTCGAAGACGCCCCGGCCTCGCCGGGGCGTTTTTCGTTTCTGGTTCGCCCCGATGTCACAGCCCGCCGCCAAGCAAGCTCCCCTCTCCCTCGACCCCGGTCTGACGCCCAAGGCCTGGCGCGGGGCCTTCTCCGCCAACGGCCGGCTGCACTTGCCAGGGTTCCTGACGGCCGACTCGGCTTCGCGCCTGCACGCCGCCCTGGCCATCGACACGCCCTGGAGCGGCGTGGTCGGCGTGGGGACCAAGCTCTGGAACCTGCCGCTGAACGGCCCCGGCGCCCTGTCGGCGGCCGACGACGCCGCCCTCGACCGCCAGGTGGCCGAGGAGACCCGCGCCGGCTTCGGCTTTCGATTCGACAATTTCCGGGTCAGCGACGAGGTCGAGGCCGGCAGGCGCGAGGGCCGACTGCTGGAAGCCGCCTACGACCTGATCAACGGCGAGGCCTTCCTCGGCTTCGTGCGCGACCTGACGGGCGATGATCGCCCCGAATACTGCGACTGCCAGGCGACGCGCTATCGACCCGGCCACTTCCTGACCGAGCACGACGACCACGCCGACGGCAAGAACCGGCTCTATGCCTACGTCCTGAACCTGACGCCGCAGTGGCGCGGCGACTGGGGCGGCCTGCTGCTGTTTCTCGACGGCGACGGCCACGTGGCCGAGGGCTACACGCCCAGCTTCAACGCCCTGAACATTTTCCGCGTGCCGCAGAAGCACGCCGTCAGCTACGTCACGCCGCAGGCGGCCGGGCCGCGCCTGTCGCTGACCGGCTGGATCCGTACGCGCGGCTGATCAGCGCGCCGCCCGCGCGGTCTTGGGCGGGGTCGGGTTGTGTCGTCGCCAGACGCGGCGCAGTTGGCGGGTCGAGGCGAAGCCGGCCCGCTCGGCGACGCTTTCCATGTCCAGCCGGGTCGCCGACAGCATCTCGCTGGCCAGGGCCAGCCGCAGGCGGTTGACGTAGTCGGTCAGGTTCATGCCGGCATGGGCGTTGAACAGCCGCGACAGGTGGCGCGGACTGGCGGCCGCCAGATCGGCCAGCATCTCCAGGCTCCAGTCGCGGGTCGGGTCGGCGGCGACGGCGTCCTGCACGCGGTGGACGGCCGGGTGTACGTGGTTGCGCCCCTCCAGCCAGGGCGACAGCTGCGGATCGGCGGGCCCGCGCCGCAGATAGACCACCATCTGGCGGGCGATCGACACCGCCAGGGCCGGCCCGCGCAGCCGCGCGACCAGATGCAGCATCATATCGACGCCCGAGGTGACGCCGGCGCTGGTCAGCCGCTCGCCGTCCTCGACGAACAGCCTGTCCTCCAGCACCCGGGCGCTGGGCGCCAGGCGCGTCAGGTCCTCGATGCAGACATGGTGGGTGGTGCAAGCCTTGCCGGCCAGCAGTCCCGCCCGCGCGGCCAGCAGCGCGCCCGAGCAGATGCAGGCCAGGGTCACGCCCGGTCGCACCACCCGGGCCAGCCAGCCGACGATGGCGTCCTCGTCGGCGGCGTCCTGGTCCGTCGGGCCGGGACCGCCCAGCACCTGGTCGACATTGCCCGAGACCACGACCATCGCTCCATCGGGCAAGACCTCCGGGAGCGGCGCCAGGCCGGCCAGCGCCAGGCCGACCGAGCTGTCGATCGTCGACCTGGCGGCGACATAGCGGACGGAGAAGCCCGGCGCGCCAGGCTCCATCGCCGCCCGCCGCAGCACCTCCATGGGTCCGGCCACGTCGAGCAGCAGGGTGCGCGGCGGCAGGACGACATAGACGGGGATGACGGCGGGCGACGGGTCGGTCATGCGGCCTCGAGAGCCTCCTCCACGGTGGCGATGCGGGCGAAGCGCTCGTGCAGCACCAGTTCGGTGCGGGCCTTGATCTCGTCGACGGTAAAGACCCGGCCATGGCGGTCGGTCATGTCGAAGGTCAGGGTGGCCTCGGTGACGTAGTCGACGGCGAAGCCCAGATCCGAGGCGTGACGGGTGGTGGTCTCGCAGCACTGCTCGGTGCGGATGCCGCTGACGATGACCCGGCCGATACGGTTCTGGATCAGCCAGACCAGCAGGCCCGTGCCGACCAGGGCGCTGTGGCTGGGCTTGTGGAAGGTGACGTCGGGCGCCAGCGACAGCCCCTCGACCGTGCGTACGTGACCCGAGGCCAGGCTGAAGATCCCCTCGGCCTCGACGTGCAGGATCTGCACGACCGGCAGGCCCTTGGCCTTGGCCCCATCGATCAGCGCCTGCTGGCGCTCGAGGTAGGCGCCGGCGATCGCGGGGTCCCACGAAGCCCTCTGGCGAAAGGAGTCCTGGGCGTCGACGACGATCAGGGCGGTGGCGGCGGACATATTCGGTAGCTCCGTGGCGATGAAGATGCCGCAGGCTAGGCCTCGGGTTCAAGCGGGATAAGCGAGGCGACGGACGAAGAACGGACAGAAAAAGACATTCATGGTTCAATGCGCTGAAGGCCTTGCCCAGCCCCGAATTCGCAATCACCCCGCCTCATCCCCATATGATGCGCGTGAAGCCCGCCCTGGACTTTGCCTTCGGCAGGAGCTTCCCCCCTTGAGACATCCCTTTCGCGCGCCGGAGTACCGCGCGCTCGCCGCCACGGCCCTGGAGGCCGCCGGCGCAAGTTCGCTGCCCCACGTCCAGGCCAAGCACGAACAGGCCGCCCGCACGTGGAGCGAACTGGCCGACGCCGAGGACGCCCGCATGGCGGCCCGGGCCCAAACGCCGCCGTCGGGCGTTTAGGGACGCCGCCCTCACGCTGTCCTCCTTTGGAACCCGCGCCATGCGTCTCTCTATCGACTGTCGCCTGCGCTACGACGTGCGCGCGCCCACGAGCTTCATCCTGGCGATCCAGGCCGCCGACGGCGCCGATCAGGACGTTCACGACGAGACCATCCTGCTGCCCCCGGGGATCACGGCGGATTTCTTCGTCGACGCCTTCGCGGGCAATCGCTTCATCCGCTTCCTGGCCCAGCCCGGACCGCTCGACATCGGCTATGTCGCCGAGGTCGAGCGGCGCTCGGTCGTCGACCAGCGCGACTTCATCGGCGGCGAGGTGGTCAACGACCTGCCGCTCACGGTGCTGCCCTATCTCAATCCCAGCCGCTACTGCCCGTCCGATCGCCTGACCGCCTTCGCACGCCAGACCTTCGGGACCCGCCCCCAGGGCCTGGGCCAGGCGCAGGCGATCACCGACTGGATCGCCGCCTCGATCGCCTATGAGGCCGGAACCAGCAGCGGCGCCACCAGCGCCCTCGACACCCTGGTCGATCGCGTCGGCGTGTGCCGCGACTTCGCCCACCTGGGCGTGACCCTGTGCCGGGCGCTCGACATGCCCGCGCGCTTCGTTTCCTGCTACGCGCTGGATCTGCGGCCGGCTGACTTCCACGCGGTGTTCCAGGTCTATCTCGGCGGCGCCTGGCGCACCTTCGACCCGACCCGCCGCGCGCCGCTGGCCGGCCTCGTCCCCATCGGCTTTGGCCGCGACGCCGCCGACGTCGCCTTCGCGGCGACTTTCGGCGACGCCCGCTTCGAGGCCAAGTCCATCGCCATCCGGCAGTTGGAAACATCCTCCGCACCCGGAAACTGAAATTTCAGTCGCTTTTTCGGACCATCGGGCGTAGAGGAGCCGCCTTGAAGGTTCCCGTCATGCCCATGCCTGCTGCTCCGGCCACGCCGCCGGCGCCCGTCCACAGTTCCCGCGCCCTCTATGTCCTGCTGCTGGTGGTGTTCATCAACCTGGTCGGGTTCGGCCTGGTGATCCCGCTGCTGCCCTTCTACGCCAAGGCGCTGAACGCCAGCCCCTGGCAGGTGACGGCGCTGTTCTCGGCCTATTCGCTGGGCCAATTCCTGGCCGAGCCGTTCTGGGGACGCCTGTCCGACCGCATCGGCCGCCGGCCGGTGCTGATCGTCACCATCCTGGCCAACACCGCCTCCTACGTGGCCCTGGCCTTCGCCCCGACCATCGCGGCGGCCTTCGTCATCCGCTTCCTCAGCGGCGCGGCCAGCGGCAACATCTCGACGATCCAGGGCTACATGGCCGACGTCACCCCGCCCGAGAAGCGGGCCGCGCGCATGGGCCTGCTGGGCAGCGCCTTCGGGGCCGGCTTCGTGGTCGGCCCGGCCCTGGGCGGCCTGCTGGCCCATCCGGACGCCGGACGGCTGGGCTTCCAGCTGCCGTTGCTGGTGGCCGCGGGCCTGGCCGCCACGGCCGCCCTGGGCGTCTTCCTGTTCGTGGTCGAGAGCCGCGCGCCCCGCAAGGACGCCCCGCCCCCGCCGCCCCGTCGCGAGGCCCTGAAGGCCGCCTTCGCCCATCCGGTGCTGTCGCGGGTGCTGATGGTCACCTTCGTCTCCACCGCCGCCTTCTCGGGCATGGAGGCCACCTTCGGCCTGTGGACCCAGGCGCGGTTCGACTGGACGCCCCAGCAGGTGGGCCTGTGCTTCGCCGTCATCGGCGTGGTCGCCTCGCTGGGCCAGGGCGTGCTGACCGGACGCCTGGCCCGTCGATTCGGCGAGCCCAAGGTGCTGACCGCGGGCCTCTTGATCATCTGCGTCTCGATGGCCTCGACCCCGTTCGTGCCCAGCGCCGCCTACGTGCCGCTGTTCGTGGGCTTCACCGCCTTTGGCCAGTCGCTGGTGTTCCCGTGCATCGCGGCGCTGATCTCGCGCGCCACCCCGCCCGACCAGCAGGGCGCGATGCTGGGCCTCAACATGGCCAGCGGCTCTCTGGCGCGGATGAGCGGCCCGATGCTGGCCGGTCCGCTGTTCGGCCTGGCCACCGGCGCGCCCTACTGGGTGGGCGCCCTGCTGACGGTCCCGGCCGTCGTGCTGGCGGTGACCGTGGGCCGCCGGGCCAAGGCCGCGCCCTGATCGGACTTAAGAGTCCGTCGGGCCTTGCTTTTCTCCCGGGGCTCCAGTATTCACCCCGCCTTTCCGGAACCGCCTGGCCAATTTGGCATGCCATGGCGGTTCGTCTCGCTATCCAGAGGACGGGGCCGTTAAACGCTCCGACGCGAAATGCCTAAGCTGAAGACGAAGTCGGGCGCCAAAAAGCGCTTCAAGATCACCGCCACGGGCAAGCTGAAGGCCGGCGTCGCCGGCAAGCGCCACCGCCTGATCGGCCACAACGGCAAGTACATCCGCCAAAACCGCGGAACGAAGGTGATGAGCGAGGCTGACGCCAAGACCATCCGTTCGTACCTGCCCTACGGCCTTTAAGAGGAGCGCTGACACATGGCTCGCGTTAAACGTGGCGTCGTCGCCCACGCCAAGCACAAGAAGGTTCTTGAACAGGCGAAGGGCTTCTACGGCCGCCGCAAGAACACCATCCGTACGGCCAAGGCCGCGGTCGACAAGGCCGGTCAGTACGCCTACCGCGACCGCAAGGTGCGCAAGCGCGCCTTCCGTTCGCTGTGGATCCAGCGCATCAACGCCGGCGCCCGCACCGAAGGCTTCACCTACTCGCAATTCATCCACGGCCTGGACGTGGCGGGTATCGTGATCGACCGTAAGGTCCTGGCGGACATCGCCGGCAACGACGCCGTTGCGTTCAAGGCCATCGCCGACAAGGTTCGCGCTGCCCTGGCCTAAGGACATCTGAGCCTCACCGCTCACCTATCCTTTGAAAAGCCCTTCGGCGCGAGCCGGAGGGCTTTTTGCTGTGCGTTATCCGGTTCCACCAAGCGTCAAAACCGCCTAGACGGATGCCCGTCATGACCGATCTCAACACCCTCGAATCCGACGTCCTGGCCCAGGTGGCCGGCGCGGCCGACCTTTCAGCGCTCGACGCCGTCCGCGTGGCGGCCGTCGGCAAGACCGGCTCGATCTCGGGCCTGCTCAAGACCCTGGGCGCGATGAGCCCCGACGAGCGCAAGGAACGCGGCGCGGCGATCAACGCCCTGCGCGACCGCGTGCAGTCGGCCATCACCGAGAAGAAGGCTTCGCTGGAAGCCGCCGAGCTCGACGCGCGCCTCGCCCGCGAGACCCTCGATCTCACCCTGCCCGGCCCCTACCGCCGCAAGGGCTCCGTCCATCCGACCATGCAGGTCATGGACGAGATGGTCTCGATCTTCGCCGACATGGGCTTCGCCGTCGCCGAAGGTCCCGACATCGAGGACGACTTCCACAACTTCACGGCCCTGAACTTCCCCGAGAAGCACCCGGCCCGCGAGATGCACGACACCTTCTTCTTCGAGCCGAAGGAAACGGGCGAACGCATGCTGCTGCGCACGCACACCAGCCCCGTGCAGGTGCGCACCATGGTCTCGCAGAAGCCGCCGATCCGCATCATCGCGCCGGGCCGCACCTATCGCTGCGACAGCGACGCCACCCACACGCCGATGTTCCACCAGGTCGAGGGCCTGGTGATCGACAAGGGCATCCACATGGGCCACCTGAAGTGGACCCTGGAGACCTTCATCGCCCGGTTCTTCGAGACCGACGCGGTGACGACCCAGTTCCGCCCGCACCACTTCCCGTTCACCGAGCCGTCGGCCGAGATGGACGTGCAGTGCGACCGCTCGGGCGGCGAGATCAAGATCGGTCAGGGCTCCAGCTGGCTCGAGATCCTGGGCTGCGGCATGGTCCACCCGAACGTGCTGCGCGCCTGCGGCATCGATCCGGACGAGTACCAGGGCTTCGCCTTCGGCATGGGCGTCGATCGCCTGGGGATGCTGAAGTACGGCATGCCGGACCTGCGCGACATGTTCGCCTCGGACAGCCGCTGGCTGGCTCACTACGGCTTCTCGGGCTTCGCCGCGCCGAACCCGGCCTCGGGGCTGTCGTGATGAACGCCCCGCGTCCGACCATCGACGGTTCGGCCAAGGTCTTCGAGAACCTGGAGATCTCGCTGATCGACCTGTTCCGCGCCCAGCTCCAGGGCGGCGTGAACATGGTCAGCGGCCGCACCTTCAAGAACTGCCGCCTGCACGGGCCGGTGGTGATGCTGGCGCTCGAAGGCGTGACCTTCGACTCGACCAACTTCGGCTTCCACGGCGGAGACATCGCCAACCTCGTGCTGCGCCCCGCCGGTGAAAAGGTCATCGGCGCCCTACCTTTCAAGGATTGCGCCTTCATCGGCTGCCAGTTCTTCGCGGTCGGCTTCACCGGCCCCGAGACCTTCCTGCAGCAGATCCTGGCGTTGGAAACCACGCAATGAAGTTCACCCTTTCCTGGCTCAAGGATCACCTCGACACCGAAGCGACCGCCGCCGAGGTGGTCGCCGCCATGACCATGGCCGGCCTCGAGGTCGAGCACGTCACCGACCCGGCCGCCAAGCTGGCCGCCTTCAGCGTCGCCAAGATCGTGGAGGCCGTTCAGCACCCGAACGCCGACCGCCTGCGCGTCTGCCAGGTCGACACCATCGACGGCCGCAAGGAGATCGTCTGCGGCGCCCCGAACGCCCGCGTCGGCCTGACCACCATCTACGCCCCGATCGGCGCCTACGTGCCCGGCCTGGGCGTCACCCTGGTCGAGAAGCCCGTCCGCGGCGTCGTCTCCAACGGCATGCTGTGCTCGGGTTCGGAACTGGAGGCCGACGACGGTTCGGAAGGCATTCTCGAGCTGTCCAGCGACCTCGCGGTCGGCACGCCCGCCGCCGTGGCGCTGGGCCTGGAAGCCGTTATCGACTTCGAAGTGACCCCCAACCGCCCCGACTGGCTGGGCGTCGCCGGCATCGCCCGCGACCTGGCCGCCGCGGGCCTGGGCAAGCTGAAGGACCTGTCGATCGCCCCGGTCCCGGGGACCTTCCCCTGCCCGATCACGGTCGCGGTGGACGGCGAGGCCTGCCCGGTGTTCTCCGGCCGCCTGATCAAGGGCGTCAAGAACGGCCCCT
The DNA here is from genome assembly GCF_002858925.1 of Caulobacter zeae. Lineage (GTDB taxonomy): Bacteria > Pseudomonadota > Alphaproteobacteria > Caulobacterales > Caulobacteraceae > Caulobacter > Caulobacter zeae. Next base: position 40,510 of record NZ_PJRS01000022.1, read on the forward strand.
CGCCCAAGTGGCTGCAGGACCGCCTGAAGGCCATCGGCATCAATCCGAAGTCGGCCCTGGTCGACATCACCAACTACGTCTCCTACGACCGCGCCCGGCCGCTGCACGTCTATGACGCGGCCCTGCTGTCGGGATCGAAGATCGTGGCGCGCTTCGGCCATCACGGCGTCCATGGCGACGAGCACCTGATCGCGCTCGACGGCAAGACCTACGAGCTGACCCCCGCCATGAGCGTCATCGCCGACGCCGAAGGCGAACGTCCGATCGGCATCGGCGGCGTCATGGGCGGCGAAAGCACCGGCTGCTCGGAAGCCACCGTCGACGTGTTCCTGGAAAGCGCCTGGTTCGAGCCGATCCGCATCGCCCAGACCGGCCGCGACACCGGCATCAACAGCGACGCCCAGTACCGCTTCGCCCGCACGGTCGACACCGGCTCGGTGGTTCCGGGCCTGGAGCTGGGCACGAAGCTGATCCTGGAGCTGTGCGGCGGCGAGGCCTCGGACGTGTTCGTGGCCGGCGAGGCTCCGGCCGCGCCGGGTCCGATCCTGTTCGACCCCGCCTATGTGCAGGGCCTGTCGGGCCTGGACATCGCCCCCGAGAAGAGCCTGTCGATCCTGCAGGCCCTGGGCTTCAAGATCGAGCCGCCCAAGGATGTGCCGGTCGCCGAGTTCGCCACCCATGCCGAAAGCGTGGTCTGCGTGACGCCGCCGACCTTCCGTCGCGACGTGCATGGCAAGGCCGACCTCGTCGAAGAAGTGGCCCGCATCGCCGGCTTCGGCGCCCTGCCCTCCACGCCGCTGCCGGAAGTTCCACGCGCCGTCGGCGGGATCCTGACCGCCCGCCAGGCCCGCGCCCGCACCGCCCGTCGCGCCCTGGCCGCGGCCGGCTACGCCGAGGCCGTGACCTGGAGCTTCACCAGCCGCGCCACCGCCCAGCTGTTCGGCGGCGGCGGCGCCGAGCTGGTGCTGGCCAATCCGATCGCCTCGGAACTGGACTGCATGCGCCCCTCGGTGCTGCCCAACCTGATCGAGGCGGCCGGCCGCAACGCCCGCCACGGCTTCGCCGACGTCGCCCTGTTCGAGGTCGGCCCGGTGTTCCTGAGCGACGGTCCCAAGGACCAGCGAACGGTGGTGGCCGGCATCCTGGCCCCGCGCCCGCCGCGCGCCTGGGACAAGCGCCCCGCCGAGGACGTGTTCACGATCAAAACGGACCTGATGAACCTGCTGGAGGAGATCGGCGCGCCGGTGGCCTCGCTGCAGACCGCCCAGGGTTCGGCTTCGGCCTGGTGGCATCCCGGTCGCTCGGCCCGCCTGCAGCTGGGCCCCAAGGCCGTCGTCGCCGAGTTCGGCGAACTGCACCCGGCGGTGCTGAAGGCGCTGGACGTGGCCGGCCCGGTCTACGGTTTCGAGATCGTCCTGGAGGCGATCCCCGAGCCGAAGAAGAAGGCCGTCAAGACCAAGGCGGCGTTCACGCCGTCGGCCCTGATGCCGCTGACCCGCGACTTCGCCTTCGTGGCCGAAAAGGCCAAGGCGGCCGGCGACCTCGTGAAGGCCGCGGCCGGCGCCGACAAGGCCCTGATCGCCTCGGCCCGGGTCTTCGATGTCTACGAGGGCCCCGGCGTGCCGGAAGGCTCCAAGTCGGTGGCCATCGAGGTGCTGGTCCAGCCGCGCGAAGCCACCCTGACCGACGCCGAGATCGAGGCCCTGTCGGCCAAGGTCGTCGCCGCGGTCGAGAAGGCGGGCGGCAAGCTCCGCGCCTAGGCTTGAAGCCACGCGCTTGAACGCCATGTGAGGGGCGAAGGTGATGCTGCGCTGCATCCACCTTCGCCCCTTTCGCGTTTCAGGCCCCATGAGCGACGATCTCTTCAGCCACAACCCCGCCAAGAGCCGCTACGAGCTGGAGGTCGACGGCCTGATCGCCTTCGCCGACTACCAGCGCAGCGGCCATCGCCTGGTCATCCCGCACGTGGAGGCCGATCCCGCCCTGCGCGGCACCGGCGCGGCCGGACGCTTGATGACCAAGGTCGCCGAGGTGGCCCGGGCCGAGGGCATGCGGATCACCCCGCTGTGCTCCTACGCCGCCGCCTGGCTGCGGCGGAACGACCCCGAACTGATCGCCTGAGCGGCCTCGCCAGGCGGATAGTTTCAGATCGCCGCCCAAACTGGCGCCTCGTGAACGTTTGCAACGCAGCAAAGCCTTGTCGAGCGTGCGGCTACTCGTGCTAGAACTTTCGTGACGGTCCAGCGCGCCCTGCCGGGAGCCTGCGCGACCGTGAGCGAAGGCTTGGATTTTCATGGTTGATATCAAGACGGTCGGCGTGATCGGCGCCGGCCAGATGGGTTCGGGCATCGCCCATGTCTGCGCGCTGGGCGGCTATGACGTTCGCCTGCACGACATCTCGCGCGAGCGCATCGACGCGGGCCTGGCCCTGATCGAAAAGAACCTCGCCCGCCAAGTGGCGCGCAACATCATCGACCAGGACGCCGCCGACGCCGCCCTGGCCCGCATCACCGCCGCCGAGGCCATCGAGACCGTCGGCCAGACCGATCTCGCCATCGAGGCCGCCACCGAGAACGAAGAACTCAAGAAGGCGATCTTCCGCAGCCTGCAGCCGCACCTGAAGCCCGACACGCTGCTGGCCTCGAACACCTCGTCGATCTCGATCACGCGCCTGGCCTCGACCACCGACCGGCCCGAGCGTTTCATCGGCTTGCACTTCATGAACCCCGTGCCGCTGATGAAGCTGGTCGAGATCATCCGCGGCATCGCCACGGACGTGCCGACCTACGAGACGGCCGTGGCCTTCGCCAAATCGCTGGGCAAGATCACCAGCAACGCCGAAGACTTCCCCGCCTTCATCGTCAACCGCGTGCTGGTGCCGATGATCAACGAGGCGATCTACACGCTGTACGAGGGCGTCGGCACCGTCGAGGCCATCGACACCGCCATGAAGCTGGGCGCCAACCATCCGATGGGCCCGCTGGAACTGGGCGACTTCATCGGCCTGGACACCGTGCTGAGCATCATGAACGTGCTCTACGAGGGCCTCGCCGACAGCAAGTACCGCCCCTGCCCGCTGCTGGTGAAGTATGTCGAGGCCGGCTGGCTTGGCAAAAAGACCGGCCGCGGCTTCTACGACTACCGCGGCGAGGTCCCGGTCCCGACGCGCTGAGGCGTCGGGCTACCAGAGGATCGGAACGTCGTAGGCACGCACCTCCTCGTCTACAGTGGCCAAGAGGAGGTCGCCCCCTCTTCGCCTGCGCGACCAGGATGCGATCCCACGGATCACGATGATGGTCGGGTAACGCGGCCGCGGCAGCGCAATCACCCGGTAGAATCGGCAGCCAGGACAGCCCCTGGTCCTGCACCACCTTTTCAAGATCTACTGGCATGCGTTCGAGGGACGCTCCACGCGCCCTCAGTCGCTTGTAGAGAACCTCGTATATCGACACCGCGCTGACAAAAATCTCGTTGTTCAGGTCGAGCATTGCCCCGGCTACCGCGGGCGAAAGCTTCGCTTGATCAGTCAGGCTCCAGATCAGGACGTGGGTATCGATCAGTAGCCGCATTTCAGCCCCCTAAGTCGAGCTGAAGGCTATCAAACAGGCCCACCTAAGCCCCAAGGATACGCGGGACTTCGCGGGAACCGCTCGGGCTCGTCTGAGCTTCGCTATGTCCGAGGAATTATCGGGGCGTCCATCAGGGCTTCGATTTCCGGATCCGGGCGGATGAAAAGATCATCCGGGAGATCCAGCTTGAGGTGTTCCCAAGCCCCCAACCGGCGCTGCGCCTTGGGCTCTTCGAGCCCTTTCGGCTTTTTCTCGACTTTCACCGTAGCGATGATCCTGCCATCGCGGACGAGCGTCATGTCTTCGCCGCGTCGATTACGGCCAGGAGTTCGTCAAGGCTGTTTAGCTTGGCGATGTCGAACTGGATCGTCATGGGCGAAGTCTAACACGGCCTCGCCCGTCCGACGACTCACCCCGCCCCCAGCGCCACGGCCGTGTGGTAGACGACGAAGGCCGCCAGATAGGCCAAGCCGACCATGTAGAAGAACATGACGGTCGGCCAGATCCAGCTGTTGGTCTCGCGCTTGACCACGCCCAGGGTGGGCATGCACTGCGGCGCGAAGACGTACCAAGCCAGGAAGGCCAGAGCGGTGGCCAGCGACCACTGCTGCGACAGCAGGGTGCTGAGCGCATCGTGGGAGTCGGCGTCGCCGCCGACGGCGTAGACCGTGCCCAGCACCGCCACGGCCACTTCGCGGGCGGCCATGCCGGGGATCAGGGCCACGGTCATCTGCCAGTTGAAGCCGATGGGCTCCATGACCGGCGCGATTAACTTACCCACGCGGCCGGCGATGCTGTAGTCGATGGCCGGCCCGGTCGCGCCTTCCGGCGGATAGGGGAAGGTCGACAGCACCCAGACCAGCACCATCAGCGGCAGGATGATGCGGCCGGCGCGGTTCATGAAGATCTTGGCGCGGGTCCAGAGGTTCAGCGCCACGTTGCGCGGCTCGGGCCAGCGGTAGGTCGGCAGCTCCATCATCAGCGGCTCGGCCGCGCCGCGCCAGAAGATGCGGCGGATGATGGCCGAGACCAGCAGGGCGAAGACGATGCCGGTCGCGAACAGGCCGAACATCACCAGGCCTTGCAGGTTGAAGACCCCCGCCACCGTCTCGCGCGGCACGAAGGCGCCGATGATCAGGGTGTAGACCGGCAGGCGCGCCGAGCAGGTCATCAGCGGCGCGATCAGGATGGTGGTCAGGCGGTCGCGCTTGTTGTCGATCACCCGCGTCGACATGATCCCCGGGATGGCGCAGGCGAAGCTCGACAGCAGGGGGATGAACGCCCGCCCGTGCAGGCCGGCCACGCCCATCAGCTTGTCCAGCAGGAAGGCCGCGCGGGTCATGTAGCCGCTGTCTTCCAGGATCAGGATGAAGAAGAACAGCACCAGGATCTGCGGCAGGAACACCAGCACGCTGCCCACGCCGGCGATCAGGCCGTCGGCGATGAAACTGGCCAGCAGGCCCTCTGGAAGATGTTCGGAGACCAGCCCCGCCAGGGCCGCGAAGCCGGCGTCGATGGCGTCGGCCGGCACGGTCGCCCAGGCGAACACCGACTGGAAGACGGTGAACATCAGGGCCGCCAGGATCAGCAGGCCGGCCACCGGGTGCAGCAGCACCGCATCGATCTTGCCGGTCAGGGTGTCGGGACGCTCGGGCGGACGCACGCAGTCGCGATAGATGCGCTGGGCCTCGCCGTGGGCGGCGCGGATCTCGGCCGCGCTCGGCTCGCGCCAGGTATTGTCGCCGACGTTCGAGTGGGTCAGCGTCAGGGTGTCGACCTGGGTCAGCAGCTCGTCGAGACCGCGCTTGCGGGTGGCCACCGTGGTGACGATCGGCGCGCCGATCTCGCGCGACAACTGTTCCAGGTCGATGCGCAGGCCCTGGCGCTGGGCGATGTCGAACATGTTGAGGGCCAGCACGAACGGGCGGCCCACCTGCTTGAGCTCCAGCACCAGGCGCAGCACCAGACGCAGGTTGGTGGCGTCGGCCACGCAGACCAGCACGTCAGGGGCGGTCTCGCCCGACAGGCGGCCGAGCACGGCGTCGCGGGTGACCACTTCGTCCGGGCTGCGGGCGCGCAGGGAATAGGTGCCCGGCAGGTCGAGGACGCGGATCGTCCGGCCGCCCGGCGTGACCAGCTGGCCTTCCTTGCGCTCGACGGTGACGCCGGCGTAGTTGGCGACCTTCTGGCGGGCCCCGGTCAGGGCGTTGAACAGCGCGGTCTTGCCGGAATTCGGATTGCCGACCAGCGCGATGCGCGCGGGCCGGATAGCGGTGTCGGTCAAAGCGTCTATCCGTCGAACTGAACGGTCACGGCGCGCGCCTCGCGGCGGCGCAGGGCCACGCGGGTGTCGTCCACCCGCACGGCGATGGGGTCACGGCCGAACAGGCCTTCCTGCAGGATCTCGATGCGCGCACCCTCGACGAAGCCCATCTCGAGCAGACGGCGCTCCAGCTCGTCGGGCGCCACGGCCTCGGCCGCGCCGGTCTCGCCGCGCACCGCGACGATGACGCCGGTCTCGCCGCGCGCGGCCGTGCTCAGGGCGCGGGTCGGCGCGTCGGAAGCAAGGGCGTCATCGGCGGTGAAGACGGCGTCGGACATTCTTGAGCCTCGCGGCGAAAAGTTGCGAACGATTATCAGCCCCAACCGCCACTGTCGATGAAAGATGCCCCTTAAGAACGCCGGTCGCGGAAAAAACTAACAGGCATGGCGCGGCGTAATGGCCCAGCCGCGTTAATCTATTCGACTCAAGGCCGCACAGGTTGCATTAATTTTTGCAAGCGATTCGTAGGGACTCGAAATGCGAAGGCTCAAGCTGGCTCTGCTGACCGGCGCCTATCTTTGCCTGGCTCTTATCGTCTCCCTGCTGCTGTGGCGCATGGGGGCGACCCCGGCTGTCGGCCTGTCGGCCTTCATCGGGACGCTCGGCCTGTGCTTCGCGTTCCACGGCATCATCGGCGGCATGTTCGACAACGCCCAGCTGAAGCTGGACATCGAGACGGTGCGCGAGGCCCACGGCATCCTGGTCGAGCAGATCGAGAAGATCGACGCGCGCATGACCAGCCTCGTGGAAAGCGTCGCCGAGGACGCCGAGAAGCGCTCGGCCGAGCTGACCAGCGAGGTCCACCAGCTCGAAGACCTGATGCAGCGCATGAGCGAGCGCCTGGAAAGCCAGCTGACCCACCAGGTCGCGGCCGCCCGCCACGACGCCCGCGGCCGTGGCGCCGCCGCCCCGGTCAACGCCGTGCTGGAAGCCGTCCAGGACGCCCTGGCCGAAAACCGCGTCGACCTCTACCTGCAACCGGTCGTCAGCCTGCCCCAGCGCCGCACCGTCTTCTACGAAAGCTTCTCGCGCCTGCGCGACGAGACCGGCCGCGTGATGATGCCGGCCGAATACCTGGCCGTGGCCGAGCCCGAGGGCCTGATGACGGCCGTCGACAACCTCTTGCTGTTCCGCTGCGTGCAGATCGTGCGCCGCCTGGCCAAGCAGGACCGCAAGGTCGGCATCTTCTGCAACATCTCGCTGGCAAGCCTGGCCGACGAGACCTTCTTCCCGCAGTTCCTCGAGTTCCTGCAGGGCAACAAGGACCTCGCCGGCTCGCTGATCTTCGAGCTGGGCCAGACCGCCTTCAACCAGCGCGGCCCGGTGGAAGCCCGTCACATGGCCCGCCTCGCCAGCCTCGGCTTCCAGTTCAGCCTCGACAAGGTCGTGGACCTGGATCTGGACTTCCAGGACCTGGCCCGCGCCGACGTCAAGTACGTCAAGGTCGGCGCCCAGCTGATCCTCGACCAGCTGGAAGAGCAGGACGGCAAGCTGGTGCTCAGCTCCCTGCCCGATCTCAACGCCGCCGACTTCGCCGCCCTGATGCGCCGCTACGGCGTCGAGGTGATCGCCGAGAAGGTCGAGGCCGAGCGCCAGATCGCCGAAATCCTCGATCTCGACATCGGCTACGGGCAGGGCCACCTGTTCGGCGAGCCGCGCGCCATCCGCGACGCCGTCCTGGCCGAGACCGATCCGCCGGCCGACTTCGTCCAGGCCCCGCTGCGCCGCCGCGCCGCCAACTGGTAGACCGCCTTTCAATTTCGAACTTCGACCGCCGCCGGGGCCCGCTCCGGCGGCGGTTTTCGTTTGACCGCAAGCATCGGAATGACGCGCGACGGCAACGGCGCGATCCTGTCGGCAGATCCGAAAGGAGACCGACATGACCCCCATCTACCTGACCGACGACAAGCGCTGGGCCGCCATCGAACGTCGCGACCGCGCCGCCGACGGCGCCTTCTTCTGCGGCGTGCGCACCACCGGCGTCTATTGCCGCCCCAGCTGCGCGGGCCGTCCGCTACGTCGCAACGTCGCCTTCTACGAGACCCGGGAAGCCGCCCGCGCGGCCGGCCTGCGCGCCTGCCTGCGCTGCCGCCCCGACGAGCCGATCGAGACCCTGGCTTACGGCTTGGGCGACACGCCGCTGGGTCTGGCCTTGGCCGCGAGTTCCAAGGCGGGCCTGGCCCTGCTGGTCCTCGGCGACGACCGCGTGGCGATGGTCGAGGACCTGGCCGCCCGCTTCCCCCGCGCCCAGTTGATCGAGGATCAAGACAGCGTCGCGGCGGCCCTGGCCGCTCTGAGCGCGGCGATCGAGGGCAGCGCGGGCGCCGGCCTCGCGCTCGACGAACGCGGCACCGAGCTGCAGCGCGCCGTCTGGAAAGCGCTGCGTGACATCCCCGCCGGGTCCACGGCCTCCTACGCCCAGGTCGCCCGCGCCATCGGCCGGCCCGAAGCCGTGCGCGCCGTGGCCCAGGCCTGCGGCGCCAACCCGCTGGCGGTGCTGACGCCCTGCCACCGCGTGGTGCGCTCGGACGGCGGCCTTTCCGGCTATCGCTGGGGCGTCGAACGCAAGAAGGCCCTTCTGGAGCGGGAGCGCGCCGCTTGAACCTGGACTGGACCCGCATCGCCGCCGAACTCGACGCCCGGGGCTGGACCCTCACCGGCCCGGTCCTGACGCCGGAGACCTGCGCCAGGGCGGCCGCGCTCTATGCGCAGGAGGCGCCGTTCCGCAGCCGGGTGGTCATGGCCCGCCACGGCTTCGGGCGCGGCGAATACAAGTACTTCGCCTATCCCCTGCCCGAGGTCGTGCAGAAGCTGCGGGCGGGGCTCTATGCGCCGCTCGCCCAGATCGCCAACGGCTGGATGGCGCGGCTGGGCGAGGACGGGCGGTTTCCGGAGACGCTGGACGGCATGCTGGAGCGCTGCCACGCGGCCGGCCAGGCTCGGCCCACGCCGCTGCTGCTGACCTATGACCCCGGCGACTACAACTGCCTGCACCAGGACCTCTACGGCGAGCACGTCTTTCCGCTGCAGGCGGCCTTCCTGCTCGACCAGCCGGGACGCGACTTCGAAGGCGGCGAGTTCGTCATCGTCGAACAGCGGCCCCGCCAACAGTCGGCCGCCCAGGTCGTGCCCCTGGCCCAGGGCGAAGGCGTGATCTTCGCCGTGCGTGAACGGCCGGCCGAGGGAACGCGCGGCGTCCACCGCCGCATCCTGCGCCACGGCGTCAGCGAGGTGCGCAGCGGAACCCGTAGGACGCTGGGCGTCATCTTCCACGACGCGACGTGAGGCGCGAACCCGTTGCTGGATCGCGCCCGCACACCATATGAGCGGGCGCGCGGTCCTGCGGGATGGCCGGCGCGACGCCATTGACGCTCCCGCCTATGACCGGTACCCGCCCAATCCATGATCGACTTTCCCGCCGGCCTCTCCGCCCTGACCGACCGCTACGACGTGGTGCTCTGCGACGTCTGGGGCGTCATCCACAACGGGGTTCGCAACTTCCCCGAGGCCTGCGAGGCGCTGGAGCGGTTCAACAAGGACCACGGGCCGGTGGTGCTGATCTCCAACGCCCCGCGTCCGTCGCAGGACGTGCTGTCCCAGCTGGACGGCCTGAAGGTGCAGCGCGAGGCCTGGAGCGCCTTCGTCACCAGCGGCGACGCGACCCGCTCGCTGCTGACGCCTCGTGCGGGCGAGAAGGTATGGAAGATCGGCCCCGAGCGCGACGCGCCGCTGTGGGCCGGCCTCGACCTGACGCTCGCCGGCTGCGAGGACGCCGACTTCATCCTGTGCTCGGGCCTCTATGACGACGAGGCCGAAACCCCCGAGGATTATCGCGACCGCCTGAAGGTGGCCGCCGACCGCGGCCTGCTGTTCATCTGCGCCAACCCCGACCGGGTGGTGCAGCGGGGCGACAAGCTGATCTTCTGCGCCGGCGCCCTGGCCGACCTCTATGAAGAACTGGGCGGCAAGGTGGTGATGGCCGGCAAGCCGTTCGCGGCGATCTATGATCTCGCCCTCGCCGAAGCCGAGCGCCTGAAGGGCGGCCCGGTGGACCGCTCGCGCGTGCTGTGCATCGGCGACGGCATCATCACCGACGTCCTGGGCGCCGAGAACCAGAAGCTGGCCTGCCTGTTCGTCGCCAAGGGCATCCATGGCGACAAGGCGCTGGGCCCCGACGGCCTGCTGGCGCCCGAGGCGGTGGCCAAGCTGCTGGCCGCCGAGAGCGTCGGCGCGACCCACGCCATCGCCGATCTGGTCTGGTGAAGACCGCTCGGCGCGCTACAAAACCCCAACGACAATCATAAGAACGCAGGATCGGGGATCATGCAGGGTCTCTTTCTCGAGGACTTGACCGTCGGCCAGGCCGCCGAATTCAGCCGCACCGTGGGCGAGGCCGACATCCAGGCCTTCGCCGACGTCACCGGCGACACCAATCCCGTCCACCTCGACGCCGACTACGCCGCCACGACCAGCTTCGGCGAGCGCATCGCCCACGGCATGCTGTCGGCCGGCTACATCTCGGCGGCGCTGGGCACCACCCTGCCCGGCCCGGGCGCGGTCTATCTCTCGCAGTCGCTGAACTTCAAGCGGCCGGTGCGCATCGGCGACACGGTGGTGGTCAAGGTGGCTGTCACCGCCATCGACGAGGCCAAGGGCCGCGTGACCCTGTCGACCACCTGCATCGTCGGCAGGAAGGCCGTAGTCGACGGCGAGGCCGTGGTCCTGGTTCCGAAGAAGGGCGCCTGAGCATGGATCAGCGCGTGCGCCTGAAGATCGTCCACGGCTGGAAGGACGTGCCGGCCGAAGAGAAGGGCGCGGCCGTCGCGCTGGGCAATTTCGACGGCGTGCATCGCGGCCACCAGCAGGTGATCGCCGAGGCCGCCAAGGCGGCGCGCGAGCTGAAGGTCCCGCTGGGCGTGGTCACCTTCGACCCGCACCCCCGGCGCCTGTTTCGCCCCACCGAGCCGGCCTTCCGGCTGATGACCATCGAGCAGCAGGCCCGCCTGCTGAGCGATCTGGGCGTCGACTTCCTCTACCTGCTGCCGTTCGACTTCGAGATGGCGACGCTGGACGACCGCGCCTTCGCCGAGCGGGTCCTGCACCAGGGCCTGGGGATCCGCCACGTTGCCGTCGGCTTCGACATCTCGTTCGGCAAGGGCCGCACCGGCAGCCCCCAGGCCATGAAGGCCTATGGCGAGGAACTGGGCTTCTCGGTCTCGGTCGCCGAACCGGTGGCCAATCGCGACGGCGAGAAGTTCTCGTCCACCGGCGTACGCGAGGCCCTGCGCGCCGGCCATCCGGAGGAAGCCGCCCGGATCCTGGGCCGCCCCTTCGCCATCGAGGGCGTGGTGCGCCGCGGCCAGCAGCTGGGCCGCCAGCTGGGCTTTCCCACCGCCAATGTCGAGATCGTCGACTATGTGGTGCCCAAGCTCGGCGTCTACGCCACCCGCACCCGCCTGCCCGACGGCCGGGTGATCCCGGGCGTCGCCAACCTCGGCAACAACCCGACCACGGGGGAGGTCGAGACCCGGCTGGAGACCTGGCTGTTCGACTTCGACGAGGACCTTTACGGCCAGGTCATCGAGACCCAGCTGATCGCGTTCCTGCGTCCGGAGCTGAAGTTCGACAGCATCGAACTGATGATCCAGCAGATCCGCTGCGACGAGACGCAGGCCCGGGCGATCGTGGCTCCGCAGTTTTAGACCCGATAGCCGCTCCACAAGGAACCGCCCTTGCGGGGGAGGCGATCGCGAAGCGATCGGTGGGGGGGTGTGAATGCAGAAAAGGCCGGCGCGGCGGAAGCTGAAAACTTCCCCCCACCGGCCTTCGGCCGCCTCCCCCACAGGGGGAGGTTCCTCGACGGTCGATCCGCTACCGGATCAGCGGATCCCCGGCACCTGCAGCGCCGCTTCCCGCTCGGCCTTCTGGGCGTAGGCGAGATCGCCGTACTTGGCGTACTCCATCCGGGCGATGGTGCGGCAGTGCACCTCGTCGGGGCCGTCGGCCAGGCGCAGGGTGCGGATGCCGGCATAGAGCTTGGCCAGGCCGTAGTCGGTGGTGACGCCGCCGCCGCCGTGGGCCTGGATGGCGTCGTCGATCACCTTGAGCGCGATGCGCGGGGCGGCGACCTTGATCATCGCGATCTCGAGGCGTGCGGCCTTGTTGCCGGCCTTGTCCATCATGTCGGCGGCCTTCAGGCACAAGAGGCGGCACATCTCGATGTCGATGCGGGCCTCGGCGATGCGCTGCTCCCACACCGAATGCTCGGAGATGTACTTGCCGAAGGCCTTCCGGGTCATCAGGCGCTTGACCATCTTCTCCAGCGCCACTTCCGCCGCGCCGATGGTGCGCATGCAGTGGTGGATGCGGCCGGGACCAAGGCGGCCCTGGGCGATCTCGAAGCCGCGCCCCTCGCCCAGGATCAGCCCGTCCTCGACCGGCACGCGCACGTCCTTCAGGATCACCTCGGCATGGCCGTGCGGGGCGTCGTCGTAGCCGAACACCGGCAGCATGCGCACCACCTCGATGCCCGGCGCGTCCAGCGGCACCAGCACCTGGCTCTGCTGCTGGTGGGTCGAGGCGGTCGGATCGGTCTTGCCCATGACGATGGCGACCTTGCAGCGCGGGTCGCCCACGCCCGAGGACCACCACTTGCGGCCGTTGATGACGTAGTCGTCGCCGTCACGCTCGATGCGGGTCTCGATGTTGGTGGCGTCCGAGCTGGCCACCGCCGGCTCGGTCATCAGGAAGGCCGAACGGATCTGGCCGTTCATCAGCGGCCGCAGCCAGCGCTCCTTCTGCGCCAGCGTGCCGTAGCGCATCAGCACTTCCATGTTGCCGGTGTCGGGCGCCGAGCAGTTGAAGACCTCCGACGCGAAGCCGATCTTGCCCAGCTGTTCGGCGATCAGGCTGTATTCGAGGTTGGTCAGTTGCACGCCCTCGAACTGGAACGTGTCGTCGACATGGGTCTGGCCGCTGTGCGGCGGCATGAAGAAGTTCCACAGCCCCTCGGCCTTGGCCTTCTGCTTCAGGTCCTCCAGCACCTGGACGACCTTCCAGCGCTGGTCGGCGGGAACGTCCATCTCGGCTTCGTAGACGGGGACGGCCGGACGCACGTGCGCGTCGATGAAGCCGTTCACCCGGTCGAGGAATTCCCGCTGGCGGGGAGAGATGTCGAAGTCCATGGCGTTCCCGATCCCTGGTTCAAACACTTGTTTGAAGCATATGTAGCACCGAGTTGACGGGCGCGGCAAGCGGGCGTTGCGGCCGCTTTGAACGTTCGCGTCGTCTTGCGCCCGGATGGTCGCCAGACGGCTTGCCAGCCGCCCGCTCCTGGCGGAAAACACCGGTCATGAACCTGACCATCAAGCCCCTCGAAGGCCGCTACGTCCGGCTGGAACCGATCACCCCCGACCTGCGCGACGAGCTGCGCGGCGCCATCGACTGTGATCCCGACAGCTGGGAGATCATGTCGGTCAACGGCTGCGGCGAGGGCTTCGAGGACTGGTGGGGCGCGCTGCTGGGCGAAAGCGACCGCGGCGAGCGCGTCGGCTTCGCCATCCGCCGCAAGTCGGACGGCAAGATCGTCGGCACGTCGAGCTATCTGAACATCCGCCGCCTGCACAAGGGCCTGGAGATCGGCTCGACCTTCCTGCACCCCGACGCCCGCTCGGGCCCCGTGAACCCCGAATCCAAGCGCCTGCTGCTGGGCCACGCCTTCGACGCCGGCGTCATCCGGGTCGAGTTCATGATCGACGTGCGCAACGCCCGCAGCCAGGCCGCGGTCGAGAAGCTGGGCGCCACCAAGGAAGGCGTGCTGCGCAGCCACAAGATCACCTGGACCGGCCACGTGCGCGACACGGCCGTGTTCTCGATCACCGATTTCGACTGGCCGGGCGTCAAGCAGCGCCTGGAGTTCCGCCTCAGCGAAGACTTCGTCTAAAGCTCGCGGCGACCGGGAAAACCGGGGTGTCGCGAGCGCCACAGGCGAAAGCGATTGCGACACCCTGCCGCACCTATACCTGAGCAATACATAAAAAACCACCGTTATCCTTCTCTCGTAAGGATTTCGCCAAGCATTGGCGGTCAAATTGACGGCCATGACGGCCATTGCCTGCCTGCGTATCCTGCTCACCGCCGCGGAGACGGCGGGCGCCAGCGTTCCCCCCGCCCATGTGGAGGCGGCCGCCGACCTCTATCTCAAGCACCGCTGGAAGCACCCGCGCCGCTACGGCGTCGTCGCGCCCCTGGCCTTCGTGCTGGCCGACACCAAGGCCGAGCGTCTCGATCCGGAAGAGATGCAGGCCCTGGCCGTCGAGCTGGAGACCTCGCTGTTCCCCGGCCGCAAGAGCGGCCAGGTCTGCCTGATGACCTTCGAGGGCGACGAGAACGCGGTGCTGCAATTCGCCAGCCTGTCGCAGGGCGACCTGGCCGGGCTGATGGCGGGTCGCGGCTATTCCGGCGCCCCGGGCCATGTGCAGGTGATCACCGCCGAAGAGATTCGCGCCGTCCCCAGCGCCCCGCCGGAAGCGCGGCCCGCGCCGCAGGCCAAGCCGGCCGCGACCACCGCGCCGATCGAGACGCCGCCCAAGGCCAAGCCGGCGCCGGCCAAGTCCGCCGCGCCGGTCCGCCCGGTCGCCGCCGTCCCGCCGCCCAAGCCGGCCGCGCCGGCCGCGCCGCCCAAGCCGGCCGCGCCGGCCGCGCCGCTGACCACCGGCTGGCGCGCGATCTACCACCTGCCCACCGAAAGCGTCGTTGGCGCGGTCCTGGGCCACAAGGCCGACCTGGCCGCCCCGCGTCCGGAAGAGGATGGCGAGTTGCTCGCCCGCGACCTCACCGGCCTCAACGACGCCCAGTTCGGCTTCCCGACGGTCAAGACCGGCGAAGGCGCCCTCTTCCTGCCGCTCAGTTTCTGGAACCTGACGACCCCGGCCTCGCAGGAGGCCTACAAGCGTCGCCTGTCGCGCTATCCGCTGGACCTGCAACCGCGCCTGGGGGCCACCGTCTACGACACCCCGCGCGAGCCCTCGATGGGCCTGCTGCAGCAGATCCGCGCCTTCCTGCAGGGCTCGTTCGCCTATATCGACCTCTGCATCTCCGATCCGAACTTCCCGGTGAACACCCTGCCGGGCGACATCGCCTCGAGCATCACTCTGGAGCTGCGCGACGAGCCCGACGCCGAGCGGATCAAGGCCATCGCCCTCTTCGCCTCGCGCCAGTCGGTCTACCGCGCCAAGGGCGTGCACCAGGGCGTGCTGGGCGTGCGCAACGCCAAGGAACTGGACGCCTGCCGCGCCGCGGGGCTGGCCTATGTAACCGGCCTGGCCGTCAGCGCCCTGCTCGACAAGCCGCCGGCCCTGGGCGCCAATCCGGCCGACACCCTGCCGCTACAGGCGGCTTAGGGGTCATTTGGCGTGTGGCGGACGCCGAAACCGCTGGCACCTTCGGTTGCCACGCCTTGGAAAACCAGCGTTCGCGACGCTGGGTCGCAGCCGACCTATAACGCGTGATAACCACCGCTGCGCAACCTGGGCGGCATGACCGCCATCGCCTGCCTGAAGGTCTTCGTCGGCGAAGACCCCGTCGAGACCGAGCGTAACGCCGCCCTGATCGCCAAGGTCGCCGGCGACTACCTGAAGGGCGCGTGGCTGGCCCCGCGCCGCCACGGCCTGGTCGCGCCGTTCTCGTTCGTACTGGCCGATCCGCGCGCCACGCGGCTCGACGCCCGCGAACTGCAAGCCCTGGCCCGGGCGCTGCAACACAAGCTGTTCGGCGACGACGACGACGGCGAGATCGTCATGCTGATGTTCGAGGGCGACCAGCACGAGGTGATGCGCTTCGCCGGCCTGCCGCCCCGCCAATTGTCGCTGCTGCTGGCTGGCGAGGAAGACGCCTCGCTGGCCGGACGGGTCTGCCGCATCACCCCGCGCGACGTCCGCTCGGTCATGCCCTTCGGCGGGCCGATCGCCGGCGTGCCGACCATGGAGGCCCTGGCCCGCCTGTGTCCGCGCCCGCCGCCGGCCCGGGTGGCCTGGCGCGGCGTCTATCACGTCGGCCGCGAACTGTTCGTCGGCAATGTCGGGGTCTGGCGCGAAGCCGGGCTCGCCGGGCGTCCCTACGAGATCTATGTCGACGGCCAGCGCCAGCAGCATGACCTGGCGATCCTCAAGGCGGCGATCGCCGCCATCGGCCCCAACTCGGGGGTCACCTACCTGCCGATCGGCTTCTCCTCGGCGCTGAAGCCCTCGCTGCGCGCCGAACTGGAAGCCTGCCTGCGCACCCTGCCCCGCGACCTGCGCGGACGGCTGGCGGCGGGGGTCTACGGCGTGCCGCGCGCGCCATCGTTCGTGGCCCTGGGCCAGATGAAGGCGTTCCTGGACCCCTATTTCAGCCGCGTGGACCTGCGCATCAGCGATCCGGCCTTCAAGGTCGACGACCTGGCGCCAGGCCTGGCCGCCAGCGTCACCTTCACCCCCGAGGGCGAGGTCGAGGCCAGCCGCATCGCCGCCATCGGCCGCTTCCTCAAGGACGCTCCGGCCTATCGCCGCCGCCAGGTCTGGCAGGGCGTCAGCGACCTGCGCAGCCCCCGCGAACTGCTCGCCGCCCTCGACCAGGGCGCCCCGTTCGTCAGCGGCCCGATGATCACCGACCTCCTGGAAGCCCCGGTCAACGTCACGCCCTACGCCAAGGGCCAGCTGCCGCTCTACGGCTGGACGGCCGAGGCCGCGGCCTGAGCCCTATTCGTCCCAGGTCAGCACCACGCTCTCGACCGAGCGCTCGTGCGGGCCGTGATAGACCGCCTCGATGTTGTTGCCGTCCGGGTCCAGCAGAAAGGCGGCGTAGTAGCCTGGATGATACTCACGCTCGCCCGGCCCGCCGTTGTCGCGGCCGCCGGCGGCCAGGCCCGCTTCGTGGAAGCGCTGCACCGTTTCGCGGTCCTTTGCCTGGAAGGCCAAGTGGATGTGCGTCGCAGGCTCTCCGACATCGACCCACATCTCGTCGGCGTAGAAGTATTCCCCGCCGTCCACGACGGGCACGCCGATCACCTCGAGCACGGCGGTGTAGAACCGCCTCATGGCCGCGAGGTCCTGGGTGCGCAGCTGGATATGGTCGATCATGCGACCGCGGTGCATCTGCATGGGCATCTCCTGTAGCCGGACGGAAAACGCCCCGGCGAAACGCCGGTTCGGCTCTGCTTGGCTACAGGAGGCCGCGCCGCGGCCTGTCAGCAGGATGCCTCAGCGCCGCCCGAACAGCTTCTCAATGTCCGACAGCTTCAGCTCCACATAGGTCGGCCGGCCGTGGTTGCACTGGCCCGAGTGGGGCGTGGCCTCCATCTCGCGCAGCAGGGCGTTCATCTCGGCGGCGGCCAGGCGGCGGCCGGCGCGGACGCTGCCGTGGCAGGCCATGGTCGAGCAGACTTCCTCCAGTCGCTCCTTCAGGGCCAGGGCCTGGCCGTTCTCGGCCAGGTCGTCGGCGATGTCGCGCACCAGCCCCGCGGCGTCGGCCTTACCCAGCAGGGCCGGCGTCTCGCGCACCAGCACCGCGCCGGGACCGAAGCTCTCCAGGACGAGGCCCAGGGCCGACAGCTCCTCGGCGCGGGCCACCACCCGCTCGGCCTCGGCCGGATCCAGCTCGACCACCTCGGGTAGCAGCAGGGCCTGGCGGGCGACGCCGCCGGCCTCCATCTCGTGCTTCATGCGCTCGTAGACGAGGCGCTCGTGGGCGGCGTGCTGGTCGACGATGACCACGCCGTCGCGGGTCTGCGAGACGATGTAGGTCTCGTGCACCTGGGCGCGGGCTGCGCCCAGCGGGAAGTCGATAGGGTCGAAGGGCTGGGCCGGCGGCTGGTCCTGACCGGGATAGGCCACGGTGGGCGGGGCGTCATAGTCGCCATAGGCCGCCTCGCGCACGGCGTCGGCGACGCCGCCTCCGAAGCCCCCGCCCATGCCCCCGCCGAGCGTCTGGTAGGCCTCTTCCGGCCGCGCCTCGTGACGGGCCGAGACGTCGGACAGGCCGGGCAGGTTCATTGCCTGCATGGAGAGGGGGCGCTGGGTCGGCGGCGTCCAGCCGCCCTCGCGCCAAGCCGAGAAGCCGGCCGGAGACGGGCCCGGCTGGTAGCCCGGGAACACGCTCTGCGGCCGGATGCTGTCCAGCGCCTGTGCGGCCGTGGTGGTAGAGGCGCGGTGGCCGGCGCCCGCCAGGGCGTGGCGCAGGGCGCCGACGATCAGGCCGCGCACCAGCGACGGATCGCGGAAGCGCACCTCGGCTTTCGCAGGGTGCACGTTGATGTCGACCTCGGTCGGGTCGAGCGTGACGTAGAGCGCCGCGCTGGGGTGGCGATCACGCGCCAGGAAGTCGGCATAGGCCGCCCGCAGCGCGCCTTGCAGCAAGCGGTCGCGCACCGGCCGGTCGTTGACGAACAGGTACTGGTGGGCGGCGTTGCCGCGGTTGTAGGTCGGGAGCCCTGCGAACCCCGACAGGCGCACGCCGTCGCGGACCTGGTCGATCTCGAGCGCATTGTCCTGGAAGTCGCGGCCCAGCACGGCGGCCAGGCGCGCCAGACGCCCCTGCGGCCCCGGATGCTCGGGCGGCAGGCGCAGGATGCGACGGCCGTCGATGTCGAGCGAGAAGCCCACCGACTCGTGGGCCATGGCCTGGCGCTTCAGTTCCTCGGTGATCGCCAGGGCCTCGGCGCGCTCGGACTTCATGAACTTCAGGCGCGCAGGCGTGGCGTAAAACAGGTCGCGCACCTCGATACGGGTGCCATGGTCGCCGGCGAAGGCGGCGGGCGCAACGTCGTCGACGCGGCCGCCCTCGACCAGGATCGACCAGGCCTCGCGCTGGCCCTTGGCCCGCGAGCTGATCTGAAGGCGCGCCACCGAGCCGATCGACGGCAGGGCCTCGCCCCGGAAGCCCATGGTGTGGATGCGCAAGAGGTCCCACAGGCCCTCGTCGTCGGGGGCCAGCTTGGAGGTGGCGTGGCGCTCGATGGCCACCGGCAGTTCCTCGGCGCTCATGCCGCAGCCGTCGTCGGCGACCATGATCCGGGTCAGGCCGCCGCCATGGGCCTCGACCTCGATGCGGGTGGCGCCGGCGTCGATGGCGTTGTCGACCAGCTCCTTGATGGCGCTCGCGGGCCGCTCGACCACCTCGCCGGCGGCGATGCGGTTGACGGTCTCGGGCGGCAGGCGACGGATCGGCATCGAAATCGGACTTTCAGCGCAGCCGGGCAGCGCGGGCGAGCCCTGCATTGCGGCGACTTAATTTGACCGCCCCGGTTGAGAACGGTTCAGCTTGCGGCGACCCGTCATCCTAGAACGATTCCAGACCCGCCGAGGACGAGAGATAGTGATCCGCCGCATAGCCGCAGCTCCCGCCGTCGCCGGTTTTCTCCTCGCTCTCTGCGCTGGCCCTGCTCTCGCCCAGCAGGCGGTCGACGCCTCCGGGCCGATCGACCTTAATCGCGTCGACCCCAACGAGAACCTGGTCGAGGAGCTGGTGGTCAACGCCCGCCTGCCGGGGCCCGCCTGGTGGAAGGTCAGCGACGGCGACACCACCGTCTACGTGCTGGGCGTACCGGCCATGGTTCCCACCGACACCAAGGCCGACGAGTCCGTGCTGCGCCGCCGCCTCGACGGCGCCAACGTGCTGATCATGGGCCAGGAGGCCGACGTCAGCGTCGTGCGCCTGATCGCCCTGGCCGTGGGCGGCCGCAAGCTGTTCGTATCTGAACAGCCGATGCGCCAGACCCTCTCGCCCGAGCTGCGCGAACGGCTGGAGGCCCGGCTGAAGGTCATGAAGCAGAAGCCGGACTCCATGGACGACACCAAGCCCGCCTTCGCCGGCTTCATGGTCGCCAACAGCCAGGACGGCAGCGTGTCGATCAGCGTGGGCGGCGTCACCGACCGCATCCGCGACATCGCCAGGAGCCAGGACCTGGCCAAGCGTCCCCGTATCCAGAACCTGCCCGGCTACAGCCTGGTCGACGCCATCAAGGCGCTGGCGACCGCGCCGCAGCCGTTGCAGACGCTTTGCCTCGACGCCGGCCTGCGCCAGGCCGAGAGCGGCCAGGGCGGGATCAAAGACACCGCCAGGCGCTGGTCGGAGGGCCAGGTGCGCGACGTGGTCGCGGCCGATCGCGGCTTCCAGCGCTGCCTGGACTCCACGCCCTCCATCGCCCGCGAACTTCGCGAGGGCCGCGACGATGCGGTGGAGGCCATCGAGGTCGCCCTGAAAAAGCCGGGAAAGGCGGTTGCCGTCATCGAACTGCGTTCGCTGCTGGCACGAGACGGCGTCCTCGACCAGCTGCGGGCCAAGGGGTTCAAAGTCACGACGCCGGACGAATGATCCGGCGCCGATCAGGGGGAAACATCATGCGTAGGCGCCTGGCGGCCATAGCCGCGCTCACGGCCTTGATCGCCGCCTCTTCCACCCACGCCCAGGCGCCGCCGGAAACCCTGGTGATCGACGACCCGGAGGCCAACGTGGTCGAGGAGCTGGTGGTCAACGCCAAGCTGCCCGGCCCGGCCTGGTGGAAGGTCAGCGACGGCGACACCACGGTCTACATCCTGGGCGTTCCGGGCGCGGTCCCCAAGGGCATGACCTGGGACACCTCGGTCCTCGACCGGCGACTGGACGGGGCCTTTGCGCTGATCACGCCGCCCCAGGCCCGAGCGGGCCTGACCGACCTGCCGGCCCTGCTGTCGATGCGCAGCAAGCTGAAGGCAGAGCGCCCCCTCGATCAGGTCGCGCCGAACCTGGCTCCGCGCCTTGCCAGGGCCTGGGCGGCGACAGGCCACAAGGACGACGGCTGGAAGGACTGGAAGCCGCTGGGCGCGGGCCTGATGCTGGCGGGCTACGCCGTAAAGAGCAGCGGCCTGACCAGCGCCGAACCCGAAAAGGCGATCGAGAAGCTGGCCCGCAAGCACAAGGTCAAGGCGAAGCCGGCCGCCGTCTACAAGGCCATGCCGATGATCAAGACCCTGGTGAAGCAGCACTCGGAAGAAGCCGGCCTGATCTGCCTGGAGGGCGTGATCGACGAGGTCGAAGCCGGCCCCGAGCCGGTGCGCCGGGCCGCCCGCGCCTGGGCCAACGGCGAGGTCCGCGCCGCTGTCCACGCCCCGCGCCAGGGCCAGCGCTGCGTCATGGCCTTGCCTGGCATGGCCGAGGAGTTCCGCCGTATGTCGGCCGCCCAGGTCGAGGCGGTGTCTCAGGCCATGAAGACCCCCGGCAAGGCGGTGGCGGTGTTCTCGCTGCGCGGCCTGGTGGCCGAGGACGGGGTGTTTCAGAAGCTGCGCGAGCGGGGCTTCAAGGTGACCACGCCCGACAGCGCCAGCTAGCCGCCGCCTCCTACCCGCCCCTGCGCCTCAGGCGCGGCGTGATGGTCGTGGTCATCAGCCGGCCTTCGCGGATCAGGGTGAAGGGCGTGGCCACGTCGATGCAGGCGTGGTCCAGCGCCCGCAGCAGGTCGTCGAGGCCGGTCAGCGGCCGCTCGCCGGCCCTGACCAGCAGGTCGCCGGCCCGCACGCCGGCCCTGGCGGCGGGACCGCCCGGGTCGGCCTGGGCGACGAACACCGCATAGCCCTGGGTGACGCCGGTCGAGCGGGCCAGCAGCGGCGGCAGCGGCGCCTGCTGGGCGACGACGCCGATCGAGGCCCGCCGCACCTGGCCATGGGCCAGAAGCTCGCCGATCACGAAGCGGGCGGTGTTGGCCGCCACGGCGAAGCACAGGCCCGGATAGCCGGCGATGACGGCGGTGGCCACGCCCACCACCTCGCCGTTCGAGGCCACCAGCGGCCCGCCGCTATTGCCGGGATTGAGCGCCGCGTCGGTCTGGATCAGGTCCTCGATCAGCCGGCCGCGCTCACCGCGCAAGGACCGGCCGAGCGCCGAGACCACGCCGGTGGTCACGGTAGCCTCGAACCCCAGCGGCGCGCCGATGGCGATCACCAGCTGACCGCGCCGCAGCGCCTTGGAGTTCCCCAACCGCACCACGGGCAGGTCGACGGCCTGGTCGATCTTCAACAGGGCGAGATCGGTGTCGGGATCGTCGCCGATGCAGCGGGCCGTCAGGCTGCGCCCCTCGGCGGTGACCGCCACGAAGCGGCGCGCGCCCTGCACCACGTGGCTGTTGGTCAGGACGATCCCGCCCTCGGCCACCACGAAGCCCGAACCCACGCCCTGCACATTGGCGTCGTCCAGCATCGGGTGGATGCGCAGGACGCTTGGCCCCACCGTCTCGACGGCGCGGACCACGGCG
Source organism: Caulobacter zeae (assembly GCF_002858925.1). Classification (GTDB taxonomy): domain Bacteria; phylum Pseudomonadota; class Alphaproteobacteria; order Caulobacterales; family Caulobacteraceae; genus Caulobacter; species Caulobacter zeae. The sequence goes on from NZ_PJRS01000022.1 coordinate 62,663, forward strand.
TTGGAATAGGCGTCCAGCAGGTCGCCCTCGTCGACGCGGGGCGGCGCGGGCGGCGGACCGCTTCCTGCGTCGAACACGAACTGGGCCTCGGCCGGCCAGGCCAGGATCTCGCGGGCCCGCATCGGACACGGCCGCCTGGCCCTCGCGAACAGCTCGTACTTGCGCGCCTTCATCCCCCGCCCCCCGACGGCAATTGGCGGCCACCGCCGGGGGACAAGGTTAACGACGGCGGCGCTTGCCGATCAAGCCCGGCTCATTGCGGAGCCTGGGCGATCGTGGTGGGGCCCACGCTCGCCACCGGGATCAAGAAGCCCGCCGGCCTTGGCGGCGGCGAAGGCGGCGCAACCGCCGGCGAGGCCAGGCCGGCGCCGGCCGCGTCGTTGACGCACTGGGCGGTGTCGATCATCGCGTGCTGGCCCAGGCAGAAGACGTCCTCGTAGTGCGGTCCAGCGACGGCCAGGCACTGGTAGAGGTTCAGCTTGGCGATCTTCATGCAGAAGCTGGCCTTCTTCTCGCTCAGCACCGGCGCCAGGCGAGCCACGTCGGCGTCGCCCGCCGCGTCGAGCACGGCCAAGGCCGCCAGGGCCGCCGACCGCACCGTCACCGGCGTGAACGCCCGGCCGCCCTCGGCGAAGCCGCCGCCCGCGCCGGTGGCGGCCTGGATCAGGCGCCCGGCGTCTTCCTGGCCGGGCGCGAACACCGTCGCCGACAGCTGCTTGACCCGCGCCAGACGCCCGGCGGTGTCGGCCACCGCGCCCTTCGACCAGGTCTCGCGCTGGATGTCGTAGGCCGACTGCTTGACCGCCTTGCCGGCCACCGCCAGCGGCGCGCCGCGCCCCTGCAGGGCCATCTGCGCCCGCGCGGCGGCCAGGCCCACGCCCTCGATCTCGACCACGCTCTCGGGCGAGGCCAGAAGGCGCTCGACCAGCGCCTCGCGCGAGGTCTGGCGGGCCGCCTCACGCACGCCGTCGATGAAGGCCGGCTCCTGCAACGCCGCGATGGCGCCATAGGCGATCATGCCCGTCTCCAGTTGCTCGGCCTTGTAGGCCGAACCGGCGACCAGGGCCCGAGCCACGCCGTCGCCGTTGGTGAACACCGCCGGCGAGATCGACCCCGCTCCTCGTGTATAGGTCTCGAAGGCGCTGGCCGCGGCCACCACGTCCCCGGCCAGGCTGACGCCCGGCGCCTCACGTTCCTGGCGAGCGCTCGCCAGACCGCCCATGGCCAGGACAGCTGCCGCCGCGCCCGCCACCATCCAATGCTTGTTCCACGCCATGCCCGAAAGCCTCCCGACTACGGGCGTATTGGGCGGCGAACGCGGTTGCCGAGATCATAATCGCCATGGCGAATCGGCCGTTAACTTCTGTGTATTCGATCAGTTTTCGCGCGCAAAATGTCGCACCCATCATGGCTAAGCTGACTTAAGTTCGAGACACGACAAATCCATCTGACGCAATGTCGGGAACACAACTCTCTGGAACACACAAGACACGCGACCATAGAACGAACTCGACAATAATCGCCAGCTCCGCAAGAAACGGGCGGACGGCGAAAGCGGCGCGACGCATAGTGTCGCCATGCCGACTCCCACGCCTGCCCGCCTGTTCCTGGATCGCGCGCCCAGCCCGATCGGCGAACTGCTGCTGGTCAGCGACGCCGACGCTCGGCTGCGGGCGGTCGACTTCCACGACTACGAGCCGCGGATGCTGCGCCTGCTGGGCCTGCACTACGGCGCGGTCGCGCTGGAGGCGGCCGCGGCGCCGGACGCGACCCGCTCCGCGCTGGCCGCCTATTTCGATGGGGACCTCGCCGCCCTGGCGACCATTCCATGGACCACCGGCGGCACCGCGTTCCAGCAGGCGGTGTGGCGCGCCCTGGGCGACGTAGCGCACGGAACCACCATGACCTACGCCGCGCTGGCCGCGCGCATCGGCAAGCCGGCGGCGGTGCGCGCCGTCGGGGCGGCCAACGGCGCCAATCCGCTCAGCATCGTCGTGCCGTGCCACCGGCTGGTCGGCGCGAACGGCGCCCTCACCGGCTACGGCGGGGGCGTCGAACGCAAGGCCTGGCTGCTAGCTCACGAGGGGGCGCGAGCGCGCGTCTGAACCGCCGGCGATCTCGCCGCGCGACAGCGCCTTCATCAGCGCCTCGCCGTCGGGCGCCGCCCACAGGGTGCCGATCTTGGCGATGTCGGCGGCCGTGACCTTGCCGCCCTCGCCGGTGGCCTGGACCATGCCGTTCATCGGCGCGCCGAACTGGCGAGCCAGCACCCGCCCGTCGGCGGCCACCAGCAGGTTGCACGGCAGCCCCGGACGAGCCGGGCCGTTCGGCGTCTCGTGCACGGTGAGCGCCTGGAACAGGCCCTTGGAGTCGGCTCCCCGGTCGATCACCGGCGCGAACACGCCGGCCTTGTGCTTCTTGAGCAGGAAACCCGCCTCGGCCGCCGTGATCGGCTCGCGCGGCGAGGTCAGGATCGGCAGGATGCGGAAACTCCGGCCGCCGAACTTTTCCTGCAACATCGCCAGGTCGCCCAGTTCGTGCAGGCAGGGCGCGCACCACGGCGCCCACAGCGAGATCAGGGTCAGGCCCTGCTGCAACTTGAGCGGCGCGACGCCGTCACGGCGCTCGACATTGACCGCCGGGACCGCCAGCCCCGCCGGCGGCTCACGAAACGCCCTGGCCATGCGGTTGTTGCGCAGGGCCGGCGTGTCGAGCGCCTTGGCGGGATCGCCCAAAACCGGAACCCTCTTCTGCGCCCCGGCCGCGCCCGCGCCAGCCCCTAGGCCCGTCAGGGCCGCCGCGCCGACCATCGCCGAACGCCTCGTCCACGTCGCCATCCCGCTCTCCGTTGCTGAAGCTCCCGGGCGCAATCTCAAGTGGAACAGCGGCGCTTTTGCGGCGAAGCTTCAGACCAGCATGCTGCCGCCGACGCGGTGCAGCGGCAGGCTGCCCTCGTTGAAGAACGGCAGGGCCAGGGTGATCCCCATCAGGATGTCCAGCACCACGCTGCCATAGTTGAAGCGCCCGCCGGCCTTCTGCAGCAGCATCGAGACCAGCCGCCCGAAGGCCGCGCCGAACCAGGCGACGGCCAGCACCAGGGCCATGGCCGCCCCGGCGCTGGACTGCCATCCCAGGAACAGGGCCGCCGCCCCGTGCGAGGCGATCAGCAGGCCGCCGAACGCGCGCCCCTCGGTCAGGGCGGTGTTGCGCCCGCCCTCCTGCTCGCTCTTCAGCCCCGCCAGGCCCAGCATCGAGTCCGGCCTCGCCAGCACCAGCCCGCCCAGCACGCCGCCGATGACGCAGGCGATCACGGCCAGGATCAGCGACAGGGCGTAGCTCGACATTCAGTCCTCCGAAACGGGCGTGTGGCAGACGGCCTCGACATTGAACCCGTCCGGATCCAGCACGAAGGCCCCATAGTAGTGTTCGTGGTAATGAGGGCGAAGTCCGGGCGGGCCGTTGTCGCGACCGCCGGCCTTCATCGCCGCCTCGTAGAACGCGTCGACCTCGGCCCGGCTCCTGGCCGAGAAGCAGACGTGCAGCTTGCCGCTGGTCTTGCCGCCGCCCGAGATCCAGAACTGCGGCCGCTGGGCGCCGTAGCCGACCACGTCGATCCCGCCGGTGTATTCCTTGGGCACGGCGTACAGGCGCGAGACGCCGAGCGGCGCCAGGGCCGCGTCGTAAAAAGCCGCCGACCGCTCGAAATCGGCGACGTCGAACCCCATGTGGTCGAACATCGAGAACTCCTCCCAGAAACGCGCGCCATTCACCGGGCCAATTAACCGGGCCAATTAACCGGAATCGCAAAAACTTCGCGGCCGCCGTCCTTGACTCCCCAGGGGGCGGCGCCTAACTCGTGACCGGCGTTGGCACTCGATGGGAGCGACTGCTAACAGCGACGCTCCCTCGGCCTACGAAAGCCTTTTACAGAAACCGTTCCGACGGAGAAGACACATGAAGTTTCGTCCCCTGGGCGACCGCGTCCTCGTGAAGCGCGTCGAAGAAGAAACCAAGACCAAGGGCGGGATCATCATCCCCGACACCGCCAAGGAAAAGCCCCAGGAAGGCGAAGTCGTCGCCGTGGGCCCTGGCGCCCGCAACGACAAGGGCGACATCGTCGCTCTCGACCTGAAGGCCGGCGATCGCATCCTGTTCGGCAAGTGGTCGGGCACCGAAGTGAAGGTCGACGGTCAGGACCTCCTGATCATGAAGGAAAGCGACGTCCTGGGCGTGGTCGAAGCCTAATCGGCTTCCCCTCCAGACCGCTGACCTCTCCAGAAATTTCTCAGATTTAGAAAGGCATCCGCAATGGCCGCCAAAGACGTCTACTTCTCCTCCGACGCGCGCGACAAGATGCTGCGCGGCGTCAACATCCTCGCCAACGCCGTGAAGGTGACCCTCGGTCCGAAGGGCCGCAACGTGGTCATCGAAAAGTCGTTCGGCGCCCCGCGCACCACCAAGGACGGCGTCTCGGTCGCCAAGGAAATCGAACTGGCTGACAAGTTCGAGAACCTCGGCGCGCAGATGATCCGCGAAGTGGCCTCGAAGACCAACGACAAGGCTGGCGACGGCACCACCACCGCCACCGTCCTGGCTCAAGCCATCGTCCAGGAAGGCCTCAAGTCGGTCGCCGCCGGCATGAACCCGATGGACCTGAAGCGCGGCATCGACAAGGCCGTCCTGATCGCCGTCGAGGACATCAAGACCTCGTCGAAGAAGGTCACGACCAACGCTGAAATCGCTCAAGTCGGCACCATCTCGGCCAACGGCGACAAGGAAGTCGGCGAGATGATCGCCAAGGCGATGGACAAGGTCGGCAACGAAGGCGTCATCACCGTCGAAGAAGCCAAGACCGCCGAAACCGAACTCGACGTCGTCGAAGGCATGCAGTTCGACCGCGGCTACCTGTCGCCGTACTTCATCACCAACGCCGACAAGATGGAAGTTCAGCTCGAAGAGCCGCTCATCCTGCTGTTCGAAAAGAAGCTGTCGTCGCTGCAGCCGCTGCTGCCGGTGCTGGAAGCCGTCGTCCAGTCGGGCCGCCCGCTGGTCATCATCGCTGAAGACGTCGAAGGCGAGGCCCTGGCCACGCTGGTCGTCAACAAGCTGCGTGGCGGCCTGCGCGTCGCCGCCGTCAAGGCTCCGGGCTTCGGCGACCGCCGCAAGGCCATGCTGGAAGACATCGCCATCCTGACCGGCGCTCAAGTCGTCAGCGAAGACCTCGGCATCAAGCTCGAGAACGTCTCGCTCGACATGCTGGGCCGCGCCAAGAAGATCCAGATCACCAAGGACGACACCACCATCGTGGACGGCGTCGGTGAGAAGGACGCGATCGAAGCCCGCATCGCCCAGATCAAGCGCCAGATCGAAGACACCACGTCGGACTACGACAAGGAAAAGCTGCAAGAGCGTCTGGCCAAGCTGGCCGGCGGCGTTGCGGTCATCCGCGTCGGCGGTTCGACCGAAGTCGAAGTGAAGGAAAAGAAGGACCGCGTTGACGACGCCCTGAACGCGACCCGCGCGGCCGCCGACGAAGGCATCGTCCCGGGCGGCGGCACCGCCCTGCTGAAGGCTTCGAAGGCCCTGGCCGGCGTGGTCGGCGAAAACGACGACCAGACCGCCGGTATCGCCATCGTCCGCCGCGCCCTGCAGGCCCCGATCCGTCAGATCGCCGAGAACGCCGGCGTCGAAGGCTCGATCGTGGTCGGCAAGATCCTGGAAAACGACAGCAGCTCGTTCGGCTTCAACGCCCAGAGCGAACAGTATGTCGACCTGGTCGTCGACGGCGTCATCGACCCGGCCAAGGTCGTCCGCACCGCTCTGCAGAACGCCGCTTCGGTGGCCGGCCTGCTGATCACCACGGAAGCCGCCATCGTCGAAGCCCCCAAGAAGGGCGGCGGCGCTGCTGCTCCGGGCGGCATGCCGGGCGGCATGGGCGACATGGACTTCTAATTTAGAAGTCTGCGTCAGCTCAGCTGAACAAAGAGAAGGGCGGAGCCGCGAGGCTCCGCCCTTTTTCTTTGCCGATCACGCGGAGCCGTCACCTCGCGCTCGCACCCAGGTTGCTCCAAAGGCCAAGCTCCACTAGCAACGAGCCCTGGAGTCGGGGGACGGGTGAATGAGTTTTCTGATCGCAGCGCTGGCCTTGGCGGCGGCGACTGCCGCCAGCGTGGATACGGACTGCCCCGCAGGCGGCGATCCATCGATTCCCAAGGTCCGGGCCGACTGGAAGATCCCGCTGTCGCCCGACAACATCATGTGGGCCTATCCGCCCCAGGCCGCGGCCACGCGCCAGGGCGGCCGGGTCGTCATCCAGTGCACGGTCGACACCCAGGGCAAGGCCAGCGAGTGCTTCGTCGTCTCCGAGACCCCGCCCGGCATGGGCTTTGGCGAAGCCGCCGTCAGCCTGCGCCCGCTGATGGAGTTCACCCCTGAAATCCGCTGCGGCCGGCCGACCCCGACAACGGTGTCGATCCCCATCACCTTTTCGCCGCCCATGGAGGAGAAGGTCGTCTCCGGCCCCATGCCCGCCCTGACCGACCAGTTGCTCGGCCGCCGGCTGGCGCTGGCCCTGCGCATCGGCGACGAGGTCGAGACCGAGATGATGGTCTATGGCAGCTCCATGCTCAATCGGACCGACAAGCCCGTCCCCGCCGAGCAACGGCGCGCCGTGTACGACATGTTGCAGGAGGCCCGGCCCAAGGCGCGGCAGATCATGGTCGAGGCCGCCGGCCGCGCCCTGGCCCGTGAGATGAGCTCTGCCGACCTCGAAGCCGCCGTCGCCTTCTACGAGGGACCGGTGGGCCAGTCGCTGATCAGGGCCCGCGCGACCTTCCGCTATCAGGACGGCAACGAGGCCCAGGCCGCCGTCGTAGCGATCCGCAACCTGCTCGACACCCAGTTCTGCGTGATCACCGGCATCTGCAAGGACGACGGCCCCGCGCACGACGGCGGCGACGACGGGGGTAATTGAACGACGGCCGCCGTCCCGCTACATCCGGCCCATGTTCCGCCAACGCCCCGACGCCGACATGATCCCCCAGGGCTGGGTGATCGCCGTGATGGTCGAGGTTCCGGGCGAGCGCGTTCCCGTCCCGCACTACTTCGCCGTCGGCAAGGCCGACCGGGCCCTGGCCGAATGGGCGGCGACCGACCTGGCCCAGCAGGCCGGGACCATCGCCTCCAGCCCGGTCGACGGCCGCGAGCCGGTCGACGCCATGCGCCAGATCCTCGCCTACCGCATGCGCGAGCTGGGCCTGAAGACCGGCGAGGCCCGGGCGCTGGGCGACAAGTACCCGAGGCGGTGGTTGTTCTGAGATCCTCCCCCTGAAGGGGGAGGTGGCCCAAAGGGCCGGAGGGGGAAGCGGCTTCTGAGCCGCCGCAACAACTTCCCCCTCAGTCGCTCCGCGACAGCTCCCCCTACAGGCGAGCGTCTTCGCCCTTACGCAATCTTCTGCGAGGCGTTCGCATTGCCGCGCGCGGTCTCAGGGCCTAAAGCCTGAGCACAAGACGACTTAGGGCCGCCCCGCCATGATGCTGCAAATCCCCGACGTGCTGAGCCCCGACGAAGTCGCCCACTGCCGGGCGGTCATCGACGCGGCGCCGTGGGTCGACGGCAACGCCACCTCGGGCTTCCAGGCAGCCATGGCCAAGAACAACCAGCAGCTGCCGCAGGACGGCCCGGCCGCCCGCGAGGTTGGGGCGATCATCGTCCAGGCCTTGCAGGCCAACCCGCTGTTCGTCTCGGCCGCCCTGCCCCACACCATCCTGCCGCCGCTGTTCAACCGCTACGGCGAGGGCATGGGCTTCGGCGACCACGTCGACAACTCCATCCGCCGGAACCCCGCCACGGGCGCCCAGATCCGCACCGACCTTTCGGCCACCCTGTTCCTGAGCGATCCCGACGACTACGACGGCGGCGAACTGGTGGTGGACGACACCTATGGCAGCCACCTCGTGAAACTGCCGGCCGGCTCGCTGATCCTCTATCCGGCTTCGAGCCTGCATCACGTGACCCCGGTCACGCGCGGAACCCGCACCGCCAGCTTCTTCTGGATCCAGAGCCTGGTGCGCGACGACGCCAAGCGGGCCCTGATGCTGGACATGGACGTCTCGATCCAGCGCCTGGCCGGCCAGGTCGGCCAGGCCGACCCGTCGGTGCTGTCGCTGACCGGGACCTACCACAACCTCCTGCGGATGTGGGCCGAGGTGTAACGATCCTCCCCCCGTGGGGGAGGTGGCGCGAAGCGCCGGAGGGGGGACGTTTTCAGCTTCCGCCGCGCTCGGTCGTCCGAGGAACCACTCCCCCCACCGATCGCTACGCGATCGCCTCCCCCACAGGGGGAGGTTCCTCGAATTCTACCCCGCCTTCTTCAGCAGCGCCTCGGGCACCGGCGCCGGGCAGTGCTGGCGCAGGAAGTCGCCGTGGCTGGGCAGGGTGTCGACCAGCTCGCTGAGCATCGGGGCCGACTTGTCGAGCAGGCCCTTCACCACCCCGGCCGGCAGGGTGTCGACCAGCTGCTGATAGCGCTTGGGCCGGATGCCCATGCCCTCCATCACCGACTGCCAGCTGGGGGCGCGGAACATGTCGTCGACGCCGTCGCGCAGCACGCCGCTGGCCTTGAACAGCTCGATCCGCTCGCGCAGGCTCTCGGGCGGCGTCACCTGCTGGTAGGCGCGCCAGAACGGCGTGTCGTCGCGCTTGGTCGTGAAGTAGTGCAGCACGATGAAGTCGCGGATCTCCTCGTAGTCGACCTGCATGCGCCTGTTGTACTCGGCCGCCAGCACCGGATCGCAGTCGCGGTCGGGGAAGAACCGCAGCAGGTAGTCGACGCCGCGATAGATCAGGTGCAGGGCGGTCGACTCCAGCGGCTCGATGAAGCCGCCGGCCAGGCCGATGGCCACGCAGTTCTTGTTGAACAGCTGCTTGCGCATGCCGGTCTTGAACGGCACCAGCCAGGGATCGCGCACGGCCTCGCCCTCGACCTGGCTCATCAGCGTGGCCAGGGCTTCGTCGTCGCTGCAATACTGGCTGCAATAGACGTAGCCGTTGCCGGCCCGGTGCTGCAGCGGGATGCGCCAGCGCCAGCCGGCGTCCTGGGCCTGGGCCAGGGTGTAGGGGTGCGGGTCCTGGATGTTGGCGGTCTGCACCGCGATCGCCCGGTCGTTCAGCAGCACGTCCGACCAGTCGAGGAACTCGGTGCCCAGGGTCTTGCCGCTCAGCAGCGAGCGGAAGCCAGAGCAGTCGATGAACAGGTCGCCCGAGGCCTCGCGGCCGTCCTGCAGGATCACCTTCTCGATGAAGCCGTCGGGGCGGGTGGCCACGTCCTTGACGATGCCCTCGGTGCGCTTGACGCCGCGGGCCTCGGCGAACTTGCGCAGGAATTTGGCCAGCAGGGCCGCGTCGATGTGCACGGCGTAGTTGGCGTTGGCCAGCATGGTGCGCGGGGCCATGGCCGGCGACATGAACTTCCAGCGGTCGGCCATCACCGAGGCCGGGGCGAAGTCCTGCAGGCTGGACGGATGTCCCTCGGCCTTGCCGCGCAGCCAGACCTGATAGAACTCGTGCACGTCCACCAGGCCGCCGATCAGGCCGAACGGGTGGTAGTAGACCTCGCCCTTCTTGCGCCAGTTCTCGAACCGGATGGCCAGCTTGAAGGCGGCCTGCGTCTCCTGCATGAACTCCTTCTCGTCGATCCCCAGGCTGCGGATCAGCTGGAGGAAAGGCGGGATGGTGCTTTCGCCGACGCCGATGATGCCGATCTGCTCGGACTCGATCAGCTCGATCTCGCAGGGGCTGTCCTTGAGATAGTGGCTGATCATCGCCGCCGTGATCCAGCCGGCCGAGCCGCCCCCCACGATCACGATCTTCCGCAGATTATTGGCCATCGGCCGCCTCCCGTACGCTTGTCTCTTGTCGTTCTTGTCTATTCGGCCGCCGCCGGCGCCTGGCCGACGTAGCGGCGCAAAAAGTCGCCGTGGGTTGAGGCCTGGGCCACCGCCCGCGCCACCCCCGCCCGCATCTGGTTCAGGCTGGCGGCCAGGGCCGCGCCGTCGATCCCGTCCAGCGCCGGGTCCCAGCCGCCCGGCAGGATGTCGAAGCCGGCGAAGATCGCCAGCCAACTGGGCGGCTGGAACATCTCCCAGCGGTAGCGGGCGATGTGCCCGCGCGAGCGGAACAGCTCGACCTTGCGGGCCAGGGTCTCTGGGACGTCGGCGTCGCGGGTCGTGCGCCAGAACGGCGTGTCGCCCCGCTGGGCGGCCTTGTAGTGCAGCACCACGAAGTCGCGCACCCGCTCCATCTCGCGCCTGGACCAGTCGTTGAACTCGTCGACCACGGCCGGGTCGAAGCTCCGGTCGGGGAACAGCGCCTTGAGCTTCTCGATGCCCGTCTCGATCAGCGCGATCGAGGTGCTTTCCAGCGGCTCGAGGAAGCCCGACGCCAGGCCCAGGGCCACGACGTTGCGGTTCCACACCTTCTTGCGGCGGCCGGGCGTGAAGCGGATCAGGCGCGGCTCGTGCAGCAGGCGGTCGGGCACGGCCGCGACCAGCTCGGCCTCGGCGGCCTGGTCGTCGATATGCCGGCTCGAATAGACATAGCCGTTGCCGTAGCGGTGCTGCAGCGGGATGCGCCAGCGCCAGCCGGCGCTATGGGCCGTGACGTCGGTATAGGGCGGCGGCTCCGCGCCTTCCGGAGGCTGGCTCTGCACGGCCAGCGCCCGGTCGCAGAACAGCCACTGCGACCAGTCCTCGTAGCCGGTCTGCAAGGCCTCCTCGATCAGCAGGCCGCGGAAACCCGAGCAGTCGATGAAGAGGTCGCCCTCGATGCTTTGCCCGGTGTGCAGGTCCAGCGAGGCGACGAAACCGTCCTCTGGGCGCAGGTTGACCTTCACGACCTTTGCGTCGATGCGCCTGACGCCGTTGGCCTCGGCCACGCGGCGCATCAGCTGGGCGAACAGCGCCGCGTCGAAGTGCAGGGCCCAGTCGAACACCGACAGGCTGGACGGCGGATTGGCCGCCGGCACGGTGAACTTGCCCGCCGCCGCCAGGCTCGCGCCCAGCGAATACTCGCCCATCTCGCCAACCTCGGCGACGCTGCGGGCCTTCAGCCAGTAGTGCTGGAAGGGCACGCCGTTCAGGTCCTGGCCGTACAGGCTGAAGGGATGGATGAAGGCCGAGCCCGGCGCCATCCAGTCCTTGAAGCGGATGCCCAGCTTGCACGTGCCCTGGGTGGCGCGCAGCACCTCCAGGTCGTCCAGGCCCAGAGACTGGTAGAAATTGCGGATGGTGGGGATGGTCGCCTCGCCCACCCCGATCGTGCCGATCTCGGAACTTTCGACCAGGGTGATGTCGATCGGCGCCTTGCCGAAGTGGCGGCGTAGGCTCGCGGCCGCCATCCAGCCGGCGGTGCCCCCGCCGACGATGACGATGCTGCGGATGCGCCCGTTGCGGACGTCTTCGCTCATGGCCGGTCCTCCCCGAACCGGAAAATCGACGCCGGAAGGCGCCGATGGCCGAACCGGAAAACTGGCGCCCGAAAGCGCCGTTGAATAGCTGCTTCCCCAAACAAAAAGAGCCGCCGTGACGACCCCGAAGGGCCGCCACGACGGGCGCAGGGAGGAAGGCTTCAGATCACCACTTGGCGCGGAGACCGATCGTGTAGCGGGGCTCGAACTCGTTCTGCGACGAGTACTGTTCCTTGCCCTTGGCGAAGCGCAGGTAGTAGTCCTCGATCTCGCCGGTGACGTTCGAGCCGTTGAAGTAGACCGTCACGTCCTTGCGGACGTCGTAGCTGACGTTGACGTCCACGTAGCCGGTCGAGCCCTGGTAGATCGGGATCACCCGCTGGCCGCCGCCGCCCATGGTGCCGGACAGGCGGTCGGTGCGGTAGTTGTAGGCCACGCGCGCCTGCAGCTTGTCGTCCTGGTACCAGCCGACCAGGTTGAACTGGTGCTTGGAGTTGTCGAAGAACGGCAGCTTGTCGCCCTTCAGGTCCAGACGCGACTCCTCGCTCGGCGAGTAGGTGTAGTTGGTGTCGACGCCGAAGTTCTTCAGGATCGGCACGTCCGGGATGATGTCGGTGAAGGCGATCTTGGCGCCCAGTTCGACACCCGAGACCTCGCCGCCGTCGCCTTGCAGCGGCAGCGACACGTCGACCTCGCGGCGGATCACGCCATCCTGGTCGGGGAAGCTGCCCTTGATGGTGCCGCCGGTGACGAAGCTGTCGATCTTCAGCTTGAAGGCCGAGATGTTCAGCATCGAGGCCCGGCCGAAGTAGTACTCGATCGCGCCGTCGAAGTTCTGCGAGCGCCACGGGTCGAGGTTCGGGTTGCCCGAGGCGCTGGCCCCGGTCACGCAGCGAACGTTCGGCATGGTCGCGCCGCAGTCGGCAGTGAAGATCGACAGACCGCCGCCGTAGCTGCCCAGGTCGAGCGGCTGCATCGTCTTCGAATAGGCGAAGCGCAGCTTGATGTTGTCGGTCAGGTCGTAGGTGGCGTTGAACGACGGCAGCCAGTCCGTGTACTTGCGACGGGTAACCGTGTCGCCGGCGTCGGCGTTGGTGTCGCCGTAGTTCATGACGTCGCCGGTCAGGTTCTGCTTCACCAGCAGTTCCGTCTGGATGACGCGCAGGCCGAAGTCTCCCGACAGCTGGCCGATCTCGAAGGCGCCGGCGCCGTAGGCGCTCTGTTCCTTCAGGTCGACGTCGTAGGTCTGGCCGGGCACCTGCACGCGCACGGCGTCGCCGAACACCTTCTTCTGGAAGGCCAGCACGTCGTCGAAGTCACGCGGGTCGATGGCCCAGAAGCCGGGCATGCCCTTGGTGACGCCGCCCAGGTTGTTGACCCAGATGGCGTTGTTGTAGGTCGTCAGCTTGGTCGGACGGTTGACCGTATAGCCCTGGAACTCCGGCACGCCGGTGATCGGGTTGGGCACGAACTCGCCAGCCTGGCACTGGTTCTGGTTCATGACGACGTCGATGGCCTTCCACTGGGCCATGCAGCCGCCGGCCGGCACGGGCGTGCCGTTGGCCTGCACCGCGCCGGGAACCCCGCCGTAGAAGCCTGAGAACAGGTGGAACTGCTCGACGCTGACCGAACGGTCGCTCTGGCGGACGCCGGCGTCGACCTTGGTGATGAAGCCCAGGAACTTCTCGTCGAACTTGTAGTGGCCGTCGGCGCGGAACACGTTCATGTCCGACTCGACTTCGTTATTGCCTTCCGACGAGAAGGCGCCGATCGCGTAGCTGTCCTTGTTGGCCATGTAGTCGCGCAGGGTCTTGCCCGCGCCCAGGCCGCCCGAGATCGGCGTGTCGAAGCCGCTCCACACCGGGCTCTTGCCGCTGATGTCGTAGTGCAGCTGCGGGTTCTGGCCGTAGCCCAGCGGGTTCGGGTTCAGGTAGCAGCCGCCGGCCGAGCCGGTGACGGCGTTGCTGCGCTGGCTGGCCGGATACTGGTCGCAGATGGCCTTCGGATAGAAGGTGCCGCGGGTGCGATCCTGGGCGTTGCGGAACAGGTTGAAGCGGTCAGGCGCGTACTGCCAGTTGGACAGGTCGCCCTGGGCCTGGCCGTTCATGCTCAGGCGGTCGCCGTTGGCGCGGATGGCCCGAACTTCCGAGGTGAAGTTGCCGCCGTTGTCGTACTTCAGTTCGAGATTGTAGTTCTTGCTCTCGGACTTGGTGACGCGGTTGACGGTGAACGAGTTCACCCACCAGGCGTCGATGTCGTACTCGCTGACCGCCAGCCACGGACGGCCGTTGCCGCCGATCGGGGCCGGGCCGGGCGGCGGCGCGCTGACGCCGGTCTGCTCGAAGTCGGTGGGACGGGTCCAGTTGCCGAAGGCGCCGCCGTCCCAGCGGTTGGAGATGTTGATGCCGGCGGCGCGGTTGTACTCGTCGAGCTTGGCGTAGAAGCCCTCGGCCACCAGGGTGAAGCCCTCGCCCAGGTCGGCCTCGAACGACACGTTGACGCCGGTGCGCTTGCGCTCGACGACGCGGTTGAAGCTTTCGAAGCCGTGCGGCGACAGGAAGTTGTTCGGGTTCGAACCGCCCCAGTCGTTGTTGCCCGACAGCGAGACGGCGCCCGAGAAGTTGTTGCCCAGGTTCGACTTGCTCTGCGCGGCCGAGACCAGCAGGCCGACGCGGTCGTTGCGCCAGCTGGCCAGGATATTGGCCAGGTAGTCGTCTTCCTTGCTGCGGTCGCCGCGCTGGGCTTCGGCCGCGCCGGCGAAGGTGAAGCCTTCCTGCATCTGGAACGGCCGGCGGGTGCGCAGGTCGATGGTGCCCGAGATGCCCGACAGGGCGTTGTTCGGGTCGGTCGACTTGTAGACCAGCACCTGGTTCATCAGCTGCGAGGGCACGTCCAGCAGGTTGGGCTGGGCCGAGCCCATGTTGCCCGCGCTGAGGTACTGCTCGCCGTTCAACAGGGTGATGACCTGGGCCAGGCCCCGGATGTTGACGGTGGCGCCTTCGCCGGCGTTCCGCTGGATCTGGATGCCCGGGATGCGCTGCAGCGAGTCGGCGATGGTGACGTCGGGCAGCTTGCCGATGTCCTCGGCCGAGATGGCGTCGACGATCGAGGCCTCGCGGCGCTTGACGTCGACCGACTTCAGCTGCGAGCCGCGCACGCCGGTGACGACGATCTCCTCGACCGCGGTTTCCTCGGTCGAACCGGCGGTCTGCGCCAGGGCGGATGTGGTGATGACGGCCTGCGACGCGCCGGCCAGAAGGGCCAGGGTCAGGCCGCGAGTCCAGACGGACTTGCTACGTGGTGTGGTCAAATCGATCGCTCCCCAATGTCTTGTTCTTGCGTTCGGGCCGCGACGCCTTTTGACGCCGCGGTGGGTCTCGAGCCGGGCCTCGACCTTCACGCCAGCCTGCTTCGGCGGTCGTGACCCGGTGATTGTCCTGTCGGCGACCCCCGGCGCCGGAACGGTGCTGCGATCCGGCCCTCAGACGCCGGTCACGGTGGCAACATTCCCAAATGTCCCCGGCAAGTCAACAAGAATGTCAACGTTGTCATTTTCGGAAATCAGCGGATTTCGAAGCGTCGCCACGACGAGGCGGCGCGCCGCTTCACTAAACCGACACTGGAATTTCATGTTGTTTTTATTGAATATTTTTAACAACCCCGCCGCATCCAAAACCTGAAAGACAGCGCTGACAGCTACCCAGGCGCGAGCCGCACGCAGGATGTCCGCGAAGGACAGACCGACGTCATTTTTCGATCGAAGGGGAATCGGAAGCGGTTCCAGAGCAACCACAATGACCCGACGGACACCTGCAATGACCCGATAGATGTCCACAGCGAAGACATTTCTTGACCCGAATTTGTCCCATCGCATGACAAGCCGGTCGAGCTGCGGTATGGCTGACTCCGGGAGCCGCCGCGCCGCCCCTGCCGGGGAATGCGCGCCATGCGGCCGAGTCGGGTGCGGGTCTTCACGAATGACGACGATTCACGATGTGGCCAAACGGGCGGGGGTCTCCGCCAAGACCGTCTCGCGCGTGATGAACGACCACGCCAGCGTCACCACCAAGACCCGCGACAAGGTCCGCGAGGCCATGGCCGCCCTCGGCTACCAGCCCAGCGCCGTGGCCCGTCATTTCCGCGCGCAAGGCGCCTCGGCCGTCGGCGTGCTGATGGGCGACCCCAGCGGCGGCTATCACACCCGCACCCACCACGCCCTGCTGCTGGCCTGCCTGGAGACCGGCCGCCACCTGACCGTGGAGCTGTTCGATGGTCCGGTGGTCGGCTGGCACGAGCGCATCCGCGCCTTCATCGAGGACGGCGGCATCCGCGAAGTCATCCTGCTGCCGCCCGAATGCGATTTCGGTCCGCTGAAGGCGCTGATGCGCGAGCTCGACGTGCGCTGCGTGCTGATCTCGCCGACCACGCCCGATCCCAACTTCCCGGCCATCGCCATGGACGACCGCGCCGCCGCCCGCGAGGTGGTCGAGCACCTGTTCAGCCTGGGCCACACCCGCATCGGCCATATCGCCGGCCATCCCGACCACGCCGCCAGCACCCACCGCCGCAACGGCTTCTTCGAAGCCTACGCCGCCGCCGGCCTGCCGCGCCCGGCCCCGGAGCTGATCGTCGGCGGCGAGTTCACCTTCAAGACCGGCATGGACGCGGCCAAGCTGCTGCTCGACATCGACGAGCCGCCGACCGCCATCTTCGCCGCCAACGACGACATGGCCGCCGCCACCTGCATGGAGGCACAGCGCCGAGGCCTGCGGATCCCCGACGACCTGTCGGTGGTCGGCTTCGACGACGCGCCGATCGCCGGCGTCATCTGGCCGACCCTGACCACCATCCGCCAGCCGTTCGAGCCGATGGCCCTGCGCGCCCTGCAGACCTTCGCCGCCTGGAACAGCAGCGACTCCGGCATCCGCCCCAGTCCGTTCCTGGCCCAGCACACGCTGGTCGTGCGCGAATCCACCGGCCCCGCGCGCAAGCGGCTACCGGGGAAGTCCGGCTGACAGACGACGAAACAACCGCCGGTCCGCCGGCCAAGATCATACGAGTGGGAGGTAGAATGAACTCGCGTCTCTGGCGCGCCAGCGCCCTGGCCCTGACCATCGCCACAATGGGCGCCCCCGCCCTCGCCCAGGGCCATGCCGGCCACGCGGGCCATGGCGCGCCCGCCGCCGCCCCGGCCAGCCAGCCTTGGCTGGATCCCAAGCTCGACGCCGACACCCGCGCCGACCTCGCCGTCAAGGCCATGACCCAGGACGAGAAGCTGACCCTGGTCTACGGCTACTTCGGCGCCGACATGAAGCCGAAGTATACGCGCATCGAAGGCTCGCTGCCCGGCTCGGCCGGCTACGTGCCGGGCCTGCCGCGGCTGGGCATCCCGGCGCAGTTCGAGACCGACGCCGGCATCGGCGTGGCCACCCAAGGCAGCGCGGCGGAGTTCCGCGAACGCACCGCCCTGCCCTCGGGCATGGCCACCACCGCCACCTGGAACCCGGCCCTGGCCGAGAAGGGCGGCGCGATGATCGGCAAGGAGGCCCGCGACTCGGGCTTCAACGTCATGCTGGCCGGCGGCGTGAACCTGGTCCGCGAACCGCGCAACGGCCGCAACTTCGAATACGGGGGCGAGGATCCTCTGCTGGCCGGCGTCATGGTCGGGGCCCAGATCAAGGGCATCCAGTCCAACCACATCGTCTCGACCATCAAGCACTACGCCCTGAACGCCCAGGAGACCGGGCGCTTCGTGGTCGACAGCAAGATCGGCGACGCCGACGCCCGCACCTCCGACCTGCTGGCCTTCCAGATCGCCATGGAGGCGTCGGACCCGCATTCGGTGATGTGCGCCTACAACCGCGTCAACGGCCACTACGCCTGCGAGAACGACTGGCTGCTGAACAAGGTGCTCAAGCAGGACTGGGGCTACAAGGGCTACGTGATGTCCGACTGGGGCGCCGTGCACTCGGGCGCCAAGTCGGTCAATGCCGGCCTCGACCAGGAATCGGCCGGCGACGCCTTCGACAAGCAGCCCTTCCTGGCCAGCGTGCTGAAGGCCGATCTGGCCAGCGGCGCGGTCAGCCAGGCGCGCCTGGACGACATGGCCCGCCGCATCGTCCGCTCGCTGTTCGCCAGCGGCGCAGTCGACCACCCGGTGAAGATCGCGCCCATCGACCTGGCCGCCAACGGCAAGGTCAGCCAGGCCGACGCCGAGGAAGGCATGGTCCTGCTGAAGAACGACAAGGGCGTGCTGCCGCTGGCGCTGAAGGCCCAGAAGATCGCGGTGATCGGCGCCTATGCCGATGTCGGGGTGCTGTCGGGCGGCGGCTCGTCGCAGGTCTATCCGGCCGGCGGCCGCGCCGTGCAGGGCCTCGAGCCCAAGACCTGGCCCGGCCCGGTGATCTACTATCCGTCCTCGCCGTTGAAGGCCCTGCAAGCTCGCGCGCCCCAGGCCAAGTTCACCTACAACGACGGCAAGGACGCCGCCGCGGTCGCCAGGCTGGCGGCCGACAGCGACCTCGTCCTCGTCTTCGCCGACCAATGGACCACCGAGTCGGAAGACGTGCCGTCCCTGGCCCTGCCCAAGAACCAGGACGCCATGATCGCGGCGGCCGCCAAGGCCGGAAAGCCCACCGTCGTCGTGCTCGAGACCGGCGGCCCCGTGACCATGCCGTGGCTCAAGGACGTCGGCGCGGTGCTGCAGGCCTGGTTCCCGGGCACAAGCGGCGGCGAAGCCATCGCCCGCGTGCTGACCGGCGAGGTGGACGCCTCGGGCCGCCTGCCCGTGACCTTCCCGGCCAGCGAGGCCCAGCTGCCGCGCCCCAAGCTCGACGGCGACCCCAAGAAGCCCGACGACCTGTTCGCCGTCGACTATTCGATCGAGGGCGCGGCCGTCGGCTACAAGTGGTTCGACAAGAAGGGCCTCGAGCCGCTGTTCCCGTTCGGCCACGGCCTGTCCTACACCAGCTTCGCCTATTCGGACCTGAAGACCTCGACTGCCAATGGCCAGCTGACGGTGGCCTTCAAGGTGACCAACACCGGCAAGCGGGCCGGCAAGGACGTGCCCCAGGTCTATGTCTCGCCCAAGGCCGGCGGCTGGGAGGCTCCGCGCCGCCTGGCGGGCTTCGAGAAGGTCGAGCTCGCCCCCGGCGCCAGCAGGACCGTGACCCTGGCCGTCGATCCGCGCCTGCTGGCCACCTGGGACGAGAAGGCCCACGGCTGGACGGTGGCGGCCGGCGACTACGAGGTGCAACTGGGGGCGTCGTCCGCGGCGATCTCGGCGCGGTCCACAGCGGCGGTCGCGGCGCAGAGCGTGCCGGTGGGGCTGCGGAAGTAGAACCCTCCCCCTGAAGGGGGAGATGGCCCGGAGGGCCGGAGGGGGAAGCGGTTGCTGGGACGCCGCTGTCACTTCCCCCTCAGTCGCTTCGCGACAGCTCCCCCTTCAGGGGGAGCATCCTGGAGAACGGGCCGGAGGGGGGCGGGCGCGCAGGCGTCCGCCCTCTTTCCGTTCAAGCCATGCGCGATGCGAGTGGCTAGTGCTGCGTCAGCCACCCGACGCTTTCCACCCCCGCCCCGACCGCTCTAGTCTGCTCCCATGCGCGCTCCGCTTCTCGCCCTGGCCCTCACGCTCGCGACCGCCGCCACCGCGCGGGCCGGCGAGACCGCCTGCTGGTTCGAGAACGGCGCGGTCGTCGCGCCCGCCGCCATCGGCGACATGAGCGGCGACTTCGTCATCGACCTGTCGGCGCCGCACACCCTGCTGCACAACACCAAGGCCCAGGCCGGCGGCTTCGAGACGACCGATCTTTCCCTGCCTGTCCGCCTCGCCGGCCAGGCCCTGCCGGCCCAGCCGGTGACGGTGGTCGACCTCGACTATCGCGGCGTCGGCTTTGTCGCCCCCATCGCAGGCGTCATCGGCGCCGACATCCTGGCCCGCTACACGGTGGTGATCGATTTCGCCCCCTGCCGCCTGCGGCTGGAGCCCGCCGACGGCCTCTCGCGCCCCTCGGGGCCCTTCCTGCCGGTCGAGATGGTCGGCGGGGTGCCGACGGTGCGCGCCAGCGCCTCCGACGGCTTCTCGAGCGTCCAGGGGCCCTTCGCCCTCGACACCGCCTCTGGCGGCGCCCTGCGCGCCCGTGGACCGGCCGACGGACCGCGCCAGACGCCAGCCGGCACGGTGGCGGGCCTGGCCTTCGACGGCCGGCTCTATCCCCGCGCCCGCGCCGTGAAGGCCGGCGACCTGCCGCCCGGCGTCGTCGGCGCCCTCGGCGTCGAGGTCCTGGCCGGGGGCCGCCTGCGACTGGATCCCGCCGCCCACGCCCTGTGGCTGACGCCCTAGCTCACTTCTTCCCTGTACGGAGTTTCCCCATGGCCTCGCGCGCCCACGCCGTCACCGCCGATCCGCGCCACACGATCCTGCTCGACGTCAACGGCCACAAGCTGGTCGGCGACGAGCCCCCGGCCCTGGGCGGCCAGGACGCCGGCCCGCCGCCCTTCGGCTTCGTCCTGGCTGGCCTGGCGGCCTGCACCGCCACCACCCTGCGCATGTACGCCGACCGCAAGGGCTGGGGCGAGGTGACCATCGAGACGACGCTGACGCTCGACACCCACGGCGACAAGCCGCGCATCGACCGCAAGGTCTCGGCCACGGGCGCCCTGGACGAAGCCGCCATCGCCCGCCTGCGCGACGTGGTCGAACGCACGCCCGTGACGCTGGCGCTGAAGGGCGGGTTCACGATCGACACGGTGCTGGACCGGGGGTGATCGGCAAGATGCTCCCCCTGAAGGGGGAGCTGTCGCGAAGCGACTGAGGGGGAAGTGGCTGCTGCCTTTAGAGGTGAGCCGACCCCATCAGGAACTTCCCCCTCCGGCCCTCCGGGCCACCTACCCCTTCAGGGGGAGGATCTTGGAAAACAAAAGGGCCCGGCGTCGCCGCCGGGCCCTTCTTCATTTCCGGTTCGAACAGGCCGCTCAGTGCGACTCGTTCTTCCAGACCTTGCGGTAGCTCGCATAGAGCAGGCCGGCGAAGAGGATCAGGTAGATCATCACCGCGAAGCCCGTCTGCTTGCGCTCTTCCAGCTTGGGCTCGGCGGCCCACATCAGGAAAGCCGAAACGTCGCGGGCCTGCTGGTCGACGGTGGCCTTGGTCCCGTCGTCGAAGGTCACGCCGCCCTCGGTCAGCGGCGGGGCCATGGCGATGAAGCCGCCCGGCGGGATGTGGGCGTGATCACCGCTCCAGTACGCGGCCAGGTCGCCCGGCATGTACGGGTTGTAGTGTTGGCCCGGACCGACCTTCAGGCCCGCCGGCGGGTTCTTGTAGCCCGTGACGATGGCGTGGATGTAGTCCGGACCGCCGGTGCGGGCCTTGGCCAGCAGCGACATGTCCGGCGGGAAGGCGCCGCCGTTGCTGGCGCGGGCGGCGGCCTCGTTCGGGAACGGCGAGGGGAAGCGGTCGGCGCTGGTGGCCGGACGCTTGATGGCGTCGCCGGTCTCGGAGTCGATGTCGGCGACCTCGAACTCCTTGGCGATCGCCTTGACCCACGGGTTGTCGTTCGAGTTCGGGTACTTCTCGTTATAGAACGGGCCGCCCTTGTCGCCGAGGTTCCGGAAGCTGACCAGCTTCATGGAGTGGCACGACGAGCAGACCTCGCGATAGACCTTGTAGCCGCGTTGCAGCTGGGCCTGGTCGAACTTGCCGAACGGGCCGTTGAACGACCAATGGATCTTTTCCGGTTCCAGCGGATGACCGGCGGCCAGGGCCGGGGCGGCGGCGAACGACGCCATCAGACCCGCGACCGCTGCGATGACGGAGAGTTTGCGCAGCATCGGGATCAGCCCTTCATTTCAGGCGCGGCGGTCGCTTGCTCCGGCGCGGACACCGGGTGCGACAGGACGGGCGAGGCGATGGAGTCCGGAACCGGCAGGGTCTTCTCGACCAGGCCCAGCACCGGCAGGATCACCAGGAAGAACGCGAAGTAGTAGAGCGACGCGAACCGGCTCAGCCACACGAAGCTGTTCAGGTCGGAGTCGATCAGGATGAAGGTCTTGAAGTGACCCAGCACCGGATCGTCCGGCAGCTTGGCGCCGCAGAGGCCCAGGATGCAGCAGACCACCACGAAAATGATGAAGTACAGCTTGGCGGTCGGGCGGTAGCGCATCGAGCGCACCTTCGAGGTGTCCAGCCACGGCAGGGCGAACAGGCAGGCGATGGCGCCGAACATGGCCAGCACGCCCGCCAGCTTGTCCGGAACGGCGCGCAGGATCGCGTAGAACGGCAGGAAGTACCATTCGGGCACGATGTGCGCCGGCGTCACCAGCGGGTTGGCCTCGACGTAGTTGTCGGCGTGGCCGAGGGCGTTGGGCAGATAGAAGACGAAGGTCGCGAAGAGGATCAGGAAGACGCTCATCGCGAAACCGTCCTTCACCGTCGCGTACGGCGTGAAGGGCAGGGTGTCGGCCTTCGACTTGGGCTCGACGCCGGTCGGGTTGTTCTGGCCGACCACGTGCAGGGCCCAGATGTGCAGGATGACGACGCCCGCGATCATGAACGGCAGCAGGTAGTGCAGCGAGAAGAAGCGGTTCAGCGTGGCGTTGTCGACGGCGAAGCCGCCCCACAGCCAGGTGGTGATCGACGGGCCGACCAGCGGCAGGGCGCCGAACAGGTTGGTGATCACGACGGCGCCGTGGAAGCTCATCTGGCCCCAGGGCAGCACGTAGCCCATGAAGGCCGTGGCCATCATCAGCAGGTAGATCACGCAGCCCAGGATCCACAGCACCTCGCGCGGCGCCTTGTACGAGCCGTAGTAGAGGCCGCGCAGCATGTGGACGTAGACGGCGATGAAGAACATCGACGCGCCGTTGGCGTGCATGTAGCGGATCAGCCAGCCGTAGTTCACGTCGCGCATGATGTGCTCGACGCTGGCGAAGGCGTGGTCGGCGCTGGGGGTGTAGTGCATCACCAGGATGATGCCGGTGATCAGCTGGCTGGCCAGGCACAGCGACAGGATGCCGCCGAAGGTCCACCAGTAGTTCAGGTTACGCGGGGTGGGGTAGTCGACGAAGCTGTCGTAGCCCAGGCGCACGATCGGGAGACGGGCGTCGAGCCAGCGCTCGAAACCGGTCTTCGGCTGGTAGGTCGAATGTCCGCTCATCTGGCTTACCCGATCTTGACCTTGGTGTCGGACAGGAACTCGTACTCCGGAACCGCGAGGTTCAGCGGGGCCGGCCCCTTACGGATGCGGCCCGACGTGTCGTAGTGCGAGCCGTGGCACGGGCAGAACCAGCCGCCGTAGTCGCCGCCGCCGAAGGTGGGCACGCAGCCCAGGTGCGTGCACGAACCAATCAGCACCAGCCATTGGGCCTTGCCCGGCTTCACGCGGTCGGCGTCCTTCTGGGGATCCTTCATCGACGCGCCGTCGTCGGCGACCGCCTTCTGGATTTCGGCCGGGGTGCGGTTGCGCACGAAGAGCGGCTTACCCCGCCACTTCAGCGTCACCTGCTGTCCGTCGGCGACCTTGGTCAGGTCAAACTCGGTCGAAGCCAGAGCCAGCGTATCGGCCGAAGGGTTCATCTGGTCGATGAACGGCCAGGCAAGCGCCGCTGCGCCGCCGGCTGCGGCGGTGATCGCGGCAATGTAAATGAAATCGCGTCGGCTGGGATCGGACCCAGGCCCTTTCGTTGCGCCCTCGGCGGTGTCGGCCACCTTGTTCCACCCTTTGAAATCCGTCCGACCGCGAACGGCCAGACCAGGAAATGCGCCATTCGGCGCGATATCTTTACCTCGACCCGCGAGCGGATCTTCGCCACAAGGGGCACGCTCCCTATCGGATGGGCGAACAGAGTTCGCAAGCCCTATTCGATGTGCAGCAATGCCCCTACTAGCCCCATGGTTGGTTTCGTTAGAATGCGTCTCGCGCTTTTTCAACCCGGCATTCCCCAGAACGTGGGCGCGGCGATTCGGCTTTCGGCCTGCCTGGATGTCGGTCTCGACGTCATCGAGCCCTGTAGTTTTCCCTTGGACGACAAGAGCTTGAAGCGCGCGGCCCTCGACTACGGCCCGCTCGCGCACCTCACGCGGCATGATTCGTGGGAGACCTTTCTGAAGGCGCCGGAGCGCGCCCACGGGCGCCTGGTGCTTTTCACCACCCGCGGCGAGCAAAGCTTCCACGACTTCGCCTTCCAGGCCGGCGACACCCTGCTGTTCGGCAACGAGAGTCGCGGCGCGCCGCAGGAGGTGCACGACGCCGTCGGCGCCCGGGTGGTGATCCCGCTGCGGTCGCAAGCCCGCTCGCTGAACGTCTCGGTGACCGCCGGCATGGCCCTGGCCGAGGCTCTTCGCCAGACGGGCGGCTTCCCGTCGCTGAGCACGCTGCAGACGTAAAAAAGGCGGTCCCGTTTCCGGGACCGCCCAAGTTGAACCATCGGCGCTCGGATGCGAGCGGCGGGCAAGGTGTGGAGTCTTCGCCCGCGCTCGTCGTCCCTAGCGGCCAAGCCTCGCGGCTTAGGCCAGCACCATGATCACGACCCGGCGGTTTTGCGCCCGGCCTTCGGTGGTCTCGTTCGGGGCCACGGGATCTTCCGCGCCGTACGAGATGGTCGCCATGCGGTTCAGGGCCACGCCCTGGCGCGACAGGAACTTGCGCACCGCGTCGGCGCGGCGCTGACCGAGCTTTTCGTTGTAGCCGCTCTCGCCGGTGGCGTCGGTGTAGCCCTGGATTTCCAGGTACACGTTCTTGTTCTCTTCCTTCAGCTTGGCCGCGAAGTCCGCCAGGCGCTGCTCGGCCTCGGGGGACAGGGCGTCCTGGTCGGTCGGGAACTTCACGGAGTCGTCCGAGAGCACCATCGAATACATGAACTTGCCTTCGGCGAGCTTGCCGGCGGCGGTCGCGCGATCCAGGGCTTCGCGGGACGTCTTGTCGAGTTCGGCGATCTGGGTGTCGTGACCGTCCACCCGCGTGTTCACCGCTCCGACCTGGGTATTGACGTACTTCTTCGTCGCGCAGCCGCTGACCGCCAGGCCCCCAGCCACCAGCGCGACGACCGTCGCCATCTTCAAGCTGCCTTTGACTTGGCCGATCATTGTTCGCATCTTCTCCTATTGATCCAAAGAAAGCTTGACCTTGGACCTACGCACTCGTCCGGGTCGTTCAGCTTTCGCATTACGAAACCGTCAGGTGACAGAGGCGAAAAATAGGCGTGTTCTTGTCGTGATTGGCGCCGCTTGCAGCCTATGCTCATGGTCACTCTATTGACCGCGCGCGATCGTTCGAACCGCGATTTGGTTCCATAAATTATTTTCAGTTCGAAGAGGATTTTTTGAGGGGCGCGGACGCTCCGTGAGCCCTCGACTCGGGCTCTGGGGCGGTCCCGAGGGAATCGGGAAAGCGGCGCCGGCGGCCAGGATATACGCCCGGCTCACCCTCTAGATGTAGGGAGCTTTCGCGCCACCGCAAACGAAAAAGCGCGCCCGGCGGACCGGAGCGCGCTTCTCGTCGAATTCAGGCCAAGGCCTATTGCAAGGTCGCCCGGCCGAAGGACAGGCCGGCGTCGTCGGCGCCGACGGCGATCACGCCGCCGTCCTCCAGTTCGCCCGCCAGCAGCCTGCGGGCGATCGGGTCGACCAGCTCCTTCTGGATCACGCGCTTGAGGGGGCGCGCGCCATAGACCGGGTCGTAGCCCTTGTCGGCCAGCCACTGCAGGGCCTCGGGCGCCAGCGCCAGGGTCATGCGGCGATCGGCCAGCAGCTTCTCCACCCGCCCAAGCTGGATGCGGACGATGTCGCTCATGTTCGAGCGGTCCAACCGCTTGAACAGGATGATCTCGTCGATCCGGTTCAGGAACTCCGGTCGGAAGTGGCCGCGCACCGTGGCCATGACCAGCGGGCGAACCTCTTCCACGTCGGCCCCGTCTTCCTGGTTGGCCAGGAACTCGGCGCCGAGGTTGGAGGTCATGATGATGATGGTGTTGCGGAAGTCGACCGTCCGCCCCTGCCCGTCCGTCAGACGGCCGTCATCCAGCACCTGAAGCAGCACGTTGAAGACGTCCGGGTGGGCCTTCTCGATCTCGTCGAACAGCACGACCTGGTACGGGCGGCGACGGACAGCTTCCGTCAGCGCCCCGCCCTCGTCGTAGCCGACATAGCCGGGAGGCGCCCCGATCAGGCGGCTGACCGAGTGCTTCTCCATGTATTCCGACATGTCCATGCGGGTGATCGCATGCTCGTCGGCGAACATGAACTCGGCCAGGGCCTTGGTCAGCTCCGTCTTGCCCACGCCCGTCGGGCCCAGGAATAGGAACGAGCCGATCGGCCGCGTGGGATCGTGCAGGCCGGCGCGGGCCCGGCGGACGGCGTCGGACACGGCCTCCAGGGCCTCGTCCTGGCCGACCACGCGCGAGCGCAGGGCGACCTCCATCTGCAACAGCTTCTCGCGCTCGCCCTCCAGCATCTTCTCGACCGGCACGCCGGTCCAGCGGCTGACGACGGCGGCGATCTGCTCGGCGTCGACCACCTCGGGGGTCAGCGCCTTGTCGCCGTTCTCGCCGGCCTCGGCGTCGGCCAGGCGCTTTTCGAGCGCCGGGATCTCGCCGTACTGGATCTGGCCGGCGCGGGCGAAGTCGCCGGCGCGCTGGGCGTTGGCGAGGTCGGCCCGCAGGCGGTCGAGGGCTTCACGGGCTTGCGCCGCGCCGCCGACCTTGTCCTTCTCGGCCTTCCAGCGGGCGGTCATCTCGTCCGACCGGAATTGCAGGTCGTCGATCTCGACCTCCAGGTTCTCCAGGCGCTGCTTGGAGGCGGCGTCGGTTTCCTTCGACAGGGCCTCGCGCTCGATCTTCAGCTGCACCAGGCGACGGTCGATCTCGTCCAGCTCTTCCGGCTTGCTATCGATCGCCATGCGCACGCGGCTGGCCGCCTCGTCCACCAGGTCGATGGCCTTGTCGGGCAGGAAGCGGTCGGCGATGTAGCGGTTGCTCAGCGTCGCGGCGGCCACGATGGCGGAGTCCGAGATGCGCACGCCGTGGTGGACCTCGTACTTCTCCTTCAGGCCGCGCAGGATCGAGACGGTGTCCTCGACCGTCGGCTCCTGCACGAACACCGGCTGGAACCGGCGTGCGAGCGCGGCGTCCTTCTCGACGTGCTTGCGGTACTCGTCCAGCGTGGTGGCGCCCACGCAGTGCAGCTCGCCGCGCGCCAGGGCGGGCTTGAGCAGGTTGGAGGCGTCCATCGCCCCGTCGCTCTTGCCCGCGCCGACCAGCGTGTGCATCTCGTCGATGAACAGGATGATCGAGCCCTCGGCCGCGGTCACCTCGGCCAGCACGGCCTTCAGGCGCTCCTCGAACTCGCCACGATACTTCGCGCCGGCGATCAGGCTGCCCATGTCGAGCGACAGCAGCTTCTTGTCCTTCAGGCTCTCGGGCACATCGCCATTGACGATGCGCTGGGCCAGGCCTTCGACGATGGCGGTCTTGCCCACGCCCGGCTCGCCGATCAGCACCGGGTTGTTCTTGGTGCGGCGCGACAGGACCTGGATGGTGCGGCGGATCTCTTCGTCGCGGCCGATCACAGGGTCGATCTTGCCGTCCCTGGCAGCGACGGTCAGATCGCGGGCGTAGCGCTTGAGCGCGTCATAGCCTTCCTCGGCGGTGGCGCTGTCGGCGGTGCGGCCCTTGCGCAGGGCGGCGGCGGCGGTCTCCAGGCTCTGGGCTGAGACGCCGGCGTCCTTCAGCGCCTTGGCGCTCTCGGCGCCGTCCTTGGCGATGGCGACCAGCAGGCGCTCGGTGGTGACGAAGGCGTCGCCGGCCTTCTTGGCGCCGTCCTCGGCGGCCGCGAAGACCCGGGCGGTGTCGGGCTTCATGTAGAGCTGGCCGCCGGCGCCGTCGACGCGCGGGTTCTTGGCCAGGATCGCGTCCACGGCGGCGTCGGCCGCGTCGGGGCGACCGCCGGCGTTGGCGATGATGGTGCGCGAAAGCCCGTCCTTTTCTTCCAGCAGCACCTTCAAGAGGTGCTCGGGCCCCAGTTGCTGGTGACCGCGGGCCAGGGCCAGGCTCTGCGCGGATTGCACGGCCTGCTTGGCGCGGTCGGAATAGATGTCGATCTTCAAGTCAGCGTCCCCTTCATTAGGCGGATCATGTCGGGTCGCCTCGAATGAGCACGGCCCGACCTGTCAGGGGATGTAGTGTGGCCCTAGAGCCACACAAGGCTCACCAGCCCTGGCTCGCCAGATAGTTTTCCAGCGCCTGGATGCGGGTTGCGTCCGACGGGTGGGTCGAGGCGAACTCGGGCCGGCCCGAGCCGCCCTGGGCCTGCATCTTGCGCCACAGGGCCACGGCCTCGCGCGGCCGGTAGCCGGCGCGCTGCATGATGTCGACGCCGATGCGGTCGGCCTCCAGTTCGTGCTTGCGCGAGAACGGCAGCAGGAAACCCATCTGCGCCCCCGCCCCGCCCAGCGAGGCCACGGCCCGGCCGCCGTCGCTGCCCCCGCCCCCGGCCGCGGCCTGGGCGATGGCAAGCACCAGCTGGGTGCTCATCTGCTGCGAATAGCGCTCGGCGGCGTGGCGGCCCAGCACGTGGGCGGCCTCGTGGCCCAGCACGGCGGCCAGCTGGTCGTCGTTGTCGACCAGGCGCACCAGGCCCGAATTGACGCCGATATGGCCGCCCGGCAGCACGAAGGCGTTGGGGGTGTCGTTGTCGAACACCACGTAGTCCCACGGCCGGTTGGCCAGGCCCGCGGCCTCGATGATCCGCTGGCCGACGGTGGTGACCCGGGCGTTCATCCGCGCGTCCTTCGACACCTTGCTGGTCCGCAGCGTCTGCTCCCAGGCCTGCTCGCCAGACCGCGCGAGGCTGGCCTCGTCGACCATGGCGAACTGGTCGCGGCCGAGCTCGGCGTTGTAGGCGCAGCCCGAAAGCATCAGGCCGGCGATCAGGACCAGCGACGGACGAAGGCGCATGGACGGCTCGCGTTATTGTTGTCGAGGGCCCGACTTAAGGCGCGTGGACAGGCCCTGGCAACAAGATCCTCCCCCTCTGGGGGAGGTGGCCCGAAGGGCCGGAGGGGGGAAGTTCTCAGCTAGCTAGACGCCGGAATTCATCCTCCCCTCTCCGTCGGCTTCGCCGACACCTCTCCCACAGGGAGAGGACCTCGAGGTCACCGCTTCAGCTCGAGGATGTCGAGCTTCGACTCCTGCTTGGGCCAGGGCATGACCAGGCGGTAGCGGTTGGGACCGACCCGCTCGAACACCCCGGCCTGGTCGCGCTCGGGATCACGGCGGTAGGTCGCCCGGCCCTCGCGGTCGCCCCAGGCCACCGCGCCCAGGAACACCAGGCGCCGGTCGCTGTCGGGATAGAGGTTGCCGGCCTGGCGCTGGGAACCCGTGGTTTTCTCCAGCATGAGGTCGCCGCCCGGCGTCAGCTCCACCCGGCAGCGGAACCAGCCATAGGCCACGTAGGGCAGGCCCCGTCCGCCCGGGCTGCCCAGCTTGATCGTGCGGCATTGATAGTTCCCGGGCGTCGGCTGCGGGCGCGGCAGGGCCGCGCGCGGCTCGACCAGCGCGCCCAGCGCCCGCAGGTCGCGGGCATGGCCGCCGCGCCGGGCCTCGGACAGCGCGCCTTCCCAGGCCGAGTTCAGCCGCTCGATCCGCTGCATGTCCTCGCGCGTCGCATCGAGCCGCCAGTCGCCCGAGGCGGCCAGCACGGGCGTTGCGGCCAGGAAGGACAGAGCGAAGGCGGCGATGGCGCGCATGGACGGCTCCTAAGGCGACGTCGAAGGAGCACAGGTAACTCGCCAGAGGCCGGAGGGTTCGCCTCAGCGGGCGGCGGCGATGGTGCGGGCCAGTTGCCGGGGATCGACCGGCTTGCTGAGGATCGGGGCGTCGCGCAGGTCGGGGCGCACGCCCTGGTCGCCATAGCCGGTGACGAAGGCGAAGGGCACGCCGCGCTCGCGCAGCACGTCGGCGGCCGCGAAAGAGGTGCCGCCGTCGAGATTGACGTCCAGCAGGGCGAAGTCGACAAGCTCGCTTCGCGCCGCCTCCACCGCGGTCTCGGCCGAGACCGCCGGACCGGTGACGTCGCAGCCCAGGTCGGTCAGCAGGTCCTCGACCAGCATGGCGACCATGATCTCGTCCTCGACGATCAAAACCCGCATCAGGCGGCTCCCCTGGCCGGTGCCGGCTGGGCCGCCGGACGGCGGCGGATGCGGGCGACGATGGTGCAGACCACGCCCTCGGGCGGATAGTCCAGCGCCGCCTCGCCGTCGAGCTCCAAGGCCAGGCCTCGGGTGATCAGGCGGCTGCCGAAGCCCTGGCGCTCTGGAGGTGACACCGGCGGTCCGCCGGCCTCCCGCCACAGCAGGCGCAGCCGCTCGTCGTCGCCCTCGCCTTCCCGGCTCCAGACCACCCGCACCTGACCCGTCGACTGCGAAAGCGCCCCGTACTTGGCGGCGTTGGTGGTCAGTTCGTGCAGGGCCAGCGACAGCGACAGCGCGGCCTTGGGCGACAGCCGCACAGGCGGACCGCTCAGCTCGAAGCGCGAGGCGTCGCCGTAGGAGTCCACCAGGCCGGCCATGATGTCGTGCAGGTCCGCGCCGTCCCAGCTTTCGCGGGTCAGGATGTCGTGGGTGCGGGCCAGGGCCAGCAGGCGGGTGGTCAGCGACTCGCGCGCGTCGCCCAGGTCGGCGGCGTTGCGCAGGGTCTGGCCGGCCACCGACTGCACGGTGGCCAGGGTGTTCTTGACCCGGTGATTGAGCTCGTTGACCAGCAGCCGCTGCAGCTCCTCGGTCCGCTTGCGCTCCGTGACGTCGCGCATGACGCCGGTGAAGAACCGCCGCCCGCCCGATCGCCATTCGGCGATGGAAAGCTCGAGGGGAAAGGTCGACCCGTCCTGCCGCCGGCCGAACACCTCGCGGCCGATGCCGATGATCCGGCGCTCGCCGGTGCGGCGGTAGGTGTCGAGATAGCCGTCGTGAGCCGCGTGATGCGGCTCGGGCATCAGGCCCTTGACGTTGGATCCGATCATGTCGGAGGCCGCATAGCCGAACAGGCGCTCGGCGGCGGGATTGAAGGCTTCGATACGGCCGTGCTCGTCGATGACGACGATGGCGTCCACCGCCGTGTCGACGATGGCGCGATAGCGGGCCTCTTCGCCCGCGCCGCCCGACTGTGTTCCACGCCCGCCCATGGCTGGCTCCCCCTGTGGTCCAGAGGAGCCTAGCCTAGGGGTTGATCCGCCGCCAAGTCCTCGCGGCGGATCGTCACGCATGTTCTCAGGCGTCTTCCGACTCGGGAGCCGGAGAATCGCCGCCTTCGAAGCTGCGCGGGGCGCGGCGACGACGGGGCTTCTTGACCTCTTCGCCGGCGCCCTCGGGAGCCGGAGCGACGGGGATCTCGGCCGCCGGGGCGGCTTCGGCCTTGGGTTCGGGGGCCTTGGGCTCGGCGGCCGGCTTGGGCTCGGACTTGCGGCCCAGGAACGCCGGGGCGTTGCTGACCGCGCCGTCCTGGCCGCGCAGCACCGGCGAGCTTTCGCCGCCTTGCGCCTCGCCGCCCAGCGGGGCGGCTTCCGGCTCGATCACGGCCAGCGGATCGCGGTCGCCACGGTCGCGATCGCGGTTGCGGTCACGATCGCGGTCACGGCGCGAGCGGCGGCCTTCGCGAGCCTCGCCCTGGAACTCGCCGCCTTCGGCCGCCGGGCGGTCGTCGCGCGGCTGGCGCTCTTCGCGCGGACGGTCGTCACGAGGACGGTCATCACGGGGGCGATCGTCACGGTCGCGGAAGCGGTCTTCGCGCGGGCGGTCGTCACGAGGCCGATCGTCGCGGGGACGGTCGTCACGGGGACGATCATCGCGGTTGCGGTCGCGGTCGTCGCGGTCGCGCCAGCGGTCGCGTCGGCCTTCGCCCTGCTGACCATCGCGATCACGATCGCGGTTGCGGTCACGGTCGCGGTTCTCGAAGCGGTCGCGGTTGCGGTCGCGGCGTTGCTCGCCCTGGCCTTCGCCGCCCTCGCCGCCTTCAGCGCCCTCGGCGGGCGTCTCAGCGGCCGGCGGGGCCTCGGGGGCCTCTTCCGGCTCGGCCTCGAAGTCGATCTCGTAGGCCGAATAGGCGTCCTTGCCGATGATGTCGCTGACCGGGCGATTCGGCTGGATGGCGCGCAGGACGCGGAAATAGTGCTCGGCGTGCTGCAGGTAGTTCTCGGCCAGCACCCGGTCGCCGGACGACGAGGCGTCGCGGGCCAGCTGCTGGTACTTTTCGTAGACGCTCTGGGCCGCGCCGCGGACCTTCACGCCGTCGGGACCGTTCGAATCGAAGGCCCGGTTGGCGTTGTGCTGCTGCGGCTTGCCACCACCGCCCCCGCGGTTGTTGCGGCCACGCTGGCGCTTCATGCCCTTGAAATCTCTCATCTTCTTCTAAACCTGTCCGATCTGGACACTTTAGCCCGATCGGTATTCGGTCTCTTGAGACTGGGTGCGCCCGTCTCGGGCTCGCCTTCGATGTTCTTGAGACCTGGGTTTCCGTAGAGTCTCCGTCCGGATCGGGCGCGGCTTTCGGCCTCGTCGGCCGTTCGCGCCTGCCGGATGTGTCTAGCGGCCGTCGAAACGACCGCTCTTCCCGTCACCCGGCGATTTGGAAGGAGACCCTTTCCGTCTACCGCCTCACGCCGGCGTTTCCAAGGGGTTTTTGAAGCCCGTGACAACACGGTCGTGGGTGGACAGATCCTTGACCGTCCGAACGTTCTGGGCGCCGGCCGCCTTGAACAGGATCTCGACGTCGGCCGACTGGTCGAAACCGATCTCGACGCAGAACAGGCCGCCAGGCTTGAGCACCCGCAGGATCTCCGGCGCCAGGGCGCGATAGGCGGTCAGGCCGTCGGCGCCGCCATCCAGCGCCAGACGCGGCTCGTGGTCGCGCACTTCCGGCTCCAGGGTCTCGATGTCGGCGGTGGGGATGTAGGGCGGATTGGAGACCACCACGTCGAACGAGGCGTCGCCCAGGCCCGTCGTCCAGTCGCCGCGCATCAGGGCGACGCGGCCGTCGAGGTCCAGGTTGGCGGCGTTCTCGCGAGCCACGGCCAGGGCCTCTTCGGAGATATCAATCCCCAGCCCCTTGGCGCCCGGGCGGTCAGCCAGGATCGCCAGCAGCATCGAACCCGAGCCGACGCCCAGGTCCAGCATGTTGAAGGCCATGGTCTCCGGGAAGGCCTTCAGCACCTCGTCTACGATGACCTCGGTCTCGGGACGCGGGGTCAGGACGTCCTTGGTCACCGACAGCAGGATCTTCCAGAAGCCCTTGCGGCCGATGATGTGGCTGACCGGCTCGCGGCGGGCGCGGCGCTCCAGGTACTCGTCCAGCGTGGCCAACTGCTCGGCGCTCAGCTCGCGATAGGGGTCGGTGATGATGTCGGTGCGGCTGACGCCGGCGGCGACTTCCAGCATCAGGCGCGCGTCGATGGCGGGCTGATCGATGCCGGCTTCCTTCAGGCGCTCCTTGGCGCCGTTCCAGGCTTTGACGAGAGTAAGGGTCATGGCGGCTCCAATAACGCGTAGCGGCCCCAAACGCGAGATCGAGGACGAGATTGCGGACGGATACCAAGAATTGGTATGCTGAGTCTTGGAGGAGCCTGCTATGAGCAAGAACACCTCGGTAAGCCTCGGGCCTCACTTCCAGGACTTCATCGAAACACAGGTCGCCCAAGGCCGCTATGGCTCGGCCAGCGACGTGATCCGCGCCGGCCTGCGGCTGCTGGAAGAGCACGAGGCCAAGCTCGAAGCGCTCAGGAACGCGCTGGCCGAAGGCGAGGCCAGTGGGTTCATGGAAGAGCCGTTCGACTTCGACACCTTCATCGCCGAACTCGAAGCCGAGGCCGAGCAGGAGAAATGAGCGGCTACCGGCTGTCATTCCTGGCCCGCCGCGACATCGACGACATTCGCGCCTATTCCAAGGCGCAGTGGGGACCGCGCCGAGCAGCAGCCTATCTGCGTGACATCCAGCGCGCCTTCGATCTCGTCGGATCACATCCCGCAGCCGGGCGGCAGGACGAACGTCTCATCTCTGTCTATCGACGACATACCGTAGGATCTCACGTGATCTTCTATCGGTCAGCCTCGCAGATGACGCTCATCGTCCGGATTCTGCATCAGCAAATGGACCCGAGCTCGCACCTCTAGTCCTCGACCGCCACCGCATCGCCCTGCCCCACCGCGCCGCCGGCGGTGACGTTCAGGTAGATGCCGCAGAAGGTGTGGCCGTAGTTGTCGAACAGGGCCTTCACCACCTCGATGTCGCGCTCGGCGGTGACCGGATCGACGTGGGTGGCGGCGCAGCGGACGATGGGCTTGAGCACCTGCGCCGTCGCATCGCCGACCCGCACCGTCCTGCCCGTCCAGCCGTTCTCGACCCAGGCCGGCCAGCCCTCGACATAGAGGTTGGCCCGGAAGCGCAGCGGATCGACCGGACGGCCGATCTTTTCGGCGAGGTCGCGCACGCTGGCCAGGTTCACGATCGAGACGAAGCCCTGCTTGCTGTCCATGAACCGGTGCGCGCCCGGTCCTTCCAGCACCCGCAGGGGACCTTTCGCCTCGTCGCCGAGCAGGGCCGCCAGCCAGGCCTCGAAACCGCGCCGCCCCTCGTCGCTGGAAAGATCGCCTAAGAACGGCGCCAGCCCCTCGGCCGAGGCGGTCAGCACGCCGCTGGCCTCGTCATAGGCGGTGTGGGCCTTGGCCACCGCCGGGATCTTGGCCAGCACCGTGAACTTCATCTTCGACAGGTGCGACGGCGCGTCGGTGTCGAAGCCGCTGGGGCCGTCCTCGACCGCATAGAGACGGTCGCAGGGAAAGCATGCGCCCGCCTCCAACGTCGCCGTCGAGAGCCGCTCGGGCGTGAACCCCTTGACGGGATGGCGGTAGAGCGAGGCGACCTGGGCGTGCATGGCGGCAAGGTGGTCGCGCGGATCGAGCTTTGCAAGGCGGGAACACCGCGGGCTCTGACGGATTTGACCTCCAGGGAGGCCTGCTCATGACCGACACCACGCCGCGACGCCCGGTAAGGTCGTGGCTGGCCTCGCGGCCCTATCACCTGGCGCCCTGGATCCTGCTGCTGGCGGTCGCCCCCTTCGCCTTTCCCAAGCGCCTGGAGCCTGAGGTCGAGCCGCACGCCCCGCCGCCGGGCCTGTCGGAAGACCGTGTGCTGCCGCCGCACGAATTCGACCAGGCCGAGCCCCGGCGCGGCCGCGCCGCGCGCCATCCGCACGGCATTCCGCTGCTGGGCTGGCGCGACATCCTCTGGCGCACGGCGCGCGAGATCAGCGTCGACAAGCTGCCGTCGGTGGCCGGGGGCGTCACCTTCTACACCCTGCTGGCCCTGTTCCCCGCCATCGGCGCCTTCGTGTCGCTGTACGGCCTGTTCGCCGACGTGGCGGCGGTGGAGAAGCAACTTCAGGAGATGGCCACCGTCTTTCCGGCCAGCGTCGTCCAGATCGTCGGCGAGCAGATGCTGCGCCTGGCCAGCCAGGAGGGCGGCAAGCTGGGCGTGGCCTTCGTGGTCAGCCTCTTGCTGTCGATATGGAGCGCCAACGCCAGCATGAAGGCGCTCTTCGACGGCCTGAACGTCGCCTATGACGAGGACGAGAAGCGCAATTTCGTGGGCAAGACCCTGCTGACCTACGGCTTCACCCTCTGCGCCCTTCTCTATGCGGTGTTCATCGCCGCGGTGCTGATCGCCATGCCGATCGTGCTGGAGCGCTTGGTCCTAGGCGCGATCTCGGCCTTCTGGATCCCGCTGCGCTGGCTGGCCGTCTGGCTGGTGACGGCCCTGGCCTTCGCCATGCTCTACCGCTTCGCGCCCTGCCGGGCCCGCCCGCGATGGCGCTGGGTCGTGCTGGGGGCGCTGTTTGGCGCGGCGGCCTGGCTGGTCGGCTCGCTGGGCTTTTCGATCTACGTCAACCGCATCGCCCACTACGACGCCACCTACGGACCGCTGGGCGCGGTGATCGCCTTCATGGTCTGGGTGTGGTTCTCGATCATGACGGTGCTGGTCGGGGCCGAGCTCAACGCCGAGATCGAGCACCAGACCGCCCACGACTCCACCACCGGCCCCGAAAAGCCGATGGGCGCACGCGGCGCGGCCATGGCCGACACCGTCGGGCTGGCCTTCCATCCCTGGGAGATGATCAAGCGCGAAGCCGGCACGGTGAAGCGGATCGGCGGCCGCTACTGGGGGCATGCGACGCGGCTGGGCAAGAAGGCGCCGCCGCCAGAACAGTGATGCGAAATCCTCGTCCTTCGACAAGCTCAGGATGAGGATTTCGAATGTACCGCCACGCCGAAATTGAACCTCACCCTGAGCCCGTCTAAGGGCGAGGTTCACGCAGGACGACGACCGCTTGGCAAGCTCGCCGACGCATGGCTTAGCTCGCCGCCATGATCTTCGCCCCTGCCGCCCCGTCCGAACACGACGCCCTCGTCGCCCTGGTCAATTCAGCCTATCGCGGCCAGGGGGCCCAGGCCGGCTGGACCACCGAGGCCGGCTATATCGACGGCCAGCGCATCGACCTCGAAAGCCTGCAAGCCGACCTCGCCGCAGCGCCCCAGGCGCTGATCCTGACCGCCCGCGACGACGCCGAGGGTCCGATCCTCGGCTGCGTCTGGCTGGAACCGGCCGACGCCGAGGTCTGGTACCTGGGAATGCTGACCATCCGCCCCGACCTGCAGGACCGGCAGATGGGCCGCACCCTGCTGGCGGCGGGGGAAGCCTACGCCAAGGAACGCGGCGCGGACCGCATGCAGATGACCGTGGTCCACATCCGCGACACCCTGATCGCCTGGTACGAGCGCCGCGGCTACGCCCTCACGGGCGAGACCCGCCCCTTCCCCCACGGCGACGACCGCTTCGGCAAGCCGCTGCGAGACGATCTGGCGTTCGTGGTGATGGAAAAAGTACTCGGCTAACGAGACCCTCTCCCTGAAGGGAGAGGTGTCGGCGAAGCCGACGGAGAGGGAAGTCGGTGCGAAACCGACCCAGTCAGCGGAAGCTGAGAACGTCCCCCTCCGGCCCTTCGGGCCACCTCCCCCAGAGGGGGAAGATCTTCAGATCCTAATCTTCCAGGCTCGCCAGGCGCGCGGCCTGGTCTTCGGCGATCAGCGGGTTGATCACGTCGTCCAGGGCCTCGCCCTCGATCACCTTGGCCAGGTTGTAGAGGGTCAGGTTGATCCGGTGGTCGGTGACCCGCCCTTGCGGGAAGTTGTAGGTGCGGATGCGCTCGGAACGGTCGCCGCTGCCGACCTGGCTCTTGCGGGCGTCGGAGCGGGCGGTGTCCAGCGCTTCGCGCTGCATGTCATAGAGCCGGGCCTTCAGGTTCTTCATCGCCCGGGCGCGGTTCTGGTGCTGGCTCTTTTCCGACGAGGTCACCACCACGCCCGTGGGCAAGTGGGTGATGCGTACGGCCGAGTCGGTCTTGTTGACGTGCTGGCCGCCGGCGCCCGACGAGCGGTAGGTGTCGATCCGCAGATCGCTTTCCTTGATCTCGATCTCGACGTCCTCGGCCTCGGGCAGCACCGCAACGGTGGCGGCCGAGGTGTGGATGCGTCCTTGGGCTTCGGTTTCCGGCACGCGCTGCACGCGGTGCACGCCGCTCTCGAACTTCAGCCGGCCGAACACGCCGTCGCCGGTGATCGAGGCGATGATTTCCTTGAAGCCCCCCATCTCGCCCTCGGAGATGCTGTCGACCTCGACGCGCCAGCCCTGGTTCTGGGCGTAGCGCTGGTACATGCGGAAGAGGTCGCCGGCGAACAGGGCCGCCTCGTCGCCGCCCGTGCCCGCGCGGACTTCCAGGATCGCCGAGGCGTTCTCGTCCTTGTCCTTGGGGGCCAGCATCAGAGCCAGCTCCCGCTCCATGACCGGCAGCTTCTCGTCCAGGGCGACGATCTCGTCGCGGACCATGGCGGCCATCTCGGGATCGGCCGCCATCTCGTCCAGCTCGGCGCGCTCGGCGCTCAGCTTGGCCAGGCGTTCGACGGCCTCGGCCACGGGCCGCAGCTCGGCGTGCTCCTTGGAGAGCTTGACGATCTCGGATCCGTCCGTCGCGGCGCCCATGCGAGCCTCCACTTCGCGGAAACGGTCGAGAACCTGGTCGAGGCGGGCCTGGGGCAGTCGCAAGGGAAGAGATCGCACGGCTGAAGGATGGGCCGGTCTCTCTAGGCCTTTTCGGGGGGGAATGGAATGGAGGCGCGGCGGGGCCGTCGACTGCTGACACCCACCGTCATCAGTATCGTTTGAAAACTGACCAAGGTACGATTAGCTAGACTTGGAGGGGCCGCGCGGCCGCCCGGGAAACGCTGCAAGGAAACGCCATGTCTCTTTCGATCCACCACGTCACGGCCACCGCCGTCACGCGCGGCCTCAACACGCTGGCCCTCCTGCTTCACAAGGCCAAGGCCCACGCGGAAGCGGCCGGGACTGACCCGGACGCGTTCGTCCAGGCCCGCCTGTACGACGACATGCTGCCGCTGGCCGGCCAGATCCAGCGCGCCTCCGACGCGGCCCGCGGCGCCATGGCCCGCCTGACCGGCCTCGTCGCGCCGTCCATGGCCGACGACGAGACCACCCTGGCCCAGCTTCAGGATCGCGTGGCCCGCACCCTGGACTACATCCGCAGCGTTCCGGCCGAAGCCTTCGAGGGGGCGGAAACCCGCGAGGTGGTGTTCGCCGCCGGCCCGTTGACCCTGGGCTTCAACGGCCTCGATTACCTGCTGGAGTTCGCCCTGCCGAACTTCCAGTTCCACGTCGTCACCGCCTACGACATCCTGCGTCACCATGGCGTGCCGCTGGGCAAGCGGGCCTACCTGAACCTCGGCGCGGAACGCGTGCGGACAGCCTGAACCGGCGAGGAGCCGCCGTCCGCCCCAACTAGGCGCGGACGGCGGTCACTGCATCAGCGCGTCTTCCAGTCCGCCAGGGCCGTCGAGCCCTGCGCGGCCAGCACCGCCTCGGCGGCCTTGTCGCCCAGCACCTTGGCCTTCAGGAAGGCCACGCTGAGCGCCGAGGACTCGGCGAAGCCCGGCGCCTCGGGGTGATAGGCCAGGCCATGGCCGATCCCCTTGCCGACCCACAGGTACTTCTCGCCGGGCGCGCTGGTCTCGAACGGATAGAGGTGCTCATGCCAGTCGGCGATCATGCCGGGCAGCACGTCCTGGTCGCCGGTGATCATCATCGCGGGCTTCTTGACGCTGGCGTACGAGGTCGGGCCGACCAGGCCCTTGATGACGCCCGGGCTGGAGAAGCACAGGGCGGCCTTGGTGCGCGGGTCCTGGGCCGGGATCATTCCCTCCATCGCCCCGGCGCGGATCAGCGACATCAGCGAGCCGTAGGAGTGGCCGGCCGAGGCCATAGGCAGCCCCGGCGCGGCCTTCTCGGCATAGTCGGTGGCGGCCGCAAGGTCGGCCAGGCGCAGCGAGAAAGCCGCGCGCAGGTCGTAGTCGGCGCGCTTGGGGTGCTTTTGGGAATCGACGTGCAGCGGCGCGACGATCATGAAGCCGGCCTGGTTCCACAGGTCGAGCAGCGCCTTGTACGGCGCCGGCCAACCGCCCGCCCCGTGCGAGAAGATGACGATCCCCTTGGGCGCGTCGGGACGCAGGATGGTCAGTTCGACGTCGCGATCGCCCACCTTGAGGGTGGTGGTCGAGATCGCCGTCGCGGCGCGGGCCAGCGCCGGCGCGGCCGCGAAGGCCAGGGTCGCGGCCAGCAGGCCGCGGCGGTTCAGGATAAGCTTGGTCACGAAAAGCCCCACTATCGTTTGGCGCGCAAGCTTCTGCGGTTCGCCCCGATTGTCCAGGCTCAGAAGGCCGGTTTGACCTCGATCGTGGTCACCTGCCTCGCAGAGCGCGACGGCTTGAGGTCGCCGTCCACAACGACGCGGTACGGGCCCTCCCGGGCGTCCAGCGGCGCCCCGTC
The DNA here is from genome assembly GCF_002858925.1 of Caulobacter zeae. Lineage (GTDB taxonomy): Bacteria > Pseudomonadota > Alphaproteobacteria > Caulobacterales > Caulobacteraceae > Caulobacter > Caulobacter zeae. The sequence continues at coordinate 102,058 of NZ_PJRS01000022.1, forward strand.
CTTATGGTCGGCGATGACGACAGGATTGGTGCGATAGAACGGGTCGGTCTCGGCCAGCGACAGGATCGAGACATAGCCGTCGGCGGCCTTCACCAGCACCACCTGGTTCAGATAGCGCCCCATCAGCCGGTCGCCATGCACCACGCCGGCCTGGACCAGCGCCGCGTTCAGCAGCGCGCCTTCGTAGACGGCGCTCTTGCCGCCCTCGACCATGGTCGCCTTGCCGCGCGGCAGGGCGGCAAGGTCGGCCGGGGTCAGGACGATGCTGTCGCGCCCCTGGACAGTGACCTTCAGGTCCTGAGCCAGGGCGGCGGGGGCGAGCGCCAGGACGGTTGCGGCGAAGACGGCGGCGAGGCGCATGAAAGAAGCTCCGTGAACGGCAGCGATCTGACCCCCGCCCGCGCTCGGACGCAAGTCAGCCCTGGCGGTCGACCTTGAGCCGGTCGAGCTTCTCGTCGATCCGCGCCAGAAGGGTCAGGCAGTAGCCCAGCGCCAGAAAGATCAGGAACTTGTCGAGGCCGCCGGCGTCGGGAAAGCGGTCGGGGCTGAGGTCATGCAGCGTCTTCTGCGCGGCGCAGACCGCGGCGTAGATAAAGCACATCGCGCCGAACAGCCTGGCGAAGCGCCGAAATATCCTCTCGCCCACGTCCGGCATGCGAATCCCCCATCACTTGCGGACCTGCAACCTGCGTCAGAGCAAGGTGATGGTCGAGCTTGGAAAGCTCAGCCCCGCCAGCCGAACACCAGCGGCTTGGACGCCAGGGCGAGGTCGCGGGCCGGAGCCTTGGCCCCATGACCGCCGAACAGGGTCGGGTACAGCGACACCACCAGCAGCACGGCCATGGTCACGTTGAAGGTCCGCAGGATCGCGGGCCGGTCGAGGAACCGGCGCAGGGCGACGCCGAACCCGGCCCAGGCGGCGCTGCACGGCGCGCCGACCAGCATGAACAGGCCCGCCAGCAGCGGTACGACCATGACCCCGCCGCCCTCCGGCGCATAGGTGGTCACCGCGCCCAGCGCCATGGCCCAGGCCTTGGGGTTGACCCACTGGAAGGCCGCCGCCGCCCAGAAGCCCATGGGTTTGCTCCCTGCCTCGCGGTCGGAGACGCCTTTCGCCGTGCCGATCTTCCAGGCCAGCCACAGCATGTAGACCGCGCCCGCCCAGCGCAGGATCTCGTGCAGCACCGGCCAGGCCTTGAACACGCCGCCGAGGCCGAAACCCATGGCCAGCACCATGACGCCGAGACCCAGGCTGATCCCCAGGATGTGCAGGATCGTGCGGCGGAAGCCGAAGTTCGCGCCCGAGGCCAGCAGCATCATGTTGTTCGGGCCCGGCGTGCCGGCCGTGGCGAAGGCGAACAGCACGAAGGCGAGGATCAGTTGCGGCGTCATCGGGACCTCCCTGGCGGAATGTCACGGTGATGATTTCGATTGATCCATGAGTCAAAACTTATATTGATACAGTGACAATCTAGACGGACCGCGCTCATGACCGCTCCCTGGACCCCCGCCCTGCCCGACGGCGACGCCCCGATCTACGAGCGGCTGGTCGAGGCTTTGCGCGCCGACGTCGAGTCCGGCGCCCTGCCCGCCGGAACACGCCTGCCACCGCAGCGCGACCTGGCCCACCGCCTGGGCCTTGGCCTGGGCACGGTCACCCGGGCCTATGTCGAGGCCGAGAAGGCGGGGCTGGTCAGCGCCCATGTGGGGCGCGGCAGCTTCGTCAACGCGCCGGGCGCGATCGCTAGTCCGCGCCGCCGCGAGGGGCCGATCAACCTGGCCCAGAACGTCGCCCTGAACTGGCCGGCGGCGCGGGTAATCGGCGAGACGATGCAGCGCCTGCGCCGGCGCCCCGACCTGGCCGACCACCTCGACTACGCCCCCGCCGCCGGGCTGGAACGCCACCGCCGCGCGGCCGCCGCCTGGCTGGCCCGCAGCGCCGGCTTCGAGACCGCCGACTGGACGCGCCTCGTCTGCTGCGCCGGCGCCCAGCAGGGCCTGGCCCTGGCCTTCGGCGCGGCCGTGCGCCCCGGCGACGTGGTGCTGTGCGAGGCCTCGACCTTCCATGGGGTCAAGGCCCTCGCCGCCCACGCCGGCTATCGCCTGCAGGGCGTGGCCATGGACGACGAGGGCGCGATCCCCGAAGCCCTGGAAGACGCCGCCAGGCGCACCGGCGCCCAGGTCGTGGCCCTGCTGCCGACCCTGCAGAACCCCACGGGGCGGATCATGTCGCTGGCCCGGCGCGAGGCGATCGTCGCCATCGCTCGCCGCCTCGACCTTACGCTGATCGAAGACGACATCTACGGCGCCTATGCGCCGGGCGCGCCGCCGCCCCTGGCCATGCTGGCGCCCGAGCGCACCTTCCACGTCTCGGGCGTGTCCAAGACCCTGGCCCCCGGACTGCGCGCTGGCTTCGTGATCGCCCCCGACGACGCGGCCCTGGAGCGGATCCTCGATACGATGCGCGCCATCGCCTACGCCCCGCCGGGCTTTGGCATGCTGATCGCCGGCCAGTGGATCGAGGACGGTACGGCCGGCGCCATCCTGGCCGAGATCCTGGAAGAGACCGCCGCCCGCGTCGCCCTGGCGCGGTCCGTGCTGGGGAACGCCCTGGCCAGCCCCGCTTCACCCACCGTTCCGCACCTGTGGCTGCCGATGAGCGAACTGGAGGCCGAGCGCCTGGCCGGCCGCGCCCTGCGCGGCGGCGCCGAAGTGACCCCGCCGGCCGCCCCGATCGTCTCGCCCGGCCTCGTCACCGGCGTGCGGCTGGCGCTCGGCGCGGCCGCCGATCGGGTGGAGCTGGAAACCGGCCTGCGCATCGTCGCCGCCGCCCTGACCGACGTCGACGAGCGCTCTCGGCCGGTGATCTGATCCGGCGCGCTAGCGGACCGCCAGCGCCCGCCCGAAGGCCTCGTCGGCGAACAGCGCCTTGAAGTCATCGGCCAGGGCGTCGCTCAGGGTCGCCGCCGCGTTCTTGCCGCTGGCCACCTGGATCGGCCGCTTGGCCCGCGCCTTCAGGTCATGGCTGTAGATCGCCCGCCCCTCCGGCGAGATCACCGACACCGCCAGGTCGACATCGGCCTCGGCCTTGCCGACCATGAAGCCGTTGCTGAAGCGGGCATGGAAGACCGCAACCCTGACCTCGACCCGCGGCCCGCCATCGCCCAACCCATAGCCGCGCTGGCGCAGCTCGGCCGACAGCGCCTCGCGCACGACCTCGGCCACCTCGCGCTCGGCGCGGATCGCCGCCATCTCCATGCCGTAGCCGTTGATCTTGGTGGAGATCCGATCGCGGTCCTTGGCCCGGGCGTCGATCGCCGTGACGGTGACGAGGATCCCTTCGGCGCCCGGAACCGGCCCCGCCGCGGCCGGCGTATAGACGATCGGCACGACGTCCTCGGTCAAGGCGCAGGCCGACAGCATCGCGGCCAGCGCGACGATCACGATCGTTCTCAAGGCGGACACCCCCGAACGCCCGGCAAGATGCAGGCGTCGCGCGAGCGTTAGAAAAATGCAGCCCTAAGTCAATATCGAGAGGAGACTCTACTCGGCCGCGATCGCCTCGGAGTCCTTGGCGGCCTGCAATTCGGCGGCCTTCTTTTCCACGAGCTCGACGATGTGGTCGATCATGCCGTCGTTGGACTGCTTGTGGTCGGGCTTGCCGGCCATGTAGACCATGCCCGCCCCGGCCCCGCCGCCGGTGAAGCCGATATCGGTCATCAGGGCCTCGCCCGGGCCGTTGACCACGCAGCCGATGATCGACAGCGACATGGGCGTCGAGATGTGAGCCAGGCGCTCTTCCAGCGTCTCCACCGTCTTGATGACGTTGAAGCCCTGGCGAGCGCAGGACGGGCAGGCGATGATGTTGACGCCGCGGTGGCGCAGGCCCAGCGACTTCAGGATATCGAAGCCGACCTTGATCTCTTCCACAGGGTCGGCGGCCAGGCTGACACGGATCGTGTCGCCGATGCCGGCCCACAGCATCGAGCCCATGCCGATGGCGCTCTTGACCGTGCCGGTGCGCAGGGCGCCGGCCTCGGTGACGCCCAGGTGCAGCGGGCAGTCGATGGCCTCGGCCAGCTGCTGGTAGGCGGCCACGGTCAGGAACGGGTCGGACGCCTTCACCGAGATCTTGAACTCGTGGAAGTCGTGGTCCTGAAGGATCCTGGCGTGGTTCAGCGCGCTTTCGACCATCGCCTCGGGGCACGGCTCGCCGTAGCGCTCCAGCAGTTCGCGCTCGAGCGAGCCGGCGTTGACGCCGATGCGGATCGAGCAGCCGTGGTCCTTGGCGGCGTTGACCACGTCGCGCACGCGATCGGGGCTGCCGATATTGCCCGGATTGATCCGCAGGCAGGCAGCGCCCGCCTTGGCCGCCTCGATGCCGCGCTTGTAGTGGAAGTGGATGTCGGCCACGAGCGGGACCTTCGCCTCGCGGGCGATGATCTTGAAGGCCTCGGTGCTTTCGACGTCGGGGCAGCTGACGCGCACGATGTCGGCGCCGGCCTCCTCCAGCTGGCGGATCTGGTTCAGCGTCGCGGCGGCGTCGCTGGTCAGGGTGTTGGTCATCGACTGCACCGAGATCGGCGCGTCGCCGCCGACCTCCACGCTGCCGACGCGGATCTTCCGCGACTTGCGACGCTCGATCATGCGCCAGGGACGGACGTGGGTGTGGTCTGCGGCCATGGCGCCAATCTAAGGGGTTTGGCGAAGGAACCCAAGGGCGTCACGCAAGCTTCGTGACGCCGCTCGGCAAGGATCAGCGGCGCGGCGTCGTCGCGGTCGCCGGAGCGGCGGCGGGCCTGCCAGGCGCGGGCGCGGCGGCGGGCGCCGGCGCCAGCTTCGACAGCTGGGTCTGCGGGGCCGACAGGCGGCCGGTCAGCACGCCGTTGGTGAACACGTCGATCGAGGTCGGCTCGGAGACGTCGGCCACCAGGCCCGGCGTGCGCGGGATGCGGAAGGCGTCGCCGGTCGACAGCCAGCGCGTGAAATAGACGTTCCCGTCGGCGCCGCGCACCGTCAGCGAGGTCGACTTGCGGGCCTGCAGGATCACGCCGGCCGAGTCGGCCGGGGCCGCGCCGTATATCGCGCCCTTGCCCTTGAACGGGGCGCCGAGGTTGGCGATCGCCTCAGGCGCGGCTTGGGCCTCGGCTTCCTTGCGGGCCTTGGCGGCGGCGGCCACGGCGTCGGCCGAGCCGCCGGCGGCGGCGGCGGCTTCCAGGCCGGGGGTCACGTAGGGCGCGGGCGTGGTCGATTCGGCCGGGGCCGGCAGCGGCGCGCCGAGCGAGACGGCGCCGCCGGCCTGGGCCGGAACGGAGGTCGCCGGGGCGGCGGGCGCGGCCTGCGAGGCCACCTGGGCCTTGGGCTCGGCGTCGTGGGTCATGGCGCGCTGGGCGACGTTCCACAGCACGATGGCGCCGCCGACCAGCAGACCGCCGGCCAGCAGCAGGCCAAGGCGCGGGTCGCGTTGGCGATGCACGCCGATTGGCGCGCGCAGCGGCTCGGCGTCGTCGTGGGCTTCCAGCTTGAAGCGGGCCACGGCCGCCTCGGGATCCAGGCGCAGCAGGCCGGCCACGGCCTTGATGTAGCCGATGGTGAACGGACGCGACGGCAGCTCGTCCAGGCGCATGTCCTCCAGCGCCTCGACATAGGCCTGGCGGATGCGCGTGGCGTCGGCCACGTCCTGCAATGTCATGCCATGGAACAGACGGGCGGCCCGCAGGGCCTCGCCCAGGTCGACGCCATGGTCGACCGACGGCTGCGCCGGCGGCGCGACCGTGTCGTCACGATCGCCTTCGGCGACCAGGCTCAAATGGCTCACCGTGCCCGTGTCGAGCGGCATGACGAACAGATCACCCCAGAAAATTCGCGTCGCACGAGAGTCCGACCGATTTGCGCCGACGCTAGCCGGCATTCGTTAACATTCAATTGTGGATATCAAAGTAAGTGGCCGGATTCAATGAGCTAAACTTAGCCGCAAGGTTAACCGGCCTTCAGTCTAGACGGCGACATAGAGCTTCCGGGCCAAGGTTTCGATCTCGCCCCGGAGAGACCCGCCGGAGCCCTTCAGCAGGGCCTCGACGTTACGCCGGGCGGCCTCGCGATCGCACGACAGCACCATCTGCTTGACCGGCCCTATACCCGCCGGAGGCATGGAAAGGCGGTCGAAACCCAAGGCCACCAAGGCGAAGGCCTCCAGCGGACGCCCCGCCATCTCGCCGCACACCGAGACCTGGGTGCCGGTGTCCTCGCAGGCCTGCTGGATGGTCTTCAGCGCCCGCAGGGCCGCTGGCGACAGCGGGTCGTAACGGTCAGACACCCGCGGATTGCCCCGGTCGGCGGCGAACAGGTACTGCATCAGGTCGTTGGTGCCGACCGAGACGAAGTCGGTCATCGGCAGCAGCGCGTCCAAATGCCACAGAAGCGACGGGGCCTCGACCATCGCCCCGACGTCGAGGCGCGCGGGCGCGGGCCGGCCGCGCTTCAGAGCCCAGGCCACCTCCTGGTCGACGAAGGCGCGGGCGGCGCGGAACTCGTCCACATTGGCCACCAGCGGGAACATGATCCGCAGCTCGCGGCCGTTGGCGGCCTTGATCAGGGCCCGGATCTGAAGGCGCAGCAGGGCCGGACGGTCCAGGCCCATGCGCACGGCGCGCCAGCCCAGGGCCGGATTATCCTCGCGCTCAAGCTCCATGTACGGCAGCAGCTTGTCGCCGCCCAGGTCGAGCGTGCGGAAGGTCACGGGCATGCCGTCGGCCGCCTCCAGCACCTTCTCGTACAGCGTCGTCTGGGCCTCCAGGCGCGGCATCTCCTCGGCGACCATGAACTGGAACTCGGTGCGGAACAGGCCGATGCCCTCCGCCCCGGTCTCGCCCAGGATGTCGAGGTCGACAGCCAGGCCCGCGTTCATCAGCAGGGTGATCTTGGAGCCGTCGCGGGTGAAGGCCGGCGTGTCGCGCAGGCGGGCGAACTCGGCCTTGCGCTGGGCGCGGACCTCCATCCGGGCCTTCAGCGCCTTGACCACGTCGGGGCGCGGCCGCAGCCAGGCCTCGGCCGTCTCGGCGTCGACCACCACCGGGTCGCCCTCGCTGACCCGGTCGCGCAGGCCGGCCAGGCGCCCCACGCACGGGATGTCGAGCGCCCGGGCCACGATGCCGGCGTGGCTTGCGGCCGAGCCTTCCTCGAGCAGGATGCCCTTCAGCTTGGTGCGGTCGTATTCCAAGAGATCGGCGGGGCCGAGGTTGCGGGCGATCAGGATCGCGTCCTCGGGCAGCTGGCGCACGGCGTGGACGTCGCCCGACAGGTGGCGCAGCAGCCGGTCGTTCAGGTCTTCCAGGTCGTGCAGCCGCTCGCGCAGATAGGGGTCGCGGGCCTGGCCCAGGCGGGCGCGATGCTCCGAACGCACCCGCTCCACCGCCGCCTCGGCGGTCAGACCCGAGCGCACGGCCTCCTGCAGGCCGCGATTCCAGCCCCGGTCGTGGGCGAACAGGCGGTAGGTCTCGAGCACTTCGTACGAGGCGCCGACCAGGCCGTGCTGGCCTTCCAGCATCTCGTCGATCTGGGTCTGCAGGGCCTCGATGGCGTAGGAGAGCCGGGCCTCCTCGGCCAGGGCGTCGTCCGACAGCAGCTGCTCGGGGGCCACCGGTTGCTCGTGCAGCACCGCCACGCCGTAAGCCAGGCCCTCGGCGAAGCGCGAGCCCTTCAGTCGCTCGGGCTTGTGCGGGGCCAGCTCGACGTCTTTCAGTTCGTCGGCGCCCAACAGTTCGCTGGAGCTGACCATCTCGGCCAGCACCATGGCGATGATCTGCAGGTCCTCGACCTCCTCGTCCTCGTAGACCCGCTCGGTGCGGTTCTGGACGACGAGCACGCCGATCGCCCGGCCGCCGCGCAGCAGCGGCACGGCCAGGAAGGCGTGATAGGGGTCTTCCCCCGTTTCCGGACGATACGAGAACTGCGGGTGGCTGGCGGCGTCCGACAGGTTCAGCGGCCGGCCCAGGCGCATGGTCTCGCCGACCAGGCCCTCGCCCGGCTTCATGCGGGTGACGTGGACGGCGTCGCGCGACAGGCCTTCGGTGGCGAACAGCTCCAGGTCGCCCGAGGCGCGGCGCAGATAGATCGAGCAGACTTCGGCCACCATCGAGATGGCGATGGTGCGCACCACCATGTCGAGCTTGGCCTGGGCGGGACCGCCGCCGGCCATGGCCTCGCGAATCTGGCGAAGCAGGCTTCTGGGTCCTCGAACGGCGATGCCGGGGCCTGCCATGTCGCCTGTCGTGCGCTCCCTTGGTTCCGACGTGTCGAAGCACGTCGTCCTCATGGGCGCTATAGCAGATTTCGCGCGCCGCACAGTGCGCGAGCACGGTTTTCCTTTACCTAAGGACGCAAAAAACGCCGCCCCTCCGGAAAGGGGCGGCGCATTGCCTAGCTTGTCAGCGGCGAAGCTTAGCGGCGCTGACCGTAGTAGTCGTAGCCGGTGTTGTAGCGATCGCCCTGGTAGCGGCGCCCATCCCGACGATCGTCGCGACGGTCGTAGCGATCATAGCCGTAGCGGTTGTCGCTGTAGTACGGGCGACGCTCGTCATAGCGGCTGCTGTAGCGGTGATGACGCTTGTCCTTGGCGGTGGCCGCGCCGATGGCGCCGCCGGCCAGGGCGCCGACCGCGATCGCGCCGCCGTCGCCGTCGCCCAGCATGGCGCCGGCCGCGCCGCCCAGGACAGCGCCCAGGATCGCCCGCTCGGTCTTGTTGCTCTTGCCGCGATCGCCGGCGAAGGCGGCCGAGGCGGGCAGGACCAGAGCGCCGGCGATGGCGGTGCTGATGGCGATCTTGCTAAACTTACCGAAGGTCTTCATGGCATTTGCTCCTTGTTCCAGAAGCGTCGCCAATCCCGAGGGCGGCGCTGTTGATGGCCTTTATGAGCCTTGCCGTTTGAACCCGACCTGAACGCGGTTGTTCATGTTCGCGTCAGGTTTTTCCGGTGCTCCGCGTTCCGTAAAATCCCCGCGAAAGCGGGGCCCCAGGAGTTTTATCGTCGAGCGCCGCAGATGGCAGAAGAAGCCCAGGCCCCCGCTTTCGCGGGGATTTTACGGGTGGGAAGCCTCCGCCTCGACCGCCGCCTGCGCCGCCGGACGATGCAGCCGCACTGACCAGATCACCCCGGCCAGCATCAGGACGATGGCCGCGCCCTCCAGCAGGTGGGGCCAACGACCCTCGTGCAGGAAGCCGTAGAGCAGTGCGAACAGGGTCTCGAACACGATCAGCTGGCCAGACAGGCTCAACGGCAGCACGCGGCTCGCGGCGTTCCACAGGCCGTTGCCGATCACCGAAGCGCCGATGGCCACGGCGAAGCTGACCAGCCAGAACCACGTCCAGGCGGCCGGCGGGTGGCTTTTACCGCCCAGCATGAAGGCCGGGACGACCAGCGCCAGCGACAGCAGGCCCGTGGCCAGGCCCGTCAGCAGCGACCATTCGTGGCTGTTGAACTTCGGCGTGGCGGCCAGGCGTCGTGCGTTCCAGACGGCGTAGGCGGTCCACACCGCCAGCGCCAGGGTCGCGCCCAGCACGCCCAGGACCAACTTGCCGACGGGCGCACCCGACGACGCGGTGAACACCGCCACGTTGATGCAGACGCCGCCGGCGATGATCAGGGCCAGAGGACCGGCCAGGGCCCGCAGGGGCGCGCCCTCCCCCTTGCGCGCGCCGGCCAGGGTGATGGTCACCGGCAGGAGGCCGATGATCAGCGAGGCCAGGGCCACGCCCGCCGTCTGCACGGCGACCGCCAGGCCCACATAGTAGACGAGGTTGCCCAGCAGGCTCAGCAGGGCCAGATCGCGCCAGTCGCGCCGGTCCATTCGCGCCATCACCGACTTCCAGGTCGGAGCCAGCAACAGGGCGGCCGCCAAGCCGTAGGCGATGTAGCGCCCCGCCGTCATCTGCAGCGGCGTGAAGGCGTCCAGCAGCTTCGGGGCGAGGAACACCCCGCCCCACAGCGCGCCGGCGACAAGACCGTAGAGAAGACCGAGCAGAAGGTTCCGGGGACTGATCATCGCCCGGACCTAGCAGGCGCGCGCGGCGCTGGCTTTGGCGAAAGCTCCCGAAGATCGGGCGAAGGCTCCCGCCCCGTTGCCCTCCGCCGCGCCCCGGCTAAACTCAAGATCGATAACCACAACCGAGCCGCGACCATGGCCCCGTCCACCGACACGCCCGCCCCAAAGGCCAGCCCGGAAGACCTCTGGGCCGATCGCCTGAACGGCCTGATGCTGACCCTGCTGGGCGCGGCCGTCCTCGCCGGACTGGCGTTTTTCGCGTGGTTCAAGGTCACGGGTCCGGGGCGGGGAAACACCGACCAGGACGTCTTCCCCTGGGCGTCCGCCCCGCTCGCCTTCGCCGCCACGGTGGGCCTGTTCATGATCGTCCGCGGCGTCAGGCATCTCTACAGGAGCTTCCGAGGCTAGCGCCGCCCCTTGCGCCAAGCCGCCGGCGTCACGCCCAGCACGGCCTTCATCCGCCGGGTCAGCGTGCTCTGGTCGCCGTGGCCAGTGCGGACGGCGATCTCGGCGATGGACAGGGCCGGATCGTCCAGCAGGTGCTGGGCGGCCCGCAGCCGCGCATCGCTCAGGGCGGCATGCGGGGTCGCGCCGTAGGCGGCGGCGAAGCGATCGAAGAAGCGGCTCTGGCTCATGCCGGCCTCGACCGCCAGGTCGCGGACGGTGAGCGGCTGATGGTAGCGGGTCTCGATCATCGTCGCGGCGCGCGCCAGACGCGGATCGACGGCGGAGGGACCGCTCGACAGGCCGCGCAGCAGGAGCGGCGTCCACAGGCCCGCGACGCCGTCGTCGATGCCGCCCGGCGCCTCGCCCGCCAGGTACGACAGCAGGCCGCGCACCGGGCTGGTCACCGAGGCGAACGGCCTGTCGCGCAGGCGCTCGAACGGCGCCATCAGGGCGGCGCCGATGTCGGCCACCACGAACAGGTTCTCGCCGTCGGCGGCGCAGACGTGGCGCGTACCCGGCGGTATCACCGCGGCGCTGCCCGGATCGACCCGGCCGCCCTTGCCGTCGATCTCGATCTCGAGCACGCCGCGACGCGGCAGCACGATCTGGTCGAAGTCGTGGGCGTGCGAGATCGCCTCGACACTGTAGCGGCGGAAGGACAGCTCTGCGGGGGCGGTCAGGTCGTGGCCCATGACCTCACTATAACGAACTCAGCCGTGCCCGGGCAGGGCCAGGGGCTCCTCGGCGTCCATGACCAGGCGGCGGGCCTGTTGCAGGGCCGCGTCGATGTCGCTCTCGATGAACTCGACCTGCAGGTCGGTCAGCGGATGCGGGGCTGCGATGACGTTGCGCAGGTAGTCGCGCTTTTCCGGCTCGGTCATGGTCCACCAGCCGACCGTGTGGCCTTCCTCGATCACGGCGTCGCCCATGGCCAGGAGGTCGTCGGTGTCGAAGATCGGCTGGCCGGGCTTTTCCGGGAACCACTGGCCGTCGTCGGGCAGGGCCTGGTCCAGCTGGCGCAGCAGGGCCGCCAGCCACGGGCTGACCAGCAGCGGCTTCTCATAGCCGTCGCCGAACTTGGCGCGCAGCAGGAGGTCGTAGAGCAGCTCGAGCCCGGCGTCGCCGTGGAAGGTCACCGTCTTGGCGGCGGGATCGAACTTGAAGACGTCGGGCATGGGACTCTCGAAGGCTGGTGCGCCTTCCATAACGTCAGAGCACGACGTTTAGGCAACGATCGGCTCCCTCGAACCTCAGGGGTTCGAGGGAGCCGGCATTCTTACAGCTGGTCCAGGCCGTACACGGCGTGCAGGGCGCGGACGGCCAGTTCGGTGTAGGCCGCGTCGATCAGGACCGAGATCTTGATCTCCGAGGTCGAGATGACCTGGATGTTGATGTTCTTCTCGGCCAGGGCCGCGAACATCGACTGGGCGACGCCGGCGTGGCTGCGCATGCCCACGCCGATCACCGACACCTTGGCCACGTCTTCGTTGACGGCCACGTCCTCGAAGCCGATCTCGGCCTGGGCGCCGCGGACGATCTCCAGGGCGCGCGTGGCGTCACGCTTGCCGACGGTGAACTCCATGTTGGCGGTGTCGGCGCTGCGGGCGCGCGACTGCACGATCATGTCGACGTTCACATTGGCGTCGGCCAGGCGGCCGAAGATGGCCGAGGACACGCCCGGATGATCGGGCAGGCCCAGCAGGGTGATCTTGGCTTCGTCGCGGCTGTAGGCGACGCCCGAGACGATGCGCTTTTCCATGATTTCTTCCTCGTCGCAGACGATCGTACCTTGGCCCGGGGCTTCGCCCGGCTCGACGAAACTCGACAGCACCCGCACCGGGACGCGATGGGCCATGGCCATCTCGACCGAACGGGTCTGCAGCACCTTGGCCCCCAGCGAGGCCATTTCCAGCATCTCTTCGTAGCTGATCTTGGCCAGGCGCTTGGCCTTGCTCTCGATCCGGGGGTCGGTGGTGTAGACCCCGTCCACGTCGGTGTAGATGTCGCAGGCGCCCTTCACCGCGGCGGCGATGGCCACGGCGCTGGTGTCCGAACCGCCACGACCCAGCGTGGTGATGCGGCGCTTGGGCGTCACGCCCTGGAAGCCGGCGATGACGGCGATCTCGCCGGCCTCGAAGCACTCTTCCAGGTTCTCCGGCGGGATCTCTTCGATCCGGGCGCGGCCGTGGGCCTCGTCGGTGAGGATCGGCACCTGCCAGCCCAGGAACGAGCGGGCCTTGTGGCCCATGTTGCGCAGGGTCATGGCCAGCAGGCCGGCGGTCACCTGCTCGCCCGACGCCACGACGGCGTCGTACTCGTCGTCAGACTCCGGCAGGCCCGCGGCGGCGCGGCCGGCTCCGTCCGTCCAGGCGACCAGTTCGTTGGTCTTGCCCGACATGGCGGAAACGACGACGGCGACCTGCTTGCCCGTGGCGACTTCCGCGGCGACCAGGCGCGCCACCCGGCGGATGCGCTCCAGGTCGGCCACCGAGGTGCCGCCGAACTTCATCACCAGACGTGACACGTCTCTAAATCCTCGAACCAAAGCGGTTTTTTCTTGCGCCTTCGCGGCCGGAACCCGTCCTTCCGCGCAAGCCCGCGCCTTCTAGCGGGGCCTCGGCGCAACGGCAATGTCGCCGATGTGTCTTTTTTCTCGCAGCATGGCGCGAAAAATTGGCCGTGCTAGATACCGGGCCATGACCAGCGCCGCCCCCGACACCGCAGGAAGCACGCCCAACTGGAGCATCGACCCCGCCGACGTGGCGCGGTTCTCGGCCATCGCGGCCGAGTGGTGGGACCCCAAGGGCAAGTTCGCGCCGCTGCACGTGTTCAATCCCTGCCGGCTGGCCTTCATCAGGGAGCAGGCGCTGGAGCGCTTCGGCCGCGACGGCAACGACCGCGCGCCGTTCGAGGGCCTGTCCCTGATCGACATCGGCTGCGGCGGCGGCCTGCTGAGCGAGCCCATGGCCCGCCTCGGCTTTTCGGTCACGGCCATCGACGCCTCGGAGAACAACATCAAGACCGCCGCGGCCCACGCCGCCGAGCAGGGTCTTTCGATCGGCTACCGCCCCGCCACCGCCGAGCAGCTGCTGGCCGAGGGCGCGGGCCCGTTCGACGTCGTCCTGACCATGGAAGTCATCGAGCACGTGGCCGATCCGGGCGCTTTCCTGCGCACCTGCTCGCAGCTGCTCAAGCCCGGCGGCCTGATGATCGTCGCCACCCTGAACCGCACGCTCAAGGCCCTGGCCCTGGCCAAGATCGGCGCCGAGTACGTTCTGCGCTGGGTGCCGCCGGGCACCCACGAGTGGAAGCAGTTCCTCAAGCCCGAGGAGCTGCGCGCCTTCCTGGCCGGCGAGCCGGTCGAGATGCAAGGCCCCTTCGGCGTGGCCTACAACCCGCTGACCGGCCGCTGGAGCCGCTCCACCGACGTCGACATCAACTACATGATGACGGTCACCAAGCCGGCGGCGTGACGCAGAACGCGGTTCGCGGTATGTTTCCTGCCGCGATGACCAAGTTCGAGACCATCGAGATCGAAAGCCGGGTCGTGGACCATGTCCGCGAGCTCGCACGCCAGCGCGGCGGCAGCTTGTCGGAGGCCATCGACGCGGCGGTGCTCGCCACCCTGGAACGGGATCGGGCGAACCAATCGGCCGCGCCCTTGGTGGATCTCGACGAAGTCGCCCGAATAGCGGCCCGATTCCGAGCCCTTCCCGAACGTGCGCCCATGCCGTCCGACGCCGACTTCTACGACGCCGACGGCCTGCCGCGTTGATCGCCATCGACGCCTCCGCAATCGTCGCAATACTGCTGGGCGAGCCGGAGGCCGCCGCCTTCACCGCCAGGCTTCACGCCGAACAGGACGGCCGCATGATGTCGGCCGTCAACTATTGGGAAGTGTTGGCCAAGGCCGAGGTCTCCAGGGGCGAGACCGGACGGCAGGAAGCGGAACACCTTCTCCAGGCGCTGCGGATCGAAATCGGGCCCGCCGACGCCGAACAGGCTCGGCTCGCCATCGAAGCCTTCGTTCGCTTCGGCCGCCATACGCCCGCGAAGCTGAACCTCGGCGACTGCTTCGCCTACGCCCTGGCCACGACCCATGGCGGCGGCGCACTGCTCTACAAGGGCGACGATTTCGCACGCACCGACCTGCGCTCGGCCCTGAAAGAGGCTTGACGGCGCACGGCCGAAAGCCAACCTCCGGCTGTAACCCTCGGAGTACCCGCCATGTCCGTCCTGCTGTTCGCCCTCGCCGCCGCCCTGCCGACCCTGGCTGGCGATTTCGACGGAGACGGCAAGGCCGACCAGGCGCGGCTGGAGCCGCGCGGCGGGGCCCATGTGCTGGTGGTCGAGCGCGGCGCGGCGCCGGGCAAGCCCGAGACCGTCACCATGGTGGCCGACGCCGCAGGCTTCTTCATCGCCGCCCAGCCGCCGGGAACCTACCCCACCACCTGCGCCAAGGACGTGGGCGCGCCCTGCGCCGCCGACGAGCCGCGCAAGGTCGAGCTGAAGGCGCCCACCCTGTCGTTCGGAACCGAGGAAGCATCGCTGGCCGTCGCCGTCTGGACCGGCGAGCGCTTCGCCGTCACCTGGCTGAACGACTGATCCCGCCGCTTTCGGGAACCTTGGCCTTCGCCAAGGCTTATTCCGCCGCAGGGACTTTGAACCCGAGCCGGCGTCTTGTGGGGCGGGACGCTGGTTCGTTCGTCGGAACGGAGACTTCCCCATGACTTCCCGCCGCATGGCTTGGCTGATGGCCGGCGCCGTCGCCATCAGCACGGCCGCGCCCGCGCTGGCTCAGGACGCAGGCTACCAGCAGCAACTGCGCACTTATGAGGAGCAGCGCTCGTCCTACGAGGCGCGCCGCGCCGACTACGACAGCCGCCAGGCCCAGTACGACGCCGACCGCTCCGCCTATGAGCGCGCGCGCAGCGACTATGACCGCCGCTATGGGTCTGGCGCCTATGATCGGCGCTATCCCGACGAGGCCCGCCGTTGGCGCACGCCCGCCTACCCGACCAGCAACGACTATTACGGCGAACAGCGCCAGTTCGAGGCCGATCGCGCGGCCTATGAGCGGGCCCGCGACCGCTACGACGCCCGCAACGGCCGCGGCGCCTACGACCGCCGCTATCCGGACGAGGCCCGCCGCTTCGACACCAGCGGCCAGGACAATCGCTACGCCGACGACTACGACGCCCAGCGCCGCCAGTGGGAATCCGACCGCGCCGAGTATCAGCGCGCCCGCGACGACTACGACCGCCGTTACGGCCGCGGTTCCTATGATCGCCGCTATCCGAACGAAGCCGGCCGCTGGGACGATGGCCCGCCGCCCGCCTATGCCGGCGGCTCTGGCCTGTCGGGCGGCTATGCCGACCCGTGCCGCAACGACGCCAAACGCAACGCCACGGCTGGCGGCGTGATCGGCGCCCTGGCCGGCGCGGTGATCGGCTCCAATGTCGCCGCCCGCAACGCCAAGACCGAAGGCGCGGTGCTGGGTGCCTTGGCCGGGGCCGGGGTCGGCGCGGCGATCGGCAACTCGGCCGCCAAGGCCCGCTGCGACACCCGCGGCCAGTACTGGTCGTACGAGGACACCGTGCCCTATCGCGAAAGCGCCGAGTATCGCGACCGGGCCGGCGGCTATTCGGAATGGAACCGCTACAGCGAGCGCAAGTGCCGCCTGGCGCCGGCCCAGACCGAGTACCAGGGCCGCAACGAGACCCGCTACGTCCGCGTCTGCCCCGATAGCGACAACCGCTACCGTCTCGAAGGCTGACGCAAAGGCCGAGCTCCGCGTCGGGCGTCCGACATAGAACCGACACGGAGCTTCGGCGTTATCTCCCGCAAGGGACATAGAACACACGCTCTCAAACGGAGGTCGCCATGCGCGTCCAGATGAAAACCTTGATCGTCGCGGTGAGCCTCGCCTTCACCGCCTCCACGCTCGCCGTCACCGCCGCCGAAGCCCAGCAGCGCCGTGAACGCGTGCTCGTCTGCAAGAGCACCAAGAAGGCGCGCAACAAGGGCACGGTGATCGGCGGCCTGACCGGCGGCACGCTCGGCGCGGCCGTGGCCGGCAACGGCGCCAAGACCGAGGGCGCGATCCTCGGCGGCGTGGTCGGCGCGGTGGCCGGCAACCAGATCGCCAAGAAGAACTCCAAGAAGAACTGCCACTACGAGTACCGCTACCGCTAGGCGGACTTGCTGCTCGGTCGGATGGCCCGTCCCTTCGCGGGGGCGGGCCTTTTTCGTGCGCGCTTGAACCAATCGGTCGCGCCGTCGCGCCGGTGAGGCCGCATCGTTCAAGCCCAGGGGCGCAGGGCCGATCATGGTCTGGCGACCCTGCCGCGAGGAGCACGACCATGGCCGAGAGCCTGACCATCCAGACCGACGACGGAAGCTTTCAGGCCCTGGTCTTCCGCCCCGACACGCCCGGCCCGGCGCCGGTCGTCGTGGTCGTGCAGGAGATCTTCGGCGTCAACGCCGGCATCCGCCTGATCGCCGCCGAGTACGCCGTGCAGGGCTTCATCGCCGTCTGCCCCGACCTTTTCTGGCGGGTCGAGCCGGGTCTCTCGATGTCGGAGAACAGCGAGGAGAACTGGAAGAAGGCCCTCGACATCTACACTGCCTACGACTTCGACCAGGGCGCGGCCGACGTGCTCAAGACGGTCGAGGCCGCCCGCGGCATCGAGGGCGGCAACGGCAAGGTCGGCCTGACCGGCTACTGCCTGGGCGGACTGATGACCTTCCTCGGCGCGGCCCGCGGCGCGCCCGACGCGGCGGTGGCCTATTACGGGGGCGGCACCGAGCGCTATGTCGGCGAGGCCGACGGCGTGAAGCCCCCCCTGCTGATGCACCTGGCCGGCGAGGACGAGTTCATCGGCCCCGACGCCCGCGCCGCCATCGTCGAGGCCCTGGCCGGCCGCCCCAATGTCGAGGTTCACGTCTATCCCGGCCGCAACCACGCCTTCGCGCGTCCCGGCGGCAATCACTACGACAAGGCCGACGCCGAGACCGCCAACGGCCGCACCCTGGCGTTCTTCAAGGAAAAGCTGGGCTAGGCGCTAGCGGTCGGGGCAGAAGGACGTCTCCGAGGCGTCCTCCAGCGGCAGGAAGCGCCAGCCGAGACCGAACCGTCCATGCGGCGGATCGAAGCCGTTCGCCCAATCGAAGCGCCCCAGGAAGCTCACGCCCTCCCGCCCGAAGGTGGCGCAGGGCGGGCGCGTGCGGCAGCGCGCGGCGGTGATCATGACCGGGTCGAACTCGACGCACTCGATCGCCCCGATCAGGAAGAACCTGTCGCCATTGCCGTAGAGGCTGAGCGTGCTGAGATCTCCCGCGCCGCCGTTGGCCAGGGCCAGGGAGAGCGTCTTGCCGCTCGCGCCGCGCAGCACGAAGGTGCGGCTCGAGACCGGCCATTTGGTGGCGCGGTAGTCCTCGCGCACGGTCACCAACGCGCCGCTGAAACCGAGCTGGTGCGACGCCGAGAACACCTTGGGGCGCGGGGCCGCCGTCGATGACCCGGCCGCGCCGAGCGCGCCGGCGACCGCCAGGAGAATCAACCACAGCCTGAAATCTCGCATGCGCTCAAGCTGCGCCACGATCGCGGCGCGTGCAACGGCGAGGCCCTAGTTCACGTCCGTCTTCTTCGGCGGCGCGGGCGGCAGGGCGGCGATCTTGACGCCGTCCTCCAGCAGGCTCTTGACCTCATTGGGCGAGGCCTCGCCATAGATGCCGCGCTCCTCGGACTTGCCCTCGTGGATGTCGCGGGCCTCTTTGGCGAAGCGGTCGCCGACATAGTCGAAGTTCTCCTCGACCTCGCGACGCACCTCGCTCATGGCGGTCATCATCATCTCGCGCATGCGCGCGTCGCGCTCCGGCGCCGAGCGCTGCGCCTTCGTCCCCGCAACGGCGGGGGCCATGATCTGCTTGCGCACGCCGGTCGAGCCGCACACGGGGCATTCGACGAGGCCGCGAGCGGCCTGGTCGTCATAATCGCTCGACGAGCCGAACCAGCCTTCGAACTCGTGCGCATGGTCACAGGCGAGCGCGTACTTGATCATGGTCTGGATATGGGGTCAGGGACCCGTGAATTCACGGGCGTTGGCCAGGACCGGGATGGCCGCGCGGGCCTTGTCGGCGGCGGAAAGGTCAAGGTCGGCGATCAGCACGCCCGGCTCATCGTGATCGAGCTTGCCGATCACCTCGCCCCACGGGCCGATGGCGATCGAGCGGCCCCAGGTGCCGCGCCCGTCCTCGTGGAAGCCGCCTTGCGCAGCGGCGATGACGAACGAGCCGGTCTCGATGGCCCGGGCGCGCAGCAGCACATCCCAATGGGCCTCGCCGGTCGGACGGGTGAAGGCGGCCGGAGCGGTGATCACCTTTGCCCCCGCCAGCGCCAGCGCCCGGTGCAAGGCCGGAAAGCGCATGTCGTAGCAGATGGTCAGGCCGAAGGCGGCCAGCGGCGTGTCGACCACCACCGCACGCTCGCCAGGGGTGTAGGTCGCCGATTCCCGCGCCGTCTCGCCGTTCGGCAGCTGCACGTCGAACATGTGCAGCTTGTCGTAGGTGGCGACGATGGCGCCGGTCGGGTCGATCACGGCCTGCCGGTTCGCAGCCTTGCCGTCCTCGCGCAGCACTAAGGCCGAGCCGACGTCGATCCAGGTTCCGGTCTCGGCGGCGATGGCCCGCAGGCCACCCACCACCGGATCGTCCTCCAGCGCCGTCAGGGTCGGCAGCAGCCTGGCGCGGTCCTTCTGCAGGACGTTGGTGCACTCCGGCGTCAGCACGAAGCGCGCGCCTTGCGCTATGGCCTCGCGAACCAGCGGGGCCACATGGGCCAGCGCCGCTTCGTGAGTCGCGGGCGTGCGGGTCTGGACCAGGCCGACGCGCAAGGGCGCGGACGGGCTCATGCGGCGAGAAGACCGTCCAGCTTGCCCTCGCGCTCGAGGGCCATCATGTCGTCGCAGCCGCCGATGTGCTGTTCGCCGACGAAGATCTGCGGGAAGGTGTTGCGGCCCGAGCGGTCCATCATTTCCTGGCGCAGCTTGGGGTCCATGCCGGCTTCGATCTCGGTGAAGTCGGCGCCCTTGTCGTTGAGCAGCTTCAGGGCGCGGGCGCAGTAGCCGCAGAAGGGACGGGTGTAGATGGTGACCTTGGCCATTTCGGTTCCAAAGGGTTGGATTCCCACCCTCATATAGGACGGCTTCGCATTTCTGTAACGCGCGCGACGACAGTCAGGTCGACAGCCGATGCTCCAGCCGCCAGCAGGGCCCGTGCGCAGCCCTCGGCGGTGGCCCCGGTGGTCAGCACGTCGTCGACCAGCAGCACCCGCTTTCCCTCGATGAGAGGCTGCTTGCGCCCAGGCACGGCGAAGGCGGCGGCGACGTTGCGACGGCGTCCGTCGGCCGACTTGCCGCCCTGGCTGGCGGTGTCGCGCCTGCGCACCAGGGCGTCGGCCAGGTAGGGCCGCCCCGCCGCGCGGGCCAGCGGCCGGGCGATCTCGGCGGCCTGATTGTAGCGGCGGCGCAGCAGGCGCGCGGCATGGATCGGCACGGGGACCACCGCATCGGCCTCGTCCAGCAGGTCGGGCGCGGCGCGCGAGATCCAGCGCGCGAACAGGCCCGACAGGTCGGTGCGGTCGGCGTGCTTGAGCTTCAGCACCAAGTCGCGGGAATGTTCGTCATAGAGGCAGGCGGCCCTGGCCCGCGCGAAAGCCCTGGGCCGCGCCAGGCACAGCGCGCACAGCGGCTCGCCCTGGTCGAAGGGAAACGGCGCGCCGCAGCCGTCGCAGACCGGTCCGTCGAGAAAGACGATGCGGCTCCAGGCCCCGGCCGAAAGCCCCGGCGTCAGGGCCGGCTCGCCGTCGAAGGCGCGGGGCGGCAGGATCAGGTCGAGCAGGCCGCGTCCGAGCGCCGTAAAGCGTGGACCGGGTTTCCATCGCCCTGCTGCTTTCCATCGGGAGAAGGAATCGCCATGTTCCGCCCGCATGACCAGTTCGCCCCTCCTCTTCGACCGCGACCTCCTGCGGGCCCGCCTCGACCGCGCCGCGCCGCACTTCGGCCAGGCCGGTTTCCTCAAGGCGCGCGCCGCGGGTGACGCGGTCATGCGGCTGGAGGCGATCCTGCGGGAGTTTCCGGTCGCCGTCGATCTCGGAAGCCGAGACGGCGCTTTCCGCGCGGCGCTGTCCGAAAGCGACGCGGCCGGCAAGATCGGCCTCCTGATCGACACTGACCTTTCGGCCCGAATGCTGGCCGAGCGCGGCGGCGCGACCGTGGTCGCCGACGAGGAACGCCTGCCGTTCGGCGACGAGACGCTGGACCTCGTGGTCTCGACCCTCGCCCTGCACTGGACCAACGACCTGGTGGGCGCCCTGATCCAGGTCCGCCGCGCGCTGCGCCCCGACGGCCTCTTCATCGGCGCCCTGTTCGGCGGCGCCACCCTGACCGAACTTCGCCAGTCGCTGATGGCCGCCGAGGACGAGATCTCGGGCGGCGTCTCGATGCGCGTCTCGCCCTTCGCCGACACGGTGGACGCCGCGGGCCTGCTGCAACGCGCCGGCTTCACCCTGCCGGTGGCCGACATCGACCGGGTGAAGGTGCGCTACGCCCACCCGATCGCGCTCTTGCAGGACCTTCGCCGCATGGGCGAGACCAGCGTGCTGCTCGATCGCTCGCGCAAGCCCTTGACCCGCAAGGTGCTGCTGCGGGCGATGGAGATCTACCAGGCGCGCTTCGCCGAGGCCGACGGGCGCGTGCCGGCCACCTTCGAGATCGTCACGGCGACGGGATGGGCGCCGCACGACAGCCAGCAGAAGCCGCTGCGTCCGGGTTCGGCCAAGATGCGGCTGGCCGACGCGCTGGGGGTCAAGGAACAGCCGGCGGGCGACAAGGCGGGCTGACGGATCCTCCCCCGGAGGGAGAGCTGTCGCGGAACGACCGAGCGGGTCAACTCACCAGGAACGACGCCGCCGCACGCGCCTTGGCGTCCCTGGCCGGTCCGACGACCACTGCGCCGTCGCGGTGCGCAAGATACCCGCCGTCCAGCGCCTGGAAGGACACGCCCTTGCCGGCCACGCCCTTCACGCGCTTGAAGAGGGCGGCCTTGTCGCCCGGCCGGGCCGGCGCGATCACCGCCTGGCCGCCCTCGACCTTCAGCCCATGGCCCGGCCGCAGGATCGGCTCCAGGACCACGAGCCCGCCCGCCCCGGCCTTCTGGCGCAACTGGGTCGCGGCCAGCGGCCCCTCGCCCACGCTCACCACATCACCCTCGACGCGCAGGAACGCCCCCGGCCGGTCCAGCGGCGAGAACCGGTCGGGGATCTCGCCCACACCGGCCGGCACGCCGAAGTCCGGAGTCCCGTCGGGCCTGTAGTAGAGGCGCTGCACCCGCGTATGGCGGTTGGGATCGAACAGGGGGTTGCCCTTGATCGTCTTGTAGTCGCGGCCGTGAAACACCAGAACGTCGCGGCCCTGCTCATCGACGGTGAACGAGTTGTGGCCCGGCCCCCAGACGCCCGTCTCTTCGGACGAGACGAACACAGGAACCGGCGACTTGCTCCACGAGCTCTCGGCCATCAGGTCGGCGTCCGCGTCGGCGGTCAGCAGGCCCAGGCAGTAGCGGTCGTCGGTGGCGCTGGCCGAATAGGCGATGAACACCTTGCCATTGCGGATCAGCACGGCCGGCGCCTCGGCGACCTTGAAGCCGCGCACCTCCCAGTCCAGCGTCGGCACGGTCAGGCGTACGGGCGGCCGGCCAAGGGTCAGGGGCGTGGCCAGCGGCGCGAGGTAGAGGTTGCTGTTGGTCTCGATCCCCGGCTCCTTCTGCGCCCAGCAGAACCAGCGCACGCCCTTGTGGTGGAAGATCGTCGAGTCGAGGTTGAAGCTGTCCCATGGGGTTTGCACCTCGCCCAGTAGGCTCCAGGCCCCGGTCAGGGCGTCCTTGCCCTCGCAGCGAAGCACGTAGGTGCGGATACGGAACGGCTGGCCCTTGTCGCCGGCGGCGAAATACATGTGCCAGGCGCCGTCGATCCAGTGCAGCTCCGGCGCCCAGATATAGCCGCCCAGCTTGCCTTCCGTCGGCCGCCGCCAGATCACCGCTTCCTGCGCCGTGGCCAGCCCCGCCAGGGTGCGCGAGCGCCGCACGATCAGCCGATCATACTCGGGCACCGAGCCGGTCAGGTAGTAGTAGCCGTCCGTGTGCTTGAAGACCTGGGCGTCGGCCCGCTGGCGCACGACGGGATTGAGCAGCGGCGCGGCCTCCGCCGCCTGCGCGCCGCCCGCGACGCCGCTCAGACCCAGGGCCCCTACGCCGGCCAGAAGGATGCGTCGCGAAGGCTGCGGGTCGAAGTTCGTCACGGTCGTTTCCTCAAACGTTTCGCGCCTTCGCGCGATTTGTCTGAGTTAAAGCACGTCGCGCAGCCAGGCCACCAGGGGAATGTCGGCCGGCGGCATCTCGTAGTCCGACAACTTGTCCGGCTTCACCCAGGCCATGGCCTTGTGCTCCTTGGCAGTGACCAGCCCCTCCCAGCGCCGCAGCAGATAGAGCGGCATCAGCAGGTGGAACTTCTCGTAGGTGTGCGAGGCGAAGACGAAGGGCGCCAGGCACGCCTGGGCCACGGTGATGCCCAGCTCCTCGTGCAGTTCGCGGATCAGGCATTCCTCGGGCGTCTCGCCCTTCTCGACCTTGCCGCCCGGAAACTCCCACAGGCCGGCCAGCGACTTGCCCTCGGGGCGCTGGCAGATCAGCACCCGCCCGTCGACGTCGATCAGGGCGGCGGCGGCGACCAGGGCGATGGGGCGGTCGGTGGGAGGAGCGGCTGGCGAGTTCATGCCCGATCCATCGCGGGCTTTGCCCAACCTGGCAACTCCCTCTGGGCGACGAACGTTGCCCAAGGGTCATTGCCAAGGAGGAACGCCATGTCGCTGGACGATCGGCTGGTGAAGAGCGGCGACCTGATCGGGGTCGCGGTCACCGATCCCAAGGGCCACAAGCTGGGCGTGATCCGCGAGGTCTTCGTCGACCGCGACGCCGGCGTCGGCCGCTATGTCGCCGTCGAACCCGCGGGCCTGTTCACCGGCGGCAAGTACCACCCCCTGCCCTGGCGCATCCTGACCTTCGACGACAAGGCCGAAGCCTACGCCACCGACCTGTCAAAGGACCGCTTCAAGGACAGCCCCGCCTACGACCGCGACCAGCTGTCGAAGGCGTCCTACGGCTGGGCCGAGCAGGTGGAGCGGTATTTCGAGGGGTAGAGGCGTCTTTTCAGCCTCCTCTACCCACTATTTCACGGCCTGAACATTGAATCGAAAGACGTAGTCCTCGTCGTTCCATCGGCCGACCACCTCCACTGTGTAGGGAGGGCTGATTTTTGGCTTGGCGACGATAATCTGCCCACCGAAGGCGTGATCCGGCTCGACCGTTGTCGTTTGCAGGATGGAATCGCTCAATCGGTTCAGGGTGCTGTCGAGTTCTGACCGAATGGCATAAATCCCGCCAGCCGTGGCTGCGGTCGCAGCAGCTGTGCCTAGAGCGGCTGCGGTGGGATCGTAGGTGGTCGAGGTGGCGCGGTAGACCCTAGCGCCGGGCGCATAGAGCGTTGAATTGGTCGTGCTATAGGCATTCTGATTGGCAGAATACACGGCTGCGGCTCCGGACAGGGCCACGGCGACGGTCGCCCAATTGGCGGCGGTCTTCGCCTCCTTCTCCAACTGCACATAGCTATAGACGTGCAAAGGCTGCCCGCCCATCGACGCTGAAAAGTTCTCGGATCCGAGATTAGCGGCTTTGCTGGTCTTGTTGTAGGCCGCCACAGCGAAACTTACCCGGCCATTTTTCAACACGCCGAGCGGCGTCACCTTCACCGCGCCGTTCTTTTGTTCGAGATCGGTCGTTGAGCGTCCCGATTCATAGGTAACCTTGGCAAGGCCTGTGTCGACTGGCGTAACGGTGTAGGTAGTCGCGCAGGCGCTCAAGGTGCTGCCCACCAAGGCCAGCACCATCAGTTTGGTCTTCATGATTCCCCCGAAAGTCGCAAAGGCGACGAAAGCTTCACCATAAAGCGAAGCACATACCGCTCAAGTCGTGCCTCTGCGACAATACGTCACCTTAAGTCGAGCGCAGCGCTTATGCCGACACCCGCTTCAACGCCGCGCCCAGGTCCTCGACCATCTCCGGCGTCGTCGCCCACGAGCACATGAACCGCGCCGAGCCGTCGAGGAAGCGGTAGACGAACCAGCCCTCGCCGCGCAGCAGCTCCAGCGCCGCGTCGCTCATGGTCACGAAAATCCCGTTGGCTTCGACCGGATGGGCGATCGGATAGGGCATCAGGTCGGCCAGCTTGCGGGCCATGGCGTTGGCGTGCGCCGCGCGGGCGGCCCAGGGGCCCATCCCGCCGTTCTCGTCCAGCAGGGCCAGCCACGGCGCGGCCAGGAACCGGCCCTTGGAGACCAGCTGGCCGGCGTGCTTGATCCGCGCGTCCAGGCGACGGCGGTGCGCGGGGTCGAGGAACACCACCGCCTCGGTCGGGGTCGAGCCGGCCTTGGTGCCGCCCATCACCAGGATGTCGACGCCCAGGCGCTTGACCGCCTTCAGGTCGAAGCCCGCGGCCACGGCGTTGGCCAGGCGCGCGCCGTCCAGGTGCACGCCGTAGCCCTTGGCCTTGGCCGGATCGATCAGCGCCTTGAGGGCCGCCTCCGAATAGACCGTGCCATATTCGGTGGTCGTGGTCAGCGACAGGGCCGCCGCGGGCTGGCGGTACGAGACGTCGGGCTGGGCCAGGGCGACTTCCAGCGCGGCGACCTCGATCTTGCCCGAGGCTCCCGGCAGGCCGATCAGGCCCACGCCCTGGCCGAAGAAGCCCGGCGCGCCGGTTTCGTCGGTGCAGATGTGGGCGTGCTCGTGGGCCAGCACCGCCTCGTGCGGCGAGGCCAGCAGGGTCAGGGCGAAGGCGTTGGCGGCCGTGCCCGACGGCATGAACCTGACCTCGGCGTCGGCGTCGAGCGCGGCGCGGATGCGGTCGCCCGCCGCCTGGCTGATATGATCGGTCCCATAGCCCGACGCCGCGCCCGCATTGGCCGCCAACAGCGCCTCCATCACCTCGGGCATGGCGCCGGCGACGTTGTCGGAGGCGAAGTCGTAGCGGGCGATGGTCATGGGCGGTCACTCGGGAAAAGGAACGCCGCCTCGATGCCGGGGCGGCGCGGCCTTTTCAAGAGGAGACCGGTTCAGGAAGAGACTGGCTCAAGAAGAGACTGGCCAGGACAGCAGGACCACGCGGTTTTCCGCCAGCGGACCGGGCTTTTGCACCAAGAGGCTCGTTCCCCGCCGAGGCCTGGTGCGCCCCCGCGCGCCTTCCAGATTCTCGAAGGCCTCGGCGACGGCGTTCGCCCTTTGCAGCGGCAGCTCCCTCAAGAACTGCGATCGTTCGGCCTGATCCATGTAGCCGGTGACGCGGACCCAGTCGCCGTTGTGCGGGTTCGGCCGCGCCTGAAAGGCCTTCACCACCGCCTCCAGCTCGCCCTGCTGCGAAGCGCCGAGCTCGGCCGAGCCGGACGCGAAACGGATCGCCATCGGCTCGCTCCAGCCGGTCTCGGCCATCGCGATCGCCGGCGCTATGGTCAGTCCGACCGTCCCGATGATGAATGTACGCCGCTGCATGTCGCCTCCCCTTCGAGCTGAAGAGTCGGCCGAGCGCAACCTTACGTCAAGCCGCGGGCGCGGCCCGCAGCGCCCGGATCTTCGGCCACAGCATGTTGACCGCCAGGCCGGCCAGAACGAGGCCCGCCGCCAGCAGCTTCCAGGCCGGCAACCCCTCGCCCAGCAGCAGGGCCGAGGCGCTCATGCCGAACACCGGCACCAGCAGGGCCATCGGGGTGATGGTGGCGGCCGGGTGGCGAGCCAGGAGCCAGCCCCAGGCGCCGTAGCCGAACATGGTGTTGCCCACCGCCTGCCAGACGACGGCCAGCCAGGTGCCGAGGTCGGCATGGGCCACGCCCTTGACCATGGCCGGCCAGCCCTCCAGCCACAGGGCCATGATCGCCAGCGGCGGGATCGAGAACAGGCTGGCCCAGACCACGTAGCCCAGCATGTTCACCGGGCCGGCCTGGCGGGCGACGATGTTGCCGCAGCCCCAGCTGAGCGCCGCCAGCAGGCCCAGGCCCACGCCCAGCGGCGTGGCCGAACCGCCGCCGTGCAGGGCGATGATCAGGATCCCCGTCACGGCCAGCAGCAGGGCGACCACCTGGAAGCCCCGCACCCGCTCGCGATTGATCTGCATGGCCAGGGCGATGGTGAAGAACACCTGGGTCTGCAGGATCAGCGAGGCCAGGCCCGGCGAGATGTGACCCTTCATGGCCACGAACAGCAGCCCAAACTGCCCCGCCCCGATCAGCAGGCCGTAGCCGGCCAGATTGAGCCACGACACCGCCGGCTTCTTGACGAAGAACACCAGCGGCAGCAGCACTAAGGTGAAGCGCAGGGCCGCGAAGGTCAGCGGCGGCAGGTGGTTCAGGGCCTGGCGGATGACCACGAAGTTGGTCCCCCACACCGCCACCACCGCAAGAGCCAGCAGGAAATGGCGAAGCGGCAGGGAACTGGGCATGGCGGGTACTCCTCGGACGGGCCCTAACTAGGCCTTGGGGTCCAGGGAGGGAACCGCCTCCTGGCCCATTTTTGCCCGGACGCTCCGGAAAGGCTCCTTCGTCAGCCTACTGAGTATTCGCCCGCCAGGGTCACAGTAAACACGCCCGAAATCACTGTGACGCAGCCGTGAAGTTTTCGCGAAACCGGTAGTCTCCACGGTCAAGTTTAGCACCTCGTTAGGTGTGAAACCGCCATTCACCCTCGCGAGTGGAGGCGTATTTCGATGTTCACCCTGCGCGACACCGTTTCTTCCCTGGCCCCGGCGCGGGCGGAAGACCTCGGCAAGACGCTGTACGAGCGGTTCCGCGAGGAGCCCGACACCCTGATCATCCCGGTGCTCGACGCCGACGACCGCCCCGTGGGCCTGGTCGAGCGCAACGCCTTCTTCCTGCGGATGGCCGCCGAGTACGGCCGCGCCCTCTACGCCAACCGCCCCATCGAAGTGCTGATGGACCGCGAGCCGCTGGTCGTCGAGGCCGAGGTTGAGCTGGCCGCCTTCACCAACGACAGCCTGTCCTACCGGGCCAGCGACCTGCTGCGCGGCTTCATCGTCACCGACGGCGGGCGCTATCTGGGCGTCGGCACCGTCATCGGCCTGCTGCAGGCCGCCAGCGAGACCAACCGCCGCAACCTGGACGCGTTGGCCGCTGCAAAGGCCGACGAGGAGCGCGCCCGCACCTTCATGACCGCCGTGGTCGAGTCCATCCCGTCGATGGTGTTCGTCAAGCGCGCGTCCGACCAGAGCTACGTCCTGCTCAACCGCGCCGGCGAGAAGATCCTGGGCTACAGCCGCGAGGAGATGATGGGCCGCACCGACGAGGCCTTCTTCGATCCGGTGCAGGCGGCCATCTATCACGCCCGCGACGCCGAGGTGGTGCGCTCTGGCGAGGTCAAGGTCATCGAGGAGGACCTTATCCCCCGCAAGGACGGCACCACCGCCATCCTGCGCACCAAGAAGATCGCCATCCTCGACGCCGAGGGCCGCCCCGAATACCTGCTGGGCGTCTCCGAGGACATCGCCGAGCGCAAGCGGGCCGAGGCCCAGATCGCCCGCCTGGCGCACTATGATCCTCTGACCGAGCTGCCCAACCGCCTGCTGTTCCACAAGGACCTGTCGGACGCCCTGGCCCGCGCCGCCCGCCGCGAGGACCTGGTGGCCGTGCACTGTGTCGACCTCGACCGCTTCAAGGTGGTCAACGACACCCTGGGCCATCCGGTCGGCGACGCCCTCCTGAAGGCCGCCGCCGAGCGCCTGCGGGCTTGCGTGCGCGACGGCGACACCGTGGCCCGCCTGGGCGGCGACGAGTTCGCCGTGGTGCAGATGGGCCTGACCGACCTTTCGGGCGCCACGCGCCTGGCCGCCCGCATCGTCGAGGCCCTGGAGGCGCCGTTCGACCTGCTGGGCCATCAGGTGGTGATCGGCGGCAGCGTCGGCGTGGCCGTCTCGCCCGACGACGGCCTGGACTGCGACGAGCTGCTGAAGAAGGCCGACATGGCCCTCTACCGCGCCAAGGCCGACGGCAAGGGCACCTTCCACTTCTTCGAGCGGGCCATGGACGAGCAGCTGCAAGCCCGTCGCGCCCTGGAACTGGACCTGCGCAAGGCGCTCAGCGAGGGTCAGTTCGAGCTCTTCTACCAACCGCTGTTCGACCTCGAGGCCGACCGCGTCACCGGCTGCGAGGCCCTGCTTCGCTGGTTCCATCCCGAGCGGGGCATGGTCTCGCCCGGCGAGTTCATCCCGCTGGCCGAGGAGATCGGCCTGATCGGCGCCCTGGGCGACTGGGTGCTGCGCGCCGCCTGCGACGAGGCCGCCCGCTGGCCGCAGCACGTGCGCCTGGCGGTGAACCTGTCGCCCGCCCAGTTCCGCGACCGCCGCCTGGCCGCCACCGTCGTCCAGGCCCTGGCCGCCTCGGGCCTGGCCGCCGAACGCCTGGAGCTTGAGATCACCGAGAGCGTCCTCCTGCAGGACAGCGCCTCGAACATGGCCATCCTGCATGACCTGAAAGCCCTGGGCGTGCGCATCTCGATGGACGACTTCGGCACGGGCTACAGCTCGCTGAGCTATCTGCGCAGCTTCCCGTTCGACAAGATCAAGATCGACCAGACCTTCGTGCGCGACATCCTCGACGACGCCGACGCCCTGGCGATCATCAAGGCCGTGCTCGACCTGGGCGCCAGCCTAGGCATCACCACCACCGCCGAGGGGGTGGAGTCAGAGGAACAGCTGCACGAGCTGCGCCGCCAGGGCTGCGGCGAGATCCAGGGCTACTTCATCAGCCGCCCCAAGCCGGCGATGGAGATCGCGGCGTTGCTGGGGGTGGAGACGGCCACGCCGCGCGGCCTTTCGGACGTGGTGGCGTTTTCAGCGGTAAAGCCCGTCGAACTGGTCAGCGAGGCCCAAAGGGCGACCGGGTGACATCAAAGGAGCCTCCCCCTGTGGGGGGAGGTGATCGCGAAGCGATCGGTGGGGGGAGTGATTGCTGACCCCGCCAATGCCTCGGAAGCTGAAAACGTCCCCCCAACCGGCCTTCGGCCGCCTCCCCCACAGGGGGAGGTTCCTCGTGCTTCAGCCGCGCCTAACCACCGCAAACCCTTGCGGCTCAAGCCTCTCACTTGACTTCGCACCTGCGATATACGATATGAGCCCCGCGCCTAATCGCGCTATCGGTGCTCCAGCCGCGTGACGGACCCCACTGGGTTCAGCCTGTCGAGCGCCCTGAAAGCTTCTCATAGACCGCCCGTATCACGCGGGGCGCTCCCCACCGACCCGCCGCCAGGCGAGCCGTGCGAGGACCGCGCGCGCCGTCTTGCGACCGTTTGAAAGATACGTCCGCAGTGACTCAATTCACCGACCTCGGCCTCGCCAAGCCCATTCTCAAGGCGCTGGCCGACAAGGGCTACACCCAGCCCACCCCGATCCAGGCCCAGGCCATTCCGATCGTCATGAAGGGCCGCGACCTCCTGGGCATCGCCCAGACCGGCACCGGCAAGACGGCCGCCTTCGCCCTGCCGATCCTGCACCGCCTGGCCGAGGATCGCCGTCCGGCGCCGCGCCGCGGCTTCCGCTGCCTGGTCCTGTCGCCGACCCGCGAACTGGCGACCCAGATCGCCGACAACTTCAAGGCCTACGCCGCGCACCTCGGCCTCTCGGTCGCCACCATCTTCGGCGGCGTCAAGTACGGCCCGCAGATGCGCGCCCTGGCCGCCGGCGTCGACGTGGTCGTCGCCACCCCGGGCCGCCTGATGGACCACCTGGGCGAAAAGAGCGCCACCCTGGGCGGCGTCGAGATCTTCGTGCTCGACGAGGCCGACCAGATGCTCGACCTGGGCTTCGTGGTGCCGATCCGCAAGATCGCCAGCCAGCTGCCGAAGGACCGCCAGAACCTGTTCTTCTCGGCCACCATGCCGGGCGAGATCGGCAAGCTGGCCGGCGAGCTGCTGAAGAACCCGGCCTCGGTGTCGATCACCCCGCAAGCCACCACGGTCGAGCGCATCGAGCAGTCGCTGATCTACATCGAGGCCCAGCGCAAGCGTCCGCTGCTGGCGGAACTGCTGGCCGACCGCAGCGTCGAGCGCTCGATCGTCTTCACCCGCACCAAGCGCGGCGCCGACCGCGTGGCCAAGTACCTGACCGCTTCCGGCATCGAGAGCGCCTCGATCCACGGCGACAAGACGCAGGGCCAGCGCGAGCGCGCCCTGGCGGCCTTCAAGGCCGGCGAGGTCAAGGCCCTGGTGGCGACCGACATCGCCGCCCGCGGCATCGACGTCAACGACATCAGCCACGTCTTCAACTACGAGCTGCCCAACGTGCCGGAGGCCTATGTCCACCGGATCGGCCGCACCGCCCGCAAGGGCAAGGACGGCGTCGCCGTCAGCTTCTGCTGCGACGACGAGCGCAGCCTGCTGAAGGACATCGAGAAGGCCACCCGCCAGAAGATCCCGTCCTTCGACCGCCGCAACGACAAGGCCCTGGCGGCCGCGGCGGCCGTCGCCGACAAGCTGGCCCCGGCCGAGAAGTACGTCGACCCGCGCAAGGCCGACCCGCGCAACAACGTACCGTCGGAACTGCGCCGCAAGCGTAACCGCAATGGCGGCGGCCAGGGCAAGAGCGCCCAGGGCAAGGGCGGCCAAGGCGGCGGCCAGCAGGCCCAGGGTCGTGGCGAGGGCCGTAACGGCGGCCGCGGCAAGGGCGGCGCCCAGGGCCAAGGCCAAGGCAAGGCGGCGGCGGCCGGCGGCGACTTCCGCGGCCCCAAGCGCGGCGTGCAGCAGGTCGAGACCCGCTGGAGCCCCATCGACTAAGGAGCCCGGCTCCCAGGAAAGGCCGCCTCGTCCGAGGCGGCCTTTTTTCTGCGCTCTCCCAAGGATCAGCGCGCCCCAGGGTCGAGCCCGCTCGCCCGCGCCGCGAAAACCACACCCCTGGGCCGAACCGACTGCGACGCTTGCGCGCAGGGGTCGCGTCCCGCCCTTGCAACCCGTCAGGCCGTCTGGCCATTGTTCGCCCGGACCCGGCTTTAGGGGAGCCGGTGGGAGGGACAAAACGCCATGCCGCAGGGCGAAGGGCGGAGCTTGCCTGCGTTCACGCGCCTGGCCGGCGGGGAAATGGCCGAGCGCGTGAAGGCTTTCGACTGGTCGAAGACCCCCCTGGGCCCACGTGACGCGTGGTCGCCCAGCCTGGCGCTGGCCGTCGACATGCTGATGGCCACCAACTTCCCCATGGCGCTGCGCTGGGGTCCCGAGCTGGTCCTGATCTACAACGACGCCTATGCGCCGTCGCTGCGCGAGCGTCATCCCGACGCCCTGGGCCGGCCCTTCACCCAGCATTCGGACGCCTTCCGCGCCACCTTGCTGGGCATCCACCAGGACATCCTGTCGGGCGAGAGCGGCGGCTACGCCCTCGAACGCATGCCGCTTCAGGTCGAACGCGAGGCCGGCGAGGCGCGGCTGGCCCACTTCGCCGTCAGCTACAGCCCGGTGCCCGACCAAACCGCGCCCACCGGCGTCGGCGGCGTGCTGATCTCGGCCGTCGAGATCACCGGCGCGGTCGAGACCGAAAAGGAGCTGCGCACCACCCGGGCCCGCTACGACATGGCTCTGGACGCCGCCGGCGGCGTCGGCGCCTGGGAGTGGGACATCAAGGCCAACCGGGTCTATTGCGACGCCCGCTACGCACAACTGCACCAGGTCGACCCCGCCTTCGCCACGCAGGGCCTGCCCGCCCAGAGTTTCACCCCCGCCGTCCATGACGAGGATCGCGAGCGGGTGCGCGAGATCGCCCTGGCGGCGATGCAGACCGGCGGCGACTTCGCCGACGAGTATCGCCTGGTCCAGGCCGACGGCTCGGTACGCTGGGTGGCGGCCAGCGGCCACTGCTATCTCGACACCGACGGCCAGGCAGACCGCAACGCCGGCGTGGTGTTCGACATCACCGAGCGCAAGCGGATGGAAAGCCAGCTGCTGGAGGCCCGCCTCGACCGCGACATCGCCATGGAGGCGGCCGGCATGGGCCGCTGGGACCACAATCCCAGCACCGGCCAGCGCTACTGGGACAAGCGGTCCTGCGAGATGTTCGGCGTGCCCGAACCCGGCCCGCAGGACTTCGACAGCTTCCTGGCCCTGGTGCACCCCGACGATATCGACGGCGTGCTGGCGGCCGTGGGCGCGGCCACCGACCCGGTCGGCGACGGGCTGATCAATGTCGAGTACCGCATCGTCCGCCCGTCCGACGGCGCGCTGCGCTGGATCGAGGTGTTCGGCCGGGCCTATTTCGAGCGCGGCGCCTGCGTGCGCTTCGTCGGCGTCGGCTCGGACGTCACCGAGCGCAAGGAGGCCGCCCGCAGGCTGGTCTCGCAGGAGGAAACGCTGCGCCTGGCCATCGAGGCCGCCGACGTCGGCACCTGGGACCTCGACATCAGGAACGACATCCTGACGTGGTCGGACCGCTGCTACGCCATGTTCGGCGTGGCGCCGGCCACGCCCGTCGTGCGCGACGACTTCTACTCCAACCTCCACCCGTCCGATCGCGACGCGGTGCGCGAGGCCCTGCGCCGCACCCTGGATGGCCGCATCCGCGCCGACTACGACGTCGAGTTCCGGGTCATCGGCCGCGAGGACGGGGTCGAGCGCTGGCTATCGGCCAAGGGCAAGGCCTTCTTCGACCTCGAGGGCAAGCCGATCCGCATGATCGGCACCACCGTCAACATCACCGACCGCAAGCGGGCCGAGCTGCACCTGCGGCTGCTGGTCAACGAGCTGAACCACCGCGTGAAGAACTCGCTGGCCACCATCCAGGCCATCGCCGGCCAGACCTTCCACGCCGCGCGTTCGCTGCCGGCGGCGCAGGAGGCCTTCACCGCCCGCATCATCGCCCTGTCCGAGGCCCACGACGTCCTGACCCGCGAGAACTGGGAAGGCGCCGACCTGCTGGATATCGTCGACCGGCTGGTGGCCGTGCACGGCGGCGAGGGCCGCTTCGTGCTGGACGGGCCGTCGGTGCGCCTGTCCCCGCGCCCCGCCCTGTCGCTGTCGATGGCCCTGCATGAGCTGGCCACCAACGCGGTCAAGTACGGCGCCCTGTCGCGCCAGGGCGGACAGGTGACGATCAACTGGAGCGTCGACTACAGCGGCGTACCGCGCCTTTCCCTGCGCTGGCGCGAAAGCGGCGGCCCGCTGGTGGTCGCTCCCACCCGCCGCGGCTTCGGCTCACGCCTGATCGAGCGCGGCCTGGCCTCGGAGCTTTCCGGCGAAGCCCGCATCGACTTCAGGCCCGAGGGCGTGGAGTGCGCGATCACGGCGCTTCTGGACTGCTGACCAAAGCCCTCTCCCCGTGGGAGAGGTGTCGCCCCAGGCGACGGAGAGGGGAGTGACCTCGAAGCCGGCCGCGCTCGGCGTAAGCTGAGAACGTCCCCCCTCCGCCCCTTCAGGCCGCCTCCCACAGAGGGGGAGGATCAAGCGCCCAGACGCTCCCCCCTCTGGGGGGGCTGTCGCGAAGCGACTGAGGGGTCACGCCAACCGCAGCACCTTGGCGATCTGTTCGTCGCTGCGGCGCAGGGCCAGCATGGCCAGGCCCGCGCAGGCCAGCGGGATCGTCGCCCAGGGCGCGAAGCCCGCCACCGCCAGCCCCGTAGTCACGGCCAGCAGGGCCGAGACCACCACCTCGGCCAGGGTGGCGAACCACGATGACCCGCGGCGGCGCTTGAAGTCGGCCCGCTTGCCCGGCTTCTGGTGCCAGACGTTGATCAGGCCACAGGCCCAGGCCGACAGCCCCGCGCCCAACGCCGTCCACAGCGCCGTGACCGGGGCCAGCCACAGCAGGAGGCCCAGCGGAACCGCCAGGAGCAGCGCCACCGGCAGCAGGGCGGCCGCCAGCTTGGCGCGGCGCAGGCTGCGCGTGGCGGCGGGCGAGACGGCCAACAGGTCTGGGCTCTCCTCGGCCGACAGGGTGATCCAGGCCAGGCTCCCGGCCACCTGCCCGGCCAGGAAAACCACCACGCCCGCGCCGCCGGCCAAGGCCGCGCCGCCGTCGCCGTGACCGGCGTTGCGGCTGAGGATCACCGCCGTCGGCACCAGGTAGAGCACCCGCAGCAGCACCTGCGACAACAGGCTCGCGTCGCGCAGGATCAGCCGCAGTTCCTTGGCCAGGGTGGCGGCGAACACCCCGCCGGCGAAGGCCCTGTCGCGGCCCTTGGCGGGCTTGGCGGCCGAGGCTTCGGCCCCTTGCGTGGCCGCCGCGGCGTCGGCGAAGCGCTTGCCCAGCGACAGCGCCGCCAGGGTGAAGGACGCGGCCCCGATCGCCAGCATGGCCAGCAGCGGCAGGGGCTCGCCCAGCATCGCCTTCAACGGCCAGTAGCCGATCGGCGGGATCTTCATGCGGCCTTCGGCGGCCTCGCGCGCCAGCGACTGGAACAGGCTCTCGCTGGCCCGCTCGCCCATCAGCGTGCGGACTTGGCTGACCAGGAAGAAGGCCGCGCCCGTCAGGGCCGCCAGCACCTGGGCCACGGTGCGCGTGCGGCGGGGCCCGATCAGCCGGAACAGGAACATGGCCAGGGTCAGGCCCGTGGCGGTGGCCAGCAGGGCCAGGGCCGCCAGCACGCCGAACAGGCCCAGCCACTCCGGATGCCCGAGGATGACCGCCGGCCCCAGCAGCGGCGTGACGAAGATCAGGAACACCGTCAGCACGCCGGTCGCCACGCCCATGGCCCGGACCAGCAGCACCGTGCGCGGCGCGATCGGCGAGGAGAACAGCAGGTCAAGGTCGCCGCGCTCGTACAAAGCCTCGCTGGCCGCCGCCAGCGTCTGGGACAGCATCAGGGTGAAGGCCGTGGCGCAGCAGGCCAGGGCGATGGCGGCCGACAGCGGGATCACCGGCACGTCCAGCTTGCGCAAGGCCAGGCCGATGACCACCCCGCCGCTCAGCATCACCAGCGCCAGGATCGCAAGGCCGATCATCGCCCCGACGCCGCCCATGGCCCGCTTGCCGGTCAGGGCGCGAAAGCTCAGCCGCATCTCGTGGGCGAGCAGCCAGGGGACCCCGCCGGGACGCAGCAGGCTCACGCGGGGGCCCCGTCGGCGGTCAGTTGCAGAAAGACGTCTTCCAGGGTGTCGCCGCCGCCCTGCCCCGCCCCCGTCTTGCCGGCATGCGCTCGCAGGGCGTCCAGCGTGCCTTCGGCCAGCAGGCGGCCGCCGGCGATGATGCCGATGCGGTCGGCCATGCGCTCGGCCACCTCGAGAATGTGGGTGGTCAGGATCACCGTGCCGCCGGCGTCGACGCGGGCCTGCAACATGTCCTTGACCAGGCGCGCCGAGGCCGCGTCCAGGCCGGTCAGCGGCTCGTCGAGGATCAGCAGGCGAGGGTCGTGGATCAGCGCCCCGGCCAGGGCCACCTTCTGCTTCATGCCGCGCGAGAAGCCCTCGCACCGCCGCCGCGCCTCCGAAGCCAGGCCCAGGGTCTCAAGCAATTCCCCCGCCCGCGCCTTGGCGTGGCGGGGCTCGACGTTCCACAGGCCGGCGACGAACTCCAGGTATTCCAGCGGAGTGAGGCGGTCGTAGATCATCGCCTCGTCGGGCGCCCAGGCGGTCACCGCCTTGGCCGCCGCCGGATCGGCCAGGGCGTCGATCCCGAAGATGCTGATCGATCCCTTGTCGGGCTTGGTCAGGCCCGCGACCATCCGCAACGTCGTGGTCTTGCCCGCGCCGTTGGGCCCCAGCAGCGCATAGAGCTCGCCCGGGTGCACCGTCAGGTCCAGCTCACGCACGGCGGGCTTGGCGAAGGTCTTGTCCAGCCCCCGGACGATCAAGGCTTCGGTCACGCTGGCTGCCCCCATGCAATCACGACGGGCATGTGATCGCGATTGGGCGGGGTGCGCAAGGCGGGGCCGAATTCGCTCGGACAGGCCGCCCTTCGCGCCCCTCTTCCATGGGGAGAGAGAGGGGACAGTTCCCCCTACGCCACCCGCGTCTCGACCTTCACGCCGGCGGTCAGCATCTTGTGCACCGGGCAGGCCTCGGCGATCTCCAGCAGGCGCTGGCGCTGTTCGGCGTCGAGATCGCCGGAGAGGCTGATCACCCGGTCGAAGACGTCGGCCGGGACCTGGCCGGGCAGGCGCCGCCAGGTGGTCTCTACCCGCACCGCGCCAAGCGCCCAGCTCTTGCGCTTGGCGTAGAGGCGCAGCGTCTGGGTCGTGCAGGCCGCCAGGCCCGCGGCGACCAGGTCATGCGGATTGGGGCCGGTGTCCAGGCCGCCCTCGGAGGGTTTCAGGTCGCCGGCCAGGCGCGAGGGCCCGGCGGTGACCAGGATCTGCACGCCGCCGTGGCCGCTGTCCTCGGCGATGGCGGAAGGACGGGCGATGTCGGTCATGGCGAAGATCCTGCGTTCTCTGTCGAGAACGCCAATGTGGCGCCTTGCCCGATCCGATGCTTGGTCGAATCCGCGCGAACGTGAAGGTTCAGGCGGCCGCGCCGGCTCCGACCTTGAACAGGTGGGTGGCGCCGCGCCAGACCTCGACCTCGTTGCAGCCGCGATGCATGTCGAACAGCTCGTTGGCCCGCAGGCGCGCGGCATGGTCGTCGGCGCAGGCCGTGACATCGAAACGGGGAACCGAGCCGTCGCGCTCGACGCAGAAGAAGGTGAACACCTGCATGGGAACAATGCGTCCTCATCAGGCGGGCCGTGTCCATGTTCGATGGGCGGGGCCGCAGCGCCAGCTGACTTCCGCAGCCGGCTCTTGAGAACCCAATATAATGATCGGCGTTCGATTCACCATAGGGGTTCGGTTTCTTAACAGGACTCAGTTGGGGAGGAATCCCGTGATCAGGGAATCCGTCGCCGAGACGGTGGTTCCAATTCCGCGTGAATGCGCTTTCCCTGGGCGTCATCACGCACTAGGTTCGCCAACCTTTCGCAAACGGCGACGTTAAGAGACTCATGGCCGCGCACTATCTCGATTTCGAGCGACCCATCGCCGACCTGGAAGCCAAGATCGAAGAGCTTTCAAGGCTTTCCGAGACGGCTGGTCCTGGCGCGTTCGACAGCGAGATCGGCGCCCTGCGCGAGCGCGTGCAGGTGCTTCGCAAGGAAGCCTATGCCGGCCTCGACGCCTGGCAGAAGACCATGGTCGCCCGCCACCCGCAGCGTCCGCACCTGCGTGATTATGTCGCGGGCCTGATCGACGAGTTCGTCGAGCTGCGCGGCGACCGCAAGTTCGCCGACGATCAGGCGATCGTGGGCGGCCTGGGCCGCTTCCGCGGCATGCCGGTGGTCGTGATGGGCCACGAGAAGGGCTACGACACCACCACCCGCCTGAAGCACAACTTCGGCATGGCCCGCCCTGAAGGCTACCGCAAGGCCGTGCGCCTGATGGACATGGCCGAGCGCTTCAACCTGCCGGTCGTCACCTTCGTCGACACCGCCGGCGCCTATCCGGGCCTGGGCGCCGAAGAGCGCGGCCAGGCCGAGGCCATCGCCCGCTCGACCGAGCGCTGCCTGACCCTGGGCACGCCGATGGTCGCCACGGTCACCGGCGAAGGCGGCTCGGGCGGCGCCATCGCCCTGGCCGGCGCCAACCGCGTGCTGATCCTCGAGCACTCGATCTATTCGGTGATCTCGCCGGAAGGCGCGGCCTCGATCCTGTGGCGCGACGGCGCCCGGGCCAAGGACGCGGCCACCAACATGAAGATCACCGCCCAGGACCTGATCAAGCTGCGCATCGTCGACCGCATCGTCGAGGAACCGGCCGGCGGCGCCCATTCGGACCCGGAAGCCGCCATCAAGGCCGTCGGCGACGCGGTCGAGGACGAACTGAAGAAGCTGTCGCTCCTGACCCCCGCCGAACTGAAGCGCCAGCGCGCCGAACGCTTCTACGCCATCGGCCGCGAGGGGCTGCAATAAGGGTGCTGAAAAAGCGCCATCCGTTCCTGGCCGGCAAGAAGCGCAAGTCCCCTTCCCACCTGGACGAGGGCGTCGGCGCCGGCCTCGACGTACTGGCCGACGCGGCGCCCGCGCCCGTCGCCCTGGTCGCAAGCCTGGCCATCGGCGCGGGCTTGCTGGGCTTCCTCGCCTGGAAAGTCGTCAAGCGGTCGGCCGGACAGGCCGACTGAGGCAAGGCCGGCGCGCCTGCTTTTTCCGGGCGCCATGTCACAAGACGCGCGCCCGTCTCGTC
This sequence comes from Caulobacter zeae, assembly GCF_002858925.1. Classification (GTDB taxonomy): domain Bacteria; phylum Pseudomonadota; class Alphaproteobacteria; order Caulobacterales; family Caulobacteraceae; genus Caulobacter; species Caulobacter zeae. The sequence goes on from NZ_PJRS01000022.1 coordinate 140,841, forward strand.
CTGATCTTCGAAGCCCCCCCTTCAGGGGCCGTAACGAGGATCAGGACCATGAGCGACACCGCCGGCTTCCGCCACGACAAGAACGTCCCCGCCGTCTATCAGGCCTTCATCGCCGCCGAGCAGGCGGTGGCCGCGGCGGGCCTCGCTCCTTCCTTGCTTCACCTGCTCAAGCTGCGCGCCTCGCAGCTCAACGACTGCGCCTTCTGCGTGAAGATGCATTCCAAGGAGGCCCGCGACGACGGCGAGACCAACGAGCGCCTCGACCGCCTGACCGTCTGGCGGCACGTGGCCGACTACACCCCCGCGGAGAAGGCCGCCCTGGCCTGGACCGAGGCCCTGACCCAGTTGCCGGCCAAGGTCGACCTGGCCCCATTGCGCGCCGACCTGCGGGCCCACTACAGCGAGGTCGAGGCCAGCGCCCTGACTGCCCTGGTGGCGATGATCAACCTCTGGAACCGCCTGGGCGTCTCGGCCCACTGAGCCGGCGTTGAACAACCCGCCATGCGAGGCGTTGCCAAAGCTCCCCCTGCTAGAGGAGACGCCCGCATGGCCCAGACCTTCGAAGACGCGCTCGAGACCGTCCTGGCCTGGCTGGACACGCCGCCGCCGTCGGGCTCGGCCGAGGAGGCGCGCTTCCTGGCGGCGATCGAGCGCGTGCTGGCCGAACCCGACGGCGCCGAGGCCAGCGCCGAGCAGGCCGCCGCCATAGACGACATCGTCCGCGTCGACGACGACCTGCGCCAGCGCCTGGCCAAGCTCGCGAACGCCCGCCGCAACCCCTTCGGCGACCACCCCGACGGCATCGGCCCGACGCTGGGCATGGACCTGGGGGCGAAGAAGGGCGGCTGACGCCCACACACGTCCCATCGCCCCGCCCACGAAAAAGCCCGCCCTGGTCTCCCGGGGCGGGCTTCGTCGTTTCAGGCCCTGACGAACCCGCCGGTCGTCAGACCAGCGAGCCGTGGCACTGCTTGAACTTCTTGCCCGAACCGCAGGGGCAGGCGCCGTTGCGGTTGGTGCGTTCCCAGCCTTCCGGCAGGGACGAGACCGGCAGGGCCTCGCGCTGTTCGGGCGACAGACCTTCCGGGATGGCGCCGGCCACGGCGGCGTTCTCGCCGGTCAGCGGGTCCAGATGCACCGGGATCAGGTTTTCCGGCGTGTGCAGCGGCTCCGGCTCGGCATAGGCGATCTCGACCGTCATCAGCCAGCGGGTGGTGTTGGTGCGGAGATCCCCCAGCAGTTTTTCGAACAGGCTGAAGGCTTCGGTCTTGTATTCGTTCAGCGGGTCGCGCTGGCCGTAGCCGCGCAGGCCGATGACGTTGCGCAGGTGGTCCAGGTGCATCAGGTGCTCGCGCCACTGCAGATCGATCATCTGCAGCAGGAAGCTCTTTTCCACCTGGCGCATCTGCTCGGGCGTGATGATCACTTCACGCTGGGCGGCGTACTCGTCGGCGGCCTTGGTGATGCGCTCGCGGAAGGCTTCGTCGTCGACGCCCTCTTCGGCGGCCCAGTCCTTCAGCGGCAGGTCCATGCCCAGCACGGCCTGGACGCGCTCGTGCAGCCCCTCGATGTCCCATTGTTCAGCGTAAGCCTTGGGCGGCACGTGGCGGGCAACCAGGTCGTCGATCACGTCGTGGCGCATCTCGTGGATGACTTCCGACAGATCGCTCGATTCCATGAACTCCTGGCGCTGCTCGAACACGGCCTTGCGCTGGTCGTTGACGACGTCGTCGTACTTCAGGAGGTTCTTGCGGATCTCGTAGTTGCGCTGCTCGACGCGGGTCTGGGCCTTGGCGATGGCCGCGTTCAGCCAGCGGTGGGTGATCGCCTCGCCGTCCTGGACGCCGAAGGTGCGCATGATCGCGTCCAGGCGCTCGCCCGCGAAGATGCGAAGAAGGTCGTCCTCGCACGACAGGAAGAACTTGCTGCGGCCCGGGTCGCCCTGACGGCCGGTGCGGCCGCGCAGCTGGTTGTCGATCCGGCGGCTTTCGTGGCGCTCGGTGCCCAGCACGAACAGGCCGCCGGCGGCCAGGGCCGCCTTCTTGGCGTCGGCGATCTCGGCCTCGACCTCGGCGCGGTGGGCGGCCTCGTCTTCCGGCGAGACCTCGATGCCCAGGCCCCGTTGCTCGATCTTCCACTTGGACAGACGCAGGTCGATGCTGCCGCCCAGCTGGATGTCGGTGCCGCGGCCGGCCATGTTGGTGGCGATGGTCACGGCGCCGGGCACGCCGGCGTCGGCGACGATGCCGGCTTCCTGCTCGTGGAAGCGAGCGTTCAGCACCTGGTGCGGGATGCCCTTCTGCTTGGCGCCCTTATTTTCCCACTCGTAGGAATCGAGCAGCTTGGACAGTTCTTCCGACTTCTCGATCGACACGGTGCCGACCAGGATCGGCTGGCCACGGCTGTGGCAGTCGGCGATCTGCACCAGGATGGCGCGGTTCTTCTCGGCCTCGGTGCGGTAGACCTCGTCATCGTCGTCGATGCGCTGGATGACGCGGTTGGTCGGGATTTCGCTGACGCCCATCTTGTAGATGTCGTCGAACTCCTGCGCCTCGGTCGAAGCCGTGCCGGTCATGCCCGACAGCTTGGTGTAGAGGCGGAAGTAGTTCTGGATGGTCACCGAGGCCAGGGTCTGGTTCTCGGGCTGGATGTCGGCGCCTTCCTTGGCCTCGATGGCCTGGTGCAGGCCTTCCGACAGGCGGCGGCCGGTCATCATGCGGCCCGTGAACTCGTCGATCAGGACGACTTCGCCGCCCTTGACGATATAGTCCTTGTCGCGCGTGTAGAGCACGTTGGCCCGCAGGGCCTGGTTGACGTGGTGCACGATCGAGATGTTGGCCGCGTCATAGAGGCCGGCGGTGTCTTCCGCCAGGTGGCCGCCCGAGGTCAGGACCTCTTCGATCCGCTCCTGACCTTCCTCGGTGAGGATGACCTGCTTCTGCTTCTCGTCGTGGTCGTAGTTGGTCTTGTCCTTGATGAGTTCCTTCACCAGGACGTCGATGGTCTTGTACAGCTCGCTGCGGTCCTCGGTCGGGCCCGAGATGATCAACGGGGTGCGGGCTTCGTCGATCAGGATCGAGTCGACTTCGTCGACGATCACGTAGTGGTGGCCGCGCTGGACCATCTCGTTCACGTCATAGACGAGGTTGTCGCGCAGGTAGTCGAAGCCGAATTCGTTGTTGGTGCCGTAGGTGATGTCGGCGCGGTAGGCGCGCTGGCGGTCGCCTTGCGAGAGACCGTTGACGATGATCCCGTAGGACAGGCCCAGGAAGTTGTAGAGCTGACCCATCCACTCGGCGTCGCGGGTGGCCAGGTAGTCGTTGACGGTGATGACGTGCACGCCCTTGCCGGCCAGCGCGTTCAGATAGGTCGGCAGGGTGGCGACCAGCGTCTTGCCTTCACCGGTGCGCATTTCGGAGATGCCGCCGAAGTGCAGCACCATGCCGCCGATCATCTGCACGTCGAAGTGGCGCATGCCCAGGGCGCGCTTGGAGCCCTCGCGGACCACGGCGAAGGCTTCGTCGAGGATGTCGTCGAGGGTCGCGCCCTTCTCCAGGCGATCCTTGAATTCCTGGGTCTTGGCCTTTAGCGCCTCGTCCGACAGCGCGGCCATCTGGGGCTCGAGCGCGTTGATCTTGGCGACGCGGCCGTGAAGCGACTTCACCTTGCGTTCGTTGGAGGAACCGAAGAGCTTTTTGGCGAAGCCGAGCATGCAGAAAGGATCCGGAGCGAGAACTTAGTGGGCCGGCGCTAAGGCTTTATCGGCCTTCACTACGGTAATGACGGTGCGCCGAGATCGCAGAACCCCTGAAAACGGCGCGCGCGCGAGACTTAAGCACCGCCCCCCCCAGTGTCAACGCGAGGCCTGGCCCGCCGGGGCGTCGAAAAGCCCGATGGGCCAAGCTTTCACCCGCTGCGCGAAACCCGCTCGGCGGCGATGCAAACCCTCGCCGCGCCTCCGGGTTCCGAGAACCATGTCCTCGCGCGCGAAGTTTAGAGGCCCGAGCCGTCCGAAACGGCTTTCCCTTTGGCCTGACGCGCTCTAGAGCGCATTTCATAAGACCAGCGGAGATCCGCGCCCGATGAACCCTGTCCGTAAACCCCGCTCACTTCATGCTCGCTCGGTTTTGGCCGCCGCCGTGATCGGCCTGGCGCTGCTGGTCGCCGCCTGCGGCCGCGGCGGCGTCGACGAGCGCCCGCCCGAGCCGGGCGACACGGCCGTGGCCCGGGTCGACGGCCACGCCGTCTGGGCCTCCGATGTCAAGCGCGAGGCCGTGGCGCAAGGGCTGATCGGCGAGGGCGAACCGCTGGACGTGTCGTCCGACCTGTTCCGCCGCGTGCTCGACGAGGTGATCGACCAGAAGCTGCTGGCCGCCGAGGCCATCGAGCGCAAGCTCGACAAGGATCCCGTGGCCCAGCGCCGTCTGGCCGCCGCCCGCGAGCGCATCCTGGGCGACATGCTGGTCGAGGGCATGGTCGAGAAGGCCGTCACCGAGGACAACATCCGCGGCCTCTACGGCGAGCAGCAGAAGCTGACCAAGCAGTCGGAAGAGATCCGCGCCCGCCAGATCCTGGTGCCCACCCAGGCGGAAGCCGAAAGCGTCAAGAAGCTGCTGACGACCGGCGCCTCGTTCGACGCCCTGGCCATGGAACGCTCCAAGGACGAGGCCACGCGCTTCAAGGGCGGCGACCTCGACTACTTCACGGTCGACATCATGCCCGAGCCCTACGCCGTGGCCCTGAAGGACGCCAAGAAGGGCGACCTCGTCGGCCCGTTCGCCATCGCCGGCGGCTGGGTGGTGATGCGCGTAGAGGACAAGCGCCAGGAAGCGCCGATGAGCCTCGAGGAAGCCCGTCCGCAGATCGTGCGTTTCCTCACCTACGACCAGGTTCGCGACCTGCTGGAGAAACTGCGCGGCGGCGCCAAGGTGGAGATGCTGGTCGGCAAGGGCCAGGACATCCCCGGCGCCCCGCAGGAGCCGGCCTCCGCGCCGCCCGGAGGCGGCGACGCCGCCCCCAGCTCCGACCTCGACAACGCCCCGCCCGCCTCGGCTCCGGCCCAGAATTCGGCCCAGAACTCGGCAAAGAAATGACCCGCAAGCCCACCACGACCTCGACCGACAAGGCCGCTGCAAAGACCAAGGCCGCGCCGAAAGCCGCCGACAAGGCCCCGGCCACCACCACGCCCGCCGAGATCGTCGGCCAGGTCGGCGCCACGGTCGGCCACGCGCTGGACCGCGCCCTCGACCCGCTGGCCTCGGCCCTGAAGCGCGCCGGCCTGCGCCGCGCCCAGAAGTCGGCCGGCGAAACATCCGTTCAGGCCGCGCCCGTCGTCGCCCCGCCGCCGGTCGCCCCGGGCAAGCCGGGCCTGGCCGTCTCGCCGCTGGTCGTGCCGTTCCCGGTCATCCCGCCGATCGCCGGGGTCGAGATCGCCACCGGCCGCGCCGGCTTCTACAAGCACGAGCGCCCCGACCTGCTGCTGATGCGCTTCGCCGAGGGCACCTCGGGCGCCGGCGTCTTCACTCGCCACGGCGTGGGTTCGGCCCCGGTCGACTGGTGCAAGCGCCAGCTGGCCGCGACCGGCGGCGCCGACGTGCGCGCCCTGGTGGTCAACGCCGGCTGCGCCAACAGCTTCACCGGCAAGCCCGGCGCCGACGCCGTGCGCCGCGTGGCCACCGCCGTGGGCAAGCGCTTCGACTGCCGCCAGCGCGACGTGATGATGGCCTCGACCGGCGTCATCGGCGTCATCCTCGACGACAGCAAGATCACCTCGAACCTGCGCGAAGTGGAAACCCGCCTCACCGCCGACGGCTGGGCCCAGGCGGCCTCGGCGATCATGACCACCGACACCTTCCCGAAGGGCGCCTACACCACGGCGGTGATCGACGGCCATGAAGTGAAGATCGCCGGCATCGCCAAGGGCTCGGGCATGATCGCGCCCGATATGGCCACGATGCTGGCCTTCGTGGCCACCGACGCGGCCATCGCGCCGGCCGCCCTGCAGACCCTGGTCAGCCTCTATACCCGCACCACCTTCAACTGCGTGACGGTGGACGGCGACCGCTCGACCAACGACACGCTCCTGTTGTTCGCGACGGGGCAGTCGTCGGCGCCGAAGATTGCACGGGCCGGCGACAAGCGCCTGGCCGACTTCCGCGAAAAGCTGGAAGGCGTGCTGCTGGACCTGGCCATGCAACTTGTCCGCGACGGCGAAGGCGCCACCAAGTTCGTCAAGATCACGGTCAACGGCGCCGAGAGTCCGCTGTCGGCCCGCAAGATCGCCCGCACCATCGCCGAAAGCCCGCTGGTCAAGACCGCCTTCGCCGGCGAGGACGCCAACTGGGGCCGCATCGTCATGGCCGTCGGCCGCGCCGACGAACCGGTCAACCGCGAGAAGATCAGCGTCAAGTTCGGCGAACTCTACGCCGCCCGCGACGGCCTGGTCTCGGCCGAGTACGACGAGGCGGCCATGAGCGCCTACATGAAGAACCAGGAGCTTGAGGTCACCGTCGAGGTCGGCGTCGGCAAGGGCAGCTCCTCGGTCTGGACCTGCGACCTGACCAAACAGTACGTGGCCATCAACGGCGACTACCGGTCGTAGACCGGGCCGGATGCTCCAAGCCGTGACGCTGGAATTGGGGCGCGCCGATGCAGAGCGCGTCTCCTTTCCCGATCTGGCCATGCTCACGTTCAGCCTCACGGCGCGTGAACTGGCCTTTACGGCCGAGGGCGTCTTCGTCGAGGGCATAGGGCTCGTCGATGCTCCGTGCCGAGCGCTTCTGACCGCCGAAGCCGCCATCACCGCACGCATGTTCAAGCATGAGCAATGGCTGGCCGCGATCCTTCGGCGGCCGCCCTGCGCGACATCTGCGAGTGGATCGTCGAGGGCGACGACCTGATCCTGTCGGGGTTCGGCGCCTCGTCCGGCTACTGGACCGAGATCCGCATTCCCCTCATCTCGGCAACCATTCGGGTCGACGGCCGCTCGATGACGGCTCCGCTCGGCGCGGTCCTGCGGGACCTGACGCTGAGCCACGCCTGGACGGCAGACGGCGCGCTGTTCCTGGAGTTCGGCACGCTGTCGCCGTCCACGGTTCGCCGCCGCGACGGAAGCCCTGGCAACCGGACCGGCGAGGTCTCGGCCTGTCTCTATGACGGCTGGCGGGTCGAGGAGAACGGTACGCCCCTCCCGCCGTCTGCCCTGGTCGGCCGACGAGTGATCTTCGGAGCGGCCGCGGGCGAGCCGCCGGAACTCGACCTGGCTTTCGAAGGCGGCGCGCGGATCGTGTCCTACGCCCGCGATGGCGGGGCTCCCGATTGGGCGCTCGCCGATCGGCGTGGCGCGACGCCGATCTGGTACGCGGTCGATGAGGGCCGGGTGCGCGCGGGCGATGGCAGGAGCTAGACCACCGCCTCGCAGCGGCCGTCGCGGACGATGAAGTCGAAGACCTGGTCCAAGCCAGGCGTAACGTAGCCGATGTGGCAGGTGGCGGCCTGGCGATCGGCGAACGACACCTGGATCTCGCCATGCCCTTCGCACCTGGCGGGCTGGACGCCGGTGAAGCGGTCCCCCGACCTGGAAAGCGGAACCTGCCGGCCGCACAGCCGAAACTCGGCGCCGATCACCTCGCCGTCGCCCACACGAACGTCGAAGCGGTTTGACGCCGTCTCGCAGGCGCTCAGGCCGAGCAGCGCGAGCAGAACCATCTTCTTCATGGCGTCACCTTGGCTGACGTTTCGGATGCGAGAGCACGCCTAGAGCCGATCCAGCCTGGCGCTCCGCATCGTCTCGTGCGGCTTCGACGGCCAGCCGCGGGTCATGCGCAGCGTCGCCATCGTCGCCAGCAAGGCCAGGCCGACGCCGCCGGCCGTAGCGCAGGCCAGCGCGATCAGCACGGCGTCGCCGCGCGGCTCCTGGCTCCAGTAGGCCCAGTGGGCGTGGTTCTGGTCGAGCACATAGATCCGGCCGTGGATCAGATGTTGCGCCAAGTTCCAGCCGTTCCAACCCAGGGTCAGCAGCGCGACCCCGGCAAGTGCGAACCACTCCATGGCGTCGCGATCGGAGATCGCGTGCAGTTGGTCCAGCAACTTCCTTCGCCCTGCCATTCTCCCCCCGCTGACCAGACCCGCGATGGCGGCCACGCCCAGCCACCCCATATGCCGGAAAGATCGACGCCCCCAAACGCCATCCTCGCCCGCCCGATCTTCACAGCCCCGATCTTCACAGCAAAGAGCCCGCCATGAAAATCCTCATCGTCCTGACCTCGCACGACACCCTTGGCGACACCGGCAAGAAGACCGGCTTCTGGCTCGAGGAGCTGGCCGCGCCCTATTACGTGTTCAAGGACGCCGGCGCCGACCTCGTCCTGGCTTCGCCCGAGGGCGGCCAGCCGCCGCTCGATCCCAAGAGCGACCTGCCCGACTTCCAGACCGACGCTACCCGCCGCTTCCAGGCCGACGAGGCCGCGCTGGCGGCCCTGGCCCAGACCACGCCGCTCGCCGAGGTGAACGCCGCCGACTTCGACGCGGTGTTCTATCCCGGCGGTCACGGCCCGCTGTGGGATCTTGCCGAGTCGCCCGTCTCGGTCTCCCTGATCGAGGCCTTCGACCGCGCCGGCAAGCCCCAGGCCCTGGTCTGCCACGCCCCCGGCGCCCTGCGCCACGTCAAGGCCGCCGACGGCCGCCCGCTGGTGGCCGGCCGCAAGGTCACCGGCTTCACCAACGGCGAGGAGGACGCCGTCGAGCTGACCGACATCGTGCCGTTCCTGGTCGAGGACATGCTGAAGGCCAATGGCGGCCTCTACGAGAAAGGCCCCGACTGGGCGCCCTACCTCGTCGAGGACGACGACCTGATCACCGGCCAGAACCCCGCCAGCAGCGACGCCGTCGCCCACGCTCTCGTCAAGCGCCTGGCGGCCAAGGCCTGAGGCCATACCAAATCCGTAAGGTCCCCGCTTTCGCGGGGATCGTGCGGGAGAAGGCCTCTCATCCCGCCTCGCTGCGCGCCCGCACGTCGGCCAGCGTGTGATCCACCAGCAGCGCCCCGTCCTCCCACACCGTGACCATGGCGTCAGTCCAGCCCTGCGGCGCGGCCTCGCCTTCGGCCACGGCGACCGTGCGGTAGTCGCCGGCCGCATTGCGCTGAAGCATCAGCCGCCCGGCCTTGGAGCGCTTGCCCGGATCGGTGACCGGGTTCTTGCTGACGTCGATCCAGGCCCCGTCGACCTTGGCCGCCGAGCACTTCAACGCAAAGCGCTGGGTGTCGCGGTCGAGCTGCTGCAACAGGCCGCCGCCCATGCCGAAGGCCAGGTTCTCGGCGCTGAAGCCGTCGGCGATCACCCGCTCGAGGATGGCGGCGATGCTGACAGGATTGACCCCGTCGCCCTGGATCACCCGCACGTGGTTCAGCACCTTGTAGCCCTTGGCGTTGACCGTGCTGCCGAAGGCCTCGTCGAGGCGCCTCAGGGTCTCGGCGACGATCTCGACCGGCTCGCCGGAGTCGGGGCGCACGACCAGGGTCGCGCCGCTGGCGATCACCTCGTCCCGCAGTTCCTGGCCCCAGATGCGGCTGACCGCCTCGAACAGGTCGTAGCTGTCGGACACCACCGAGAACAGGCCGCCCGGCTTGCCGAAGCTCGTCAGCATGTTGCGATAGGCGTCGGCCTCGCGATCGCGGCCCCAGCTGGTGATGGTGCTGTGCTCGGCCGCCGGGATCGAGAAGGCCGCCATCGGCTCGTTGTACCAGGCCCGGCCCGCCTGCACGGCCGCCAGGGTGTCGCTGCCCAGGAAGTTGACGAGGTGGGCCAAGCCCCCGATCGCCGCGCTCTCCTTGCTGGAGACGCCCCGCGCCCCGAAGTCGTGCAGCTTGAACGGCAGCTGGCCTTCGGGATCGTCGCAGGTCTTCTCCAGCGCCGCGCGGAGCGTCTGCTTGACGCCCCAGCTGGTGGTGGCGACGGTCACCGGATACCAGACCCGCAGCAGCAGGGTCTCCAGGTAGGACGGCAGCCAGAAGCACTCCGGATCGGTGTTCTCGATGGTCATCAGCGCCTGGTGCGTGGGGACCACCGCCCCTTCGGGCACGGCCCGGATGCGCACCGGCAGGCGGCCGCCGTGCACGTCGACGATCCGCCGCCAGCCGGCCTCGTTGAAGGGCTCGCCATGCGCCGCCAGAAGCTGCGCAGCCTCGTCGACCATGGCGTGGGTCACAGGTTTGGCCAGCGCGGTCTTCAGGATCGCCTGCAGGCCGAAGAAGACCGTGCGGTCGTAGCGTCCGCCCCGGCTCTCCACATAGAAGAACGCGCCGGTCGTGGCGGGCGGGTATTGCAGCCAGTGGCTGGCCTTGTAGCTGTCGGTGTCGAGGATCAGGTTGTCGAACATCGCGGAAGCTCCTTGCCGCGGATCACCGTCCCGTCTTTCGGGTCGGCTGGGTTTGACCGGCGTCAGGCGCCGACGAAGTGCTCGAGGATGTGGAAATGGTCCTCGAAGAACTGCTCCTCCATCAGCAGCGCCTCGCTGATCGGGATCCAGCGGGCCTGCTCGGCGTCGTCGGATCCCTTCACGCGCGGCAGCGGGCCGGCGGGGAAGTCGAAATGGAAGGCGTGGGTGATGGTGCGCCCGCGCAGCGAGCGATCGGGATGGTCGAACACCCGGCTGGCCTTGATCGAGCCGCGCAGCACGGCCGGCGGGATCTTGGCGCGGGTCTCTTCCTGCAGTTCGCGGATCGCCGCCTCCTGCACGGTCTCGCCCTGGTTCACGAAACCGCCCGGCAGCGCCCACAGCCCCCTGCCCGGCTCGGCGCGGCGGCGCACCAGCAGCACGTGGCCGGAATGGACGACCACCGCGTCGGCGGTGACGAAGGTCGGGGCATAGGGCGCGGCCGCCCACGACTGGCGATAGGTCTTGATGAAGGCGTGCTCGCGGGCCAGCTGGGCGTAGGCGGGCGAACCGTCGCGGAAGGCGCCCAGCATCTCGAACACCGGCGTAGGCACATTGGCCTCGACCAGGCGCAAGGCCCCGGGCTCGCCGGTGAACAGCCAGTCGCGCAGTTCGGTGGCCGACAGCACCTCGGCGTGCTGAACGTCGACCAGCTCCCACTGCGGAAAGGCGGCCAGGTAGGCGGCGGTGGCGTCGTCCTTGTTGCGGCCGATCAGGCCAATGGTTGCGCCCTCGCCCGCGCCGTCCCGAGCCACGGCCTCGGCGACGAGGCGCTGCACGTCGCCGACCCACAGCGTCTCGCCATAGAGGCGGTCGCGCAGCGGCTCGACGATCAGCCGGGCGGCGTCCTCGCCGGCGGCGGCGCGGATCATCACCGCGCGCTCGGCGGCGTTGAAGGGGTTGCGGATGGTGCGAGGCTGGCCGGCGCTGCCGGTCAGGACGATGACCTTCTGCGCCAGGCGCAGGGCATGCCGCAACACGGCGGCGTGGCCGTTGTGGAACGGCTGGAAACGTCCGATCAGGACGAGATAGTCGAAGCGCATGAGACTCCCTCACGCCGATGTCAGCCGCCGGTCTATCCAGCGACTGGACTTATGCTATCTTTGAGCAAAAGGGAGTGTCAACCGGCGGTCCTGGAAAATCGCGCGCCCCTACGGAGCGACAGCGACCACCACCTGGTCGGGATTGCCCGGCGCGGCGCTGAGGGAGACGACGCCGGCCACCGCCTTGAGCACGAACCGGCCGTCGGCCTGGCGAGACAGGACCGTCGTTTGGATCTCGCTGCCACCGGCGAAGGCCGCGATCCGCGGCTTGTCGCCCTGCCAGCCGGCGAAGCGATATTCCAATTGGAGCTCGGCGGGGATCTCGACCGGTCGCAGCTCGAAGACCGGCGCATGGGTATAGTCGAAAGTGCCTGACGCCGGGCTGAACTGGGTCCAGAGCCAGGGGTTCATGCGGGTCGGCGCGCTGGCCGCCACGCCGGTGTCGCTACGCAGCAGGCAGATGCTGTCACGCTTGCCGCCGACCACCTTGGGCAGGAAGCACCACAGCTCCGACGGCTCGCCCACGCCACGCTGGCTGAAGGAGTGGAAGGTCCCGGCATAGTATCCAGGCGCGCCCTTCGGCGCCTGGACGCCCGGCACCGTGATGCTGAAAGAGGAGCAGCATGAGCCAGCCCACCAAGCCTATCAGGCCGACCGGATCGACCCAGACGACCAGCGCGGCGACCGCGACGAAGACGAGGGTTATCGCCAATTGCAGCGACACCTTGAAGCGTGACGCCTTTATGGTTCGAGGCTTAAGGCGCGTGTCCACGCCGACATCCACTGGTTTGGCCATGTTCGCTCCCGCCCGACCCGTCGTATCCTCGCCAAGCCATCGTCGGCGAACAACGCGCGCCCCCCTGGCCGAGCATCACGTGGTGGTGGACTTGGGGCGGTGCCTCAAAACCCGTAAAGCGCCGCGTACTCGGCATCCTTGGCGGCGATCTGGCGGGCGCAGTCGACCATCACCTTGGCCTGTTTCCAGGTGGCGTCGTCCTGCATCTTGCCGTCGATCATCGCCACGCCCGAACCGTCGGGCATGGCCTCCAGGATCCTCTTCGCGAAGGCCACCTCGGCGGGATCGGGACTGAACACCTGCTTGGCGATGGCGATCTGGCTGGGGTGCAGGCTCCAGGCCCCCGCGCAGCCCATCAGGAAGGCGTTGCGGAACTGCTGCTCGCAGGCGACCGGATCGTCGATGGCCCCGAACGGACCGTAGAACGGCTTGATGCCGTGGGCCGCGCAGGCGTCGACCATCTTGGCGAAGGTGTAGTGCCAGAGGTCCTGCTGGACGGAGGCGCGGGCCGAACCGTCCGCATGCGGATCTTCAATCACGCGATAGCCCGGATGGCCGCCTCCAACCCGCGTGGTCTTCATCGCCCGGCTGGCCGCCAGGTCGGCCGGTCCCAGCGAAATCCCCTGCATGCGCGGACTGGCGCCGGCGATCTGCTCGACGTTCATCACACCCTCGGCCGTCTCCAGGATGGCGTGCAGCAGGATCGGCCGGGTCACCCCGTGCTTGGCCTCCAGCGAGGCCAGCAGCTGGTCGATATAGAAGATGTCCCAGGGCCCCTCGACCTTGGGCACCATGATCACGTCGATCCTGTCGCCGGCCTTCTCGACCAGGGTCGCCACCTCGTCCAGGTGCCAGGGCGAGTTTAGGCAGTTGATCCGCACCCACAGCCCCACGCCCAGGGCCTTGAAATCGACCTCGCGCGACAGGGCGATGGTCCCGGCCAGGGCCGCGCCCTTGGCGTCGGCGGGGATGGCGTCTTCCAGATTGGCCAGGATCACGTCGACGGTCGGGGCGATCTCGCCGACCTTGGCCCGCACCTTGTCCAGGTGCGGCGGCACGAAGTGGATCATCCGCTCGACGCGGGCGGGCAGCTCGCGCCACGGCGCCGGGGCGCCGATGGCCAGGGGTTTGAAGAAGCCTCGGGCGGTCTTCATGCGCGTGTTCCCTAGGTGCTTATTTCGCAGTTGCGAGAAGACTGCGGCGCGCGCGCGAGGGGGTCAAGGGTCGCTCAGCGCTCGCCGCCGAGCCGGTCCAGCATCGCGGCCCTCCCCTCGGCCGCGGCGATCTCGGCCGAGGCATAGATCCCCTCCGGCGCCAGGCTATGCCATCCCTCGACGATGACCTCGCCGTCGTGTTCGGACACGTAGTGATACTGCTCGGCCCACGCGAAGAGGCCGTCGTCGCGCAACAACACGACGACCCGGCGGCGGGGATGCAGGGCCGACGGGATCTCGACCTCTTCCAATGTTTCAACTGTCTGCATCGTCATCCTGCACCCTGCCCCGGCCTCGGCGGCGGCGCCTCGTCGGGATCCTCGCGGCCCAGTTCGTCGGCGGCGTCGTTCTGCGAGACGTGGGTGGCCGCCTTGCCCCTGGCCTTGCGGGCCGCGCGCGGCTCCAGCCGCAGGGCGGCGCGGGCGTCCTCGCCCTCTTCGCCGAACAGCCCCCGCAGGCGCACGTCGCGCTGCGGATAGGGGATCTCGATCCCGGCCTCGCGCAAGGCGTCGTCGATGGCCCAGGTATAGGCCGCGAAGATCGCCGCCGGACGGCGCACGGCCTCGACCGTCGGCCAGACGATCAGCTCGAACTTCAGCGCGTGCTCGCCATAGCCGACCAGCCACACCTGGGTGCGGCGCACGGCGTCGTCGGCGCTGGTGAAGGGCACGCTGCGGGCGGCCTTGAGCACCGCCTCGCGCACCAGTTCCTTGTCGACCCCGAAGGCGGTGACGAACGGCACCCGAATGCGCCGCGTGGTGTTGCGCAGGGTCCAGTTGACCACCTGGTCGTTGACCAGCACCGAGTTGGGCACGATCACGTCGGTGGCGTCGTTGGTGCGGATGCGCGTGGCGCGCGGCCCGATCTCGTGCACCACCCCGCGCGCGCCGTTCGACAGCTCCACGAAGTCGCCCACCGCGATCAGCCGCTCGAACACCAGGCTGACGCCCGAGGCGAAGTCCTTGATCACCCCTTGCAGGCCAAGGCCGACGCCCACGCCGACGGCGCCGGCGAACACCGTCAGCGAGGTCAGGTCGATGCCCATGGTCGACAGGCCGGCCAACAGGCCGACCAGCACCAGGCCGTAGGTGGTCAGCTTCTCGACCACATACAGCGAAGGCCCGCTGTCGGCCGCCCGCGCCCGCAGCCGCCGAAGCCCCGCCGCCGCCAGCCGCGCGGCCAGCAAAGCGGCGATGACGATGACGATCCCGGCCCCGAGCCCGCCCACCGTGATCGCCGACTTGCCGAGCTTGACCAGCTCGAGGGCGTCCAGGCGCTGCAGGGGATTGTCGGTCATGAGGTGGAGTTTGAGCGCGAGCCGGCGACGGGTTCAAGACCCGCCGCCGCAGACCCCCTCAGTCGCTCCGCGACACCTCCCCCAGAGGGGGGAGCATCTGCATTGGTAGATCCTCCCCCTCTGGGGGAGGTGGCCCAGAGGGCCGGAGGGGGCCGGCGCCAACCAGCTACCGCCCGACCATCGCCAGGCCGGCTTCCGCATACCGCGCGCCCTCGACTTCCGTCTCCGGCACGGCCGCGGCGATCCGCGCCAAGTCCTCAGCCGACAGCACGATGTCGACCGCACCGATGTTCTCAGCCAGGCGCGACGCCTTGGTCGTACCGGGGATCGGCGCGATGTCGTCGCCTTGCGACAGCAGCCAGGCCAGGGCCAGCTGGGCCGGGGTCACGCCCTTGGCGGCCGCCAGCTCGACCAGGGCCTCGACCAGCGACTGGTTCTTGGCGATCGCCTCGCCCTGGAAGCGCGGCAGGGTCGAGCGGAAATCGTCCTTGCCGAAGCCGTCGCCGGCCTTGATCGCGCCGGTCAGGAAACCGCGGCCCAGCGGGCTGTAGGGCACCAGGCCGATGCCCAGCTCGCGGATCGTGGGCAGCACCTCGGCTTCGATCCCCCGCGTCCACAGCGAATACTCGCTCTGCAGCGCCGCCACTGGCTGCACCGCCTGGGCCTTGCGGATGGTGGCCGCGCCGGCTTCCGACAGGCCGAAGTGCTTGACCTTGCCCTCGGCGATCAGGTCCTTGACCGTCCCGGCCACGTCCTCGATCGGCACGTTGGGGTCGACGCGGTGCTGGTAGAAGAGATCGATGACCTCGACGCCCAGGCGCTTGAGCGAAGCCTCGGCCACGGCGCGGATGTTGTCGGGGCGCGAATTGACCCCGCGCATGCGCGGAACGCCGGCCTCGTCGGGGGCGATGTCGAAGCCGAACTTGGTGGCGATCACGACCTTGTCGCGGAAGGGCTTCAGCCCCTCGCCGACCAGTTCCTCGTTGACATAGGGGCCATAGACCTCCGCCGTGTCGAAGAAGGTCACGCCCAGGTCGACGGCCTTGGCCATCAGGTCGAACATCACCTGCTTGTCGGGCGCGGGACCATAGGCCCAGCTCATGCCCATGCAGCCGAGACCGAGGGCCGAGACCTCCAGGCCGTCGCCGAGTTTGCGCGTCTTCATGGGCAGCTCCTTTTGCGGAATTTCGGTCGCGGTCCGGCCGCGACGACGCAGAGATGGGTCCAGGCGGCCCGCACGATAACCGCTTGCGATCTCAACGCACTCCTGAGCATCTCTCAGCAATGTCGACCCGCCCTCTGCCCGACCTCGCCGTCTTCGCCCTGGTCGCCGAGCGCCGCAGCTTCCGCGCCGCCGCCCAGGTGCTGGGCGTCACCGCCTCGGCCCTCAGCCACACGATCCGCAACCTCGAGGCCCGCCTCGACGTGCGCCTGCTCAACCGCACCACCCGCAGCGTCGCCCCCACCGAGGCCGGCGAGCGGCTTCTCGCCAGGCTTGGACCCGCTCTGGCCGACATCGACGCGGCGCTGGACGAGGTGGCGATGTTCCGCGACCGCCCGGCCGGCCGCCTGCGGGTCAATGTCGCCAGCACGGCCGCGCGCATGCTGCTGGCGCCGCGCCTGGGCGGCTTCATGAACGCCTATCCCGACGTGCGGGTCGAGATCGTCTGCGAGGACGCCCTGGCCGACATCGTCGCCGGCGGCTTCGACTGCGGCGTGCGGCTGGGCGAACGCCTCCAGGCCGACATGATCGCCGTGCCGCTGGGCGGCGAGCTGTCCCAGGCCCTGGTCGCCACCCCCGACTACATCGAGCGCCACGGCGCCCCGACCAAGCCGGAAGACCTGATGAGCGGCCATCGTTGCCTCTTGGTGCGCCGGGCGTCGGGCCAGCCCTATCCGTGGGAGTTCGAGCGCAGGGGCCGCCTGGTGGTCGTCACCCCGCCGCCGGCCCTACTGACCGACAACGGCGTCGTCATGCTGGAGGCCTGCCGCGCCGGCGCGGGCCTGGCCTTCCCCTTCCGCGAAGCCGTCGCCGACGACATCGCCGCCGGCCGCCTGGTGTCGCTGCTCGAAGACTGGTGCGAGCCCTTCCCCGGCTTCTTCCTCTACTACCCCAGCCGCCGCCAGCTCTCCCCGGCCCTGAGGGCCTTCATCGACTGGATGCGGGGGTAGGCGATGGACTGGTTCGAACGCCTTGTCGGTTTCGCCGAAGGCGACTACGCCACCACTCAGGCGCGGCTGCGGATAGTGGACGGACGCCTGGGCTCCGACGCCGTCGACGCGACCTGGAACATCGGAACCCTGGAACTCCCGTCCCTGGCCGAACTGCGCAAGCGTGCAGGCGGCGTGTCGGCGCCCGGGCGACTTTCAGTGCGGATCGTGCGCGGCGACGCCCGCGCCCTGCACAATCGCGCCGACAACGCCGACGCCCTGTTCCAGGTCGCCTCGCAGTTCAACCTACTGGAGATGGTCGACCCCGGCGTCAGCCCCGAGGACGGCGTCGCCCGCTACGCCTGGGACCCGACCCAGGGCCCTGCCTGCGCCATCGCCGTCGGCGCGGCCACGGTCTATCGCAACTATCTTGCGCCGGTCGGCGGCCGGATCGGCCAGACCCGGGATCGCCAGTTCGACGGCCTGGCCGAGCTTGGAGCACGGCTTGCGGATCTGACTGGACGCCCGCTCGACGCGCTGTGGAGCATGCGCAATGGCTACGCCTTGTGCGCCGACAGCGGCCTGGGGGCGATCGCCGCCGTCCTCGACTATCTCGAAGCCGACCAGATCGACGCCCTGCGCGGCCTGCTGCGCATCGGCCTGGTCTGGGACGCCGAAGTCACCGATACCCCCGAAAGGCCGGGACAGACGGTCTGCCAGGCCTTCTGCTCGGCCCTACCCGTCAGCTATGCGCCGGTGACCAAGACCCTCGCCGCGCCCTTCGCCGGCCTGATCCTGGAAGCGGCCTACGAGGCGACGCTGCTGGCGGGCCTGCTCAACGCCGCGCGGGGCCGTCGCGTGATCTATCTCACGCGCCTGGGCGGCGGCGCCTTCGGCAATGCGACCGCCTGGATCGACGCCGCCATGGTTCGCGCGCTCGACGCCGTTCGCGACCAGGCGCTGGACGTGCGGATCGTCAGCTACGCTGCGCCCGACGAGGCCTTGCTGGACCTCGCCGCCCGCTACGCCTGAAGCCGCCCCCAAATTTCTCCTCGACCCTGTCGGCATCGCGGGCGTTCCTTCGTCCTCGGGAAGACGCGGCCGCCGAGGCCGCGCAGGAGGAGCAACGCCATGCCGAAGATCTCGCCGTTCCTGTGGTTCGATACCCAGGCCCTGGAGGCCGCCGAGTTCTACGTCTCGATCTTTCCCAACTCGAGGATCGTGTCGGTGAACCGCTATCCCGAAGACGTGCCGCCGCCGGCCGGACCCGGCGGCTCGGTGTCGACGGTCTATTTCGAGCTCGACGGCCAGCCGCACGTGGCGCTGAACGGCGGGCCGCACTTCAAGTTCACCGAGGCGATCTCGCTGTCGATCGACTGCGACGGCCAGGCGCAGGTCGACCACTACTGGGACGGCCTGCTGGCCGGCGGCGGCCAGCCCTCGCAGTGCGGCTGGCTGAAGGACCGCTACGGCCTGTCCTGGCAGGTCACCCCGCGCCAGCTGATCGAGCTGACCACCGGCCCCGACAAGGCCGTCGCAGGCCGGGTGTTCGCCGCGATGATGACCATGAGCAAGATCGACGTGCCGACGCTGGAGAAGGCCGCGCGCGGCGAGTGACGCGGCCCTCCCCTCCGCCGCCATCCCGGCCCCGACGCGCGGAAACCGGGAAGGCGACGGAGGGAGCGCCACCCGCCAAACAATGTTCCTTGACTCAAACTCTACATATATCGCTAATGACGACATGACCCGCGCACCCAACATCTCGCGACAGACGGTCGGCGTGCTGGCCGCCCTGCTGGCCCAGCCTCAGGCCTGGCGCTACGGCTACGACCTGTCCAAGGAGACGGGCCTGAAGTCGGGCACCCTCTATCCGCTGCTGATGCGGCTGTCGGACCAGGGCTATCTCGAGGCCGAGTGGCGCCAGCCCCTTCAGCCCGGGCGGCCCGCGCGGCACGCCTATCGCCTGACCGGCGCCGGCGTCGCCCTGGCCCGCCAGCGCGCCGAGCCGACGCCGGGCGCAGCGCCGCTCCAGCCCTCGACGGTGCGCCCATGAGCCTCGCCGAGCGCCTGCTCGACCACGCCGCCGCCGTCCTGCCGGCCGCCCAGCGCGACTGGGCCGCCGGCATGAAGGCCGAACTGTCCGCCATCGACGCCCCGGGCGAGGCCGTGGTCTTCGCCGCCGGCTGTGTGCTGGCCGCCTATCGCCGCAGGATCGATCCGATGCGCATCGCCCTGGTTTCGGCCCGCCTGTTCGTGGCCGCCCTGGCCATGCTGGCCGCCGCCTTCCACGTGCTCCCGACCAGCTACTGGCTGCTCGTCCTGGCCGACCTGAAACTCAGCGGGATGGAAGGATGGGCCGGCCGGCTGGGGATGTTCCGCGGCGCCTCCGCCGAGCAGGCGATCGACGGCCTGCTGCAGTTCCAACCGTGGAACATCATGCTGACGCTCATCATGGGCTTCAGCTTCGCGGCCGCGGCCTGGTTCGTGGTCAAGGGACGGATGCGCGGCCTGTTCGTCGCCGTCCTGGTCGGCGCCCTGGCCCAAGCGGCCAGAAGCGCCCTGCTGATGGCGTTCTGGCCCGCCCCCTCGCATCTGGGCTTCGCCTGGCTGAACATCATCGCCTTCGGCCTGTTGCTGGTCGCGGGGCTCGTCTTCTTCGGCCTGGACCGCTGGACCCGGCCGAAACCGGCGGCGGCCTAAGCCGCCTCGCGCTCGACCAGCCAGTTCTCGACCGTCGCGTAGAGGACGTCCTTCTGGATCGGCTTGGCCACGTGGTCGACCATGCCGGCCTCGCGGCACTGGGCGATCTGCTGGGGCAGCGCGTCGGCGCTCATGGCGATGATCGGCACGGCCGAGACGGGCCCGGGCAGGGCGCGGATCGCGCGGGTGGCCGAAAGGCCGTCCATGCCCGGCATGTGGATGTCCATCAGCACGATGTCGAAGCCGCCGTCCCGCGCCATGTCCACGGCCTCCTGGCCGTTCTCGGCGGTGATCACCTCGCAGCCGGCCAGGGCCAGGAAGGCCCCGCCGATCTCGCGGTTCATCGGGTGGTCGTCGACCAGCAGCACGCGGGCCGAGGCGATCCGGCCGCCGGCCGCCACCACGCACCTCGGGGCGGCCTCGCAAGGCAGAGCCGCCAGCTCGATCCAGAAGGTCGAGCCCTGCTCGGCGTTGGCGGTCATGCCGATGCGCCCGCCCATCAGTTCGACCAGCGCCTTGCTGATCGCCAGGCCCAGGCCCGCCCCGCCGAAAGCCCGCGTCACCGAGCTGTCGCCCTGGCTGAAGCGCTGGAACAGGCGATCGCGCAGCTGCGGCGGCACGCCGATGCCGGTGTCGACGATCTCGATCCGCAGGAGGTCGGCGTCCCCGCCGGGCGTCACCGCCAGCCGCGCGGTCACCCGGCCGGCCGGCGTAAACTTCACGGCGTTGTTGAGCAGGTTCAGCAGCACCTGGCGCAGACGGTCGGCGTCCAGCGTGTGATGACTGCCGGTCTGTCCTTCGACCTCGACATCCAGAGACAAGCCCTTGGCGCGGGCCTCCTGGGCGACGATGGCGACGGCGTCGCGCAGCACCGCCTCGGCGCGCGCGGGCTCGACCTGAAGCTCCACCCGGCCGGCCTCGACCCGCGAGAAATCGAGCACGTCGTTGACCAGGGTCAGAAGGGCCCCGCCAGCCCCGTCGATCAGGCCCACGTGGCGCCGGGCCTCCGGGGCCAGGTCGTCACGGTCGGCCAGCAGGCGGGTGAAGCCCAGCACGCTGTTCAGCGGCGTGCGGATCTCGTGGCTCATGGTGGCCAGGAACTCGGTCTTGGCCTGGCTGGCGGCCTGGGCGCGGGCCTGGGCCTTGCGGGCCAGGGCCTGGCGGCGCACCAGCAGCAGCCTCAGGCGCTGCTGGTTGGCCAGGGCCAGGGCGGCGGCCAGGCAGGTGAACAGCAGCGCGCTGACCAGGAACTGCAAGGCGTGCATGCGCTCGGACGCCTGGGCCCGCGTGGCGGCCTCGGCCACGATGCCCAGCACGCTCAGCGGCGCGGCGATGGCGGCGACGATCACCGTCGTCCAGGCCGCGCCTTTCGGGCCCAGCCGGAACGCCACCAGCACCCCGGCCGGAAACACCAGGAACGGCAGGGTGTGACCCGGCCGCCCGAAGGCGATCAGCGCCGCGGCCGCCACCATCACGTAGCAGGCGATCTTCTCCCAGAACGGCCGCTCGAAGCCGCGCTGGATGCGCGGGTCGAACAGGATCAGGGCGATGGGCAGGCCCGCCGTCATGCCCAGGGCGTTGACGAACATCCAGTTCTTGACCAGCACCGGCAGCGATACGCTCAGCATCGGCGCGCTGGCGAAGGCCCCGATCACGGCCAGCACGGCGGTGATCGGCAGGGCCAATCCCACGACCCTCAGCGCCTGGGTCAGGTTCTTCATTCTCGGCGGTCCGCCAAAGGCCTTGCGCAGCACCACCGCGATCACCGCCGCCTCGATGGTGTCGAGCACCGTGAACAGCGCGGTCATCGCCGGCGCCGTGCCGCCCAGGCGGTCGAGCAGCACGTGGCAGACGGTGGTGACCGCCAACAGGATCAGGCTGCGGCGCGGCGTGAGCAGGACCAGGCCGCCGGCCAGGAGGCCGTTGCACGGCCACAGGGTGGCCATGCCCGACGGCCCCCTTGTCAGCAGGTCGCAATAGGCGATGGTCACGGCGTAGGCGAAGATCAACGCCAGCAGCAGGAGCGTCTGCCGCCCCTCGCCCTCGAACCGTTGGAAAGCCACCATACGCGTACTCGCGATCCCCTCGTCCCCCAACGAAATCGCCCGCAGGATCGCGCCCAACCCCGGCTAAACGGTTAAGACGAGACGGGAATTTCTCGCGATGCGCGTTTCTAGGCCTTCTTGACAAACTCGGTGCGCAGCACCAGGCCCCTCACCTTGTCGACATTGGCCTCTATCTCGTCGGGATCGCCGGTCAGGCGGATCTTCTTGACCAGGGTCCCGCGCTTGAGGGTCACCCCGCCCGCCCCCTTGACCTTCAGATCCTTGATCAGGGTGACGTTGTCGCCGTCGGCCAGGATCGCGCCGTTGGAATCGCGGGTTTCGTCGGACATGGAAGGCTCCCTGGGCCTCAAGCGAAGCCCGCACAAAAAGTACGGGCTTCTTAGAGCGCGTCGGAGGCAAAGTCTAAGCGGTTTCGCCGTCCCTACTTCGCGCGGCCGAGGCAAGGCGCGCCGTCCGGCCCCGTGGCGCCGTTGCAGACCCGCTGGGCCAGCATCGACTCCTTGCTCTCGACCAGGGTCTTGGCGCCGTCCTTGGCGCGCTTCAGCGTGAAGGCGTCGTAGAGCTTGCCGCTGGCGGTGTAGGCGGCGAACCCCAGCTTGTCGGCGTCGACGTCGATCACCTGGTAGAACTCGGTGTCGGCGGCGACCTTGTCGGGCTGGGTCAGGGCGCGGTCGTTCAGGGCGTACATCTTCGAGCCGACCACCGAGACCACATAGACCGGTCCCTGCGGCTGGCCTGCCTTGTGGCGGCGCGCGGCGTCGGCCTTGCCGGCCTCGCTGGTCAGGCGCGCGTAGCAGTGGTCATGGCCCTGAAGCACCAGATCGACCTTGCGGGCCTCGAACACCGGCTTCCAGGCCGCCTTCAGCTTTTCGGTGTCCTGCGGGCGGGCGCAGGTGAAGATCGGCTGGTGGAAGGTGACGACGTTCCACCGGGCCTTGCTGGCCGCCAGGGTCTGGTCAAGCCAGCGGGTCTGGGCCTCCAGCGCGCCGAGATCGAGCGCCGCGGTGCCGTCCAGGATGATGAACCGCACGCCCTGGTAGTCGACGTAGTAGGTCGTCCCCTTCACCGGCTCGGCGCCGTTGTCCGGCAGGGCGAACTGCAACGGCCAGTAGGGGCCGAGCTTGCGGCTCTCGGTCCCGTCGGCCTTGGTCACGTCGACATATTCGTGGTTGCCGGTGGCCGGCAGCTGCGGAACGATCGAGAAGTTGTAGGCACCGGCCGCCGTCCACTCGCCCCACTCGTCGTCGTGGTCGAGGTCGTCGCGCTGGGCCACCAGGTCGCCGGCGTGCAGCACCAGGGCAGGCGCGGCGGTGGACTGGAAGCCCTGGCGGATCACCCGCGAGCCGATCGGCAGGATGCCGTTCTGGGTGTCGCCCAGATAGAGGAAGCGGAACGGACGGAACGTCGCCGCGGCGGTGTGGAACTGAAGCCACTCGCTCCAGCCGTCGGCGCCCTTCACGCGGTAGACATAGGCCGTATCGGGCGACAGGCCGGTCAGCCGCGCCTGATGATAGAGCGCCGGACCGTTGGCGCTGTCGATCGCCTTGCTGGCTCCCGAAAGCGTCCTGGCGTGGAAGGCCAGGCTCGGTCCGTCGATGGCCGGGGCCAGCTGGATCTCGGCGCTCGCCTGGCGCGGATCGGTGCGCCAGGCCACGGCCATCTCGCGCGAGGGGTCCGCGCCGGCGGTCAGCACGATGCGGTCGGGCAGGCCCTTGGGCTTGAACGGCAGACCCGGCGAGCGCGGAACGGGCTGGGCGGCTTCCTGGGCCAGGACCGGCGCCGACGACAGCGCCGCGAGCGCGATCGCCGCCGCGCCGACCAGAAGTTTCCGCAGGCCCATGACTTTCCCTCCGTCGACTGACGACCCCACCGTCGCCGCCCCGCGCTACTGCCCGGGTTCCGTGACAGATTGACGAAGGTCGCCCGCCCCTAACCCTTCTTTCCCAGCGGATGCTTGGTGCGCACCACCTCGGCCAGGTGCTCGCCGGCCACGTGAGTGTAGATTTGGGTGGTGCCGATGTCGGCATGGCCTAGCAGGGTCTGGATCACCCGCAGGTCGGCCCCGCCCTCCAGCAGGTGGGTGGCGAAGGCGTGGCGCAGCACGTGGGGGCTGACCTTGTCGCGATCGATGCCGGCGGCGATGGCGGCGTCTTCCAGGAGTTGCGAGACCCGCCGCGCCGTCAGCCGCCCGCCCTTGCCGCGCGAGGGGAACAGCCACGGACTGTCCTTCTGGCCGTTTGGCAGGAATTGCAGCCTTCCCTCTATATAGGCCTTCACCGCCGCGCGCGCCGCGTCGTTCAGCGGGGCCAGCCGTTCCTTGCCGCCCTTGCCCTTGACCATCAGGAAGGCCGGATCCCGCGCCAGCGCCGACAGCGGCAGGGCCAGCAGTTCGCTGATCCGCAGGCCCGAGGCGTAGAGCAGCTCGATGATGCACGACAGCCGCAGGCCCTGGGCGCCGTCCTTGTCGGAGGCGGCCGCCAGCAGGGCGTCGATCTCGGCCCGCGACAGCACCTTGGGCAGCGGCCGGCCGGCCTTGGGCGCGACCACGCGGCGGGACGGATCGTCGCTCCGCCAGCCCTCGCCCAGGGCGAAGCGATAGAACTGCCGCACGGCCGAGCGGCGCCGCGCCGCCGTGGCCGGCGACAGGCCGCGCGCGCCCAGGTCCTGGAAATAGGCCTCGATGGTCTCGGCCTCGGCCGTATCGAGATCGTCGCTCTTGCCGCTCAAAAAGCCCCGGGCGTCCTCCAGGTCCTTCTCGTAGGCGCGCAGGGTGTTGGCTGCGGCCGCTCGCTCGACGGCCATCATCTCCAGGAAGGCCTCGACCCAGCCCTCTGCCTTTGCGCTCATTTCTTCTTCGGGGTCGGCTTGGCGGCCGGAGGGGCCGGCGGCGCGGGCAGCAGCCCCTCGACGGCCAGGGCCCGGGCGTCGGCGGCAAGGCCCGCACGGTTCAGCGCCGCGACGATGCGGGCGCGATCGGCGGCCGAGGGACCGGCCGTCCCGGCGTCGGCGGCGACCGACAAAGCAAGTACGGCGGCCTCGCCCTTGCGGCCGGCCGCGGCGGCGGTATCGAGCAGCGCCAGCCGCGCGGCCGAGGCGGTCGACTTGCCCGCCTCAAAGCCGGCGAAGGTGGCGCGGTCCTCGGGGCTCAGCGCCCCGCCCAGGGCTTGCAGCACCACGGCGGCCGGCTGGGCCGGAGACTTGGCCCCGCCATTGGCGCCCAGCTCCACCAGCCGGTCCAGCGCCTGGTCGGTCGAACCGCCCGAGGCCGCCGCCAAGGCCGCGTCGAACAGAGCCAGGTCCTGATTGCCGACGCCGGGGATGGCGTCGCCGGTCATCTTGCCCCGGATCGCCTGGGCGGTCTTGACGTCGCCGGCGGTCAGGGCCGCGCGCAGGAAGAGGCCCAGATCGGTGATCGGCGCATCGGCGGCGACCAGGGCCGCGATCAGCGGCGCGGCGGCGCGGGCGGCGGCGGCGAAGTCCGCCCCGGGCTTGGCGCCCTTCAGGAACGCCCAGTCGGAGCCTTGCGCGGCCGCCAGGTCGGCCGCCGGCGGGGCCAGCAGCGGGCGGGTGGCCGGGGTGGCGGTCGCCGAAGCCGCCTGGATGTCCAGCCCCAGCTTCTTCGACAGGGCGTAGTTGATCCCGGTGCGCAGGTTGGCGCCGCCGGTCGGCGCCGCGCCCGACAGCAGCGCCGGCATCAGCCGGGCGTAGTCGGCGTCCTTGCCCTGTTGCTGGGCGAGGTTGAAGGTCAGCTGGGCCTCGGCGGTCTGGCCGGCCCGCGCCTGGCAGAAGGCCCGCAGCCGCAGCCAGTAGCCGGTTCCGCGATCGGCGCTCAGGGCGTCGGCCACGGCGCAGGCGCGATCGTCGTCGCCGGCGATCAGGTTGGCCTCGGCCGCGGCCATGGCCAGGGCGGCGTTCTGGTCCAGGCCCGGCGTGCGGTCCATCACCCGCTTGGCGCCGGCCGCCTCGCCCAAGGCGATCAGGGCCAGGGCCCGCGTCCCGCCCATTTCCGGATCGTCGCCGACGCCCGCCGGGGCCCGCGCGCCGGTGGCCAGCACCCGCCGCGCGAAATCGGCGAAGGCCGGCGACAGCGGCTTGGCGGCCAGCTTGGGTAGGGTCTCGCGCATCAGGCCCGGCGAGGCGTCCTTCCACAGGTCGCCCGGCAGGCCGGTGTCGGCGGCGGGGTTCGAGAACAGGTCGGGCGGCGCCAGCGTGCTGACGGCCACCTCCTGGGCGTGGACGGACGCCGCGGCGGCGAGAACGGAAACGGCGGCGGCGAGCGCCAGCGGGGAACGCGGGGAGAAAGCCATGAGCCCTACTATGGCAAGGAAGCGCGGCAGGCAGAAGACGGTTGGACGGCGATTGCGCGGCGAAAGGGCGTAACCACGGTCGGCCAGAAAAGCTTGCAGGCGGCCGGGTTTGGGTTCACAGCGCCAAGCTGTTGCTTACCTAGCGTGAGCTTGAGCCCGTGGGGGGCTCCATACGTCCATCAGTTCGGACGGGAGTGGTCGAGCCGCGTCGATCATCCACGGGAGACCCCATGCCCTCCACCCTGTCCGACACCCGCAAATCCGTCAGTCCGCTGGCGCGGCTATGGCTGCTGCTACTCGGCGCGGTCATCCTGGCCGCTGGCCTGTTCTTCCTGATCGGCGGCGGCAAGCTGCTGGTTCTGGGCGGCAGCCCCTACTTCGTGCTGGCCGGCCTGGCGCTGGTCGCGGCCGGCGTGCAGATCGGCCGGGCCAAGGCGAGCGGCGCCCTGCTGTTCGGCGCGGTGTTCGCAGCCACGGTGATCTGGGCGCTCTGGGAATCGGGCGTCTCGTTCTGGCCGCTGATCTCGCGCCTTTTGGCCCTGAGCGTCGGCGCGGCCGTGGTGGCCTTCTCCTATCCGCTGATGGCGCGGGCCAGCGGCAGGCCCTCGGCGCTTGTTCCCGCCCTGGCGACCGGCGCGGTGCTGGCCCTGGGCGCGGGCGCCGGCTTCACCGCCATGTTCTTCCCGCATGCCACCGTCGCCTTCGCCGGCGCGGCGCCCGGCCTCGCCCCAGTCGACCCGGCCAAGGCCCAGAAGAACTGGGAAGCCTATGGAAACACCCCCGGCGCCAGCCGCTTCGTGGCGCTGGACCAGATCACCCGCGACAACGTGCAGGGCCTGAAGGTCGCCTGGACCTACCGCACGGGCGACGTGGCGGTCAGCGACGGCAACGGCGCCGAGGACCAGGACACCCCGCTGCAGGTCGGCGACACCGTCTACATCTGCACCCCTCACAACAACGTCATCGCCCTGGACGCCGATACCGGGCGCGAAAAGTGGAAGGCCGTGGTCGACGCCAAAGCCTCGGTCTGGATGCGCTGCCGGGGCCTGGCCTATTTCGACGCCGGCGCGCCGCTGTTGCAACCGACCGTCGCCGGCTCGACGCCCGTCCTCACGGCGGCCATCCCCGAGGGCGCGCCCTGCCGTCGCCGCATCCTGATGAACACCATCAACGCCGTGCTGATGGCCTTCGACGCCGACACCGGCAAGGCCTGCCAGGACTTCGGGACCGCCGGCCGCGTCAACCTGAAGGCCGGCCTTGGCGATGCCCCCGACCCGCAGTACCAGCTGACCGCCGCCCCGACCCTGGCCGGCACGACGATCGTCGTCGGCGGCCGCATCGCCGACAACGTCCAGGTCGACATGCCCGGCGGCGTGGTTCGCGGCTTCGACGTCATCACCGGCGCCCTGCGCTGGGCCTTCGACCCCGGCGATCCGACGATCACCGGCGCACCGCCGGCCGGCAAGACCTATGCCCGCTCGACGCCGAACGTCTGGTCGTCGATGTCGTACGATCCGGCCTCCAACACCGTGTTCATGCCGGTGGGCAGCGCCTCGGTCGACCTCTACGGCAAGACCCGCAGCGCGCTCGACCATCGCTACGGCGCCTCGATGCTGGCGCTGGACGCCACGACGGGCCGCGAGAAGTGGGTGTTCCAGACCGTCCACAACGACCTCTGGGACTTCGACGTGCCGATGCAGCCCAGCCTCATTGACTTCCCCAAGGCCGGCGGCGGAACCACCCCCGCCCTCGTCTTCGGCACCAAGGCCGGCCAGCTCTACGTGCTCGACCGCGCCACAGGCCAGCCGCTGACCAAGGTCGAGAACGTGCCGGTCAAGGCCGCCGACATCCCCGGAGAGCCCTACGCCCTGAGCCAGCCGCGCTCGACCGGCATGCCGCAGATCGGCGCCCAGACACTGAAGGAAGCCGACATGTGGGGCGCCACGCCCTTCGACCAGCTGCTGTGCCGCATCGCCTTCAAGGGCATGCGCTACGAGGGTCTCTACACCGCCCCGGGCACGGACAAGTCGCTGAGCTTCCCGGGCTCGCTGGGCGGCATGAACTGGGGCGGCCTGTCGACCGATCCCACCACCAACACCATCTTCGTCAACGACATGCGCCTTGGCCTGTGGGTGCGGATGATCGCGCAGGACACCAGCAAGGCCGCGGCCGGCGGCGGCGGCGAGGCGGTCAACACCGGCATGGGCGCCGTGCCGCTGAAGGGCACGCCCTATTCGGTCGACAAGAACCGCTTCCTGTCGGTGCTGGGTATCCCCTGCCAGGCCCCGCCCTACGGCACGATGACCGCCGTCGACATGACGACCCAGAAGATCAAGTGGCAGGTCCCGGTCGGCACGGTGCGCGACACCGGTCCGCTGGGGATCAAGATGGGCCTGCCCATGCCGATCGGCCTGCCCACCCTTGGCGGCAGCCTGGCCACGCAGGGCGGCCTCGTCTTCTTCGCCGGCACGCAGGACTACTATCTGCGCGCCTTCGACTCCGCGACGGGCAAGGAAGTGTGGAAGGCCCGCCTGCCGGTGGGCAGCCAGGGCGGCCCGATGAGCTACCGATCGCCCAAGACCGGCAAACAGTACGTGGTGATCACCGCCGGCGGCGCGCGTCAGTCGCCCGACCGCGGCGACTACGTGATCGCCTACGCGCTGAAATGAGCAGGCCGATCGAACGGCTGGGCGCCGCCGCCGGACTGGCGGCGGCCCTGGCCTGCGCCTCGCCCGCCCTCGCCGGCGAACGCACGACCCTAACCGGAGACTGGGGCGGTCTGCGCACCGACCTGGCCGGAGACGGGATCGCCTTCCGCGGCGACTATGTCTCGGAGACCTTCAGCGTGCTGGACGGCGGCCTGCGGCGCGGCGGCGGCTACACCCAGCAGATCCGGGTCGGCGCCGATTTCGACCTCGACAAGCTGGCCGGCTGGTCGGGGGGGATCCTGCACCTGACCTTCAACGACCGACGCGGCAAGGGCGTGTCGTCCGACGTGGTCGGCAACCGCCTGCCGATCCAGGAAGCCTATGGCGGCCAGTATACGCGCCTGACCGAGCTCTCCATCGAGCAGCAGCTGGACGGCGGCCGGCTGGACCTACGGGCCGGCTTCTTCGCCATGGGCAACGACCTGGGCGGCATGGCCATCGGCTGCAACCTGGTCAACGCCGCCTTCTGCGCCCACCCGCTGTCGATGTCGGGCGACAGCGGCTGGTACAACTATCCCAACGCCCGCTGGGGCGTCGCCGCGCGCTACGCCGTGCGGCCAGACCTCTTCGTGCGCACCGGCGTCTACCAGGTGAACCCGGCCCTCAACGACAAGCGAAACGCCTGGCGTCCGTTCGCCTCCGGCTCCACCGGCGTCATGCTGCCGCTGGAGGTCGAGTACGATCGCGGGACCAACGGCGGCCTGCCGGGCCACTACAAGCTCGGCGCCTATTACGACAGCTCGCGCGTCACCCGTCAGGGCGAGACCGGAACGGTGAAGGGCCGCTACGGCGTCTACCTGCTGGCCGACCAGATGGTCTGGCGCGAGGGAAGCGGAAATCGGGGCCTGTCGCTGTTTGGCCAGTTCACCAGCAATCCCAAGGCCTCGGCCCCGATCACCCGCTGGTACGAGGCCGGCCTGGTGAAGACCGGAACCTTCCCCGGCCGCGACGCCGACACCATCGCGCTGGGCCTGATCCACGCCCGGCTCAATCCGCGCCTGCGGCAGGCCTATGCCGACACCGCCGCCTCGCCGGTCGACTACGCAGCTCTGCCGGCCGGCGAGACCGCAATCGAGTTGAGCTATGGCTGGCAGGCCAATCGCTGGCTGACCGTCCGTCCCGACGTGCAGTACGTCATAGACCCTGGCGCCTTCGGCTATCGCGACACCCCAAACGCCCTGGCCGTGGGCGCGCAGGTGAAGGCGCAGTTCTGAGGGGCGAGACCGTTGGGACGCATGTGGATCCAACCGCCCCAACCTCCCGTCATTCCCGCCCTTGTGGCGGGAAACCCTGGCTCCGCTCGCAGGTGCGGCGCAAGCGGACTGCCTGGCAGTCCGCCCCATCCTCCCTTGCGGCCGACAGAGAGGTTCCCGCCACAAGGGCGGGAATGACGGGATTGAAGGAAAGGCCGTGAATGCCCCCTCCCCAAAACTAACGCCCGCCCCAGGAATAACCGCAGTCCCAAGCGTGGCGGCGGGGGCGCGGGTCGTGTATCGGGGGAGCCGACCATGACCGCCGAACTCGCTCCGCCCCGCTATCCAGACCTCCGTGACCGGACCATCGTGCTGGTCGGGCTGATGGGCGTGGGCAAGTCCAGCGTCGGCCGGCGCCTGGCCAACACGCTGGACCTGCCGTTCCGCGACGCCGACAACGAGGTCGAACGCGCCGCCGGCCGCTCGATCCCCGAGATCTTCGCCGAGATGGGCGAAGAGGCCTTCCGCGACGGCGAGCGCCGGGTCATCGCCCGCCTGCTGGACGAGCCGCCGCATGTGCTGGCCACCGGCGGCGGGGCCTTCGTCAACGCCGAGACCCGCGCCCTGATCAAGGACAAGGCCATCGCCGTCTGGCTGAAAGCCGATCTGGAACTGCTGGCCCGCCGCGTCGGCCGCAAGGACGGTCGCCCGCTGCTGAAGAACCGCGACCCGATGGACGTCCTGCGCGAGCAGGCCGTGACCCGCTACCCCGCCTATGGCGAGGCCCACCTGACCGTCGAGACCGGCGACACGCCCCACATGGTGGCCGTCGAAGCCGTCATCGCCGCCCTGCAGGGCCGCCTCGCCGCCGCGTCCGCTACCGGAGAGTAAAACCGTGATCCGCACCGTTCCCGTGGGCCTGGGCGACCGCGCCTATGACGTCGTCATCGGTACGGGCCTGATCGACAAGGCCGGCGAGCACGTCCTGCCGTTCCTGTCCAAGCGCAAGCGCTGCGCCGTGGTCACCGACGCCAATGTCGGCGAACACCATGTGGAGCGCCTGTCGGTGTCGCTGGAAAAGGCCGGCGCCGCGGTCGACGTCATCGTGCTGCCGCCGGGCGAGGAGACCAAGAGCTTCGAGGGCCTGGCCCACCTGTCGGACCAGCTGCTGGCGCTGAACCTGGAGCGCGGCGACATGATCGTGGCCTTCGGCGGCGGCGTGATCGGCGATCTGGCCGGCTTCGCCGCGGCGATCTACAAGCGCGGCGTCGACTTCATCCAGATCCCGACCACCCTGCTTGCCCAGGTCGACAGCTCGGTCGGCGGCAAGACCGCCATCGACACCCCCCGCGGCAAGAACCTGATCGGCGCCTTCCACCAGCCGCGCCTGGTTCTGGCCGACCTCGACGTGCTGGCCACCCTGCCCGCCCGCGAGCTGGCCTGCGGCTATGCCGAGGTCATCAAGTACGGCCTGCTGGGCGACTTCGAGTTCTTCGAGTGGCTGGAGAAAAACGTCCACGCCGTGCTCGAGCGCGACACGCAAGCCCTGGTCCGCGCCGTCGGCCGCAGCGTCGAGATGAAGGCCGAGATCGTCGCCGAGGACGAGAAGGAGGCCGGTCGCCGCGCGCTCCTCAACCTGGGCCACACCTTCGGCCACGCGATCGAGGCCGAGATGGGTTTCGGCGATGCGCTCAAGCACGGCGAGGCCGTGGGCGTGGGCATGGCCCAGGCCTTCCGCTTCTCGGCCTCGCAAGGCCTGTGCTCGGCCCAGGACGCCGTCCGCGCCGTGGCCGCCATCAAGGCCGCCGGCCTGCCGACCACCCTGGCCGACGTCCGCAGCCAGCCCTTCGGCGCCGACGCCCTGATCGCCCACATGGGTCAGGACAAGAAGGCCGAGGGCGGCGCCCTGACCTTCGTGCTGGTGCGCAGGATCGGCGAGGCTTTCGTCGCCAAGGGCGTCGATCCTGCCCCGCTGCGCGCCTTCCTGCTGACCGAGGGCGCGGCGGGCTGAAGCCTGCCGCGAGACGCGCGTTTCTGCTCGTCCGCAATCGCGCTTTCCCAAAGGCCAAGCTTGTTTACGTTCGAGCGGAACCGCTGCGGTTCCGGCGCGTTGAGGACGACGCGCCGGAGTGTCGGCGCAGGGGTCCAGGGGGAGCCTAGGTGACCGTTTTGGAGGCCGACGCAGTGTCAGCGACGGAGGAGGTTGCCAATCTCCGCCGGCGGCTGGCCGAAGCGCAGGCTGCTCACGCCGACGAGGTCCGTCGCAACGAGGCGTTCAGCCGCATCGCCGCGGCCATCGGCGCGCACCAGAGCCTGGGCGAGACCGTCCAGGCGGTGATCGACGGCGGCGTCGAGCTGATCGGCGCCCAGTTCGGAGCCTTCTTCTACAACGTCACCGACGAGGCCGGAGAGAGCTACATGCTCTATGGCCTCGCCGGCGCGCCGCCCGAGGCGTTCGCCAACTTTCCCATGCCGCGCAAGACGGCGATCTTCGCCCCCACCTTCGACGGCGTGGGCGTGGTCCGTTCGGACGACATCCTGGCCGATCCGCGCTATGGCCAGAACGCGCCGCGCCGGGGCATGCCCGAGGGACACCTGCCTGTGCGCAGCTACCTGGCGGCTCCTGTGACCACGGTCGATGACGTGGTGCTGGGCGGCTTGTTCTTCGGCCATCGCGACACCGGGAAGTTCGACGCTCGCGCCGAAACCCTGATCATCGGCCTGGCCGCCCAGGCCGCCGTCGCCATCGAGCGTAGCCGCGCGGGCGAAGCCGGACACCGCGAACTGACTGAGCGTCGCCGCACCGAGGAGCGCCTGAAGTTCGCCCTCGATTCCGGCCGCCTGGGCTCGTGGGAGCTCGATGTCGGAACCCGCGCCTACGACGCTTCGGACATCTGCAAGTCGAACTACGGCCGCACCGCCGACCAGGACTTCGGCTTCGACGACCTCGTCGCCACCATCCACACCAGCGACCGTGAGCGAATGCTGGCGGCCATGGACGAGGCCATCCGCACCGGCGGCGACTACGACATCGAGTACCGCGTGGTGATCCCCAGCGGCGAGACGCGCTGGGTGCACGCCCGCGGCCGCGCGGCCGTGCGCGATGAAACACCGGTGATCGGCGGCGGGGTGCGGCGCATGGCCGGCGTGTCGCTGGACGTCACCGAGCGCAAGCGCGCCGAGGAGCGCCAGCGCCTGCTGCTCAACGAGCTCAATCACCGCGTCAAGAACACCCTGGTCACCGTCCAGTCGATGGCCGCCCAGACCCTGCGCGCCGCCGATGGCCTGGAGGCCTTCCGCGAAGCCTTCGAGGCCCGGCTGATCGCCCTGTCCCAGACCCATAACCTGCTGACCGAGCAGAACTGGGAGAGCGCCAGCCTGCGCGAGATCGTCGACGCCGAACTGGAGGCCTTCGCCGGCCGCGAGCGGCTGGACTTCGATTACGCCCGCGACCTGCGCCTCAACCCTAAGGCCACTGTCGCCATCGGCATGGCCGTGCACGAACTGGCCACCAACGCCGCCAAGTACGGCGCCCTGTCGACGCCCGAGGGACGGGTGACGGTGGCGTGGTCCGTCGAACCGCTCGAAGCCCCTGTCCGCCTGGTCCTGACCTGGACCGAGCGCGACGGCCCGCGCGTAACCCCGCCGAGCCGCCGCGGCTTCGGCGCCCGCCTTCTGGAGAAGGGCCTCGCCGGAGAGTTGTCCGGCGTGGTCCGTCTCGCCTATGATCAATCCGGCCTGGTCTGCGCCATGACGCTGCCCCTCGCCGCCCTGGAGCCGTGAAACAGATGAAGACCCTCGCCGCCCTGAAGGTACTGGTGGTCGAAGACGAAGCCCTCGTCTCGATGCTGGTCGAGGACATGCTCGGCGATCTCGGCTGCGAGGTCGTGGGCCCGGCCGCCGAGATCGAGGAGGCCCTGCGCCTGGCCGGCTCGGCCGAGATCGACGCAGCCCTGCTCGACGTCAACCTGGGCGGACGCCCGATCTTCCCGGTCGCCGACGCCCTGAAGGCGCGCGGCGTGCCCTTCGCCTTCGCCAGCGGCTACGGCGAGGCGGGCCTGACCGAGCCGCACAAGGGCTCGGCGGTGCTGCAGAAGCCGTTCCGCGAGGCCGACCTGCGCCGCGTGCTCGAAGGCCTGGCCGCCCAGGTCGTCTGACGCTGCGGGCTTCGCGCCCGCTCCATCCTCGGATCATCGACAGCCGCTTCGGACGCCCGGGGCGGCTGTTTTCGCTTGGCCGCCCGCCCAGCCAAGCGGCCAAAGAAAAAGGGCGGCGAGGTTGCCCTCGCCGCCCTTCCCAGCCCCCTAGAGGGTTGGTTTTCCTACCACTTCTTGTTGATGTTCACGAACATACGACGGCCGAGGATGTCGTAGGACGAGGCCAGACGCATGTTCGAGAAGCGGCTCGCCGACGACGACGAGTAGAACGGCGGCTGCTCGTCGAACACGTTGTTGATGCCGGCGGTCACGGTGATGTCGTCGAACTTGCGACGGACCGAGACGTCGTGCGTGGCGTTGAACTCGATGTGACGCTTCACGTAGGCGGTCTGGTCACGGTACGTGATGATGTCCGTGCCATAGCCGCTGTAGCTGTCGTCGACGTCCGAGGTCTTGCCGACCATCTGGGTGGCCCAGGTGACGGTCCAATCGCCTTGGTTATACGAGACGCCCGTTCGGCCAGCGAAGTCCGGATAGGCCGTGAAGCCTTGGTTCTTCACCGGATCCGCGCCGTTGCTCAGCTGGGTGTACCAGTCGAGGGTCCAGGTGAACTGGCCCGAAACGGTCAGGGTGCCGTGCGGCAGCTCGTGACGGTACACCGCGCTCAGGTCGAGGGCGTTGTTCCACTGCTTGGCCACGTTCAGGTACGCGTCCGACACGGTCAGCACGGCGCCGAAGGTCGCCGACGAGGTGTCGGTGTTGCGGGTGATCAGGCTGCAGTACGGGCTGGTCGGGAAGTCAGGCGCATCCAGGCACGAGTCCAGGATGTTGGCGGCGCCGTAGCGCTGCACCTGGTTGTTGACCGTCAGCTCCGAGTAGTCGAGCGAGACGTTCAGGTCGATGAAGCTCGGCGAGAAGACGATGCCGATCGACTTGTTGTCCGACTCTTCGGCTTCCAGGTAACCAACGCCGCCCTTGGCGAAGATGGTGTAGGAGCCGGCGCCGCCGTGGGTCGAGTTGCCCGCGATGCCCAGGGCCGCGCAGTTGGCGCGCTGACGGTCGGTCACGCCGGCCGTGGTCGCGTACTGGTAGCAGGGGTCGCTGGTCTGGGCCAGGAAGCTGGACGACGAACCGAGGTACAGTTCGTACAGCGCCGGAGCGCGGAACGAGGTGCCCTTGTTGGCGCGCAGGGCCCAGGTGGAGTTGATGTTCCACTTCAGGCCGGCCTTGTAGGTGCTGCTCGAGCCGTACGACTTGTAGTCCGAGTAGCGCGCCGAGTAGTTCAGCGTCAGCTTGTCGATCAGCGGCAGGTCCTTCAGCAGCGGAACTTCAAGTTCGCCGAAGAGCTCCTTCACTTCGTCCGAGCCGTGGGTTTCAGCCGAGGCGGCCGAACCGTTGTAGTTGCTGTTGCGGCTGTTGTAGCCCGGGACGTCGTCCAGCTTTTCCTTGCGGAGCTGGAAGCCGACGGCCGCGCCCACCGGACCGGCCGGCAGGGTGAACAGGTCGCCGCTGATCGAGCCTTCCACGTACTGGTAGACGTACTCGGTGTGGCCTTGCTCGTAGCCGTTCAGGAAGGCGTACTCTTCCGGCGTCAGGTAGCTACCGCCGACCGTCGAGACCTTGGCCAGGTTGATGTTGGTCGGGCAGGTCGCGTTCGGCATGTTGGCCGAGATCGTCACGAGCGCTTGGTTGCATCGGGCGGCGCCCGACACGGCCAGCATGCGGTCGTTGTAGATGAAGTCCTGGCCGTAGTCGCCCGACGACTTCGAGTACTGGCCGTAGATGTCCCAGTCCCAGTTGCCGAGGATCGGCAGCGATTCCGGCAGCACGCCGCGAGCGCCGAGGACGACGCGGGCGTAGTCGACGGTCTGGTCGCGGGTGACCGGCAGCACGAAGATCGGCGAGAACGACGAGGCCGCCAGGGCCGCGCCGGTCGGACCGACGTAGCTCGGGTTGTTGGCGATGTTGAAGGGGTTGGTCGGGTTGTTCGCGTTGATCGTCGGACCCAGCTGGCGGATGCTGCGCTGTTCCGATTCACGACGGTTCAGCAGCAGTTCGCCGTAGAGTTCCGTCTTTTCGGTCAGGTCGAAGCCGCCCGTGACGAACACCGACTTGCGGGTAACCGGCGACACGGCGTGGCGGTAGCCCTGCAGCGGCGAGTCGGTGGTCTGCAGCGCCTGGTTGGCGCGGGCGAAGGCAAGCGGGCTCGAGCAGTTGCCCGTCGTGCTGCTGCCGCAGTAGATCGTGTAGGCCGATTGCGTGCCGGCCAGGTCCGGACGGACGTCGGCCGAAACGGTAGCCAGGCTGCCGTTGACGCGGCGGAAGCCGTTCAGGTCCCAGCCGTTCGAGACGGCGGCGGCGTCCGGGATGTAGCGGGCGGTGCCGCGGATGTAGATGCCGGTCAGGGTGTTCAGGCACTTGTACGAACCGTCGGGCATGACGAGGTCGCGACGGGCGCCGGTCACCGGATCGAAGGTGTAGTCCTGCGGGCAGTTCAGGTAGTCGCGGTCTTTGAAGCGCAGGCCGTTCGACTGGTAGTACTCGGCCGAAGCGTTCACGTAGCCGCGGCTGAAGGTCCAGCCCTTCGAGATGTTGGCGCGGTAGACTTCACCGCCCTTGCTGAACGGCACGTTGGCGTTGACGTTGAATTCGCCGTCGTCGCTGTTGCGCTTCGTCATGATGTTCACGACGCCGGCGATGGCGTCCGAACCATAGATCGACGAGGCGCCGCCGGTCAGGATTTCGGTGCGGTCGACGACCGAGCTCGGAATGACGTTCAGGTCGAACGGGCCGACCGTGCCGCCGATGCCGGCGGGACCGGCGCGACGGCCGTTGATCAGCGTCAGGCTGCGCTGGGCGCCCAGGCCGCGCAGCGACAGGGTGTTGGCGCCGTTGCCGCCGGTGGTGACGAAGCCGGTGAAGTTGTTGTTGATCTGCTGGCTGGTGGCGCCGAGGATCGAGCTCTGCAGGATCGAGGCGGTGTCGATCTGGCCTTGCAGTTCGGCGCTTTCGCTGGTGATCACGGTCACGGGCGAGGCGCTGTTGAATTCCGAGCGCTTGATGCGCGAACCGGTGACGACCAGTTCTTCAACTTCGTTGGCCGCGGCTTCTTCCTTCGGAGCCGGCTTGGCCGTCTGGGCCGAAGCGGCCGACACGACGCCAAGCATCGCGATACCCGCGATAACCGTCGTCGCGAGCAGATTTCTCTTATCAAACGTCATCAATGAAATTCCCCCGCGGGCTGCCCCGCACTGCATTTCGCCAGCGGCACATCCCATACCGCCGGCGCGGCGAAACGTAACAGGTTTGCGACCCACCTCAACGCACTTGGCCAAATTGTGACGCGGATGTCCGAGATCGTAGCAAATACGACACAGTTTTGCCCACAGGGCGGCGGAAGCGACCTCCAAGAACGATGATCCTTGGATGAAACTGCTGGGCGCTCTAAGCAACGACGGGGGTGGAGGGGAAGGCGGGGACGCTGCAATCATCAACCCCACGCTGCGCGCACATCTTGTGCGCGCTCATGCAGATTCGGGGGAATCCTGTTGCTTTCCAAGCGTTTGATAAGCTCTACCTTGGCCGTCCTGCTGGCGACTTCGGCCGTGTTGGTCGGCCCGGCGGCGGCGCTCGCCGCGCCCGCGCCGGCGCCCGCCGACGCCCCGAGCGCGAAAGATCTTACCCGTTACGCGCTGATATCGAATGTCGTCCTCTCGCCCGACGGCAAGCACATCGCCGCACTCACCTCGGGCGACGGGGCGAAGATCAACATCACCGTCTGGAAGACCGACGCCCTCGACAAACCGCCGACGATCATCGGTTCGACCAGCATGGTCTTCAAGGGCGTCAGCTTCGTGAAGAACGACCGCCTGCGCGTGGCGGTGATGCAGCCGCTGACCGTCCGCAGCTGGAAGGGCCACGTCCGGAAAACCTACTTCACCGACCTGGAAGGCAAGTCCTGGACGACTCCGCTGACAGACACCGCTGAGGCCAAGACCGACGAGGAGGCCATCAAGCGCGCCCGCGGCGGCAATCCCGTGTTCGTCAGCGCCCTGCCGCGCGATCCCAAGAACGTCCTGATGATCGACCAGCGCACCGGCAGCGAGGGCGACGTCAACAAGGTCAACATCTACACCAACTCGGTCGAACGGATCGACCGCATGGCGGGCCGATACGAAGGCTTCCTGACCGATGGCAAGGGCGACATCCGCGGCCGGATCGACACCGGCTTCGAGGACGGCAAGGCCTATGCCGTCCAGCAGATCAAGAACCCGACCACCGGCGCATGGGAAGACCACTTCCGGTCCTACGCCCGCGACCGGAACTTCACGACGCTCGAAGGCTTCAGCAGCGATCCGAACATCGCCTACGTGTCGATAGTCAAGACCAACGGCAAGCGCGGCGTGTACGTCTACGACATCACCGCCAAGCAGGTCCTCGAACCGCTGTTCGAACACAAGCTGTTCGACGCCAATGGCGTGATCCTCGATAACAACGGCGAACTGCTGGGCGTGAACTACGACGACGCCCGCGGCAGCATCTACTGGGTCGACGAAGGCATCGGCGCGCGCTTCAAGTCCGCCCGCACGGCCTTGGGCGTCAAGATGGAGCCGCTGGCCTGGACCGACCCCGACACCGAGGTGAAGACCCGGTTCAACGTCTCCACCGACTTCGACATCTCGGTCGTGGACGCGTCCGAGGACCGCAGTGTCGTGATCATCGAGAAGTCGGGGCCAAAGCTGCCGCCCGAGTACTACCTGCTCGACAAGTCCGGCAAGCTGACCCTGCTGGGCAGCTCACGCCCGTGGATCAAGACAGCCGGCCTGGGCCAGACCAGGCTGGTGCAGTACATGGCCCGTGACGGCCTGCCCGTTCCCGGCCTGCTGACCACCCCGCCGGCGAGTTTCGGCGCCGGTCCGCATCCGACCATCATCCTCCCCCATGGCGGCCCCTGGGCCCGCGACCACCTCGGCTGGGACGTTTCCGGTTGGGTCCAGTACTTCGCCTCGCGCGGCTATGTCGTGCTGCAACCCCAGTTCCGGGGCTCGCAAGGCTGGGGCGAAAAGCTCTGGCGCGCCGGCGACAAGGAGTGGGGCGGCAAGATGCAGGACGACAAGGACGACGGCGCGAAGTGGCTGATCGACCAGAAGCTGGCCGATCCAGGCCGCATCGCCATGTTCGGCTATTCCTACGGCGGCTACGCGGCCCTGGCCGCGGCGATCCGGCCCAACGGTCTCTACCAGTGCTCGGTCTCGGGCGCCGGCGGCAGCCTGGCCGAAATGAAGAAGGCCACCAGCAACAGCCGCTTCCTGCGCGAACGCCAGGCGCCGTCCGTGGACGGCCTGGACGCCGTCCAGAACGCCGGCGACGCCAAGATCCCGGTCTTCCTCTACCACGGCGACCGGGACGACAACGTGGACATCAAGGACTCGCTGCGGTTCATCAACGGCCTGAAGAACGCCGGCAAACCCTACAAGTGGCTTGAGATCAAGGACATGGGTCACGGCTATGCGACCATGACCCCCGAGATGATGGAGACCCAACTGGTCGAGATCGACAAGTTCTTCCAGAACGAGTGCAAGCCTGGCGGCCTCTGAGCCGCGATGGCGAAAACGGGAGGGGCGGCTCGAACGAGCCGCCCTTTTTCGTCGCGTTCAGCGTCCCTTTGGCGGGGCGACCGAGAAATCCATGTCGAACAGGGTCGGAACGTCCGTGACCCGGGCCCGTTCGATGGTCAGCAGCCGGGCCTTGGTGGCCGCGCCCCCGTCGGCGCTGAAGCCGCCCATCTTGCCGTCGGTGCCCAGCACCCGGTGGCAGGGCACCACGATCGGCCAGGGGTTCTCGCCCAGCGCCTTGCCCACCGCCCGCATCGCGCCCGGCTCGCCCATGGCCTTGGCTACCTGGC
The DNA here is from genome assembly GCF_002858925.1 of Caulobacter zeae. Classification (GTDB taxonomy): domain Bacteria; phylum Pseudomonadota; class Alphaproteobacteria; order Caulobacterales; family Caulobacteraceae; genus Caulobacter; species Caulobacter zeae. The sequence goes on from NZ_PJRS01000022.1 coordinate 180,812, forward strand.
CGTAGGTCGAGGTCTCGCCGGGGCGGATGGCGCGGGCGATCTCGTAGACCCGGCGGTTGAACGGCTGCACCACGGTGAGGTCCAGCGCCACGTCGGAAAGGTCGTCGCGCCCTCCGGCCAGCAGGTCGATGATGCGGTCGGCCGCCTCGTCCACCTCGGGCGGCGGCGCGGTCTCGACGGCGTCGGGATAGCGCTTGCGCAGCCGCGCCCAGGCCGCGCCCGGCGCGGTTTCGGGCAGTTGCACGCCGAGCAGCCCGCCCGCGCCCCACGCCAGGCCGCAGCGGCCGATCGCCGTCTCGAAAAGCATGAAGCCCTGTCCCATCGTCCGATAGATTAACACCGCTGTTGCGGGACGCGAGGGCCGCCCTCTACCTTTCCACGCCGAAGTTCGGAGATAGCCCTTGCGCCGCACCGCCCTGCTCGCCCCCGTCCTCACGCTGGCCCTCGCGGCCAGTCCGGCCTTGGCCGGCGACATCCTGGTCCACGGCGGGCCGATCCACACCGGCGTCGCCGGCGCCCCGCCCGCCGAGGCGGTGTTGATCCGCGACAAGGCCATCGCCTTCGTCGGACCGCTGGCCGCCGCTCGCGCCAAGGCCGCCAAGGACGTCCGCGACATCGACCTGAAGGGCGGCGCGGCCTATCCCGGCTTCGTCGACGCCCACGCCCACCTGACCGGCATCGGCCTGCGCGAGCTGACCCTCAATCTCGACAAGACCGACTCCGTCGAGGCCCTGGTCGCCGCCGTCGCCGCCTACGCCCAGGCCCATCCGGGCGACGCGCCGATCTACGGTCGCGGCTGGATCGAGACCCACTGGCCCGAGAAGCGCTTTCCCACCCGCGCCGACCTCGACCGCGCCGCGCCGGGCCGCATCGTCGTTCTGGGCCGCGCCGACGGCCACGCCGTGGTCGCCTCCAGCGCCGCCCTGGCCAAGGCCGGCCTGACCCGCGACACCAAGGCCCCGGCCGGCGGCCAGATCCTCAAGGACGAGACGGGCGAGCCCACCGGCATGCTGGTCGACCACGCCCAGAGCCTGGTCGAGGGGGTCATCCCGCCGCCCTCCCCCGCCCTAAAGCGCCAGGCGCTGGAAACGGCCGGCAAGCTCTACGCCGGCCGCGGCTGGACGGGCCTTGGCAATATGAGCGTCGAGGCCGCCGACCTGGACCAGCTACGCCAACTGGCCGCCGAGGGCCGCTTTTCCCTGCGCGTCGACAACTACATGGACCCGTCCGGCGCGGCCGAGGTGCTGAAGACCGGCCCCAGCGCCGATCCGACCGGCCTGATCCGCCTGCGCGGGATCAAGCTCTACATGGACGGCGCCTTGGGCTCGCGCGGCGCGGCCCTGCTGGCGCCCTACAGCGACGCCGAGGGGCTGGGCCTCGTCCTCACCGAGCACGACCAGGGCCTGGCCCTGATGAAGAAGGCCAAGGCCGTGAACGCCCAGGTCGCCATGCACGCCATCGGCGACCGCGGCAACCGCATGGTGCTGGACTGGTTCGGCGAGACGCTCGGCCAGAAGGACGAGGGACCCGACACTGGCCGCCGTTGGCGCATCGAGCACGCCCAGGTCGTCGACGCCGCCGACCTGCCGCGCTTTTCCAAGCTGGGCGTGGTGGCCTCAATGCAGCCCAGCCACGCCATCGGCGACCTCTATTTCGCGCCCGCGCGCCTGGGCAAGGACCGCCTGAAGGGCGCCTATGCCTGGGCCGACTTGCTGAAGAGCGGCGCGATCGTGGCCGCCGGCTCCGACGCCCCCGTCGAGGTCGGCGATCCGCGCATCGAGTTCTACGCCGCCGTCGCCCGCAAGAGCCTGACCGGCTTCTCCAACGCCGACTGGCATCCCGAAGAGGCCGTAACCCGCCAGCAGGCCCTGCGCATGCTGACCTGGGCCCCGGCCTGGGCCGCCTTCGCCGACCAGCAGCGCGGCACGCTGGAGCCCGGCAAGGCCGCCGACCTCACCGCCTTCGACCGCGACCTGATGACCGTTCCGGAAGCCGAGATCCTGAAGGCCCAGCCGATCCTGACGGTGGTCGACGGCAAGGTGGCGTTCGAGCGGTAGGGGAAGCTACCAGGCCAGCAGCGCCAGGCCCGGGACATCCTGGAAGTCGGCTGGGTTGCAGGTGACGAGGGTCGCGCGATGGGTCAGCGCCTGGGCCGCGATCATCCGGTCGAGGATATTGCGACGGGAGTAGCCGGTCGCCTGCACGATCGCCCGATAGGCGTCGGCCGCCTCGGCGTCGAAATCCAGCACCGGCAGGATGTCGAGCATGGCGTCCAGCCGAGCCCGCCGCGCGGCCGTGTCGGCAAGCTCGCGATAGACGCCGCCTTCGAGCTCGACACGCGAGACGATAGACAGCAGCACCGCGCCGTCCAAAGCCGCGATCTTGGTTGAAACCACGGGATCGCCATCGCGCAGGTGGATCGCCACGTTGGTGTCGAGAATGAAGGTCGCCACGCCTCAGAGCCCCGGGCGCTCGGGCAGGTCCTCGTCGTCGCGGACTTCCACCGCGCTCGGCTTGGGTAGCTCGGCCAGCCGTGCGACCAGATCCTGGACCGTGCCGCGCGTTGGATAGATCGTCAGCACGTCGCCAGAGCGCACCAGGGTGAGCTCGGTCTCCTCCGCGAACGCCACCTCCTTGGGCAGGCGCACGGCCTGGCTGTTGCCGCTACGAAAGGTTCGAGTGCTGGACCTCGTCATCCGCGCCCCCAAGTATGCACTTGTATATACGCCCGAAGGAGGCCCGTTTCCAGGCGTCCCTAAGCCGCGTCCGCCTTCGGGCTCGTCGCCCCTTCGATCGCCGCCAGAAGGTCGGGGAGGTTCAGCGGCTTGGCGATGAAGCCGGTCATGCCGGCGGCGAAATAGGTCTCGACCTGGTGGGGCATGGCGTTGGCGGTCACCGCGATGATCGGCACGGCCGCCAGGCCGTGCGCGGCCTCGAACGCGCGGACGCCCTGGGTGGCAGCCAGGCCGTTCAGCTCGGGCATCTGGATGTCCATCAGGATTAGGTCGATCGCCGGATCGGCCTCGTAGGCGGCGATCGCCTGGCGACCATCGGCGACCAGGGTCAGCTCGACCTCGAACGGCGCCAGCAGGGCCTGGAGGACCGTCTGGTTCACCGGGTTGTCCTCGGCCGCCAGGATGCGCAGCGCGCCCTGCGGGGTCGGCAGGGCGACTGCCGAGACGAGCTCCGTCGCCGCCTCCTGGACCCGCGGAACCAGCGGCAGGTCGACGCCGAAGGTCGCCCCCTCGCCCTCGCGGCTCTCCAGCCACAATTCGCCGCCCATCCGCTCGGCCAGGCTGCGCGAGATGGTCAGGCCAAGCCCGGTGCCGCCATGGCGGCGGGTCGCCGAGGCGTCGGCCTGGGTAAAGGCCCTGAAGATCCGCTCGCGGTCGGCCTCCGACACCCCCTCGCCGGTATCGGCCACGATGAAGCGCAGGCCCGCCTCGCGCCGCTCGACCGACACGGCCACGCCGCCCTGGTCGGTGAACTTCACCGCATTGACCACCAGGTTGCCGAGGATCTGTCGAAGCCGGGGCGCGTCGCCCAGCCACGCGCCCATCGCCCCTTCGTCGACCGCCAGGGTCAGCGCGAGGTCCTTCTCGGCGGCCAGCGGCGCGTACGGCGCCAGGGCCAGCCTCACGGTCTCCTCCAGGTCGAACGCGGCCTCGTTCAGCTCCATCCGGCCCGCCTCGATCTTGGACAGGTCGAGGACGTCGTTGAGGATCTCCAGCAGGGCCGCGCCGGAGGCGCCGATGATCTCCAGCCGTTCGCGCTGGTCGTCGTCCAGGGCCTCGCGCGACATCACCTGGGTCATGCCCAGGATGCCGTTCAGCGGCGTGCGGATCTCGTGGCTCATATTGGCCAGGAACTCGCTCTTGGCGCGGCTGGCCCCTTCGGCCAGTCGCCGGGCCTCGATCTCGCGCTCGGTCACCGTCACGTGCTCGGTGATGTCGGTGATGATCAGCAGGAAGCCGCCGTCCTCGGCCGGCGTCAGCTTCAGCGACTGGAAGCGGCCGTCGGGCGAGCTGAAGGTGTCGGGCGACACCCACTCGCCCACCTGGTCGTCGACGGCGTCGAGCACCGCCTTGGCCGCCTGCCGGGCCTTGGCGTCCATCGCCGTGCGCTCGGCGATCTCGCCAAGGCTCATGCCCTGGGCCAGGGTCAGGCCATAGGGTCGGGCGAAGTCGGCCAGGGTGGCGTTCCACACCTGCAAGAGGTTGTTGCGGTCGAAATAGCCCAGGCCGATCGGCGCCCGGTTCAGCGCCGAGCGCAGGGTGGCGAAGGCCGAGCGATGGGCCAGGCGGTGGGTCAGCAGCATGCCGCAGCCGGCCAGGACGATCATCGAGACCATGGCGATCACCGACCGCGCCAGCTCGCCGCGCGTGAACCGGCCAGCGGCCTCGAGGTCGGCGACCGGCAGCAGGGTGACCGCGCCCATGCCCACGAAATGCAGGCCGCAGACGGCGGTCGCCAGCAGCAGGATCGACGCCGCCCGCCCGCGCAGGCCGCTCTCGCGCCGCAGGTCGACGAAGGCCAGGGCGGAAAGCCCGGCGGCGATCAGGATCGCGGCGACCACCAGGTCGGCCCGCCAGATCATCAGGGCCGGCAGGCGCATGGCCGAGACGCCGACGAAGTGCATGGCCGCGATGCTGCCACCGCAAAGCGCTCCGCCGGCCAGCCGTCGCGCCCGCCCGGTCGCGGTCATGGCCAGGCCCGCCCCGCCCGCCAGACCGGTCAGGGCCACCACGAACGACAGGGCCGTCATCGGCTCGTCGAAGCTGAGCCGCAGCCCCGGCTGGAAGCCCAGCATGGCGATGAAGTGGGTGGCCCAGACGCCGCTGCCCAGCACCAGGCCGGTCAGCAGGATCCATGCAATGCGGGCCGGCCCCGCCGCCGTCGCGCCGCGGTGATAGGCGTGCACGCCCACGGCCATCGACGCCAGGCAGACGAGCAGCGCCCAGATCACCAGCGTCGGGTCGTGCTGATCCAAACACCGAAGCGTGGCGAACATGGGTCCTTGGCCGGGATAAGCGCGAGCGGGAGGAACTCTGCTGTCCTCATAGCCGGTCACGCCGTCCAGCATGGTTTACGACCCGGGCGGCGGATCGTCGCATCCAAAGTCAAGCCACCGCTTGCCTCGCCTCGATTCCCGCCCCACTTTCGGAGGGTCATGAGCGACCGTTCCACCGGCCTCGCCCCGTCGCGGCTCACCGCGGTCCTGGGGCCCACCAACACCGGCAAGACCCACCTGGCCGTCGAGCGGATGCTCGGCCACGGCTCGGGCATGATCGGCCTGCCGCTGCGCCTCTTGGCGCGCGAGATCTACGACCGCATCGTCAAGCTGCGCGGCAAGGCGGCCGTCGCCCTGATCACCGGCGAGGAGAAGATCGTCCCGCCGCGCGCGGCCTATTTCGTCTGCACGGTCGAGGCCATGCCGCTGGGCCGCGAGGTCGATTTCGTGGCCATCGACGAGATCCAGCTTTGCGCCGATCCCGAGCGCGGCCACATCTTCACCCACCGCCTGCTGCACGCCCGCGGCCGGTTCGAGACCATGCTGCTGGGCGCCGCCACCATGGCCCCGCTAGTCCGCCGCCTGCTGCCCGACGCCGAGATCGTCGGCCGCGAGCGGTTCTCCAACCTGTCCTACGCCGGCTCCAAGAAGCTGACCCGCCTGCCCCGGCGCACGGCGATCGTCGCCTTCTCCACCGACGCGGTCTACGCCATCGCCGAGCTGATCCGCCGCCAGCGGGGCGGCGCGGCCGTGGTCATGGGCAGCTTGAGCCCCCGCACGCGCAACGCCCAGGTCGCCCTCTACCAGAGCGGCGAGGTCGACTTCCTGGTCGCCACCGACGCCATCGGCATGGGCCTGAACATGGACGTCGACCATGTGGCCTTCGCCGGCCTGCGCAAGTTCGACGGCCGCCGCACCCGCTGGCTGCACCCGCAGGAGGTGGGCCAGATCGCCGGCCGCGCCGGCCGCTACACCCGCGACGGCACGTTCGGGGTGACCGGCGACTGCGAGGAGATGGACGAAGACCTGGTCCAGGCCGTCGAGGAGCACAGCTTCCAGCCGATCCTGGCGGCCGAGTGGCGCAACGCCCGGCTCGATTTCGGCTCGTTGCAGGGCCTGCTGCGCTCGCTGTCGGAGCCGCCGAACCGCACGGGCCTGACCCTGTCGCAGGAGGCGCTGGACGAGCGGACCCTGCGCAAGCTGGCGGCCCACGAAGACGTCGTCGCCCGCTGCAAGACCGACCGCTCGGCCCTGCTGAAGCTGTGGGACGTCTGCCAGACGCCCGACTTCCGCAAGACCACCGACGACGATCACCAGCGGATGGTCCGCACCCTGTTCGACGACCTGACCACGGGCCGCAAGCGCCTGCCGGAAGACTGGATCAACGGCCAGTTCAAGGCGCTGGACCGCACCGACGGTGAGATCGACAGCCTGGCCGCGCGCCTCTCGGGCGTGCGCACCCTGTCCTACATCGCCAACCGTCCCGACTGGCTGGCCAATCCCGTCCACTGGCAGGGCCGCACCCGCGAGCTGGAAGACAAGATCAGCGACACCCTGCACGAAAAGCTGATGGCCCGGTTCATCGACCGCCGCACCAGCGTGCTGATGAAGCAGTTGGGCGAGCGCGAGGTGCTGCTGGCCGGCGTCGCCCAGGACGGCGAGGTCAGCGTCGAGGGCCAGATCGTCGGCCGGCTGACCGGCGTCACCTTCATCCCCGAAAAGGCCTCGACCCCGCTGGAGGAGCGCGCCCTGCGCAACGCCGCCCAGCGCGCCGTCGGACCCGAGATCGCCCGCCGCCTGGGCCAGATGGCCGCCGAGCCCGACGAGGCCTTCGCCCTGACGCCGGACGGCGCGATCCTGTGGCGCGGCGAGGCGGCAGGCGCCGTGCGCTCGGGCGGCGACCTCTTGTCGCCTCGCGCCCGGCTGCTGGGCGAGCTTGGCCCTGTCCCCGCCCGCGAGCGGGCCGAGCGCCGGCTCGACGCCTTCCTGGCCTCCGAGGTCGACCGCCATCTGTCTTCGCTGCGCAAGCTTCAGGCCGCCCTGGCCGGCGGCGAGCTGCGCGGCCTGCCGCGCGGCGTCGCCCACCGCCTGCTCGAAGCCGGCGGCGTGCTCGACAAGCGCCCCCTCGATCCCGAACTGAAGGCGCTGAGCCAGGCCGAGCGCCGGGCGCTCAAGAGTCTCGGCGTGCGCATCGGCGCCTTCTCGCTCTATTCCCCCGGCGTGCTGAAGTCCGAGGCCATCGCCTGCGCCCGGGCGCTGGATCCCGGTGGCTGGCGCGGTCCGCTGGTCGGGCTTTGCCCCCTGCCCTCGCCGCCGCCCTCGCCCCGCGCCCTGGCCGCCAGCGGCCTGCGCGTCGCCGGCAGGCACCTGGTCCAGGTCGAGACCCTGGAAAAGCTCGACGCCCTGCTGCGCGCCGAGCAGCGCCCCGGCGGCGTGGTGCTGACCCCGGCGGCGCTGGAGGCCCTGGGCTGGACGGCGGCCGAGGCCTCCTCGATCCTGCGCTCGCTCGACTACACCCCGGCCGTGCGCGCCAAGCCCGACGCGCCGATCATCTGGAAACGCCGCGGCGCCCAGCGGCTGGAGTCCAAGCCCGTCAAGGCGCGCCCGGACTCGCCGTTCGCCGCCCTGGCCAAGCTGACCGAGCCGCCGCCCCCGCCCGCGCGCCGCAGGAAGCCCCGCCGCCGCAAGCCGGCCGCCGCCGGGGCCGAAAAGGCCGCCTCATGAGCGACGAGGCTCACCACAACGACGACCATTGCCGCGCCGACGTCTGGCTGTGGCGCGCCCGCTTCTTCAAGACCCGCTCGATGGCCGCCCGCTTCGTCGACGAGGGCCGCATCCGCCTGACCCGCGCCGGCGCCCCCGACAGCCGCATCGACAAGCCCTCGCGTTCGCTCAAGGCCGGCGACGTGCTGGTCTTCGCCATCGGCGGCCGGCTGGTGAACGTGCGCATCCTCGACTGCGGGGAACGCCGGGGCCCTGCCACGGAGGCGCGCGGGCTGTACGAGGCGCTGGAGGGGTAGCGTGGACCTTGCTCCCTCTCCCATAGGGAGAGAGCTCACGAGCAGGCCGCTTTCCCCATGGACGTCTCCGCGCCAATCGCTACCCTGGGGCGAGTTGCATCCTGGGGGAGTATCTGCGTGGCGTTGTTCCGTCCGGCCCTGGCCGTCAGCCTGGCCATTCTGCTTTCCGGCGTCGCGCACGCCCAGCCCTCCGCCGGGACCGCCGCCGCCACCAGCAAGGCTCCGGCCAAGCCTGTCGCGCCCATCCAGGCCTACGACCTGCCGCAGATCGAGGCCTTCGGGAACGCCATCTACCGCCAGGACATCGCCGCCTGGCTGGCCAGCGACGCCCTGACCGCCAAGGTCAAGGACCTGCAGGGCGCCGGCCTCAAGGGCTGGCTGGTGCAGGACGACGGCAAGACCGCCAAGGTCCGCTTCCTGCGCGACAAGGGAAACGGGTTGGAGGTCGGCTACGACGTCGTCGTCGACGGCAAGGGCGCAGGCCCGGTCACCGAGCCGGCCGACCGCAAGCTGACCGACGACGAGCGTCTGGCCTTCTCGGCCCGCCAGGCCGCGGCGGCCGCCCAGCCCGCCGCCTGCCGCGCCGGCTACAACGCCGCCATGGTCAAGAACCCCGACGGCGACGGCTGGATCGTCTGGCTGCTGGCCCCAGCCCCGGCCGCCGGCGCCATTCCGGTCGGCGGCCATTACCGGATCTTCGTCGCCGCCGACGGCAAGACGGTCAGGCGCGTCGACGCCCTGTCGGCCTCGTGCCTCTTGATCGAGAAACCCAAGGCCGCCGACGGCAGGCCGGCCGTGGCCTTCGCCAGCCACATCGTCTCGCCCACCCCGGTCGAGACCCACGTGTTCCTCAGCACCCTCTACAAGCTGCCGCTGGCCGTCGGCGCCAACGGCGGCAAGGACGCCTGGCTCGTCGACAAGGGCAAGATCGGCAAGCTCGACATGAGCAAGAAGTAGGGCCGGCGGCCAGCCGGATTACAACCCTGCGACACACTGCAACGCGCCGTTTACGGCGCCGGTTGTGCGGCGTGGAGCTTCACCATAACGACGGTTAGTAACGCTGCTCTTTCGCGCGGTCGCATCCGGCCGCCCTGGGGGCTGCATGATCGATCGTCGCCTGTTGCTCGGGGGAGCGCTGTCGCTCGCCTCGACCTCTCTCGCCGGCTGCTATCAAGGCAAGATCGCCACCGCAGCGGACGGCCCGCGCCGTCTCTACGAGCACGAAGGCCAGGCGATCTCGGCCGACGTCGTCGTCTACGGCGCGACCCCGGCCGGCGTCATGGCGGCCCTGGAGGTCGCGGAGTCCCGCGCCTCGGTGGTGATCGTCGGCGGCTGGCGCGAGGCCCATGTCGGCGGGATGATGAGCGGCGGCCTGGGCTGGACCGACTTCCTGGACGCCAAGGCCTTCGGCGGCGCGGCCCTGCGCACGATCAAGGCGGTGTCGCGCGGCGGCGGCGAGGCGGGCAACCGCTTCAGCTTCAAGCCCAGCGCGGCCGAGGCCTATTTCGAGTACATGCTGGCCCTCAAGCAGATCTCGGTCGTCTATTCGCGCGGCGTCGTCGCCGTGGCCAAGGCAGACCGCCGCATCACCGGCTTCGAGACCGCCGACGGCCTGCGCGTCAAGGGCCGGGTGTTCATCGACGCCTCCTACGAGGGCGACCTGCTGGCCGCCGCGGGCGTCGGCTTCCAGGTCGGTCGCGAGGCCGCCTCCTCCCTGAACAACCTGGGCGGCTATCGCGGCGCGACCCGCGAGGGCGAGACCAGCACGCACCAGTTCCAGATCCGCGGCCGGCCGATCGTCGTCGACCCGTTCCTGCGCCAGGGCGATCCGGCCAGCGGCCTGCTGCGCGGCGTGGCGCCGGGCGACCAGAAGCCGATCGGCGCGCCCGACAAGGCCGTGCAGGCCTATAATTTCCGCCTGACCATGAGCAACAAGCCCGGGCTGCGCATCGACCTGCCGTCGACGCCGCCGCCCGGCTACGAACGCGCCGACTACGAGGTGCTGTTCCGCTACGTGGCCGCCATCGGCCAGGCCGGTCTCAAGCACGGCGCAGACTGGTCTTTCACCGACGACCTGATCTACGCCAACGACCTGGGCGACGGCTATTTCGACGTCAACGCCCGCGGCGGCTTCTCGACCGACCCCGTTCTGCTCAGCTGGGCCTACCCCACCGCCGGCTACGCCGAGCGCGAGGTGATCTGGAAAAGGCACGAGAACTTCATCCGCGGCTTCTTCTACGCCCTGGCCTGGGAGAAGGACGAGCGCCTGCCCGCCTCGCTTCAGCAGGAAGTCCGCCAGTGGGGCCTGGCCAAGGACCACTATTCGCGCCCGCACGCCAACGACTCGGCCGGCTGGCCCTATCAGCTATATGTCCGCGAGGCCCGCCGCCTCGACAACGGCGCCATGTGGTCGGCGGCCGACCTCGACAAGGACGGCGCCCCGCGCCTGTCGCGCGCCGTGGCCCTGGCCTCCTACCGGCAGGACAGCCACCTGGTGCAGCGCATCGCCGTGAAGGGCCAGCACGGCTGGACGATCTGGAACGAGGGCAATTTCGAGCAGAACTCCGGCGGCCGCGACCAGCGCTCGATCCTGCCGCTAGACATCATGCTGCCGCACCGCGACCAGGCCACCAACCTCCTGGCGCCCTTCGCCGTGGCGGCCTCGCACCAGGCCTTCTCGGCCATCCGCATGGAGATGACGTCGATGACGCTGGGCCAGGCGGCCGGCGCGGCGGCGGCCATGCTGTGCGCTCCGACCCGCCAGGCCGACGTGCAGGACGTCGACTACCGCACGCTGCGCGAGATCCTGGTCGCCGACGGGGTGGTGCTCGACGAACGCAACGCCATCGGCATGGCCGAGCTGCGCGGCGAGCAGTTGATGCGCAGGATAAAGCGCCGCCTGGGCTAGCCGACGAACCCGTCGACGAAGCCCGGCACCTTTTCCGGCGGCATCGGGCGGCTGAAGTGGTAGCCCTGCACCTGGTCGCAGCCATAGGCGGCCAGGGCTTCCAGCTGCTCGCGGTCCTCGACGCCCTCGGCGACCACCTTCATGCCCATGGAGTCGCCCAGGGTGATCACCGCCTTGACGATGGCGGCGTCCTCGGCGTTCTGGACGAAGCCCTTGTCGATCTTCAGGCGGTCGATCGGGAACTGCCGCAGGTTGGCCAGGCTGGCGTAGCCGGTGCCGAAGTCGTCCAGCGCGATCATCACCCCCGCCGCGTGCAGCTTGCGCACCGTGTCGCTGACCACGTCCGAGGCCCAGCCCATATAGACCGTCTCGGTGACCTCGATGGTCAGGCGGTCGCACGGCACGCCCCAGCGCGCCAGGCGCTCCTGCACCTCCTCGGCCAGACGGCCGGAGCGGAACTGCGCGGCCGAGATGTTGACCGCCACCCGCCCGAACTCGACCCCGGCGTCCAGCCAGGCCCGCATCTGCTTAAGCGCCGTCTCGAAGGCCACGTCGCCCAGCTTCAGCGAAAGATCCTGGTCCTCGAAGGCGGCCATGAACCGGTCGGGCGTCAGCACGCCCTGCTCGGGGTGGGCCCAGCGCATCAGCGCCTCGAAGCCGGCCACCGAGCCGCTCTCCAGGTCGATCACCGGCTGGTAGTAGAGGATGAACTCGTCGGCCTCGATCGCCGCGCGCACGTCGCGCAGCAGCTCCAGCCGCTGCTCCAGGGCCGAGCGCATCGACGGCTCGAACAGGATCGAGCGGTTTCGCCCCTCGTCCTTGGCCCGATAGAGGGCGATGTCGGCGTTCTTGAAGATGTGGTGCGGGTCGGCGTCAGGGTCGCCGTGCAGGGCCGCCCCGATGCTGGCGCTGACCGAGAAGCTGCGGCCGCCGTGCTGGATCGGCTGGCGCAGCAGGTCCTGCAGCGACTTGATCGGCCGCAGCATGTCGCCCTCGCCGTGCAGGCCGCGCAGGATCACCGCGAACTCGTCGCCGCCCAGGCGGGCCACCGTGTCGCCCGAGCGGAAGGCGTGGCGCAGCACGTCGGCGAGGCGCCGCAGCAAGGCGTCTCCGGCGTCGTGGCCGAGGGTGTCGTTGATGTCCTTGAAGTGATCGACGTCGATCATGATCAGGCCGAAGACCTCGCCGACCATCTCCGAGGCGTCGACCGCCTCCTGGAACTTGCGCTGGAAATAGGCGCGGTTGGGCAGGCCCGTCAGCGGATCGCGGAAGGCCAGGTTCTCGACCGCTTCGGTCTGCCGGCGGCGGTCGGTGATGTCCTTGAACAGGTTGACCAGCCGCTCGGGCTTGCCGTCGGCGCCCAGGAAGCGCTTGCCGACCGAGCGCACCCAGGTCTCGACCCCGTCGTCGCGATTGAGGCGGAACTCGAACACGGCGGCCTCGCCGTCGCGGCGGGCGCGCATGATCTGGGCCATGCGCTCGCGGTCGTCCTCGTGAACGATCTCCAGCGGATCGCGGTCGAACAGGCACCACTTCTCGAGCTCGAGGCAGGTGCCCGAGACATAGACCTCGCCGGTCTTCAGATCGACCTCGCGCACCATCAGGTCGTCGAGCTCCAGCGCCAGCTTCAGGCGCTGCTCGTTGCGCTCGGCCCGCAGCGCGGTCTGGGCGTAGCCGGTGACGTCGCGCGCGGTGACCATGACGGCGAAGATCACGCCCTCGTCGCTGCGGCAGGCGGCGAACTCGCTGCGCCAGATGCGCTGGCCGTCGTGGCCGGCCTGGGCGCGATAGCGCGAGAACGGCTCGCCCGTGGCCAGGCAGCGCTCCAGGCTCTCGACGTCCTCCAGATTCATCAGGCAGCGGGCGAACGGCTCGCCGGGTTGCAGGCTGGGGGTCAGGTCCTCGTCGCGCCACTCGGGGCTGACGGCGACCAGCCGGCCGCTGCGGTCGATCAGGGCCGCGGCGAACGGGGCGTGCGCGACGAAGGCCTCGAACGAGGCCATTCGAAGCCGCAGCTGCGCGTGGATGTCATCGGCCGCCATGGACGGCGCGGGCTTCAGGGCCATGGAGAGCATTCTGTTGTCGGCTTCCCGACGTTGTTCTTGGACGCGTCCTCAACCGCACACTGAAACGCTCTTCCATAAGAAAAGGTATCTTTCGACGAACGCCGTTGTGCATCGTCGGAAAGCCGACGCTGCGCCGATCAGCGACGATTTTGCCTGTCGTCCTGCGGGCGCCATGAGAAATCCTGCGGGCCTTGCGCGCCGCGCCGCATTGACATTCGGCGCCGTCGCTCCGAAAACGCGGCCGCGTTACGTCCGTCCCAAGAAAGCCGCCCGAGTTCCGATGACCTACATCGTCACCGACGCCTGCATCCGCTGCAAGTTCATGGACTGCGTCGAGGTGTGCCCGGTGGATTGCTTCTACGAGGGCGAGAACACCCTCGTGATCAATCCGGACGAATGCATCGACTGCGGCGTCTGCGAGCCGGAATGCCCGGTCGACGCCATCAAGCCGGACACCGAGGACGACGCCGACGGCAAGTGGCTGCGGATCAACTCCGAATACGCCAAGGTCTGGCCGAACATCACCGTGAAGGGCGAGCCGCCGGCAGACCGCGCCGACTTCGAGCGCGAGACCGGCAAGTTCGAGAAGTACTTCAGCGAAAAGCCCGGCAAGGGCTCCTGATCCCCGCAAAATACGGCGTTTGGCGGTCGGTTTAGGGCCGCCATACCCCAGCTTGGGGTCGCAAGCCTTTCATGAGGCTGATTTTTATGATATTGTCGCCCTCGACGTGACGGGTGCGGCCTCGCACCTGCATGTCTCGTGGAAGACGACAGCCGTTCCAACGGCTCGCCCGATCGAAGGCGAAGGGTGACTTAAGAGACACTCCAAATCCTGATCCGACTTGGCCCCGCCTCTCCGACGGACGGGTTGCTATCGCCTTTTGGAATGTTTGGAAACGGCGTTTTGGGCGCAAGCCCAATTTTATGAGGACGAACGAATGAGCAAGAGCGGTCTGGAATTCTCGGTCGGCGATCACGTCGTCTATCCCGCCCACGGCGTGGGGACGATCCAGGGCATCGAGACCCAGGAAGTGGCCGGGATGTCGCTCGAGGTTTACGTCATCACCTTCGACCATGAGAAGATGACCCTTCGCGTCCCAACCAAGAAAGCCAAGGTCGCCGGCCTGCGCCCGCTGGCCGAAGGCGACGTCGTCAGCCAGGCCCTGACCACCCTGAAGGGCCGCGCCCGCGTGAAGCGCACCATGTGGTCGCGTCGCGCCCAGGAATACGAAGCCAAGATCAACTCGGGCGACCTGGTGTCGATCGCCGAGGTGGTCCGCGACCTGCACCGCGCCGAGAACCAGCCGGAACAGTCCTATTCGGAGCGCCAGCTCTATGAATCGGCCCTGGACCGCATGGCTCGCGAAGTCGCCGCCATCGAGCGCATCGACCGCGAAGCCGCCATCGGCATCCTGACCAAGTCGCTGGTCAAGACGGCCGCCTAAGGCTTCCTGAGCCTACGACGTTTTCGAAGACGCCCCCGGTTCCGCCGGGGGCGTTTTTCGTTGGAGTCTATGCGCCGGCGGATGGCGCGGAACTGGCTCCTACGCAGTTCGGCGCGAGTCGCGGCCCGGCTCTGGGTGTTGGCCCGCACGACGCCGGCCAGCAGGGCGGCCGTGGAGCGGCTCCACGCCAGCCCCTGCTCCACCGTCAGCTCGGGACCTCGCAGCCACATCTCGTCCAGGTGCTCGCGCACGGGGACGCCGGCCTCGCTGTCGCGGCGCAGCACCAGCCCGTGGACGTCGCCGACGTCCGCCAGCAGCGGCGAGAGCAGATCGCGCGCGACGATGGCCGACAGGTTGTCGATCCCGTCCGTACGCAGGGCGGCTGGGCGGGACAGGTCCAGCATGCAGATGTCGCCCGGCCGGACCGCCTGCTCGGCGCCGTCCAGGGTCAGGATGAAGCCGTGGCTGCGATAGTATTGGACGTGGAACTGGTCGACGCTCGACCGCGCGATGAGCTGGGGGCTTCGGACCATGATCGACGCCGGTCCGTGCGACATGCCCAGCTTGATCGGGCCGTAGTCGTAGAGGGCGAAGCCCATGGCGTAACCAACGCGCCCATCTGGCGACGGCGCGTCCAGCTCGAACATCAGCGCCAGCAGCTCACGGCAGGCGGCGAAACTGTCGGCATAGTCGGCGCCGATATTGGCGGCCAGGTGCGGCAGACGATCAGGCTGGACGTCGTGCGGCATGCTCCGCCCCCCCCGTGGCCAAGCTGTGGGTTCGAACCTTCTAGCGCGATCCGGCCGCGGGGACTTTCGACCAGGCGTCTCAATCTGCGCCGGCCGGGACCTTGGCGCCGAGCGCCATCCCGCCCACTCTGGCCCCATCATCCGGAGCCCGCCATGGCCGCAGAGCCCAAGACCCGCCCCACGGACGCCAGCGTCGACGAGTTCCTGGCCGCCTCGCCGAGCGTCCGCCAGGCGGACGCGGCGATCGTCCGCGACCTGCTGGCCGAGATCGCCGGCGCGCCCGCGGTGATGTGGGGCCCCTCGATCGTCGGCTTCGGATCCTATTCGACCGGCGGCCCCAAGCCGATGGACTGGCCGCTGCTCGGCTTCTCGCCGCGCAAGACCGAGCTGGTGCTCTATTTCGCCTCCGACTTCCCCGAGCGCGAGGCGCTGCTGGCGAAACTGGGCAAGCACCGCTCGGCCGTGTCCTGCGTCTACGTCAAGCGACTGGCCGACATCGACCTGGCCGTCCTGCGCCAGCTCGCGCAGGCCTCGGCCGCCTGGACGCGCAGCGGCCATACGAGCTGCTGAGCCCCCCCTTAAGCCGGCTTCCTCCGCAGCACGCGGGCCCGGCGCTTCTTCAGCCAGATGACCACGCCGGTGACGCTGAGCGCGGCGACGACCAGGCCCGTCAGCGAGATCAGGATGCGGCCCGGGATCCCCAGGATCCGGCCCGAGTGCAGCGGGAACTGGGCCTGGACGAAAATGTCGGCCGCCGTGCCCTTCCACGGCAGGCGCTCGCCCAGGTAACGGCCGTCGGCGCCGTCGTAATAGAGGTAGGGCGGGCCCACGCCGCCGGCCCCGTGATCGTCGCCCACCTTGTGGAAGGCCACGCCGTAGATGCCGTAGTGGGCCGAGTAGAAGGCGCCCCCCACCGGTGCGGTGAAGCCCCGCGCCTTGGCGTCGGCCTGGGCCTTGGCGATGATCGTCTCGTAGGTCTGCCTGGGCAGGATCGGGTTGTCGTGGCTGGTCGGAACCCGGGTGTCGAACGGCGTCGGCGAGACCTTCGAGATCTTCGACATCACCGGATAGAACACCTCGCTGTAGAGGTTCAGCGAGAAGGCCGTGAAGGCCACCACGAACAGCACGCCCCACAGCCACAGGCCGAACGCCCGGTGGATGTCGAAATTGATCCGATAGGCGCTGGCCTTGGTCTTGATCTGCCAGGCCGGCTTCCAGCGGCTCCAGAAGCTCTTGGCCGGCTTGCGGCCGCTGGCCGAGCCCGGCGGCAGGGTCAGGTAGAAGCCGACGAAGCAGTCCAGCGTCCACAGGACCGCGATCACGCCCAGCAGCCAGATCCCCCAGCGGTCGATGCCCCAGAACTCGGGAATGTGCAGGGTGTAGTGCAGCACGTAGAGGAACGAGACGAATGTCTCGGTCTTGATCGGCCAGACCGCGCCCCACTCGCGCCGGCCCTGCTCGACGCCCGTCGCCGGATCGACGAACACCTGGTTGTAGCCCAGCTCGTAGTGCTTGCCGGTCTTGGGGTCCTGGCGGGCGTCGACGCCGATGGCTAGGGTCTCGCCCGGCTCGGCGACCAGCGGGAAATACGAGACGATCACCCGCGGATCGCGCGCCTCGACCTGCTTGACGATGTCCAGGGTGGGCAGGGCCGGACCATCGGTCTTGGCGTGCATCAGGTGCGGGTTGAGCACGTCGTCCAGCTCGTGGTCCCACGAGATCACCGCGCCGGTGACGCCCGAGATGAACAGGAACCCGGCCATGATCAGACCCACCCAGCGGTGGATGAAGGTCAGGGTCGGCCGCACGGCCGCGCGTACGGCCTGCGCCGCGCCCGCGGCCCGGCGCACCGGCGGCGAGACGGGCGGCGCGTAGGGCGTATCGAGATTGCGCGCGTCCATGTCGGCCGCCTCCAGTCGATCGGAACCGAACGAAGCCGGCGCGACGGGCGCACCGGCTCCTCAAGGGTGTTTCTAGGAATGATTCTTAGAAGCGATAGTCAAGACGCACCGAGGCGTTACGCGGCGCGGCGTAGTAGGCCTGCCCCCACATGACGCTGTTCAGGTAGGACTCGTCGAACAGGTTGCGGACGTTGAGCGTGACCTTGATGTTGTCGGTCAGGTCGGCGCTGCCCATCAGGTCGACCACGGCATAGGCCTTCTGGGTGACCACGAAGGTGTCCAGGCCCGAGATCTCGTCCTGCCAGCGCAGCGAGGCGCCGACCTTGGCGTTGCGCCATTTGGGGAAGCTGTAGGTGGTCGAGACCTTCAGGCTCTTGCGCGGCAGGAAGGTGCGGGCGTCCTCGCCGTCCTTGTCCTCGAGCGACAGCTGGGTCCAGCCGGCGCTGAGCTGCCAGCGGTCGGTGACCATGCCGCTGACCTCCAGCTCGTAGCCCTTCGAGGTGGTGTCGACGCCCGTGTAGTAGGTGAAGCCCGCGGGGCCGGGATCGCCCGCGCCGAACGTGCCGGCGGCGGTCGCCAGGTTCTGCTGTTCCACCTTGAACACCGCGGCGCTGGCGTAGAGCTTGCCGCCGAACCACTCGCTCTTCAGGCCCGCCTCGAAGCTTTCGCCCTGCACCGGATCGAGCTTGCGGTTGCTCGCGTCGACCTCGGCCTGCGGATTGAAGATGTCGGTGTAGCTGCCGTACAGCGACACGTGCGGCGTCAGGTCGAAGACGAGGCCGGCATAGGGGCTGGTCTTGGACACCGTGCGGCCCTGGTCGACGCCGTAGGACGTGCCCGACGTCTTCTGCTCGACGGCGTTGAAGCCGACCACGCCCTTCAGGCGATCGGTGAAGTTCAGGTGCGCGGCGCCGAACACGCGGGTCAGGCGGTCCTTGATCTGGGCGGCCGAGTAGAGGTCGGTGTAGACCGTCGGCTCGGCGACGCTGCCCCAGTCATAGACCGACGGGTAGGCCGGATAGGTCGCGCCCGACGAGGCGAAGTCCTCGCGCGTCTGCTCGGCGTAGCTGGCGCCGAACACCAGCTGATGGCTGCGGCCGAACAGCGAGACCGGACCGTTGAAGGTCAGGTCCGCAAGGTCCTGCTTGGACTCCGACGGGTAGTGGCCGACGAAGCCGCCGATGCCCAGGCCCGTGGTCTTGTCCGGATAGCCCGAAGCGTAAAGCAGCTTGGCGTTCTGCTCGACGTCCTTGTGGGTGTAGGTGGCCTTGGCGACCCAGGCGTTGTCAAACAGGTAGCTCGCCTCGACGAAGGCGGTCTTGTCGTTGACGTCCCAGTAGGACCAGTCGGCCGAGGTGCTGGCCGAGCGCTTCCAGGGGATGCGCGAGCCGTCCGAGAAGCTCAGCGGCAGGGCGCCCCACAGCACGCCGGTGGCAAGGTTGTCCTGCTGCGAATAGCCGCCGGTGACGTTCAGCTTCGGCGTCACGTCCCACGACAGCACGCCATAATAGACGTTCCGGTTAACCTTGTAGTGGTCGAGATAGGAGTCGCGGTCCTGGTTGGCGTAGATCAGCCGGCCCGACAGCGTGCCCGAGGCGTTCAGCGAGCCGGAGACGTCGGCCTCCAGGCGCTTGTCGTTCCACGAACCGTATTGAGCCGCCGCCGAGGCCTGGAAGCCGGCGATCGGGCGCTTGCGGATGTAGTTGACGGTGGCCGACGGATTACCGACGCCGGTGGTCAGGCCGTTGACGCCGCGCACCACGTCGACCCGGTCGAACAGGATGGTGTCGATCTCGCCATACTGGATGCCCCAGTTCAGCGGCAGACCCACGCCGTCGACCTGGAAGTTGGTCACGTCGAAGCCGCGGGCGTTGAAATAGGTGCGGTCGGTCTCGACCCGCTCGACATTGATCCCCACCACGCGGTCCAGCAGGTCGGTGACGCTGGTCAGGCCGAAGTCGCGGATCTGCTGCTGGCCGACGATGGTCATCGACTGCGGCGTCTCGCGCAGGCTGAGGTCCAGGCCGGTCGCGCCGGTGGAGCGGGCGCGGGCCCCGGTCACCACCACCCCGTCCACGTTGCTGTCCGCCGTCGCTTCGGCCGCCGGCGCCTCGTCGGCATGGGCGGCGGCCGCCAGGACCGCCGGGCTCAGCGCGGCGGCCAGGAGAAGGGCGCGGAAGGTGCAGGGCATTGGGCTCTCGCGATAACGATAATGACTCGCAAAAGCGAATAGGCGCAGCCGTCGCCGCCTGTCAAACGCCGCCGAAACGGCGTAGCGAATTGAGCTGGGGTTGCGTCTTTTCGGCCACGGCACGCTAAGGTCGAGCTTGGTTAGCGCTACCAATTGGGGCTAGCGAAGCGTGTCGGCCGCATGCCAAACCTTGCTGGAACAGTACGCTTGAGCTCAGGGACGACATGATTTCCAACGCTCCGACACGCCGCGCGACCCTTACCGGCCTTCTGCTCGCGACCAGCCTGACAGCGCTGCCTTTCGGGGCGACGGCCGCCACGCGCGCCCTGCCCTACCGCTGGCGCAACGTCCGGGTCGGCGGCGGCGGCTTCGTGCCCAACGTCGTGTTCAGCCGCGTCGAGCGGAGCCTGGCCTATCTGCGCTCCGACATGGGCGGGGCCTATCGCTGGCAGGCCTCGCAGGAGCGCTGGATCCCGCTGCTCGACGACCAGGCCCAGGGCAGCTGGCAGGGCGTCGAAAGCGTCGCGCCCGATCCCGTCGACCCGAACGTCGTCTACCTGGCCTGCGGCATGGGCCGTCCCGACCCAGCCGCCATCCTGCGCTCGGAAAACCGCGGGACCGACTGGACCGTCATTGCCGTCCCCTTCCGCATGGGCGGCAACGAAGACGGCCGGGGCCTGGGCGAGCGCTTGGCCATCGACCCCAACGACACCAGGACCCTGTATTTCGCCTCGCGCCACGACGGCCTGCAGGTCAGCCGCGACCGGGGCGCGAACTGGACCAAGTCGGCCAGCTTCCCCCTGCCGGGCCTGGGCCTCAACACCCGCCCCGCCCCCACGCACGGCGGTCTTTCGTTCGTGGTCTTCGATCCCCGCAGCGGCGAGCCGGGCAAAGGCTCCCGGACGATCTTCGTCGGCGTCGCAGACCCGTCCGAACATCACCTTTGGCGCAGCGACGACGGCGGGACCAGCTGGAAGCCGCTCCCCGCCCCGCACGCCTATCTGGCCTGCAAGGCGGCGCTGGACCAGGAGGGCCGGCTCTACGTCACCTATTCCAGCGGCATCGGCCCGTCGAATGTGGCGGACGGCGCGGTCTGGCGGCTGGACACGGCCACCAACGCCTGGACCGAAATCACGCCGGCCAAGCCCCTGCCCCAGCGCGGCGGCGGCTTCATGGGCGTGGCGGTCGACGGCGACGGCGCGGTGGCGGTGACCAGTCTCAACCGCTGGACCCCGCATGATGCGCTGTGGCGCTCCACCGATCACGGGGCGACCTGGACCGACCTCTATCCCGACGCCCGCCGCGACGTGACGACGACGCCGTTCCTCTACTGGGGCGAGCCGCAGGCCGACTTCGGCTGGTGGATGGCGGGCCTGGCCATCGACCCGTTCGACCCCGACTTCGCCTGCTACACCACCGGCGCGACCATCTACGCCACCCGCGACTTCACCAAGGCCGCCGCGGGGCGCCCGACCACCTGGTTCCCGTGGGTCGAGGGCATCGAGCAGACGGCGATCATCACCCTGACCAGCCTGCCGGAGGGCCCGCAACTGCTCAGCGGTTTCGGCGACATCTCCGGCTTCGTGCACGACGACCTGTCCGTCTCGCCGACCGACCAGTTCACCACCCCGGTGTTCGGCAACACCAACTTCATCGACTACGCCGGCGGCAAGCCGTCGGTGGTCGTCCGCAGCGGCACGCCCCACCAGCGCCACGGCGGCCCGACCCTGGCCTGGTCCGGCGACCACGGCCGCACCTGGGCGCCGATGACCGCCCCGCGCATCGCGGATGCTCCGCCGCCGCCCGGCCAGGGCCGGCGCGGGCCCGACCCGCACGACGACGCCGCCATCGTCGTCAACGCCGACGGCTCGGCGTTCATGGTCATGACCGCCCAGGCCCAGGTCACCCGCGACCGGGGCGCGACCTGGACCGCCTGCCAGGGCCTGCCGCCCTGGGTCCGCCCCGTGCCCGACCGCGTCGCCCCCCAGCGCTTCACCGCCATCGACACCCAGACCGCAAGCGTTTCGTCAGCACCGACGCCGGCGCCAGCTTCGCCGAGGCCCCAACCCGCGGCCTGCCGGCCGACCTCGCCGCCGACCAGGTGACCTGGCGCGAGATCCCCTGGCCGCTGAAGGCCGTTCCCGGCCAGGCCGGCCACCTGTGGTTCGTCTCGACGCAGGGCCTCTACCGCTCCACCGACGGCGGCGCTCGTTTCACCCGGATCGACGGCGGCGTGCAGGTGGACCAGCTCGACCTGGGCGCCCCGCCGCCTGGCAAGGCCCATCCGGCCCTCTTCGCCATCGGCCGCAAGGACGGGGTCAGGGCCATCTGGCGCTCGGACGACGAGGGGAAAAGCTGGGTCCGCGTCAACGACGGCCGCCACGAGTACGGCCGCCGCTTCCGCTGCCTGGCCGCCGACATGCGGGTGTACGGACGCGTCTATGTGGGCACGGACGGGCGCGGGATCGTCTACGGCGAGCCAAGTTAGACAAACCTCCCTATGGGAGAAGGCGCCGACTGATCCAGGCGTCGACCGCCTGGGTGTAGGCCCCCGGCAGGCCCAGCGAGCGGTTGATGTCGGCGTGGCTCAGCGCCTGGGGCAGGACCGGCGTCGTCACCCCCGCCCTCGCGGTCAGGGCGGCGAAGGCGTCGGCCTCGTCGCACGGCCGATCGGGCCGCTGGGACGAACAGACCAGCAGCATCGGCACGGCCACCCGGGTCCACTGGTCCATCGGCGAGACCCTGGCCCACGCGGCCGGATCGCCGCCGAACGCCTCGTCGTAGAAGCCCGGATGGCGTCGCTGCATGACGGTCGAGACCTTCATCGCCGCCGAGTCCAGCACCACCGTGCCCGCCCACGGCCGGCCGACCATGTCGGGCTTCGACGACAGCAGGGCGGCCAGATGAGCCCCGGCCGAGTGGCCCATCAGCACGATCTTGCGCGGATCGCCGCCCCACTCGCCCGCCCGCGCCTGCACCAGTCGCATCGCCGCCGCCACGTCCTGCGCCTGCCCTTCGGCCATGGCCTCGGGCAGCAGGCGGTAGTTGACGCTGACGAACACGTAGCCCTTGGGCAGCCAGTGCTTCAGCTTGTTCTCGATCGAGCCGGTATTGGCCTTGTCGCCGATCTTCCAGGCCCCGCCATGGACCATGACGATCACCGGCGCGTCGCGCGCACCCGGCGGAACATAGACGTCGATCGCCTGCTTGGCCGAAGGGCCGTAGGCGGCCTCCACCTTGCGCGCCCCCGGCGCCATGGCCTGAAGGTCCAGCGGCCGCGCCTCCTCGCCTTGCCGGGCTTGCAGACGCTGGGCCATCCGCTCGCGCAGGCGCTCACGCACGGGACCGGCCTCGCCCGCCGAAGCGGCGGCAAGTCCGCCGATCAGGGCGACGGCGGCGAGACAGGTCTGGAGGGTTCTGGGCACGGTCGGGCTCCGGCGAAGGGGTCGCAGAAGCAAACGGCGCTCGGGCGGATTTCCGGCGCGCGGCCCGTCAGGCCGCGTGGCCGAACCCGTGCACGGCGTCGCGCAGGTGGCCGAAATTGATCGGCTTGGACAGCACGGTCACATCTTCGAAGCCCTTGCGCGGCAAGGCCCCGTAGCCGGTGGCGAAGACGAACGGCACGCCCTTGGCCCGCAGGGCCTCGGCGACCGGAAACACCATCTCGCCGCCGATGTTGATGTCGAGCACGGCCCCGTCCAGCGGCGGCTTGCCGTCGCCCAGATAGGCCAGGGCCTCGCCCACCGCGCCGAACGAGCCGGAGACCTCGCAGCCGAGATCGGTCAGCAGGTCCTCGACCATCATGGCCACCAGGGCCTCGTCCTCGACGATCATGATCCGACGCCCGCTCATGCCGCCGCCAGCCTTTGCGACAGGGGCGCGCGGAAGGTGAAGGTCAGGCCTTCGGGCGCGAAGTCCAGCACCGCCGCGCCGCCCAGGTCGCGCGACAGGCCCCGGCGGATCAGCCGCGAGCCGAAGCCCTCGTCCTTGGGTTCTGGGGGCGCCACCGGCGGGCCGCCGCGCTCGCGCCATTCCAGGGCGAAGGTGGGATGCGGCCCGCCCGCGTCCTCGATGCGCCAGGAGACCGAAACCGCGCCGGTCGGAACCGACAGGGCCCCGTACTTGGCGGCGTTGACGATCAGTTCGTGCAGGGTCATGTGCACGGCCACGGCCGCCTCGGGCGTGATCTCGATCGGCGGCCCCTCGACCACGAAGCGGCCGTCCTCCAGCCCGCCGAACGGGCGCATTGCCGCGGCCAGGATCTCGCGCAGCTGGGCCTTGCCCCAGGCCTGCTTGGTCAGAAGCTCGTGGGCCTGCGACAGGGCCAGCAGGCGCGACTCGAACGACTCGTTGAAAGCCTGCGGCGAGGCGGCCGTGCGCAGGGTCTGGCTGGCGATCGACTGCACCGAGGCCAGGGTGTTCTTCACCCGGTGGTCCAGCTCGCGCATCAGGAAGGTGCGCCGCTCCAGCTCCTTGTTCAGCGAGGCGTGCAGCCGGCCGCTCTCCAGGGCCGCGGCGGTGGCGCGGGCCATCACCTGCAGCTTGGCCACGATCTCCGGCGGCGGCGTATGCTCCTTGGCCCAGTAGGCGCCCAGGGCCGCGATCGGGTCGCGGGTGCGCACCGGCGTCATCACCAGGCTCTTGACGAAGGTCGGCCGGTAGGCGTCGTGCGGGATGCGGTCGTCCTGGTAGATGTCGGGGATCACCACCGTCTGGCGGTTCAGCATCGACCAGCCCGAGATGCAGGCGGTCAGCGGGAAGCGCTTGCCCTTCCACAGCGGGCCGATCGCGTCCTCGTCTAGGTACCAGCAGCAGTCGTTGTCGCGCAGCACGAAGGCCACGCCGTCGGCGCCCGAAATTCGGCGCGCGGAAGAGCGCACCACCGCGGCCACCTCGTCGATGGTCCGGGTGGCCGAGAGCTCTTCGATCGTTTCGACCAGGGTCAGAAGGGCGGAATCGTCTTCGCCGTCCGACAGGTCGTGCTCGGCCATATCCAACATACGAAAAGACGCTCGCGGATCCACTGGAACGCGAGCCTAGCACGCGCGGGGGAGACAACAACAAGAGGCGTGACGACGCACGCATCTACTCACGGTTGCCGGGAAGGTTAACAGAGTCTTCCGGGCGACGCACAGTCGAACCAGATCAAGGCTTTGAAGCGGCGCCATGCGACATTTCCATCACGCGCCCTTGCGACAATCCGCCGCGCCGTCGCCACGCTCAGGCTTCGCACCCGGCGCAACATGCGCTATGCACCCTCTCCGCCGCGCACGCGGCCCGGTAGCTCAGCAGGATAGAGCAGCGCTTTCCTAAAGCGAAGGTCAGGGGTTCGAGTCCCTTCCGGGCCGCCATGCGGGGCCTTATCCCGCAAGGGTTTGCGGGATAAGATCCGGTGCGTGAGCCCTAGCGAAAATCGGAACAAAACCGGTCAGGACCGAAGGTCCGGGACCCAAACCCCCGGAATAGTCCCGGAGGATGTTCCAGGTTCGTTCACGCCAGTTTGCCCGGTACGGCGTCAAATTAGCGCCTGCTGACGCTCCAGAGCACGCGGCACGCCCTTCGTTCCGATCAGCAGTTCCTTCGCCGGTGCAGCCGTGCCGCCCCCGCCCACCGAGTAGACGGTGTCGACCGCCTCGATCTCAGCCCAGGCGAACGCGGTTCGCATCTCTCGGACGTCATTGATCGAGAGTAGGAACTTGCCCTGGATCCCCACCAGCACGTCGGCCAGGCGCTGGAAGTCGGCTCGGCTGAACAGTTCGTTTCCATAGTCGTCTTCGCTGCCCCAGTAAGGCGGGTCGAGATAGAAGAGCGTGCCCCGACGGTCGTACCTCGGGATGAACTCTGACCAGTCCAGGTTCTCAATCACGACGCCAGCGAGACGATCGTGGATACGCTGTAGGCGCGGCTCCAGCCGGCGAAGGTCGAAGTTGTGGGGCTTGATCGGATCGACGCCGAAGCTGCGCCCCTTGACCTTGCCGCCAAAGGCCAGGGTCTGGAGATAAAGGAACCTGGCCGCCCGCTCGATGTCCGTCAGGTCGTGCGCTGTGGCCGCCTTCAAACGATCGAACTCGAGGCGCATCGCAGGCCGCCAGCGGAGCTCCCGCAGCAGCGCTGCCGGGTGGGCCCGCAGCACCCTGAACAGGTTCACCACATCGCCCGACACGTCGTTGATGACCTCGACGCCGGGCCTGACCGCCCGACGCAGGAACACGCCCCCCATGCCGGTGAAGGGCTCGCAGTAGGCTTCATGCGGCGTCGCCGCCAGGATCTGGCAGATCCGCTTAGCCAGGTGGCGCTTGCCGCCGATCCACGCCGCAGCAGGCTCGGCCGGGACGACGGGCACAGCTGGCGGGACTAGAACATTTTGAGAACATTTCATTTGAGAAGGCTCCGAGTGGCGAGTATGAGTCCGCGCCCCGGGATGGGGCGGACAGGCCGTCGGCGATCGACGGCGGCACGTGACGGGGGAGCTACCCGTCGGTTCGGCGCGTTGACGCGCGCCTGACCCCGCCCTTTCGGCCGGGGAATGGAATTGTCAGCGGAGGCGATCGTGGGCGGACCGAGCCCGAACCGCGTCAGCCCGCCGGCGTCGCCGCTGGCGGCTCTGACGGTGACGGAGATGCACGCCAAGCGCTGGACGGTGCGCAGCCGCTGCAGGCGGTGCGGCTTGACCTTGAAGGTTCACCTACCGTCCGTGATCCGCGTGCTCGGGCCCGACGCCGTCCTTTGGGGACGCACCTTCCGATGCCAGCGGGTCGATGACGGCTTCGCCTGCGCCGGCGACACCGGCTACACCGCCCAGACCATTCGCCATGGATCTTGGGTAGGGCTTCGAGCCGCAACCGCCCGTGAGATCCAGCTAGCCCATGCAAACCGCGCCACCGCCGCCTACGACGCCTACCGGGGCCGTGAGCCAACAGGCTTCGACGGAAAGCCTAGCGGATCGACCTAGGGTGGCGCCAGAACCCGATTCGTCAGTTATAATCAACTCCAGGCCGATGCTTCGACCACGACAAGGCGACATTCCGCTAGAGCACGAAAAGAATTATCGGAGTATCGCAGCCCCACCATCGACAACAATAGGCGATCAACAGAAACTGGCGCTTCTGGAGAAATATATCAGAATGAAGACGATAGCCACAGTAAACACTTACCTACCATCTATTGATGGATATATCGAATATTCGTCGGATGAATCCCTTAGAGACTTCGACATTATAATTTTTAATCCGACTCTACCGTATGAAGAGCGCGTCAATTTCTCTGGTGGCGGATCTTGCGTGAGCATAGAAGGCTGGAGGCGGCTATCATCCGCCATGAACCACTGGTCTAGTGAAATATCTCACGCCCTCAGCGCCGGAAAAACAATATTTGTCCTACTTGCAAAGAAGACTATAGATGAAGGCGCCACACACGTAACAACTCCATCAAAAGGAAATAGACAATACAGCACGACGCAATTTAATAATTATCAATCTATACCGATAGATTTGAAAATTAAAAATGCCACTGGAAAGATTTTTAGCCCCGTAGATAGCATCCTTAAGCCTCTTTATGAGGAACTGAAGCACATTTCTTCATATAGAGTAATAATCGAACAAGCAGTCGGAAAGAAGGCGTTCGCCGCCAAAGATGGCTCCTCTGTAGGTGCGATAATAGAATTCGGCCCAAAGAAGGGCCACATCGTACTTATACCGAATATAGAATTGGAATCGTTCGAGGATGACGATGATGGCGAGTGGACAGAAGAGTCTGTTCAAAAATCAATAAGGCTCGTTAATCAGATAATTGCACTGGACAAAAACTTAAGAGAAACCGGCGGAAAAAGCCCAGCGCCTGAATGGCTCAGCGATGTAAAAAAGTCGAAAGCGCTAATATCTCTTGAGGACGACAGGAAATCTCTCACTGAACAAATCAACGCTTTAAATAACTCCATCGCTTCAATTGACGCGGAAATATCGAATATTAATGATATTTCCGACCTTCTCTTCGAAAATGGCCCCCGGTTGGAGGCAGCAATAGAAAGGTGCCTTATCTCGTTGGGGTACACGGTCGAAAATTTTCGCAAGGGTGATTTCGAGATCGACCACCTCATCACGTCACCGTCGGGATTTCGAATGATAGGAGAATCCGAGGGCAAGGACAGCAGCGCGATTGATATATCGAAATTCAGACAGCTGGAGAACAATATAAACGAAGATTTTCAGCAGGATGACGTGATAGTTCCGGCGAAGGGCATACTTTTTGGAAATGGCTTCCGGTTAACGAAGCCTGAGTCTCGCCCCGAACAGTTTACTCAAAAATGCCTCACCAATGCCGCCAGATTAGGAACAGCGCTAGTCCGAACCGCTGACCTTTTCCGTATTTCAACGCACCTCCTCGATAAGCCTGATGACGAAAAATTTAAGGCGAGCTGCAGATCGGCCATAGAGACCACGGCTGGAGGGGTAGTTGATTTCCCGCCGCCTTCCATATCTGAGATAGATTAGCGCCCGAGGCCGAGCGCAGCCTGGCGGGGATACCATCCACGCCAGGCCTTCACTTCTGCAACGCAGGCGTTGAAGGCGGCGGCGTTGACGAGATCGTTCGCGGCGAGGTCAGAGAGGACCAGGCCGGTATCGGCGTCGACGGATCCACCGGCGGCGGGGGGAACGACGGACAGACCAGCGCCGGCCGCGTCGCGCAGGCGGACATAGCCGTCAGGGACAACGCAGCGGCGATCAGCTTCAGCCGTGACATAGGCAGGCACCTTTTCTTTCAGTTGAGCGGTAAGAGCGGCGATGCGGCCTTGGGCGGCCGCCAGTTCGCCCGCGACGTCGGCCGAGATCTCGACGCCGCCTTTTTCGACCTTGGCCACGACCTTGGCGGCCTTGGCCGCGCGCCTGACCTCGGCGGCCTTTGCGGCCTCGATGCCGTCGCCTCGGCCAACCAGGTAGCCGCCGGCGACCAGGCCAAGCGCGACGAAGCTGGCCTGCACCAAGCCAGCCGCCCAGCGGACGCCTACGGGGATGGAAGCGACCGGCCCGGTCACGCGACTTGCTCCCAGGCGTTGCCGGTCATCAAGCCCTTGGACCGCTTGGCGACGATCTTGGAGCAGACCTCGGCCCGCGTGATCTTGCCGTCGCGGTTGAAGTCCAGGCCCGCGTTCTGGATGTAGAGCTTGGGCCGCTTCGCATCGGCCTTGTCGAAGACCACGTAGTCGTCGGTTCGGCCGATCATCCCGGGCCAGAGGATCGCGCCGTAGACGTCGCCCAGATTCTTCAGCCTGAAGGCCCACGGCTTGAAGTAGCGGTGGACCACCGTCAGCTGTTCCTCGGCCGTCATGGCCGCGAGGGTGGTCGTGGTCGTGCCCAGGGCGGCCGCCGTCGACGGCATGAACTGGATCAGGCCGGTCGCCCCACTGCCGGCGGCGTTGCGGATGTCCGGCCGGAAGGTCTCGGCGGTCTCGAAGGCCATGCAGGCCATCAGGTCGCTGGGATCGATCCCCAGCTGGGCGGCGATCTGAAGAACGCGCAGCCGAAAGGCCGCGCTCACCTTGGCGCCCCAAGCGAGTTTCATTGTCTGTCTCCGATGTATGGAAAGGCGAACCGGGTTCGCGGATCAGGGCCGAGGCGGCGCCTGACGATGAAGGTTGATGAGCATGACGCTCGCGGCCACGCCCGCGCCGACAAGCACCATGGCTTCCCGGGCGGTGGCGTGGCCGTGGCCGCCGGCGATCGAGAGCACCGACAGGGCGCAGACCACCGAGAAGGCCAGCAGGGAGGCCCAGACCCTGGCCGGCGCGCTGCACCAGCTGTCGAAGGCGGGCTTGAGCATGTAGGCGCGCAGGGCCAGGCAAACGCTGGCCACCGAGCCCCCCAGGACGGCGACGATGTCTTCCCCCGTCATCAGCCGCCTCCCAGCCTATCGGCCTGACCTTCGGCCCATCGCAGGGCCTTGGGAAACAGCAGCGGCAGAAGCTCCCAGCCAAAGACGCCGAAGGCGAAGGCGATGAGGCCCGCGTCCTGGAGCGTGGGCCAGGGGATCAGTGCGACCAGGCGGCCGGCGAAGACGGCGGTCAGGATCAGGCCCGAGGCCGCGGCGCCGGCGAGGTTGGCCAGGACCAGCAGGCCGTCACGAAAGGTGATTGTCGCGCCGGACCTCAGTCGAATGGCGAAGAGATAGAGCCCGTAGAGGCACGCCCCGCCCACGGCCATGCAGTATCGCCCGAATAGTTCGGGGTCTTTCCAGGGCATATCCCCCTCCTATGGTGAAAAACGGCGGAACAAGCTGCGCCGCTCAGCGTTAGTTGGAGGTGTCATCCCCTTTGACACCTGAAGCCCTGGCCGCCAGCCCCCAGGCGGCCAGGGCTTCTTCACGTCACGGCGGCGTGCCGTTGGCGTATTGCAGAACGAAATCCTGCGACCAGCGCGCGCCAGTACGCACAGCCGCCAGGGGTGTCGTGATCCGCACCACTCAAGCCTCCTCTGTCGGGCTATCGGCCGCGTCCGCCAACGCTAGCTGCGGTGCCACGTCGGCGGCCCAGACGCTGATGACGGCGTCGATCTGGCGCGCGAGGACGTCGGCGTTCACGGACAGGCGGCCCGACGGCCAGGTCACAACCGCAGCCTTCAGCGCCCCTGACAGGGCCGGCAGGGTGTAGGACCCGCCCTCAAAGATGGGCCGGGCGGCGCCGTAGCGCAGGGCGACGGCTTGCGCCGCCTCCAGCGCCTGGGCTGCGGCGCGCCGCGCCAGTTCGGCCGCAAGGTCCTCTTGCGGCACGGTCGATAGATCGGTCATCCGATTGTTCCTTGTTGTCAGGGAGTGCGCTGCACGCGCAGCTCGGCGTGAATGCCGTTGCCGGTGATGGTCGGTCCGCTGTTGCGCCACATGCGCAGCGCGTAGCGGACAGTTCCATTGAGGGTCCGCTCAGGCAGTCGCATGAATGCGTCCATCGGCTCGCTCGACTGGATGTCGAGAAGCCCACCGCCGCTGTCTTCGATGGTCAGCAGGCCTGACGCGCGCACGGCCGTCGACCCGCCGGCGGTCGTCTGCTCGACGATTTCCCAGCCGCCCGACCAGGTGCCGGTCGTCGACAGGGCGCCGGCCATTTCCTGTGTGATCAGGAACTTGGCCTCGACGAGATCGCTGGCCGCGACGCCCGACAGGTCGAGCTGAACCGCGAGCGCATGCGTGCCGGTGTTCGGCGCCAGGTTGGACTGCTGCCCATACCGGCCGGTGACGGCATCGGGATTGCCCGCCCCCGTGCCCAGCTCGGCCGTGCCGTAGTAGACCTTGCCGTCCGTCGCGAGCGCGAAGTGGCCGTTGACCTTGGTCATGCTGACCACGCTGGTGGCGCTGGGCCCGAACCACCAGACCAGGTCACTCGACGATCCAAAG
Organism: Caulobacter zeae; assembly: GCF_002858925.1. Classification (GTDB taxonomy): domain Bacteria; phylum Pseudomonadota; class Alphaproteobacteria; order Caulobacterales; family Caulobacteraceae; genus Caulobacter; species Caulobacter zeae. The sequence continues at coordinate 211,482 of NZ_PJRS01000022.1, forward strand.
CCTGGCCCGAGCGTCAGACGCTTGCCCGCTACGTCGATGGAGACCGGAGCGCCGAAGAACACTTCGCCGCCGACGATCTTCAACACGTCGATCACGACCCCGCCAACCGTGTTGGCCAGCGAAATCGCCTTGGCGACCATGCGGATCAGCGAACCGCCCTCGTCGGCGACGACCTCGACCTTGGCCTCTTCCGATCCGCTGGACGCCGTCAGCTTAAGCCAGGCCACGACGCGCCCCTGAACGGTCGTCATCGCCGATTGCAGCAACCCGGTCGCGGCGCGCAGGCCGCCGAAGCTGGCCGTGGTCGAGGCGTCATAGGTGCTGATCGCCTGGTTCGCGTCGGCCAGGCTTTGGGCGATGGCCTGGCTCTTGGCCACCTGCACTTCGCCAGTCGGGCTGGTGAAGCGGGCGTCGGTCGTCGTCTGGTACGACGCGAACGAGGCCGACAAGGTCGAGTACGCCGTCAGCGCCGTGGAGGCGTCGGCCTGGGCGGCGCGAACAGCGGCGTCAACCGGATAGACGTCAGCCACCTGGATATCGATCGTCTTGGCCGAACGACCGCTGGCGTAGCCGTCCCAGGTGGCCATGGCATAGAAGGTCACGACGACTGGCGAAGGCACGGCGACCTTCTTGGTGAACCGTCGATACCCCGGGCCGCCCGCGCCGATCACACCGCCGTTGTCGGGGTCGACGCCGCAGTCGATCCGTCCGATCTCGCCGCCGGGATACGAGGCCAGGAGGCCGCAGCCGCGCCAGTCGCCCGACGTGACCATGGCCTGGAACTCCAGGATCCAATCACCCGGCGTCAGGACGACGCTCTGCACGATCCCATACATCTGGGTCGCCGCCGTCGACCAGCGGGGGGCGTAGCGGCCTCCTGGTGCGGGTTGGCGTGTGGCGGCCGCGCCGTTGAGGTACTCGCTCCAGCCGTCGGGAATGCCCGCCGCCGCCGTGTACGCCCCGAACCGAGCGTTCGCGACGACGGAGTCTCCCTGCTGCATGGAGACGCCGACGCGGTTGGTCAGCACGGCCAGGCTGCCGTCGGTCGCAGCTTGCGCCAACTCCAGGCTCGCTGTGCGCGCCAGGCTGTCTTTGGCGGTCGACAGGTCGTTGAACGGTAGGGCGACCGCGCCCTGATTGACCATCACGTATGAGAAGGTCGAGTTCAGGTGGCCGTTGGGCACGGCGTAGCAGATCTGGAACCCATCGGGGACCTGACCCGCCACGGTCGCCGGTACCGTGACGCCCTTGAGTTCGGCGCGCTTGGTCCAGCTCATCACGCCGGTGTCGAGGAACACCTCCGCGCTGTTGCCCAGCTGAATACCAGCGCGCGTCCAGGTGAAGAACACGAACGCTCGGGCAGAACCGAAGCTGCCGCCCGGGTCGCCTTGCAGGCCCAAGCTCCACACGTCGCCAGGACTGGTCCCGTGGATCTCCGAAAGCAGGACCCGCGTGGCGCCGCTGGTGTTCGCCACCGCACCAAAGTACGGGCCGTATCGCGGATCGTTGCCGACCACGAAGCCTCCCGACGGCGCGGTCCAGTAGCGCAGGGCCTGAGGATCGGCGGCATTGCCGTTCCTAAGCGCGTTGGCGACCACGCGGCGGCTGGCCTCGAGGTCGCCGATACGGGCCACCGCCGCGGCGTTCTGGGCCGTACGCAGGGCGACCTCGTCGGTCAGTCGCGCATCCGCGCCGTCCGCCTGGACCTCGACGTCGGCCAGGCGCTGGATCACGCCGGTTCCTGGCGTCTGAAGCAGAGCCAGGGCCTGGCCCGACGCTATCGACGCGGCCTGCGTGGCAGCATCGACGGCGGCGATAGCCGGCTGCACCGACGCGCCGGCGTCAGCGATGATCTGGGCCGGGGTCTTGCCCTCGACCGTCCCCGCGTCGACGCCACCGACTTCGACTTCGCCCAAGTCGGTCCCGGTCCCCCCGTTCTCGACCCCGGTGGCCGTGATGTATCGCAGTCGGACCTGGTATCTGGCTCCAGCCTCCACCCCGGTGACAACCAGTCGGACCGCCTTCGCGGAGAAGGTCTGGGACTGCCAATCTCCATAGGTCACAGGAGTGGTAGCGAAGATCCGCCGATAGTCGACGACGATCGAAACAGCCTCATAGAGATCCGCTTCGCCTTCCACGACGATCGCGGGAAGCGCGCCATCCGAGCCAGCCAGTTGGCCTGCCACGACTTCGAATGCCCCCTCCCCCGGCAGAGGAACAACCGCCGGGTTATAGGAGGTGAGCTGTCGGGGGATGGGTGGGTCGTTCACCTGGCCAAGCGCATAGCTGTGCTTGGCGTCGGTCTCGGTCCGCATCGTCCAGCCGACGGTCTTGGTCGACATTTCCCGGGTGCGCTTCAGCAGCCGGATCTTCTGCCCATTGAGCCCGGTTTCAGGGGCCTGGATCAGGGCGCAGGATCCCGGCGGCACCCAGCGGAGCCAGGGCTTCAGCATCAGCACGATGCTGTTCAGCTCACGGGCGTCCTCGATCGCGTATCGGCAAAGCTGGCCGACTTGGGTGGCTTCCTGCACGAGCGGCAGGCCGAGCTCGATCGACCGCTCCTCGCCGTCCGCTTCGACGTAGGCGGCCACCTGGACCGGCGCGTCTGGGGTCACAACCTCCCAATCCAGCGCCTCCTCGGTGTAGGAGGGCCAGACGGTGTTGATCGCCTCGTCTGCCGCCACTTGCGCCGGCACCGTCGCGGTTCCGACGATGTCGTCATCCGTAACCGTGACGAGGCTCGCCGACGGCGCATTGACCATGCAAGAGATCTGCGAGCCGCCCAGGATCGGCGTCGCCGCCCCGGCCTGCAGGATCGCTTTCAGAACTTCCCAGGTGTTGTCGGTGCTGGTGACGCAGCCGCCCATGGTCCAGCCGTTGGCGTCGCAGACGTTGGCCAGATGTACGAAGGCGGCAATGTCGATCTCCTCGGCGGTGGCGCCGAGGCCGAGGATCAGCACCCCGCCCGAAAGGCGGCCGATGATCCAGGTTAGACCGTGAAGGCCAGGGTTGGCCGACCACTCCCAGGTGGCTTCGTCGTCGATGCGATGGGGGCCGTTCCCACCAGGGTAGGTGCTGTCCTTCCGAGGGTCGTAGACCTTGACCCAACGCCCCACCATGCGCGGCGAGGGCACGCCCGAGGCGAAGCGCTCGGGGTCATACTCTAGTGCCCAGAGGGTGGCCGCGTAGCCAGACAGCTTGTGCGCCGCCGTCCATTCCGAGGGCATCCCGCCATGATTGGACGGCGTATCCTTGGAGCCGACCGCCGTCCAGCGCATCCAGCCCTCAGTGGCGAGCCCCAGCTGGCGCTTCTGCCACATCCGATTGAGGTAGTAGCCGGAAGCGCCCTCGCCGCTGTCAGCGGTGAACGAGACCGTCACGCCCTCGCACTGGAACGCCTCGAAGCCCTGGATCGGCCCGGCCCCGCTGTAGACAGTGGCGAAGTTCAGGTACTTGTTGCCCGACCCCGCCGACTGGTTGAAGACGATGTTCCCGCCGATCGCGCAGCGACCCATGCCGTAGGGCACGCCGGCGCGAGGATCGGCCTGCCACTGCACGGTCGATCCTTGGTCGCGGATCTTCGGCGTCATCGCCTCGGTCGCCTTGACGACCGCATAGGCCTCGACGGCCAGGGTGGCGGCGGCGGCGACGTTGGCGGCCGTGGCGGCGGCGCTGACCGACATGCCGATCGCGCTTGCGACCTGGAACACGGTTTGGCCGACCCACGCGGCGACGGCTAGGGCTGCTTGAGGCACGGCGGTGCGCTCCACAGGATCTGGATGTCGGAAGGTTCCGGACGGGCAATGCGGCAAAGCCCGTCCACGTTCGAGAAGGCAAGGACGTGGTTCTGATCCATCACCACGCCCAGGGCGGGCCAGTCCTCGCCGCTGGGCAAAGCGACGATGTCGCTGGGCAAGGCGTAGGCCCAGCCGAGACGCATGAGGCCCAGATCGTCCACGGCCGCTTCGATCGAGGCGAACCCGGTTCGCCTGATCGCGCGACGGGCGCCAAGGGCGGTGCTGTAGAGGCCGCCGCGTAGTAGGCGCGGCGCATAGCCCATGCCAAGCGCCGCGAAGGCGGCCAGGCGCACGCAATCGTAATGGCCCCAGGCGAAGGCGTGACCCTCGAACGCGGCGCGCGTGGCCTCGGCGACCTGAACGCGGAGATCCAGAGGATGGGTCACTTCGTCACCCCGAAATAGGTGGAACCGTAGAGCCGCGCATAGGCGGCGGCCTGGGCGGCGCTCAGCGAACTGGTGGGGGTCGTCGAGCCCCAGGGGATCGTCCGGCTGACGTTCTGCATGAACTGCATACCCATCTCGCCGGGCTTGCAGCGCTGGTGCGTACCGTGGTTCAGCCGCACCCCTTCCCGGGGCCGCAGGAACCGGCCAAACCGGCTCAGCACCGTGACGGTCAGGGACCGGACCCCCTTATCGACGGTGTTCGTCGGAACGTCGCTCTGCCCGATCATCAGCGGGATCGCATCGCCAATCGGGCGCCCCGTGATGGGATCCAGCACTACCTCCCAGATCCGCACGCGCCGCTTGCCGGCGGCCGACAGAGCGGCGGTGACGGTGTTGACCAAGGCCGGGGGCGGGAAGAGCACGAACGATGTCGAGGGCACTTCAGAGGTCACGCCATCGCTGATCGGGCCGACAGCGCCAAGCACGCCGTAATTGCCGTCGACGGGGGTGAACTCGGCGGCCTGACCGTCGACCGGAAAGCTGAAGGGCGAGTGCTCGCTAAGCCGCAGCGGTCCCGTCGGAAGGTCCCACTGAAGGCAATAGGGCATCATCACCGCCGAGCGTTTCAGCGCGGCGGCCGTCGTGGGCGCGAGGCTCATGGCGGTTACTGGATCTCGGTAATCGTGAAGCTGACGCCGGTGTGTCTCAACCGGACCAGCGACCATTCGACGTTACCCGTCTCCAGCTTTCCCTGGATCTGGGGGTCGGCGAAGTTGAGGGCGGCGCCATCGGGAGGCCTGACCCGAACCATGGGACTGATGGGCAGGAGCGCCTTGCCGTTGGCGTCGACCAGGGCGTCTGCGCTGGTGCAGTAGAGGAAGCCTTCGCCCGCGACCTCGAAGCTGAAGAACGCGAAGCCAGGAACCGTCGAGCCGGGGGTAAGCCCCCTAACAGCCAACCTGGCTCCGGTCTGGCCCGCTCCATCGACAACCGCAGTCGCCGGGATCTGGGCGACGTCGGCCTGCGGCCAACTCAACGAGATTAGCCCGCCCTCGGTCTTGTGCCTGACCTGGGCGGCGCAGAACCGGCGGGCGTCGACCGGGTTCAATTCGGGGATCGTGACCTTCACTCCCCACTTGCCCGGCCGAAGGATCGTCTGGACCTTGCCGACCACGATCGGCTCCATGTCGGCGTTGGCGTCGACATAGAAGGGCTCGACCTGAGCCGTCTTGGGCAGGCGTGGAAGTTGGAAAGCCATCTACCTACCTCCAGCCCAGCCGGGCCTTGGCCTGCTGCGCCAGCCGGGCCTGGGTGAGCGCCAGGCCGCCTTGCGCGCCTCGGGTCGCCGCCCGGTTTTCACTGGCGTCGATCTGGTCGTTGATCTGCGCCAGCAGATCCTCGGTCATCACCGCGCCGCGCAGATCGAACACCGGCCCGCCGCCGCGCAGGAACGACCCGCCCGCCAGAGCCGCCGGTGACGAACCCAGGATCCCACCGCCTGCGAAACCGCCGATGCGGCCCGAGTTGATCGCTTCGAGCAGCGCGCGATGCTTTCGCGTGGCGGCGGCGTTGACGATGAACTCGCCGTCGCTGAACCGCGCGAGCTTGCCCTTGCCGTTGCTGGCCAGGATGCTGTCGGAGGTTCCCGTTCCCGGCCCCTGGAGAAGACCGCCACCGGCGAAGCCGCCGAGGTAGCCGCCGTCCTTGAAGCCGAAGAGCGCCATCGCCGCCTTGGCGATCCCGCCCCCCGCCTTCTTGGAAAACGCCTCCGCGAGGCCCTTGGCAGCCCCCTTGAGAAGCGACTGCCGCAGTTGCTCGCCGAAATAGGCAAGCAGCCCCTTCGCGCCGCCCCTGAAGGCCGCATCGAGCGCGCCGTAGGTCGCATCATAGATGCGATCGAACTGCTGCTGGCGCATGGCCTCCAGGGCGTTCGCCAGGTCGGCCACGCGGTCTTCGCTGCTGACCAGACCCCGCTCGTTCGAAACCACATCGACCGGGCGGCCGACGTCGCTGTTGATGTCGAAGAAGGTGCTGGGATCGACGGTCGCGGGATCGATCTCCCATCCCTGGATCCCGCCCTTGTCCTTGCCCTTACCCTTGGGCTTGCCCGCCGGTGGAGCCGTGGCCGCCTGAAGCGCCTTGGCCTCGTCAACGAACTCCTTCAGGTCGGCGTTGCCGAGATCGACGATCGCCTTCTCAAGCTCGATCATCCTGGCCTTGGCGGCCTTGATCGAGTCAGCAAGTTCCTGGTCGCTCTTGCCGCCCGTGTACCAATTGGCGATCTCGCCCGCGAAGAACCGCTTTGCCCGGCCCATTTGGTCTTGCAGCGAGCCGTGGTCGCCAAAGCCGAAATCCCGGCCGAACGCCTCTCGGCGCTGCTGGGGCAAGCGTCGCTCGTTGTTCTGGATCTGGGTCGAGAGGTTTGCCCGCTCGCCGAGCAGCTTATTGATCGCCGCGGCCTTCTGCGCGGCGGCCAGCTCCCAGAGCTTGGCGGCCGCCTTGCCGACCTCCCCGGCGAAGGCCGTGATGCCCGGCACCGCCCCGGCGGCCTCCTTGCCCACGCTGGCCAGCTTGCCCGGCGTCGGATCGAGGAGCGCCCTGGCGTCGGCCAGCGAACTCTTCAGGTCGTCCGTCGTCGCCTGGAGCCCCGCCACATCGCGCTGGGCGACGGCGGCTTCACCAGCGACGCTGGCGATCGCGATGCCCACGGCGGTGATCGCCAGACCGACGGGCCCGCCGAAGGCCGTCAGGATCGCCGCGCCAGCGCCGCGTCCCGCCACCGCCGCCTTGGTGGCGTTGGCGACGAAGCCGACGCCTAGCGCCACGCCCAGGACGGCGATCGCCGGGATCAGCACGTCGATGTTGTCGGCCAGCGTCTTGATCGCCGCCGCCATGGTGGCGCTCGCGCCCGAGGCTTGGTCGCCCTCGCCGACGTACTTGACCAGGGCGTTGCGCAGCTGGGTGAGCGCCTGCGCCGTAGTCAGGCTCGACTTGGCCGCCCGCTCCTCCAGCTGGGCCGAGCCCCGCAGGAAGGCCGCGAAGAACTCCTGCGACGAGACCTTACCGGCCAGCACCTCGGCCCGCAGTTTGGCGACCGAGCCGCTGAAGCGATCGGCCCCGGCCGCGACGGCCTGCAGGATCGGGAAAGCACCCTCGTTGATGCTGTTGAACTCCTCGGCCCGCACCGTGCCGGCCTGGAGCGCTTGGCTCAGCTGGAGCAGCGCGCCCGAAGCGGCCGCAGGATCGCCGCCCTGGATCCGCAGGGCGTTGGTCACGCCGTCGGTGAACCGCAGCAGGTCATTCTGGCTCGCGCCGAGCGTCTTGGCCGCCTGCGCGGCCCGGCCATAGAGCGTGCCCAGCGTCTCCAGTTCGACGCCGTTCTTCTGCGCCGAGGCGAACAGTGCCTCTTGGACCTGCGCCAGCGCCGCGCCCTCGACGCCGGCCACCTTCAGCGAGTTGGTGAACCGGGTGTAGGTGTCGGCGATCTCGGCGACCTCGCGGGCGCTCATCGCCGCGCCGAACGCCGAAGCCACGCCCGCCAGACCAGCCCGCAACTTGTCGGGGTTGAGGCTGCTGGCCAGGTTGTCGTTGGCCGCCTTGAAGTTCCGCGAGAACTTCCAAGCGCGGTCCTCCATCTTCTTGGAGCCGCCGTCGACAACGCCGATGGCCTTGGTCCACTGCTTTTCCAGGCTGCGAATGTCGGCCGAGACTTGCAGCAGCAGAGCGTCGGCGTCCTTGCGAGCCATGCTTCACCCCTTGGGATAGATTTTGTTCAGGGCCTTGCGAGCGCCGGCCGCCAGGTCGCGCTTCGTCGGCCTCTTCCAGGCGCGGTAAGTCGGGAAGAAGCTCGGGCTGGCCTCGACGTGGGTTCCGTCGCGAGCGCGGTGGCCGTGCTCGATGTTGCCGCCGATGAACTTGCCGTCGGCGTCGCGGGCGTCGGCCGTGATCCGGTAGCTCAATGGTCGGTCCGGGTTTTCGTAGGCGCGGATGCTGTCGCGGAACTTGCCCGGGTCATCCGATTGGGGATCGACGGGGGCGGCCCTCTTTTGCCGCCCCACCAGCTGGTCGACCTTTCGATAGAGCCTGCTGTCGACCTCTTCCTTCACAGCCGGCGGCAGGCGCTTCATGCGCGCCAGCGCCCGCTCGATGTTCTTCATGCGGCGCGGCATGGCGTCATCCCCACTTGGCCATAAGGGCGTCGTGCTCTTCGGGTGTGGGCGGCTTGGGTGGTTCTTCACCGCAATTGGCCGCCTTCCAGCCGGAGATGGCGGCGGCCAGTTCCCATTCGGTCAGGTCGTCGACCTGACGCGGCGAAAGGCCGATGACAGCGCCAAGGCCGTACAGCTGGGCGAAGTCGGTGAGAGCGGTCAGGTCGCGGGGCTCTCCCCCGCCATCGGCTCCCCCGGCTCTTCCTCCTCCGGGGCTTGCCGCGAAGCCCAGAGGACCTCCAGGGCGGTCGTCGCGTGGTCGAGCAGCCCCTGGATCCCGCGCTCGTCGATATCGAGGCGAACCAGGTTCGTCGCGTCCTTGCTGGTCATGCCGGCCCCCAGGAGGCCCTGGTAGATCGGCGCCCGCACGTCCTCGGCGTGGAACTCGACGCCGGCGGCCAGCGCCTCGATGCCCGAGTATTTCGAGAGGGCGAAAACGGCCCGAGCCAGCCGGCGCAGCACTTCGCCGATGCCCGTTCCACAGGCTTTCTCGATGCGGCGGATCTCGCCGAGGCGGATACGGAAGTCCCGCTCCTCCCCGGCGAAATCGGCGGTGCAGTGACCCGAGCCGTCCATCAGCTGCCCGCCTGGATCACGGTCATGGTGATCTCGCCGTCGGAGGCCAGCGTCATGGACGTCTGGGCCTTCTCGCCGACGTTGCCGGTCACGGAGAAGTTGGACAGATGATAGAACCCTTCCCACAGGACGCCGCCGTCAGCCGCCGGGACGTCCATGATGATCTGGCACTTCACCGGGTCAGGCGACTTCAGCCAGGTCCACATGCGCGGCAGGTCCGGCAGGTTGAGAATGCCGGCGCCGGTGAAGGCGCTCGACAGCGACACCTTCTCGCGCACCAGCCAGGACAGCAGATCGGTGTCGGTGCAGTCGGGCAGGTTGAAGTCGTTGGTCGCGGCCTCGAAGGTCAGTTCGCGCTCGGCGTTGATCGAGCAGATCCCTTCGAAGGTTTCGGGGTTTCCGCCCGCGCTGACCTTCAGCACGAGCTTCACGCCCCGCGCATGTTTAACGCCCGCCATGACGGGGCCTCCTATGAATGTTGGTGGACGCCCTACCCGGGCCAGGATCGGGGCGAGCCCCGGATGTCACGCGCCTGGTCAGTCCAGGGCGGTTGTCTCGTAGCGATAGGCGACGCGGCCCCGGCTCGATTGGTCGGGGTCGGTGCCGTAGGTCTCGGGCGTTTCCATCTCGGCTAGCACGACCGCGTGCCCCTCGATCTCCAGGGCCTCGCCCAGGGCCTGGACGATCGCCGCGCCCATCAGGCGGGCCACGTCGGAGCCAGGCACGCCGGCGACGATCTTGGTCCACCATTGCACGGTCGAGACGATCTCATGCGCCTCGCCGCAGCCGTCGGACTGATCGTCGATTTCGTGCTGGCCGAGGACCACGTAGGGCAGCGGCGCGTTCGTCGGCACCTCGGTGTAGAGCCTCACCTCGGCGAGGCCCATGGCCGCCTTCAAAGCGGCCGATGCCCGCAGCGCCGCCTCCTCCGCGCGCTTGAAAGGAAGGGCCGGGCTAGCCATCGGTCCCTCCGGTGTCGCAGGCGAAATCGAGGACACGAGCGCGGCGATCGAGGATCCTAGAGCGGATCGCGAACACGTCGCCCGTGCCCAGGTCGACGACGCGGAACGCCGTCGTCACCGTGGCCAGCAGCTGCGAGATCCGCACCCGCACGACGACGGGCTGCACGCCCTGGAGGCGGGCGTTGATCGCGGTCTCACCGCCGCGCAGCCAGGTGAAACCGGCGGCGGTCTCGAAGGCCGGATCGGCGACCCAGTCGCCCAAGCGGTCGCCGTTCCGGTCGAGGCCCCGCTGTTCGAAGCGGACCCGTTCGGGAAATTGTCCGGCCCGCATGTCAGCCCTCGCGAACCGGGTTCGCCTGGATCAGGCTGACGGGCTGCTGGCCGCGCCGGGGCGTGGCGATCCGATGGGCCTTGCCAGCGGCGATCGCCGCCGTCGCGCAAGGCGTCGTGACCAGCAGGATATGCCCGGGAAGGTAGACGGTGGTTCGCCGGCGATCCTTGGGCGGCGTCCAGTCGAAGCGGGCGGTGAACTCGACCCACGGCATGGCACAGCCTCCTGGTGCTGGCGGTCAGAAATTGGGGCGTGCGTACTTGCGCAGCAGGTTGGCTACCGTGGCCGCGCGCTTTTCCCCGTCGCTCATCGCCGGATCGAAAAGCTCCTCGACCTTGAGGAGCACGGCGGCCTGAACGGCCGGCGGCGGCGGGCTGGGGATCTCGTGGCTAGCGCGGACGTCGTCGCTGGCGGCGTTGAGGTACAGCGTGATCAGGGCGTCGTGGTCGCCGCTGCACACCGCCAAGTGGACCTTGGCCATGTCCAGAGAGACGAACGGCCCGGCCGAGGGTTCGACCGGGTCCGCCATCAGCCTTGCCCTTCGCCGGCGGCCGTCAGCGCGGCCAGCTGGCCCGCCAGACGATCGGCCGTGGCCTGGACGTTCTCCAGATCCTCCAGCGCCGTCAGGCGCTCTTCCTTAGCCGTGGCGAGGTCCGCCTTCAGCGCCTCGACTTCGGCCGCCAGGGCCTCGTTCGTGGCCTTGGCTTCGGCCACTTCCGCAGCGGCCGCTTCCAGCCTGCCCGAGACGGCCGAGAGGTCGGCCCGCAGCGCGATAAGCTCGCCCTCGGCCGTCTTCAGCTTCTTCACCGCCTCTTTGGCGACGCCCGCCTGCCTGGTGGCCTCGGCCTCCAGCACGTCGGACGGCTTGGTCTCTTCGGCAAGGCCGGCTTCGATCCAGGCGCGGCCGATAGCCGACTTCACTTCGACCACGTCCCCATGGCCATACGAGAACGAGGCTCCGGCCATGGCCGTGAGCATTTTGACGTACATGGCGTCTTCCTGTTCTTGGGAGGGGGCCGGCCAGGATCAAGTCCCGGCCGGCGAGCCGCGCTTAGGCGGCGGCGTTGACGTATTTGCGGATCGACTCGTTGGAAGCGTCGATCAGGTCGCCGTCGTGACGCGACCAGGCCAGGAAGCCGATCTGCCCCTTCTCCAGGTACTTGGAGTCAGCGAAGCGGAAGAGCGTCACCGCCATCACGTCGCGGATCTTGTACTTCTTGAAGTCGCCGAACAGCAGCGAGGTCGCGCCGGCCGCCATCTGCGCCATGTGCTGGTTGATGGTGTAGCCGTAGCCCAGGATGTCGTTGGGATCGCCGCCGGTGACGCCGGGGCGCCACAGCGGGCGGCCCTGGCCGTCCTTCAACTTCTTGATCGCCTTCAGCGTCTGGTCGTGGAACATCCACGTGCCGTTGCGGCGATAGGCCGGATCCAGCGAGTGCTCCATGTCGACGAAGTCGTCATAGGTGATGCTGGCCGTCTGACCGGCGGCGCCGGTCTTGCCCAGCGCCGCCGCGACCGCCGCGCCGCGCGGCTTGTTGTTCCCGTCCCCGACCGTGGTGTGCCGGTTGGTGATACGGGCGATACGCTCGGCCAGGGCGCCGTTCACATAGGCCTCGATGTCGACCCGGGCGTCTTGGATCAGTTCGATCGGAACGGTCACGACCTTCGAGCCGTACTTGTAGGCGCCGATGTCGGTGGTGCCGAAGGTGATGTCGCCACCCGTTGCCGCCGTGCTTTCGCCGACCAGTTCGCCCTCCTGGCCGCTCTCGTCCACCGTCGGGAAGTCGATGGAATTGCCGCCATCGGTCTGGAACACGTCGGCGACCGCGCGCATCCCGCCGTAAGCGGCCATCTTCTCCAGCAGGGTCGCCGAGAAGTCGCGCGGGACCAGGAAGCCGCCCTGCGCGCCGGTGCCGACCGACTGCGCGCCGTAGAGGCGTCGGCCCTCCTCCCGGCGGTTGGCCACGTACTGGCGCTGTTCGTCGTCGAGACCGTCCAGGCCGCCCCGGCACCAGGCGTCGAAGATCGCCTTCTCGGTGGCGACGTTGTTGGTCTCCTCGTCGACCGAACGGCCCGAGCGCTCCGACCGGCCGGCGCCGCGGCCTTCCAGGCTGTCTTCGATCTGCAGGGCACGCTCGAAGCGCTCGATCTGGCCGTCCAGGTCGTCGATCTTGGCGTACAGGTCGTCGACCTGCTTGGCGGCCTCGGGGGTCCAGTCCTTGCCGGTCTTGGTGTCCAGGATGTTCCGGGCTTCCTTGGCATGGGCCGCGCGTTGTTCCCGCAGGGCCTGAATGGCTTTCGCCATGGGTAGTCTCCATGAAAAAAGCCGCCGGGAGATCCCAGCGGCTTGAGGGGTGGCGCCCTTGCGGGGGCGGGCTAGGCGGCGCGCTCGTAGAGGGCGAGCCGGGCTTCGTAGCGCTGGCGGTCGTTGGCCATCGCGTCGAAAGTCGTCTCCGGCGGCTCGGTCAGAGCCTTCGGGGTATTGCTGTAGGCGGTGAGGTCGAACGCCGACAGGCGGGCGTCGACCTTCGGCTTTTCGGCCAGTACGTCGGCGAAGCCATGGTCGATCGCCTCGGCCGAGGTGAACCACGTTTCGGCCGCCATCCACGCGCCCACCTGATTGGCGTCCTTGCCGGTCTTGGCCACGTAGTCGTTGACGATCGAGCCATCGACCTTGTCGAGCAGATCGGCGGTCTCGCGCATCTCCCGGGCGTTGCCGATCGCCAAGCCCCAGGCGTTATGGATCATCACGAACGCGCCGTCGGCGATCCGCACCTCGTCGGCCGCCATCATCAGGAACGACGCAGCCGAAGCCGACAGGCCGTCGACATGGGCGATGACCTTCGCGGGGTGTTGCTCCAGCGCGACTTTCATCGCCCTGGCGTCGAACACGTCGCCGCCGGGCGAGTTGATGCGCAGATGGATGGTCGAGGCCTTGACCGCCTTCAGGTCGCGGACGAAGTCGCCCGCCTCGATCCCCCACATGCCGATCGCATCGTAGAGATAGACCGTGGCTTCATCGCCGGCGGTCTCGGCCTTGGGACGCGAGCCGCGATCCTTATTGCTGGCCAGCATCTGGATCAGCTTTCGCATCACCTTCTTCCTTCTTCTGTTGAGGGCCTGCCCAGGCGGTCAGCTTGTCCGCGTTGGGGTCGGTGCTGCGCGGCAACTTGCGCCGGCGACGCACCTCGTTCTGGGTCTCGACGCCGGGGCCGGACGATCCGCCCAGCGCGATCCTGTCGGCCTCCGACCGGGTCTTGGTGTCGGCGCGGTCCAGCGCGGCCGGGTCGTGCTCGCAGTAGATGTTCCACGGGCCGAAGAGCTTCCAGCTGCACTCCTCGTTGATGGCCTTCCAGTGCGGGTCCAGGGTGTGGGTGCGGAAGAACACGTCGAGCACCAGCGTGCCCGTGCCCCAATTCGTGCCGTCCATGGCCAGGTGGGGGCGCGGCACACCGAACAGCCGGCCGATGTCCTCGACCGAGAACTTTCGTGTCTCCAGCAGCTGGGCGTCCTCGGCGGTGATCTCCAGCTGCTTGATCTCGCCGCCCTGGTCGAGGACGGCCGGCCCGGAATGCCGGTTCTTTCCGCCGAAGCGGTTCTTCCAGTACGTGCGGATCTCGTCGGCCTGGCCCGAAGCGTTGGCGAACTTCTCGGGGTAGCTGATGTAGGTCGGCGGGGAGGCGTCGTTCTCAAAGAATGCCTCCGCATAGCGGTCGGCCTCGAGGCCGATCCGCACCGACCTGGCCATTGCCTGGATCGGCGTCTTGCACTTCAGGCCGTCCCACTCGACCGACCCGGGGAAGTGCAGCACGTCGTCTTGGTCGGCGATCACGATCTGGCCGTCGTCGAGCGTCATCTGGTAGCGCAGACGCCCGTTGCGCAGGCTGATCGCCACCCGGCTGAACGGGATAGGCCACAGCGCCAGCGGCTGGCCCGACGGCTTGCGTTCGATCCAGGCGATGCCGTTCCCGCGCAGCAGCATGTTCGCCACGATCTGCCGCCAGAAGATGGTCGGCGTCATGCGCGGGTTCGGTCGGTCCTTAAGCAACCGCGCCGTCGGATGATCCAGCATCACCTGGTCGAAGCCGTCGGCGCCGCGCTGATAGGTCAACAGCGGGGACATGGCCGTAGCGCCAGCGATCAGCGCGACGCAGCGGTAAACCGCCCCGTGGCGCATCGCCGTGTCCGGGCTTACGCCCGAACCGAGATCCGGGAAGACGCTATGCCAGGCCTCCTGGTCGGACGACACGAAGGTCGTTCCAGCCTGGGGCCGCCCCTCGGGGTCACCGAGGACGAGGGGCTGATAGCCGCCGGCGGCGGACTTGGGTCGAAGGCGCATCAGACATCCACCACGCCGCCGGTGATCGATTTGTCCTCGGGCTCCTCATGGAAGGCCAGGACGCAGCCCATGACCGCAGCCACGATGCCGTCGATCTTCTCGCGCGACTTCTTTTTCGCCGGAGCGAAGTTCATGTTTTCGTCGAAGCGGACGACGGTGTTTTTCGCCATCCAGCGCAGGACGGGGTTGCCCCCGTGGTCCATCTCGCCGGCGTACACCAGGCGCTCGAAGTGCTTGGTGCCTTCGCCGAGCGAGGGGATGCCCTGGCGGATCTCAACGAACTTGTCGGGATCCACGCCGTCGCGCTGCAGGTCGGTGACCAGCTTGCGGGCGTTCCAAGGGTCGAAGCCTATTAGCTCAACGTCGTAGTCGCCAAGCGCTTCCTGGATCGCCAGCATGACGACGTTCTGGTCGACGTAGTCGCCGTCCGTGGTCTCAAGCGCCTTGGCGGCGACGAAGCGGTCATACGGGACGCGGGCGTCGCGAACCCGGTTCGCCATGCTCTCGGCCGGAACCCAGAAACGACAGATCAGCTTCCACCGCTCGCCCGGCTTCTCCGGCGGGAAGGTCAGCACCAGGGCGGTGATGTCCTGCGTCGACGAAACGTCGATGGTCAGGAAACACCGCCGGCCGCGCAGTTCCTTGGGGAACCTCTTCCAGGCCGCCTTGTCCTTGGCGCAGGCGTCCCATCGCTTGATGTTCAGCCAGCTGACGAGGCTGTCGACCCACTGGTTGAGGTGGTAGCGCCGGAAGTGCGCCTCGGCCCGTGGGTTGTCCTTGGCCAGGGCCGCCTCACGGCGAAGGAAGGCGATCGTCGGCGACAGGCCCAGCGACGGGTTAGCCCCCGGCCAGTTCTTTTCGTCGAACGGGTCGGCCTCCGGGTCGGCCGCGAAGATCACGACCAGCGTGGTCGGATCGTCGATCCGGCCGTCCAGGATCCCCTGGCTCTCCTCCCACAGGCTGTATCCGACGACCTTGTCCTTCAGGCCGGCGGTCGAGGCGTAAAGCTCGATGGGCTGAAGGCGGGCGCCGGTGCCCTGACGAAGCGTCGTCTCTAGCTCCCGGCTCTCCCATTCGTGCATCTCGTCGCCGACGATGACCGTCGGCGAGCGCCCGTGCTTGCCCTCGGCCTTGCCGGTGAGCAGTTCGAACACCGCACGCAATTTCGGGATGAACAACGACTTCTTGAAGCCGTGAACGTCCTTGGCCAGGGGCGGCTTTTTCTTGTCGAGCCGCTCGCCGAAGATCATCGCCTTCATCTTGTCGAAGACGATTTTCCCCTGCTTCTCGTCGCGGGCGAACGCGAAGCCCTGGCCCGCCATCGTGCCGTCGAGCACGAAGAACAGCAGGGCCAGGGCCGACAGGAACTCGCTCTTGCCGTTCTTGCGCGGCACCCAGAGCATGAGCCGGCGGTAGAGCCGGACGTGGATGACCGTGGGCTGGCCGGTGAGCGCGTCCTTGACCTCGGCCGGGATCTTCCAGCCGACCAGCAGGCGAACGATAAGCTCCTGCCAGAGCACCAGGCGGAACGGAGTTCCGGCGAAACGGTCCTCGGTGAGGGTGAAGATCGTCGGCCAGAGGTCTACCGCGCTCTGGGCCTTGGCGTAGTCGAACCACGCGCCGGGAACGGCGGCGGCTCGCTTCCACTGTGTGACGAAGCCGGCATAGGTCGGATCGTCCTGGACGGCCTTCAGCCAGTCGGGCAGCGGCCACAGGCCCTCGCCGTGGCCAGCCTGCATCGCCGCCGACGAGACGTCGGCCGGCGCGCTATCGGCGCTCATGTCAGTGCGGACGCGGCGGCGCCGAGTCCATGCGGCCGAGGATCCCGATCGGGTCTTCCGTCGGGGTGGCCGCCGCAGGCTGTTCGGGTGGCGGGCCTGCGCCGGCGGCCGATTGCGAGCCACCGAAGAGGCCCAGCTGGACAACCGTCTGCTGGGTCTTCATCAGGGCGTACTCGTCCTGCGGCGTGAAGCCGAAGTGCTCGGACAGTTCCATCACCGCCGAGAAGGCGGTGGCCCGACGAGCGACCGCTGGGCGGTCAACCTCGCGGTTGGATCCCGAGACATTCCTGATCACCTGGGTCGGCCCCTTGGTGATGATCTCTTCGTTCGCGGTGACCCACTCGCCCATGTAGACGCAGAAGAGCGCGAAGGTGTGCCGGTGCATGTCGCCCAGGCGGTTCGTCGCGGCCAGCTTCGGCGCGTACTCGCGCCAGATCACCAGGGCCGGGGCGAAGCGCTCATCCAGGAACGCGGGCGGGGCCAGCGGATCTTCGCTCGACGCGGGCGCGGCGGCCATCAGGCCGGCGATCCGCTCGCTCTCTTGCCGCTGGCGATCGGCTTTCGACAGGCGCTTGCCGGGATTGCCCTTGGCGTGTTGCTCGGCCGCGGATTGGGGGCGTCTGCCCATGCGCGCCTCCCTCTAAAAAAAACTTCCTGGGAAAAAATATCGCGGAGTTTTGCGCGTCCTTAGCGTGCCGGAGTCCACCGTTTAGGCGGCCCAACTTTTCGCCCCCCCCTACCCCCGAAAGGGCAGGGAGGGGGTCGGCCCGCGCCGCTTCGCGGCGGCCTCATCTGCCTGCTTGGTGCTGTCGTGGCACCGCTTGCAGAGCGACTGAAACGGCCCCGCGAAGAACCGCTCCTCGTCGCCCCCGTGCCGCTCGACGTGGTCGCAGACCGTGGCCGGGGTGACCCGCTCCTCGCGCTCGCAAAAGGCGCAGAGCGGGAAGTCACGCAGCTGGCGCACGCGGATCTTGTGCCAGCGCGCCGTCGAGTAGAACCGACGCCAGGAATGCCGCGCTTGGCGGGTGGCGTCGTACTCGCGGCGGGCTTCAACACGCGACCTCGCGCCGCCCGGTCGAAGGACACGGGGACGAGACGGCATCGAACAGACCTCGGGAAGGCCGCCAGGAAGCGCGCACGAAGAAGCCCGCCACGGCGGGACCGGGCGGGCTCAAGGCGCATCTCTGTGCGTGGGCAAATGGCTACGATTAAAGGCCCGTTATTGTCAATCCTGGGCATCGTAGAAAACCGACATGCGCTCCAGGGCCGCTTCGACGATCAGGGCGGTAGCCGTGCGCATGTCCTTCTCGCCATTGGCCGGGCCGCGCAGGCTGTCGCCGATCAGAGCCCAGCCCACATCGGTCGCGGTCATGCCCAGGACGAGGAAGCCCCAGGTCGCCGCTCGCTCCTTGCGGGTCAGGCGCTCTAGCGCTCGGCCCAGGCGGTCCAGGGCCTGGAGGATACGCAGCGGCTCGGCCGTGGCGTTACCGCCGCCGCCGCTCTCGCCGTAGGAGGCCGTCAGCCGGCCGATCGTGGCCCGCTCGACGTCCATGGCGAACATCTCGGCCGTGCGCGCCAGCTTCTTGTCGACGCCCGTCGCTACCAGCACCTCGGCCATCGTCTTTGCCCGCATCACCGGCCGGACGGTGAACTCGCCCGCGTCGGCCACCTGGACCGAGGCGACGGCGATGTCCTCGCGCAGCAGGCGCTCCAGGGTCGGGACCACGCCGTCCTTGCCGCCCAGGCGAGCCCCGGTCTGGCGAAGGGCCACAGCGCGTCGAACCGTGTTCGCCTCTTCCTTGGTCGCCTCGCGGGCGATGACCTCGCGAACGGCGGCTTGGCGACCCCGGTCCAGATCGGCGGGCAGCGGGGCCTCGATCGCCCGCAGCGCGGCGCGGCTGATCGCCAGCCGGGCCTCGGCGGCCGACAGTTCCCGCAGCCCACTGGCCTTCCGGCCAGGCTTACCCTTGGTTTCTTTCTTGATGGATTTGATCATCTCAATTCTCCCGACTGACACCCAAAACGCAGCGCCAAAACGCACCGCCGAACACCCGAACAGATACGCAGCCTACGCACCCACAAACGCCACGCCTGCCCGCACCCACCGCATGGACCCCGAACCCCGCCCAACTAGGCCAACTGTTCGGAACCGTTCAGACCCCACACCTTTTCAATGACTTACACTCCGAACAGTCTGGAGGGTCTGAAGGGTTCGGACTGTTCGGGCGGCCCTTGTTCGCGCCCCGCGACTGTTCGAACTGTTCAGGACTGTTCAGAGACCGGGTCGACGCGAGGCCGCCCGCGACGGCTAGTCCTCCTCGTCATCCGGCGGCAAATCGAACCCGCCTGACGGCGGGTACTGCTGGCCACCGGCGTCGCCGTCCTTCGTGTCCACCACGTCGGCGGCGCGCTCCGCATCAGTCTTCAGACGGCCGCCCGAGCGCAGCACGCGGCCGACGCCGTCCCGGCCGCCACGGATGACCTGGAGGTCGGCCAGCGCCCGCCCGAAGGCCGTCTGGGACATGGGTTTTTCATCGCGCTCGGTGATGAAGGCCTTGTAGCTGGCGTAGAGCTCGGACGCCGGGGTCGAGGCCCCTTTGTCGAGCACCAAGTAGTCGCTGACCCATTCGGCGAACGGCGAGGCCCCCTTGCGATACTCGTCGATCGCCTCAAGCACCCGAGGCGGATCCTGAAGCCCCTCGACCATCCAGCGCTGCACGCCCTCCACGATCCAGTTCAGGATCCCGGGCCACTCGGCCGCCAGCTTGCGAGGCAGTTCCTTGTCCTCGGTCCCCTTCTGGATCTGATTTTCCCAGAGGAGCAGCTTCAGACGTCGCCAGATCCCTTCGTCCGAGCCCTGGGGCTGGGGCCGGGCGTTACATTCCATGAAGACCTTGCCGACGGGCTCAAACTCGAAAATCCCCTCCCGGAGATGCCGCGCCGTGATGTTGCCGCCGCCGGTGAAGCTCTTGATCCGGTCGTCCGACAGCTTGGCGTTCTTGGGCGGCTCGGCGGTCGAGACCAGGCGCGTGTCGCCGGCCAGACGGGCCAGATCGGGGCTGGCGTCGCCGCCGCCCTTCATTCCAGTCTCCAGGAAGGTCTTCACGTCGGCCGTCGCCGCGTAGCTGCCGAACAGCTTGCGCAGCATGTTCATGAACGTCGATTTGCCGTCCCGACCCTTCCCCTGGAAGATGATGAAGGCCTGTTCGGTGGTGTCGCCCGTCGCGCCGTAGCCGGTCAGCACCTGGAGATAGCGCCGCAGCGCTTCCTGGGGCTGCCACGTGGCCAGCACGGCGTGGAACGTCGGCGCCTGGGCGGTCTTGTCGTAGGACACGTCCGCCATCCGGGTCAGACGATCGGCCGGGTCGTGGCGGTCCTTGAACGTGACCTCGGCGCGAACGACCTTGCCCTGGGCGTCCCGAACGCGGCGGAAGAACAGCGTGCCGTTCTTGACGTTCAGAGCGAAGGGATCGAGGTCGAAGCTGTCCAGCTCGACCTCCAGATACGTCTTGGCCACCTTCAGCATGGCGTCCATGCGCCCGCTGTTGCCGCAGCTTTCGGCGAAGTCGTAAGGGGCGTCGATTTCCTTCTTCGCCAGCTTCTTCTCGATCGCCTCGTCCGACAGGATCTTGGCCTGGTCGTGCATTCCCCGGGCGACCTTGGCCGCCCATTTCCGGGCCAGGCCCTCGCCGGCCTTCAGGTCCCAATGCTGGCCGTTGAACCCGACCCAGCCGTGATTGCGGACATAGAGGACGGTCGCGGCCGACAGGTCGCTGACCTCGCCGTCCTTGTCGACCTGGCCGCCTACGTTGCGGATAAACCGCAGGGCGTTGCCGAAGTCGTTCAGCGGGTACGCGCTCAACTCTTTTGCCGACGGGCCGCCGCTCAACGGCGACGCGCCCAGAAACTCACCATCGGCCACTAGGATTGCCCTCCTGTGTTGAAGCCGGCGCTACTCGCCGGGGCCACGAGGCGAACCCGGTTCGCCGCCGTGAAATCGGTGGAATTGGTCGACCAGGCCTGTTCAGCCAGGCCGCCGAAGAAGCGGGCCGCTGCGTCGCCTTCCAACTGGAAGGGTCGCGTCCCGCCGGCGAAGGCCCGCGCCCGCATCGGCGGTCCACGAAGATCCCGGCGAACGGCCAGGACGACGTGCGACTGGCCGCTGGCGCGCCACGGCGGAGCCGCAGGATCCAGCGCCGGCGCATCGGGATTGACCCTGCCCCAGCGATCCCCCAGGGCGACGCCGGCGAAGGTCGACAGGCGCGGCGCCACCACGGCGCCGGCGTCCATCTCCTCGGCCCAGGCGTTGGTCAGCAGGTGCCAACCGTCCTGGATGTCGATCGCGACAATCAGCACGTCGGGTCGGCGATCGGTCGACAGCGGCGTCAGGAACGCCACCTTGCCATCGGTGTCGCCGACCAGGTTGGTGAAGCGGTCGGCCTCGAAAGGCAGGACCGCCAGGGCCTCGACGGGATCGCCGTCGGCCTTCAGCAGCGGGACCAGAAGCGCAGGGCCGTTGCGGCCGTCACCCAGCGGCGCGGCCGGATGAACCCGAAAGCGGGTCAGCACGTCGGTACTGCCGCCGGGGGTGCTGGACAGTCCCCGCGCCTCGAACCACTTCGCCGAGGCCTTCACCCACGGCGATCCGGCCGAGGCCCACAGCCGAGCGGCGAACTCCCGCTGGCTCAAACCCTCGTCTACCCCTTCGGCCGCCGGCGCCCCCCCGCCTTGAGGCGGCGACGGGCGGCGAGCCCGATCCTGGGGCGCGCGATCCGGCGCAGAGCGCGGTTGGCCCTCTCCCCACAACAGGGCGCGGTCGACCTGGCGCTCCAGCTGGGCCGCCGTCATGGCGTCGGGAACGTGCGCCATGCCGGCGTCGATCAGCGAAGCCCGTGCGTAGTCGCGGTCGATTTCGCCGCCGGCGACGAGACAACCGATCGAGCACGCGCTTCGATAAACGGTGGTGTCGCGTTGGCCCTTGGTCGCGCCGAGGATGGTCCTGACCGCGCCGTCCAGGGCGGCCTCGCCATAGGGGCTTGCTCGACCAGCCGCCGGCGCACGGGGTTTCACCGGTTGGCGCGGGGCCACCGGCTCAGGGGGCGGGCAGACCAGATCCAGCAGCCAGGCCGGAGCTGGAGCGAAGTCGATCTCCAGCGGCGAGCGGCCTGGCGTCCAGGCGTAGAGCCGGCCTGGGGGTATGCCCTCCTCGGGCTTGCCGGGGTGAACCGACGGCGGCGCGACGATGTAGCCGCCGTCGCCGCGCACGTCGATCTTGGCCCCGATCCGCTCTTGGCTGCGCTTGCTCATGTTGCGCACCGGGAAGTCTGGGTTCCAGGCGAAGCACAGGTGACGGCCCCGGCCCGTCGATTGCTGGACCGTCGCGGGCAGCGCGCCGTGCTCAGCTTCCAGGCGCGCGATCGCGGCCTCGGCCTCCGGCCCATCCAGGTCCAACACCCAGAAGCCGGAGACTGCGCCGGTGGCGATCCCGATGTTGCTGTCAGGCCGCGCGCGGACCGGCCGCCGGTCCTTGGCGGCCGGCTTCAGGTCGAGTGGGCAGTTGCCGCGCCACCAGTCGCCGACCACGGCCGGCATGGACGACGCGCCTTTGAAGCCCGTCGTCCGGGCGTAGGGCTCTTTCGTCCGGGGGCGCAGCGGGAACACCGCAACGCCGCGCCGGCCATAGGCCAGGGCGTGGTCGATCAGGCGAACCGGGTTCGTCATTTCGCGCCACCTATGGTAGCGCTTGGGCCATGGACGAAATTGCTTTCGTAAAGTGGATTGGCGGCAGCTCGGCCCTGGCGTCTTGGGTTCAGGCCGTAGGCTCGATCGCCGCGATTGCCGCCACCGCTCTCGTGACGATCCACGGTACGCGAGAGACCCGTCGGGCGATATGGCGAGAACAGCGCGACGCCGTTTCCCGCCATATCGATGCACTCGATTTGTTGGGTAACAAGCTGTTTTCCCCCACCGGCCAAAGAGCCATCAGATCGCCCATCGGCGGCATCATCATCATTCTCGTGCACCTGATCTTCAAAGCAGCAGGCACCTCGGGGCGAATTGATCCTCGAGAAAAGGTGAAACTTAACCAGTTTATTGATGTCGCAAACGAGCACTGCGAGGCGGCCGAAGGATACAACTTTCCATCGCACTACGACCGCATGAGAGCAGTATCTACACTTCAGCGTTTCGCAGCCAGAGCTCGCGCCATTATCTATGACATTGAGGTCGGCACTTACTCTTCCCGCGATGGTCAACACTATATTTTCGTCGACCTGATTGAAATTTGCGTCGATATTAACGAAGAGCGCAGGGCGTTCAGGGCGCTCCTTCGGTCCATGCGCTAAACTATCCGGCGCCCGGACACCGTGCTCGATCAACACATCCTCGACGTTGGCCACTACGACAGCGGTCGCCATCGAGTGGTTCCGCCAGTTGCCCGTATTGTTGGCCGCATCGCCCAGCGACCGCACGCCAGCCCAGCGCAACACAGCGCGCGAGCGGTCGGCCAGGTCAGCGATGTCGTCGATGTGCAGGTTACGCGAAATCATGCGGCCTCCCGCCGCTTCATGGCTTCCAGCGCTTCGGCCGGGGTCCTGCCCAGCAGCATCCAAAGCGCCCAATCGATGTCTCGGCGGGTCGTGCCCAGCATCTCGGCCAGCTGGTCGAGATCGCCGCCCAGACGGTTCAGCTGGCGCAGGTGATCCAGCGCCGCGACCGTCCAACCGGAACTGTGTGTGCCCCCCGCCATGCCCCTATCCGCCCGTGCTCAGCTGCTGGATCATTCGGCCGCCCCCGGCTTCAGGGCGGCGGCGGCGTCGGCCAGTCGGGTCGCGTGGTCGGCCAATGACCGGGTGACCTTCTGGACGTCGCGGATCTCGCCGGGGTCGCGGTGGCCGTCGGCGTCCATCGTGTGGACGCTCTCCAGAGCGGCCGCGCTGGCCGCGACGGCGCCAACGGCGGCCGCCACGATCGACGAAGGCGTTTCGCCGGTGATCGCCCGGCTCGCCGCGCCAGTGACGATGTCACGACCCGCGACCGCTTCCAGGGCGCAGATCTGAAGCATCGTCATCTGGTCGTCGTGCCGGATGTTCTGCAGGGTCGAGACGCGCTGGACGGAGACGCCGAGGATAACGGCCGCGGCCTCCAGGCCACCGACGGCGGCGACCAGTTGGCGCACGTGCGCCTTCAACTCGCCGGGCGTGAGCGACCGGCTCATTGAATTTCTCCTCTTTTCTCAATGGTGGAGTTCGGTTCGGTATCGGCGAGGTTGTCCCCCGCAATCGACGGGACGGTGGGGGGCAATTGGGGACCGAGACCTTGGGCGGCCAGCAGTTGGTCGAGGTGATGCCGCGCGGCCTCAAAGTTACGCAGGGTCGGCGACACGGCGCCGATCTGCCAGCGACGCCAAAGGGTGGGGTGGATCCCAGCGCCCTTGAGCACAGCCGTGGGCGCCACGCCCGCACGGGCGCAATCAACTTCGAACTCGGCCAAGAGGCCTGGGCGTTCCGAGACGGTCATAGTGAGCTTGAATGCTGCATTAATGCTGTTCGCGCAAGTGCATTCATGCTGCTACCTCGCACAGCATTCCCGCTGCATGGTCCGCCGCGCATGGACGCGCCGCAAAAAATCCGGGAATGGCTGGAAGAGATCATCCACAAGACAGGATGGTCGGCCGCGCATTGGGCGTCCGAAGCTGACGTAGCCGCGTCTACGGTTCAGCGGGCACTGAAGCCCGAGTACCCCTTTGTTACGTCCAGTAGAACGCTTTCCAAGCTTGCCGCCGCCGCCGGCGTTTCGCCGCCCGACCTTGTCGATCCCGCGCCCAACGCAAAGCCCGCGACGTTCCTTGAGATCCGCTACGAAGTCGGCGCCGGCATGTGGCGGCGAGTGGATGACGTTCAAGAATCATACGGGTCTGGCCCCGTAATGGCCGACCCGACCTTCGCCGGCTTTCCCCAGTGGCTTGAGCGGGTAGTCTCCGACAGCATGGACCTGGAGTACCCGGTGGGGACGCTCCTTCACGTGGTCGATGCGATCCCCATCCACTACTCGATCCGCCACGGCGACCATGTAGTGATCGAGCGTAAGCAGATGGGCGGATCGATGGTCGAGCGGACGGTCAAGGAAGTCGTCGTCACGCCAAAGGGCGGCATTCAGTTCTGGGGGCGCTCGCGGAACCCCAAATGGAACCAGGCCCTGCCGATGAATGGCGATGGTAGCGACGAGACAGAAGAGGTGTCGATCGCCGCGCTCGTGCTGGGAAGTTACCGCCCACGCAGGTGAGCACCACGCGAGCAAAAATGAGAAAGGCCCCGCCGTAAAGCGGGGCCTTTGCATATGTAGCGCTAGACCATCTAAGCGAACACTATTCGCCAGAGAATACATCCCCGAAGAACTGCCCGATCATAGCAGGAAGGCTGGCGCTTTCGGCCCCGCACCTCTTCGTCGCCTTCGCGTTATTCAGCGCCACGACGCGATTGTTGATCGCCTTTTCGGCATCGGCCTTCGCCATGGCGTTGCCAATCCCGTAATCGCCGAGGAAACCGGCAACCGACCGCCAATCAGTCTTGGCTGTGTCCGTGATCTGCTTGCGAACTTCGTCGGCGCGGATCAGCTCCAGGTCGATTTCACGGCAGCTCAGCGCGGACGCTTCGGCCGCACCTAGGCCGGTCGCGATAGGATAGCGCTTGGTAGCGCAGCCGCTTGCGACGCAGGCGATAGCGATCACGCCGAGAACAATAGTCTTCCTCATAGGTCCCCCCTTACCCACCCGATCGGTGGGCGAATAGCAGCGTTCTACGTTAGCGGACGCGAGCTATCAACAGATCTACCGCGTAAGGCGATTAGGGCACCTCGAAGGTGCCCGAAACCCGAATGCAGCATAAATGCTGTTGCTCCGACGCAGCATTAATGCTTTTTTGCACCCGTAACCAATCGGGGAGCGCTTCAGTGCAGGTCACGAGCACCACACAAGACGCCGTCGACACCCTCGTCGACAGCGTCCTCCTTTCCTCGCCGGGCTTTAAGATCGCGGCCATCAAGGCCGAGGCCCGCGAGATCCGCGGCGCCCCACAGGGCATCGTCCAGTTCACCTTCGGCGGCATCGAGTGGAAGCTGGGGGCCGACGCCGCCCACGCCGCCGCCCAGGATCTTTCCATCGCTGGCGCAGTGATCGAACAGCCCCAGGTCGCCCAGGTCGGCCGGCGGTTGGCCATCGCCGCTTTCCAGGCCAAGGCCGCCGCCGCCTGCTTGATCGTGAGGGCGGCATGATGCGCCCGGTCCCGAAAGCACTGCTACGCGCCCTCATGACCGGCCGCGTTATCCTCGCTGCCGAGCCGGCCAAGGGCGCTCGGCTGTCGGAGGAAACCGTCAAACGGGCAGTGCCCGCAGGCTCTACGCCTCGCCCTCCGGAGACGCGCTCGTGAGCGCCGCCTTCGCCGCATCGGCCAGTGCCGCAAGCCCCTCCCAGTCGAGCAGAAACGTCGCTGTGTGGTCGCGGATGTCGACCGCCAGCCGGCCAGGCGCGCCCTGCTCCGGAGCCGAAACAACGATCCGCTCGACGAGCCCCGCGAAGCCGGGGCGATCGGGCCGCCGCTCGACGATGGAAACGAGGCGCTGGGCCAAGGTTAGTGCCGCGACGTCGTCGATGAGCATCACCGTGGGGTCCTCTTCGGTACCCACCCAAACCGCTACCCGACCGTCTTCCATTCGCTGCACGGCGGGTGTTCCCGCCACTTGCACGACTACGCCCATCCGCAACGCCTCCTCGAAAAAGGAGCGCCACCATGGCTGATTCCAAGTCCCCCAAGAACGCCCCGCCCATGTTCACGCTGATCCGCGACTGGGCGGGCGGCGTCGAGCATCACCAGAACCTCGACGGCCTGGCGCTGCGGATCCAGGCGATCCGCGCCCGTCGCGGCCTCACCATCACGCCGTGCATTGGAGCCCACGACGCCGGCGACGAGTTCGAGGGCTTCAACGTCTCTGTCACGCCCCGAGGCGGCTCGCCCGAGTGGGTGGCGACCATCGTCCTTCCCCACGCCCAACTGGACGCCCTGAAGGGCGCGATCCAGCGCGCCGCCAAGCCGCTGCAAAGGGCCGCCTGATGACGGACGAGATCCTCGACCTCTACCTGTCCGCCATCGGCGAGGCCTGACGCCCATGCGCCGCCGCCCTCGCCGCCACTTCCGCACCTTCACCCCGCTCGCCATCGCCTTCTTCGGCCTCGGCGCCGTCTCCACCGCCCTCGCGGTCATCGTCTTCATCACGCAGGCCTGACATGGACATTCAACTCGCCTTCCAGAACGCCGACGTCCTGCGCGCGATCATCGCCGCCGGCCCCGCGATCCAGCTGGGGCAACTGGCCACGGACACCGGCAAGGACCAGTCGAACCTGCGCCGCACCATCGAGCGGATGGAAAAGGCCGGTATCGTCACCCGCGAACCCGGTTCGCTGACGGTCGTCGCCGACGCCCTGCGCGTCATCGCCGCCGCCGACGTCGCCGAGGGCAAGGCGAACCCGGTTCGTGCGCCCGAAGGCCACGCCTACCGCTTCCATCGCCAGATCCGCATCGGCGAGTTCAACCCGCGCAAACACTTCGACGAAGAAGCCCTCGACCAGCTGATGCACGACATCGTGGATCGCGGCCTGAAGACGAACCTGGAAGTCCGCGCCGACGACGCCGAGCCCAATGCCGAGGGCCTGTCGACCAACGAACTGATCGCCGGCGAACGCCGCTGGCGCGCGATCGGCCGCGCCATCGCCCAGGGCTTCCTGCCCGATGACTTCCCGATCCTGGTCAAGGTCGAGAACGTCTCCGACAGCGAGCACGCCCTAGCCGCGCTGCTCGAGAACCTTCAGCGCGTCGACCTCAAGCCGCTGGAAGAGGCGGTGGCCTTCGACCGCCTGGTCAACATGAACGGCTGGACGACCGCCCAGGTCGCCGACCGGGTGAAGAAGACCCAGCGCTTCGTTCAGCTGCGCCTCTCGCTGCTGAAGCTAACCGAGGACCAGAAAGCCCGCCTCGACAAGGGCGAGATGACCGTCAAGGACGCGCTCAAGGCGCTCGCCAATCGCCCCGACCCGGTCGAGGCGTCAGCCGTCGACCTGCTGGTCTTGGCTCTGATCTGGACGAATGCCAACCCAGCGCCGGAGAAGTACCTGAGCTACTGGCGCAAGGGCGAATGCCATATGTCGGCGGCTGATCAGCCGCTGATCGCCTCGCTCATTTCGCGCGGCATGGTCGAAACAGAGGAACCGACCAAGTGGGAACCGAAACACCGGATCGGCACCACCTGGAAAGGCTTTCAGGCGCTGGAGCAGCACGCCACTGAGCTGGTGAAGGCGGACACAACGGACGCCCGCAAGGGCGCGATGATGTCGGTCGACAACAACGCCTACGCCGCTGACAAAGCGGCCAGCACCGAAGCCATGGGGCTCAACCAATGGCTCGGCAAGCCCATGCTCAATTCGCCGATCGTGCAGAGGCTGATCGACGAGAAGGCCGCCGAGGACCTGGCGCGGGCCGAGGCTGAGCGCGAACGGCAAGCAGCCATCGCCGTAGCCGAGGCGAAGGCTGACGCAGCCGAGGCCATCGCCAACGGCGTGATCGACCGCATCCGCAAGCTGGAACTCGATGAGCCCGCGCTGGACCGGAAAGAGTTCGGCGCGGCGTTTAACGCCCTCATTGAGAGCCTGGGCTACCAAGGCCCCTTCCGGCTCGAACTGCGCTCGCCGGGGCTCGACCGTTTCAACCAACCGCTGCCGGAAACCTACGTCCTGGTCGATGCACGCGGCGAAATGCTTTCCGCCAGCGGCGCGCGGTTCGTTGCCGTCCGTCGCCTCCAAACTGTGGCGCTGAACTACGCCATGGGTCTCGCTGATGTCTTCAGCGGCCATGACATCATCCGCCCCTCGGACGAGGAGACCGACAGCGAGGACGAAGCTGAGGATCCGCAGAACGAGGTCGAGTTTCTAGACGCCATCGCCGCCCGCTTCCGGGACCACTGCGGGGTGGAAGCGGCGCTGGCCATAGACCTTGCCCACAAGGCGTATGCCCGCAACTTCGAAGGCGAGGAATGCGAGTACGGCGACGAGCGCTTCACCTGGGATCTGCTTGACGCCCAGCTGATCGCCGACGGTTGGGCCGAGGACTACCCCGAAACCCTGTCCGCGACGGAGGCCTGATCCATGGACCTCCTCCTCACCGTCCTCGCGATCGCCGTGGTCGGCATCTGGGCGGCCGCCTCGGCCTACATGCTCGATGTCGCAACAGAGGCCGCCGACCAGCAATGCCGCGCCCTGGACGCCTTCGACTGGCTCCAGATCGCCCTCGGGCCAATCACCTACATCACCCTCCTGGTGGAGAGCCGCCATGACCGATAATGCCAGCCTTAAGACCTTGCCGCTCGCCGACGCCGTCCGCCAGGTCTCGGCCTGGCTGGAAGATTGCGAAGATCTCCTCGGCTTGAAGCCCGACCGCGATCTTCCCCGGCCGCCCTTCCGCCTGGACGAGGCCTGGGTGGTCGTGCGCCTCGCCGCCGACCAGCTGGCCGTGCCCACAAAGGGCGAGATCCCCCACCAGCTGGTTGGCATCGCCCAGCATCTGGAGACCGAGCGCGGCCCCGACTTCCCTGCCCGCCGCGCCGTGCTGCTGGAAGCCGCGCGGCAGCTGTCGGCCGGCCAGGATCCTCAGCGAGCCCTGCGATGACCGCAGATCAGCCCCGCGGCTTCACCTACCTTGGTCCGACCACGGAGGCCCGCTTCGCAGCAGCCTTCGCCGTAGCGGCCGTCATCACCGCCAAAGCCGCGAGCGAACTGCTGGGGCTTGACGCCGACACTCTGTCCGCGATGACTGACGCCGGAGTGATCAGGGCTGTCCGCAAAGGCCGGGTGCGCTCCTACACCGAGCGGGATCTCCGCACCTACCTGACCGAGGGCCCTGATGCGCGCGTCGCGTCTGATAGAGAACCGAAGAGTAAGGCCGCGCCCGTCCGACAAGGCAAGGTCGTGCCATTCTCGGCCCGCAAGGGAGCCAAGGCCCGCTAGGCCTCGTCCATGAGCGTCTATCTGCCGAAGAAGAGCCGCTTCTACGCCTACGACTTCGTGAAGGGCGGGAAACGCTACACCGGATCCACCGGCGTCGAGACCCTGCGCAAGGCCCAGGAAGTCGAGCGCAAGATCCGCAACGACGTCGCCTTGGGGCTGCACGACACTCAGGCCGGCATGACCCTCGACCAGGGCGCTGGCCAGTGGTGGTCCGAGGTCGGCCAGCACCTCAACACCGCCGAGGACGCCGAGCGCCGGATCGAGATCCTGCTGCGCCTCATCGGCAAGGACACCCGCCTCGTCGACATCACCACCCGGACGGTGGCCCGCGCGATCGAGAAGCGACGCGGCGAAACCTACGCCAAGGGCAAGGACCGTCCAGGCGCCCCGGCCAAGCGCTACCCGATCTCCAACGCCACCGTGAACGCCGACATCATCGTCACCCTGCGCCGGATCCTGCGCCGCGCCGAGGTCGTGTGGGAGGTGAAGCCCCTCCCGGCCATCGACTGGAAGGTGCTGACCTTGAAAGAGCCTGAGCCGGAAATCCGGCTCTACACGGCCAAGCAGCGCGCGGCCTGGGCGGCCGGCTGCGACGTCGCCTGTCGCTTTCCGTTGAAGATGCTCATCCGCTACGGCCTGCGCCTCAACGAACTGTTTTTCCCGCCTGAAGCCTACCTGCCGGCTGACGAGGAGTTCGGCCCCAGGCTGGCCATCAACAAGCGCAAGCGCGGCGTCATGCTGCTGCCGCTGCGGGAAGACGACGCGCGCGAGATCGCCGCCCGGGTCAGCCGCGCCCAGGCCCTCGGCCTGGAAAGCATCTGGTACGAGGAAGAGGCCCAGCCTGCACGCGGGCGTTACAAGGCCAAGAAGCCCGGCGACCCGATCACCTATTATGGCCTGTCCCAGCGGCTCAAGAACGGCGCCAAGCGCGCCGGCCTCAAGATGCCGCGTCTGATCCACGGCGCCCGCCACCACGCCGGCACCGTCATGCTGGGCAAGACGGGGAACCTGAAGCTCACCCAGCAGCTGCTAGGCCATGCCGACATCAAGTCGACCCTGCGCTACGCCCATGCTCTGGAGAGCGACCTGCGCGCGGCGTTGGAGGACGACGGCATCCGCGCCCCCACTGATCCTCAGTCGGGTAAGCAGGCTCGGGGCGGAAACAGGGGTTAGCGCTCTAATGCATGTAGTCGGCGGATCGAACAGCCGTCGCCACGATCAGCGACCGGCTCGGCCATTGCCGAGAAGAGCCGGTGGACGGGTCTGCTAAGGGTGGTGAGCGGAAGTTAGCGAACTAGCCCTGGCGGCCACGGGATCGGCATCGAGGTATGGCGCTTCGGCAACCAGTCGAGCAAAAAGTCCCAAGCAGGCTGGTTCGAGACAGATGCCAAACCTCTGATCGTCTCTGACTGGAGGTGATACGCCTGAACAAGTTCGTCCAGAGACGTTGGAATTCTCTCCAGCCTGACTTTCACCCGCTCGACCCATTCGCTGATCGGCACATCCTCTCCGGAAGCAGCGAGAAAGTCGAAATCTCGATCGTTCCCCAAATGCCACCCGACGAATGTTGAGCGGAATATTCCTTGATCGGCAGACGGGTAATTAGCATCGAGCCAAGAGCGAAATTCTAGCACTTCGATCGCGATCACTCCCGTCAGGTTAAAACCCCAAGGATGTCTAATTTCATGCGGGAAGTATTGCGGCTTGATCGCTCCCTCGCTGGGAACTTCCCAGCCTGGCTGAACCTGGGGCCGCAACTTCCTACGAGAAAGGCCATGCGCTTTTAGGGCGTCGCTTAGCCCCGCGCGGAAATCCTTGATGTTGTTCGGGGTCATTCGTCGCCTGCAAGCTGCACCGCGACGTTGTGCCAATTTGCGGGGAGTCTGCAACGGGTCGGGAGCGGGAATTAGCGCCGGCGCTGAACGCGGACATGGCGCCCGTCGCCAACGAGCGGACTATTCTGGCGTCAGCTGGGGGTGGATTGCGGACCCGTGCCGGTCTAGCGTCGCCTTATGAATAAGCGCTGGATAGTTGTCTTAGCCGTTGTCCTCCTCGGGCTCGCTGCGTCGGCCATCTACGTTCGGTTCTCACCGGCTGTGGCCCAGGATGCTTGCCTCGATGGAGGTGGAGCATGGCGGAATGGTGAGTGCATCCGCGAACAAAAGGCCGCGCACTCCGCGGTTCCTGAGGACGCAGTCATGCAAGGGGCATTGACGCGAAACGGCTCGCTGGACGGGCGGGCCGCGTTCGATATTGATCTGCCTGACGACTGCAGAATGACCACCAAGGGCTTCATGGTGGACTATCAGGTGTTCAAGGTCACCTGTGGCAAAGGGGATTACGCCGGGGTCTATGTCGGCAACTTCGGAGATGAGACGGTCCCGAGAAGCCGGACCCTTCGCACCCAGTTTGGCTGGCCGACCCAAGTACAAGTCTGGAGCAACATCGTTCCAGGTGATCAAGCCCGCGCCGACGCTATCGCCGCATCGGTGCGGCTAAGAGCGCTGAAATAGCGGGGCACCTGTGCGATTGTCATCGGACATTCCCGAAGCCGGCTAAGGGTCGGGACGCCATAGCGCGGGATTTCGAGATCGTCCGCAGTCACACTGGCAAAAGCGATAGATGAGCTGAGTATTCACTGAACGGTCGGAGTCGACCGCCAGCGCAAAGGGCGCCGCGGGCGCAACTTTACCAACTTAACAAACTTTTCAAATTGTCCTACCATGGCCTATCGGAGGCGGGTCATGGCGAATTTGGACAGAGAGGGGCCCGGTAACCCCGGATGGCAGAGCCGAAAAGTTGACGAAGCGGCCGAGGGTCAACCGACATACGAGGAAAGCGCGCCCCCTGCTGCGCTTAATAAGATAACAAAGCTCGGCATCCAGAGCACGGAAGCTGTACAAGCTTTACCCAACAAGGACCCGGGCGGCGTAGCAATGCTATTGCATGGCTATAGCATCGCAATCGAACGATCCCGAGCGCTTGGACAACCTGTCAACTTCCTTGTGGAAGTTTCCCCTGATGGACTGGTCGCTTTAACTCCCATTGCAGAGGGAACTGTCGCGTCCGAACACGGGGATCCAGAGTCTCGAGCATCGGATTTTAGCCGATCAGATCCCTTAGCCGCCGCACGCGAGCGTGGTCGGCTTAGGGCCGCAGAAATCCTAGCCGGCGAGGAAATGGTGAGCGCCGACGTGTTTGCAACGCTTCTCGGCACAACGCGCGTAACGGTGAATACGAAACGTCAGGGTGGACTGCTATTAGGCCTCGACGGTGCCAAGCGTGGCTTTCGCTTCCCATTATGGCAGCTCGATGCTGATGGCGTGCCTTACGCCCAAATCTCGGCGCTTCACGAACGGCTAGGCGGCCCCTGGGCTGTTTATCGCTTCTTGATGCAGCCGCACGGCGAACTCGGAGGCTTGACCGGATTGGAGGCGCTAAAGCGGGGTAAAAGCCTAGCAGTTATTGACGCCGCAGAAAGCGTCACAAGAGGCTCCCATTAGCTCCAAGAGAGTTGCCACCTCGTGCTATCTCCGGGCGCCGAGCCGCTGTTAGGGCGTTGACGTGGAAATCGCTCCGCTCTTAGCTGCGCCGGCTAACTAGCCAAAGCCACCAAAACTCAACGCCCGCGGCGCTGGGAAGCGCCGCTCTTAACTGGATCCGATACGCGTGTCGCGGTCACCCGCGACGCGCTCGTCGAGCAAGGCGGTGGCGCGTTCGGCCTGGCGGTGGCCGGCGACACCAGCACCGACTGGTTCGTCGAGGGCCGGCTGGAGCTGATCGGCGGCCAGGCCGCCGGCGAACGACTGCACCCCTATGCCGCGGTCGGCTTCCGCTCACGTGTCGGCGGCGACGAGGCCCGGGCCTCGGGAACGCTGGTCGGGCTAGCCACGCCGTTGTCCGTCACCGGCCTCGACCAGGACGGAACCCTGGCCACGCTCGGCTTCGGCGCGGCCTACGACCTGTCGCGCGGCTTGACCGTGTTCGGCGGCTACGACGGCGCGTTCGGCGACAACGGCCGCCAGGCGGCGTCGCTGGGCCTGCGCTGGGCGTTCTGACCAACGCTCGCCCCGAACGAAAACAGGGCGCGGAACCTAGGTTCCGCGCCCTGCTCTCTTCCGGCCTGATCCTCAGGCGCTACTGGCCCAGCAGCGTCTTTCGCCAGAACATGATGCTGCTCCAGAAGTAGTAGTCGGCGTTTTCCTTCTTGCGGAAGACGTGGCCGTCGTTCTTGGCCAGCAGGTGCCAAGCCTCTCCGCCCTTTGCGCGGACGGCGGCGATCATCTGGTCGGCTTCCGAGGCGGGCACGCGCGGATCCGTGCCGCCGGTGGCCACCAGCAGCGGGATGGTGATCTTGTCGACGCTGGTCAGCGGCGAGATCTTCATCAGCTGGGCGCGCTGCTTGGGATCGCGCTCGTCGCCGTATTCCACGCGGCGCAGGTCGCGGCGGTAGGACTGGGTGTTCTCCAGGAACGTGACGAAGTTGGAGATCGCGACGTAGCAGTTGGCGCCCTTCAGGCGCGGGCTGTAGTGCGTGGCCGAGGCGTAGCACATGTAGCCGCCATAGGAGACGCCGTTGACCGCGAAGCGGTCGGCGTCCAGGGCCGGCTCCTTGGAGAGGGCGTCGAGGAAGGCGCCGACGTCCTTGACCGAGTCCTCGCGCTTGAACGGCCCGTTGTCGAGATTGACGAAGCGCTTGCCGTAGCCCGACGAGCCGCGGACGTTGGGGAAGAACAGCGCCACCCCCAGCTCGTTGACCAGGTAGTTGTTCCCGCCGAGGAAGTCGGGACGGGTCTGGCCTTCGGGACCGCCGTGAATGTCGACGATCAGCGGGCGCTTGCCCGGGAACCTGGCCGGATCAGGCTGGTAGAGGAAGCCCGAAACCGTCTCGCCGTCGAAGCTCATGATCTCCACGAGGCGCGGCTCGACGTTCCTGGCGGGGTCCAGACCGCCGGTCTCGCTGTGGGTCCACTGGGTGACCTTCAGCGTCTTGGCGTCGATCGAGAAGGCGTCGCCGGCGACCTTGGCCGAGGACATCGACAGGCCGATGTCGCCCCACGGCGAGATCTCGATGGCCGGGCCGATGCTGTAGGGGATGACGCCCCCCGGCAGGCCCTCGACGGTGCGCACCGCGCCGCTGGCTAGGTCCATGACCCGCACCCGCGACACGCCCGCCTCGTTGATGGCGTAGACCGCGAAGCTTCCGTCGGGGGACAGGGCGAAGTCGGAGACGTCCCAGCGCGCTTCCTTGCTGACGGGAACGAAGGCCTTGGTCTTGGCGTCGAGGCGCCCCAGGCGCAGGAAGTCGCTGTCCTTGTCCGAGGTCAGCCACACCGAGCCGTCGTGCGCGTAGTGGGGATCGACGAACGAGGCCTTGGCCTTGGGGTCGGTCAGCGGGGTCATCGCGCCGCCGGCGAGGTCCAGCTCGTAGACCATGGCCTCGTTGATCGACATGCGATTGAGCACCAGGGCCTTTTTGCCGTCGGCTGAGAAGTCGGCGATGTTCCAGCCGCCGCCGGTGACCTTGGCGACCAGGCGGTCGGTCTTGGGATCGCGCGGGTCGACCACATAGAGGTCCATGTCCGCGCCGTTGCGGCGCGAGGAGGCGTAGCCGACCTGCTTGCCGTCGGGCGCCCAGGCGCCGAACCAGTTGCGGCTCTTGCCGTCGGTCACCAGGCGCGGGCGGCCGTCGACCAGCAGGTAGAGCTGGTAGAACTCGTCGCCGCCGACGTCCTTCTGCAACACCAGGGCGTCGCCGGCCGGCGACAGGGCGGCGGCCAGGATCGGCTCGGCCTCGAAGCTCAGCTGGCGGCGGTCGGCGTCGGGCCCCGCCACAGTGTGCACCTGGTCGGTGCCGCCGAAGCGGGTCTTGATCAGCATCGAGCGGTCGGCCGCGTTCCAGCCCAGGAAGTTGGCGTGGCGGGCCTGGAGATAGGGCGTGGTCGCCGAGACCAGCTCCTGCGGGATCGGAGGCAGGCCGTCGGCGACGATGGCGGCCGGAACGGCGGCGACGGGCGCGTTTTGGGCCATGGCGAGGCCGCCGCTCGCCGCCAGCAGGGCGAGCGTCAGGGTGAGGCGCGAGATCATGGGAAAATCACCAATCTGGGGGTGAGGCGCCGCCGGTCCGGAGGGAGGGCCGGCGGCGCGGGTATCGGCCGGGCCCGGAGCCTTTGGGGGAAGGCTCCGGACCTCGCTGGGTCTGGCGCGGCCGGCGGGGGCGACGGCGCGCGCCAGGTCCTAGCGTCCCTAGAAGCGCATCCGCGCGCCCAGGGTCACGTAGCGACCGATGACGTCGTAGTAGGGCGAGTAGAGCGAGCCGATCGGCGGCTCCTTGTCGAACAGGTTCGTGGCGTTGGCGTAGAGTTCGACATTGTAGCCGCCCACCTCAGGCAGCTTGGCGCGCACGCCCAGGTCGACATAGGTGTAGGCCTTGATGTGGCCGTTCACGAGATCGACGGTGTTGTTGTAGTTGCCGGGCGAGATGTAGCGGGCCCGCAGGTTGGCCCCGAACACCGGACCCGAATAGTCCATGCTGCTGACGACCCGGAACTCCGGCACGCCCAGGCCGAACGAGTAGCCCTGCGAGCGGACGTAGTCGATCTCGCTGACCCCGTCGTTGGTGGTCAGGTTGTTGACCCAGGTGCCGACCGTGCGCAGGCGCAGGCGGCCGTCCAGGCTCGAGTGCACGCGCGAGGCGTCCATCGAATAGGACATCTCCACGTCGACGCCGTCGGTCTTGTAGTTCGACAGGTTGACGTAGGTGGAGACGATCCGGGTGATGGCGTTGGTGGCGCTGTCACGGGTGATCCGCGAGCACATGTCCTGGTTGCCGGCGGCGCAGCGGGTGACGATGTCCTGGGCGCCGATCGTGGTGATCACGTCGTCGATGTCGATGTTGTAGTAGTCGACCGAGACGTTGAAGCCCGGCAGCTGCGGCGGCGAATAGACGAAGCCGGCCGTGAAGGTCTTGGCCGTCTCGGGCTGCAAGGCCTGGTTGCCGCCGCCGTTGGTCAGCACATAGACGCTGGAGCTGGTCACCGGATCGACGATGGTGTTGTACCCCGTCGTGCTGGTGGTGAAGAGCTCGGTCAGGTTGGCCGAGCGGATGTCGCGCGACTGGGTGATCCGGCCCCGGAAGCCGGGGAAGAACTCGTTGGTGGCGCCCAGCTTCCACGACCAGATCGAGCCGGTGGTGTCGTAGTCGCTGATACGGGCGGCGGCGTTGACTTCCAGCTTGTTGAGCACCGGCACGTCGCGGACGACGGGCACCAGCACTTCGGCGAAGGCTTCCTTGACCGTGAAGCTGCCCGACATCGCCGAGAAGCTGAACGAGGTGAAGGCCTTGGCCGTGTCGAGCGCGCCGACCGAGCGGTCGACCGACTCCTTGCGGGCCTCGCCGCCGACGGCGATCGAGACGGGACCGGCCGGCAGTTCGAAGGGCTCGCCGCGCAGGCTGAAGCCGCCGACGTCGAGCTTGGAAGTCTCGCGCATGCTGGGCGTGCCGGTGACATAGGCAATGGCTTCGGCCGACGGCGCGCCTTCGCCGAACAGGTTGATCGGCACGCAGTTGCTGGTCGGGTTGGTCAGGGCGACGCGGCAGACGGCCTGGCCGGTGGTCGGGCTGATCACCGAGTCCACGGCGTTGGCGTAGTTCTGGGTCAGCAGGAACCCGGGGGTGTCGATGTTGTTCTCGTTCTCCCCGTGGCTGTAGTAGGCGCTCCAGCGCCAGCCGTCGCCGAACGAACCGTCCAGCGCGATCGTGCCTTGCGTCGCCACGCGTTCGAAGTCGATGGTCGAGTACGACAGGTCGCTGTTGAAGCGGCCCATGGTGAACTGGGTCTCGCCGGCGTTGGCCAGGGCGGTGCGCACGGCGGTCGGCAGGAAGGCGTTGTCGGCCTTGATCGTCAGGTTGCCGCGGTTGTGGTCGCCGAACCAGACGTAGTCGTTCCACATCCGCGAGTGGCGCAACTCGGCGGTCAGCTTGACGCTGTCGGTCAGGTCGTAGGTGACGCTGGCCATGGTGGCGTAGCGGCGCTGGGGCGTGACCAGCGGCGACAGGTCGTCGTTCGAGGGGCCTTCGCCGCCGATCGAGTTGGTGCCGCTGACCGTGCCGTAGTCGAAGTCGCGCAGGCTGCCGTCGGGATTGAAGGCCTTGCCCTTCAGCACGCCCGACATGATCAGGCCGCCATAGGCCGCGTTCGAGAAGCCGACGTCAGGCGCCAGCTTGTAGCGGCCGTCGCCGTTCGGAACCGTGGCCCAGCGGCCGATGTCGGGACGGCTGTTCTTGGGAACCACGCCTTCGTTGTTGAGGAACTCGCCGCCGATCACGAAGTGGCCGCGGCCGTCGGCGAAGCCCGTGCCCCAGGCGCCTTCGACACGCACCTGCTCGGCGTCGTCAAAGGACGAGATGCCGCCTTCGACGCCCAGCTTTCCGCCGGTGAAGTTGCGGTCGATCATGATGTTGGCCACGCCCGCCACGGCGCCCGAGCCCCAGGCGGCCGAGGCGCCGCCGGTGACGACGTCGACGCCCTTGACCAGCACGCTGGGCACCACGTTCAGGTCGTTCTCGCCCGAGAAGCGGCGGCCGTCGATCAGCACCAGGGTGCGGCTAATGCCCAGGCCGCGCAGGTCGAGCGGCGCATTGCCGGCGCCGGTGTTGGTGCCGGTGGTCTGGGCCGAGGTGGTGGCGCGGAACTGCGGCAGGTCGTTCAGGGCCGCGGCGATGTTCGGGCGCGCGCCGACGGCCAGGTCGGCATCGGTGACGCGGACGGTCGGGGTCGGGGCCTGGAAGCCGGCGCGGTCGATGCGCGAGGCGGTGACGACGATCTCGCCGACGCTGTCGTCGGCCTTGTCGCCCGAGGTCTGGGCCAGGGCGGCGCCGTGAAGGGCGAGCGCCGCGGGCAGGATGCTGGCGCCGATCAGCAGGGCGCGGCGGGAGTGACGTGAAAATGCCAAGTGAGATCCCCTCTCAAACATGCAGTCGACAGTCGCCCCCGCCCCGAGCCGTCCATGATCTGGACGGTCCAGCAGCCGCGATCCGCCAGCGGCGCACCACGCGCCGCTCGCCAGATCGCAAGGCGTTCCTCTGCCCCCGCTGTCCTGTTGGCCTGAGAGATTCGGAACGCACCGCGCCCTTGCTCCTTCGGCGAGACGCTCCTCGTGGAGGCGCGCCTGCTTTCCAGCGTCCTTGTGCTCCGCGGTCCTTTTGCCTGAGCGTTTCCGGGGCGGTTGCGCCTTCGGCGTCGGGTAGAACCTGATCTCTTCCGCAAGAGCGAGGACCAGTTAGGCCGGGCGTTCCGATGTCGGCAAAACCGCCGGAAGCGGCACGTTTTCGCCGCGCCTCGACCGATGCGCGGGCACGTTCTTCCTGAAGTTCAACCCAGGGGATCGCGGCGTCGCCCGTCGGTTTCAGCCGATCGGGGCCCCGTGACAGGTCGGTGACAGCTTCACGGCGCGGACGTCCGGCATAAAAATGGGCTGGCGCTCGGCCCGGCAGGCCAATTTGCACAAATAAAGATCAGAAATTGATCAATCCACGGGCGCCTGATTGCGATCGCCCCGGGCGCGACGCCAGCGGGCCAGCATCTCCTCGCGCCTTCCCTGGTCGAAATTCGCCAGCAGGGCCGGTCCGACCCGGATCGGCCGGCCGCCCGGCGGCGGGGCCGCGCTCAGCCCCTCGCGGATGGGCGTCAGCCGCGCCTGCGCCAGACGCCGCTGACCCTCCTCCGACATCAGGTAGTCGAGGAACAGGCGCGCGGCCTTCGGGTGCGGCGCCGACCGGGTGATGAAAGCCACCCGCGCGATCGACAGGTAGTAGTCGCTGGGCGTGACATAGCCGATGTCCGGCCCCTGCCCTCGCGCCCACCAGTCGGCGTAGGAGCGGTTCATGTCGTAGGCCAGCAGGTGCTGGCCGGCCGTGACGCTGGCCAGGATCGGCGCGCCGGGCACATAGAGGCCGGGATCCGAAGCGGCCAGGGCGTCGTACAGCGCCCAGGCGTCCGGATAGACCACCGTGTCGCTGGACATGTAGAGGAACCCGACCCCGCTCTTTTCCGGGTCGTACATGGCGATCCTGCCGCGCCAGCGGGCCGGGTCGTCGCGCAGGGCCCCCAGCAGCGCCGCATGGCTGCGCGGCACGTCCTCCTCTTTCAGCAGGCGCTTGTTGTAGGCGAAGACGATCGGCTCGGCGGTGACCCCGAAGCCCTGGTCTCGCCACACCGCCCAGGCCGGCAGGTGGCGGGCCTCGGGGCTGCGATAGGTCTGGGCGTAGCCGTCGTTGATCAGCTTGACCTGGATGTCCATCGACGAGCTCCAGGCCACGTCGGCGACGGGCGCGCCGCTGTCGGTCTCGGCCATCACCCGCGCCTGCAGGGGGCGGGCGGCGACCTCGACCATAGTCAGCTTGATCTTGGGAAACCGCTTGCGGAACCCCTCGGCCACCGGGCCGTAGACGCCGGTGTTCACATAGACGACCACCTTGCCCTCGCGATGTGCGCCCATCACGTCCCAGCGGCTGGTCGCCTGGCCCTCGACGCGCGGCGCGCAGCCCGCCGCCAGCGCAGCCAGGCCCGCCGCGCCGATCAGACCCAGCGCCCGGCGTCTCTTGACCTCGACTGTCAATCGGCGTCGGATGGCCGGCGCTCCCCTCGTTTCGCGTCGTGACCCGCTACATCCCCGATGAAGATACTCGTTGTCGAGGATGATCCGCCTCTGCGCCGCTCGCTGACCGCCACCCTCGAGAGCGAGGGCCACCAGGCGATCTGCGCCGAGACCGGCGAGGCGGCGCTCGCCCTGGCCCTGCCCGGCGACTTCGACGCCATGATCCTCGACATCGGCCTGCCCGACATCGACGGCTTCGAGATCCTGTCGCGCCTGCGCCGTGAGGGCTTTTCCACCCCGATCGTCGTGCTGACCGCCCGCGACGCCGTGCAGGACCGCATCGCCGGCCTGGACATGGGCGCCGACGACTATGTGCTCAAACCTTTCGACCCGTTCGAGCTGGTCGCCCGGGTGCGCGCCGTGGTCCGCCGCAAGAGCGGCTATGCCGCCCGCATCGTCACCCTGGGCTCGCTGACCTGCGACTGGGAGGCCGGCGCGGCCTGGGTCGGCCAGCGGCGGCTGGACCTGCGCCCCCGCGAGTGGGCCGTGCTCAAGGCCCTGGCCATGCGTCCCGGACGGGTGGTCGACCGCGGCCAGCTGGCGGCCGAGGTGTTTCCCGACGAGCAGCCGGCCTCGCCCAACGCCCTTGAGGTGCATGTGGGCCGGCTGCGCCGCAAGCTTCAGCCCGACGGCCCGCAGTTGCAGACCCTGCGCGGCGCCGGCTACCGGCTGGATCCGTGAGGCGGCGGCGCCCGCCCAGCCTCGTCG
The DNA here is from genome assembly GCF_002858925.1 of Caulobacter zeae. Classification (GTDB taxonomy): domain Bacteria; phylum Pseudomonadota; class Alphaproteobacteria; order Caulobacterales; family Caulobacteraceae; genus Caulobacter; species Caulobacter zeae. The sequence continues at coordinate 252,277 of NZ_PJRS01000022.1, forward strand.
CCCGCCTGCTGATCGCCCAGGTGGCGCCGCTGGCCCTGCTGGGCGCGGCGCTGGCCCTGGCCGGCGCCCTGGCCGCCCACCAGGTGGTGGAAAAGACCTCCGACCGGCTGCTGGCTGGTTCGGTGGCCTCGATCGTCGCCCAGATCGGCGCCGAGGACGGCCGCGCCAAGGTCGCCCTGCCGCCCTGGTCGCTGGGCCTGCTCGACAGCCCCGAGCGCGACGCGGTGTTCTACGCCGTGCGGCAGGGTCCGAGGCTGGTGACCGGCTATGACGACCTGCCCCATCCGCCGGCCCCGCCGCCCAACGAGACCGACTTCGCCTACGCCGACATGCGCGGCTATCCCGTGCGCATCGCCCAGGCGACGGTGATGGTGCCGGGCGTGGCCGACCCCGTGGTTGTCGCCGTCGCCCAGAGCCTGGACTCTCGCCGCGCCAGCGTGCGCGAGTTGCAGTTCAACTTCATCATCCTGCCGCTGCTGCTTGTGCTGGTCGCCGCCGCCCTGGTCATCCCGGCCGTGACCTGGGGCCTGGCCCCGTTGCGCAGCCTGACCGCCGACCTGACCCGCCGCGCCCAGTCCTCGCGGCCCGATTTCGCGCCGGTGCGCGACCTGGACGCCCCGGCCGAGCTGTCGCCGGTGGTGGCGGCCTTCAACCGCCTGATGCCGAGCCTTGAGCGCTTCACCAAGGCGCTGGAGCGGTTCTCGGCCGACGCCTCGCACCAGCTGCGCACGCCGCTGTCGGTGATCATCGCCAACCTCGCCCTGGTCGAGCGCACGATCGACGCAGAGCCGCAGAAATCGCTGCTGAAGGACTCGATGGCCGCCGCCGCCAACCTGCGCCAGGTGCTCAGCCAGCTGCTGGCCCTGGCCCGCTCTGAGGCCGCCGCCGTCGAGGGGATCAGCGACCTGCGGCTGCTCGTCGAGACCATCGCCGCCGAGGTGGCGCGGGACTATCCGGACGTGGTCTTCCGCCGCCGCCTGCCCGAAACCGCCATCGCGGCCGGCAATGCGGTGCTGGTCGGCGAGCTCCTGCGCAACCTGGTGTTCAACGCCTGCGCCTATGGCCACGGAAGCGTGTCGCTGGTGGTCGCGGCCGACAGCGCGGGACTTCGGCTGACGCTCTGGGACCACGGCCCCGGCGTTCTCCTTGAGGAGATCGGCCGCATCTTCAGCCCGTTCTTCCGGGGCAAGAGCAAGACCGAGACGAACGGCGCGGGCCTTGGCCTGGCGATCGTGCGCTCGATCGCCCAGCGGCTCGACATCGGCCTGGCCGCGCGCACGCGCGCGCCGCGGCCGGGGCTGGTGGTGGAACTGCGGTTCGCCGCGGCCGACTAGGCCCGCTCGACCATGCGGCGGAAGATGTCGTCCAGGCGCGCGCCGGCCGGCTTTTCGGCGACGGGGGCGGCGGCCTTGATCGGCTCGGGCGTCGGCTCGCAATAGGCCTTCAGGAAGCCTGACTCGACGGTCACCGCGTCCTCGTTGGCGGCCGGGGTGCAGCCGAAGACGTTGCGCAGGGCCAGGGCCATCGCCTCGCCCTCGCTGAGGGCCGCCTGGGCCTCGACCACCGGCGCCGCATCGTCGAAGACCTGCTCGAACACCTGGTAGGGCAGGTTCGCCTGGTTGATCATCGAGAACAGTCGGTTGACGTCGCCAGCCATGGTTCGGCTCCACCGCTTCCAGCGGTACGGGGTTAAGGTCGTTCTCGTCCCTTCTCCCGACCCGCCATTTCGGCGAGCAGGCCAAGGGCCGAAGAATAGTACGTGCGATCCGGCGACGCTCCCCGCAGCGCCTGGATCGACGGGTCGTTCAAGGCCAGGGCGGCGATGGCGACACCGCCTCCAGATAGCGGAAAGTCGGCTTCCCGCCCGTCGGACATATTGACCCATGCCGGTGGCGCTTTTTGGGCTTGAATCTTTCCGCGCCAATATGCGGCGGTCTCGCGCGCCAGCGAATCTTCGCCTCCCCAGGCCAGGTAAAGGGGCACGCGAATGGCGTCAAAGCCGAATAATGGAGGTTTTTCGGGCGCTAAGGCCAAGCTGCCGTCATTGCGCACCAGAAGCCAGTCGGGAGGCAGCTTCTGCGCGCCGAACCGCCCCTCGCCGGCCAGTTTCACCCCATCGGCGACCAGGGTGCGCCAAGGCGCCGCAGGGCCGTCCTCGGCGGCGAAGTCCTTCAGCGCCGGCAGCACGAAATAGGATGGGTTGACGACTACCCCCGCCGGGCTGCGAAAGCCTTCCAGGCCAGGCAGCAGTACGGTGCGGCCGCCGACCTCGACCACCAGCCGCTCGGACACCGCCTCGCGCATGGCCTTGGAGGCGGCCAGGTATTCGTCGTTCTTCCAGCGCCGACCGGCCCGCAGCAGCGCCCAGGCCGCCAGGATGTCGCCGTCCGACGCGTTGTTCTCGTCGGCGACGGCGGGCTTCGTCCGGGGGTCGTAGCGCCAGGCCAGCAGCGGCGCGTTCTTGCGGACGAGATTGCTCCGCGTCCAGGTCCAGGCCTTGTCGAAGGCCTCGCGGTCGCCGCGCCCCTCGGCCAGCAGCATGGTCCAGCCCTGGCTCTCGCTGTGGCTGACCCCGCCGTTCTCGGGATCGATGGTGCGGCCGTCGGGCTGCACATAGGTCGCCTTGAACTGCGCCCAGCCGTCCGGCGGCCGAGCGCAGGCGCTCCCGGCGGCGGTGATCAGCACCACCGCCAGCAGCCTAGACGCGGTGCTCGAACACCAGCGGAGAAGCCAGGGGATCGCGGCAGGTGGTGACCCCGCCCGGGCTTCCCTGCGCCGCCAGCCAGGCGCCGTAGGCGCCCGCCAGAAGCTCGGCCATGAGCGGCGGCCAGGCGCGCTTGTCGTCGTCTTCGAGAACATTCGGACAGGCCCCATGGGTGATGAGGATGTGGTCTTCGGCCACGGCGAGCTGCACCCAACCCCAGTCCATGGCGTCCAGGATCTCGTTCAGCCGCACTTCCAGCTCGTCCAGCGTCTCGAGCTTGGGCAGGGCGTGGCGGCGGGCCATCCGCTCGCCGGTGGCGCACAGGAAGCGCTTGACCGCGCCCTTGTCGGCGACGGCCGCCAGCTCGTCGGCCAGCGCCGCCAGGAACGGCGCCCACTGGCCGCTGACCCGCCGCCGACGCAGGTAGCCGAGATCCTTGGACCGGGGATCGAACTCGCTGGCGCTCATCGGCCGCCTTCTCCACCGAGGACCTGCTTCACGCCCACGCTGACCGCGGTCTCGTTGTAGACGCCGAAGGTGTTGAAGTTGACCGCGCCGCCGATGCTGGCGCCGGGCCGGAACTGGTAGTCGGCCGACAGCCCGCCCGAGATCCCGAAGCCGCTGGCGCTCTGGGCCAGGTAGCGCGGGAAGACGTCGGTGTCGGCCTGGGCCAGGGTGGTGAGCTCGCCCTGCAAGGCCGCGTCCATCGGGAAATAGGCCGCGCCCGCCTGGTTGTAGGTCTGGTAGCCGGGGGCGATCGCGCCCTTGAACTTCCACGCGCCCTGCCGGGCGGTGACGCTGATCGGCGCGGTCAGGCTGGTGAAGGTCTTGGGGCTGAAATAGCCGCCGTGGCCCAGGCTGAAGAAGTTCTGGTTGTTGTCGAAACCCTGCTGGTTGAGGTTGAAGCCGACCTGCACTTCGGTTTCGCCGCGGCGATAGGGCCGGATGTAGCCGCCCAGATTGACCTGGTAGCCGTCGTTGTCGGCCACGTGCTCGCCGTCGTAGTGGCTGTAGCTGGCGTCGCCATAGAGGCCCGAATAGCCGTCGTCGTAGGACAAGCTGACCCCGCCGCCGGTGCGCATCACCTTGCCCCAGCGCTGGCCGGTGACCGGGTCGCGGGCGCCGGCATAGGCCACCACGCTGTCGGTGACCGGGCGCCGCTCGATCCAGGCCTTGCCCTGGCCGTTGGCGCCCAGGCGCGGCGAGAAGGTCGCGCCGCCGGCCACGTCGACGTCGCCGAAGCCGATCGGGGTCGTGCCGATGTCGGCCTTCAGCGGCCCGGCTTCCATGGCGAGATTCACCGACGCGCCGGAGGCGCTCTGCGGCGAGGCGGCGCGATAGACCGGCGCGAATTCCCCGACGATGGCGCGGGCGTTGACGATCTGGTTTGCGCCATAGCGCTGCTCGGCCGAGCCCGAGGGCGTGCCGCCGTCGATGCTGACCGGCGAGATCGAGGCGGTGAACCGCGCCTCGCCCAGGTTGGCGGATGCCGAAGCGGTGGCCGACAGCTCGTGCAGCCGGCCCAGGCCCGCCTCGCCCGAGCGGGTGCGGATCTGGGCCGAGCCGGAGACCTGGGCTGCGGTGCGGGCGGTGATCTCGGCGATCTGGCGGTCGATGTCGCCGACCACCGGGTCACGCGCGGCCGGAGCGACGAACGGATTGCCCGGCGCGGGCGCCACGCTCGTGGTCGGACGCGGCGAGGCCGCCTCGCCCGCGCGGCCGTTGCGGCCGGTGAACGGGAAGGCGACGCCGGCGAAGTTGCGCTCGCCATTGGTCGCGTACGAGGGCGCGGGCGCGGCGGCCGGGGTCAGCACGCCCGCCAGCTGGTCGCCGCCCGAGGCGACGTCGACGCCCAGCAGCGGCGCGGCCGCGGCAGAGCCCATCAGGTCGTAGCGGCTGGCCGCCACCGGCAGCACCGGCGAGGTGCGGGCCGGGACGCCGCCGCTGGTGAACGGGTTCGGGCCAAGGCCCCCGCCAGGCGTCGCATTGGAACCGCCGGGCGCCAGCACCGCGTCCAGCCCCGAACCGAAGGTCGGGCGGCGCTCGCGCAGGAGCTTGGCGGTACGCAGGGCCTCCAGCGCCCCGCGCTCGTTGCCGGCCTGGCGCTCGACCCGGGCCGAGGCCAGATAGAGGTCGGCGTCGCGCGGCGAGGCGGCGATGGCCTGGGCCAGGGTGCGGCGGGCGCCGACCAGGTCGCCCTTGCCGGCCGAGGCGTCGGCCAGACCGATCAGGGCCTCCTTGTCGCCCGGCTTGGCGCGCAGCAGCGCGCCATAGGCCTGGGCGGCCTCGCCGTACATCCGGCCGTCCAGATAGACCCGGCCCAGCGGGGCCAGCAGGCGGGTGTTCTTGGGGGCCACCGCGAAGGCGGCCGACAGCACGTCGAAGGCGCTGGCTAGGTCGCCGGCGGCGCGCAGGCGGTCGGCCCGCTCGGCGCCCAGGGTGGCGGTCAGGTCGGCGACGGCGCGCGTTCCTTCCGGCGAGGTCCCGGCCCGGGTGGCGGCCTGGCGGATGATCGCGGCGGCCTCGGCGTCGCGGCCGGCCTTGGCCAGCACCGCGACCATGCCGTCATAGCTGGCCGGCGTCTCGGTGACGCCCTCGACCAGGGTGCGCTGGGCGATGGACAGCGCCGTCTGGCGGTCGCCCAGGTCATAGAGGGCCGAGGCCAGGCGCCCTTGCGCGTCGACCGACAGGCCGGGACGGGCCGCCAGGCCGCGAAGCTGGACCACGCCCCCGCCGTCGCGGGCCTGGTCGATAGCCGCGTCGATCTCCAGCCGGCCGCGCAGGGACGTCATCTCGGGCGTCATCCGCCCGACCGGCGCGCGGCTGAGCAGCGCCAGGGCCTCGGTGGGGCGCCCCTGCTGGTCGGCGAAGACGGCGGCGGCGTGGATCTGTTCGGGGTCGCCGCCCCCCGAGACCTGGGACATCAGCCCCTCGGCCGCCTGGGCCTCGCCCTGCCCGGCCAGGAAGCGGGCGAAGTCGAGCCGCACCCACGGGTCGCGCGGCGCCGAGGCCAGGGCGCTCTCGAAGGCCGCGCTGGCCCCTGACAGGTCGCCGTTGGCCCACAGCTGGTTGGCGCGCTCGTGGTCGATGCGGCCGCGCAGCAGGTTCTGGCCGCTGGCGTCGGGCGCCAGGGCCGGCGAAGCGGCGGCGACCGTCTCGGCCTCGGCCGTGCGGCCCTGGTCGAGCAGCACCTGGACAAGGCCCTGCTGGGCCTCGGCCTGGGTCGGGGCGGCGGCGAGGATCTGGCGATAGACGCCTTCGGCGTCGGCGGCCTTGCCCTGGCGGCGCAGCGACTCGGCCAGCAGGTTCGAGGCCAGCAGGCGGTCGGGATAGGTCTGAGCGGTCAGCGGCCGCAGGGCCTGCTCGGCCTTGGCCGCCTGGCCCTGGTCGAGGGCCGCCTGGGCGGTCTGCAAGCCGGAATAGAAGCGGGCGCTGGTCAGGGCCTCCTTCCAGCGGCCGGCGCTGGCGGGGCTGGCGCGACCGGCCCGGGTCAGGAGATCGGCGGCCTCGGTGAACTGCTGAGCCTGCAGGCGCACGAGACCCAGGCCGCCCAGGGCGTCGGCGTCGCTCGCACGGCGCGACAGGGCCGCCTGGAAGCGACGCTCTGCCTCGGCGACGTCGCCAGCCTGCAGGGCCTGGAAGCCCTTGGCGCGGTCGCCGGCCGACGGGTCGACGGGGGCTGCGGCGCTGGCCTTGGGCGCCACCTTGGCGGCGGCCAGCTTGCGCGAGATCTCCGCGTCGTTGGGACGGGCGGCCAGGTAGTCGCCGAACAGGTCGGCGTTGCGCGGGCTGTCGTCCATCCAGGTCAGGGCCTGGCGCCAGGCGCTGGCGGCCTTGCCCGACACGGCGCCGCCGCCGCCCGCCAGGCGGGCCAGCAGGGCCACGCCCTCGCGGCGGCTGCCCTCGCGATAGGTCAGGGCCTGGCCCAGCGCCAGCTGGACGTTCTGGTCGCCAGGCTTGCGGGCGGCCAGGCCGCGCAGGCCGGTCTGGGCCTGGGCGACGCCGCCGGGGGCGCCGGCCAGGGTCTGGTAGTATTCCAGCGCCAGGGCGTCGGGCGGATTGGCGCCGCCGAAGGCCTGGCGATAGGCCGCGGCGGCCGCGGCGTTGTCGCCCTTCTGGGCCAGGGACCGAGCGCGGGCCAGGTCGCCGCCGCCGGCCGCCGGGGCGCTGGCGCCCGGACGCTGGGGCGCGTCCAGCGCCGCCAGGCCGCGCTTGGCGGCGGCGTTGCCGGGATCGGCGGCCAGGGCGCGCTTATAGGCGTCGGCGGCCAGGTCCTTGCGGCCCTTCTGGCTCCAGAAGTCGCCCTGGCGCACGAGGGCCGACACTGCCGCCCCACCGGGCGCGCTTCCGGTCTGGGCCTCGGCGACGCTCGCCGTCCCGCCCGCCATCAGGATGGCGGCCAGGGCGGCCTCTACGGACATGCGACGCAGGGTCTTCACTGGTGGCTGCCCCCTTCGAGGCGACGGCGCGCGATGGACTTCAGCGCGAAGATGATCGGGAACGACAGGGCCAGGCCAACGCCGAAGATGGAGGCGGCCAGCAGCAGCGGACGCTGGCTCAGCCACCACATCATGTAGACCCACCAGGGCAGGTCGCCGGTGTGGAACTGCTTGCCGACCTGGAAGCTGGAGAAACCGTCCTCGGTGACCACCGCCAGGTCGCCCTGCACGCGGGCGTTCTGGGCCGGATCGTCCAGGCGGGCCAGCACGGCGGGCAGGCGGGTCGGATCGCTGGCCAGCACGGCCACCACCGCCCGGTCGCCGTCATAGGGCGAGCGGAAGCTGACCAGGCCCTCGAAGCCGTCGCCGGCCACCAGCAGCTCGTCGGCCTTGCTCCGCGCCTTGGCCGCCTCGCCGTTGGCCATCAGGAACACCCGCTCGGCCAGGGCCGCGGTCTTCAGGCGCAGGCGGTCGGCGTCGAAGGCCACCGGCGCACCGGCGAACAGGCCCGAAAGGCGCCGCGCGGTGTCCGGCCGGCCGATCAAGAGCACGTCGCGCCCCTTCAGCGAAGCGGCGTCGGCGGTGCGCGAGATCGCCACCCGCGTCACCGGCGCGCCGGTGACGTCGCCGAACCGGCCCATCAGGTTCAGATAGGCCTCGATGTCGGCCGGGGCCGGATTGGCGTCCAGCACCACGGTCGTCTTGTCGAGGTCGGCGTTGCGCGTGAACGGGAAGCCGGCGCTGGCGAAGAAGGCCAGGTTGGGCAGGGCCGCGAAGTGACGGCCGCCGCTGAGGTCGATGGTGCTGTCGGGGTCGACGCCGCTGTGGACGTTGGTCGGCAGCTGGCCTTGGCAGGCGCCGGTCTTGTTGCTCTTGATGTCGAAATAGAACTGCAGCTGGCTGGCGCCGAACAGCAGGTAGGGCGGCAGGTCCAGGCTGTGCTCGTTGCGGGCGAAGCGGTTGAACAGGCCGCGCACCTCGGCGGTGCGGTCCTGGGCGCTCAGCCGATAGGAGCGCAGGTATTGGCCGTTCAGCGACACGTCCAGGCGCGACTGCTCGCGGTCGAACCACGGCCCCTTGGGATAGCGGTAGCGCACGCGCATCGGCGCGCCCTGCACCGGCCACAGGAAGAGGTCCGGGGCCACGCGGAACGGTACGTTGACGGGGGCCGGCGACAGGCCGGGCGCCTGCAGCAGCTGGGCGTCGACCAGCTCGCCCATCCGCACCGGACGGTCCATGCGCAGCCAGCGCGGCGCGTCATAGGGCGCGCGCGGGGCGATCAGGGCGGTGTCGACCTGGGCCATGGCGCCGCTGAGGCCGCCCTGCGAGATGCTGAGCGCCAGGGCGGCGCGGCGGATCTCGGAGGTGTCGCGGCCGACCACCAGCAGCAGCCGATGATCGGGCGCCTGCGGGTTGGCGACCACCGCCAGGGTAGGACCATTGACCTGCGGCAGCGCAAGGCCGCCGATCACCTGGCCCGACTGGCCGAACACCACGCCCTCGCCCTGCGGCAGGGCGCCGATCAGGGTCGGGAAGGCAAAGCCGCGATAGCTGGCCCGCATGCCGAAGTATGAGGCCGCCGCCCCCGCCCCGCGCAGCACGGCGTCGGACGGGGTCTCGGCGAAGATGAACGGCAGGACCAGCTTGCCGCCGCCCTTGTCGAAGAACGGTCCGGGCAGTTGCGACAGGTCCGGTTGGGCCGGCAGGCGCGAGACGGTCAGCTCCAGGCGCGAGCGCTGGTTGGAGACGTTCATCCACAGCGACGAGTGCTGCGGGTCCTCGCAGGCGCGGGTGTAGTGGCCGATGAAGCGGAGATTGAGGTTGTTGTCGCGCAGGAACAGGGCCGGGTCGATCGGGATCGACCACTCGGTTCCCGCCGCGCGGTCGGGGGTCAGCATCACCGTACCGGCCGGCTCGCCGTTCAGGGTGACGGCCAGCTGCGACAGGTCGCCCAGCAGCGACGGCGAATAGGCGCCGTTGACCACCAGGCGCGCGGCCGTGACTACCTCGTCGCGGCGCAGGGTGAAGTCGACCCCGGCCTCGCCCTGCACGCCTTGCAGGCGCACCGGCTGGCCGAACCCCAGGTCCTTCAGCGTCAGTACGCGGGTAGAGCCGGCAGGCGCAGGGGCTGCGACCTCGGCCGGCAGAGCCTGGCCCCTGGCCTGGCCGCTCCAGCCCAGGGCGCCGGCCAGCAGGGCGCCGGCCAGGATAACGGCCGCGCCGCCGTCCGGCCCGCTGGCGCGCGAGCGCGGCGTCAGGGCCGCCGGCTTGGCCGCCCGCCACCAGAACAGGATGCTGGCGCTGGCCCGCACCAGACCGGCCAGGGCCGCCAGCGGCCGCACCGGCGCCCAGTGGGCGTTGGGCTGCCAGGCGTCGGCCCGGCCCACGACGTTGCGCACCAGGTCGCGGCGTTCGGCAAAGCCGAGCGGCAGGAACTGCACTCTAAGGACCCCCTTGTCGAACATGACCGCGCGCGCCCTGAACTGGCGGGCGCGCTCGTCATGCAGGAATTCAACCGTGTCGATGTGGCGGTCGTTCCCCCAGAAGCCGTCGGGAACGATCGCCGAAAGGCCGCCCATCGAGACCTCGCGGGTCTCCACATCCAGCACCTCGCCGTTGGTCAGGCGCAGGCGGGCAGGCAGGAAGGCCTCGATGCGGACATGCTGGCGCACCTGGCGGGTCTCGCGGCCGACGGCGATGGCCGTCAGCAGCACCAGCAGGCTGAACAGCGTCCAGAAAGTGTTGAGCACCAGGGTGCCGAACAGGACGATATCGGGCTCGGCGGTCACCAGCTTCCACATGCCCCAGCACAGGCCGGCGATCAGAAGGGCCGCGACCACCACGTGCGGCCACATCAGCGACCAGTCGAAATAGCCCTTCTCCAGCCGCCCGCCCTTGTCGGTGACGTTGAACTTGCCGCGCTTGGGCGCGAACAGGGTGACGATGGTCGGGGCCACCAGGTGGAAGGCCAGCAGGGTCTCGTAGATCTCGCCCCAGAACGCCATGCGTTCCTCGCCCTGCATGCGGTTGTTGGTGACGATCGAGTGCACCAGGTGCGGCAGGGCGTAGACCAGGATCACCGGCGCCGAGGCGCTGATGATGTTGAAACCCAGCAGCAGGAAGGCCAGCGGCGAGGTCAGGAACACGATGCGCGGCAGCGGGAATTGGAAGTGCAGCATCGCGTTCAGGTAACAAAGCCGCTGGGCCATGGTCAGGCCCTTGCCCAGCAGCGGATTGTCGACGCGGAAGATCTGGGTCATGCCGCGCGCCCAGCGGATGCGCTGGCCGATGTGCAGGGCTAGGCGCTCGGTCGCCAGGCCGGCCGACAGGCGGATCTCGAGGAAGGCGGTGTTCCAGCCCTTGCGTTGCAGCTTCAGCGCGGTGTGGGCGTCCTCGGTGACCGTCTCGTGGGCGAAGCCGTGGGTCTCCTCCAGGGCCGAGCGACGGATCACCGCGCAGGAGCCGCAGAAGAAGGCCGCGTTCCACAGGTCGTTGCCCGGCTGGACGACGCCGTAGAAGAGGTCGCCCTCGCCCGGGATGTCCTTCACCGTCTGGATGTTCCGCTGCACCGGATCGGGCGAATAGAAGTGGTGGGGCGTCTGCAGGAGGGCCAGGCGCTGGTCCTCCTGGAACCAGCCCAGCGTCATCTGCAGGAAGGCGCGCGTGGGGATGTGGTCGCAGTCGAAGATGCAGACCAGCTCGGCGTCGGTCTGCTCCAGGGCGTGATTGAGGTTGCCGGCCTTGGCCCCGAAGTTGTCGGGGCGCGTCATGTAGATCGCCCCGGCGCGCTCGGCGAATTCCTTGAACTCGGGACGGCGGCCGTCGTCCAGCAGGTACACCTTGAAGCGGTCGCGGGGGTAGTCCATCCCCAGCGCGGCCAGCACCGTGTCCTGCACGATCTCCAGGCTCTCATTGTAGGTCGGGATGTAGACGTCGACCGTCGGCCAGCTGGGCGGCGCGCCCTCCAGCGGCCGCACCGGGCGCTGCAACGGCCAGGCGGTCTGCAGGTAGCCCAAGAGCAGGATCAGCCAGGCGTAGATCTCGGCCAGGTACAGGCCCGTGCCGAAGAACGCCTCTGCGGCGTTGCGGAAGTGCAGGGTCTCGGTCGTGCGCCACCACAGATAGCGCGTGCTGACGATCACCGAGACGACGCACAGGGCGATGGTCAGGTGCTTGGACTGCGACAGGCGGTTGGCGACGACCACGCCGACGATGGTCGCGCCCGCGAACAGCGCCTGGTCCTTGAAGCTCAGCGGCATGACGATCGCCACGACGGCGACGGCCAGGAAGGCGGCGATCAGAAGGACGACGCCGACGCGCAGCATCGTTCGCTCCAGGAACGACTTAGACGAAACCCCGCCCGTCATGCCAGCACTCGCAAGTCTTGGCCCTCGGACGACGGCCATGGCTGCACTGCTGTCATCGCCGAAGAACCTTCCACTCTATAGTCAAGCTTTCCAACGAGCGCGGACGGCCGATGCTATCTGTTACGCGTATGGACCTACAAGCGAGGCCGTATGGCTGATTGAGCAGCAGTGCCAGAGGGTGTCGCCGCGACCAAAGGCCGCATTACTTCCCGAAACGGGAAAACGATGTTTTCGACAACCGGACTACAAAGATGAACGCCAAGCGATACTTGCGGGCAACTCTATCCGCGAGTTCAAACCCAGAGGCACGCCCGAAGGTGGAATTCACCGCGCAGGCGGGGTTCGGGGAACGGTTTTCAGCGTCCGGCCATCGAGCCAATTCCGGTATCGGTCGATAGCGCCTTTGGCTTAGACCCCGGCGGAGCGGCTCTCTACCGTCAGCCTCAAGAAACGGCCTCCCGGCGTTCGGGAACAGGCCGTCGCTCGGAGAGGACTTCATGAGCCAGATGTCGCCGACGGACGTGGCCCGCCAGCTCGGCGGCGGCCTGCTGTCGTTCCCCGTCACCCATTTCGACGCCCAGCACCAGTTCCTGGAGGCGCCCTATCGCCAGCACTGCGCCTGGATGCTGGACCACGAGCTGGCCGGCCTGTTCGCGGCCGGCGGCACGGGCGAGTTCTTCTCGCTGCGTCCCGACGAGGTGGGCAAGGTGGTGCGCGCGGCGGTCGCCGAAACGGCCGGCAAGATCCCGGTCATCGCCGGCTGCGGCTACGGCACCGCCATCGCCACCGACCTGGCGCGCGACGCCGAGGCCGCCGGGGCCGACGGCCTGCTGCTGCTGCCGCCCTACCTGACCAACGCCACCCAGGAAGGCCTGCTCGCCCACATCGAGTCGGTCTGCAAGGCCACCAGCCTGGGCGTCATCGTCTACAATCGCGACAACGCCATCATCAACGAGGACACCCTCGAGAAGCTGTGCGACCGCAACCCCAACCTCGTCGGCTTCAAGGACGGGGTCGGCGACCTGGAGTTGATGATGCGGGTCTATGCCCGCATGGGCGACCGCCTGACCTATATCGGCGGCCTGCCGACGGCCGAGACCTTCGCCCTGCCCTATCTGGAAATGGGCGTGACGACCTACTCGTCGGCGATCTTCAACTTCCTGCCGGAATGGGCCTTGAGCTTCTACAAGGCCGTCCGCGCCCGCGACCGCGAGACGGTGATGACCGGCCTGCGCGACTTCGTGCTGCCCTACATCGCCCTGCGCAACAAGGGTAAGGGCTACGCCGTCTCGATCGTGAAGGCGGGCATGAAGGCCGTCGGCCGCGACGCCGGGCCCGTGCGCCAGCCGCTGACCGACCTGACGCCCGCGGAGTTCTCCGAACTTCAGGGCCTGATCGCCCGCGTCCAGGGCTGAGCATGACGGGGTCGATGCGTCCGGCGTATCGACCCCCGCCGCGCCCGCGATGACCGCGCTCTCGACCCTGCCTGGAAAGAAGGCCCTGGCGATAGGGCCGAACGAACGTCTAGCCTCGCGACTCCAGGGTGTTGTCGACGGGCGCTTTCCGATGTTCGAACTCAGCCAGCTTCGCTGCTTCGTCGCCACCGCCGAAGAGCTGCATTTCGGCCGCGCCGCCCAGCGGCTGAACATGACCCAGCCGCCGCTGAGCCGGCAGGTGCAACTGCTCGAGCGCATCCTCGGCGTCACCCTGCTCGACCGCACCAGCCGTTCGGTGCGCCTCACCCCGGCCGGCCGCGCCTTCCTGCTCGAGGCCCGCCGCATCCTGCGCCTGGCCGAGAGCGCGGCCCTGGCCACCCGCCGCATCGCCAGCGGCGACGCCGGCCAGATCGCCATCGGCTTCACCGCCGTCTCCGGCTACAGCTTCCTGCCGCGCCTGGTGATCCTTTCGAACGCCCGCCTGCCCAACGCCGACCTGACCCTGCGCGAGATGGTCACCCGCGAGCAGGTCGAGGCGCTGCTGACCGGCCGTATCGACATCGGCCTGGTGCGCCCGCCGATGGACCGCGCCGAGTTCGCCACCGCCCGCGTGCTGAGCGAGCCCCTGGTGGCCGCCCTGCCCAACGGCGACCCTCGCCTGGTCAAGGCCAGCCTGACCCTGGCCGACTTCGACGCCGGCCCGCTGATCATGTATTCGCCGGAAGGCGCGGGCTATTTCTACAACATGCTGACCACCCTGTTCGACGCCCACGGCGTGGCCCCGAACTACGTGCAGCACGTCACCCAGATCCACTCGATGCTGGCCCTCGTGCATGCAGGCCTGGGGGCGGCGATCGTGCCGGAGTCGGCCATGAGCCTGCACTTCGACGACGTGCAGTTCCGCCCCGTCGAGACCACGCCCGACCGGCCGGTCGAGCTCTACATGGCCTGGCGCAAGGACAACGAGAGCCCGATCCTTCAGACCTTCATCGACCTTTGCCTGGCCGAGGCCTCGCCGGCGGATCCGGACGGGCGCTGACGCCCCCCCTCCCGTCGGCCGCCGCGGCCCAACGATAAAAGACGGGAGAACACCATGACCCTCGATCGCCGCGCCGTGCTGGCCGGAGCCGTCGCGCTCGCCGCGCCCCTGAAGGTCAACGCCGCCGGCCCCGCCGCTCCGGTCGCGACCACCACGGCGGGCCGGGTGCGCGGCGCCGAGGTCGACGGCATCACGGTCTTCAAGGGCGTGCGCTACGGCGCCGACACCTCGGCCCGGCGTTTCCAGCCGTCCGAAGCGCCCCAGCCCTGGAAGGGGATCGCCGACGCCCTGGCCTATGGCCCAGCCTCGCCGCAGCTGAAGACCGACGAGCCGACCTCCGAGGACTGCCTCTTCCTCAACATCTGGACCCCGGGCCTGGCCGATGGGCGCAAGCGACCGGTGATGTTCTATGTGCATGGCGGCGCCCACGCCAACGGTTCGGGCTCCAGCCCGCTCTATGACGGGACCTGGCTGGCGAAGACATATGACGTGGTGGTGGTGACGGTGAACCACCGCCTCAACGCCTTCGGCTACAGCTATCTCGCCCGCCTGGGCGGGCCCGAGCTGGCCGACAGCGGCAATGCCGGCAATCTCGACCTGATCCTGGCCCTGCAATGGGTGCGCGACAACATCGAAGCCTTTGGCGGCGATCCGGGAAACGTCACGACCTTCGGCCAGTCGGGCGGCGGGGCCAAGTGCGTGACCCTGATGGCCATGCCGCGCGCGGCGGGCCTCTACCACAAGGTCGCGACCATGAGCGGCCAGCACGTGACCGCCATGGGGCCGATCCACGCCACCATCCGCGCCCGCGCCTTCATGGAAAAACTGGGCCTGAAGCCCGGCGAGACCCACAAGCTGAAGAGCCTTCCCGCGGCCCAGCTGGTCGAGGCCCTGAAGATGCGCGACCCGCTGGAGCGCAAGGGCGGCATCGTCTTCTGGTCGGTGGTGGACCACGGGGTGCTGCCGCGCCACCCGTTCTATCCGGACGCCCCGCGCGAGAGCGGCCACATCCCGATGATCATCGGCAACACCCACGACGAGACCAAGGCCTTCCTCGGTGGGGATCCCAAGAACTTCGCCCTGACCTGGGACGAGCTGCCGGGCCGGCTGGAGAACGAGCTCGTCCTCGACATGTCGCCCGAATACCTGGTCGGCCGCTATCGGGCGCTCTATCCGCAGGCCAGCCCGTCGGACCTCTTCTTCGCCATCACCACGGCCGGACGCTCGTGGCCGGGCCACCTGATCCAGGCCGAGCAACGGGCCCGCATCGGCGCCCCGGTCTGGATGTACCAGCTGGACTTCGGCGCCCAGACCGATCCCCGGATGGGCGCCTACCACAGCTACGACATCGCGCTGGTGTTCGGCACGCTGGACGCCAAGGGCTCGATGACCGGCACGGGCCCGGCGGCGACGAAGGTGCGCGACCAGATGAGCGCCGCGTTCGCCGCGTTCGCGCGAACGGGCGACCCCAACTGCGCGGCGATCCCCGCCTGGGAGCCATACACCCTGCCGCGCCGGCCGACCCTGGTGGTCAACGAGACCTCGGCGATGGTGGACGATCCGCGCAAGGAAGAGCGCGAGATCTTCGCGGTCGCGCCGTTCATGAAGGAAGGAACCTAGGGGGCTAAAGGAACCTCCCCCTGTGGGGGAGGCGATGGCGTAGCGATCGGTGGGGGGCGGTGATGATCTTCCGATACCTCGAAAGCTGAAAACGCCCCCCTCCGGCCCTCCGGGCCACCTCCCGCAGAGGGGGAGGATCTTGAATGGCGGGAGCCGTCGCGAAGCGTCTACCGCCCCAACGCGACCGCCGCCGAGAACGCCGAGGTCGCCCCAGCCGCCGTGGTGACCGTCGCGGTGATCGCCGAGCCGGCCGCCGCACCATCGACCTGGCCCTCGAAAGCCGCCCGCCCCTGGCCGTCGGCGAGCGCCTGCACCGTGCCCAGATAGCGCTCGCCCTCGCCCCCCCCCTTGGGACTGGCGAACAGTTCGACGAACACCACGCCATTGGCCGGAGCCAGAGCCTCGCCCTTCACGGCGGTCTTGCCGCCCACCGCGCGAGCGGACGTCAACTTCGGCGGCTGGAGCCCGAACTGCGGCGCCGCATGGCACTTCTCCGGCGTATTCTTGGCTGTGCAGACCTGGGCCGCGCCGGCCTTGTCGAACACCACGCCCATGCCGCGCGAGCCGACGAAGCTGGCGTGCTCCAGTCCCGGCGGGCCGATGACGACGCCGCCGCGCGCCATGGCCGGATCGCAGGAGCCGCCGGCCGAGCACAGCCTGATCGGCTTGCCGTTGCCGAAGATCGCGTTCCGGCTGATGCGGTTGGCGGCGACCTTGGCCTCGGGCCGTACGGCTATGCCGATCCCGTTTCCACGGATCTGGTTGCCGGAGATCATGTTGCCTTCCCCGCTGACGCTGATCCCGAAGGCGTTGCCGGTGAAGACGTTGGCGCCGATGTAGTTGCGCGCGCCCCAGTTCAGTTGCAGCCCGTCGGAATAGTTGGCGAAGCGGTTGCCCACGACGGTGTTGTCGTTTCCCCACAGGATCTCGATGCCTTGCGAGGGCTCCAGGTTGTCGGTCCCGCCGTCGAAGCTGTTGTCGGCGATCAGGTTGAAGGCCGCGCCGCGCGTCAGTTCCAGGCCGTCGCCGTTCTCGACGAAGGCGTTGCGCAAGACCTTGTTGTCGAGCGTGGTGTGCGAGGTCGAGCCGCCCTTGCCGTCGTCGCCGCTGAGCATCACGCCGGCGCCGCCGATGTTCCGCACGATGCGGTTGTCGGCGATCACCGCGTTCGAGGTGCGCAGCACCAGCACGCCGATGCAGAAGCCCCGGATCTCGAGCCCGCGCAGGGTCACGCCCCGGGTGTCGACCAATGCAAAACCCGGATTGCTGGCGGTGCGGACATTGGTCCCGTACTGGCCCTGGACCATGCCGGGGCAGGACTTCAGGTCGCGCGGCAGATAGCCCGAGCCGTCGACCACGTTGTGGCCGCCGGTGCGGGCGAAGGCCTGGCCCTCGATGGCCACCGGCCCCTTGATCGGCGGCAGGGCCGATTTCAGCACGATGGCCTGGGCGGCGATCTCGATGCGGTAGCGGCCGGGCTCGGCGTTGCTGGTCTCGATCGCCCAGCGCAGCGAGCCCCTGGCGCCGTCGTCGGCGTCGCGGTCGACCAGCAGAAGCTCGGTCGCCGCCGCGCCCTGGGCCGGCCCGCCGGCGGCGACAGCCGCGATCGGCTTGGGGTCCTGGGCCAGGGCCGGCGAGGCCAGCAGGGCCGCGACGATCGCGGCGGACGCTACACGAACCATCGGTCCCTCCATCTTGTCGTGCGGGTCCTCGTCCTTCGACAAGCTCAGGATGAGGACCAATTCAACGACCGCACAGTCGAAACCTCACCCTGAGCTTGTCGAAGGGCGAGGTTGCGCCGGCTCAGACCACCCTGTCCCAGGGAAAGCTCAGCGTCGGCTGGTTGGCGTGGCGCTTCATCTTCAGGGTCAGGCGCGCGCCCGCGCCCGGCGCCAGGCGCAGGGTGAAGGCCGAGGCCTCGACCGCCTGGGGCGCGCCCTCGCCGATCGCGGCGCTCCGGATCTGGTGCTCGCCATAGGCGCCGCCCTGGATCGTCACGGTGCGCGGGGCCACCGGACTGAGATTGACCAGGCTGACCACCGTCTCGTCGTCGGTCAGGCGCTCGACCAGGGCCGCCACATCCTGCGGAACGCCGGCCCGGCGCCGTTCGGGATCGAAGTAGCGCAGGCGCGCATAGTGCAGCGCGCCGCCCTGCGAGGGCGAGGACTTCGACCACGGCGGCCGGGCGATATGGATGCCGCCCTCCATCAGCTGGATCAGGGCGGTGACGCTGGCCGGATTGATGTCGAGCGCGGCGTCGGCCAGACGGGTGTCGGGGGTCGAGCTATCCTCGCGCTGGGCCTGGGCCCGGGCGCGCACCCGCTCCAGGTCGCCGCGCAAGGCCTTGGCAGGATAGGAGGCATCCTTGCCATCCAGCCAGTCGAGCCAGGGATGGGCCGCCGCGCGCGCGCGGTCCGAGCCCTTCATCGACAGGTACCAGATCTCCAGCCCGTTCAGCTGGTACTCGCCGGGCGCGTAGGCGTACCAGCCCTTGGGCCCGTACATCCGCGGGGTCGAGACCTTGCCGTCCTCGACCTTCTTCTGGGCGTTGATGACGTCGTTCTGGCGACGCCACACGTCGAGATACTTGTCGTCGCCGGTCAGCAGGTAGGCGTTCATGAAACCGACCACGGCGCGCGGCACGCGGTTGCGGTCCTCGCGCTGGCCGGTGTGCGGTGCCACCGGCGAGAAGCCCCAGCCGTAGGTTCCGCTCCACCACCGGCCCTTGGGGACCTGGCCGTCGAGGCCGACCTTGCTGGGGATCACGTCGCCATTGGCCCGCGCCCGCTCGATCCAGCCGTCCACGTACTTGAGGATCCAGTCGCGGTACCTGGCCTCGTGGTCCAGCATGTAGGCGTTCATCACCAGGCTGGTGGCCTGCAGGTTCAGCGGGCTGTCGCCGACCACGTCGCCGTACTCGTCGTAGTGGCGCAGGGTCTCCTCGTACGAGCGCTCGCCGTGCTCCATGTAGAAGTGGGTCACGTCGAAGGGATCGCCGGCCCAGTCCAGGGGCGTGGCCTTGCGCAGCATCGGGCCCCGGCTGCCGGTGATCATGCTGCGGATGATGTTGAGCTTGGGATCATAGTTCGGCGTGGTGGGGTCCTCGCCGGTATAGAAGCCCGAGAACCTCTTCGCCCGCTCGCGGAAGCGCGGATCGTTGGGCGCCGACAACCCCAGCAGGTTGAACACCGACAGCCCCTCGGACAGGTGCTGCCAGTCGCTCATCACCGGGAATTCGCGGAAATACATGCCCTCGCGGGCGAACGACACGTCCTTGGTCTTGGCCGCCGTATACTGGCGGACATTGCCCTCGAAGGCCTTCTGGGCCAGCTCGAGCACCCGGTCGCCGGCGCCCAGGGCGTGCAGGGTCGGCCAGTCGTTGACGTTCTCGATGGCGTCGTCGGGGCCGTCGTTGGCGCCCCAGCGCTCGAAGGCCAGCAGGTAGCCGCGATCGTCGAAATAGCGGGCGAAGAAGGCCTCGCAGGCCGCCTCGTTGGCCTTGAGCAGTTCGCGTTGCAGCAGCGCCCATTCGGGCGCGGCCATCGGCGTCGTGACGGTCAGGGCGGCGGGCGCGGCGCCGGCCGCGCGGCCCACCCCTGCGAGAACCAGGGCCGAGGCGCCGGCCAGGACGTGGCGTCGAGAGAGCATCAGGCCGCCTTCAGTTGCAGGCGCTGGATCTTCCCGACGATCAGGAAATAGGCCAGCACGGCGATCAGGCAGTGGGCGCCGACGAAGATCAACGCCCCGTCGAACGAGCCGGTGGCCTGGACGATGTAGCCGATGACGATCGGGGTCACGATGCCGGCGGTGTTGCCGAAGGTGTTGAAGACCCCGCCGGTCACGCCGGCCATCTCCTTGGGCGAGGTGTCCGACACCACCGCCCAGCCCAGCGACGCCACGCCCTTGCCGAAGAAGGCCGCGGCCATGATGACGATGACCAGCCACTCCTGCTCGACGTAGTTGCAGATGACGATGCAGGTGGCCAGGATCATGCCCAGCAGCAGCGGCGTCTTGCGGGCGATGTCGAGATTGCCGGTCTTCTTCAAGAGGTGGTCCGAGATCATCCCGCCCAGCAAGCCGCCGGCGAAGCCGCACAGGGCCGGCAGGGCGGCGGTGAAGCCCGCCTGCAGGATCGACAGCCCCCGCGCCTTGACCAGATAGATCGGGAACCAGGTGACGAAGAAGTAGGTCAGCACGTTGATGCAGTACTGGCCGATATAGACGCCCAGCAGCATGCGGCTGGTCAGCACCTGCTTGACGTTGGCCCAGGTGAAGGCGGCGCCCGCATTGGCGGTCTTGTCCTCCATCCGCACCAGCCCGCCGCCGGCCTCGATATAGTCGAACTCGGCCTTGCTGATCTTCGGGTGCTCGACCGGGCTGTGGATCAGCTTGACGAAGAAGAAGGCCGCGACGATGCCGATCGCGCCCATGACGAAGAACACCGACCGCCAGCCGAAGTCGTGGGCCAGCCAGCCCATCAGCGGCGCGAAGGCGACCAGCGAGAAGTACTGGGCCGAATTGAAGATCGCCGAGGCCGTGCCGCGCTCCGAGCCCGGGAACCAGGCGGCCACGATGCGGGCGTTGGCCGGGAACGACGGCGCCTCGGCAAGGCCCACCAGGAAGCGCATGAAGAACAGGGCGACGGCGGCCGCCAGGCCGGTGAACACGCCCGAGAAGCCCTGCAGCAGGGTGAAGCTGGACCACAGCACCAGGGCGGCGGTGTAGATCTTCTTGGAACCGAAGCGGTCGAGCAGCGCCCCGCCGGGGATCTGGCCCAGCACATAGGCCCAGGCGAAGGCCGACATGATGTAACCCATGGCCACCGGATCGAGGCCCAGCTCCTTCGACGCCGACTGGCCGGCGATCGAGAAGGTCGCGCGGTCGGCGTAGTTGATCGTGGTGATGATGAAGAGCGTCGCGATGATCAGCCAGCGCACGCGGGTACGCCTGGTAGTGTCGGTCATGGACGCTCTCCCTTGGCGCCGCTCTGTCGTCGGCGCTTTGGGAGGACGCTAAGCGGCGTCGGGGCCCAGGTCTAAGTCAAATCGCCTATGGACCGATCCACGGGCGACATGGATCGAACCGCGGTACGCATCGAAACCCAAGGCTGTCAAAGGATCGCCCGCGCGCGAGGCGGCAGGCGCCGTTGCGGAAACCTGTGGATCGGTGCACATCGCGCATAGGTCCATACCTGATTGGGATTGGCCCTCTGATCGAACCCGTCCCTATGGTTCAGGCAACGAAGAAGCAGGCTCAGCCGGCTTCCAAAAGCGGCCCGCGCAGACGGGCATCGGGAGGGACAGATGACGTCCAACAGGAATCTCCGCCTGCGCGCCATGCTCGGCGCCAGCGCTTCGGCCTTCACCATCCTCGCCGCCGGCGCCGCCATGGCCCAGGAGGCCCAGCCGCCGCCGGCCGAACCCGCATCCGACGAGGTCGAGGCCATCGTCGTCACCGGCTTCCGCGCCAGCCTGCAGAGCGCCATCAACCTCAAGCGCAACGAAAGCGGCGTGGTCGACGCCATCAAGGCCGAGGACATCGCCCAGTTCCCCGACCTGAACCTGGCGGAGTCGCTGCAGCGCATCCCGGGCGTGTCGATCTCGCGCATCAACGGCGAAGGCCGCCAGATCACCGTGCGCGGCCTGGGCTCGGAATACACCCGCGTCCGCATCAACGGCATGGAGGCCATCTCCACCACCGGCGGCACCGCCAACAGCGGCGGCACCAACCGCGGCCGCGGCTTCGACTTCAACGTCTTCGCCTCGGACCTCTTCAACAGCATCGCCGTGCGCAAGACCGCCTCGGCCGACGTCGAGGAAGGCTCGCTGGGCGCCACGGTCGACCTGACCACCGCCAAGGCCTTCGACAGCGGCAAGCCCCAGCTCGTGCTGTCGGCCGGCGCCAGCTACAACGACCTCTCGGAAAAGACGACGCCGCGCGTCTCGGTGCTGGCCAGCAACGTGTTCTTCGACGGCAAGGTCGGAGCCCTGCTGTCGGTGGCCTACGAAGAGCGCCACCTGAAGGAGGAAGGCGCCAACATCACCCGCTGGGCCACCGGCGCCAGCAACGGCGGCTTCAACAGCGCCTCGACCGTGCCGGGCTACACCATCGCCCAGATCAACAGCAGCAGCCTCTTCGCCCCGCGCATCCCGGGCTATGTCAGCTACGACATCGAGTCCAAGCGCCTGGGGATCGCCGGCTCGCTGCAATACAAGCCCACCTCCGACACCCAGGTCACGCTGGACGCCCTCTACGCCTACCTGGCCGGCACGCGGAAGGAAGCCCAGCTGCAGGCCATCGGCCTGTCGCGCGCCAACACCGGCAAGCCGCAGACCATCATCCGCGACGGCGTCGTCGAGAACGGCAACCTGGTCTACGCCCGGATGGACAATGTCGACCTGCGCACCCAGGCGGCCTATGACGAGCTGAACACCGAGTTCAAACAGTTCACCCTGTCGGGCACGCACGACTTCAGCGCCAACGTGCGGGTGGGCATGCTGGCCGGCTATTCGGACTCGACCTTCACCCAGCCGATCTCGACCATCGTCACCTTCGACCGGGCCAACAGCCAGAACTACCAGTACGACTTCCGCAAGGGCCGCGCGCCGCAGATCCTGCTGGGCTTCGACCCGACCGATCCGGCCAACTGGGCCTCGACCAACGGCACCTCCGAGGTGCGCATCCGTCCGCAGTTCGTCGAGAACCAGTTCTCGACCGCCAAGGTCTATGGCGAGTGGGACCTGAACGACAACCTGCGCCTCAAGGCGGGCCTGGACTGGCGCAAGTTCGAGTATGACAGCTACGGCCAGTACCGGACCAGCGAGACGGTGGTCCAGACCCTGACCCCGGCCCAGCTGGCCTCGGTGTCGAAGGTGTTCACCGGCTTTGGCAGCGGCATGAGCCTGCCGGAGGGCAACTTCACCTCCTGGCTGATCCCCGACATCGACAAGTACGCCGCCCTGCTGGGCATCTACAGCAACAGCGGCATCTACGCCCTGACCGACACCAACAACTCCAGCGCCCGCGGCCAGTACGGCGCGGTCGAGGAACAGGACTACGGCGCCTACGTCCAGGCCGAGTTCAAGTTTGACGCCTTTGGCCTGCCGTTCCGCGGCGACGCCGGGGTGCGCCGGGTGCACACCAAGCAGGAGTCGGCCGGCTACGCCGCCGTGGCCGGCGCGATCCAGCGGGTCGACGTCGCCCGCGACTACAATCTGACCCTGCCGTCGTTCAACCTGGCGGCCGATCTGTCGGACACCGTCGTGGCCCGCGTCAGCGCCGCCCAGACCATCGCCCGTCCGGGCATCGGCTCGCTGTCGCCCGGCGGCGACGTGGCTGTGCAAGGCGCCAACCGCACCTACAGCTCGGGCAACCCGTACCTGACGCCGACGAAGTCCGACAATCTCGACTTCTCGCTGGAATGGTACCGCGAGAAGGGCGCGATGATCGCGCTGGGCGTCTTCTACAAACGCATCGACACCTTCGTGGCCACCCTGCGCCGAGAGGCCGTCTACAACACCCTGGGCCTGCCGGACTCGCTGCTGACCGGCACCGGCGCGACCACCGACCAGGTGTTCCAGGTCACCCAGCCCGTCAACAGCGACGGCGGCGACCTGAAGGGCTTCGAGATCAACGTCCAGCAGCCCTTCACCTTCCTGCCGGGCTTCTGGAGCAACTTCGGCGTGGTGGCCAACTACACCTATGTCGACTCCAAGATCGAGTACCTGACCTCGACGACGCCTGGCGCCCCGACGGTGAACGCCACCCTGGTGGGCCTGTCGAAGAACGCCGCCAACCTGACGCTCTATTACGAGACCCCCAAGTGGAGCGTGCGCGGCTCGCTGGCCTATCGCGACGGCTACCTGACCCAGGTGCCCGGCAGCGACGGCAACACCGTCCAGGGCACCAACGAGACCCTGAACGTCGACATGCAGGCCAGCTGGAACATCCGCGACAACCTCAAGCTCTCGATCGAGGGCGTGAACCTGACCGACGAGTTCAACGACCAGTACGTCGGCGATAGCAACCGGCTGAACGTCTACACCCACAGCGGCCGCCAGTTCCTGGTCGGCCTCCGCTACAACTTCTAGGCGCGATCCTACCTCCCCCCGGCGCCTAGGCAGCCCGCGTCGCTCTCCTTCCAGGGCGGCGCGGGTTTTCTTTTGGGGAGACTACCAGTGCGTGGCCCTCGTCCTTCGACAGGCTCAGGATGAGGACCAGGGCAGGCCCCGACGCCAACACGACCTCACCCTGAGCCTGTCGAAGGGCCGCCCCCTCACCTCGGCATGGTCGTCGCCTGACGGCGCACCTCCCGGCAGCGGGTCTGGCCGAACTTGGTGGCGCAGAAGCCGGTCTCGTCCGAGCCCTCGCGGATCACCGCCCAGCGGTCGCGGTCGCACTGATGCCAGGTCTCGCGGAAGCGGCCCTTGTCGTCGTAAGGGAACACCGGCGCGTCGCCCTGCGTGTAGAACCGGGTCATGCCGGTGAAGCCGCCGAAGCTGGTCTTGCCGTTGACCACGCCGCAGACCCGGCCCGTCCGCATCATCCACACGCCCCCGAACTCCAGCTCGCGCGACTGCTTGAGGCGGGCGATCAGAGCGGGCTGCACCACGGCCCAGCGCTGGGCGGCCTGGCGGCGGGCCGGCTCCAGCGCCGCGCCCTTGGCCGGCGGCAGCGCCCCCATCGCCCGCTCGAACCGGATGAAATCGAAGATCCCGTAGGCCAGGGCCGCCAGCATCGAGGCGACCATGACCAGGCCCAGGATCCGCCAGGCGACAGCGACGCCGCGCTTGCGGCCGACATGGGCGTCGGGAACGGGCAGCACAAACGACACGGTGATCTCCCCCTCTGATTGAAGAAAAGATTACACGTGTAGTTTTCAAATTCAACCGCCCCCTTCTGGCGTCATCCCGGAAAGCCCGCAGGGCTTATCCGGGACCCAGGGGACCGGGCGCGGCGCTGGGGTTCAGCGCCCTAGCCGAGGCCGGCGCTATGCGGCGGCCCCTGGGTCCTGGCTCTACGCTACGCTGCGGCCGGGATGACGAAGAAAGGCGGGGATAACGCCCCTACCGCGCCTCCACGCCCCGCTTCAGCGGCGGCGGGGTGACGCCGTCGACGAACAGGCGGGCGCTGGCGCCGGGGATGCGGGTCGAGGGCGGGGCCGGGCCGCGCGGGGCCAGGGTCCAGACGCCCATGACGATCATCACGGTCAGCGCGCCCAGGGTGACGGCGGCGGTCAGGCCTTCGCTCGAGACCGGCGCCGGGCCGGCGATGACCCGCACCCGCGACAGCAGCGGGTGACGGCCGAAGGCGCAGGCCAGCGGCGAGGCGGCGGTGAAGGCGTGGGCCTTCATCAGGGTCTCGGCGTAGCGCTTGCGGGCCTTGGGATGCAGGGCCACGACGTTGCCGTCGCAGGCGATCTCCTGGTCCAGGCGGGCGACGGCCGCGCCCAGGTGGACGATCGGGTTCAGCCAGCCCAGGGCCTGGCAGGCGATGATGATCAGGTTGCCGCGCGGATCGCCGCGCCGCATGTGGGCGCGCTCGTGGGCCAGAACCAGTTCGCGCTCGGCGGCGTCGAAGCGCTGGGCGAAGTCGCGCGGGATGACCAGGCGCGGGCAGAACACGCCCATGACCGCCGGACCTTCCAGGCCGGCGCGGGCGCGCTTGCGGAAGGCGCGCTCGGCCAGGGCGATGAAGCCGGCCAGGCCGACGACGCCGGCCAGCCAGACGACCAGGAAGCCCACGGCCAGCAGGCGCTCGGGCGGCTGCTGCGCCGCGCCGGCGCCCAGGGCGTCCGACAGGCTGGGGAAGACGCTGGCCAGGGCCGCGGCCGGCGCCAGGCGCCACAGCTTGTAGGCCGCCTCGGAGCCGACCAGCCGGCGCACCGGAACGCGCAGGGCCAGCACGACCAGCACGCCGACGGCGGCGGCCAGTTGCGCCCGCAGCAGGGTTATGGCCAAGAGCTCAATCAGCATCGTCCAGCTCCGCGATCAGCTGCTTCAGCTGCTTGACCTCGTCGGGCGACAGCGAGCGGTGCTTGGCGAAATGGGCGACCAGCGGCGTCAGGCGACCTTCGAACAGGCGGTCCAGCAGGCCCTGGCTCTCGGTCTGCAGGTACTCGGCGCGGCTGACGATCGGCACATAGCGGACGCGGCCGTCGATGCGGCGCGACTCAATGGCCTTGCGCTTGAGCAGGCGGTTGATCAGCGTCTTGACCGTGGCCTCGCCCCACCCTTGCGGCCCCGCGACGGCCTCCAGGATCTCCTCGACGGTCAGGGGGCTCTGGCTCCAGAGCGCTTCCATGACGTGGCTTTCGGCGTGGGTGATGCTCATGGCTGTCCGCTGCTCTACTGACCTGGATGATTACGCCCGTAAATGAAGCCGTCAAGCGATGCTTGGCGGACGCGGGCAGTCGGTTAAGAGTGCGCGCCATGACTCTTCCGCTCGCCCCTCGCCTCGCCCCCTGCGGTCCGATCGTCGATCCCAAGGCCGCCGAGCGCGCCCACGAGATGATCGCCAAGCGGGCCGGCGAGCGGATGGGCATCGTCGATTCCGCCTGGCCGGCCCTGGCCCCGGTGTTCGCCGCCAGCCCCTACCTGGCGGGCCTGGCTCGCCGCGACGGCGTGCGCCTGCCGAGCATCCTGGACAGCGAACCGGAAGGTCGCCTGGCTCATATCCTGGCGGCCGCCCTGGCCGTCGCCGCCGAGCCCGACTTCGAGACCGCCCGCAAGACGCTCCGTGAGCTGAAGGCCGACCTGCACCTCCTGACCGCCCTGTGCGACCTGGGCGGCGTGTGGGATCTCGATGCGGTCACCGGCGCCCTGACCCGCTTCGCCGACGCCAGCCTGCACGCGGCCCTGGCCCAGGCCGCCCGGGTCGAGGTCGCGCGCGGCGCCCTCACCCATGTCGGAGACGGCGAGGACGGCCCGATCCCGGGCCTGTTCTGCATCGCCATGGGCAAGCACGGCGCCTACGAGCTGAACTATTCCAGCGACATCGATTTCTCGATCTTCTACGCGCCCGAGACCCTGCCGGTCAGCGAAGGAACCGAGCCGCAAGGGGTGGCCGTGCGCCTGACCCAGCACCTGGGCCGGATGCTAGCCGAGCGCACCGCCGACGGCTACGTCTTCCGCATCGACCTGCGCCTGCGCCCCGATCCCAGCTCGACCCCGCCGGCCATGCCGATCGACGCGGCCTTGGACTACTACGAAAGCGTCGGCCAGAACTGGGAGCGGGCCGCCCACATCAAGGCCCGCATCGCGGCCGGCGACATCGCCCGCGGCGAGGCGTTCCTGCACGAACTCCAGCCCTTCATCTGGCGGCGCAATCTCGACTTCGCCGCAATCGCCGACATCCACTCCATCAAGCGCCAGATCCACGCCTACAAGGTGGACGAGCGGCTGGAGGCCAAGGGCGCGGACCTGAAGCTGGGCCGCGGCGGCATCCGCGAGATCGAGTTCTTCGTCCAGACCCAGCAGCTGATCCTGGGCGGCCGCCATCCGGACCTGCGCAGCCCGCGCACCCTCGATGCGCTCGCCGCCCTGCGCGACGCCGGCCACGTGACGCCGGAGGACTGCGAATACCTGACCGCCGCCTATCACGACCTGCGGGCCCTCGAGCACCGGGCCCAGATGATCGCCGACGACCAGACCCACAAGCTGCCGGAGTCCGACACCGACCGGAAGAAGGTCGCCGCCCTCTGGAACCAGGCAAACCTGCGCAGCTTCGACGCCGCCGTCGGCAAGATGCTGAAGGGCGTCAACCAGCGCTACGGCGCCCTGTTCAAGGGCGAGGAGGAGCTGTCGTCGCGGTTCGGCAGCCTGGTCTTCACCGGCGTCGAGGACGATCCGGAAACCCTGGCCACCCTCAAGCGCATGGGCTTTTCGAACCCCGAGCGGGTGGCCGCCACCATTCGCGGCTGGCACCACGGCCACATCGCCGCCACCCGAACCGAGCGCGGCCGCGAGCTGTTCACCCGCTTGGCCCCACGCTTGCTGGACGCCGCCAATGCGACCGGCGCGCCGGACGCGGCCTTCAACCGCTTCGCCGACTTCTTCGCCTCGCTGAGCTCGGGCGTACAGATCCAGTCGCTGTTCCTGGCCCAGCCGCGCCTGTTCGAACTGGTGGTGCAGGTCATGGCTTTCGCCCCGCGCCTAGCCGCCACCCTGGCCCGCCGCCCGACGGCGCTGGACGCCCTGCTCGACCCGGCCTTCTTTGGCCCGATGGAAATGCCCTCGGAGGTTCCGTGGGATCCCAGCGAGTTCGAGCCGTCGATGGATGCGGCCCGGCGCCTCTTCCGCGACCAGGCCTTCCGCATCGGGGTGCGGGTGATGAGCGGCACGGCCGACGCCCGCGACGTGGGACGGGCTTTCGCCGACCTCGGCGACCTGATCGTCGGGGGCCTGGCGCCGGCCGCCCTGGCCGAGGTCGAACGGCTGGGCGGGTCCTTCCCCGGCCAGGTGGCGGTGGTCGCCCTGGGCAAGGCCGGCTCGCGCGAGATGACCGCCAAGTCCGACCTCGACCTGATGACGCTCTACGCCGCCGACGATGCGGCCGGCGCCTCGGAAATCAAGGGCTGGAGCGCCGACGTCTTCTACGCCCGCTTCACCCAGCGCCTGGCCTCGGCCCTGTCGGCGCCGACGGCCGAGGGCACGCTCTACGAGGTCGATCTCAAGCTGCGCCCCTCGGGCAGCAAGGGGCCGGTGGCCGTCAGCTTCACCGCCTTCGAGGACTATTACGAGCGAGAGTGCGAGACCTGGGAGCTCCTGGCCCTGACCCGCGCCCGGGTGATCTGGGCCAGCTCGCCGGCGTTCAAGGCGCGGGCCGAAGGCGCCATCGAGGCCGCCCTGCGCCGCCCGCGCGACGTGGCCAGGACCGCCGCCGACGTGCTGGACATGCGCGACCTGATGGAGCGCGAGCGGCCGGGCAAGGGGCCCTGGGACCTGAAGCTGGAGCCCGGCGGCCTCGTCGACATCGAGTTCATCGCCCAGTTCCTGCAACTGGCCCATGGCCCGAATGGCGGCCCGCTGGCCCAGAACACCGGCGAGGCCCTGTCGGCCCTGATCGACGCCGGCCTCGCCGACAAGGCGTCCCTGACCGCGGCGCTGTCGGCCTGGCGTCTGGAGCAGGACCTGTCGCAGCTGATCAAGGTAGCGCTGGAGAACGGCGACGATCCGGAAAGCGAGCCCAAGGCCTTCCGCGCCCTGCTGGCCCGCGCCGGCCACGTCACCCAGTTCCGCTCGCTGAAGGCCAAGCTGGTCAAGGCCAAGGCCGAGGCCCGCAAGGCGTTCGAGGATGTGGTGAGGTAGGGGGAGGCAAGACCCCCTCAGTCGCTACGCGACAGCTCCCCCAGAGGGGGAGCATCTTGGCGCTCAAGATCCTCCCCCTCTGGGGGAGGTGGCCCGAAGGGCCGGAGGGGGGCCGTTTTCAGCTTTCTCTGCTATGGCCGATTTCGCGCCACTCCCCTCTCCGTCGCCTTCGGCGACACCTCTCCCAAAGGGAGAGGATCTCGAACCGAGCGACGGAAACCTCGCCGGCCGCCGTTGAAGCTCCCGAGGGATCCTACCCGGAGCATTCGATGAAGACGTTCACCACCCTGGTCGCCGCGACCGCGATCGCCGCCTGCGCCGTCCCGGCCCTGGCCCAGACCAAGCCGGCCGGCGAGCCCCAAACCGCCTTCCAGAGCCAGCGCGCGGGCCAGATGCTGGCCAAGCTGGACGCCAACAAGGACGGCAAGCTGTCCAGGACCGAGTTCGAGGCCATGCGCCAGAAGAAGGCGGACGGCGTAAAAGCCGGTCGCGGTGAGCGCCTGTGGGGTCGCCTCGACGCCGACAAGGACGGCTTCCTGTCGCGCGCCGAGCTCGAGGCCATGGCCGCCAAGCGCTTCAAGCGGATGGACGCCGACGGCGACGGCGTGCTCACCTCGGCCGAACGACAGGCCGCGGCCGGCAAGGCCAAGGCTGCGATGTGACGGTCGGCATGGGCTTGGCGTGACGAGGTGAGGCTTGGCGAGCGAGGGGGAAGACCCCGACCTGGCGTTGCTGGAAGGCGTGGGACGGGGCGAACAGGCCGCCGTGCGACGGCTGCTGGACGCCCGCCTGCCGCGCATCCTGGCCTTGGCGCGACGTCTTCTCGCCGATCCGGACGAGGCCCAGGACGTGGCCCAGGAGACCTTCCTGCGGGCCTGGAAACAGGCGCCCTCGTGGCGTCCCGGTCAGGCCCGCTTCGACACCTGGCTGCACCGCGTGGCGCTGAACCTGTGCCGCGACCGGCTGCGGCGACGGCGGGAGACGATCATGGCTCAGCCGCCGGAGGTGATCGACGCAGGCCCCACCGGCGAGGGCGCGCTGCTGGGCGTCCAGATCGGCGGCCGTATCGAGGCGGCCCTGGCCGCCCTGCCCGAGCGCCAGCGCGAGGCGATCTTGCTGTGCCACCACCAGGGCCTGGGCAACAAGGAGGCCGCCGCCCTGCTGGGGGTGTCGGTCGAAACGCTGGAAAGCCTGCTGGGCCGTGGACGGCGCGCCATGCGCGCGGCCCTGGCCGACCTGATGGAGGCGGTTCGATGAGCTTCAAGGAGGGCGCGCGACCATGACCCCCGACCGCTTCGCCGAACTGGCGGCCGCCCACGGCGGCGACATCGGCCGCTGGCCGCAGGACCTGCGAGAGGCGGCCCGCGCCGCGCTCGCCGCCGATCCGCACGGCCTGGGCGCGGTGCTGGCCGCCGAGGCCGATCTGGACCGCCTGCTCGACCTGGCCCCGGCCCAGAGCGCCGACGCCGCCCTCTTGGGCCGGCTGCTGGAGGCTGCGCCCAAGCCGCGCCGCTCGGCCAGCGCCTGGTGGGCGGGGCTGGCTGCGGGCCTGGGCCTGGCCGTCGCCACCGTGGCGGGGGTCGCCGTCGGCGTCGCCTCGGGCGCGGGCGAGCGGCTGGACCGCCGGGCCGACGCCATACTGGCGGCCGCCTACGACCAGCCCGAGCCCGACACGGCGGCCGAGGCGCTTGAGGAGGCGACCGACCTGTGAGCGCCAACCGTTCCCTGATCATCGCCCTGGTCGCGTCCGGCGCGCTGAACCTCTTCCTGGTCGGCGGCATCGCCGGCGCGGCCTGGATGCGCCAGGAGGCTCGCCGCGAAGCCCCGATCGCCGCCGCCCTGGCCCAGCGTCCGCCGCTGTGGACCGCCGGCCGCGACCTGCCGCCCGAGCATCGCCGCGCCCTGCGCCGCAGCCTGCGCGAGGCCGCGCTTGAGAACCGCGCCGACGCCCAGGCCGCCCGCGCCGAGCGCAGGGCCGTGGTCGACGCCATGTTGCACGGCCGCTTCGACCGCGCCGAGGCCGGGCGCCGCATGGCCGCCGCCCGGACGCTGGAAAGCGGCGTGCGCGCCAAGGTCGACGGCCGCCTCGTCGGCTTCGCCGAGAGCCTGCCGCCGGAGGAGCGCAAGGTGCTGGCCGAGGGTCTGAGGCGGGTCTACGCCCCGCGCCAGAAGCCTCGCGAGGAACGCCCCGAGCGGCCGCGCAGAAAAAACGACGGCTAGCCATAACCAAACCGCGTCCGGCTCCGTATCTTCGACACTGAAACCGGAGACACGCCCGTGCTGATCCGCCACCGCCCCGACCTGACCGACAACGACGTCACCGACCGGGGGCTCTATCTGCGCCGGCGCGAGTTCATCACCGGCGTCGCGGGCCTGGGTCTCGCAGGACTGGGCGGAGCGGCCGGCGCCGCGCCGCTGGCCTTCTCCAAGGGCTTCTCGACCACCGAGAAGCCGACGCCGAAGGACGACGTCACCAGCTACAACAACTTCTACGAATTCGGCGTCGACAAGGGCGATCCGGCCGAAAACGCCGGCAAGCTGAAGACCCGTCCCTGGACGGTGCGCGTCGACGGCGCCTGCGAGGCGCCCAAGACCTTCGACATCGACGCCCTGATCAAGGGCAACAAGCTGGAAGAGCGCATCTATCGCCTGCGCTGCGTCGAGGGCTGGTCGATGGTGATCCCCTGGGTCGGCTTCCCGCTGAAGGACCTGATTGCGGCGGTCAAACCGACGTCCAAGGCCAAGTTCGTGGCCTTCGAAACCCTGATGCGGCCCTCGGAAATGACCGGCCAGCGCTGGGACGTGCTGCAATGGCCCTATCGCGAGGGCCTGCGCATCGACGAGGCCGTCCATCCGCTGACCCTGATCGCGGTCGGCCTCTACGGCGAGACCCTGCCCAACCAGAACGGCGCGCCGCTGCGTCTGGTCGTGCCGTGGAAGTACGGCTTCAAGAGCATCAAGTCGATCACGCGCATCAGCCTTACCGACCGCCAGCCGCCGACGGCCTGGAACCTGTCGGCGCCGCGCGAATACGGCTTCTATTCCAACGTCAATCCGGCCGTGGACCACCCCCGCTGGTCGCAGGCCACCGAGCGCCGCATCGGCGAGTTCCGGCGGCGCGACACCCTGGCCTTCAACGGCTATGGCGAGTGGGTGGCGGACATGTACCGGGGCATGGATCTGAAGAAGTTCTACTGATGAAGGACGCTGAAAAAGCCCCCTTCCCCCTTGATGG
Source organism: Caulobacter zeae (assembly GCF_002858925.1). GTDB lineage: Bacteria > Pseudomonadota > Alphaproteobacteria > Caulobacterales > Caulobacteraceae > Caulobacter > Caulobacter zeae. The sequence continues at coordinate 284,424 of NZ_PJRS01000022.1, forward strand.
GGGAAGGGCTCAAAGGAAACGCCCCTCCAAAACCCGCGACAACCTCATCTACGCCGCCGTCTGGCTGGCCTGCGCCGCGCCGCTCGCGTGGCTGGCCTTCCGGGCCTTCACCGGCGACCTCGGCGTCAATCCGATCGAGACCCTGGTGCGGCAGCTGGGCGTCTGGGGCCTGCGGCTGCTGCTCGTCGGCCTCGCCGTCACCCCCGCCGCCGTGATCCTCAAGAAGCCGCGCCTGGTGCGCTTTCGGCGGACCATCGGCCTGTTCGCCTTCGCCTACGTGTCGCTGCACCTCCTCAGCTACATCGGCGTCGACCTCTATTTCGACTTCGGCCAGCTCTGGAAGGACATCCTCAAGCGGCCGTTCATCACCCTGGGGATGGCGGCGTTCGTGATGCTGGTCCCGCTGGCGGTGACTTCGACCAACGGCTGGGTGATCCGCATGGGCCGGGCGGCCTGGAGCCGCCTGCACTGGCTGATCTACGTCATCGCGCCGCTGGGCGTGGCCCACTACTACCTGCTGGTGAAGGCCGATCATCGACCGCCGCTGGTGTACGGCGCGATCCTGGCGGTGCTGCTGGGCTGGCGGGCGTGGCGAGCGGCAAGGTCCTCCCCCTGAAGGGGGAGGTGTCGCGGAGCGACGGAGGGGGAAGTCGGTGATGACTTCCAACCAACTCGAAAGCTGAAAACGTCCCCCCTCCGGCCCTTCGGGCCACCTCCCCCAGAGGGGGAGGATCCTGATAGGCGGGAGGTTACTTCGCCCCGCCCGCCCCCTTCGCATAGGCCTGGGCCTGGCCCAGCAGGCGCAGCACGTTGCCGCTCCAGATGGCCTCGATATCGGCGTCGCTGTAGCCGGCGGCCTTCAGGCGGGCGGTGATCTTGGGCAGGTCGGCCACGTCTTCCAGGCCCTCGACGCCGCCGCCGCCGTCCCAGTCGGCGCCGATGCAGACGGCCTTGGCGCCGCCGATCTTCAGCACGTGGTTCATGCTGTCCATGAAGGTGTCGAAGTTGGCGCGGACCGGCGGGAATTTCTTGTCCAGCTCGGCGCGCTTCTTGGCGTAGGAGACGAAGTCGGCCTGGGTCGCGTCATCGCCCGGCCCACGGCCCAGGGCCTCCAAAGCGGCCTTGCGCTCGGGGCTGTTGGTCGAGGCGCGCAGATAGACCGAGTTGATGCAGATCGCCCCGCCGCTCTCGGCGATCTTGCGGATGTGCGCGTCGTCGAGATTGCGCGGGTGGTCGAACACCGCCCGGGCGCCCGAGTGCGAGGCGATGACCGGGACCTTCGACAGGGCCACGGCCTGGTCCACGACATCGTCCGAGGCATGGCTGACGTCGATCAGGATCCCCAGGCGGTTGGCCTCGGCCAGCCAGCGCAAGCCCAGCGGCGAGAAGCCGTTCCAGATCTTGCCCTTGGGGTCGGTCGAGCTGTCGGCGAACTGGTTGTTGCGGAAGTGAACGGGGCCGGCCATCCGCACGCCCGCGCCGTAGAAGGTCTGAAGCAGGGTGAGGTCCTCGCCCAGCGGCCAGCTGTTCTCGATGCTCTGGAAGGCGAACTTCTTGCCCGCCTTGTTGATGCGGATCGCGTCCTCGGGCGTGTAGGCCAGCTCGAACTTGTCGCTGTGCGCCGAGACCATCTCGCGGATCTCGGTTGCGCGGGTCAGGGCGAAGTCGCGGGCCCAGCGATAGCCCTCGGCGGTCAGCTCGCCCTGGCCGGTATAGATCACGAAGAACCCGCCATCGAGGCCGCCATCGTTCATGCGCGGCAAGTCGACCTGGCTGAAGTCCTGCAGCACGCTGTGGCGGTCGACCATGCTCCAGCCGGGCCGGGCGAAGTGCTCGGGCGTGTCGAGGTGGGTGTCCAGCGTCAGGATGCGCTCGTGCAGCGCCTTATCGGCCTTTGAGACCGGCGCCTCGGCGGCATGGGCGGCGGCGCCCAGGAGGGCGGCCGAGCCGAGGAGGACTGACAGCAGGCGACGCATGGAACACTCCGGAACAGCTGATGCCGCCAAGCTCCGCAATGCCGAACCCTACGTCAAGGACATTAGATTTTCTTCGCGCTATCGGTCCTGGCTGCTAGGGCGGCGGGCAGTCGGTGCGGACCGGCATGCCGTCCTTGTAGGCGAAGTATTCGGTGCAGGTTCGCTGGCAGACCACAGCCTGGCGCTTGCCGATGTCGGCCGCGTCCACGACCTCGCCGAAGCTGGTCCAGCCGTCGCCGTTCCAGTCCATCTCGGACCAGCCGTAGCCGTGCCCCAGCCCGCCGAACGCCAGGCTTCCGAAGAAGGCGGCGGGGGGCGCCAGGAGAACGCCGGCGATGACGAGCACGACGCGCAGCATCTCAGATCAGCCCCAACGCCTTGAAGCTGGCCACGCCGTCGCGGCCGACCACCAGATGGTCGTGGACGGCGATGCTCAGCGCCTTGCCGGCCGAGATGATCTGCTTGGTCATCTCGATGTCCGGCCGCGAGGGGGTCGGGTCGCCGCTCGGGTGATTGTGGAGAAGGATCAGGTTGGAGCTGGAGAGCTCCAGCGCCCGGCGCATCACCTCGCGCGGATAGACCGGCGCATGGTCGACCGTGCCGTGATTCATCACCTCGTCGGCGATCAGCTGGTTCTTCTTGTCGAGGAACAGCACCCGGAACTGCTCGCGGGACTCGTTGGCCAGGGCCACGCGCACATAGCCCAGCAGCGCCGTCCACGACGAGATCACCGGCCGCTTGGCGATGCCTTCGCGCCCGGCCCGCAGGGTGGCCTCGTGCAGGATCTTGATGTCCACCGCCGCCGTCTCGCCGACGCCGGGAACGGTCTTCAGCTCCTCGACGGTGGCGCCCAGCACACCCGCGAACGAGCCGAACCGGGCCAGCAGGGCCTTGGCGAGGGGTTTGACGTCGCCGCGCGGCAGGCTGCGGAAGAGATAGAGCTCAAGCAGCTCGTAGTCCGGGAGCGCGGCCAGGCCGCCGGCCCTGGCCCGCTCCCTCAGCCGCTCGCGATGGCCAGAATGGTGGGCGGCGACCAGTGCGGCCTTGCTTGGCTTGCCGGCCTTGGCCGGCTCCGCCGCCTGGGGCGCGCGCGGCGCGGCTTCCGACACCCTCAAGGACTTGCCGCTGACCATCGCGCCCCTCTGTGTGAGAGCGATTAGAGCTTAGCAATCAGAGGTTGTCGAGAGGGGTGTCATGCTTCCCAACGCCAACAGGCCGAAGCAAAGCGCAGAGCCGGGACCCAGGGGCCGCCGGCAATGCGTCGGCAACCACCTGAGCGGACAGTCTCGGCGCCGCCGCCCAGTCCCCAGGGTCCCGTAGAAGCCCTACGGGCTTTCCGGGATGACGACCTGAAGGAGATCGAAAGGAAAAATCAGAACGCCGGGACCACCGCGCCCTTGTACTTCTCCGCCATGAACGCCTTCACCTCGGGCGAGGTCAGGGCCTTGGCCAGCTTGGCCACGCGCGGGTCCGAAGCATTGTCCGGGCGGGTGACCAAGAAGTTCACGTAGGGGCTGGTCTTGTCCTCGATAAGCAGGGCGTCCTTGGCCGGGTCGAGCTTGGCGTCCAGGGCGTAGTTGGTGTTGATCACCGCCAGGTCGACCTGGTTCAGCACCCGCGGCAGCGTCGCCGACTCCAGCTCCTTGAACTTCAGGTTCTTCGGATTGGCGGTGATGTCCTTCAGGGTCGAGACCGGATTGGTCGGGTCCTTCAGGGTGATCAGGCCGTTCTTGTTGAGCAGCAGCAGGGCGCGGCCACCGTTGCTGGGCTCGTTGGGGATGGCCACCGTGGCGCCGGCCGGCAGGTCGGCGATGGCCTTGATTTTCGAGGAATAGGCGCCCAGCGGCTCGATGTGCACGCCCGTCGCCTTCACCAGGCCCCAGCCGCGGTCGGCGTTGACGGTGTCGAGATAGGGGCCGGTCTGGAAGTAGTTGGCGTCCAGGCGCCTCTCGGCCAGCTGCACGTTGGGCTGGACGTAGTCGTTGAACACCTTGACGTCGAGCTTCAGGCCCTCGGCCGCCAGCTTCGGCTTGATGAACTCCAGGACCTCGGCGTGCGGCACGGCGGTGGCGCCGACCACCAGGGTGTCGGCGGCCGACGGCGCGGGCTGGCGACCGCAGGCGGCCAGCAGGGCGAAGGCGGCGAGGCTGACGAGTGCGGCGCGGCGGGCGACCATGAACGGCTCCGATAAGTCGATAATTCCAGGAGGGTATTGCGCACAAACGCCGCCGATGCGGAATCAGTTTTCCTGAGGCGGGGAAGAGGCCTCAGTCGTCGTTGGCCGGATCCTCCGGGCCCTGGATCGTCCAGTTCGACACGAAGTCGGGATTCTCCAGCACCTCGCCGTTGGCCAGGGTGTAGGTCCCCGGCTGGGCCGCCTTGATGTTCGAGGTCTGCGGCGGCAGCAGGTAGGTGTCGCCGTCCTCTTCCTCGGTGAGCAGGTCGACGAGGATGCCCTCTTCCGGGTCGGCCGACAGGATGACGCCGTGGAACTGCTCGACGTCCTCGATCTCGCCGTCGGCGTCGAGGAAGGTCAGGCCCACCAGGATGATGCGGCCCGGCAGAGTGTCGGCCAGCGCCTGGTCCCAATGCTCGGACGGCGGGGCGGAAAGGATTTCGTCGGTCATTCGGGGTTCTTAAGGCCCGGTATGGCTTGCCGCAATCACCCGAACCTTCTCTCCGACAATCGTCATCGCGGGACCCAGGAGACTAGGCGCCGTGATCAGGTTCGCCGCCCCGCCGCCAGCCGACGCAGTGCGCCGGCCCCTAGGTCCCGGCTCTACGCGCAGCGCGCTCCGGCCGGGATGACGCGCATTGGCTACAATCACCCCAGGCGCTTGGCCCGCGTCAGGTTCAGCGGCGCATAGCCGGCGGCGGCGAAGAAGGCCTGGGCGCCGGCGTTGTCGGCCCAGGCGTCGAGCACGACGGATTCCAGCCCCAGCGCCCTCGCCTGCCCCTCCAGCGCGGTGAGCAGGGCCGCGGCGATCCCGCGGCGTCGGAACGCCGGATCGACCGCCAGATGGTGCAGGTAGAGCCGCCGGCGAGCCAGAGCGAAGGGCGTCTGCGCGCGGTCCTGGACCTCGGCCCAGCCATAGCCGGCCGCCACGCCGTCGATCTCCGCAAGCAGCAGGCGATGGGCCGGCTGATCCAGCGTGTCGCGCAGGAAGGTCGCCAGCTCGACCGGATCGACGGCGGGCTTGAAGATCTCGGGCGACAGGGCCGCGTGCAGGGCCTGCACGCCGGCGTTCAGCGCGACCAGGACCGGGATGTCGATGTCGACGGCGGGCCTGATCGCGATCCCGCTCACCGGTGCGAGACCTTCCGCACCACCGTGTCGCCGACCATCTGCAACACCTGCACCAGGATCAGCAGCAGCACGACGGTGACCACCATGACGTCGGTCTGGAAGCGCTGGTAGCCGAAGCGGATGGCCAGGTCCCCCAGGCCGCCGGCCCCGACCACGCCGGCCATGGCGGTGTAGGAAACCAGCGCGATGGCCGTCACCGTCGCCCCGGCGATGATGCCTGGCATCGCTTCGGGAAGCAGCGCGCCCAGCACCACCTGGCGGCGCGTGGCCCCCAGGGCGAAGCTGGCCTCGACCACGCCCTTGTCGACCTCGCGCAGGGCGGTCTCGACCAGGCGGGCGTAGAAGGGCGCGGCGCCCACCACCAGCGGCGGAATGGCGCCGGCCACGCCCAGCGAGGTGCCGACCAGCAGCACCGTCAGCGGGATCATCACGATCAGCAGGATCACGAACGGCACCGAGCGCAGGATATTGACCAGCAGGCCCAGCGCCGTGTGCGCGGCCTTGCTCTCCAGCATCTGGCCCTTGCCGGTCAGGAACAGGATCACGCCCAGCGGCAGGCCCAGCACCACGGTCAGGGCCATGGAGCCGCCGAGCATGGTCAGGGTGTCGACCGTGGCCAGGCTGATATCGGTCCAGTCGATGTTCGAGAACAGGCTCATGGGCGGCCCTCCAGGCGGTCGACCCGCACGTCGGCGGCCTCGAAACGGGCGATGGCGGCGTCGACGTCGCCGCCGGTCAGGGCCAGGGTCAACTGGCCGTATGGGGTGTCGCGCAGCTTGTGGATGCGCCCGCCGAGGATCGAGTAGTCGACGCCGGTCTCGCGGGCCACCGCGCCCAGCACCGGCTTGTAGGTGGCCTCGCCCTTGAAGGTCAGCCGCACCAGCACCCCGGCCGGCAAGGCGGTCTCGGCCGTCTCCTCGACCTCGCCGACGAAGCGGCGGGCCGTGTCGCTGGCCGGATGCAGGAACACCTCTTCCACCGGCCCCTGCTCGGCCACGCGACCGCCTTCCAGCACCGCCACCCGGTCGCAGACGCGGCGCACCACGTCCATCTCGTGGGTGATCAGCACGATGGTCAGGCCAAGATCGCGATTGAGGTCGGAGATCAGGGCCAGGATCTGCTCGGTGGTTTCGGGATCGAGCGCGCTGGTGGCCTCGTCGCACAGCAGGACCTTGGGCGCCGTGGCCAGGGCCCGGGCGATGCCGACGCGCTGCTTCTGGCCGCCCGACAGCTGGGCCGGATACTTGGCGGCGTGGTCGGACAGGCCCACCCGCGCCAGCAGTTCGGCCGTCCGCGCCTTGATCTCGGCGGGGCCGCGGCCCGCCAGCTTCAGCGGGAAGGCGACGTTCTGCTCGACCGTCTTGGACGACAGCAGGTTGAAGTGCTGGAAGATCATGCCGACGCGGCGGCGCAGGGCCCGCAAGCCCGCGACGTCCAGCGCCGCCACGTCGTCGCCATCGACGATAACCTTGCCGCCGGTGGGCAGCTCCAGGCCGTTGATCAGGCGGATCAGGGTGGACTTGCCCGCCCCCGAGGCGCCGATGACCCCGAACACCTGCCCTTGCGCGACCTCGAGCGAGGCCTCGCGCAGGGCCGCGTGACCGGTCGCGCCGCGCGCGGCGGCGTAGGTCTTGGAGACGGCTTCGAAACGGATCACCGGCGGCAGGTCCTTACTTCGCGGCGGGCGCCACGGCGGCCGGGGCGGCCGTCGTCGGGGCTACCGGGCGCGGCGGGGCGTTCTTGACGTAGCGGTCCATCCAGTCGGTCATCTCCCACAGGGTGTGCATCACCGACTCCCGGGCGCGATAGCCGTGGGCCTCGTAGGGCAGCACGGTGTAACGCACGGTGGCCCCCGCCCCCTTCAGCGCGGCGTAGAAGCGCTCGCTCTGGATCGGGAAGGTGCCGGAATTGTCGTCCGCCTCGCCGTGGATCAGCAGGATCGGCTCGTTGACCTGCTTCACATAGGTGAAGGGGCTCATCTTCGTATAGGTGTCGGTGGCCTGCCAGTAGGTGCGCTGCTCCGACTGGAAGCCGAACGGCGTCAGGGTGCGGTTGTAGGCGCCAGACCGCGCGATGCCGGCCCGGAAGAGGTCGCTGTGGGCCAGCAGGTTGGCGGTCATGAACGCGCCGTAGCTGTGGCCGCCCACGGCGATGCGGTCGCGGTCGGCCACGCCCATGGCCACCACCGCGTCGACGGCGGCCTTGGCGTCGGCGGTCAGTTGCTCGACATAGCTGTCGTTGGGCTCGGCGCCGTCCTTGCCGATGATCGGCATGCCCGGGCCGTCCAGCACCGCATAGCCCTGGGTCAGCAGGAACAGGTGGCTGGCGCCGCCCGGACGGGTGAAGCGGTTGCCCGCGTCCACGGTCTGGCCGGCCACCGAAGCGTCGGTGAACTCTTCGGGATAGGCCCACATCAGCATCGGCAGCGGGCCGTCCTTGGTCTTGTCGTAGCCGGCCGGCAGGTAGAGGTCGCCCGACAGCTTCACCCCGTCGGGGCGGCTGTAGGTGATGGTCTCTTTGGTGACGCTGGCGAACTGCGGGGCGCGGTCGACGAACTTGGTCAGCGCCTTGCCGTTACCGCCCTTGAGGGGTTTGACGAAGTAGTTGGGAACCTCGTCCTTGCTCTCGCGGCGAGTGATCAGGGTCTTGCCGGCCTCGTCGGCGAAGGTGACCGGGGCCTCATAGTACGGGGCCTTGGCCTGCCACAGGCGCGAGGTCTTGCCGTCGGCCAGGTTCATCACGCCGACGAACGGGAACTCGCCCTTGGCGGAGGCCCCCTCGCCGGAGACGAACACGCCCTTGCCGTCCGGCGTGAAGTGCAGGACCTCCTCGCCATGGGCGTTGCGACGGCTCATCGGCGAGCCGGGGTCGTTGTAGCGGTCCTGGTAGTTGCGCTCGACCAGCAGGCGACCGGCGCCCGGCTTGGACGGGTCGACGGCGAACTGCTTTTCCTTGCGGTTGTCGAACCAGCGGCTGTGGACCAGGGCGAAGTCGTCGCGGCCCCATTCGATGCCGGCATAGCGCAGGTCCAGGTCGACCAGGATGGTCGGCGCGGCCTCGAACGGCGCGGCCTGCATCAGCACGCGGTCGTGGACCGCGACCTTCTTCTTGGGATCGCCGCCGTCCTGGGCCTCGACCCAGACCAGGGTCGAGGGCGCGTCGCCGCGCCATTGCGGGCTGCGCGGACCCGCGACCACCGCGTCGAAGGCCGACGACAGGTTGTCGGCCAGCGGACGGTCGACCAGGGTCTTGACCAGCTTGCCGTCGTTGGCGTCGAGGATCTGGACCTCGGTGGGGAAGCGCGCGGCCGGCACCAGGTAGCTGTAGGGGCGCTTGAGGCGCGTCACCAGCAGGAAGCGGCCGTCGGGCGACATGCCAAAACCGTTGATCACGCCGGGCGCGCCGACCGGGACGCTCGCGCCGTCGGCCAGAGACACGCGGGCCAGCTGGCTTGTGAAATAGTGGTCGAACAGCGCCTCGTCATGGGCGTTGGCCAACAGGTCCTGATAGGTGCGGATGGCCGCCGTGCGGCCGGCCGACTGCTGGACGATCGGCCCCTCGGGCGCGGCCGGCTCGGCGGGGGCGGCGCCCCGCCCGTCCGGGACCTGGCGGACGATCAGGCCGGCGTCCCCGGGCAGCCAGTCATAGGCCGCGCCGAAGGCGGCGTTCAGCACCGGGCCGGTCAGCTTGCGCACCGTGGCGGTCTTCAGGTCGGCGACCCACAGCTCCAGGCCCGTGGGGGCCTCCATCACCAGGGCCAGGTGCTGGCCGTCGCTCGACCAGCGCGGCTGGATGAAGCGCGCGCCCTTGGGCAGGACGACCTCGCGCACCGCCCCGGTCTTCACGTCCTCGAAGGAGAGGCTGTTCATCCAGGTGGTGCGGGCCTCGATCGGGCCGTTGGTGCGCGGATTGATGCGGTAGCCGCCCAGCCGCAGGATCGGGTCGGCCACGGCCCGGATCGGCGGCAGGTTCTCGCGGCCCAGCAGGGCCAGCGTCTTGCGGTCGGGGCTCAGCGTGACGCCCGGCGTCGGCGCGGCGTCGAGGATCTGGGCGATCGGCGCCGGCGGCGTCCGATAGGCCTCGCCGGCCATGGCGGCGGTCGCGCCACAGGCCATGGCCGCCAGCACGGCGGTCGAAGCCAGCGCCACGGCGCGGCGACGGAATTGGGTGTCGAACATGAAGCCCCCGGGAAACGCGTAGGAGGGGCAGCAATAGGCGCGCTTAAGGCTCAGGTGAACGGGAAAGTGTGGGGGATTGGGATATCGGTGGTTGGGTTTTGCGCAGTGAGAGGGAGCCGGAACCTCAAAAATATGTACCGCTAAGCGCCAGGGCCGGCTCCTACCGCCGAACCACCAACCCGCCCTTCATCACGAACACCGGCTTCTCCAGCACGGTGACGTCGGCCAGCGGGTCGCCCGACACCGCGATCAGGTCGGCGTAGCGGCCGGCGGTCACCTGGCCCAGGTCCTTCTCGCGGCCGAGCGCCTGCGCGGCGTTGACCGTGGCGGCCTGGATGGCCTGGAGGGGCGTGGCGCCATAGCGGACCATGACCGCGAACTGGCGGGCGTTGTCGCCGTGCGGATAGACCCCGGCGTCGGTGCCGTAGATCATCTTCACCCCGCCCTTGAGGGCCTTGCGGAAGTTCTCGCGCTGGACCTCGGCGATGTCGCGGTCCTTGCGCAGGTTGTCCTCCAGCACGCCGTTCTTGCGGCCCTCGGACTGGGTGTAGTCGGTGTTGTAGATGTCCATCGAGAACCAGGTCCCCTTCTGGGCGGCCAGCCTGATCCCCTCGTCGTCGACGAGGCTGGCGTGCTCGATGGTGTCGATGCCGGCGCGGATGGCTTCCTTGATGCCGGCCCCGCCGTGGGCGTGGGCGGCCACCTTCAGGCCGGCCATGTGGGCCTCGTCGGCCACGGCCTTCATCTCGTCGTAGGTCAGCTGCTGCTGGCCCGGCTCGTCGCCGCGCGAGAAGACCCCGCCGGTGGCGCAGATCTTGATCACCTGGGCGCCGTACTTCTTCAGCGTGCGCACGGCCTTGCGGGCCTCGTCGGGGCTGTCGATGTTGTAGGGGGCCTTCTGGTCCATCGACGGCGGGAAGAAGGTCGAGTCGCAGTGCCCGCCGGTGGCCCCGATGGCGTAGGCGGCGGTGACCACGCGCGGGCCGGGCACGACCCCCTCGTCGATCGCCTCGCGCAGGCCCACGTCGTTAAAGCGGTCTGCCCCGACATTGCGCACCGTGGTGAAGCCGGCCTCAAGCGTGGCCTTGGCGTTGGCGGTCTGGGTCACGCTCCAGAAGGCGTCGCTGAACTGCAGGGCGTTGTAGCCGCCATAGACCGGCGAGGCGTCTAGATGCACGTGCATGTCGATCAGGCCCGGCAGCAGGGTCGCGCCCGGCAGGTCGACGGCCTCGGCCTCCGGGGGGATCGCGAAATCGCCGGCCTTGCCGACGGCGGTGATCCGGCCGGCGACGACCAGCACCACGGGCTTTTCGACATAGCGCCCGGTGGCGACGTCCAGCAGGCGGGCGGCGGTGACGACCTTGGTCTCGGCGGCTTGCGCGGCCGTCGAAGCCAGCGCCAGGGCGACCGCCAGGGTCGAAATCGTCAGTCCACGCATCCGGTCGGCCTCGCTTCGAGTTGCAGGCGAGGACGCTAGAGCGTGACCGTGAAAGTGGAAAGGGCGGCCGCGCATGGCGGCCGCCCCTTTTCCGTCAGGCCTTGAAGAAGGCCAGCAGGTCCGGGTTGATGATCTCCGGGTGGGTCGTGCACATGCCGTGCGGCAGGCCCTTGTAGACCTTCAGTTCGCCCTTCTTGACCAGCTTGGCCGATAGCAGCGCGGAGTCGGCGATCGGCACGATCTGGTCGTCGTCGCCGTGCATCACCAGCACCGGCACGTCGACCTTCTTGAGATCGTCGGTGAAGTCGGTCTCGGAGAAGGCCTTGATGCAGTCGTAGTGGGCCTTGACGCTGCCGGTCATGCCCTGGCGCCACCAGTTCCAGATCACGCCCTGGTCGACCTTCGCGCCCGGACGGTTGAAGCCGTAGAACGGACCGGCCGGCACGTCGTAGAAGAACTGGGCGCGGTTGCCGGCGGTGGCGGCGCGGAAGCCGTCGAACACCTCGATCGGCAGGCCGCCCGGGTTCTTGTCGCTCTTGACCATGATCGGGGGCACCGCGCCGATCAGCACGGCTTTCGCCACGCGGCCCGGCTTGGCGCGGGCGACGTAGTGGATCACCTCGCCGCCGCCGGTCGAGTGGCCGACGTGGATGGCGTTCTTCAGGTCGAGGTGGTCGGTCAGGGCCGCGACGTCGGCGGCGTAGGTGTCCATCTCGTTGCCGGTGTCGGTCTGGGTCGAACGGCCGTGACCGCGACGGTCATGGGCGATCACCCGGAAGCCCTGGGCGTAGAAGAACATCATCTGGTTGTCCCAGTCGTCGGCCGTCAGCGGCCAGCCGTGGTGGAACACGATCGGCTGGGCGGTCTTGGGACCCCAGTCCTTGTAGTAGATCTGCACGCCGTCCTTGGTCGTGACGAAACCGCTGCTCATGGTCTTGGCTCCTGGGGTAGGGCTCGCGGGCGAGGCCGCGGCGAAGGTCGGGGCGACCGAGAAGGCCGCCAGGCCGAGGCCGACGGCGAGGACGTCCCGGCGCGAGGCGCCGTCGTGGGAAGATTGGGTGGTCATCGGTCGCCCTCTGCATCGAACAATCCGGGGCGCGTTTCGTTGCGGCCCCCAGCCCGTGCAAGGTGGCCCAGGGCGACGGGCCGGGCTTGAACGTATCGCGCGGCCGCTGGGACGAACGCGCCGAGGCGTTGGGAGGCGGCCAAGGCGGGAGGAGGCGTTTGCCGTCCTCTCGCCCAGGCGCCATCCTGACGCGATGTCCGACCGCTACGAGCCGACCTCCGACTTTCTCAAGCTGGTCAGAGCCGAGCAGGCGCCGCTGTCCGGGGCCGAAGAGGCCGAAGAGAACCTGCGCCGGCTGATCGCACTGACCGCCGACGCCGACCGGTCGAACCGCGACTGGGCGGTTCTTCTGTTGTCTCAGGAGGAGGTCGACGGCCCGGATATCCGCGAGGCGCTGTTGCGCGCGGCAAGTGACGAGGACGAGGTTGTCCGGGCCGAGGCCGTGCTGGGTCTGGCCGGGCGCGAGCCGGCGATCGCCCTGCCCTTCGTTCGCCAGGCGCTGGCGGGACAAGGCGTGACGCCCCCGATGCTTGAGGCCGCCGCGCTCTGCGCCGACCCGTCCTTGATCGAAGACCTGAGGGTTTGGGCTGAGCCGTCCGACAACCCTTACATCGACAAACTCGCCGCCGAGGCGCTGAGGGCCTGCGAGGCGACGACGTCTCCGGCCGGCTGAAGCGCCCTCGTCCTACTCCACCCGCGGCAGCACCAGGGCCACGCGCAGGCCGGGCCCCATGCCGTTGTACTCGCCCGGCCCCTCGGCCAGCTCCAGCCGCCCGCCGTGCGAGGCGGCCACCGCCTGCACCAGCGACAGGCCAAGGCCCGCGCCCGGCTCGCTGCGGCTGTTCTCCAGGCGCACGAAGCGCTGGACCACGCGGGCGCGGTCCTCCTCGGGCACGCCAGGGCCGGTGTCGGTCACCGAGAACTCCAGCTCGCCCGACGAGCGGCGGCGCAGGCGCAGCATGATCGCCCCGCCCGCGGGCGTGTACTTGATGGCGTTGTCGAGCAGGTTGGCCAGGGCCTGGGCGATGAACTCGCGATTGCCGCGCAGGGCCAGGGCCGGGGTGATCTCGGCCTTGAAGTCCAGCCCCTTGTCCTCGCATGAGAACTCGTAGAGCTCGGCCATGTCGGTGGCCAGGTCGCTGGCCTCGAACGGCTTCTGGTCCGGGGCCTGGCCGGCGGCCTGCAGGCGGGCGATGGCCAGCACGGCGTTGAAGGTCTTGAGCACGCCGTCGGCGTCGGCCAGGGCGGTCTCGAGCGCGGCCACCGGATCGCCCTTGCCGTTCTCGGCGTCGATCAGGGCCACCTCCATGCGGGCGCGCAGGCGGGTCAGGGGGCTGCGCAGGTCGTGGGCGATGGCGTCGCCGGCGTGGCGCAGGCCGCCCATCAGCCGCTCGATGCGGTCGAGCATGTCGTTCAGGCCCTCGGCCAGCTCGTCGTACTCGTCGCGGGCGCCGCGGATCTTGGCCCGGGCGTGCAGGTCGCCGCCGCGCACGGCGTTCACCACGTCCACGAGGCCCTGCATGCTCCGGCTGACATTGCGGCTGATCAGCACCCCGCCGGCCAGACCGAGGATGATCACCAGCGCCCCGGCGCCCCACAGGGCCCGGACGATCTTCATCACATAGCCCTGGGACTCGGCGACGTCGGCGCCGACGAACAGGATCTCGCCGCCCGCCAGGCGCTCCTGCACGCCCCGCGCCGAACGCCGCACGGTGGCGCCGTCCAGGTCGGTCTCGGTCAGGGTGAAGCTGCGCCATGTCGGACCCGCGCCGGTGAAGTCGTCGATCGGCGACTCCTCGATCGAACCGGTGATCCGCCTGCCGGTCTTGTCGGCGAAGTAATAGAGGAACGGCCGCTCACCGATGGCCCGCTCGACCAGGGTCTGGTTCAGGGCGTTGACCCCGCCCTGGCGATAGGCCGCCTCCAGGCTCTCCATCTCGCGGGTGATCTCGGCGTCGGCGCGGCGGTCCACCTCGCCGGCGGTGGCGATGTAGATATAGCCGAGGAAAGCCGTCGCGGCCGCCGCGAACAGGGCCAGGAACAGCAGGGTCAGCCGGAAAGGCGTCGATCGAACGAGGCGCGGCAGGCGCATGGTCTAACTCTTCTTACCCATCAGGGCGGCGATGTCTTGGCGGCTGTCGAGAATGCGGAGCACCTGGATGCCGGCTTCGTCGGGCAAAGGGTCGTAGACGATCAGCCAGGGCCGAACCGAGAACGATCGCGGATGGCCGACATAGTCCTGGCGGACACGCCCCATGAGAGGACGGCGGGCCAGACGATTGAGGGCGGCCTCGATCCTGGCGACGACGGCCTCGGCGCGCTCCAGTCCGCTGTCATCGACGATCCACGCATAGAGACCACGCAGGTCTCTTCGAGCCATCGCCGATCGAACGACCTGGGGCGGCGCCATCTAGCCCTTGCGAGCCCTTTCGAACTCGGCGCGCAGATCACTGAGGATTTCATCCGTGTCCCAGACCGCACCCTTGCCTTCGGCCAGCTCGCGTCGCGCCTCGATGATCGACTCGTTGATGGCGTCGCGATTACGGACGAGCCAAGCCTCCATCTCCTCCTCGGAGGGGACCGGGCCGAGGCCGTCGTCGACCTCTTCGTCCGGGATGGGCTTGGACGGCTTGTTCATGGCCGCGAGCCTATCACGGGTCCGGCGCGCCGCCTACGGATCGAGCCGGTAGCCGGCCCCGCGCACGGTCTGCAGCATGGCCCGGTCGAAGCCCTTGTCGATCTTGGAGCGCAGGCGGGAGATGTGCACATCGATGACGTTGGTCTGTGGGTCGAAGTGGTATTCCCACACCTTCTCCAGCAGCATGGTGCGGGTCACCGACTGGCCGGCGTGGCGCATCATGAACTCCAGGAGCTGGAACTCCCGGGGTTGCAGGTCGATCTCCTTGCCCTGGCGATGGACCGTGCGGTTGATGAGGTTCATTTCGAGCTCGCCCACCTTGAGGGTGGTCGCAACGGCTCCCGTCTCGCGACGGCGCGACAGGGCCTCGACGCGGGCGATCAGCTCGGGGAAGGCATAGGGCTTGACCAGGTAGTCGTCGGCGCCGGCCTTCAAGCCGTCGACGCGGTCGCCGACCTCGCCCAGGGCCGACAGGAACAGCACCGGCGTCTGGTCGCCCTCGCGGCGCAGGGTCGAGACCACCTCGACGCCGTTCTTCTTGGGCATCATCCGGTCGACGATCAGCACGTCGAAGCCGCCCTTGCCGGCCTCGACCAGGCCCGCCTCGCCGTCCGGCGCATGGACGCAGGCATAGCCGGCCTCGGTCAGGCCATGGGTCATCGCGCCGGCGGCCTCGAGATCGTCCTCGATAATCAGAATACGCATCAGCCAACCCCTCGTGCGCCGACAGAGAACAATCGACGTTCTCCCGATTCTATCGACCGGCGCGATAGTTGGCGACTGGATACCGGCTTCGCGGGCGGCCGTCCCTTAAACCTTGGTCACATACGAAAAGCCCCGCCTCGACGGATCGAGGCGGGGCTGATCTTTCACGACGGACGGATCACTTAGGGAGCGATCTTGATCGCGATGATGGTCGGGCGGCCGGCGCGGATGATGCGCAGGTTGACGCTCGGACGTTGCAGCTTCTTGGCCGCCTCGATGGCGGCGTTGACCTCGCCGATCGTGACGACCTGTTCGCCGTTGATGCTGCTGATCACGT
Organism: Caulobacter zeae; assembly: GCF_002858925.1. Lineage (GTDB taxonomy): Bacteria > Pseudomonadota > Alphaproteobacteria > Caulobacterales > Caulobacteraceae > Caulobacter > Caulobacter zeae. The sequence continues at coordinate 300,069 of NZ_PJRS01000022.1, forward strand.
CGCCCTTGCGCAGGCCCTTCTCGCCGGCGTCGGACGTCGCCTTCACGCTGTCGATCAGCAGGCCCTTCACGGCGCTGTCGATGCCGTTGGCCTTGCGGGTCGCATCGTCCAGGGGCGACAGGCTCATGCCCAGGGCCTCGGCCTTGGGCGCGGCCGGCTTGGCCGGCGCGGCCTTGTCGCCGCCGTCCTCGTTGTCGTTGTCGGCCAGTTCCTTCTCGGTCGGGCGCACGCCCGAGCGGATCTCGACGGTGCGGGGCTTGCCGCCGCGCAGCACGGCCAGCTTGATGACCTCGCCCGGACGGGCCTTGGCCACTTCGCGGGTCAGTTCCGAGCCGCTCTTGATCGCCACGCCGTTGACGCTGGTGACCACGTCTTCCGGCATCAGGCCGCCGCGCTGGGCCGGACCGCCCGGCACCAGGTCGGCGACGATGGCGCCCTTGGTCCCGGCCAGGCCTTGCGCCTCGGCCATCTCGCTGGTGAACGGCTGGATCTGGGCGCCGATGTAGCCGCGCACCACCTTGCCGCCGTTGATCAGTTGCTTGGCGGTAGCCTCGGCCACGTCGGCCGGGATCGCGAAGCCGATGCCCACCGAGCCGCCGGTCGGCGAGAAGATCGCCGTGTTCACGCCGATCACCCGGCCGTAGATGTCGAACGACGGACCGCCCGAGTTACCGCGGTTGATGGGGGCGTCGATCTGGATGTAGTCGACGAACTGCGAGGAGTTGTCGCCCAGGTCGCGACCATAGGCCGAGATGATGCCGGCCGTGGCGGTGCCGCCCAGGCCGAACGGGTTGCCGATGGTGATCACCCAGTCGCCGACGCGCGGACGGGCCTGGTTCTCGAAGTTCACATAGGGGAACGCCGCGCCCTTGGCCTGCGGGTCGATGACCTTGATCACCGCCAGATCGGTGCTCTCGTCGCGGCCGACGATGGTGGCCTTCAGCTCGCGGCCGTCCTTCATGACGACGTTGATGCCGTCGGTGTCGGCGTCGGCCACCACGTGGTTGTTGGTGACGATGTAGCCGTCGGCCGAGATGAAGAAGCCCGAGCCCGAGGACTGCTGCTTGGGCGCGGCCTGGGCGTCCTCGCCCTCCTCGCCCGGCTTCTGGCCGCGCGGCACGATGTCGAACGGCAGGCCTTCCAGGCCCGGGATGCGCAGACGCGCCTTCGGATCGGCCTTCGAGGTCACGTCGATCTGCACGACGGCCGGCGAGACCTTCTCGAAGATGTCGGCGAAGGACAGCGGCGCGCCGGGCGGCGGGGCGAACATCGGGGCGCTGGTCGCAGACGCACGCACCAGCGACGGCTCCTGCTCGGCCGCGCCAGCCGGTCCCATGCGCATGCCCACGCCGGCCAGGGCGGCGCAAGCAACGCCGGCCCCCGCGACGGCGCCAACAATGAATCCTGACTTCCGAGCAGCCATCTTTCGTCTTTCCTCACCCACGACGCTCCGCGCCGGGTTCTCGAACAGAACCTAGTTGCACCAGCAATTCGTGCAACGGTTCCAGGATTATCTTTCCTTCATCCTCGCGGCGTTTCTTGCGGCCTCATCAGGGCGCAATCGTGTCATTCGCCCTCGAGCAGTCCCTTCAGCCGCGCTTCTTCCTCCGCAGACAGCGCTTCCGGCGCAGCTTCGGGGCTGCGCCGACGCCGCAGCAGCGCGACCATCAGCCCCCCGCCGGCCAGCAGAACCGCCAGCGGCGTAAGCCAGAGCACCGCGTTTCCAGCCGAGAACGGCGGCTTCAGCAGCACGAACTCGCCATAGCGCTGGGTCAGGAACGCGCGGATCTCCGCGTCGCTCCGCCCCTGCTTCACTTGGTCGCGCACCAGAAGACGCAGGTCGCGGGCCAGCGCGGCCTCCGAGTCGTCGATGGACTCGTTCTGGCAGACCAGGCACCGCACTTCCTTGAACAGATCACGCGCCCTGGCCTCCTGGGCCGGGTCGGGCAGGCGCTCGGAAGGGTCCGACGCGGCGGCCATGCAGGCCATGGCGGCCAGGACGACGGCAAGGGTGCGGAAAGCCTTCACGCCTGCGCTCCCTTGGCTTTCCGGGCGACGCCCATGCGCAGCCGGCGGTCCGACAACGAGACGACGCCGCCCAGGGCCATCACCAGCGGTCCCAGGAAGATCAGCCGCACCCACGGATTGACATAGGCCCGCACCAGCCAGGCCGGCTGGCCGTTCGCGCCCGCCCGGCGCTCGCCGATGACGACGTAGAGGTCGTCCAGGCCGCGCGGGCACAGCGCCACCTCCGAGGTCGTCTGGCCGCCGGTGGGGAAGAACCGCCGCTCGGGCTGGGCGGTGCAGACCAGGCCCCCGCCCTGCTTCTCGATCCGCACGATCCCGCGCTCGGCCAGGTAGTTGGGGCCTTCCAGCGTGCCGACGTCGGTGAGGGTCAGCACATAGCCGCCCAGCTCGATCCTGCCGCCGACGCTGAGGGCCTGGGCGCTTTCCACCTTCCAGGCGGTCTCGAAGCTGGCGCCCAGCACGAAGAGGCCAAGACCGGCATGGGCGATGGTCGTGCCCCAGGCGCCGCGCGGCAGGCCGCCGGCCCGGCGTCGCACCTCGGCCCAGGGGACGCGGAAAGCCCCCACCCGTTCGAAGAGTTCGGCCAGCGCCCCGCCGATCAGCCAGAAGCCCAGGACAAGGCCCAGGCTCGCCAGCGCCTTGCGCGGGGTGACCACGGCGTAGGCGACGAGGCCCAGGATCGCGGCGACCAGCAGGGCCAGCCACAGCCGGCGCACGACGAGGCGCGCATCGCCCCGCTTCCAGGCCAGCAACGGCCCGGCCGGCAGGATGGCCAGGGCCAGCACCAGCAGCGGCGTGAAGGTCAGGTTGAAGAACGGCGGGCCCACAGACACGGCCTCGCCGTCCATGGCCTCGCGGATCAGCGGATAGAGCGTGCCCAGAAGCACCGTCGCCGTGGCCGCCGACAGGATGATGTTGTTGAGCACGATGGCGCTCTCGCGGCTGACCGGCGCGAACAGGCCGCCGGCGTTCAGGCTCGGCGCGCGGATCGCGAACATCAGGAAGCCGAAGCCCGCCGCGATCCCCATGATGGTCAGCAGCAGCACCCCGCGCGTCGGGTCGACGGCGAAGGCGTGGACGCTGGTCAGCACGCCCGAGCGCACCAGGAACGCCCCCAGCATCGAGAAGCCGAACGCCGCCAGCGCCAGGAACACCGTCCAACCCGGCAGGGCGCCGCGCTTTTCCAGCACGATGGCCGAGTGCAGCAAGGCCGCGCCGATCAGCCAGGGCATGAAGCTGGCGTTCTCGACCGGGTCCCAGAACCACCAGCCGCCCCAGCCCAACTCGTAATAGGCCCAGAAGGCGCCCAGCGTGATGCCGACGGTGAGCAGGCTCCAGGCCGCCAGGGTCCAGGGCCGCACCCAGCGGGCGAAGGCCGCGTCGACCTTGCCCTCGATCAAGGCGGCGACCGCGAACGAGAACACCACCGAAAAACCCACATAGCCCGCGTAGAGGAACGGCGGGTGCACGGCCAGGGCCCAGTCCTGCAACAGCGGATTGAGCGAACGGCCCTCCACCGGCGGATCGACCAGACGGGTCAGCGGGTTCGAGGCGAAGACGGTGTAGGCCAGGAACAGCACGCCCAGCGCCCCCTGCACGGCCACCGCCCAGGCCCGCAGGCGCGGCGGCAGGCGCTCGCCGAACACCGCCACGGCCGCGCCGTAGCCGGTCAGCACCAAGCACCACAGCAGCATCGAGCCCTCGTGGCTGCCCCAGGCCCCCGCCACCTTGTAGAGCAGCGGCTTGGCGGTGTGGGAGTTGGCCGCCACGTTGGCGACCGAGAAGTCCGAGCCGACGAAGGCGTAGATCAGGGCCGCGAAGGCGCAGGCCAGGGCCGCGAAGGCGCCCAGGGCCGCGCCGCGTCCCGCCCCGGCCAGCACGCCCGAGCGCCGCCATGCGCCGGCGGCGGAAAGGCTCGTCTGGGCGACCGACAGGGCCAGGGCCAGAACCAGCGCGAAGGCGCCGAACTCGACGATCATTTGGCGGTCTTCTCCGCACCGTAGGATGGCGGGGGAGCGCCCTCGCCGCGCCACTCGCCCTGCTCCTTGATGGCCTTGGCCACCTCGCGCGGCATGTAGCGCTCGTCGTGCTTGGCCAGCACCTGCTTGGCGACGAACACGCCGCCCTCGTCGAAGGCGCCGGTGGCGACGATCCCCTGCCCCTCGCGGAACAGGTCGGGCAGGTCGCCCTGGTAGCGCACCTTGCTGGTCGCCTTCTGGTCGGCGACCGTGAACTCCACCAGGCCGTCGGGATGCTTGACCACGCTGCCGGCCTGGACGAGCCCGCCCAGCTGCACCTTGCGGCCGGCGGGCACGTGAGCCTCCTGGGCCTGGGCGGGGGTGTAGAACAGCGAGATCGAGTCCCGCATGCCGTACAGCGCCAGCCCGACGGCCAGGGTGGCGACCGGCGCGATCGCCAGCAGGATGGTCAGGCGCCGACGCGCCTTGCGGGACTTGGGAAGCAGGCTCATCGGACGGTCGGGTTCTGGGGAGGGGTGTCGGCGGCCTGGCGCAGGGCGGCCAGCACCCGAGGCTGGTCCTTGAAGCGCGCCGAAGCGTCCTTCAGGGCCGCGTCGCGGCGGGCGGCGTCGCCCAGCACGGCATAGGCGCGCACCAGCCGCACCCAGCCCTCGGGATCGTCGGGCGCGGCGGCCAGGCGCTGGGCCAGGCCCTCGACCATGCCCTGGATCATCTCGGGGGTGACCTCGCCGGCGGCGGCCGCTTGCGGCGCGGCGTCGACCAGGCGGCCGGCCTTGGCGGTGCGGTCGATCTCGGCGGCCAGCACCGGGCGGCGCGGGTCGTCCACGGCCAGGTCGGCCAGCACAGCGCGCCAGCCGGCAAGGCCCGCCTCAAGCCTGCCGTCGGCGATCTCGCCCTTGGCCAGGTGATAGCGGGCCGACAGGTTCGCAGGGTCGCGCTTCAGCGCCTCGGTGAAGGCCGTGCGGGCGTCGGCGCCCACCTGCCCTTCCTCGCTGGTCACGAAGGCCTCGCCCAGTGCGGTCCACAGGTCGGTGCGCTGCGGCGCCAGGCGCACGGCCTTGCGCAGCGCCTCGGCCGCGCCGACCGCGTCGCCGCCGGCCATGCGGGCGATGGCGAGGTTGCGATAGAGCTCGGGATTGTCCCCGTCCTTGCCGCGAGCCGCCTGCTCCAGGATCGCCACGATGCGCGGCGGATCCAGCAGGGACGCATCCCCGGCCCGCCACTCGGCCACGCGCCTGGCGAACGGCTGGTCCGGCGCGCCCGGCGCGCCGACAGCAACGTAGAGGCCAAGCGCCAGCAGCGGCGCGGCGGCCGCGGCGGCCACCACCACGCGGCGCGAACCAAGGCCCTCCCTGGGCCAGGCCGCGCTCTGGTCGGCGGCGGCCAGCAGGCGGCGGCCGGCCTCGGCGCGGGCGGCCTTCAGTTCGCCCTCCGCCAGCAGGCCCCGCTCGGCCAGATCGTCGATCTCGGACAGCTGGCGACGGTGCACGGCCAGGGCCGGATCGTCCCCGGCGGGCGCCAGGCCACGCGCCGCGCCTCGCAGCACCAGGGCGGCGACGGCGGCGGACAGACCCGCGGCGGCGATCCAGAAGCCTATCATGGCCAGAAACCGATCATGAGATCGCTGTTAGCCGGAGAAGCAGCCGCCCGTCAGTGAAAAAACGCTCTTAAGGGAGGGATTAGGCCGCCATGGCCGCAACGGCGCGGCGGCGGACGATCTCGGCGGTCTTCTCGTCGCGCGTATGGACGATGTAGCCGGCGGCGATGTCGAGATAGGCCCGGGCGATCTGCGGGTCGCCGCCCTCGCCGGTGCGGGCCACGTGCAGGCAGTCCTCGATGTACTGGTCCAGGCGCTGGTTCAGCTTCTCCAGGGCCTTGGTCCGCGTCGAGCCATAGCCGGCCTGGGCCGCGCAGGGACGCAGGTCCTCGATGAAGGCCAGGGCCGCCGCGGCCCGGCGCACCAGGGCCTCGTCAGGCGCGGCGTCCAGCTTGGGCACGCCCTTGCCGCCGCCCATCTTGCCCATCATCGAGATCGGCCGCGACGGCAGGGCCAGGGACAGCTCCTTGTCGGCCGCGTTCATCCGCGTCTCGGCCGCCTGGGCCGCCGACTGCTTGAACTTCGACAGCCGCTTGCCCCACGGACCGTCCTTGGTCACGTCCACGGCCTGCTCGAACTCGGTCAGCTGGTTGGCGATGCGCTGGGCGCTGGCGGCGGCCTCCCGCCCGGCCGCCTCGCCGCCGGCGAGGTCGAAGCCACGGACGTGCTCGATGCTGGCCTCGATGTCGGCCAGCATGCGCTCGCCGAAGGCCTTGACCTCCGACGAGGCCAGGTAGCGGTCGTTGGGACGATCCATCACCGCCGAGATCACCCGCAGGATCCGCCACGGCTCGGGCAGGTGCGCGGCCAGCATCTCGAACATCCGGGGTCCCGCGTCGCCGCTGATGGCGCAGGCGTCGCGATAGGCCAGGCGCGCCGAGGCCGCCCGCTCGCCATTCATCCGGCTGACCCACTCCGACAGCCGCGGCAACGCGTTGCGGACGATCACCGACAGGTCGAGATAGTCGGCCAGTTCCGCCGCGTCGCAGAGCTTGCCCACCGCCTCGAACTCGGGCCGCGTGGGCTCGCGCAGGCCGCGCGCGGCGATCTTGCACAGCTGGTTGAAGACGTCGGGGGCGCCGTTGTCGAGGTCCCAGGGATTGCAGCGCGCCGCGCCCTCGGCCACCTGGCGTGGGGCCTCGGCCTTCAGGGCGATCCACAGCAGGGCCAGCGCCCGACGCGGGAATTGGGGCAGGTCGGCCGCGCGCGGCTGGCACAGCGGCGCGATCGGCGAAAGGATGGTGTTGCGGACGTAGCGGTCGGCCGTCTCGTCCTCGACGATGGCCCGCACGGTCGACAGCGCCCCGCCCGTGGCGTTGGCCAGGGCCAGCTCGAGACTGCGCAGAGCCGCATCGGGCGCGGTCTCGACCAGCGTCCGGATGATCTGCAATTTTTGCGCGGCGAGTGCGGCCATGGATCTCCGCCGGGAACTGGGGGGGGTCCTGGCAGCGTCAACCATGTTGCGGACGAGGTTAAAACTTTCCGAAACCACTGCTTTTTCAATGCGAGAAGGCAAGGCGAATGGTCGCGGGGCCTGACGCTCCACCTGTGCGACAGCGCGCTCGCCAAAAGATGGCGTCCGGTAGCGTTAACCCTCGGCGCGCGGCAGCGACAGCACGACCCGAAGACCACCGAGCGGCGAATCGTCCAGCGTCACCGAGCCGCCATAGGCCCGCGCCAGCTCGTCGACGATCGACAGGCCAAGGCCCGTGCCCGGCGTGTGCTCGTCCATCCGCTGGCCGCGCTTGAGCGCCTGGGCCCGCTGTTCTGGCGGAATGCCCGGACCGTCGTCGTCGACGGTCAGCAGCATCTTGCCCTCGCCGTCGGGCTTGGCCTCGGCCCGGATCCTGGCCTTCGACCACTTGCCGGCGTTCTCCATGACGTTGCCGGCCAGTTCCATGAAGTCCTGCCGCTCACCCTGGAAGCACAGGTCCTCCGGACAGCGCCAGTCGATCTCCACACCCCGGCCGTCGTTCTTGTCCTGGAAGATCCGCTCCAGCGTCACGGCCAGCTCGTCGAGGATCGGCTCGACCGGCGTGCGCTCGCCGCTGGTCTGCGAACGGGCCGCCGCCCGCGCCCGGCGCAGGTGGTGGTCGACCTGCTCGCGCATGGTCTGGGCCTGGCGCTCGACCACCTCGGCCAGAGATCCGCCCTGCTGGCTGGCCTCGGTCAGCATCACCGACAGCGGCGTCTTCAGGGCGTGGGCCAGGTTGCCGACGTGGGTGCGCTGGCGCTCGACGACTTCCTGGTTGTGGGCCAGGAGCCCGTTCAGCTCCTCGGCCAGCGGCTCCAGTTCCACCGGATAGGGCCCGGCCAGCCGCTCGGCCTTGCCGCGCCGCACGTCGGCGATCTCGCGGCGCAGGCGGAAGATCGGCTGAAGGCCGAAACGCACCTGCACCACGATGGCCAGGATCAGGCCCGCGCCCAGCAGCAGCAGCGCGAAGATCGTGATCCGGCCGAAGCGGTCGGCGTCGGCGTCGATCGGCGAGCGGTCCTCGGCGGCGATGAACACCACGGGATCGGGATAGTTAGGCAGCCGCGCCAGGATCGCCGCCGCCCGCAGCGGCTTGTCCTGCGGACCGTGCATGTCGAAGAACTGGGTCTTGCCCGGGTCGGCGGTCAGCCGGTCCACCTGGGCGGTGGACAGCATGAGATCGCTGTCGAACAGCGAGCGCGAGCGCTCCACCGCCCGCAGCGACCCGTTGCGCTGGGCGAAGATCGTCCAGTAGCGGCCCGAATAGGCGCGCGTGGCCCGAATGTCGGTCAGGAACGGGGCCTTCAGCACCCCGTCCTCCACCGCCGAACCGGCGTAGAGGTCGTCAGTCAGCACCGCCAGCGACTGGTCGAAGCGGCGGATGGCCGCGTCGCGGAACTGGGCGGTCAGGAAGGCCCCGGCCGCCAGCAGGACGATCAGCGTCCAGCTGGCCGCCAGCAGCACCAGCCGCCGGACGAGCGAACGCTTGCGGAAGCCGAGCAGCATCAGGCGCCGCCGCGCGGGATCACCCGGCCGTCTCGCCTTCCAGCGGGATCAGCCGATAGCCCAGGCCGCGCACCGTCTCGATGCGGTCGGCGCCCAGCTTCTTGCGCAGCCGGCCGATGAACACCTCGATGGTGTTGGAGTCGCGGTCGAAGTCCTGGTCGTACAGGTGCTCGACCAACTCGGTGCGGCCGATCACCCGGCCCTGGTGCATCATCATGTAGTGCAGCAGGCGGTATTCCAGCGAGGTCAGGCGCAGCGGCTCGCCATTGACGCTGGCCCGCGCCGCGCGCGGATCCAGGCGCAGGCCGCCGCAGGTCAGGCTCGGCGCGGCGTGGCCGGCCGAGCGCCGCAGCAGCGCCCGCAGGCGCGCCAGCAGTTCTTCGGTGTGGAAGGGCTTGGTCAGGTAGTCGTCGGCGCCCGCGTCGAAGCCGGCGACCTTTTCGCTCCAGGCGCCGCGGGCGGTGAGGATCAGCACCGGCGTGGCGACGCTGCCGCGCCGCCAGCGCTCCAGCACCGACACCCCGTCCACCTTGGGCAGGCCCAGGTCGAGGATGACCGCGTCATAGGGCTCGGTCTCGCCCAGGAACTGGGCCTCCTCGCCGTCGGCGGCATGGTCGACGGCATAGCCGGCGTCGGCCAGGGCCAGCTTCAGCTGGCGCGACAGGTCGGGATCGTCTTCGACGAGCAGAATGCGCATATGGGTTAGAAGCTCCTTAGCCCCCGCTGAGGATCTGGCCGCTCTCGGCGTCGACGATGAAGTCGATGCGGCGGCCGTCGGTCGTCGCCCAGCGGATGCGATAGTTGCGCCCTTCCAGGCCCGCGTCGAGCAGGCGGCCGGGGGTGCGGCGCGAGATGCGGTCTATGACCACGCTCAGCGGCACCAGCCGGCCCGACTGAACGCCGCCACGCGCCTGGTCCTGCCTGGCCCGCCAGTCGGCGCCCAGGGAGTCCGGGCCGCGCTGGGCCAGAGCCGCGCCCGGGAGGGCGGCGACGATGGCGGCTGCGGCGAGTATGGCTCGGATCGGCTTCATGGCGTCCGGTTTAGCCGGGGACGGCTGAATGGAGACTGAACGCGGGGTTTATGAACGGTGTGCGACGTCCTGTCACGGGCCAAGGCCACGCTCCGACGCAATCGGAGATCACATAAAGATATCTTTATGTCCCAATTGACAAGGCGCGCGACCCCAGGCTTGATAAGGGGGTCGTGGTCTGCGGGCGTTTCGCGCCCAAAGCTAAGAGGGAAGCCGGTGTGAAACCGGCGCTGCCCCCGCAACTGTAAGCGGCGAGCGGCCGTCCGATACGTGTCACTGGCGCCCCGAACTCGACTCGGTGGGGCGCCGGGAAGGCCAGGACGGCAGCGTTGACCCGCGAGCCAGGAGACCTGCCTCGACAGATAACGTCCTCCGGCGGGGTGCCCGGTCTGGTCGCGAGTTCCAGGCGCGGGTCCGCCATCCCGTTCGCGCGCCTGCGCGCCTGCGCCCCGTCCAGCCTCCGTCACCATCGAGACAGAGGCTAAGAAATGACCGTCACCGTCGCCGCCCTCGGCTTTCCCCGCATCGGCCCCCAGCGCCGCCTGAAGACCGCCCTCGAAGCCCACTGGGCCGGCCGCCTCGACGCCGAAGGGCTCCAGACCGAGGCCGCCACGCTGCGCGCCCTGGCCTGGCGCCGCCAGGCGCACCTGGGCGTCGACCACGTGCCCAGCAACGACTTCTCGCTCTACGACCACGTGCTCGACACGGCCGCCATGGTCGGCGCGGTCCCCGCCGCCTATGGCTGGACCGGCGGTCCGGTCGACCTGCCGCTCTACTTCGCCATGGCGCGCGGAACCCAGGGTCGCCAGGCCTGCGACCACGGCTGCGCCCACGAGACCTCGGCCACCGGCCTGCCGGCGCTCGAGATGACCAAGTGGTTCGACACCAACTACCACTACCTCGCGCCCGAGCTGTCCCCCGGCCAGGCCTTCGCCCTGACCTCGACCAAGGTCGTCGACGACTTCCTCGAGGCCAAGGCGCAGGGGATCTTCACCCGCCCGGTGATCCTGGGGCCCGTCACCTTCCTCAAGCTGGCGAAAAGCAAGGACTCCAACCCGAATGGGGACTCCCAGCCGCTGTCGCTGCTGTCTTCCCTGCTGCCCGTCTACGCCGAGGTGCTCCGGCGCCTGGCCCAGGCGGGCGCCGACTGGGTGCAGATCGACGAGCCCTGCCTGGCGCTCGACCTCACCGACTTCGAGCGCGCCGAGATCCGCCGCGCCTACGGCGCCCTGACCCACGCCGCCCCGCGCATCCGCATCCTGCTGGCCAGCTATTTCGGGACCTATGGCGACAACCTCGCCACCGCCGCCAACCTGCCGGTCGACGGCCTGCACCTGGATCTCGTCCGCGCCCCGCAGGACCTCGACGCCGCCGTCGCCCTGGCCCGCGACAGCCTGGTGCTGGAACTGGGCGTCGTCGACGGCCGCAACGTCTGGCGCGCCGACCTGACGGCCATCCTCGACCGGGTCGAGCCGATTGTCGCCGCCCGCGGTCCCGACCGCGTGATCCTGGCCCCGTCCTGCTCGCTGCTGCACGCCCCGCTCGACCTCGCCATCGAGACCGATCTCGACCCCGAGGTCAGCCAGTGGCTGGCCTTCGCCGTGCAGAAGCTGGAAGAGCTGGCGATCCTGGCCAAGGCCCTCAACCAGGGCCGCGCCGCCGTTCGCGCCGAACTCGACGCCGCGGGCGCCGCCGTCGCCTGGCGCAAGACCTCGCCGCGCATCCACGATCCCGCCGTCCAGGCCCGCGCCGCCGCCGTCACCGCCGATGATGCGATCCGCGCCACGCCGTTCGAGCAGCGCATCGTGCTGCAACAGACAAGGCTTAACCTGCCGCCCCTGCCGACCACCACCATCGGCTCGTTCCCGCAGACCGCCGCCGTCCGCCAGACCCGCGCCGCCCACGCCAAGGGCCAGCTGGCCGACGCCGACTATGCCGACTTCCTGCGCGCCGAGACCGCCCGCGCGGTGGCCTGGCAGCAGGAGATCGGCCTCGACGTGCTGGTCCACGGCGAGTTCGAGCGCAACGACATGGTCCAGTATTTCGGCGAGCGGCTGAACGGCTTTGTCTTCACCAGGCACGCCTGGGTGCAGTCCTACGGCTCGCGCTGCGTGCGCCCGCCGATCCTCTATGGCGACGTCTCGCGCCCCGCGCCGATGACGGTCGAGTGGTGGGCCTACGCCCAATCCCTCACCGCCCGGCCGATGAAGGGCATGCTGACCGGCCCGGTCACCATCCTGCAATGGTCGTTCGTCCGCGACGACATCCCCCGCGGTGAAACCTGCCGCCAGATCGCCCTGGCCGTCCGCGACGAGGTCGTCGACCTCGAAGCCGCCGGCGCTGCGATCATCCAGATCGACGAGGCCGCCCTGCGCGAGGGCCTGCCCCTGCGCCGCGGCGACTGGGATGCCTATCTGGCCTGGGCTGTCGAGGCCTTCCGCATCGCCGCCAGCGGCGTGCGCGACGAGACCCAGATCCACACCCACATGTGCTATTCGGAGTTCAACGACATCATCGCCGCCATCGGCGCCATGGACGCCGACGTCATCTCCATCGAGACCGCGCGCTCGAAGATGGAGCTGCTTGACGCCTTCGAGGCCTACGCCTACCCGGCCCAGATCGGTCCCGGCGTCTACGACATCCACGCCCCCCGCAGCCCCGCCTCCGGCGAAATGCTCGACCTGCTGGCGAAAGCCGGCCAGCGCCTCTCGCCGGCCCAGCTTTGGGTCAATCCCGACTGCGGCCTGAAGACCCGCAAGTGGGAGGAAGTCGAACCGGCCCTCGCCAACATGGTCGCCGCCGCCAAGGCGGCGCGAGAGCAGCTGGTCGGCGCCTGACGCCACGGAGGGCGCGCCGCACGAGGCGCGCCCTTTGCCGCCCGTCATTCCTCACCCTTGGGGGCCTCCATCCGCTACCGACAACCGGCACGAAGCGGGTGGATTTGATGTCGGCTAAGGGTGGGAGGCCGACATCAAATCCCTCTCTCATGGAGAGAGGGAGGGGCCCGCGCCGCAAGGCGTGGGAGGGTGAGTGGGTAGGCGAAGCCCTTGGGAAATCTTGGCGCTGTTGCGGGCGATGTACCGGCACGCCGGCTGAGGGTGTAACCACTCACCCTCCCATCGCTACGCGATGGGCCCCTCCCTCTCTCTTAGAGAGAGGGTCGTTGCGCTCGACGTCCGCAACCCGTCGCGAACCGACGTTGTCCACCGGGCCGGCTTCCGCCTCCAGATCGACGTCGCAAGCAACTGTCGGTTTTGGTCAGCACCCGCCCTTGCGCGGAAATGGCCTACTGGGCCTCAGGCCGAGATATCGACCAGCACGCCGGTCAGTTCGCCGGTGGCCTGGGCCAGGGCCGCGCCGGCGGCCTGAGTCGCCTTGGCGTTGGTCTGCGCCACCGCCAGCTGGGTCAGGTCGACAATGGCCGCGGCGGCCTCGCCCGAACCGGCCGGGCGCGGCGGGGCGTAGCGGACGGCGGCGTTGGTTGCGGAAACCTGCACGGCGACTTCCCTTCTGGAAACACCGCGCAATCTGGTCGCCAGGTCTTAACCAGACCTGACCAGGCATGGTTAAGAACCGCCACCCCTACCGCCGCTTGGGCGCGTAGGGCTTCTGCTCGCGCCAGGCCTGGGCGAACTTCTCCAGGTCCTCGTCGATGGTTTCGGGCAGGGTGACGACCAGGCGGGCGTAGAGGTCGCCGCGATGGCCCTTGGCGTCGGCCAGCCCACGCCCCTTCAGCCGCAGCTTGGCGCCGCTGTTGGCGCCCTTGGGCACCGTCACGTTGACCGGGCCGTCGGGCGTCGGGGCCTCGACCTTGCCGCCCAGCACCGCGTCGGGAACGCTGACCGGCAGGTCCATGACCAGGTGCTCGCCTTCCTTGCGGTAGATCGGGTGCGGCTTGACCGCCAGCTCGATCAAGGCGTCGCCGTTGCCGCCGCGCCCCGGACTGCCCTGCCCCTTCAGGCGCAGGGTCTGGCCTTCCTGGGCGCCGGCCGGGATGGTCACGTCGATGGTGCGGCCGTCCGAGAAGGCCACGCGCTTCTTGCCGCCCTTGATCGACTCTTCCAGGTCGATGTCGAGCCGCGCGCGCACGTCCGCGCCCTTGGCCGAAAAACCGCCGCCGCCGAAACCGCCGCCGGCTCCCGCGCCGCGGTTGCGGCCCAGGATGTCGCCGAACAGGTCGTTGAGGTCGATCTCGGGGCCCTCGCCCCCGCCGCCGCCGCGCCCGAAGCCGCCGCCCCGGCCAAAGCCGCCGCCGAACGGACCGCCGCCACCGCCGCCGAAGCCGCGCATGGTCTCACGCCCGTCGGCGTCGATCTCGCCGGCGTCGAACTTCTTCTTCTTCTCGGCGTCGCCGAGGATGTCGAAGGCCGCGCTGACCTGCTTGAACTTGTCCTCGGCCTTCTTGTCCCCGGGATTGGTGTCGGGGTGATACTGCTTGGCCAGCTTGCGGAACGCCTTGCGGATCTCGTCCGCGCTCGCGCCGCGGGAAACGCCAAGCTCCAGATAGGGGTCGCGCGCCAAGGAAGGCCCTCAAGACAGTACGGAAATGCCGAAGCCCCTCAATTAGGCGGTTCCGCGCCGGGCGCAAGCCAAATGTTGCATTAATATCACAGCGCTGTCGTCGCAGGCGCGCCCCAGCCCCAGGTCGCCGAGCCCTGAGCCACCCTCGCCGACAGCGCCCCGGCCGCCCCGGCCGGCAGGTCGGCCGCCCGCATCGCCGCCGTCCAGGCAAAGCCCGGCGCCGCCGTTTCCACCGTCCGCACCACCGTCTCGCCGTCGAGGATCTCCACCCGCCAGGCCTCGGCCGCCTCGGCCAGCGGAACCTCGCACTCCCAGCCGTCGCCGCCGACCCGCGCGCGGCGGATCCACGACAGTCGGGTGTCGCCGCCAACCGTCTTCGCCCGCAGATGCGCCGGCGACCACGGCCGCAGGGCGACGCCCCGCCAGGCCGCCTCGACCTCCGTCATCGCCGGCCCCGCCGCCGGACCGCCGGTCGGCGCCGCGCGCCAGGCCAGCGGCAGGCCGCGTTCGGCCAGGCCGAGCTCAGCGCGGACCAGGGCCTCGTCGACCAGCACCACCGCAGCCCCGGCCGGAACCAGCGCCGCCATGTCCGAACCCTGCTGCCCGCGCAGCAAGCCGCTCAGCGCCCAGGCATCGGGCCCGACCATCTGCGCGGTCAGGAACTGCAACAGCTCCCAGCCCTGCGGCCCGCGCACCGCCAGCAGGTTCTCGCCGGCCAGCACCGCCGCGCGGCCGCGACTTTGCGGCGCGCGCCCCTCCAGCCGCACCACCAGCCGCGTTCCCCGGTCGAACCGGCAGCGCGGCCCGGCCGGCAGGTCCGACAGCGTCGTCCCCACGCCCGCGCAGGCGCCCGCCGTCCCCCGTACGCGCAGGGCCTCCACCTCCGCCCCCGCATGCACGTCGAAGGCCCGCCACGGCTGGGCGGCGACGGCGACCAGCGGCCGGGCGTCCTCCTCCGCGCCAGGCAGCGGCGGCAGGTCCAGCACCACCAGCGCCGGCGGCCCCAGCGCCGGACGCGGCGGGGCCGGGCTCCAGTCGATCTCGCCGGCCTCGGCCACGGCGGGCAGAACCGGCAGCAGCTTGATCCGCGGCCGCTCGTCCAGATCCACCCGCGCCACGCGCCAGGTCTCGCCGTCCAGCGCCAAGCGATCGCCGGCCTGCCAGCGCAGCGCCGCCAGCGGCGACAGATGCACCACCCGCTCGCGCCGCGCGGCGCCCTGCGCGTCCAGCCGCCGCCGGGCGACAGCCCCGGCCTGCCCCGCCGTCAGCACCAGCGGCGCCTCGACATCCAGGGTCAGCGCCCCCGGCCCGCTCCGCACCACCAGGCCGCCGGCCTGGTAGTCGCGCGCCAGGTCGACGAACCGCAGTCGGACCGCCCCGGCCGCGTCCTCCAGCTGTCGCGCCGCGCTGTCCGGGGCCGGGCGATCCTCGGGCCAGGCCAGGTCGTCCCCGGCCAGCGCCCCCTGCGCCGGGCCAGAGCGCGACACCAGCCGCACCCGCCCGCCGCGCTCTGTCGCGTCCAGCCCGAAGGCCTCGGTCAGCGGCGACAGCGCGTCGCGCAGGCGCATCGGCCGCTCGATCACGTAGCCCTCAACCAGGCCTGACGCCTCGCCGGGATCGATCTCCACCCCGGCCCGCGCCGCCACGGCCATGACCAGTTCGCCGAGGCCCGCCGCGCCGGCGCGGCCGTTCAGCCAGTGGCCCAGCCGCCAGTTGGGAGCGTCGGCCCACACCTGCGCCCGCGCCGGAAAGTCGGGGAACGGCCGCGCGTCCCAGCACCAGGCGCTGGCCTCCTCGATCATCGGCCCGCCATAGGCCGGCGACAGCGGATTGGCCTCCGCATCTGCCACCATGGCCAGCACCGCCTCCAGCGCCCGCCGCTGGCCCAGCGCGTCGACGCCGCCGTCCGAGAACGGCGGCAAGGCGCTCTCGGCGCTCTTGGGATCGACAAACAGGTTGGGCGCATTGGCGCCCTTGTCCACCGCCCCGCAGCCGAACTCGATCAGCCGGATCGGCTTGGATTTCGGGACCCAGGCCGTCGGCGTCGGCGACCGCACCCCGCCCGGCCGGTCGTGGTGCGGGCGACTCCACCACGACAACAGATCCTTGGGCCGGAACACCCACGGCTCGCCATGCGCCCCGTCGGTGATCGGCGTGCGCACCTGCGCCGCACGGTCGAGAGCCGAGGCGTAGAACCACTCGAAGCCCTCTCCGCCCGTCAGGCTGTAGCGCAGGTAGTTCGGGTCATGCGGCCCGCCCCAGCCGGCCAGGGCGTCCTCGTGCTCCTGGCCGTCCCGCCAGTCGGTGATCGGCGGGTAATAGTCGACGCCCACGAAGTCGATGTTCGGATCGGCCCACAGCGGGTCCAGGTGAAAGTGCACGTCGCCAGAGCCGTCGGCCGGCTGGGATCCGAAATACTCGCTCCAGTCGGCGGCGTAGCCGATCCTGGTCGCCGGCCCCAGCAGCGTCCGCGCCTGCCCGGCCAGCGTCTTCAGCGCCGCCACGGCCGGAAAGCCCGCCGCGTCGCGCACCCGGGTCAGGCCCACCAGCTCAGAGCCGATCAGGAAGCCGTCCACCCCGCCGGCCCGCGCGGCCAGCGCCGCATAGTGCCGCACGAAGCGGGCAAAGCCCCACTCGCCGTCGAAGAACGCCCCCACCTGCGCGGCGGCCGCGCTCGTCTTGTGCGGCGATCCCGCCCGCCCCGGGGCCGGATGGCAGGTGATCCGCCCGCGCCAGGGATACGCCGCCTGCTCGGCCCCGCCGTGCGGATCGGGAAGATCGTTGCCGGCCGCTACGTCCATCAGCACGAACGGATACAGCGTCACCGCAAAGCCCCGCCGCTTCAGCTCGGCGATCGCCTGCACCACCGCCTCGTCGGCCGGCGTGCCGCCATAGGCCACGCCGCCCCCGCTCTGCGAGATCAGCCGCGCCTGCCCGCGCTCCAGCCCCGCCGCCCGCCAGGCCATCGGCTCGGTCGGCTTGTCGGCCGCCTCGACGCCGGGGCGGATCTCGCACGACCCGCAACGCAGGTCCGTTCCGAACCAGCTGACCACCAGGTTCACCCGCCGCACGTTCGGCAGCTGCGCCTGCAACTGGTCCAGCGACAGCAAAAGGTCGGCCCGTCCCTCGGCGTTGTTCTGGTTCTCAGGCCGCGTCCGGATCAGCCCCTCGCGGCGCAGCACCACGTCGGTCGCGAGCACGAACTCGCCCGCCCCGGGGATCAGGCACACGCTTTCCAGCCGGTCCTCCAGACCCGTCCCGTCGCCGCCCGGCCGGCGGAAGACCTCGAACGACAGCTGCGGCGGCCGCCCGCCGAAGGCGTCCAGCGCCAGGTCCTCGAACACCACATAGGCTGTGCCGCGATAGGCCGGCGCGTCGCCCTCCACCGCCGCGATCAGCGGGTCGGGAAGCTGGTCGTCCGTCCCGCGATGGACGCGCATGGCCACCCCGTCCATGTCCATCACCTTGCCGTCCGCCCACACCCGGCCGATCCCGTCGATCGGCCCCTCGCCCACGGCCAGGGCGAACGACAGGCTGTAGCCATAGGACCGCACGCGCCCGCCCTTGCCGCCGGCCTCGCGGCGGTGCTCGCGGAAACGCGCCGCCCAGATCACCTGGCCGGCCACCCGCGCCCGACCGAACGCGCACGGCATGGGCGCGCCCTCGGCCGCCCCGGTCAGCTTCAGCTCGGCGATCCGCGGGCCCGAGGTCCGGGCCGGGGCCAGGGCCGCGGCGAGGCCGACATCGACCATCGCCCCCAGGGTGGCGCTGATCGCGCCCAGCGAACCGAGGCTCGAACCGGCCCCGGTGAGGATCATCTGCGCCATCAATGCTGCTCCGGAAACGAGAAGGCGGCGACCAGCCGCGCGCGCCACCAGGGGCCCAGCCAGCTTTCGACGCAGGCCCGCCCCCAATAGGCATGGATCATCCGCGTCCCCCTCGGCTCCTGCGCCGACAGGATCGCGCAGTGCTTGGCGGCCGCCCCGGCGAGCATGCGGAACACCACCACGTCGCCGGGCCGCGCCTTGGCCGGATCGACGGCGACCAGCGTCCGCGCCAGCCCCTCCAGCAAGGGCTCGCCGTCGCAAAGCTCGGCCCAGTCGGGGCGATAGGTCGGCGGCGCCTCGCGCTCGGGCCCGTGCAGCGCCCGCCACACCCCGCGCACCAGGCCCAGGCAGTCGCAGCCCGCGCCCCTCAGGCTGGCCTGGTGCTGATAGGGCGTGCCCAGCCAGGTCCGCGCCTCGCTCACGACCCGGGCCCTCATCGCCGCCCCCTCATCGACGCCCACCGTCGTTGACCTCGCCCTCGGCGGGATAGAGCGTCAGGAAGTCCTCGCCCGGCAGGGTCGGAAAGCCCCGGAAATTGACCGCGTTGGCGAAGGTGTCGCGACAAGTCGTCCAGCGCCGGTCGCAGGCCGCGCCGGGATGGGCCGCCAGGTCGACGCCGCAGCGGCCGTCGCCCAGGGTCGCGTCGCAGCTGCGGGCGTAGGTCCGCCCCGCCATCGCCTCCAGGTCCGCCGCCGGTCCCTCCAGCTCGGCGGTGAAGGCCTGGCCGGTCCACGACACCCGCGCCACCCGGGCCCGCCACAGCTCGACCAGCAGGTCCGGCGCGCTCCAGTCCACCCGCCGGCAGACCACCTGCGCGCCGTCATAGAGCCCCGCCTCGATGTCGCCGGCGGTGATCGCCGCCCCATCTTGCGAAGAGTCGTCCAGCGCCCCCAGCGCCGCGGCCAGGCCAGGTCCGAACCCCGCCTCGCTCTCGGCCGCCCCCGCGCCCCAGCCGCTGGCCGCCCGACAGACCGTCCCCGCCACCGTCAGGTCGCGATCGTGATCGGTGAAGCCCATCGCCGTTCCGTCAGCCCGGGTCAGCACCCAGGCGTGGCACAGCCGCGCCGCCCCGCTTTCGATGCGCGCCGCCAGCGCCGCCTCGACCGCGCGCATCAGGCCCGCACCTCGACCAGCGACACCGCCCCGACCCGCGCCGCCCCGAACCCCTCCAGGGTCACGTCGAGGCGGTCGAGGTCGAAGCGCACCGGCGTGTCGAACAGGAAGCCGGCGGTCACCGCCGCCCCCGCCGCAGGCGCGACCGCCAGGGTGACGAGGCCCGTGACCGTATCCACCGCGAAGGCCCCGGCCGCCTGCTCCACCCCGGCCACGGCCACCCTCACGGTCCCGGCCTGCGGCTTGGCGATCGGTCGCGACACCGCCGTCTCGCCGGCCCCATAGGCCTTGGCCAGCTGGAAGGCCTTCCGCGTCCCGTCGCCGGCTCCCAGCACCTGATCGGTCGGGGCTGGGTTCAGCGACGGCGCGCACGACTTGAAGTCGGCCGGGTCCCTGAAGCGAAAGCCGTGCAGCCGCCCGCGCCGCGCCTCGAAGAACGCCACCAGCTCGGCGGCCTCGTCCAGGCTGCGCGTCGCCGTGCCGACCAGGTAGCGCCTGCGCCCCTGCGCCCACGGGCTGGACCGGTGCTCGGCGCCCGAGGCCAGGCCGACGATCTCGGTGCGGCGCTCGATCCCGCTCGTCCCGCCGAAGGCCAGGCGCACGGGCAGCCGCACCTCGTGAAAGGCGCTCATCGCCAAGCTCATGAAGAGCCCTCCTTGACAGCTGCACAATGTGAGTGATTATTTACTTACATTCCATCCAGACCCGCCGGAGACCCCGCCGTGCCCTTCTTCGCCCTGCTCTTCTCGCCGCGCGGCGCCATCGGCCGCGGACCGTTCTGGCTGGGCCTGTTCCTGCTCCTCGGGCTCGAGATCGGCGGCTTCCTGGCGTTCGGACGCCATGGCGCCGCGCCCATGGCCGCCATCCCGCTGGTCGGGCCCTGGCTGGTCGACGTCAGCGGCCCGGCCCTCGGCTTCGACGGCTGGATCCCGGGCCTGGCGATCCTGGCCCTGCAAGGCTGGGTCAGCGGCGTGCTGTGCCTCAAGCGGCTGCGCGACATGGGCCACGGCCCCTGGCCGCTGGTCGGCGTCTGGGGCCTGGACCTGATCCTCACCGGCGGGCTGATGGCCTGGATGGGCCACCTGCAGGGAATGGCCGTCATCGTGCCGATCTTCACCGGCGCGGGGGCCTCGGGCCTGCTGTGGCTGGCGCTGCTGGGCTGGCTGGGCGTCGAGCCCGGCCCGCGCCGAGCGGGCGCCGCGCCCGCTCCGGCCTTCACGCCGGCCCAGACGCTGACGGCGGGTTAAACCCTTGTCATGACGTCCATTTCACTTCAGTCGCGCGGGGGCCGCCCCTAGTCTCTCCTCAAGGTTGGGAGACAAAGACATGGACTGGAAAACGCTGATGTTCTCCGCCGACGGCCGTATCGGCCGTCAGGCGTTCTGGATCGCCTGGCTGATGCTGCTGGGCGCCAACGTGGTGGCCGGGTGGGTCCCGGTCATCGGCAATCTCGTCGCCCTGGCGTCGCTCTATTGCTTCGTCTGCATCTACACCAAGCGCCTGCACGACATGGGCAAGAGCGGCTGGTGGCAGGCCCTGCCGATCGTGCTGGGACCGGTGATGCTGATCGGCTCGGCCCTGTGGCTGGGCTTCGGCGCGGCGGCCATCGCCCTGAACGGCGGCGACCCCGAACTGTTCGCCCTGGCCGGCGCCGGCGGCGTGGTGATGTCCCTGCTGCTGGGCTTCCTGGTCAGCATCGGCTTCACGCTCTGGGTCGGCTGCACGCCCGGCGACACCAGCGACAACCGCTGGGGCGACCGGCCGCTGAACGCCCTGGCCGTCTAGAGCGGATCGACATTCAAGATCCGAATGTGGTCCTCGTCCTTCGACAAGCTCAGGATGAGGACCAAACTACAGGCGGAGATCGTGGAAAAACCTCATCCTGAGCCCGTCGAAGGACGAGGTTTTCGTCTCAGACGCCGAATGTCGAGACGCCAAGCGAACACAGCGAGAGCCCTTTCGCGCACGCAACCCCGCCGCTACTGTCGCGGCGGGGTTTTGTGTGTTGGGGGCGCGACGTGAACGCGATCAGGGGCTATCTGCTGGGCTGCGGCAAGCGGCGCGAGTTCTGGGCGGGCCTAGCCTTGTCTTTCGGCCTGACGCTGTCGGCGGCCTTCGCGCCAGACCCCCTCTATCTTAACGCCCTGCCGCTGATCCTGGTCGCCCTGTGGCTGCTGCTGGCCTCGCGCCGGCTGCGCGCGATGCGGTGGAGCCCCTGGCTGTCGCTCGCGCCGATCATCACCGTCCTGGCCTTCTTCTTCGCCTTGCTCTTGCTGGCCAGGACCATTCCCGATCCCCAGAAACTGTATGACACCTCGCTGGCGCCGATCGGTTTGGGCTGGCTAGCCTTCAACCTGCTGCTTGGCGCCTGGCCGTCCAAATCTCGCCAGCCGCCGCCAGCAACCCAGGCGGAGGTGTTCGGATGAGCCTGCTGCGCGCCCTCTGGCGCTACCTGGGCGGCCGCTGCCGGCGGCAAGAATATTGGCTCAGCGTCGTGGCGCTGATGGGGGCGGGCTGGACCCTGCGGTTTCTTCCCGCCAACACCGCCCTGGCCTGGCTAGTGTTCTTCGCGTGGTTCCTGCTGGCCTCGCGCCGGCTGCGCGACATCGGCTGGTCGCCCTGGATCTGCCTGGCGCCGATCCCCGTCTCGGCGGCGGCCGGCGTCGTGCTGTTCCTGACTGCCGAGCGTCAGACCAAAGTCGCGCTCTCCTATATGCCGCTCACCCTCTTCGTGCTGTGGATCGGCTTCTGGACGGTGATCGGCGTCTGGCGCTCCAAGCCCTCCACCGTCCCGACGCCCGAGACGCAGGCCGAGGTGTTCGGATGAGCCCGGCTGTCGGCGCCTATCTGCGCGGCCGAAGCCCGCGGCTGGCGTTCTGGCTGTGGAGCGCCGGCGTCCTGGCCGCCAACATGGCCGCCACCGCGATCATCGCCAGCGTCGCGCCGAACCTGCTGTCGTCGGACTGGCCCCTGCGCCTGCTGCTGTGGCTCGTCTGGCTTGTCGCCGCTGTCCGCCGCTTGCGCGACGCCCGCTGGCCGCTCTGGCTGAGCGTCCCGGCCCCGGTCGCCAGCCTGGCCAGCGCCGCCTTCTTCGACCTCGCCCACGACCAGCACGACGTCGCCTTCCACGTCGTCCTGCGCATCCAGGTCGAGGGCGTGGTGCTGGTGCTCGTGGCCGGCGCGGTGATCCTCGTGGGCTGCCTGCCCTCGCGCCCGCCCCGGATCCAGCCCCAGGCCCGGGCGGAGGCGTTCGGATGAAGCTGGTCCTGGCCTATCTGCGTGGTCGCGGCCGGCGGCTCGAATATTGGCTCTCGCTGATCGCCATGATCGTCGGCGTGTTCGCCGTGCTGGAGATCCCTCACGACGAGCTGTTCGGCGACGCCGTGGACTGGGTCAGCCTGGCCGTCTGGTGCGCCTTCGCCGCCCGACGCCTGCGCGACGCGGGCCTGCCGTTCTGGCTGGCGCCGTTTCCGCTGCCGATCGTCCTCGTCGGCCTCGCCCTGAACAGGATAGTCGGCGTCCCGCCCAGCGTCGCGGCGAGCCCGGAGGCCTCCATGAGCCTCGCCTCCCTGCTGGCCGCCTTGACGCTGTTGGCGCTGGTCTTCGTCCTCGGCTGCCTGCCCTCGAGGGCGCCCAAGGCCACGACCCGCGAAACGGCCGACATCTTCGGCTAGAGCCGTCGCGCGCCCAGGCTGACGGCCCGCGCCAGGGCCTGGGCCAGCTGGGCGTCCGAACGGGCCAGGGCGCCCGCCTCGCCGCCGGCCACCTGCACCGTCACGCTGATCCCGCCGCCACTACCGCCAACGGGCTCTATCGTTCCCGCCCCGGCCGGCCGGAACACCTCGGGCCCGCGCTCGCCGACCAGATAGGCCCCGCCGCCGGTCACCGGTCCGCCCTCGGCCCGCGCCCCGGAAAACACGCCCGCCATCGCCGCGCTCAGCGCCTCGCCCAGGCCGCTTCCGCGACCGCCGGATACCGCGCCCAGCACCGCCCGCGCCAGTTCGGCCAGCGACAGCTCGCCGTCGGCGGCGGCCCTGGCCAGCGACCGCGCCAGGGTCTCGCCCGCCTGGGCGAAGGCGTCCTCGATCGACCGCGCCGCCGCCCGGGCCGGGGCCTCCAGGCCCGCCAGGGCGTCGGCCGCCTCGGCCGTGCGCAGCGGCAGGCCCTCGTCGAAACCGCTCATGCCTCGTCCTCCATCCCGTCGGGAAACCGCGCCATCAGCGCCGCCAGGTCCGGCCTCCCCAGCGCCGCGCCCGCCCCCTGGCCCGCCCCCTCGCCCGCCAAGGCCCGCCACTCCTTCAGCGACAATCGCCAGAACGCCGCCGGCGGGATGGCGAACGCCACCGCCGCCCGCCGCAGCATCCCGCCCCAGGGGCTCACGCGGCCGCCGCCAGGGCCATGGCCACCGCCGCGGCGGCCTCGCGCGGGTCCAGCCGGCCCGCGTCCAGCGGCCCCAGCTCGTCGTCGACCAGCGCCTCCAGCACCGCCATCAGCTCGCCCGCCGACGGCCGCGCCAGCCGCGCCGGCAGCTGGCTCCAGTCGGACAAGCCCAGCGCCGCCTCGATCCTGGCCAGGCCGCCCAGCGTCAGGCACAGCCGTCGCGTCACCCCGCCCAGCGTCACGACCGCCTCGCCGCGCGCCGCATTGGAAAGCGCCATCTCGCCGCCCTCCCCTAGATCGCCGTCACGCTCACCGCCCCGGCCGAGGCCAGGGTCAGGGCGAAGGCCGCCTCGCCGTCGTGCTGGCCGGCGTATTCCAGCGCCGAGACCAGGAACGGCCCCTCCAGCTGGGCGAAGTCGGGGATCACCAGCCGCCAGGTCCTGGCGGTCTGCGCAAAGAAGCTGTCGCGCACCAGGGCGTCCGAGGCCGCGTCACGGAACACCCCCGCCCCCGACACCGCGGCCGAGCGCACGCCCGCCCCGGCCAGCAGCTCGCGCCAGCGCCCGGCGCTGTCGCCGTCGGTGGCGTCGATGGTCTTGGCGTTCAGGCTGATGGTCCGGGCGCGCAGGCCCGCCACCGTCACGAAGGCCTGCGGCGAGCCCCCGTCGCCGATCTTCAGCAGCATGTCCTTGCCGGCTTGAGCGGCCATGGTTTGTCTCCTTCTCGGTTGGACTTCAGGCGGGCTCGCTGACGGCGCGCACCCGCAGCACGCCCAGGGTCAGCTCGTCGTCGGCGGCGGCGAACACGTCGCAGAACCGCACCTTCAGCGAGGCCAGCGTCCGGCCCTCCACCGCCGGCGCGGCGTCGTGCAGCGTCATCCGCGCGGCCGCGACCATGGCCCGCGCCTCCTGCGCCCCGCCGAAGCGCGAGGCGCAGGTGAGGGTCACGACGTGCTCGAGTAGGTCGCCCTCGCCGACGGGCCGGCTCTCGATCCGGCCGACGCTGACGCAGGGATAGGTCAGCATCCGCGGCGGAGACGCGTGCACCCGCGCCCCCACGATCGCCGACACCGCCGGCGCGCTCGCCAGCAGGTCGGCCAAGGCCCTGGCCAGGGCGATCTCGGCGCTCACAGCCGCGCCTCGCGATAGGGCGCGAGCCAAGGCTCGACCAGCGACAGCGGCGGCGGCCGCGCATCGCCGCGATGCTCATAGGCGTGGCAGGCCAGGATCAGCACCGCCAGGCGCAACGGCGCAGGACTGGCGGCGCTTAAGCCGACCCCGGCCGCCTGCCCGACCCGCGCCTCGGCGGCCTCGATCAGCAGGGAAACCAGTTCGTCCTCGCCGCCCACGCGCAGGAAGTCCTTGGCCTGCGCCAAGGTCACGGAATTGGGCATGGGGATTTCCAGTCTTTGGGGGGGGAAGACCCCCTCAGTCGCTTCGCGACAGCTCCCCCAGAGGGGGAGCATCTAAAATCCTCCCCCTCTGGGGGAGGTGGCCCGGAGGGCCGGAGGGGGCCGCCCCACCAGGGGCGGCCCGGCGGATCAGCTCACCGAGAACTTCAGCAGCTTCACCGCGTCGAAGTTCTGCACGCCGCCGCCCACCCTTTTCGTGGTGTAGAAAAGCACGTGCGGCTTGGCCGAATAGGGGTCGCGCAGCACCCGCACCCCGGCGCGGTCGACGATCAGGTAGCCCTTCTCGAAGTCGCCGAAGGCCACGGCCAGACTGTTGGCGCCGACATCGGGCATGGCCTCGATCTCGGTCACCGGAAAGCCCAGCAGGGACGCCGACTGCCCCGGCTGCAGGGCCGCGTTCCAGATGTAGTTGCCCTGCGCGTCCTTGAACTTGCGCACCGCGCTGACCGTCCTGCGGTTCAGCACGAAGCGGCCGTTCTGGCGGTACTGGGCCCTGGCCGAATAGATCAGGTCGATCAGCTTGTCGGTCGGGTTGCTGGCCGGCCAGTTGCCGGCCACGCCGGTGGCCACGTAGCCCAGCTGGCCCCAGGTGTAGCTGGCGTCCGGGGCGGCGGTATAGGCCAGGAGGCCCTTGGGCTTGTTGACCCCGTCGCCGGCCACGAAGGCCGCCGTCTCCTGGGCGGCGAAGGCGTCCTGCACTTCTTCCGCCAGCCACTCGTCGATGCTGACATAGGCGTCGTCCAGCAGCGCCTGGGTGGCGGCCGGGCTGGCGTAGAGCTCGCCGGCCGGGAAGTCGATGACGTCCAGCGTCGGCGCCGTGGTCTCGGGGCGCGCGGCGGTCTCGGCCACCCAGGCCGCCGCCAGGCCCGTGGGGCTCACCGGCTTGCGGAACGTGCCGCCGCCGATCGTGCGCACCTGGCAGATCTCGCGCATCGGGCTGGTGGCGGCCAGGCGGCGCAGGATCTGCCGCTCCAGCTCCGGCGGCGCCACATAGCCGCCGGCCGTGGCCACGCCCTCCGACAGGCCCTTGGCTTCGAGCAGGCCAGCGGTCTCGCCGGTCTTCACATAGCGGTCGAAGGCGGCCTTGCGCTCGTCGACCCGCGCGGCCGGCGCCTCGCTCGCCAAGGCCGGACGGCGGCTGTCGGCCAGCACGCGGTCCAGCCGATCCTGGGCGGCGTTCAAGGCCGCGTCGATGCGCGACACCTTCTCCTCCAGCAGCACGTCGGCGCTCTTGCTCTCGATCGCCGCCAGCCGCTGGTCGTTGGCCGCCTTGAAGCCTTCGAACGCCGCCAGCATCTCGGCAAGCGCCGCCCGGGCCTCCGGCGAGGCCGGGCCCTGTTTGGTTTCCTTCATGGAGTTCTCCGTGAAAAGCCCTTCCCCCTCGATGGGGGAAGGGTTTGGGATGGGGGTGACGCGGCGCGTCAGCCTCCAAAGCCGTCGGCGGTCAGAGGCGCGGAAAGGCCGCTCCACCCCCAACCCCGGCCCTTCCCCCATCAAGGGGGAAGGGAGATCTCAAACCACCCGCAGCCTTGCCTGCGGCAGCATCGGAAAGGTCACGATCGACACCTCCCAGAGGTCGACGCGCGACAGCACCCGCAAGGCCCCGTCGCGCCGCGCCTTGACCTGCCGAAAGCCGATCGACAGCCCGTCCAGCGCGCCGGCCTCGACCAGCGCCGCCACCAGCCGT
Source organism: Caulobacter zeae (assembly GCF_002858925.1). Taxonomy (GTDB): domain Bacteria; phylum Pseudomonadota; class Alphaproteobacteria; order Caulobacterales; family Caulobacteraceae; genus Caulobacter; species Caulobacter zeae. The sequence goes on from NZ_PJRS01000022.1 coordinate 326,623, forward strand.
CCGCGCGGCGTCGCGCAAATAATCCGGCCACGGACAAACAGGCCGCGCGCGTCCTCGAACGCCTCGTCCCAGACGCCCACGGGCTCGGCCTCGTCGTGCTGGTGCAGCATGCGGATCGGCCCGGCCTCGAGGCTTTGCCTGAAGGCCCCCGCGGCGGTGACGTCGTCGTTGAGGTCGCGGGTCCAGAAGAGGGACGCGTAGCCCTCGATGCGCAGGTCGCTCATCGGCCCACCCCATCCAGCTTGGCCTCGATCCGCACCAGGGCCGCGCGCGTGGCCTCGGCCTGGGTCTCCAGCCTCGCCAGCCGCTCGGCCACCGGGGCCTGGGCTTCGAGGCGCTTCTGCATCTCGTCGATCCGCGCGCTGGCCCGCCCGGCCCACATCAGCGCCGCGGCCGCCTGCAGCGTCACCGCCACCAGCACGGCCGCCGAGATCTGGCGGTCCAGCCGCCAGCGGTTCGTCGTGGTCATGAAACCCCCTCAGTCGGCTTCGCCGACAGCTCCCCCAGAGGGGGAGCATCTTGGTGCGTAGATCCTCCCCCTCTGGGGGAGGTGGCCCGGAGGGCCGGAGGGGGCCGCCCGCAAGGGCGGCCTCGGCGCTTCACCCCTCCAACCCCGCCAGCCGCCTGCGCTCCTCGTCAGTCAGGAAGCTCGCCGCCTCCAGCCGCGCCCACAGGGCGTCGCGTTCAGCCGACAGGGCCGGCACGGCGTCGAGATCGCAGCCGACCCGCGCGCCGGGGAACTTCGGCGCCAGCCAGGCGGTGATCGCCCGCGCCGCCCGCTCGGCCAGCGGAACCACCGTGTGGCGCCAGAACGCGCCGTTGGCCTCGCGATAGTTGGCGTAGGTATTGTCGCCCGGGATCCCCAGGAGCTGCGGCGGAACCCCGAAGGCCAGGGCGATCTCGCGCGCCGCCGCATGCTTGCCCTCGACGAAGTCCAGGTCGGCCGGGGTCAGCGACATCGGCTTCCACTCCAGCCCGCCTTCCAGCAGCAGCGGCCGGCCGGCGTTGTCGGCCCCGGCGTGGGCGCCCGCCAGCTCGGCCTTCAGCCGCTCGAACTGCTCCTCGCTCAAGCGGTCCCCGTCGCGCCCGCCATAAACGAGCGCCCCCGACGGCCGGGCGGCGTTGTCGAGCAAGCCCTTGTTCCACGCCCCCGAGGCGTTGTGCACGTCGATGGCGAAGGCGGCGGCTTCGAGCGGCGAGGCCCCGTAATGGTCGCTCGTCGGGTTGAACAGCTTCAGGTGCAGCACCGGCAGCCAGCCGTCGCCGTCACGCCCGATCCGCGCCGTCCGCCCGCCGGCCTGGTAGTCGTAAGCCGCCGGCCAGCCGCGCGGTCCGGGAACCACCGCCATCCGGTCGGGCCGCAGGGCGTAGAGCTCGCTGGGTCCCTCCCCGGCGGCTTCCCCAGAGGCTTCCAGGTAGCCGTTCCCGGCCACCTGCAAGTGGCCGAAGAACGCCTCCATCAGGTCAGGCCCGCCCTGCTCGGGATTGGGCGCGGCCAGCAGGCCCGCCAGCGGATGGTCGTCCGCCCGCCTGCCGCCATGAAACACCGCCAGCGGCACGGCGGCCGCGGCTTCCGCGATCATCCGCACGCAGCGATAGGCCACCGGGTTCTTGGCGAAGCCCTCGCTCGCCAGCGCCCCATAGTCCCGCGGCGTCCACTGCGGCCGCCCGCCGCTGGTCAGGGCGACCAGCCTGGCGGCCCGCGAATCCTTGATTTCCGGCACGCGCCGGCGCGCGAAAAGGGCCATGGCCGCTCCCGTGAAGGTTGAGAACAAAGAAAGAACAAGACCCTCCCCCTGAAGGGGGAGGTGTCGGCGAAGCCGACGGAGGGGACCCCGGTGGACGCGCCCAAGCGCACCCGTCAAAATGCCAAGGCCCTTCGACGCACCATGAGCCTGCCGGAGGTCCTGCTATGGATCGGCCTCAAGGCGCGTCGCCTCGAAGGCCTGCACTTTCGCAAGCGGCATCCCGTCGGACCCTACGTGCTCGATTTCTACTGCGACACGCTAAAGCTGGCGGTCGAGGTCGACGGCTGCGCCCACGACACCGAGGATCGGCCCTACCGCGACGCCAAACGAGACGCCTGGTTCTCGGCGCGCGGCATACGCACGCTTCGTATTCCCGCCATAGAGGTCCTGGCCTCGGTCGATGACGCCCTCGCCACGATCCTCGCCTGCGCAGACCCCCTCCGGCCCTCCGGGCCACCTCCCCCAAAGGGGGAGGATCTTGCGCGCCAAGAAGATGCTCCCCCTCTGGGGGAGCTGTCGCGGAGCGACTGAGGGGGTCGCCCGAAGGGCGCTCACACCACCCTAAGCCGCGGCGCCTTCCCCCCGCCCAGCATCAGCTCGCTCAGCGCCCAGACCAGCGCGTCCGCCCGGTCGGGACTGTGCCCAAGGTCCCCCTCGCCGAGGCCCATCAGCTCCTCCTCCAGCGCCGGAAACGCCCCGCAGTGCACAACCCGGCCCTGCTCGTACAAAGCCGCCACCGGCTCGGCCCGGGCCCGCTTGCCCACCGAGGCCCGCACCAGCTTGATCGGGCACGGCGGCGCGGCCTGGGCCAGGACGGTGCGCACCATGTCGCCGCCTTGGTTGGCCTCGGCCACCAGCGCGTCGGCGTCGAAATCCACGGCCGCGGCGACCGCCAGCCTGGCCCAGCCGTTGGGCGACAGGCCCCGCATGGTGCGGTCGGCCAGCACATAGGCGCGGCCGTCGCGGCGGCCGGCGACCACCACGCCGCAGGCGTCGCCGCGCGCCGTGGCCGGCGGATCGACCGCCACCACCACCCGGTCGAATTTCGCCGGCGGCGCGCCTCGACAGCGCGCCAGGTCTTCCGCCCGGAACAGGCCGCCGTCGGTCTCGACGACGATCCCCTCCAGCTCCTGCGCCGCCAGCCGGGTGCCGCCGTAAAGGGCCTCCAGCGTGGCCAGGAACCGTGGCGCGAGGTTCCCAGCGTTGGCCGCCGTCCCCGCCCGCGTAGTGGCCACGCCCGGCTCGGACATCAGCACCTTCAGCGCCCGGGTCGGCCGCGGCGTGGTCGTGACGACCAGCCTGGGATCCTCGCCCAGCCGCAAGCCGAACCGCAGCATGGCCAGGGTCTCGGCGGCCTTGGGCCAGGCGCAGAACTCGTCGGCCCAGGCGGCATGGAACTGAGGCCCGCGCAGGCTGTCGGGATCTTCCGCCGAGAAGGCGTAGGCCGCGGCCCCATTGGGCCAGACCAGCCGCCGGCGAGAGCTTTCCCACCGCGGCCGGAAGGCCGGTCCGCTGGTCGCCCGCAGCCCCGAGGCCCCCTCGACCATCACCTCGCGCACGTCGTGCAGGGTGGGCCCCACCAGCGCCATGCGCGGTACGGTCAGCGCCATCTGCGCCAGCCACCGCGCCCCGGCGAAGGTCTTGCCCGATCCCCGCCCGCCCAGCAGCAGGAAGGTCGACCAGTCCTCGCCGGCCTCCAGCTCCTGATGCAGCAGCGGCTCAGCCAGAGCGACGCTGAGAAACCTCCGCTGCTGCTCCAATGTCATCGCGTCGATCGCCGCCGCCGTCCCCGTCGCGCCGCTTGCGCTCAAGGAGCTCCGCAAGCTTGGCGACCTTGGACTCAACTGCGGCTCGAAGCTCTTCGGGATCGGTAGGGATCTCGCCATGCATGTCGGCCTCGTCCTCTTCGCCGTCGTCCGCGGCGGGCTGTCTCGAAGCCGAGATCTTTTGCGAACGCAGCCTGGCGGCGTGCAGCATCTCCACCGGCCGCCCGACCAGGGCCGCCAGCTTGCTCGCCTCCATCCGCGCCTTGGGCGCCTCACCCTGCGCCTGGGTCAGCAGCTCCTTGGCCGCACCGTGATAAGTCTCCACGACCAGGTCGCGGATCTCGGTCAGCAGCGCGTCGATCTGTTCGCTTTTCTCGGCCATGACAGAAGTGTACGGCGCCAGCGAGCGCGTCTGATCCAGCCCCATGAGAAAGTTGCAAGGGATTGATATAGCCGGATCTTTCTCCGCCTACGCCGAGGATAGACGCTGCTCTATCCCCGTCCGGGGCGTCCTTCTCCCCCTGCGGGAGAAGGTGGCGGCCGAAGGCCGCCGGATGAGGGGTCGAAAGGCCTCTCCGCAAAGTTCTGGGAGACCCCTCACCCGACCCGCTACGCGGGCCACCCCCTCCCGCAAGGGGAGAGGGAAATCTAGTAAGGCAGCTCGTCGGGCGGCGGGACCGGTCCGCGGCCGTCGTCGACCGGCGCGTCCGGGGCCGCCTCGCTCTCCAGCTCCGAGGCCGTGCGGGCGAACTCCGAGGCCAGGGTCTCGTAGAAGCCGTTGCGCGGGTCGGGCGAGGTGCGCGGGCCGGGGTCCGCCAGCAGCCACGGGAAGTCGCGGATCGCCAGGTTCTGGTGCGCGGCCAGCATGTAGCGCCGCCAGATGCTGGCCGGCATGTCGCCGCCGACCACCTTGTTCATCGGCTTGTCGTTGTCGTTGCCCACCCAGACGCCGGTGGCGAAGTCGGGGGTGAAGCCCACGAACCAGGCGTCGCGCCAGTTCTGGCTGGTGCCGGTCTTGCCCGCCGCCGGCCAGCCGAACGCCGCCCGCTTGGCCGTGCCCTGGTCGACCACCTTCTTCATCATCTTGACCATCATGCTGGCCTTGGCGATGTCGTATACCTGGGCCGGGGCCATCGGACCGCGGGCATAGATGGGCCGGCCGTCCTGGGCGGTGATGCTCTCGATGACGTAGGGCTCCACCCGCTGGCCGCCCAACTGGAAGACCTGGAAGCCCGAGGTCATCTGCAACAGGTTCACCTCATAGGCCCCCAGCGCCACCGACAGGTCGGGCCGCTCGGGCAGGCTGGTGATCCCGAACCGGCGAGCCAGGTTCCCCACCTGCGCGCCGCCGGCCTCCTGGGCCAGCTTGACGGCGATGGTGTTGGTGGAATTGACCAGGGCCTGCTCGACGGTCATCGGGCCGCGATAGTCGCCGCCGTAGTTCTCGGGCTTCCAGTCGCCGAACTGCACCGGCCCGTCGACGCGAATGTCGCTGGGCAGCACGCCCTTCTCCAGGGCCGCCGCATAGACGAACGGCTTGAAGGTCGAGCCCGGCTGGCGCCTAGCCTGCACCGCGCGGTTGAAGGGGCTGGCGATGTAGTCCGTACCGCCCACCATCGCCCGGATCGCCCCGTCGGCCGACAGCGACAGCAGCGCGGCCTGGCTGGCGCCGGCGTGCTGGCCGCCCAGCGCGATGGCCTGGCGCACGATGTCGGCCCCGGCCTTTTGCAGCCGGGTGTCGATGGTCAGGCGGACGACGAGATCCGGCGCGTTCTGGCCGGCGATGCGGATGGCCTCGGTGGTGGCGTAGTCCAGCACCCAGCCGTAGTCGCCCTCGTCGCTGACCGCGTCGGGCGACAGTTTCGGCGTGTCGTCCAGGGCCGCGGCGTGCTCGGCCGCGGTGATCCAGCCCTCTTTTTCCATATTGGCCAGCACCAGGCGCGAGCGGGCCAGCGCCCCCTCCATGTCGCGGGTCAGGGCCAGGCGCGACGGCGCCTTGGGCAGCGAGGCCAGGAGGGCGGCTTCCGACAGGGTCAGCCGGCTGGCGGGCTTGCCGAAATAGGTCTGGGCCGCGCCGTCGACGCCATAGGTGTTGGCCCCGAAGAACACCCGGTTGAGATAGAGCTCCAGCACCTCGTCCTTGGTCAGCACCTGCTCCAGGCGCCAGGCCATCAGCATTTCCTGGAGCTTGCGCTCGACCGTGCGGTCGGGGGTCAGGAACAGGCCCTTGGCCAGCTGCTGGGAGAGGGTCGAGGCGCCCTGCACCGTGCGGCCGGCGCGCCAGTTCACCCAGGCCGCCCGGGCGATGCCGTAGAGGTCGATCGGGCCGTGCTTGTAGAAGCGCTTGTCCTCGGCGGCCAGGAAGGCCAGCGGTACGTAGCCGGGCACGGTCTTGACCGTCACCCGCTGGCCGTAGCGCGGCCCGCGCGTGGCGATCACCTGGCCGCTGCGGTCCTCGAACCGCACGCCCGGCGCGCGGTTGACCGCGAACAGGGCCTCGCGCGACGGCAGGTCCGGCGTGTCCTTCAGGTACTTGAACCAGACATAGGCCCCCGCGCCGCCCACGGCGAGGAAGCCCAGGATCACGCCGACCAGCAGGGTCAGCCACACCCAGCCCCAGCCGCCCTTCTTGCGCGGCGTCTTCAGGTCGGCGCGGAACGGCTCTTCGGGCGGACGCTGCGGCGGCCCCTTCGGCGGCTCCGGAGGCGGCGGCGGAACAGGCGCGAAACCGCCGCCCGCCGGCGGCGTCGGGCGCGCGGGCGGGTCGTCGAACCTGTAGGGCGGCAGCGTCCAGTCGTTCACGTGCGGTGTTGCGTCCAGTTGGTCTTCGGGCCGATTGGGTTTAGGACGCCCCGATGATGGCGCGCAAACCTTTCTGGGAGACGAAATCCCTTCACCAGATGACCGTCCCCGAGTGGGAGAGTCTATGCGACGGCTGCGGCCTTTGCTGCCTGGTTCGCTTCGAAGACGAAGACACCGGCGAGGTGATCCCCACCCGCGTGCACTGCCAGCTGCTCGACGCCCATCTTTGCCGCTGCAGCGACTATGCCAACCGCCGCAAGACCGTGCCCGACTGCATCAAGCTGACGCCGCACAACATCGAGGACCTGGAGTGGATGCCCCCCTCCTGCGCCTATCGCCGCCTGCACGAGGGCAAGACCCTGCCCCAGTGGCACCCGCTGATCACCGGCGACCCCGACAGCCCCCACAAGGCCGGCGTCTCGGTCCGCGACCAGACCATCAGCGAAGCCAGCCTCGACGATCCCGAAGACGCCATGGACTTCGTCGCCACCGACCTGATGGTCGACAAGGGCGACTGGCCCTACGAGCCGGAAGAGGACTGAGGACAGACCCCCTCAGTCGGCTTCGCCGATAGCTCCCCCACAGGGGGAGCATCTTGGCGCCAATAGATCCTCCCCCTCTGGGGGAGGTGGCCCGAAGGGCCGGAGGGGGGCGTTCTCAGCCATCGAGACGCCCGAAGGTCTCCCCCCGCCGATCGCTGCGCGATCGCCTCCCCCACAGGGGGAGGTTCCCTAGAGGCGGCCGTCGCGCTACCCCTGCCCCATGCTCACCCGCCGGTCCCTCGCCCTGTCCGCCCTCGCCCTGCCGCTGGCCAACGCCGCCCGGGCGCAAGCTCCCGAGCCCTGGCGCAAGGCTGATCGTCTCTACACGGATGATTTTACCCGGGACCTCGCCGACTGGACCATCGAGGCCGAGCAGCCGGCCAAGGTCAGCGCCCGGAACGGGATCCTCGAGCTCGACGCCCCGGCCGGGATCACCGCCTGGTTCAAGCCGCGCCTGCAAGGGCCCGTGCTGATCGAGTACCAGGCCCTGGCCGTCTACGAGGGCGGCCGCAACGACCGGATCAGCGACCTCAACGCCTTCTGGATGGCGACCGACGTCCGCAGCCCGGGCGACCTCTTCGCCAGCCCCCGCAGCGGCGCCTTCGCCGGCTACGACCTCCTGAAGACCTACTATGTGGGCCAGGGCGGCAACTACAATTCCAGCACCCGCCTGCGCCGCTATGTCGGCCGTCCCGGCGACCGGCCGATGCTGCCCCAGCACGACCTCAAGGACGCCCGGGCCCTGCTCCAGCCCAACCGTTGGGTCCACGTCCAGCTCGTGGCCTATGGCGACTTGATCCAATACTGGGCCGACGGCCGCAAGCTGTTCGAACTGCGCGATCCTGACGCCTACACCGCCGGGTGGTTTGGCCTGCGCACCACGTGGAGCCGGCTGCGGTTCAAGGATTTCGCGGTGTGGAAACTGGCCGCCGCCTGAAGATCCTCCCCCTGAAGGGGGGGATTTATCGCCCTTGCCCCTCCCCCGCTTGCGGGGGAGGGGGACCACGAAGTGGTGAAGGGGGGCGAGACTGGGCTCGGCGCTCTGTCACTCGCCCCCTCCGTCACGCTGCGTATCCGCAGCTCCCTACACCTCCCCCGTTTCACGGGGGAGGTGTAGGGAGCTGTCGCGGAGCGACTGAGGGGGCCGGCGCGGCGGTCGAAATCTCCCGAAATCTCGCCCCATCCCCGTGACGACTCAAGGTTGATCGGCCACCATCCTCCCCGGCCGCCGCCATCGCCTTCCCGGCGGCCTTCAGGACAGTCATGAACGCCGTCTCCGGGGCCATCGCCGCCCTCTTCGGACCCTCGCGCGACGCCCCCGCCCGCGCCCATGCCCGCGCCTACGGCCCCGACCTGCTGCGCGCCGCCGCCATCCTGCTGGTCATGGCCTGGCACATGCCCGGTCCCGCCCGGCCCGAGCCGCTGGCGACGATCCGGCCGTTCGGCTGGCTGGGGGTCGACATCTTCTTCGTGCTCAGCGGCTACCTGATCGGCGCCCAGCTTCTGAAGGGGATCGCCGCGGGGAACGGCGTCGACTTCAGGCGCTTCTGGGCCAGCCGCGCCTTTCGCATCCTGCCGGCCTTCCTGGTGGTGCTGGCGCTCTATTTCGCCCTGCCCGGCTTCTCGGACGGCAAGGCGATCCAGCCGCTGTGGCGGTTCCTGACCTTCACCATGAACTTCGGCCTCGACTACCGCGTCACCGGCGCCTTCACCTCGGCCTGGTCATTGTGCGTGGAGGAGCATTTCTACTGGCTTCTCCCCCCGCTGGTCCTCGTCGTGGCGCGGGCGCGCGGGGCGGGACCGGCGATGGCCCTGGGCGCGGCCGTGATCCTGGGCGGCATGGCCCTGCGCTGGGGGATCTGGCACGGCCCCGCCGCCGATCCGGCCACGCGGCCCGCCGACTTCCTGCGGCTGGTCTACTACCCCACCTGGACGCGCCTGGACGGCCTGGCCATGGGCTTGCTGCTGGCCGCCGCCCGCGTCCTCCGCCCCGCCATGGTCGCCCGCCTCGCCCCGCCCTGGCTGACCGGCCCGCTGGGCCTCGTCGCCGCCGCCGCCACGGTCATCCTCTGCATCCGCCACGCCGACGGGGTGAGCCTGGACCTGACGGGCGCGGTCGTCGTCTATCCCCTGGCCTGCCTGGCCGGCACGCTTCTGCTGTGCGCGCTGCTCGACATCGAGCCGGCCCTCAAGCGCCTGCCGCTGGCCCCGGCGGCCTTCGTGGCGACGCTGGCCTACAGCCTCTACCTCGTCCACAAGCCGGTGCAGCACATGCTGCGCGAGCGGCTGGGCGACGGCGTGCTGCACGGCTGGACCGGCCTTGGCCTCTACCTCGCCGCCGACTTCGCCGCCGCCATCCTGCTGTGGCTGCTGGTCGAGCGCCCGTTCCTGCGCCTGCGGGAAAGGGTGCTGCGGCGGCCGGTTCCCGCGGTCGTGGAAGAGGAGATCAGGCGGGCGGCGTGATGAGACCCTCCCCCTGAAGGGGGATGATCTATTGGCGCGGCGCCTTGCGCAGGTAGCCGAAGACCACGCCCCAGGCGATCAGGATCGGCCCGAAAGCCAGGGCCGCGCTGGTCAGCCACGCGCCGTGCGCCCCGGCGACCCACAGCACCCAGGCGGTGAAGCCCAGCCAGGCCGCCGAGAACACGGTCAGATAGGCCGCGAGAGCAGCCTGGCCCTTCAGGTGACGCTCGATCAGCCCCAGCAGCGCCATCACCAGAAGGCCCGCGATCCCCCATCCGAGCACGCCGGCCAGGAAGCCCGCCTCCTCGCGACCGCCGCTGGCCACGAACCGCATGATCCGTTCGCCGAGCGCCGCCCACAGGGCGACCAGGCCCAGCAGGCCTTGCGCCAGCCGCCAGAGGCGCGTTCGCAGGGAAGGTTTGGCCGGCTCGCTCATGCGCGCCATGGTAGAGGTTGTGGGTACGGGCAGCAACCTCAGAGCCCCCTCCGGCCAGGAACCTCCCCTCTGGGGAGGCGGCCGAAGGCCGGTGGGGGGCTGTTCTCAGCTTGCGAGACGTCGGCCGACCTCAAACCGCCTCCCCCCGCCGATCGCTGCGCGATCGCCTCCCCCACGGGGGGAGGTTCCTAAACTTTCCGCCTTCCCCCTCCCCGCGCCCTGCTATAGGCCCCATCTCCTCGCCCTCACCGCCGTACCAGACGTAAAGACCGCTTCATGGCCGCCCCCGCCCGCGCCCCCGTGCTCGCCCTCAAGGACGTCCGTCTCGCCGACGGCGCCAAGCCGCTGTTCGACGGCGTTGACCTGGCCCTGGAGCCGCGCATCCGCGCCTGCCTGGTGGGCCGCAACGGCGCCGGCAAGTCGACCCTCTTGAAGGTGCTGGCCGCCCAGGGCGCCGAGCCCGACAGCGGCGAGCGCGCCGTCCAGCCGGGCGCCAAGGTGGTGTTCGTCAGCCAGGAGCCGGAGATCACCGGTGAGACCCTGCTCGACTACTGCACGGCCGGCGGCGCCCAGGACTACGAGGCCCACGCCACCCTGGCCGACTTCGGCCTGGACTACGCCCAGGGCACTCAAGGGCTGTCGGGCGGCGAGCGTCGCCGCGCGGCGCTGGCCCGGGCGTTCGCCGAGCAGCCCGACGTGCTGCTGCTGGACGAGCCGACCAACCACCTCGACATCTTCGCCATCCAGACGCTGGAAGAAGAGCTGGCCAATTCCAAGTGCGCGGCGCTGATCGTCAGCCACGACCGCGCCTTCCTCAACCGCGTCACCCAGCGCACCTTCTGGCTGGAGCACCGCAAGGTGCGCCGCCTCGACAAGGGCTTCGCCGAGTTCGAGCCGTGGAGCGAGCAGGTGCTGGCCGCCGAGGCGGAAGAGGAGCGCCGCCTCAACAAGAAGCTGGAAGTCGAGAACGCCTGGCTGGCGCGCGGCGTCCAGGGCCGCCGGGCCCGCAACGAGGGCCGCCGCCGCGCCCTGATGGACCTGCGCGCCGAGAAGAAGGACATCCAGTCCGAGAAGCGCGGCGCGATGTCGATGGCCGTCGAGAGCTCGGGAACCTCGGGCAAGCGCGTGGTCGAGGCCAAGGGCCTGACCAAGAAGTTCGGCGAGCGGACCATCGTCGAGGACTTCTCGACCCGCATCCTGCGCGGCGACCGCGTGGCCCTGGTCGGCCCCAACGGCGCGGGCAAGACCACCCTGGTGCGCATGCTGCTGGGCGAGATCGAGGCCGACGCCGGCACGGTGCAGCTGGGGACCAATCTCGAGATCGCCTATGTCGACCAGAACCGCCTGGCGCTGTCGGAAAAGATCACCGTCTGGGACTTCCTGACCCCGTCGGGCGGCGACTCCATCCTGGTGCGCGGCGTCTCCAAGCACGTGGCCGGCTACGCCAAGGAGTTCCTGTTCACCGAGGCCCAGCTGCGCCAGCCGGTCACCAGCCTGTCGGGCGGCGAGCGCAACCGCCTGCTCCTCGCCAGGGCCTTGGCCTCGCCGATGAACCTGATGGTGCTCGACGAACCGACCAACGACCTCGACATGGACACGCTGGACCTGCTGGAAGAGCTGCTGGCTGATTTCGAGGGAACCCTCATTCTGGTCAGCCACGACCGCGACTTCATCGACCGCCTGGCCACCTCGACCATCGCCATGAACGGCCATGGCGACGTGCTGGAGACCCCCGGCGGCTGGACCGACCTGATCGACCAGTCCCCGGACTTCTTCAAGGGCGCGCGCGGCGCGGCCGGCGACTTCGCCACCGGCGCGGGCTCGCACAAGGCCGTCGTCACCCCCGCGGCCGCCCCGCCCAAGAAGGCCACCAAGCTGTCCTACAAGGACCAGCGGCGCCTGGAGGAATGCGAGGCCCTGATCGCGGGTTCGCCGAAGATCCTCGGCGACCTGGAGAAGAAGCTGGACGATCCCAACCTCTACGCCCGCGACCCGGCCGGCTTCGACAAGATCATGAAGGCCCTCGACAAGGCCCGCGCCGATCTGGCCCAGGCCGAGGAGGACTGGCTGATGCTGGAGGAAAAGCGCGAGGCGATGGCGGGCTGAGGCGCCGCCGCCCTCTAGAGCACCAGCCGCCGCACGCGGAAGGCCTCGGCCGCCGCCAGCGACACCTCCGACCCCCGCAGCCGCGCCAGCCGCTCGACATTGGCGAGGCTGGCGTGATGCGGCTCCTGGCGGATCTGCGAGCGGTAGCAGCCATAGGCCGCCAGCTTGCGCTCCAGGGTCGCGCCGATGTCGACATGGAGGTTGGGGTGGAACGGCTCGGCGCCCCAGCCCAGCTGCGGCTGGTCGTATTCCATGACCAGCGAGGCGAAAGCCTTGTCGGCCGGCAGGTGCGGGCGGCAGGCCGCGATCACGGCCCGGAACACCGCGACATGGTCCTGGTTGTAGGACGGCGCCGGCATGCAGACGATGTCGGGCCGGAAGGCCTCGAAGGCGTAGCCGGCGCGCCGCTCGATCAGGCCGACCAGCTCGGCCTGGGGCATGGCGTCCAGGCGCATGTGGACCTCGTCGGAGGTGAACAGCACCTCGTGGTCGCGGACCCCCAGCACCTCCATCGCCGCCTCGAACTCGCTGCGCCGGCGATCGCCCCCGACCACCGCCTCGTCGGCCCCGAACTGCGGCAGCGCCTCGGGGGCCGAGATCACCATGACCGCCACCTCGCAGCCGGCGTCGACGGCGCGGGCCATCAGCCCGCCGCAGCCGAAGGTCTCGTCGTCGGGATGGGGGCTGATCACCAGCAGGCGACGCCCCTTGCTCAGCAGGCTTTCGCCCAGGCCGATCGCGCCCATGTCAGGCCTCTCCCCGTTCCAGCTCGCGTCTGGGCGAGGCCTCGTCCGCGCCGGCGATCGCGTCGTCGATGATCCGGTCCAGCCCCCGCCGGGGCGACCAGCCGACCGCCTGGCCGATCCGGCCGATGTCGGGCTGGCGATGGCGGGCCTCGGCGAAGTCGTCGCCGAAGGCCTGGACGAACGGCACGTGGCGGATCGGCGAGTCCGAGCCCAGGCGCTCGCGCACCTTGCGGGCCAGGTCGAGGATCGACACGCTCTCGACCCCGCCGACATTGTAGAGCCGCCCCCAGCTCGACGGCGTGCGGGCCAGGGCGACCAGGGCGTCGACCACGTCGGCGACATGGCAGAACACCCGGGTCTGCTCGCCGTCGCCATAGACGGTGATCGGCTCGCCGCGCCGGGCCTGGGCGACGAAGCGCGGCAGCACCATGCCGAAGGCGGCCGACTGGCCCGGCCCGACGGTGTTGAACAGCCGCACCACCACGAAGGGCAGGCCCCGTTCGCGGCCCAGGGCGAAGGCCAGCTGCTCGCCCGCCGCCTTGGTCAGGGCGTAGGTCCAGCGCCCCTGTTCGGGCGGGCCGAAGCTGCCCGCGTCGTCCTCGCGGAACGGAGCCGTCGCCAGCGGGCCATAGACCTCGCTCGACGAGGCCAGCAGGACGGGAACCCCGGCGCCGGCGGCGGCCTCCAGCACCGAAAGGGTGGTGGCCTGGTTGACCAGCGCCGTCCGCAGCGGCGACTCGACCACGCGCCGCACCCCGACCACGGCCGCCAGGTGGAAGACGAAGTCGCAGCCCTCGACCAGCCGCGCGACCAGCGCCGCGTCGGCGCAGTCGCCGCGCACGAAGGTCAGCCCCTCGGGCTCGCCGAGCGTGGGGTTGGGCCAGGTTCCGGTCGACAGGTCGTCCAGCGCCACGACCTCGACGCCCTGGTCGAGCAAGGCGCGGCCCAGCCAGGCGCCGATGAAGCCGGCGCCGCCGGTGATCAGAACTTTCTTCAAGGGCGAAATCCACTCCCGAAAGGCCTTGCCCCAGCGAGACCGCGCCGCGATACAACCTTCGTGCGTAGCTATATCGATCCGCCGACCCGCGCCAGACGATCGACGCCCTTGCGGCCCCGCGCCGTGGCGGGCGCCCGATGAGCACCTGGTCCTACGACCTCATCGCCGAGGTCTACGACACCGACATGGGCTCGAACCTGGCGGTCGACGACGTCGGCTACTACGCCGACCTGTGCCGCGCGGCGCCGGGCCCGGTGCTGGAGCTGGGCTGCGGCACCGGCCGGGTCACCCTGCCCCTGCTGGCGGCCGGGATCGACGTGACCGGCGTCGATCGCTCCTGGCCGATGCTGCGGCGCCTGGCGCGGGACGCCGCCGCGCGGGGCCTGGCCGCCCGCTGCGCCTGCATGGACGCCGCCGCTCTGTCCTTCACGCGAAGCTTCCAGACCGTCATCGCGCCGTTCTCGATGGTCACCTACCTGACCGACGACGCGGCGCTGGACGCCATGCTGGCCGGGGTCCGCGCGCTGCTGCGCCCCGGCGGCCGGCTGGCGGTGGACGCCTTCACGCCGCGCGACGTCTCGGCCTTCGCCGAATTCCGCCAGGACTACGACCGCCCCCATGGCGAGGGCCGCCTGGCGCGCTTCCGCCGGATCGCGCCGCTGGACGGCGGTCGCAACCGGATCGAGCGACTCTACCGCCTCACCGCACCGGGCCAGGCGGCGCAGGAATGGACGACGATCGACGTCATTCGTCCGTATACAGATAAAGAACTGGTCGCGGCCGGCGATCGCGCGGGCTTCGCCCTGGATCGGGTCGACCACGACTATGGCCGCCGGTCCTCGGACGACCCCGACTTCGCCACCGTGGTGCTGACCTCTCGCTAAAAACGGGCCGCTAGCGGCGGACGCGCCCCGGCGCCCTCAGACCTGCACCACCCGCGCGCCTGCGCCGGCGACGCCGGCCAGGACGTTGCGGGTGTCGAACACCAGCGGCGCGGCGCGCAGGAAGGCGGCGTGGTCGACCCGGTCGTGGTCGGTGACGATCACCACCGCGTCCCAGTCCCTCGCCAGGGCCTCGTCGACCGGCGCGGCGCTCAGCAGGCGCCCTCCCGCCTCCAGTTGCGGCACGAACGGATCGCAGTAGGCCGTCTCGCATCCGGCCCCGTCCAGGATCTCGATGATCTCGACCGCGGGGCTGTGGCGGGCGTCGCCGACATTGCGCTTGTAGGCCGCGCCGACCACCAGGACCCGTCCGCGATCGCCGTCCGCGCGGGGCGGCAGGGCGGCCAGCACCTCGGCGCAGACCTCGGCCGGACGGCGCCCGACGATGTCGCGGGCCGCATCGACCAGCGGCAGGCTCAGGCCCATGCCCTCGGCGCGCCAGGTCAGGTAGACCGGGTCGATCGGAATGCAGTGGCCGCCCACCCCGGGACCGGCCGCGAAGGGCATGAAGCCGAACGGCTTGGTCGCCGCCGCCCGGGCCACAGCCCAGGGATCCAGCCCCATCCCCCGGAAGGTGGCGGCCAGTTCGTTGGCCAGGGCGATGTTGACCAGCCGGAAGACGTTCTCGCTCAGCTTGGCCGCCTCGGCCGTGGCCAGGCTTTCGACCGCCGTCGGCTCGGCGAAGGTTCGATAGAGGCCGATCGCCATCTCGCGCTCAGCGTGGCTGTCGGCGCCCACCAGGCGTCGACGCGACTGCTCGCCGCCGTCCCCGCCGGGGTTCTGGCGCTCGGGCGCATGGGCCAGGGCGAAGTCGCGCCCGGCCCGCAGGCCGCTCAGCTGCTCCAGCCTGGGTCGCACGACCTCGGCGGTCGCTCCGGGATAGACGGTCGATTCCAGCGCCACCAGGGCGCCGCGGGTCAGCGACGGACCGATCAGTTCGGCCGCCTCGATCACCGCCCCCATGTCCGGCGCGCCGGACGGCGACAGCGGGGTCGGCACGCAGATCAGGTAGACGTCGGCCGCGGGGGCGCGCCCCGCCGCCGGGGCGACGGCGAAGAACCGCGGCCACAGCGCCTCCAGCGCCGCGTCGGCGATATGCGCCAGCGGACTGCGGCGCGCGGCCAGGCTGTCCAGGACCGCGGGGCTGGAATCACAGCCGACGACGGCGAAGCCGGCCCTCGCCAGGTCCAGCGCCAGGGGCAGGCCCACATAGCCCAGCCCCAGCACGCAGACCGTCAGGTTACGCCCTTCCACGCGCGCGATGAACCGCCCCGCCTCCAGGGCCAGGCCCTCCACCGTCGCTCCGCACTCGGCCATCTGTCCCCCAACTCCTCGACTTTTCACTCAGGACGCGCTCGCGCCGGTCAGAGACCGCGGACCGGCAGCGGCAGCAGCAGCCGCACGATCAGCACCAGCCGGTTCAGCACCCGCCTGGCCACGGAAGGCGGCGGAGGGGGCGGAGGAGGCGGCGGCGGCGGGGGCGGGGGCGGAGGCGGCGGGTCGCGCAGGGCGTCGTCCTGATAGTGGCCGCGCAGCAGGTCGACGGCGTCCTGCAAATGCTTGCTTGCGGCGGTTTTGAGCGCCTCCCCCTCCAGCCGCACGGCCAGCATGATGAAGCCTTCGAGCATGGCGTGCACGTGCTTCAGCGGCGAGGTCAGGTGCCGGGCGGTGTACGACTGGGGATGGATGCGATAGCGCGCCAGCCGCTGCGGCAGGTGCAGGAACCACCCGCGCGAGCTCAGCAGGGTGACGATCAGATAGTCCTCGTTCTGCCACAGCTGCTCGCCCGAGAACGGCGCGTGCTTCAAGGTCTCCGTGCGAATCAACGCGCTGGAGGTCAGCACGGTCATCCGGGTGTAGGGATTGGCCTCGGCCATGGGGTCGTAGAACGGCGCGCTGGGCACGTGGTTGAAATAGGCCTCGGCGTTGGCGGCCAGGGCCGGCTCGCCCTCGGACACCACGGTGCAGAGCGTGTGGCAGAGCACCGCCTCGGGATGCTTGCGGAAGGCCTCGAGCTGTAGCCGCAGCTTGTCGGGCTCGAAGGCGTCGTCAGAGTCGAGCAGGGCGATGAACGGCGCGCGGGCCGAGCGTACGCCCAGCTCGATGGTGCGGCTGACGCCGCGGTTGCGGCCGCCGCCGTGGCGGACCATGCGCACTCGCGAATCCTCGCGCGCCAACCGCCGGACGATATCGGGCGAGCCGTCGGTGCAGCCGTCGTCGACCACCACGACCTCGAGGTCGCCATGGGTCTGGCCGAGCGCCGAGCGGATCGTCTCCTCGATGAAGGGCGCGGCGTTGTACATCGGGATGACGACCGCCACCCTGTCGTCGGCGGGCTGCGGGCGCGCCGCCGTCATCGCGGCGATATCGTCGGCCGCGCGAGCGCCTACCCGCTCCCAGGACAGCACGGCCAGCAGGTCCTCGCGCGCGGCGCGGGCGCGGCCTTCGCGTTCGGCCGGGGCCCGCGCGGCCAGCGCGACCAGGGCCGATGCGAAATCTCCGACCTCGGCGAAATCCAGGTTGGCGCGAACCGACGCGGGCAGGCCGCGCGCCCCGAACGGCGTCGACAGCACCGGCAGGCCGGCGGCCACGTATTCGCGGATCTTGATGTTGCTGCCCGAGCCGCTGGTCACCGGGTTGAGCGCCAGGTCGGCGTCCGCCAGCTCGGCCTGCTTCTCCTCGTCGGACAGGCGCGGTGCCAGGCGGACGTTGGGCGGCGTCGGGACGGCGGCGACCTCGGGCGCGAGGGCGACGCTGCCGGCCAGCACGAAGTCGAGCTGCGGCGCCGCGGCGGCCATGTCCAGCACCAGCAGCGCCGCCTCGACATTGGGCGGCGACCAGCTGGCCAGGAACAGGCAGCGCGGCCGCGCGCCCGGCGCCTCGGCGCGTCGGTGGCGCGACGGATCGAAGGGCCAGGCCTCGACGCCGTTCTCGGCCACGCGCAGCTTGTCGCGCGCGACGCCGTAGTGCTCGACGAAGCGCTCCAGGTCGCCTTCGCTGCAGGCCAAGACCAGATCGGCCTCGGCCAGGCAGTGGGCCTCGGTCTGCTCGATGCGGACCAGCATCCGCTCGGTCTCGGCGGTGCGCGGCAGGTGGCTGCGGCGCAGGTCGATCTCGACGTCCGGCGCCTCGTAGACCACCGGCTTGTCGCTGACCTGGCGCAGCGCGTAGATCAGGTGGGGATGGCTGGCGACCAGCACGTCGGCCTCGTCGCAGGCGGCCTTCAGCGCCTCGACATAGGCCGGCGTCAGGCGGAACAGGTGCGAGACGGCGAAGTCGCCCACCGGATTGCCGTCGGCCTTCTCGCACAGCCGCAGCTCTTCCCACAGATGGTCGTCCGAGATCGGGATCCGGCGCTCGACCACCCCCGGGGCGATCTCGGCGTCCAACGCCCCGGCGTCCTGCTTGACCAGTGCCAGGATGGTCACGGGATGACGCCTGGCGATCTCTCGATAGAGGTGGAAGTTCCGCAGCGCGGCGCCGGAAGTCGGCGGGAACGTCGCATAGGTCGTCGCGACAACAATCTTCATGAACTCAATCCCCCCCGGGATAAGCTACGTCCGTCAATTGCAAATTTAGAGGGCGCCCCGCCGACGGCAAGCCATCGCGCGGAGGTGGACGCGTAAAAAGCCGAGATCGCCAGGATTGAACCTCCTGGCGATCGGTCCTGGCGCTCGTCACTCCACCTGCGTCGCCCGCGCCGGCCTGGCCTTGTCCGGCGTCGTCCCCTCGCCCGCGAAGGGCGACAGGCGGAAGCTGACGCGGGTGGGCTCAAGCCTCGTGCGGTACTTGCCGTGCGGCTGGCCGACATGGTTCCAGGTGGTGTCGCCGCCGACGCCCCATTGGGCGGCGTCGACGATCAGGGCCCCCTCGCCGTGCGGGACGATGTCGGACGACTTCCAGGTTCCGGCCGGGCGGCGGTAGAGGTCGGTGTAGGGGAAGGCCAGGGCCTGCATCATCAGCGGCTTGTCGGCCTCGACGCGAAGGCCCGGCCCGCCCGAGCCCAGCTCCATCCAGCGCACGTCCAGCTTGTTGCCGGTGTCCTGGGGCCGCATGTAGTCGTGGTTCTGGTCGGCCAGCGCCCCGCGCCACAGGCCGATCGGGGCCGAGGTGAAGCGGTCGACATAGCTCTCGTGCGGACCGCGGCCCAGCCACTCGACGGTCTTGGGCTGGCTGGGCAGGGTGAACCACAGGCCCACCCGCACCGGCGGCGGCAGGTCGTCCTTGAGCGGAACCAGCTCGCCGCTGACCGCCACCGAGCCGTCGCCGGCCATGGCGTAGGTGGTGGTGAAGGTCGCCGCCCCCGCGCCCAGGGCGTATTCCACCACCACGCGGGCCGTGCCGTCGTCGACCTTGTGGGCCGAAAAGCCGCGCAGCTGGCGCGCGTCGGTCATCACCCGCCAGGGCTTCTGCTGGGCGACCGTGCCGTTGAGGGTGTCGTTGTCGGTCTCGGCCCGGAAGAAGTTGGGCGCCCCGCCCTTGGCCAGCACCGTCCCGTCCTTGGCGTAGGACGCAACCAGGCCCGTGGCCCGGTCGATCGTCAGCCTGGCGCCGGCGGCCTCGAGCACCACCGCGTCCTTGCCGTCGGCCAGGGCCACCGCGCCGGGACGGGCCACGGCGGCCTTGGGCGTGGCGGAAACCGAAAACTGCTCCCAACCCACCACATAGCCGGCCGGGGTCAGAGGCACGGCGCCGGCCTTGGCCTTGGCGCGCACGGTGACGAAATACTCGACGCCGGGCTTGGTCGCGATCGCCGGCAGCGGCAGGGCCACGGTCTCGACGCCCCGGGCCCTGGTCGCCAGCGCCGGCAGGGCGCCCGAGGCGATCTCGACGCCGTCGCCCTCCAGCGCCCACTCGAAGTCGAAGCCGGAGAGATCGCGGAAGTCGTGGCGGTTGGTTATCGTCACCTTGCCCGTCGCCGGGCCGAAGGCGGAAAACTGGATCGGCGAGAGCACCTTGCGCACCTCGTAGAAGTGCGGATTGGGCGTGCGGTCGGGCTGGATCATGCCGTCGCCGAACTCGATGTCGCCGCCGGGGTTCTTGCCGTACTCGCCGCCGTCGCCCCAGTAGCGCTTGCCGTCCTTCGTGTAGCGATACATCGACTGGTCGACCCAGTCCCAGATGAAGCCGCCTTGCAGCTTGTCGTAGGCGTAGATGGTGTCCCAGTAGTCCTTGAAGTTGCCGCCGCCGTTGCCCTGCATGTGGGCGTATTCGCACTGGATCATCGGCTGGGTGCGGGTGGGGTCCTTGGCCCAGTCCACCATCTTCTCGATGTCGTCGTACATCGGGGCGTAGATGTCGACATAGGCGTTGGGCTGGTGCTCCCAATCCAGCGTGCCCCAGCCCAGATAGGAGATCAGGCGCGAGGGATCGCGCTTGCGGGCGGCCGCGGCGGCCTTCTCGAAATTGGGGCCGATGCCGGCCTCGTTGCCCAGCGACCAGAAGATCACCGACGGGTGGTTCTTGTCGCGCTCGACCATGTTCAGCACCCGGTCGCGGTGGGCGGCTTCCCAGGCCGGGTCGAAGCCCAGCTGCATCTGCTCGCGCAGGGCCGGGACCTTGTTGCCGTAGTCCATGTAGGCGTGGCTCTCGATATTGGCCTCGTCCATCACATAGAGGCCGTACTCGTCGGCCAGGGCGTAGAAGCGCTCGTCGTTGGGGTAGTGCGAGGTGCGCACGGCGTTGATGTTGGCCCGCTTCATCAGCTCGATGTCGCGGCGCATGCTCTCCTCGGAGATGACGTGGAAGGTCTCCGGGTCGTGCTCGTGGCGATTGACGCCGCGGATGACGATGGGACGGCCGTTGACGCTGACCCGGCCGTTCTTGATCTCGACGGTGCGGAAGCCGATGCGCTGGGGCGTGGCCTGGACGACATTACCCTGGGCGTCCACCAGTTCGACCAGCAGGGTGTAGAGGTTGGGGGTCTCGGCGGTCCACGGCTTGACGCCCGGGACGGTCGCGTCGAGCGAAACCGTACGCGCCGCGCCGGGGGCGACCTTGGTCTCCCTGGTCAGCACCGCCTGGTCGCCGTCCAGCAGGGTCATGCGCGCGGTCAGCGACGCCTTGCGGGCGGTCAGCGACAGCTCGGTCGACAGGGTCCCGTCGCGATAGGCCTTGTCGAGGCCGGCCTTGACGAAGAGGTCGCCGGCGCGGGCCTGGGGCACGGCCTTGAGGTAGACCGAGCGCTCGATGCCCGACACGCGCCAGAAGTCCTGGTCTTCCAGGTACGAGCCGTCGGCCCAGCGGTGCACCTGGATGGCGATCAGGTTCCGGCCCGGCCTGACATGCCTGGTGACGTCGAACTCGGCCGGCAGCTTGGAGTCCTCGTAGTAGCCGACCTCCTGGCCGTTGACCCAGACGCGGTAGGCCGCCCCGGCCGCGCCGACGTGCAGGATCACGTCCTGGCCGCTCCAGCCGGCGGGAACCTCGAAGGTGCGGCGGTAGGAGCCGACCGGGTTGGTCGCGTGCGGGATCAGCGGCCGGTTGGCCGGGAACGGATAGGTGATGTTGTTGTAGCGGGCCTGGTCGTAGCCCTCCGCCTGCCACATGGCCGGCACCTTGATGTCCTTCCAGCCCGAGGCGTCGTAGTCCGACTTTTCAAAGCCCGTGGGCGTATCGTCCGACGACGGCGAGAAGTGGAAGGCCCACTGGCCGTCGAGGGTCAGGTAGCGGGCCGACCTCGTCATGTCGCCGGCCAGCGCCAGCTCGCGGCTCTCGAACGGGAAGTGGGTGGCGACCGCCGGCAGCTTGCCGCGGGCGTTGACGGCGGGGTTTTCCCAGTCGGGACGGGCGGGATCCACCTGCACCGGATCGACCTTGGGCTGGGCGCTGACCGCCCCCGCCAGCACCATGACCGACATGGCCGCGCCGGCCGCCAGGATCTTCCGCATGCACGCCTCCCAGAACGCTCGCCCGTTGGATCGGGCGAGGCCTATGTAGCATGCGGGATTCATTTGTCAGACAAAAGAGGACCAATGGCGAGCGAGCCCGAGAACACGCCTAAAAGAAGTATTTCTGAACTTGCGCCACCATAACGGTAATGCTTGCTCAAGATGCCGGACGCGAATCCGGCGACAGGGGGATTGAAGACGATCATGAGCAAGCTTCGCTGGTGGCTCTCTCCGGAAGACTTCGTTCTGAAGCTGCAACAGCTCAGATCGTCCTGGAAGCGGCGCGGCGGCGGTCGACGGACGGCGCGTCGGCATGCTCAGGAACTGGCTCGCCGACGCCTGGCCTGGTATCGCCGGGTCACGGGCGTTTACCAGCTTCCCAAGATAGCGGTCGCCGCAGGTCACGATGAGGGGTGGAGCAGTCCGCCGCCGGAAGCTCTGCGTATCGTCATTGCCCAAGGCTCGCCGACGCTCGCTGGCGACACACGATCAAGATCCGAAGCCCGCCGCCAGTTGCGGCGTGGTCTGGCGACGAGAGGCGCCGGGGTGATGGAGCTGCTCGCCAGCCGCCGCGAAGACAAACCTCGGCGGCCGACGGTCGCGATCGGCCGTCGCGACGGCCACAAGGTTGTTCGCGGCGTCTTTCTAGAGGCGCTCGGCGCGGCGGTCGTTCCCGAACTCTCGCAAGCCCAGGAAAGCGCTCTCAAAGCCAGCGGCGCTGTGATCCTGAGCAATGACCAGGTCGGCCTGGTTCACCCCACCGGCGCGGCGGCCACCGCCACGCCCCTGCCCGACGCCTGGCACCTCGACAGCATCCGTATCGAAGCCGCCCGCGCCAAGAATCTTGCAGGCCGGGGCTGCCTGATCGGGGTGTTGGACACGGGCATCGACGCCCAGCATCCGGAGTTCAGGGGCAAGTCGATCGCTTTCCGCTCGTTCAAGCCAAACGGGTCGCCCAACAAGACCGTTCGCGCCAAGGACTACGACGCTCACGGCACCCACGTCTCGGCCTTGTGCGCAGGCGAAACAGTGGGCGTGGCCCCCAAGGCCGACCTGGCGGTCGCCGCCGTTCTCACCCGCCGCGACAGCCAGGGCAGGATGTGGGGCTTCCGCGCGCAGATCCTTGCCGGCCTCAACTGGCTGGCGAGCGGCGGCGACGGGCTGCCTCGCCGCGTCGACGTTCTCAACGCCTCGCTCGGTGGCGTGCCTGACCGCGACGACTATGACCTATACAGCGATTTCCGCGTGAGAGGGCTCACGGTCGTGGCGGCCATCGGCAACAATGGCCGCCACGGTGTCGACACCCATGGCGCACCGGGCATGTACGAATGCGCGCTGGCTGTGGGCGCCGTAGACCGGACCGACATTGTCACCGACTTCAGCGCCTGGGGCGCGATCTACGGCGCCCCGCCGCCGGGTCTCAAGCCGGACCTCGTCGCCCCGGGCCACGAGGTGATCAGCGCAGTACCTGGCGCGCGTTACGCGGCCATGACCGGCACCTCCATGGCCAGCCCGCTCGTAGCGGGGACGGTGGCCTTGTTGATTGAACAGAATCCCGGCCTGCGCTCCGATCCCG
Source organism: Caulobacter zeae (assembly GCF_002858925.1). GTDB lineage: Bacteria > Pseudomonadota > Alphaproteobacteria > Caulobacterales > Caulobacteraceae > Caulobacter > Caulobacter zeae. Next base: position 349,636 of record NZ_PJRS01000022.1, read on the forward strand.
ACTGGTTGATCGGCCGCATCCTTTCGTTAACCCGTCCATTACCGACTCAGCCAAACATGGTTAACATCGAGCGGAGCGGCAACGGCGTGCTTGACCTCGCCACAATCTAGCTGAGCCGCCGACGCCAACGTCCACAGGAGCATGGATCATCATGCTGAGTGAACAAGCTAGACAGGTCGTCGAGAAGACCAGGACGGGACGCAAGGTCGCCCTCGTGTTTCGCGTCCAGGCCGGCGTGGACCGCGTAGCCCTCAGGAACATCAAGGACGTCGTCCAGAGAAACCGTCAGCTGGACACGATCTACGAGATCGCCAAGCAACCGGTTCTCGAGGCGGTGTCGAAGTACGAGAGCGCGGGCTTTCAGATCGTCGACCACTTGGCGGGAACGCCTCGCCTGGTGGTTTCCGCACCTGCGCAGATGTGGCGCCAGATACTGCGTGACAATGTCGGTTTTGTTACCGACCCGACGATAGAAGTGATGCCCAACGAACCCTTCAGGTCAGCGCCGCTGTAGTTCCGGCGCGGACGCGGGGGCGTCTGCGGCCGGTAGAGCTGCGATGCTCGCAGCAAGGTGACCACGACCTGGAGGGCAAGCCCCGCCCCTACCGCAGCCCCCGCAGCGCCAGCCGGGCGGCCTGCCGCAGCTCGTCCCGCCCCGCCCCGCCGCGCGCGGCGACCTTGAGGCCCGAGCGCAGGGTCAGCAGCATGCGGCCGGCGGCCTCGGCGTCGAGGCCGGCGTCAAACGCGCCCGCTGCGATCCCGTCCTGCACCCGCGCGGCGAAGGCGGCGACCACCAGGGCGGCGGCGGCGTCGTTGAGGGTGTTGACCTCGGCGTCGGTGCGGCTGAACTCGACGATCGAGCCGACGCCCAGGCAGCCGGTCTCCAGGTCGTCGGCGTCGCCCAGGCCCACGAGCAGCGCGGCCTCGATGGCCTCGCGCGGCGAGCCGCCGGCCAGCGCCTCGTTCATCAGGGCCAGCGAGCCGTCCGAGTAGCGGCGCAGGGCCTCCAGGAACAGCCGGCGCTTGTCGCCGAACGCGCCGTAGAGGCTCTGGCGGCCGATGCCCATGCCCTCGATCAGGTCGCTGGTCGAGGCGGCCTCGTAGCCGTGGCGGGCGAACACCCGGATCGCGCTGGCGATCGCCTCGTCGCGATCGAATTCGGAAGGTCTGGCCATGGTCGCATCCTAGCGATCTTGATCGATCAGTCCAGAATTATTCTTGACCGATCGATCCGGAATGAGCAGGTTATGGACCGATCAGTCCATAACGAGGTTTCCGAGATGACCGACAGCAGCTTCACCGCCCAATCCCCTGCCCTGGTGCTGGGCGGCTCGCGCGGCATGGGGGCGGCGATCGTGCGCCGCCTGGCCGCCGAGGGCCGGCCCACGGCCTTCACCTACGCCGCCTCGCCCGGCCCCGCCGCCGCCCTGGCCGCCGAGGTCGAGGCGGCCGGCGGGACAGCTCTCGCCCTCCAGGCCGACAGCGCCGACGCCGGCGCCGTGCGCGCGGCGATCGAGGCCGCCGTGACGCGGTTCGGCAAGCTGGGGGTGCTGGTGGTCAACGCCGGGGTGCTGAAGGCCGGAACCATCGACCAGTTCGCCCTGGCCGACTTCGACCACATGCTGGCGGTCAATGTGCGCGGGGTGTTCGCGGCCATCCACTACGCCGCCCCGCATCTGACCGACGGCGGCCGCGTCATCGTCATCGGCAGCAACACGGCCGGCCACATCGGCACGCCCGGCTCCAGCGTCTACGCCATGACCAAGGCCGCCGTCGCCCAGCTCGCACGCGGCGCGGCCCTCGACCTCGCGCCCCGCAAGATCACCGTCAACACCATCCAGCCCGGCCCCATCGCCACCGACATGACCGCCGACCTGATGGACTACATCACCCCCCGCCTGCCCCTGGGCCGCATCGGTGAGGCGAGCGAGGTCGCGGGCCTGGCCGCCTGGCTGGCCGGACCGGACGCGGGCTACATGACGGGCGCGGCCCTGACGCTCGACGGCGGGTGGAGCGCGTAGGGGGAGTCAATGAAAACCAACGTTGCGCGAACACCGAGCGGCGAAATGACTTGACCAGCTTAACCATTGAGTCACTCTGAAATCACGCTTGGGTTGCAGGTATGCAATCCGACGCGAGTCGCCAGGGGGGCGGCGATCTCGGAGGATCGTATGGGGGCGTTTCTCGGCAATCGAACGGTCGCGACTGTTCTGACCTGGGTCGTGCTGCTGGTGTTCAGCATCCTGGTGTTCACAGGCTGGTACTATCTGTTCGCGACCATCCTGCAGAACAGCTTGGGAGCGGCGACGATTGCGCTGCTGATCACCCTGCTGGCGGCGGTATGCGCGCGACAGGTGGGCCAGTACCGGGCCGCGGCCCACGAGCAGGGCGAGCGCCCGGCCTGGCACCACGGCTGGAAGTTCTACATCTTCCTGGCCGTGATCAGCGCCCTGGGCACGCTGAACGCCGCTTTCATCCTGTTCGAGAGCCGGGCCATCCTGCGGACGGACATCGCGCAGGTGCGCGGCAGCTACAGCGCGCTGCGAGACGCCGCGCAGCTACAGCTGACCCCGCCGGGGTACAAGGAGAAAGTCGCCCGCATCGAAGCCACGCTCGTCAACCTGCACGAGGAGATCGTCAATCCCAACGGCGGCTCCTATTGCGGCGTGGGTCCGGAGGCGCTGAAGATCATCGCCAATCTGCGGGGCGAAATCCCGGGCTATCGCGTGCTCAACGGCTCGGGCGCCATCGTGCCTTGCGACCGCGACAAGGCCGAAGCCGTCTACCAGTCCTACGCCAAGATGGCCCAGCGCATGGTCAAGGGCGACATCACGTCGATCGGCGTGGGCGGCCCCGTGCGCCTGCAGTTCCTCGACGACCTCAACGCCCGCTACGGGCAGATGGACGCCGCTCTCGCCGGGGTCGAGACCGCCGCGGCGGGCTTCGGCGGCACCGAGTCGATCGACAAGCGGCCGTTGTACCGCGCCCGCGACGACTACAACGCCGATCGTGGCACCTTCATCAGCCTGGGCGGCAAGCCGTCCGGCGAGACCCCCGCGATCGAGAGCCTACAGACCGACGAGGTCAACTCCTACGCCTCGACGCTGAACCTGTTCCGCAAGCGGCTGCTGCACGCGACCACCTGGTTCTACCTGCTGATCGCCTTCGGCCTGGACCTGGCGCTGATCGCGCTGATCACCGAGCTGAACATCCGCTACGGCCAGGCGCACCGCGCCCAAGCCACGGCCATCGAACTTCGTTTCTACACCAACCCGCGCTTCCTCTGGGCGGGCCGCCCCAGCGACCGGACCTAACGCCATGGACGACGTCTCCGAGAGCCCCTTCACCAGCGCCACGCGCCGCCGCACGAGTCCCGGCATCAGCCTGGCCGAGAACCTGGACCGCACGGAACGCCATCCGGTGCTCATCTTCGGCTCGTCGGCCGCGGGAAAGTCCTCGCTCGTGCTGTCGCTCATCCTGGGACTGCAGACCATGCGCGACATCAACGTCTCGCTGGGCGACCCCATCCTGGATCCCGCCGACCCGCGCTCCAAGGTCATGCATCAAAGGGCCAAGGACACCTACGACCGCGCGGCCTACGAACTGGCGACCGGCAAGCCCGTGGGCATCACCATCGGCGAGCCCTTCTTCATCCCGGTCGACGTCAAGCCGACCAACAGCCTGCTCGAACCTGTCAAATTCGCCTTCCTCGACGGCCGGGGTGAGGACTACCAGCCCAACGAGGACATCAACGCCGACCTCTTCCGCACCTTCAAACCCGAGATCGTCGACGTGCTGCGCAGCTTCCCGCACGGCATCACCGTCATCTATGTCGCCCCCTATTCGGTCGGCGACGGCCACGACCGCGACACGCCGAGCAGCAATTTCGGCCTGCTGGGCGTGATGCGGGGCTATGAGGAGCTGCGCGAACTGCGCCGTCATGACTCCCACCTGTTCCTGCTGACCAAGTGGGATCAGTACGCCACCCCGATGGACGCCCGCCCGCTGTTCAGCGACGCCAGCGCGAACGACGTCGACCGGGTGTTGCGCGACCGCTATCCCAACTCCTGGGGCACGTTCCAGGCCCTCCCGCTCGAGGGCGAGGCCCACGAACGGCGCGCGTTCATGCAGTATTCGTCCGGCTACTTCAAGGACGGCGAATATCGCGAGCCGCCCCATTCCTTCCACGGCACCTTCAAGCGCTATCCGCGCACGGTGATGAACTGGTTGTACGGCAACGCCACGCAGTACCGCCCGGGACGCGACAATCGCACGACCTCGCCGCGCCGCTCGCTGTTCCCCGATGTGGACGTCCCGACCGCTCCGCCGCGTAGATCACTGATCGACCTGCTCAACCACGCGCTCACGGCGCGCTGATGAAGTGGCAGGCGAACGCGTGGCTCGACGTCGTCGTCGTCGCCCAGCCGGCCGAGCAGTCCGGCATCGCGGTCAAGCTGGTCAACGCCTCGCGCGGCGGCGACGCCTCGACGGCCGAAAGGGCGATGTTCAACAGCATCGAGAACTGGTGCGTGCTGGCGCCGTGGGCGCTTCCGCAAACCGCCCAAGAAGCCGTGTTCAAGCTGTCGCGCCACGTGGTGGAGGGGCGGACCTTCACCTGGTTGGGCCTCTATCGCCTGGCCCGTTACCCCCGTGATCCGCGCACCAACAACTATGTCGGCGTGGGTGTCCTGGTCTGCACCAACACCCCGCCGCCCCGCCAGGCGGTGGACTACATCACTGACTGCTTGCGCGAGATTCTGGGCCCCAGCAACGAGATCGATCGCCCGGCCGCGGAACTGGCGGACCTTCTTCGTGCGAACCCGCCCACCTTCGGCATGGAGGGGCGTCGCGGCGGAGGGCTCAACGCCGGCGGCTGGGAGAAGCGGTACGTCGACCTGAGCGGCGTGGACGCCAATCAGCAAGTCGGCGCCCTCGTCGAGCTTCTGGAGGTGGCGCTGGCTCACCAGTCCTTCAACGAGGTTTCGGAACTCCTGGTCGGCACGACCCCGCGCCTCAACCAGTCGGTCAGCGCTTCCCAGGCCTACACCATGGCCGACGTCCGTGGGCAACCGCACCGCCAACTCGTCCGCGCTCAGGAGCCCGGCGGCCACGATGAACCCGTTCGGGTCGAGACCGCCGCTCCCAAACGCCCCGCCGGCGAGCAGGAGGCCGCGGCACGGGACCGCCGGGACATCGCCGCGCTTCAAGCCCGGGTCAGTCAGGTCGAGCAATGGATACCCCGGATCGAGAAGCGCCTGAACCAGCGAGAAGCATCGCACTCGCGGGCTCCGTCGCCAGCGCGAGAGTCCACGGCGACGCCGGAAGAGGTCAGGCAGGGCCACATCGCGGCATTGTGGATGGTCGCGATCGGGGTCGTCAGCGCTGCGATCGGCGCGCTTCTCGTCATGCTCTACGACAGCTACCAGACGCCGCCAGACGGCGGCGGCGCATCGGACCTCGGCGCCTGCATACTGGCGGACGTCAACGACCGCTCGCCCAACGGACGCGTGCAAATACAGAAGGAACTCGTCTGCCGTGAAGGCGAGGCTGAGCGGATCAAGGTGCGGATCGACGAACTCAAAGCGATCGAACCGTTCCCGACCGAGTCTCAGACAGCCGCTCCGGATTGAAAGTCACGCGAGCCTGGCCGCCGCCGCCCGAGAGCGCGCCTTCTAACCCTACCCCTCCCCCGCCGGCGGCCAGACGCTGGCCGTCACCCCGCCGCCGTCGCGGTTGGCGATCTGGAGGCGGCCGCCGAAGCGCTTGAGGAGGCGGTCGGCGGTGGGGATGCCGAGGCCGAAGCCGCCGGTGTCGCGGGCGCGGGCGGCGTCGCCGCGGAAGAAGGGCTCGTAGATGCGGGCCAGCACCTCGTCGGTCAGGCCGGGCCCCTGGTCGAGCACCTCGATGCACGGGCCTTCTGGATCGTCAGCCACGAGCCGCACCTTGGCCTTGCCGCCGAAGCGCACGGCGTTGTCGACGAGGCGGATCAGGGCCTGTTCCAGCGGGTCGCGGTGGGTGCTGACGATCAAGGATTTCGGCCCCTCGTAGCGGGCCAGCTTGGGCCAGCGGGCGATCACCGCGCGGACCAGGGCCGGCAGGTCGACCGGTTCGGCGGTGCTGGCCGCGTGCTGGGCGCGCAGCCAGGCCGACAGCGAGCGCAGCATCTCCTCCAGCTCGTCGACATTGCCGCCGACCATGGCGCGGATGTCCTCGGGCTCGACATAGTCCGAGGCCAGCTTCAGGCGGGCCAGGGGCGTGCGCAGGTCGTGGCTGAGCGCCTCCATGGCCCGGGCCTGGTCCTCGATCAGGCCGGTGATGCGCTGCTGCATGTCGTTGAAGGCGCGGCCGAGCTCGGCCAGGTCCGTGGGCCCCTCGACGACGACCGGCTGGGGCGGGCCCTCGCCCACCCGGCCGGCGGCCTCGGCCAGGCGGCGCAGCGGCTCGCCCAGCTGGCGCAGGGCGTAGGCCCCCAGCGCCACGCAGGCCAGCGAGAAGGCCAGGGTCGTGGCCACCGCACGCAGGGCGATCGGCCAGGGGCGCGGGAAGTGGCGCGAGCGGAACGACAGCCACCGGCCGTCCGAAAGGCCCATGGCGCCAACGAGATCGCGGCCGCCGTCCGACTGGTCCTCCGACCACAGCCGCAGGGGACGCTTGGCCAGGGCCGGCTCCCACTGGCGGACATAGCCGGCGATGGCGTCGGCCTCGCCGGTCTGGGCGCGGGCCTGGGACGGGGCCTGCGGCGGGGCCGAAACCACCTCGGCCTCGAGGTAGCGGGAGGTCATCACCTGGTCGAGATCGGCCTGGGCCAGGCGGCTGACGCGGTCGCCCACCACCAGCAGTTCGGCGATGCGGCGGGCGTGGTCCTCGCGCAGGGTCTGGCGGTCGATCGCCTGGTAGAAGGCGACGCTGGCCGCCAGCTGGACGAACACGATCGCCGCCACCACCAGGATGGAGCGGCCGATCAGGCCCCGGGGCCGCCGCAGAATGTCTCGCACCTTCGAAGCCATGACCAAGGCTTACACAGGCCCGCGCCCCGGGGCCACTACAGGTTGACGTTGTCCGCTCCCGGATGGTCGCGCACGATCGAAATCCCGGCCGAACATGTCTTCGCTCTCCCATTTTGAGAATATTGGCGCGACATCTACGTATTGGTACGTAGTAACCACGGGCGTTGTTTCGCCGGTTTTGTCACGACCGATTAACGCTCATCCCGGATGCTTGCCGCGAAATACCGGAGGCGGGCGTGCGTTTGATCCAGTTCGACAGTATTGAGGCCCAGCGTCGGGTCGGCGGCCAGTTGGTGATCGGCTGCGTGGCGGCCAGCGCCGCGGTGGTTCCGATCGCCTGCCTGCTGGCCGGCGCGCCGCTGCTGGTTCCCGCCGCAGGCTCGGCGGCCCTGGCGGTGCTGGTGCTGGGCGCCTACGGCCTGTGGCGCGACCGCCTGGCCCAGCAGCTGTGCACGGCCCTGGCCCTGGTCGGCCAGGTCGCGCTGTTCGTGTTGGCCTTCCGGGGACACGGCCTGCAGGACGAGGCCCGCATGGCCTTCCTGGCGGCGCTGGCCCTGCTGGTGGCCTACGGCGACTGGCGGGTGGTGGCGGCCGGGGCGGCCGCCGTCATCGGCGTCGACCTCGCAGCCGCCGGCCTCTTCCCCCACCGGCTGGCCGCCGACGAAAGCCTGCTGGCGCTGGCCCTGCGCGCAGCCATGACGCTGACCACCGCCTGGTCGCTGGTCTGGCTGACGGCGGGGGTGTCGCGCCTGTTCGTCACCGTCAGCGCCCGCACGCAGGCCTCCGAGCGCGCCGCCCGCGCCGCCGACGAGGCCAACGCCGCGGCCCTGGCCGAACGCGCCGCCGCCGACCGCGCCAACGCCGAGCGCGCCCGCCTGAAGGCGGCGATGGAGGCCGAGCAGACGCAGGTGGTCGAGCACCTGGCCAGCGCCCTGCGCCAGCTGGCCGGCGGCGACCTGACCTCGCGGCTGGAGACCCGCTTTTCAGCCCAGTACGAGCCGCTGCGCCAGGACTTCAACGACGCCGTGGCCAAGCTGCGCGCGGCCCTGGGCGAGATCAGCGGCAACGCCGCCAGCATGAGCGCCGGCGTCGCCGAGATGAGCCGCGCCTCCGACGAAATGGCCAACCGCACCGAGGACCAGGCCGCCAGCCTGGTGGAGACCTCCACGGCGCTGGGCCAGATCACCGCCACCGTCAACGAGACCGCCGACAACGCCCGCAAGGCCAACGCCGCGGCCGCCCGCGCCCGCGAGGAGGCGCAGCGCTCCGACCCCGTGGTCACCGAGGCGGTCGAGGCCATGACCCTGATCGAGACCTCGTCGGGCCAGATCGGCCAGATCATCGGGGTGATCGACGAGATCGCCTTCCAGACCAACCTTCTGGCCCTCAACGCCGGCGTCGAGGCCGCCCGGGCCGGCGACGCCGGCAAGGGCTTCGCGGTCGTCGCGCAGGAGGTGCGGGCCCTGGCCCAGCGCAGCGCCGACGCCGCCCGCGAGATCAAGGCCCTGGTGGCCGTCTCGGGCGACCAGGTGGCCGCCGGCGTCGAGCGCGTGGGCAAGACCCGCGAGGCCTTGCAGCGCATCGTCGCCCGCGTGACCGAGATCGACGTCCAGATCGACGCCATCGCCCGCTCGGCCGCCGACCAGGCCTCGAACCTGGGCGAGGTCAACACCACCATGGGCGCGATGGACCGCGTGGTGCAGCAGAACGCGGCCATGGTCCAGGAGACCACGGCGGCCGCCCACGCCCTCAACGCCGAGGCCGCCGAACTGGCCGACCGCATCGGCCTGTTCCGCACGCGCGACGCGACCGCCCCCGCCGCTCCGTCCGGCCAGTGGGCCGCCTGATGACGGCCAAGGTCGCCGAGTTCACGCCCACCGACCTGATCAAGCTGTTCGCGGCGACGTACCTGCCGCTGTGCGAGCGTCTGGAGACGGCCGGCGTGCTCGACCGCGCGGCCCTGGCCGACGCCATGGGGCTGTACGTGGCGCCGGGCGAGGAGAGCCCCAGCGCGGCCATGGTCGAGGCCTTGCAGATCGTGCTGCGGCGGCCCAGGCGGGAGCCGGGACCGCGACGCGAGCCGGCGCTGCGAGTGATCGCGGGGGGACTGGGGTAGGCCTGAGGAAACCCTCTCCCAGAGGGAGAGGGCGGGGCCCAGGCGATAGCCTGGGAGGGTGAGGGGTTACGAGGTCTGACGGCGTGCCGGCGCTCCGTCGAACGCCGTAACCCCTCACCCCGACCCTCTCCCTATGGGAGAGAGAGCTTCCTCACCCCTTCGGCGGGGCCTCGACTTCGGAATAGGCCAGCACGGCCGGCGGCAGGCGCAGGCCCTGGACCTCGATGGCGGCGACGGCGGCGTTCAGTTCGGCGAGCTCGGTAGTCGTGAACACCACCCCGGCCGAGCCGACGTTCTGAAGCATGTGGGCCATCTGGGTGGTTCCCGGGATCGGCACGACCCACGGCCGCTGGGCCCGCAGCCAGGCCAGGGCGACCTGGCCGGGGGCGCAGCCCTTGCGACGGGCCCAGTCCTTGACCAGCGCCGCCAGGGCCAGGTTGGCCGGCAGGTTCTCGGCCGCGAACCGGCCTTCCAGCTTGCGGATGTCGCCGTCGGCGTAGCGGGTGCGCTCGTCGATCGCGCCATCGAGGAATCCGACACCCAGCGGGCTCCAGCACACCAGGCCGATCCCCAGCTCCTCGCAGGCCTTCAGCACCCAGGCCTCGGGTCCGCGCCACAGCATCGAATACTCGTTCTGGACGGCGGCCAGCGGCAGTTCGGCGTGGGCGCGGCGCAGGGTCTGGGGCCCCATCTCGCACAGGCCCCAGTGCAGCGCCTTGCCCTGCGCCACCAGGTCCTTGACCGCGCCGGCCACGTCCTCGATCGGCACGGCGGGATCGACGCGGTGCTGGTAGAGCAGGTCGATGCGGTCGGTGCGCAGGCGCTTGAGCTGGGCCTCGACCACCGCCTTGATGTGGTCGGGGCGGCTGTTGAGCCCGCCGCTGCGCACGCCGGTGTCCATGTCGATGTCGAAGCCGGACTTGGTGGCGATCACCACCTCGTGGCGGAAGGGCGCGACGGCGACGCCCAGCAGAGCCTCGTTGGCGAACGGGCCATAGGCCTCGGCGGTGTCGAACAGGGTCACGCCCGCGTCGAAGGCCGCCCGGATCACCGCCACGGCCTCGTCGCGCAGCGCAGCCGGGCCGTAGCCCGCGCTCAGGCCCATGCAGCCATAGCCGAGGGCCGAGACTTCCAGGCCCTGGCCGAGTTTGCGCTTCTGCATCTTGGATCTCCTTGCGGCGAACGCGGAGCCCCCGGCGCCTTCGCAGGCCGAGCAAGATAGGCCTGGCCCTTTCACGTCATTAGACGCGATAATCGGCATGTTGTTTTTAGCAGGACTTACAAATGATCCTGCGCCTCGACGACCTCGCCGCCTTCGCCCTGGTGGCCAAGGAGCGCAGCTTCACCCGGGCCGGGGCCAAGCTGGGCGTGTCGGCCTCGGCGCTGAGCCAGACGATCAAGGGCCTGGAGGCGCGGCTGGGCCTCAGACTGCTGGCGCGCACCACCCGCAGCGTGTCGCCCACGGAGGCCGGCGAGCGCCTGCTGACGACCCTGGCGCCGCGGCTGGAGGAGATCGAGGAGGCCGTCGCCGCGCTGAGCGAACTGCGCGAGCGGCCGGCCGGCACCATCCGCATCACCGCCGGCGAGCACGCAGCCCAGTCGGCCCTGCAACCGGGCCTGGGCGCCTGCTGCCCGACTACCCCGACATCCGCGTCGAGATCACCGTCGACTACGGCCTGGTCGACATCGTCGCCGAGGGCTTCGACGCCGGGGTGCGGCTGGGCGAGCAGGTGGCCAAGGACATGATCGCCCTGCGCATCGGCCCCGACCTGCGCATGGCCGTGGTCGGCTCGCCGGCCTATTTCGCCACCCTCCCGCGGCCCCTGACGCCGCAGGACCTGACCGAGCACAACTGCATCAACATGCGCCTGCCCACCTATGGCGGAATGTTTGCCTGGGAGTTCGAGAAGGACGGCCGCGAGGTGAAGGTGCGGGTCGACGGCCAGCTGGTGGTCAACACCATCCGCCAGCGGCTGGACGGCGCGCTGCAGGGACTGGGCCTGGCCTACATGCCCCAGGACGTGGCCGCGCCTTACCTGGCGAGCGGCGAGCTGGCGGCGGTGCTGGAGGACTGGTGCGAGCCGTTCTCCGGCTACCACCTCTATTATCCGAGCCGCCGGCACGCCTCGCCGGCCTTCTCGAAACTGGCCGAGGCCCTGCGCTGGCGGGGCGGCTGATACAGATCTAAGGCCGAAAAACCTGCGTTCAAGCATTGGCGGGCGGCGAAATATGCGCAGTCTGCGGGGTCTTCTCGACGCGGAGGCGACCATGACCACGACCTATTATCACGGCACGAAGGCGGATCTTGCGATCGGCGACCTGATCGAGGCCGGCCGGGTCTCGAACTACGGATCGCGCAGGGCGGCCGTCTTCGTCTACTTCGCCGCCACCTTGGACGCCGCGACCTGGGGCGCGGAGCTGGCGCAGGGCGAGGGGCGCGAGCGGATCTACGTCGTCGAGCCGACCGGCCCGTTCGAGGACGACCCCAACGTCACCGACAAGAAGTTCCCCGGCAATCCGACGCGGTCGTACCGCACCCGCGACCCGCTGCGCGTCGTCGGCGAGGTCGAGGGCTGGACCGGCCATGCGCCCGAGCAGCTGGCGGCCATGCGCCAGCACCTGGAGGCGCTGAAGCGGCAGGGGATCGAGGCGATCGAGGATTAGCCTTCCAAGGCGTGTCGGCATCCGAGGCTTGAGACGAAACCTCGTCCTTCGACAGGCTCAGGATGAGGTTTTCCGCCGCTCGGCCTTTGCATGATCCTCATCCTGAACTTGTCGAAGGACGAGGATCACGCACCGAGCACGAGCCCCTACCCCCGCCCCGTCTCGCCCAGCACCTTGCAGAGCGCCGCGGCCAGGATCTCCCAGGGCTCGCCGGGCTCGGGGTCGAGGCGGGCGCGGATGTCGCGGGCCAGGGCGGCGGGGTCGAGGGCGCCGGCCGCCTCGAGCGAGCGGCACAGCGGCAGGTAGGTGGCGGCGAACAGGCGCACGATGTCCTCGCCGGTGAAGGCCGGCACGTCTGGGCCTGGCAGGCCGGGAGGATCGGAAGGGCCGGCGGGCGGCATCGTTGAGGGAACTCCTGGTGCTGGGCGCGGCTCCTGCCCGAAGATCGCCGGTCGCGCCTTGATCCGGATCAAGGCCGCCCGCCGCGCGGCGTGGGACCTCGCCCCCCCAAAGAGGAAGAGCAGAGCCCCATGCCCAATGACGTCCGATCGACGCTCGCCCGCCATCACCTCGACATCGGCGCCGACTACGTGCTGCGCAGCGCGGGGCTGCTGTCGTCGGTGTTCGACGGCGACATCATGCGCGGCCTGGTGTTCCTGACCGCGCTGCGGCTTTCGGCCCACGCGCCTCAGGACGCCTCCGGAGAGCGGCCGGTGCGGCTGACGGCCATCGCCCGCTCGATGGGCCTGCCGATCGAGACCACCCGCCGCCACCTGCTGAAGCTGCAACGCGACGGCTTCACCCTGCGCGCCGCCGGCGGCGGGGTGATCGCGGTGATCCCCGAACGGCCCGACATCGCCGAGGCCATGGCCGCCAACAGCGCCAACCTGGCCAGCCTGGCCGCGACGCTGGAGACGTTCGCCGGCTGAGCCGGCCGGGCGGCGGCAACCTCGATCGCCCTCGACCGTTTCCGCCGGACCGACGGCGGCGGCGCGAGGCGTGGATGAAAGCCAGCAGAGAACCCAAACGCGGCGGGGCGCGGGCCCTGCTGCTGGCGCTGGCGCTGGTTCCGGCGGCCTGCGCGCCCAGCCCCGAGGAGCAGGCGCGCCGCTCTATCGACAGCGGCCAGGCCGTGGCCGAGATCCAGACCTTCTTCGACGCCCGCGCCCAGGGCCTGCCGCTGGGCCAGTGCGCCGCGGTGCTGACCGGCGTCTCGCCGATCCAGATCAGCGACCGCACGGCCCGGCTCGACACCGTCCGCGCCCTGGTCGAGGTCGGCCTGCTGGAAGAGGTCGCCGGCGCGCCGAGCGGCGAGGTGCGGCTGGCCCCCACCCGCAAGGCCGCCCACTGGTTCCGCGTGCGCACGCGGAACCCGTCCCTGCCTTCCAGCATCGAGCTCTGCTACGCCCGCCGCAGGATCACCCGCGCCTGGCTGGTGGGCGAGGACGGCAAGACCCTGAACTTCGCCTATCGCCTGGTGGACGCCCCGGCCTGGACCGGCGATCCTCGCATGCGGGCGGCCTTCCCGTTCCTGGCGCCGGCCCTGTCGCAGGAACTGGTCGCCACCGGCATCGCCCCGTTCCGCGACGGCCGCTGGTTCCTCGACCTGGCCGACGAGGGCGTCACCCTGCCCGGCCAGGACGAAGGCTTCTACGCCTGCCCGGACGGCCGCGAACGGCCGGATCCGGGGTGTGGGGGATAGGGGTCAGTCGGACAGCGCGCCGGTGTAGTCGTACACCCGGGCCGTTCCCCGGCGGCCAACGGCAGCCACAGGTACGCTCCAGTCGCGGCTGAGGTGTCCGGGCGCCTGCGAACTCAGCACCGCGACGTTAGCGACACCGAACATGTTGTCCTCGATGAGCCGTTTCCAGGAATAGACCCGAACGGCCAACTCATGGTCCGAATGCTCGACCTCTCCTCGAACGAAGGGTGCGGCGCTGACACTGACGAGATTCTCGAAGTGCAGGTCCTCGAGCACGGCCCTGCAATGGCTCACGACCTCGTCCGGTGATTGCTGCTCGTCACAGAGAATGACCGACTTCCCCAGGAACGCGCCGTCAGACGCGATATCGAGGAAAAAGCGCCTCATGCAGGTCGTCAGGGCCTCGGACCAGGCGCCCACGTCGGGCGCGATGTGTTCGCTGACCCTTTCGATCGGCGCCAGATAGCCGTCAGCGATGGCGTCGGCGACTTCATAACCGAAGACGATGCTGTCCACGAACGCCGGCTCCGGCGCCAGGTTGACCCACTTCACGACACTGGGGCTGTAGACGACGATCTGCTTGAGCGAGATGCCGGCCGTACCGTACCGATCGGGTTCCACGTCCATATACACGACATGGCTGAAGGCGCTCAGATCGTCGCCGGTCAGCTCCGCAAATTCGACGACGGAGCAGAAGATAGCCCGCTCGGTGGGATAGCCTAGCGAACTGAACCGTCTCATCAATTGACGCACGACGACCCGGTTTGGCGCGACGACGAGCACGCCGCGACAATCGGGCTCGGCCGCCAGTCGCTCCATCAACGCGACCACGACGCCGCTCTTGCCCGTGCCCAGAGGCATGGATACGGCCGCCCGGTCCCCGCCCTTCCGCAAGCGCTCGATAACGGCCTCGACGGCCTGTCGCTGATATGGACGAAGCTCGGCGGACACGTCTTCGTCCAGGCCCGCATCGCCGAACACCGCCCCCGCCGTGCGGGCCCGGCTAAGATCCGCGCCCGTCAGGTCGGCGCCGGTGAAGTCGAAGCCGGCCAGGTCGGCGGCCCCGAAATCCACGCCGCGCAGGTTGGCGTGGCGAAAGTCGCGGCGGGGGTCGAGGCCGGCCAGCGCCACGAGGGTCGCGAAGTCCGCGGCCGAAGCCTCGCGCAGCGCCCGCACGACGCCCTTCTGTTCGTCGGTCAGGATCATTGCGCCGCTCCGATCGCCAGGACCACACGGCTGAGGCTGACGTCGCCGGTGGCGTGGTTCGCCCGGCCGAGGCATTTGTCGAGGAAGATCCCCAGGATCCGCTCGCTGGTCACCGACAGGGCCTCGGCCTTCGCCGCCTCGAAGGTGTAGACGACGTCGGTCTTGGCGCAGCTCAGGTTCAGCTCGACATGGGCGACCTCGCCGTCGCAGCGGATCGCGCACAGCGCCTCGTCGCCCAGCGCCTTGCGCAGCAGGACGCCGCCCTCGATCGGACCGGTGATGGCCCAGTGATTGTCGCCGCCCGCGACGACGAAGGGCGAACCGACCTCCGTGTCGCCCAGGCGAGCGCCCGTCATGGCGCAGCCGGTCAGGGACAGCTGCAGGCTGGCTTCACGCAAGCCGTAGGTGACGCGCAGGTCGTCGACGTCGAAGCCCCATCGACCGAAGCGGAGCTCGGGCAGCAGGTCGAACACGGCCGGCGTGCTGCCCTGGGTCGTGTCGACGGTCAGTTCCGCGCAGCGAGGCACGCCGTTGGTCGGCTCATTGCGGGTGAAGGCTCGGCGCGGCGCGACGTTCTCCGAGCCTGTCCCGCTCCCTCCCGGCGGCGGAACGTCGACGCCCAGGCCCGCGAGGAACGTCGTCGCGGTGTCTTCCCAACGGCAGCCGAACTTCTCGATCAGGGTTCGCTTGAGCGTGCGCGCATCGGCCTTGGCGCCCTTCAGGTCGTTCCAGATATCGACGATCGACTTGGCGACCTCGTCGACGTCCTGCGCCCTGTACGAGGCGTCGCCGGTCTCGCCGGCGATGCCGACGTCGCGGACGCAGCCCTTGGCGGCGCCTCCGGCGGAGCAAATCAGGTCGTAGAGGCCGCTCTCGCGGCTGACGATCAGCGGCGTCTCGGCGGCGATCGCCTCCCAGCCCACCAGGCCGAAGCCCTCGTGCAGCGACAGCATCATCGACAGGTTGCAGCTCGACAGCGTTCCAAACAGCTTGTCGGCGTCTTCCTCGTAACTGAGCGTGAAAACGGTCAGCAGCTCGCCGGCCGCATGCTTGGCGATCTCGCGCGGGTCCTCCTCGGGCTTGAGGTCCTTGGCCGCGGCGCCGACGGCGTAGAGGCTGGCGTCCCGCACGCCCTTTCGTCCGCCGGCCTTGACCCGCTTGAAGGCCTCGCCGAAGGCGGCCGCGGCCAGCCGCCCCTGCTTGATGCGGTCGCTGTCGCGATCCAGCCGGCCGAAGGTGATCGCCCGCAGCACCTCGTCGGAGGACGTTTCCGAGGGCAGGCCCGCCGGAAAACCGGGAACCAGCTGCGTCACCTCCCGCCCCGAAAGCGCCCGGCAGCTGTTTTGCAGCTTGGGCCCGACGCCGAAGAGCACGGCGTCGCGCTTGAAGAGCGCCCGCTGGCGGTCGACCTTGAACATGACGGAGTCGGCGTCAGCCGACTTCAAGCCCTGATAGGCGTGGTAGTTCATGTGGTGGATCAGGGCGGGCCGGCCTTGAAAGCGGGCGCCGTAGAGGGCGGCCTCGCCCGAGACCACGTCGTGGCCGACCCACCAGTCGACCTCCTGGCCCGGACGCTCCGCCTTCATCCAGTCGAGCACATAGTGCGCCCAGGTCTCGTCGAACTCGGCCGCCTTGCTCTTGCTGATCGGGATCAGCGTGACCCCGCGGCTGGCGGCGCCCGCGATCTCCTGCCCGCTGGGCGCGACCACCGCGCAGTAGATGTTTCCGCTGCGGCCCAGCCGCGCGGCCAGGGCGACGCAGAGGTCCTCGTTGAAGGCGTTGACCCCGCCGTGCTTGCGCCCCCACGCCGTCGTCAGCAGAACGATGTTGGTCATCACCCGCGCCCCTTCCCCTGCCTGGCCGCCGGCGTCGGCGACGCGAGGCTCTGCGGGAGCGGGCAACGCGCGACGACGGCCAAACCTTGCTATGCGGGTCGGCCGGGCTTTGCAACCGAGGGGCGCGCGACTCAGGCCGCGCTCGCGCCACCTCCGGCCATCACCCGCAGCTCGTACACCACCACAGGCTTGCCGCCGTCCGCCTCGATGCGCACGCGGGCGGGCGCGGCGCCCGGCGGCAGCGGCAGGTCGACGGCGAAGAAGCCGTCGCGCTTGCCGGCCGGAGTCGTGAACACGCCGACCGGCGCGCCGTCGGCCAGCACCCGGGCCGACTGGCCCACGTCGGCGCCCCAATAGACCAGTTGCAGGGTCAGCGGGCCGGCGCGGCGAGCCAGGGTGGCCTCCAGCCAGCCGCCGCCGGGGTTCAGCTTGCGGCCGCTGCGGCCGTTCAGCTGGATGATCTCGCCGTTCGCGGCCGCGACCCTGTGGTCGACCTCGGGCTGCTGCTCGCCCAGATAGACGGTGTCGACGGTGCGGGCGACGGTGTCGATGCGCGCCTCCTCGGCCGCCAGGAAGGCCTTGCCCTCGGCCGCCCAGCGGGCCTTGGTGAAGGTGGGCAGGTAGACGGCGGTGCGATTGTCGTACTGGGCGTAGAACGGGGTGAAAACCACCGGCTCGCCCTGGACCGTGCGGCCGACATAGGTGTGCTCGTCCCGGCCGAGCTTGCGCAGCAGGCCCGCCGGCGGCCCCTCGCCGCGCAGGGCCGGCGCCGCCCGCTCGAACGGCCGGTCGGCCAGCCCCACGTCGGCGGCCAGCACCAGCGGCCCCGAGACGAAGGCGGTCAGGTTCGGATCGTCCGGCGTCGGCTCGGCCCGCAGGTGCGCCGGCAGGCTCAGCTCGATCCGGTCGCCGGCTCCCCAGCGGCGCCGGATGCGCAGATAGCCGTCCCCGCCGCCCGCCCCCAGCAGCCTGCCGTTCACGCGGACCTGCGGGTTGGCGCACCAGGCCGGCAGGCGCAGGGCGATCTCGCGCTCGCCATGCGGGGCGCGGGCGATGGTCAGGGCGATCTTGCTCCCGGCGGGATAGGCCGTGTCGAGGTCGATGGCGAAGTCGCCGTCCGGCAGGTCGAGCCGCGAGGGGATGAAGAGGTTCAGGTAGAGGGTCTCGCCGCCCGTCCACCAGATGCTGTCGGCGTGCTTGGCGTGGCTCTCCATGCCCGAGCCCACGCAGCACCAGAAGCTGTCCTCATAGGTGGAGTAGCTGCGCCGCCCGCCCGCCGCCATCGGCATGAAATAGACGAAGCGGCCGTCGCCGGGCCGCTGGTGGGCCATGATGTGGTTGAGTTGGGCGCGTTCGTAATAGTCGAACAGGGCGCCGTCCGGCTTCCAGCTCCACAGGTGGCGGGTCAGCTTCAGCATGTTGTAGCTGTTGCAGGCCTCGCAGGTGGTCTCGGCCATGTGGCGGGCGATCTGGCGCGGCTTGCCAAAGTGCTCGCGGTCGGAATTGCCGCCGATGACATAGCTGTGGTCGCGGGTCACGGCGCGGTGGAAGAACCGCGCGGCGATCGCCTCGCCGGGATCGTCGCCGGCCACCTCGTGCAGCCGCGCCAGACCGATGACCTTGGGGATCTGGGTGTTGGCGTGCAGGCCGGCCAGCGCGTCGCGCTCGGCGGCGATCGGGTCGAGCACGGCCTTGTGGCGCAGGCGCCGGGCGACCTTCAGCCAGCGCTTGTCGCCGGTCAGGGCGTAGGTCTGGGCGTAGGCCTCGTTGATCCCGCCGTGCTCGGTGACGAGGATCTTCTGCACCTGCTCGTCGGAGAGGCCGTCGATCACGCCCGCGAAATAGCCGGCGACCCCGACCGCCACGTCCAGCGCGCCGGGCGTTCCCGCCAGTTCATGGGCGTCCAGCAGGCCGGCATGCACCTTGTGCCAGGTGTAGACCGGCACCCAGCCGTCGTTGAGGCTGAAGCGCGAAGACCGGATGTCGCCCCGGCGCAGTTCCTCGAACACCTGCTTGCCGCCGACCGGATCGTCCTGGCCCCAGCGGGTGGTCCCGCCCACATAGCCGTCGCCGTGGGCGGCCTGCACGCGGGCCAGCTCGGCCACCGTATAGGCCAGCCGCTCGCGCAACACCGGGTCGCCGGTGTGGGCCACCTGCAGCGAACACGCCGTCAGCCAATGGCCCAGGGTGTGGCCGGCGATGCTCTGGGCCTCCCAGCCGCCATAGACCGGCGCCTTGACCGGCAGGCCCGCGCCCTTGTGGAAGTTGTGCAGCAGCCGGTCGGGCGACAGCGAGACCAGATAGGCGCGGTTGGCGTCCTGCGCCCGGCTGAAGATCGACGGCTTCAGGGCGATGTGACGCGCGGGCACGGGCCGGACGGCGATCCGGGCGGCGTCCACGGCGATCGGGGCGGCCCCCGCGGCCCCGCCGGCGAAGGCCAACGCGGTCGAGGCCAGCAGGAAGCCCCGGCGCGTCGCCGCCCCGCCGCCCAAGTCGTTCCCCGCCATGCTCCACCCCAAGGCTATTTGTCAGACAATTAGCCGGAAGAGAGCATGGCAGGCGGCGGGGCTCAAGGGGGCGGGTGGACGTCGAGGCGGGACGCCAGCACGCCGAACACCCCGGCCGTCCGCCAGCGCTCGTGCGAACCGACGACATAGAGCGCCTCCTTGGCTCGCGTGACAGCGACGTTGAGCAGATTGGGCTCGCCACCGGCCCAGCCCCGCGCCCCGGCCTGTTGGGACAGGGGCGCGCCGAGTACGAAGATCACGGCCTCGGCCTCGCGTCCCTGGACGGTATGCACCGTACCCACCCGCTCGCGGGTCCAGGCCCCGACGTCACGCGCGACGCCATCCAGAACGCCCGTCTCGATGATCAGCCGGCGCAGGCCTTCGGCCACCGCCACGAAAGGCGTCACGATGTAGAGATCGAGCGCAATCCCGGCCTCGACCAGCCTCCTCAGCAGGTCGATCACCACCGCCCCCTCCTCTGGCGACCACTTGTCCTGGGCCGAGCCTTGAACGTCGATCCAGCGGGAAGGGCCCAGAGCCTTGGCGATCGGCGACGCCTCGGGAACCTTGGCCTGCACCATCTTCCCCGAATAGGCCACCCGGTTGGAGATCCCGAACATGGGCTCGGCGCAGCGACGGTGCACCAGCAGCGGCACGCCGACCGTTCGACTGCCCACGCCGGCCTGAAACTCGGCCATGTAGGGCGTTGCGCTGTCGGCGAGGGTCTGGGTCGAGGCGCCTGGGGCGTTGAAGGGATCGGGATCGACGCCGAACCGCCGATGAATGGCGGCTGTCAGGCTTTCGGGCAGGGTGACGACGGGCGGAATCTGCACTGGATCGCCGACGATCACCGCCCGTTTGACCCGCATCAGCGCCCCGACGGCGGCCTGCGGAAGCGCCTGACCGGCCTCGTCGATCAGCAGCCAGCCCAGCGAACCGGGCGGCAATCGCCCGAGCATCTTGTCGACCGAGGCGAAGGTGGTCGAAAGCGCCGGCACGACGAGGAACAGCGACGACCAAAGGTCGGGGATCAGGGCGTCCTTCTCGGCGTCGCCCAGGCTCGCGCCGCCAAGCACGTTCATCATCGCCCCGAGATTGTGGCGCAGCGGCTTGGCGGCCGCGTCGATGAAGGCCTTGTGCAAGGCCATGGCGGCGATGAAGACATCGTCGCGCGCCCGCTGAGCGGCGACGTCCAGCCACGGTGCGGCCTTCTGCCAGGTCGCCTCGTCGCGCGCGAAGAACGCCGCGTCGACGAAGCGCTCGCCGATCTCCAGCCGGCGCCGGTCGGCCGCGTCCGCCGCGCGATCCAAGTCCGCCCGCGCCGGCGCCAACGATGGGGTCCTGGGCGCGAGTTCGACCATCGCGTCCTGCAAGGTCGCGGCCAGGGCCTTGTCGATAACCGGACCCGCCGCGGCCAGATCGCGACGCGCGACCTCCCTGGCGTCGAGCGCCGCCTTCCGCCAAGTGCGGAAGGTACGCGTAAAGAACAGGCGCGACCAGAACCCGGGGCGGCGCGACGCCAGATCGACCCAGGCGTTCACCGACCTGCGCAGAGCCGGCAGCCGCGCGGCCGCGATCCGGGCAAATTCCAGCTCGTTCAGCGTCGCGCGGCTGGCCGCGAGAGCGGTGTTGAACCGTCGACGCGCCTGTTCCCAACGCTCCAGGGCGTCGAACTGGTCGCGCGGCGGGTCCTCCTGCTTGACGATCCGCGGCTTGCGGGCCGGACCGTTCTCGTCGGCCTCGACAAGGCTTTCGTTTCCGGCCGCGGCGGACAGATAGGTCGACAGTCCAACCTCCTTGTCCCACCAGAAGGTCTGGCTGAAGCGGTAGCGGTTGCCCGCATTGCCCAGCACCGCCGCGCCCAGCCCCCAGGTCGGACGCTCCAGCAACTGGTCCGACAGGCTCCTGAAGTAGCGCAGGTTCGGCGCGTCCTCGGCCACGGCGCCAGCGCCGGGCAGCTCGGCGCTGACGTTCTCGACCGCGCCGTTGTTCGACGAGGCCACCAGCATCTCGAAGCCCTTCAGGCGCTCGTCCAGGCGGTAGAGGTGCAACCAACCGGCGCCGGCTTTGATCTTCTTGCCCGTCGTGTGGAAGGCGTCGGCCGGATTGGCGAAGGTCGCCATGGCTTGCGCCCGCTGGGTCACCAGCGCCGCGACCAGGTCGCGCAGCAGTGTGGTCTTTCCCGTTCCAGGCGGCCCGTTCACGGCCAGGACGCCGTCCGCCTTGGCCTCCTCCAGGGCCAGATTGACTGCCGCCTGCTGCAACAGAGCCAGCGGATGGCGGCCCTTGCCCGGCCAGCGCCCAGGCGAGTAGCGGGCTGGATCCAAGGCCCTGGCCAACGCCGCGCGATCGGTGAAAAGGTCTGGACGGTCCGCCGGCCGGAGCACGCCGAGATAGCGTTTGAGCAGATCCGGCGCCGCGTCGCGCGCGAACAACTCCCGCGCCCGGGCCAAGTCCTTCAGATAGAAGCTGTTGAGCAGCAGCGGCTCGGGCGGCTCGGCGCTCCTGAAGGGCACGAGGCTGCGGATAGCGAAGCTCGGCGGCTTGACCAGGTCGTCCGGCAGGCCGAGCACGCCGACCAGCCAGCGATAGGCGCCGTCGATCATCGCAAGGGTCAGCGGCTTGGCCTCGCCCTTGCGGTCGAGGATGCGGACACGCTCGGTCAGGCCGGCCTTCAGCCCCGCCTCGACAGCCGGCCACTGCGCCAGTCGATCAAGCCCCCCGGCCAGGGCCGTCGGCAGGCCCCAGCCGAAGCTGGCCACATGCGCGGGATCGTCCTCGACGGGGCGTCCCTCCTTGTCGACGATCACCACCGCCAGGATCGCCTGTCCGCTGACGCCGGGACGCTCCGCCCGCTTGTCGGCATAGAGGCCAAGCAGCCCCTTGACCGCTTCGGGCAGATCGATCGTCCCGAGAACGACCTGATAATAAAGGCGCGAGCCTGGCCTCCCCTTCAGCCCGCGCTCCCAGGGCAGGTCGCCGTCCAGCTTGGCCACGGCGGCGCGATCGCCCCCCGCCAGTTGCTCGACGCGCCGGAAGCTGGGCGGCGACAGCACCTCCAGGGCCGTCCACGCATCCAGCACGCCTACGGGGGTGTTTGACTGCGGAGGATAGGGCTTCGGGTCGGGCCGAGCGGGTGCCGCGCCTTCGGCATGATTGGATGGTTCCGGCCGACGCGGCGCGTCTTTGTCAGGCTGGGAGGCGGCGACGAAATGGGCAGGGGAGACTTTCGGCTTTCGAGGCGCTTTTGCATGGCCAGCGAGATCGGCCGCGACCTTCGTCGCGAGAGCCCGACCGCGGGGCCTCTTGAGGCGGTGAACAAGCTCTGCCTCCAGCACCTTCAGGCGCGCGATGTCACCCGATGCGTTCTTGTACTCTCGCTCCAGGTCCTCGATGGACGCGTTGAAGAACGGCCGATTCATGTACGCCCCCTGACTGAACTCCACGCTTAGACGAGCCCGAACGATCGATGCAACTTAACCCCTTCCCCCATCGTCAGCCCACTTAACCAAAAACCGACGTTTCGTGGTCATGGTGAAACCGGACAGCTTCCGGCCGCCTTCGGTGGGAAGCCTGGGGGTTTGAGGACTTGGGTTTCGGCCGCTTCGACATCGCGAGCGATCGCGCGGCGCTGTGGCGTCGCTGGCGGCGGCCGGCGGGGCTGACGCTCGCCTATGTGGCGTCGATGGCCTACAGCCTGTTCCTGACCGGGGCGGCGCAGGAGATCGCCACCATCTGGACGGCCAACGCCGTCATCATCGCCGGCCTGATGACCCTGGACCGCCGGCGCGGCGCGATGCTGCTGGCGGTGACCAGCGTGCTGCACCTGCTGCTCAGTCTCGCCACCAGCAACAGCAGCGCCTTCGCTCTGGCCGTGACCATCCTCGACGGCGTGCAGATCGCCGCCACGGCCTTCGCCCTGCGGCTGCTGCGGCTGCCGGGCAAGGTGCGCAGCATGCGCGGCCTCCTGGTGCTGACGGCGGTGTCGGCGGTGTTCACGGCGGCGACCTCGATCGCCGTCAACGGCGTGGCCTCGATGGCCGAGGGCGGCGGCTTCTGGACCGGCTGGAGCGGCTGGACCACCAGCAACGTGCTGGGCGTGGCCATCGCCCTGCCGACCATACTGATCCTGCTGGACCGCCGCCACGCCGAGGCCTTCCCGGTGCGCGGCTGGCTGGAGCCGGCCGCCGGCCTGGTGGTGATCGCCGCGGTGTCGTGGACGGTGTTCACCGGCCCGCCGCAGATGCGGGTGCTGGTGTTCGCCCCAGTGCTGCTGGCGGCGTTCCGCGGCGGCCCGCGGGCGGCGGCGCTGTCGGTGATGGCGGCCCTGGCCTTCGCCATTCCCGCCGTGCTGTCGATCGTCGGCCTGGACCCCAAGGCGGCGGCCGAGCCGATGCGCCACCTGCTGCTGTTCCACATCGTGCTCTATGCGGTGAGCATGGCCGCGGCCCTGGCGCTGAGCCGCCAGGCGCGGCTGTCGGCCCTCCTGGTGCGCCGCCAGGCGGCCGCCCGCGCCGCGCAATCCCGGGCGCAAGCCGCCAACGCCGCCAAGTCCGACTTCCTGGCGACGATCAGCCACGAGATCCGCACCCCGCTCAACAGCATTCTCGGCTTCGCCGCCCTGGTGGCCGAGGACGCCGAGCTTTCCCCCGAAAACCGCCGCCGGCTGGATCTGGTCGGCCGCGCCGGCCGCTCGCTGGCCGAGATCGTCAGCGACCTGCTCGACTTCGCCAAGGTCGAGGCCGGCCGCCTGGAGCTCGTATTGTCCCCCGCTTCCCCCGCCGCCCTGCTGCGCGACGCCGCCGCCATCATCGCCCCCGAAGCGGAGGCCAAGGGCCTGACCGTGACCGTCGAGGTCGAGGGCCGCGGGGAGCAGGACCCCGAAGCGCTGTTCTGCCTGGACGAGACGCGCCTGCGCCAGGTGCTGCTTAACCTGCTCAACAACGCCGTGAAGTTCACGACGGCCGGCGGGGTCACCGCGCGCCTGTCGATCGGGCCTGATCCGGGCCTGCTGCGCTTTTCGGTGGCCGACACCGGCATCGGCATCGCGCCCGAGGTGCAGGCGCGGCTCTTTCAAAGGTTCAGCCAGGCCGACAGCTCGATCAGCCGCGCCTATGGCGGCACGGGCCTTGGGCTGGCGATCAGCAAGGCGCTGGTCGGCCAGATGGGCGGGACGATCTGGGTCGAGAGCGCGCTGGGCCTGGGCGCGGTGTTCCACATCGCCTTGCAGGCGCAGCCCGCGCAGGCGCCCGCGCCCGTCGAGGTCGCCGGCCCCGAGCGCGCCGCCGCCCGCGTGCTGCTGGTCGACGACCACCCGATGAACCGCGAGCTGGGCGACGCCTTGCTGACCCTGGCCGGCTGCCAGGTGTTCACCGCCGAGGACGGCTTCCAGGCCGTGGAGGCCGCCCGCACCGGCGGCTTCGACCTGATCCTGATGGACGTGCACATGCCGGGCATGGACGGCCTGGCCGCCGCCCGCGCCATCCGCGCCCTCGACGGGTCGATGGCCGACACGCCGATCCTGGCGCTGAGCGCCGACGTGCTGCCCGAGCAGGTGGCCCGCTGCCGCGCCGCCGGCATGGACGGCCACGTGGCCAAGCCGATCCGCCGCGACGAACTCCTGGCGGCGGTGTCGCGGGCGTTGAGCGACCCGCCGCAGCGCGACCGAACGTCGCATGGCGGCGTCGCACACGGAAAAAGCGGCTCGCCTTAACCCTTTTTCGGTCCGGGCGTGATGGGTGGAGTTTCCGGCCGCGCGAGCCGCCGGAGGGGGGAAGAGGGGCCTTGAACGCACGAGTCGACAGACGGGACGGCCCCTCGGGCGCCCCCGGCGCCAGCCCCGATCTGGCCGGCGTCCGCTGGGGACTGCTGGCGGCGCTGGTCTGCGCCTATGTCGGCGCGTTCCTGTTCAGCGACCTCCTGACCCGCGACTCCAACGGCATGCCGTCGCTGTGGCCGATGAACGCCATACTGGCGGCCGGCCTGCTGCGCATGGACGCTCTGGGCCGGCGGCTGCTGCTGGGCGTGGCCCTGGCCACCAACCTGACCGTCCACGCCCTGGCCGGCGATCCGTGGATCGTCATCGCCATCTACACCGCCTGCGACATGACCGAGAGCCTGGTCGCCGCAGCCCTTACCCGCCGGCTGCGCGGCCCGCGGCCGTCGATCCGCAGCGTGCGCCACGCCCTGGTGCTGGTGGCCGCCATGCTGCCGATCACCGTCACCGTCGCGGCCATCGGCGCCAGCCTGACGGCCGGGCCGGCCGGCGCGGACCTGTGGCCGTTCTTCACCGCCTGGGCGGCCTGCAACAGCATGGGCATGGTGATCGCCCTGCCCGCCGCCCTGGTGATCCTGGACCCCGCCAACGAAACGCCCTTCCGGCGGCCGCTGCCGGTGCAGGCGGTGCTCTACGCCCTGGTGGCGGGGGCGACGGTCTTCGCCTTCCTCAAGCCCAGCATGCCGATGCCGTTCCTGATCTTCCCGGCGGCGATGCTGGCGGCCTTCCAGATGGGCCCGCGCGGCGCGGCCTGGAGCGCGGTGATCGTCATCGCCATCACCGCCCCGATGACGGTGGCCGGCGAGGGCGTGGCGCGGCTGGCCCCGCGCTGGGCCGAGATCGACCGCATCCGCCTGGTCCAGGCCTTCGTCACCACCATCTTCTTCACCTGCCTGGCCGCGGCCCTGTCGCTCTACAAGGAACAGCGGCTGAAGGGCCTGATGGCCCGCCGCAGCGCCGCCGCCCGCGCCGCCCGCGCCCGCGCCCAGGCCGCCGGCCGGGCCCGCACCGACTTCCTGGCGACGATGAGCCACGAGATCCGCACGCCGCTCAACAGCGTGCTGGGTTTCGCGAACCTGCTGGCCGAGACCGAGGACGGCCTCAGCCCCGCCGGCCGCCGTAAACTCGAGCTGATCGCCCAGGCCGGCGGCTCGCTGGCCACCATCGTCGACGACATTCTGGACTTCTCGCGGCTTGAGGCCGGGCGCGTGGAGCTGCACCCCGAGGCCGTCGATCCGGCCGCCCTGCTGGCCGACGCCGCCTCGATCATCGCGCTGGACGCCCAGGCCAAGGGCCTGTCGCTGGCGGTCGAGGCGCGCCTGCCGGACGGCTTCGACTACGCCCTGGACCCGGCCCGCCTGCGCCAGGTGCTGCTGAACCTGCTCAACAACGCCGTCAAGTTCACCTCCAGCGGAGCGGTGCGGGCCAGCGTGAGCCTGGAGACCACCCATCCCGGCGGGCCCGAGCGCCTGCGCTTCACCGTCGCCGACACCGGCATCGGCATCGCCCCCGAGGTGCAGGGACGGCTGTTCCAGCGCTTTTCCCAGGCCGACAACTCGATCAGCCGGGCGTTCGGCGGGGCGGGCCTGGGCCTGGCGATCAGCAAGACCCTGGTCACCCGCATGGGCGGCGAGATCGGGGTGGTCAGCGCGCCGGGCCAGGGCGCGACGTTCTGGTTCACCACGCCCGCCGAGCCGGTCTGCGCCGCCGACGGCCCCGCTCCCGAGCAGGAGGCCGCCGCCCGGGTGCTGCTGGTCGACGACCATCCGATGAACCGCGAGCTGGGCGCGGCGATGCTGACCCTGGCCGGCTGCGCGGTCGAGACCGCCGAGGACGGCGACGAGGCCGTGCGCGCCGCCGCCCACGGCCAGTTCGACATCATCCTGATGGACATCCACATGCCGCGCATGGACGGCCTGGCCGCCGCCCGCGCCATCAAGGCCCTGCCCGGCCCCGCCGGCCGCGCGCCGATCATCGCCCTGTCGGCCGACGTCATGCCCCAGCAGATCGAGCGCTGCCGCCAGGCCGGCATGGTCGACCACGTCGCCAAGCCCATCCAGCGCGACGTGCTGATCGCGGCGCTGAACCGCTGGATCGGGGTGGAGACCGAGGCGGCCTGACCGAGGCGCTCGCCCGACCGGCGATCGATGTTCGCCGGAATACCCGTGGCGAACGTACGTGCGAGCGCTATCGATCTTAAGCTGTAGCGTCGCGGCCCCGCACCCCTCGGTCGAGCCGAGGATGCATTTCCTTGGCCGAAAGTTCGACAATGCCCGTCCAGACCGCTACCAGCGCGCTGCACATCGATGTGCAGAACAAGATGCTCTACGACCAGCGCGCCGTCTCGACGGCGCCGGCGCCCGACAAGCTGCACGTCATGCAGCTGAAGGGCGGCGGGCAGAACATCCTGACCAACGGCGACTTCGACAACGGCTTCCGGCGCTACTATCCCGATCCCGCCAGCCTGTCGGGCTGGTCGGTGCAGACTGTGGGCCTGCCCGGGCTGGTCGTCGCCTCGATGACGATCGGCTATCGCGCCGACGGAAGCCCGCGCCTGTTCGTCTCGACCCCGGACGTCGGCGGCCCGACGGGAACCATCTACGAGCTGGCCGTGGCGGCCGACGGCGAGCTGGGCGCGCCCGTGCCGATCCAGAGCTGCGCGTCGGCGGCGTCGTCGATGCTGTTTCTGCCGCAGACCCCGGTGCTGCTGTGGTCTCAGGTCGAAGCCGGCATGCATGTCGTCAAGGGGGCCCACGGCGACAAGCTGGACCAGACCTTCTATCCGCACACGGGCTCATCTTCGGTGATCGGCGGCGACATGGTCGCCATCCCCAACCCGCCGTCGGTCTGGCCGAACCTCGGCTTCGTCGTCAACACCAGCCAGCCGGAACCTTGGGCGGTGTCGGTCCAGTCGACGACCGGCGACGCCGCGGTGATCGCCCTGCCTGCGCTGACCAACGCCAGCGGCGCCCAGACCATCCCCACCTCGACGGCGACGATCGCCTATCCCGACGGAACCGTGCGGCTGTTCGCAACCGCCGGCGACGGCGTCGTGCAGTTCGTGGACGCCAGCCAGCCGTCCACGCCGGGCTCGCTGTCCTGGGGAACGGCCTGGACACGCCTCGACCTCGGAACCACGCTGACCGGCGGCGCCCAGGTGCGCGCCGCCAGCCGGGCCGACGGCGGCGTGACCCTGTCGCTGCTGGATCTCACCACCGGCCTGTGGATCTCCGAACAGAAGAGCAAGGACGGCCCCTGGGCCAAGGCCGAACTCATCGCCCCCGGTATCGGCCTGGTGGGCGAGGCCTTCGCCGACGACCAGGGCGACTTCGGCTACGCCTATGCCGACGCCTCGGGCTACCTGCACGTGCTGACGCGCGACGCGCCGACCCCCGCTCCGAATCCCAATGACCCGCCGATCCCCGGCGACTGGGACATCCAGGACGTCCGCATCGAGAACGGCACCAAGCTGGTCCCGGTCAGCGTCTATCGCCTGGGCGTCATCGTCACCGACGCGAGCGACGGCGGCGCGCCGGTGGGCGGCGCGGCGATCTCGCTGTCCGCCGACGACGAGATCGCGGCCATGGTCAACGGCCAGAACCTGTATTTCAGCCGCGACGACGCCCACGTCGTGCAGACCGACGGCGACGGCTGCATCTGGCTGATGGCCGACATCGAAAACAGCCTGGCCACCCCGACCTTCACCGTCACCTCGGGCGACGCCCGCTTCGACGAGGCGATCACCATAAGGCCGGAGGCCGACGCCCAGACCTACGCCACCGGCGCCAGCGCCGAGGTCCTGCAGAACGCCACCGACGACACGGGCGCCCCTCTGCTCGCGGCCGGCTCGCCCTATGACAAGATCGCGGCCAACCTGGCCAAGCTGGGCGCCAGCGTCGCCCACATCTACGCCGGCCAGGACCACGCCTCGCCCCGACTGATCGTTCCGGCCCGCGCCGGCGTCAGGGTGCTGGCGAGCGGCCAGCGGACGCTCGAGCAGCCCGTCTCCGCCGGCTACTGGTCGATGCGGCGCGAGAACGGCCAGCTGACCTTCGACGACCACACCCCCGAGAGCGCGGCCCAGAAGCGCCAGGCGATGATCGCCCGCGTCGCGGCCTCGCGCGGGATCGACACGACGGCCGCCGACTTCGCGCCCGACAGCATCTTCGACGACTGGGAGGACGCCTTCGACTCGATCGTCGACGCCGTGTGCGACCTGGGCGACATCCTCATCGAAGGCCTGACCGCGACCGTCAATTTCGTCGTCGACGGCATCGAGCGGATCGTCTTCGCCGCGCTCGACGCGGTCTCGGTCGTGGTCGACGCGGTCAAGGCCGTGCTCAACTTCGCCGGCGCGGTGCTGGGCCGGGTGGTCGGCTGGCTGGTGCGGGCCATCGGCTGGCTGCTGGGCCTGCCCGACCTGGTCGGCATCAAGAACGACATCAAGGCGCGCATCGTCACCGCCGTGACGGGACTGACCCAGGCCCTGCCCGATCCCGCGACCTATGTCGCGCCCGCCACGGCGCAGATCCAGACCTGGAAGGGCGACATCGACCAGCTGATCGACCAGTACCGGTCGACCCCCGCCGGGACCCAGAGCAACAGCGAGTTCTTCGGCGGCGTCAGGACGGTGGTCTCGGCCCTGACCATGGGCGCAACCTCGATCATGCCCGAGATCAGCTGGGCGATCGAGAAGCTGCGCTCGGTGCTGCCGGACCTCGCCGACGACCTTCCCGCCGTTCCGGACTTCGGGGTGACGACGCCGCTGACGGATCTGCTGAGCCAGGCCGCCAAGGCCGAGGTCAGCATCGGCAGCTTCCTGGCCGACGTCGTCACCGCCGCGCTGGAAAGCTGGATCGGGTCGCTGGACGCGATGAACGGGGCCAACATCGATCCGGTCCTGGACGTGATCAAGACCCACTCCGACGACCTGCTCGACGCGCTCGCGGCCATGGTCCAGGACCTGGGCGACGTGTTCCACGCCCTCTGGGTCGCCCCCGCCCCCCAGACGCTGATCGACTGGCTGGACAGCTCGATCGACATCACCTTCTTCTCGGACTTCTACGAGGGGCTGGTGGGCAATGACTTCTCGGCCCTGGACTTCATCGCCCTGGCCGCGGCCATTCCCTATTCGATCATCGCGCCGTCGACCTCGACCCGGCTCGGCGAGGACTCCGAAGCCGACCTGTTCACCGCCATCCTGTCGCTGCGGATGGTGCGCACCGTCTTCGCCACCCTACAGGCCGCGGCCCAGGAACCGGCCAGCTCCACCGCCCCGCCCTCGGGCGCGGCCAAGCTGGTGGACCTGGCGAGCATCGTGCTCGACATCTGCATCGGCGGCCTGACCGTGGCCTACGCCGCCAAGGACAAGGCGCATTGGTACGCCCCGGCGGTCGGCGACCTGATGTTCGGCGTGCTGAAGGCGATATCGATGTGGGCCGCCGACGTGGCCAGGCCGAATGCGTCCAAGGGCGCGATGGCCACCGATATCGTCAGCATCTTCACGACCGGGGTGTCGGGGCTGCTGGGCATGCTGACCACCGGGCTCCGGGCCGACATGGCGGGCGTAGCGGTGGCCTCGATGGTCAGCGACCTGACGCACCTGGCCGTCGACCAGGGCAAGATCGACATCAGCAATCCCGACACCCGGACGGCCTACATCGCCTTCCAGTCGCTGCTCGCCGCCACGCCGGCGGTGATCTTCCAACTGGACGGAAGCCCCGATGCGAAGGCCGCGACGCGTTCGCCTACCCCCTCCCCGGCGTTGGCGCTCGCCTGACGAAGCCGTGTGCGACGCCCGGATCGGCCCGGGCGTCGCACGCTGCAAGTCCCTTTCCCACAAGGCCGGCGCTCGCCCGGACAGCCCTTCGTCGGATAGTCGACACTATCAAAAACCCATTGCGGCAAAGCGTCACAGAAGGCATTGGTCCCGAAACTGAAACCGTTGTTCGGCGTAGAAACCGGGGGAAACGGGGTCAAGAATGACGCGAAGCGCCGCCCTACAGGAGACCGGTCGCCAGACGGCGCTGCTGCTCGTGGTGGCGGCCGCCTTCGCGCTCACCCAGCTGTTCAGCGACGGCCTGACGCGCGGCCCGACCGGGGTGGCGTCGCTGTGGCCCGGCACGGCCCTGCTGGCGGTGGGGCTGATGGCGCTGGGCCCGCCGCGCCGACTGATCCTGACCATCGTCGTCGGCGTCATCCATTTTTCCCTGTGCCTGGCCTTCGGCGACAGCCTTGAACGGGCCCTGGTGTTCACCGCCGTTGGACTGATCGAGGCCTGGGGCGCGCGCGAGGCTGTGCGGCGGGCCTTCGGCGGGGCGGCCAAGGTGCGGACCATGCGCCACCTGGCCCTGCTGATGACGGTGATCGCGCCGGTGGTGGCCGTGACCGCCGCCATCGCCGCCGCCCTGCTGGCCCTGCTGGACGGCGCGCCGTTCATGGCCCTGTGGCGTGACTGGTTCGTCAGCGGGGCGCTGGGCATGGCGCTGATCGTGCCGGCGGTGCTGGTGCTGATCGACGCCGAGCACAAGCGCACCTTCCACCGCTCGCTGGGCGAGCGGCTGGGCCTGTTCGTGCTGATGGCGGTGCTGACGGCGGCGGTGTTCCACGACACCCGCGCGCCCCTGCCCTTCGTGCTGTTCCCCGCCGCCATCCTCTGCGCCTTCCGCCTGGGCCCGCGCGGGGCGGCCGAAGCCGCCCTGACCATCGCCGTGGTGTCGCTGCCGCTGGGGGTGTGGAACATCTGGCTGGGCCAGCTGCTGGCGCCGTGGAACCCGGCCCAGATGACGCGGCTGATCCAGTGCTTCGTCACCGTGGTGTTCGTCACCGCCCTGGCCGCGGGCCTGGCGCTGGCCCAGCAGGAGCGGCTGCGGCGCCTGCTGGTGAGGCGCGAGCAGCTGACCCGCTCGGCCCGCGCCCGCGCCCTGGCCGCCGCCGAGGCCAAGACCGAGTTCCTGGCCACCATGAGCCACGAGATCCGCACGCCGCTGAACAGCATCCTCGGCTTCGCCCAGCTTCTGGCCAGCCGGGGCGACCTGCCGGCCGACGCCCACCGGCAGGTGGGCATGATCGACACCGCCGGCGCGGCCCTGCTGACCGTGGTCAGCGACATCCTCGACGTCTCGCGGGTGGATTCCGGCCAGGTCGAACTGCTGATGCAGCCGGCCTCTGCCGAGGCGGTGCTGCACGACGCGGTCGGCATCGTCCGCCCGGAAGCCGAGGCCAAGCACCTGGCGATCGAGATCGACGTCATCGACCCGGTCGGCGGCCTGCACGACCTGGACGCCCTGCGCCTGCGCCAGGTGCTGCTGAACCTGCTCAACAACGCCGTGAAGTTCACCGAGCGCGGCAAGATCGTCGCCCGGCTGATCGTCGAGCCCGGCGAGGTCGAGGACCGCCTGCGCTTCGAGATCGCCGACACCGGGGTGGGCGTGCCGATCGAGGACCAGGCCCGGCTCTTCCAGCGCTTCGTGCAGCTCGACAGCGGCGCCACCCGGGCCTATGGCGGCGCGGGCTTAGGGTTGGCGATCAGCAAGTCGCTGGTCGAGCTGATGGGCGGCCGGATCGGGGCCGACAGCGCCCCCGGACACGGCTCGTGCTTCTGGTTCGAGGTCCCCGCCGCCGAGGCCGAGCCCCTGGCCGCGCCGGTGCGCGAAGTCGCCCGCGACCCCAAGGCCGCCCGCATCCTGCTGGTCGACGACCACCCGATGAACCGCGAGATCGGGGTCGGCTTGCTGCGCCTGGCCGGCTGCCACGTCGAGACCGCCGAGAACGGCCGCCAGGCCCTGGCGGCAGCCGCGCGCGGCCATTTCGACATCATCCTGATGGACATCCACATGCCCGAGATGGACGGCCTGGCCGCCACCCGGGCCATCCGCGGCCTGGAAGGCGCGGCCGGCCGCGTGCCGATCATCGCCATGAGCGCCGACGCCCTGCCCCAGCAGGTGGAACGCTGCTTCGCCGCCGGCATGGTCGACCACATCGCCAAGCCCGTGCAGCGCGAGGTGCTGTACGCCAAGGTCGGGCGCTGGCTGGAGGCGGGGTAAGGCGGGACCCCCTCTGTCAGCCGCAAGGGCGGATGGGGCGGATCGCCAGCGATCCGCTGGCGTCTCACGTGCGGGCGGAACCAGGGGTTCCCGCCACAAGGGCGGGAATGACGGGAGATTATGGGCAAAGGCTTTGCCTGCGCGACCGCCCCCGCTAACCTCCGCGCCGCATCGTACCGGGGGATCCGCCATGACCTTTTCGCGCCGCGCCGTGACCGCATCGGGCCTGGCCCTGCTGGCGGCCGCCTGTTCGCCGGCGAAAAAGGACGCCGCGCCGGGCCTGACCAAGCTGAAGCTGGCCACCGACTGGCGGGCCCAGGCGGAGCTCGGCGGCTATTACCAGGCCGTGGCGACCGGCGAGTTCACCAGGCGGGGGCTGGACGTCTCGATCGTCCAGGGCGGGCCGGGCGTGAACGTGCCCCAGCTCTTGGCCACCGGCGCGGTCGACATCGGCGTCGGCTCCAACAGCTTCATCGTGCTGAACCTGGCCAAGGAGGGCGTGCCGGTCAAAGCCGTCGCCGCCTACATGGACAAGGACCCGCAGGTGCTGATCGCCCACCCGGGAACCGGGGTGGACAGCATCGCCGACATGAAGGGCAAGCCGATCCTGCTGTCGGACGCCTCGGTGACGGCCTTCTGGGTGTGGCTGAAGGCCAAGCACGGCTTCACCGACGCCCAGGTGCGCAAGTACAACTACTCGGTCGCCCCGTTCCTGGCCGACAAGAGCCTGATCCAGCAAGGCTATGCGACGTCCGAGCCCTACCTGATCGAGAAGGCGGGCGGGGAGAAGCCGGCGGTGTTCCTGCTGGCCGACGACGGCTATCCGGCCTATGCCAGCTTCGCCCTGGTCACCGACCAGATGATCGCGCAGAAGCCCGCCCAGGTGCAGGCGATCAGCGACGCCATCGCCGCCGGCTGGAAGAGCTATCTCTACGGCGATGCGAAACCCGGCGACGCCCTGATCCTCAAGGACAACCCCGAAATGACCCAGGACCTGCTCGACCAGGCCCGGGACAAGATGCGCAGCTACGGCATCGTGCCCAAGGACGGCATCGGCGCCATGACCGACCAGCGCTGGGCGCAGTTCTTCGAGGTGGCGGCCGACCAGGGCGTCTATCCCAAGACCATGGACTACAAGCAGGCCTACAGCCTGACCTTCCTGCCGAAGTGATGCGGAGCCCGCAAGCGAGCTCCCTTCCCCCTGGATGGGGGAAGGGTCGGGGATGGGGGTGGCGCGGCGGCCAGACCGGACGCGGCGTCGAACGCCTCCAACTCAGCAGTCACCCCCACCCCTGCCCCTCCCCCATCGAGGGGGAGGGGTCATGAGCGTGATCGCCTCCCTCTCCGCCGTCGAGGTCGACTACCCGCGCGGCCGGGCGCTCGGCCCCGTCGACCTGGCGCTGGCCGCCGGCGAGGTGGTGGCGCTGGTCGGGCCGTCGGGGTGCGGCAAGTCGACGGCGCTGCGGCTGCTGGCCGGGCTGGAGCAGCCGACGCGCGGGACCGTGACCCGGGCGGCCGGCAAGGGCGAGACCTCGGTGGTGTTCCAGGCTCCCACCCTGGCGCCTTGGATGAGTACGGCGGCCAATGTCGCCCTGCCGCTGGAGCTGGCCGGCGTCCCCGCCAAGGAGGCGCGGGCCAGGGCGCGCGAGGCGCTGGCCAGGGTCCGGCTCGATGGGGCGCAGGACGCCCGGCCGGCCCAGCTGTCGGGCGGCATGGCCATGCGGGCCTCGCTGGCCCGGGCCCTGGTCACGGCTCCGCGCCTGCTGCTGCTGGACGAGCCCTTCGCGGCGCTGGACGAGATCACCCGCCGCGCCCTGGCCGACGACGTGCTGGCCCTGTGCGCGGCGCTGTCGCCGGCCGTGGTGTTCGTCACCCACAATGTCGAGGAAGCCGTCTACATGGCCGGCCGCGTGGTGGTGCTGACGCCGGGACCGGGCGTCGTGGCCGGCGAGGTGATGGTCGAGGGCCCGCTGGTGCGGCCGGCGGGGTTTCGCACGACGGCGGCGTTCCGCGAGACCGTGGAGGCGGTTTCCACGCTGCTGGAGGCCGGCCGATGACCCGCCGCCTCGCTCCCATCCTGTTCGTGGCCTTCCTGCTGGCCGCCTGGGAAGGCGCGTGCCGGGCGCTGCACGTGCCGGCCTACCTGCTGCCGGCCCCGTCGCAGGTGGCCAGGGCGCTGGTCGAGGCCGGGCCGCTGCTGGCGCTCAGCGCCTGGGGCACGCTATCGACGGCGCTGGCGGGGCTGGTGCTGGCGGCGCTGGTCGCCCTGGCCCTGGCGTTCTGCGCCGCCCTGAAGCCGATCGTCGAGGACGCCTTCGCCCCCGTCGCGGCGATCCTGCAGGTGACGCCGGTGATCGCCATCGCGCCGCTGGTGACCATCTGGGCCGGCATCGACCATCCGGGCCGGGCGGTCACCGCACTGGCGGCCGTCATCGCCTTCTTCCCGATCTATTCGGGCGCGATCGCCGGACTGAAGGCGGCCGATCCGGACCTGTCGCGCCTCTTCGACCTCTACGGCGCCAC
Organism: Caulobacter zeae; assembly: GCF_002858925.1. Lineage (GTDB taxonomy): Bacteria > Pseudomonadota > Alphaproteobacteria > Caulobacterales > Caulobacteraceae > Caulobacter > Caulobacter zeae. Next base: position 385,017 of record NZ_PJRS01000022.1, read on the forward strand.
GCCCTGGCAGCGGCTGTGGCGCCTGCGCCTGCCCTCGGCCCTGCCGGCGATCCTGGAAGGCCTGAAGGTCGCCGCCGGCCTGGCCCTGGTCGGCGCGGTGGCGGCCGAGTTCGTGGCCGGCTCGGGCTCGAGCCAGGGCCTGGCCTGGCGGATGTTGGAAAGCTTCAACCGCCTGCAGACCGCCCGCGGCTTCGCGGCGCTGGCCGTGCTGGCCGCCATGGGCGTGGCGCTGCACGCGGCCCTGGCCGCGGCCGAGGCCCGGCTGCTGGCCTGGTGGCGGGGGCGGTAGGGAAACAGCTCCCTTCCCCCTTGATGGGGGAAGGCCCGGGGATGGGGGTGATGCGGCGGTTCCGCCGCCGACGCCGTGACCACCCCCACCCAACCCTCCCCCATCAAGGGGGAGGGCTTTGTCTTGAATCCGACCCTCCGCACGGCGCCGTTAGGCGGCGATTAAGCGGCGTCGGCTAGGGTTCGCAGACTGACAAGACTCCGTCCGGACCGGCATGCGCCTCGTTCTGCCCCTGCTGCTGCTCGCCAGCGTCGCCGTTCCGGCGCACGCCGACGACGTGCGCGAGAGCCGTTACGGCCCGCGCAGCCCGCGCGCCCAGGCCGCCGCCTCGGCCTATCGCGGGCCCATGCTGGGCTGGGCCGGCAAGGTGGAAGCGCCCACGGCGCCCGCCGCCGCCGAGACCAACGACCGCGCCGTGGAGCGCCCCGCGCCGATGGCCGCCTGGGCCGGCTACGCCAACGCCCCGGCCCCGCCGCCGCCCCAGCAGGTCCAGCCGCAGCCGCGCTACGCCCCCCCACCGACGACGCAGGCTCCGGGCTCGCAAGGCGCCCTGCCGACCAGCCTCTACAGCCCGCCCGTAGCCGCCGCCCAAATCGCTCCCGCCCAGATAGCTCCCGCCAAGCCGGCCGCGCCGCGCGTCTATCCGTCGAGCGAGCTGGCCGGAGGGCCGCCGCCCGTCCAGGCGACGCAGCCGCAACCTCGACCGGTCCAGGCCCCGGCGCAGGTCGCCGCCGCGCCGACCTACGCCAATCCCCGCGCCGCCGAGGGCTTGGCGCCGCGCACCTATTCGGTCGGCCGGATGTTCGGCCTGACGCCGGACCAGATCGCCGCCCCCGGCCCGCCCAACACGGTGCTGATGGCCGTCGACCCGGCCGCCGTGGCCACGGCGCCAGCTGACGACGAGCCCCAGCATGGCTCGGCCGACTGGCTGGCGGAGGCCGCCCGGGACGCCGGCCGCGACATGGCCTCGGGCTCGTCGGGCACCTCGGCGTCGCGCAAGAAGAAGACCACCGCCCAGGAGAGCGATTTCTGATGCTGCAATCGCGGCTGCATGACCTGATCGCCCTGGCCGACGAGCCCTCGAGCGCCAAGCGGCGCGAGCTGCTGCGCGGGGTGACCGACCTGTTCTTCACCGCCGACGACCACGGCGCGGTAGAGATGGGCCTGTTCGACCAGGTGATGGGCCAGCTGGCCGGCGAGATGGAAGAGGCCGTGCGCGTCGAGCTGGCCGAGCGCCTGGGCCAGTCGGCCGCGCCGCCGCCGAGCCTGACCCGCAACCTGGCTGGCGACAGCATCGCCGTGGCCCGCCCGATCCTGGCGGGCGCCGCGCCCCTGTCGGACGCGGATCTGCTGCACGTGGCCCAGACGCAGGGCCAGGAGCACCTGCGGGCGATCTCCAGCCGGGCCCGCGTGCCCAGCGCCGTCTCCGACGCCATCGTCGCGCGCGGCGACGACGACACCCTGGGCGTGCTGATCCGCAACGAGGGCGCGGAGCTGTCGCGCAAGGCCCACGAGACCGTGGTCGACCGCGCCGCCGCCAACCCGGCCCTGCACGAGGCGGTGATAGACCGCCAGAGCCTGCCGATCGACCTGCTCAACGAGATGTATTTCGTGGCCGAGGCGCGGCTGCGCGACCGGATCATGGCCCGCAACGAGAGCGTCGACCCGGCGGTGCTGGAGGCGGCCCTGGCCGCCGGCCGCAACCGCCTGGCCGCCCGCGACGGCGCCCTGCCGGCCGACTACGACGCCGCCATGCACGAGCTTGGCCTGATCAAGGCCCGCGGCCGCATCACGCCCCAGGCCCTGGCCAGCATGCTGCGCGCCAAGCAGACCAGCCTGTTCCTGTGCGCCCTGTCGGACATGGCCGACATCGACTTCCACACCGCCCGCAAAATCCTCGAGCGCAAGGAGCTCGACGGCCTGGCCGTGGTCTGCAAGGCCGCCGATTTCGACCGCGCCCTGTTCCTGACCTTCGCCCTCCTGATCCTGGATCCGTCCGAAGAGGTGATGGGCAAGGCCAAGGCTTATGGCGAGCTCTACGCCGCCCTGCCCCGCGAAAGCGCCCTGCGCACCATCCGTTTCTGGCGCCTGCGCCGCACGACCGGCGCGGTGGCGGCGGCCTGACACCCCCTCTCTCGTGGAGAGAGGGAGCGGCCCGATGGGAGGGTGAGAGGGTACGCCCTCTCGGACAATTCTCGATCCTTCACATCGTCATCCCGGCCGCAGCGTAGCGGAGAGCCGGCGACTGTGTTGGGTCAAGGCTGTTTGAGCCAGGGCTGGCCGGCCTTGAGCATGCTGTTGGCGGCGACGACGAGCTTCCTGGCGATGGCGACGAGGGCGACCTTTGCG
>NZ_PJRS01000014.1 GCF_002858925.1 Caulobacter zeae
GGCCTGCTGATCGCGGGCGTGCTGGTCGCTCGACTGAAGCCGGCCGGCGCGATCGTCTACTTCGTCATCTTTGCGCTGACCGTTGTCTGGGCGCTGTGGGAGACGGGGCTGGACGGCTGGGCGCTCGTGCCGCGTCTCGTCGCCCCGCTGGTGATCCTGCTGCTGGTCTTGCTGTCGCTGCCGGTGCTGACTAGGCGAGGCACCAAGCCGATGCTGGCGGGGCTGGCGGCGTTCGTCCTGCTGGTCGGCGTAGGCGGCGCGGTCGTTGCGGCGGCCAATCGCCCGACGCCGGCCAAGCCGCTGCCTGCGGCGCTCGCCGGACCCGGCGCTGCGATGGGCGCCGACTGGATCGCCTATGGCGGCTCGCAAGACGCCCAGCGCTTCTCGGCCGCCGCCCAGATCACCAAGGCCAATGTCGGCAAGCTGGAGCGCGTCTGGACCTTCCGCACCGGCGACCTGCCCGAGAAGTTCGGCGCCGAGACCACCCCGCTGAAGATCGGCGACAGCGTCTATCTGTGCTCGGCGATGAACAAGCTGTTCGCGCTGGACGCCCGCGACGGCAAACAGCGCTGGGCCTATGACCCGCAGATCTCCAAGGACGCCATCCCCTATACGGCCGCCTGCCGGGGCGTGACCTACTTCGTACAACCTGGCGCAGCGCCCGACGCCGCCTGCGCCGCGCGGATCATCGAGGGCACGCTGGACGGCCGGCTGATCGCCGTTGACGCCCGCAACGGAAAGCCCTGCGCGGGCTTTGGCCAAGGCGGCCAGGTCGACATCAAGACCGGCATGGGCGAGGTCGTGCCCGGCATGGTGTCGATCACGTCTGCGCCGACCATCGTGCGCGGGATCATCGTCACCGGCCACCAGGTGCTGGACGGCCAGAAGCGCTGGGCGCCGTCGGGCGTCATCCAGGGCTACGACGCCGTCACCGGCCAGATGCGCTTTGCCTGGGATATGATGGCGCCCGACATCACCGGCCTGCCGCCGCAGGGGCGCACCTACACGCCCGGCACGCCGAACATGTGGACCACGGCTACCGGCGACGACGCCCTTGGCCTGGTCTACCTGCCGATGGGCAATTCGGCCGCCGACTACTATAGCTCGCTGCGCCGCCCGGCGGAGAAGGAATGGTCCTCGGCCCTGGTGGCGCTGGACGTCGTCACCGGCAAGCCGCGCTGGAAATTCCAGACCGCCCATAACGACGTCTGGGACTATGACCTGGGCTCGCAGGGCACGCTGGTCGACTTCCCGACGGCGGGCGGCCTTGTGCCGGCGATCATCCTGCCCAGCAAGCAGGGCGAGATCTACATCCTCGACCGGCGCACCGGCCGGCCGCTGACGGGTGTCGAGGAGCGCGCTGTTCCCGGCGGCGGTGTCGAGCCGGCCGAGCGGGCCAAGACCCAGCCCTTCTCGCTCTATCACAGCCTGGCCAAGCCCCGGCTGACCGAGAAGGACATGTGGGGCATGTCGCCGATCGACCAGATGATCTGCCGCATCCAGTTCAAGCGCGCGGTCTATAACGGCCCCTACACCCCGCCCGAAGCCAAGGCCCGCTGGATCCAGTATCCCGGCTATAACGGCGGCTCGGACTGGGGCGGGATCGCGCTGGACCCGCGCCGCGGCGTGATCGTCGCCAACTACAACGACATGCCCAACTACAACCAACTGGTGCCGCGGGCGGTGGCCGACGCCAGGGGCTGGTTCCCGCGCGGCGATCCGCGCGAGAAGACCAAGGCCGGCGGGGCCGAGGGCGCTGGCGATCCGCAGACGGGCGTTCCTTACGCCATCGACGTGAACGCCGGCTGGCGGATGCCCGGTACGGGAATGCTGTGCAAGCGTCCGCCCTACGGCGGGATCCGCGCCATCGAGCTGAAGAGCGGCGCCACCCTCTGGGATCGCCCGTTCGGCACGGCGCGGCGCAACGGGCCCTTTGGCATCCCCTCGATGCTGCCTATCGACATCGGCACGCCCAACAACGGCGGCTCGGTGGTCACCGCCGGCGGCCTGGTCTTCATCGCCGCGGCGACCGACAACCTGTTCCGCGCCATCGACATCGAGACCGGCAAGACGGTGTGGAGCGACGTGCTGCCGGCCGGCGGCCAGGCCAATCCGATGGTCTACGAGCAGGACGGCCGCCAGTACGTGGTGATCATGGCCGGCGGGCATCACTTCATGGAGACGCCCGAGGGCGACTACGTGATCGCCTACGCCCTGCCGAAAGGCTGAGCCATGGAGACCTGGACGCCTTACTGCGGCGCCGGCCCCTCGCCGGCCGATATCTGGAGCCGCTGGAACCT
>NZ_PJRS01000019.1 GCF_002858925.1 Caulobacter zeae
CCAGGTCCCCGAGCGTCCGGTTTTCCCGACCGGACTCTTTCCCGCTCGACTGCATCCCGCCGCCGCATGGTCGCTGGCCGTGCGCCCCTTCGGTGCGGCGAGACGGGTAGAGTGTACGGCGGGTTCGAGCGCGTCTGATCGACGGACGTGAGAAAGTCGTAGGGCGTTGAGTTCGTGGAACTCTTTTCGGCGAACGCCGGGGATCCACGCTGCTCTATCCCCTTCGCTCCCGCTCCTCCCCCGAGAAACGGGGGAGGTGGCGCGGTGCGGATACGCGCCGTGACGGAGGGGGCGACGGCCGGCGCGGCGCCCAGCCTCGCCCCCTCCACCGCTTCGCGGTCCCCCTCCCCCGCAGGCGGGGGAGGAGCGCCTTACCCGGCTACCGCCTCGGCAGCTGAGAACGGCCCCCTCCGGCCCTTTGGGCCGCCTCCCCCAGAGGGGGAGGATCATCAGGCCGCCGCCCGGATCCTGCGCAGCGTCGCAATCGCGCCCAGACACGCCGCGGCGGCCTCGCGGCCCTTGTTGGCGGCGTCGTCGCGGCTGCGGACGATGGCCTGGTCGTCATCGTAGGTGGTCAGCACGCCGAAGGTGATCGGGGTCTCGGTGGCCAGGCCCGCCTGCATCAGGCCGATGCTGGCGCCCAGGCTGATGAACTCGAAATGGGCGGTGTCGCCCTTGATCACGCAACCCAGGCAGACGACGCCGTCGTAGCGGCCGATGCGGGCCAGGGCCTGGGCCAGAAGCGGCAGCTCGAAGGCGCCCGGCGCATCGATGACGTCACCCTCGGCCACCGGCGCGCCGCCTTCCTGTAGTTCGACGAGAGCGCCACGCAGCAGGCCGCCGGTGACCTCGGGATTGAAGCCGCTGACGACGACAGCGATGCGAGTTTCGGGATGGGTCATGAAGCCGGTCCAGGTCAGGAGGCGCGGGCCAGGCCGTGGCCCAGCTTGTCGCGCTTGGCGGCGAGATAGGCGGCGTTGTGCGGGGTGACGGGGGCCAGAAGCGGAACCTGCTCGGCCACCTCGATCCCGCCGGCGCGCAGGGCGGCCGCCTTGCGCGGGTTGTTGCTGAGCAGGCGCAGGCGATCGACGCCAAGGCTCTTCAGCATGGCCACGGCGGCGGCGTAGTCGCGCGGATCGTCGGCGAAACCCAAGGCGTGGTTGGCTTCGACGGTGTCGAGCCCCTCGTCCTGCAAGGCGTAGGCGGCGATCTTGTTGGCGAGGCCAAGCCCCCTGCCCTCGTGGCCGCGCAGATAGACCAGCGCCCCGCCCTCCTCGCCGATGCGGCGCATGGAGGCCTGAAGCTGGGCGCCGCAGTCGCAGCGTTGCGAGCCCAGGGCGTCGCCGGTCAGGCACTCGGAATGCACCCGCACCAGCGGCGCGTCGCCCAGCGGCCCTTTCAGCAGCACGAGATGCTCGACGCCGCTGGTCCGATCGCGGAAGGCGCGGACCTCGAACCGGCCGCCATGGGCCGACGGCAGGTGCGACGCAGCGACCGGCTCGACCGTCTGGACGCGCAGGTGCTCGACCAGCTCGGCGATGGTCAGGATCGGCAGGTCATGACGGGCGCCGAAGACCTCCAGGTCGTCGCGGCGGGCCATGGTCCCGTCGTCGTTCATCACCTCGCAGATGACGGCGGCGGGCGTCAGGCCGGCCAGCCGCATCAGCTCGACCGAGGCCTCGGTGTGGCCGGCGCGAGCCAGCACCCCGCCGGGCACGGCCCGCAGCGGGAAGACGTGGCCGGGCGAGACGATGTCGGCGGGCTTTGCGTCCGGCGCGACCGCGGCCTGGATGGTCAGGGCCCGGTCGAAGGCCGAGATACCGGTGTCGACGCCCACCGCCGCCTCGATCGAGACGGTGAAGGCGGTGCTGCGCCGGGTTTTGTTGTCGGCGACCATCGGCGGCAGGCCCAGGCGGTCGACGGCGTCGGGCTCCATGGCCAGGCAGATCAGGCCGCTGGCGGCCTTGGCCATGAAGGCGATGGCGGGGCCGTCGGCGAACTGGGCGCCGAGCACCAGGTCGCCCTCGTTCTCGCGATCCTCGTCGTCGACCAGGATGATCATGCCGCCGGCCTTCAGGCGTTCGAGGGCGTCAGATAGGCGTGACATAGCCGCTCCACGTATTTGGCCAGCACGTCGACCTCGACATTGATCGGGGCGCCGACGCCGGCGTGCTGAAGGTTGGTGTGGGTCCAGGTGTGGGGGATGATCGTGATCCCGACCGGGAAGCGTTCCTCGGCGTCGGCCGGCCCGACGTGGTTGAGGGTCAGGCTGACCCCGTCGAGGGCGATCGAGCCCTTCTCAACGCAGAAGGCCCGCAAGGCGCCCGGCAGGCTGAGCGTCAGCCGACGCGAGCCGCCGTCGTCGACTGCTTCGGAAAGGCGCGCGACGCCGTCGACATGGCCCTGGACGAGGTGGCCCGACAGCCGGGTCGACAGGGTCACGGCGCGTTCGAGGTTGAGCACCGTTCCGACGCCGGCCGCGCCCAGGCTGGTGCGGGCCAGGGTCTCGGGGCTGACGAAGAAGTCGGCCCCGCCGCCAGGATCATGACGCACGACCGTCAGGCAGACGCCGTTGACGGCGACGCTCTCGCCCAGCGCCAGGTCGGCGAAGCCGGTGGCCAGGGACAGGCGCAGGGCGCCGTCCTCGGGGGCGACGGCGACGACCTCGCCCAGGGTTTCGATGATGCCGGAGAACATGGGGCTCCTTCAGGGGGCCGGGACGCGCAGGGCGGTCTCGACGATGTCGGGATCGCCCGCGCGGGCGGCCTTGGTGATGATGACGCGCTCGTCCCAGAGGCCGGCGGCGAGGAAGGCGGCCGACAGGGTCGGGCCCGCCTCGACCAGGGCCTCCAACGCGCCGCCATCACCGAGATCGGCCAGCAGCGAGGGGATGTCGGCGTGGACGGAAGGATCGAGGCCGCGCTCTCGGGCGGCGGCCAGATAGCTGCCAGGCACGCGCCCCCGGCGGTCGAGTATGGCCAGGCGACGCGGCGCGCGGCGCGGGTCGGCCACCCGGCGGACGGTCAGCAGCGGGGCGTCGGCCAGGATCGTGCCCGAACCGGTGATCACCGCGTCGGCGCGGCGGCGCAGGGCATGGGCCAAGTCGAGCGAAGCCTGCGAGGTGAAGGTCTTCTCGCCCGGCGGCGGGACCATCGAACCGCCAGCGGTGAAGGCCTGCTTGAGAGTCACCCAGGGACGGCCGTGCAGGGCGCGCATGACGAAGGGCGCGATCAGCCGCGCGGCCTCGTCGGCCAGCGGTCCGGCGACGCGGGTCACGTCCAGGCCGGCGGCCGAAAGGCGGTCGGCCCCGCCGCCGGCGACGGCCGGATTGGGATCGCGAGCGCCGATCCAGACGGCGCGGGCGGGGCTGGCCAGGATCGCCTCGCTGCACGGCCCGGTACGGCCGTGGTGGTTGCAGGGCTCCAGGGTGACGACCAGGGTATGGACCGCCTCCCAGCGGTCGCGGCAGGCGGCGAGCGCGGCGGCTTCGGCGTGCGGCAGGCCCGCGCCCTCATGGGCCTCTACCGCCAGGACGGAGCCGTCGGCGGCCAGCACGGCGCAGCCCACCGGCGGGTTGGGCGCGGTGGCGCCGGCAAGGGCGGCGGCGGCGTCGAGGGCCAGGCGGAAGGCCCGGGCGATGGCCGGCGGTGGAGGCGAAAGAGCCGTCATGCCAAGCAGTTAGGCCGCGCTCCTCAGCCTCGCCAAGCGTTGGTCGCTTTTCGAAACTCTTACATGTTAGAGCCCATGGGAAATGACGACGGCGCGTTTTGCGCCTACGAGCGTGAGCATGCGCGCGCAGCCCCCGAACCGGCCATGAAGGGCCCCCTGAACAGCGTCGAGCCTCATGGCGACTGGGCGCCGGGACTGCAAAAGGCCCGCCTCTACGAGCTGATCCTGCAGGACATCATCCTGGGCGAACTGCCACCGATGCAGGTGCTGGAGGAGAAGGCCCTGGCCGCTCGATACGCCGGCGGCGTGGCGGGGGTGCGCGAGGCGCTGGGACGGCTGGCCATCGAAGGCCTGGTCGTGCGGCGGCCGCGCGTGGGCACCATCGTCGCGCCGATGGACGTCACCGAGATCGAGCACGCCTTCGAGGTGCGGCGAATGCTGGAAGGCCGCACGGCTGCCCTGGCCGCCCGCAACCGCCGCCCGGCCGACCTGGTGGCCATCACCGCCGCCTTCGAGGGGGCCGAAGCGGCGATCGAAGCCGGCGACTTCCGGGCCATGCTGGCCATGGACCACGCCTTTCACCGCGCGGTGGCCTTCGCCGCCCAGAACCCCACCCTCGCCCGCTTCGTCATCGCCCTGCAGAACGTCGCGACGCGGTTCTGGATCTGGCAGATGGAAAAGCAGACGCCGGAGGAGCAGATGGCCGACGTGGTGCTGCACCGGGCCCTGGCCCAGGCCATCGTCGACCGCGACCCGGCCGCCGCCGAAGCCATCTGCGCCCAGTTGATCGGCGAGCCGCCCAGCGCCCAACGCGCCTGACATCGCCCATGATGGGTGAAAAATGGGCCGACTACGGGTTGCGAATTGTTACGTTATAACATAGTTGACCTCCTACTATTGTTAGATGGGGTCAGCGTTCCATGCAACTTCGAAGCATCCTTCTCGCCGCCGGCAGCCTTACCGCCCTTGCCGCTCCGACCTGGGCGCTCGCCGCGCAATCCGGCCCCGGCGGGACCGACGTCGAGGGCGTGGTGGTGACAGCCGACCCGCTGGGCCGCTCGGGCAAGGAGGTGATCTCCAGCGTCGCGGTGCTGACCGGCGAAGAGTTCGTGCAGCGCCGCCAGGCGACGCTGGGTGAGACGCTGAACGGCCTGCCCGGCGTCAATTCCGACACCTTCGGCGGCGGCGCCAGCCGGCCGGTGATCCGCGGCCAGACCGCCCCGCGCGTGAAGGTGCTGAGCGAGGGCGCGGCCCTGATGGACGCCTCGGAAGTGTCGCCTGACCACGCCGTTTCCGGCGAGCCACTGCTGCTGGAAGGCGTTGAGATCCTGCGCGGTCCCAGCGCCCTGCTCTACGGCGGCGGCGCGATCGGCGGCGCGGTCAACCTGATCGATCGCAAGATCCCGACCCAGGTCCCGCCGCTGGGCGGCGACGGCGTGGCCGAGGTGCGCTTCGGTTCGGGCGACAACGAGCGGGCCGGCGTGCTAGGCCTGACGGCGGGCGTGGGCCAGTTCGCGGTGCGGATCGAGGCCGCCGGCCGCAAGACCGACGACTACGAGGCCCCCGGCTTCGACAGCTCGACGGTCCCCGGCACCTTCAACCGCACCTCGACGGCGACCCTTGGCCTGTCGTGGATCGGCTCACGCGGCTATCTGGGCGCGGCCTACACCCAGCAGGACAGCAAGTACGGCCTGCCCGGCCACAGCCACGAATACGAGTCGTGCCATCCGCATGGCGCGACCCTGCACTGCGGCGGCCATGACGATCACGGCGACGAGGATGACCACGATCACGACCATGAGGGCGAGGAGCACGGCGCCCCGGTGGTCGACCTGCTGAGCAAGCGCGTCGACGTGCGCGGCGAGATCAACGACCCGTTCGCCGGTGTCGAGCGCATCCGTTTCCGTGGCGGCTACACCGACTATCGCCACCACGAGATCGAGGACGGCGCCATCGCCACCACCTTCGGCAACGAGGGCTACGACGCCCGCGTCGAGGTGCAGCACGCGCCGATCGGCGGGGTGCGCGGCGTGGTCGGCGTGCAGGTGGGCAAGAGCGACTTCTCGGCCGTCGGCGAGGAGGCCTTCCTTCCGCAGAGCCGCACGGAGACGAAGGCGCTGTTCGTGGTCGAGGAATACGTGGCCGGCGACTGGCGCTTCGAAGGCGCCCTGCGCCAGGAGTGGCAGGAGGCCAGCGCCGAAGGGCGCGTGGACACCGACCACAAGCCGTTCTCGGCCTCGGCCGCGGCCAGCTGGACCTTCACGCCGGGCTATGTGGCCTCGCTGTCGGTGGCCCGCTCGCAGCGCGCGCCCAGCGCCCAGGAGCTCTATGCCCGCGGCGTGCACCTGGCGACCAACACCTACGAGATCGGCTCGGCCGGCCTCGACGTCGAGACCGCCGCTTCGGTGGAGCTGGGCGTGCGCAAGACCCAAGGCGCCACGACCTTCTCGGCCAGCGCCTATCGCTACGCCTATGACGGCTACATCTATGCCGACACGCTGGACCGGTACGAGGACTTCCGCCTGGTGCGCTACGCTCAGGACGACGCCACCTTCACCGGCCTGGAGGGCCAGGTGACCCAGAAGCTGAAGCCCTGGCTGTCGGTGACCGCCTTCGGCGACTACGTGCGGGCCAAGCTGAAGGACGGCGGCGGCGACCTGCCGCGCATTCCGGCCGGACGCCTGGGCCTGCGCGGCGACGCCAAGAGCGGCGCTTGGAGCGGCAATGTCGAATATGTGCGGGTGTTCGAGCAGGACCGCGTCGCGGCCTTCGAAAGCCAGACGCCGGGCTACGACATGATCAACGCCACGCTGGCCTACGACCTGCCGATGGGCCCGGTGATCGGCCAGGTGTTCCTGCGCGGCACGAACCTGCTGGACGAGAAGGCGCTGAACCACGCGTCGTTCGTCAGCACCTCGGCGCCGCTGCGCGGACGCAACGTGGTGATGGGTCTGCGGGCGCTGTTCTAGGGCGACCTCGGCTTGGAGACGCCATCCCCTCCCCGGCGTCTCCGAAGGTTCGTCATCCCGGCCGCAGCGTAGCGGAGAGCCGGGACCCAGGAGTCGGCGCATTGCAGCGGCCCCTGGGTCCCGGGCCTGCGGACCGCTTCGCGGTCCTCCGCCCGGGATGACGAACTATTTGTCGACGCCCGGCGTGATCCGCACGCTGTGCACGACCCACATCGGCTCGATGGCCTTGCTGGCGAAGGTGAAGCAGATGTCGCCCTTGCCGCGCGGCGGGGCGTCGATGACGATCTCGGTCAGGGCCGAGTTCTTGGCCGCCTCCGTCAGCGGCACGGTGGCCAGACGCGGCCCCTTGCAGCCGAAGCGCACCTCCAGCTCGCCCTCGGGCCGCGAGGGCGGACGCACCGGCAGCGGCTCCAGCTTGTTGCCGAGCTGGAAGTTGAACGGCAGCTGGCCGACCGTGACGGTCAGCTTGGCGCCGGCCGTGAGGTCCGCGTCCTTCCAGATCCAGCACGGGTTGAGGATGTCTAGCAGGAAGGTGGCGCGTCGCCCTTATCGTTGGCGCCGTCGTCCTCGAGGTTGAGGATCAGGCCCTCGGTGCAGCGGGCCAGCTGGTGCGAGCGGCGGGTCAGGGCCGTATCGGCGGTGACGTTCCAGGCGCGCACCCGGCCCAGCGGATGCTTGCCCTGGAAGGTGCGGGCCTTCAGTTGCGCCCCGGCTTGCAGCTTCAGCGGCGCGGCGTAGCGCGGCGAGGCGGCGGTCGGCTCGGAACCGTCGGTGGTGTAGCGCACCTCGCCGACCTGGAGGCCGGTGTCGAGGCTGGCGCCGATCTCCGAGCCCTTCGGCCAGTCGAACGAAGCCTGCGGCTCGAACGGCACGGCATCATAGGCGAGACCCAGGTCCGACAGGCGGCCGAGGGTGGCCGGCAGGCGATCCTCGAAGCCGGCCCAGCCCTGCTTTTCGCGCGAGGTCCAGGCGTTCTCGGCCAGGGCCGCCAGGCGCGGGAACAGCATGGTCACCGCCCGCTCGTCGGTGCGGATATGCTCGCTGAACATCGTGGCCTGCATGCCCAGTACGTGCTTGTGCTGCTCGGGCGTCAGTTCCGACGGCTCAGCATTGAAGGCGTAGACGCTTTTCAGCGTCGAGAGCTTGCCGCGACCGGGCGGTTCGTCCGGCGAGGTGCTCTGGCGATGGTCGAAATAGAGCACAGGCCCCGGCGCCAGCACGGTGTCGTGCCCCTGCTTGGCGGCGGCGACAGCGCCTTCCAGCCCCCGCCAGGACATGACCGTGGCGTTGGGGGCCAGACCCCCTTCGAGGATCTCGTCCCAGCCGACCAGGCGGCGGCCCTTGGCGTTGAGATGCTTTTCGATGCGCTGGATGAAGTAGCTCTGCAGGGCGTGCTCGTCGGCCAGGCCCAGCTCCTTCATGCGGGCCTGGATCTTCGGACTGGCCTCCCACTGGGCCTTCAGCGCCTCGTCGCCGCCGACGTGGATGTATTCCGACGGGAAGATCGCCATCACCTCGTCGAGCACGTCCTCCAGGAAGGCGAAGGTCGCATCGTCGACGTTGAAGATGTCGGGATAGACGCCCCAGTCGGCCATCACCCGATCGGCGGCCGGGCGCGTGCCCAGTTGCGGATAGCTGGAGATCGCCGCCTGGGCGTGGCCGGGCATCTCGATCTCGGGCACGACGACGATGCTGCGGGCGGCGGCGTAGGCGACGATCTCGCGCGCCTGGTCCTGGGTGTAGAAGCCGCCGTAGCGAACCTCCTCGCCGGAAGCCTTGTAGCCCGCCGCCCCGGCCGGACGCCGCCAGGCGCCGTGGTCGGTGAGGTTGGGGTGCTTCTTGATCTCCAGGCGCCAGCCCTGGTCGTCGGTCAGGTGCCAGTGCAGCGTGTTCAGCTTCAGGCTGGCCATGCCGTCGATGATCCGCTTGATCGTCGGCAGGCTCTGGTAATGGCGGGTGCTGTCGAGCATCAGGCCGCGCCAGGAAAAGCGCGGGGCGTCCTCGATGCGCACGGCCTGCACGCGGACCGGCGCGCCGGCCTTGTCCTGACCAGCCAACTGCCAAAGCGACACCGCGCCGTAGAACAGACCCGCCTTGTCCTGGGCGAGGATCTGCGCGCGCTGGGACGAGACGTCGAGGGCGTAGGCCTCGCCCGCCGGACCGCCGCGCGACAGCACGACGCCGCCGGGGCCCGTCGGCGCGCCTTCCTTGATCGCCAGGCGCACGCCGCGCGTGGCGGCCAGGGTGTCGACCAGCCACTGGGCCGCGACCCGGGCCTCGGCGTCGCCCTGCGCGATCCAGACGGCGTCGCCGGCGCGCAAAGTCAGAGAACCTTGCGCCGGCGCGATCTTGGCCGGGGCCGGGGTGACAGCGAAGGCCTGTGCGGCCAGGGCGGGCGCGGGCAGCACGGCGGCGAGCGCGACGGCGGCCGCGACGGGTCGGAGGGCGAAAGGCATGGTCAGCTCCCAGCGGCCTCTTTTCAGAGGCTCTTGATCGTTATGTTTGAAATCCGGGCCGCAAAGCCCTTGCCGGCCGGCGAAGCGGCCATGACGCCAAGGTCGACCACGTCCGGCATCGGCAGGTGGCCAAGGCGGGTGTCGACGAAGGCCCCCTCACCCACCGCATGGGCGCAGAACAGGGTCTGGCCCGAGCGGCGCAACTTGACCCGCACGGCCGGCGCGGTGGGGATCACGAGCGACGAGCCGTCCGACCAGTCGCGGGTGAAGACGGTGGCCGAGTGCAGTTCTCCGCCCAGCCGCTCGACGCCGGTCTTCATCCAGAGATCGGGGGCCAGGCGCAGCATCAGGCCGGTCTGGTCGGCGTCGGCGGCGTAGTCGCCGGCCAGGGTCGCCGTCATCTCGAAGTCGCCGGACTGGCGGCGGAACCAGAAGTGGCCGTTGTCGATCAGCGGTCCGCCGGCCGTGCGACGCCAGAAGTCGGTTCCGGGACCGGCCTCGCAGGCCAGGGTCTTGTCCTTCCAGGCCCAGGTCGGCGGCGCGTTCAGCCACGACCAGCCGTCGTTGGCGGCGGCCACGGCCGGCATGGCGACGGCTGCGGCAGCGCCTGCGAGAAAGGCTCGGCGGTCGAGGGCGCGATCAGACGACAAGGCTGAGCCCCAGCACACAGATCAGGCCGACGATCCCGACCAGGCTCTCCATCACCGTCCAGGACAGCAGGGTTTCCTTCAGGGTCAGGCCGAAATACTCCTTGAACAGCCAGAAGCCCGGGTCGTTGACGTGCGAGAACATCAGGCTGCCGGCGCCGATGGCCAGGACCATCAGGTTGGGGTCGACGCCGGTCGTGGCCATCAGGGGCTGGATCAGGCCGGCGGCGGTGAGGCCCGCGATGGTGGCCGAGCCCAGGGCGACGCGGATGACGACGGCGATCAGCCAGCCCAGCACCAGCGGGTGCAGCGGCAGAGAGCCGAGCCAGCCGCCGAGCGTGGCGCTGACGCCGCTGTCGACGAACACCTGCTTGAGGGCCCCCGCCCCCGCCAGGATCAGCAGGATCGAGGCCACGTCCTTCAGGGCGTCGCCATAGCGCTGCATCTGCACGGGAATGCCGATCCCGCGCAGCACCCCCAGGCTGAAGGTGGCGTAGATCAGGCACAGGGTCAGGACGACGGCGGGGTTGCCGAGGAAGCCGATCAGGTCGTGGGTCGGCGACGGGTTCCTGAACGCCACCAGCAGCGCCGTGGTGGCGGCGATCAGCACGACGGGCAGCAGCGCGGTCGTGAAGCTGTTGATCGGCCCCGGGGCCTTGGCGTCCGCGGCCTCCTCGGCGGCGAACGGCGAGTCTGCGGGCGGTCCGCCCAGCGGCAGCAGGTTGACGCGCTTGAGCACCAGGGTCAGCAGCGGGCCGCCGACCATCAGGGCGGCGATGGCGACGATCAGGCCATAGCCGAGGGTCAGGCCCGTGTCGGCGCCGAACAGGGTGACGAGGGCGGCGGGCGACGGGTGCGGCGGCAGGTAGCCGTGGGCCACCGACAGACCTGACAGCAGCGGCAGACCGACATAGACCGGCGGCAGGTCAGCCCGCTTGGCGATCGAGAAGATCAGCGGGATCATGACCACGAAGCCGACGCTGTAGAACAGCGGGATGCCGACGATCAGGCCGGTCATGGCCATGGCCAACAGGATGAAGCGCAGGCCCACGGCGCCGATCAGGGCGCGGGCGATGCTCTGGGCGGCGCCGCTGTCGGCGATGGCGCGGCCGAACATGGCCCCCAGGCAGATGATGGCCACGAGGCCGCCGAGCATGTCGCCGACGCCCTTCTCGAGGGACTTGGGGATCTGGGCCAGCGGCATGCCGAACAGCACCGCGCCGCCCAGCGCCACGACCAGGAAGGCCAGGAACGGCGGGACCTTGCCCCAGGCGATCAGCACGACCAGCAGCGCGATCAGCGCGACAACGGCGAGCACCATCATGACCAAGCCACCACCCTAGAGCACGCGGGCGACGTTTCGCTCCGCTGCGGGAAGGAAAGAGCGATTCCCCGGCGCCGTGGGGTTTTGTGGCGCCGGGGAATCTAAAGCCGGACAAGGCAGGGGATCCGCCTTGGGGCTGAGGCCCGGCCGCTTACCGGGGAGGGAGTGGCTTCGCGGCCGGTGGTGGGCGCGCTCGCAGAAGCGCGCCCGAGCACGGCGATCAGAACCGCAGGCGAACGCCCGCGCGGTACATCCGACCGATGGTGTCGTAGAGGTAGGGGTTGACGCCCGGGCTGACGTTGGTGGTCGGCGCGGCGACCGGATCCTCGTCGAACAGGTTGTCGACCTTGAAGTAGGCGGTGACGTTGTCGTTGACGTCGTAGGTGCCGCCGAGGTCGACGTAGGTCGCCCCCTCCATGTGGTTGTTGTCGATGGTGCGGCGCTGCACGGTCGAAACCGGGCAGTTGGTCTGGCACTCGATGTATTCGTTGTTGTAGACGCCGTCGCTGATCCAGCGCTGGTAGAGGGTCAGGCTGAGGCGATCGAGCGCCCAGGTCTGGCTGAAGGTGGCCTTCCAGTCAGGGGTGTTGGACAGGTTCACGCCGGCGCTCTCGACCGGGATCGTGCCCAGCACGCCCGAGGTGGTCTTGAAGCTCATGACGTGGGTGGCCAGGGCCCGGATCGACAGCGTGCCCGGCAGGCCCCAGTCTTCCAGGTTCTTGCGGTAGATGGCCTCCAGGTCGACGCCCTTGGTGCGCATGGTGGCCACGTTGAAGGCCTGCACCCGCACGAAGTTGGTGTTGGGCTGGGTGCTGGTCAGCAGCATCGCCCCGCAGATCTCCTGGTTGCCGGCGACGCACAGGTCGACCAGGTCCTGGGCGGCCAGCGAGTTGATGGCGCCGTCGACCTTGATGTCGAAATAGTCGGCCGAGAAGCTGAAGCCCGGCAGCCAGGCCGGCTCGGCCAGGACGACGCCGACCTCGGTGTTGCGGGCGATTTCCGGACGCAGGTTGCTGTTGCCGACGATCTCCTGGAGGACGTTCACCGCCGTGCCGCGATAGAGCACGGTGGCGTTGGTCACCACCGGCGGCGCGAACAGTTCGCCCAGGTTGGGGGCGCGGATGTCGCGCGAAGTCACGGCCCGCAGGCGCAGGCCCTGGACCGGGGTCTTCCAGACGCCGCCCAGCTTCCACGTCGTGACGTTGCCCGAGGTGCTGTACTTGGTCTGGCGGACCGCGCCGTTGATGTTGGCCTCGCCGAGGGTCTCGGACTGGAGGACCGGCACGTTGGCTTCGAGGTAGCCTTCAGTCACGTGATAGGAGCCGTGGCCGCCGTGATAGTTGCCGGCATACCAGTTGTTGCCGGCCAGGCGCAGCAGCGGATCGGCCTTGTAGTCGTCGGTGTAGCCGTTGTCGGCCGTCGCGCCGTCGCCATAGGGGTCGCCGATCGTGCGGTACTTCTCCTCGCGCCATTCCAGGCCGGCGGCGATGGCCACCAGGCCGGCCCACGACTGGAAGGGCTCGCCGGTGACGTTGAACGCGGCGACGGACTCGTTCTGCTTGGAGCGCTGGCGCGGCCCGTTCTTGGGCATGACATAGGCCAGGGCGGCCGGATCCTGGGCGACATTGCCGATGATGTTCAGCGGCACGCAGCCGGCGGCGCGGGCGATCGGATCGCGGCAGATCACCGTGCCGTTCGGGCCGGCGATGGCGTCGATGGCGGCGTTGTAGCGCGGCGTCAGAGTGATGTTGTCGACGTCGATGCTGATGCGGTTGACGCCGTAGGCGTAGTAGGCGTCATAGCTCCACGACGTGCCGAATACTTCGCGGCTGCCGGTCGCGCCCAGCACGAAGCGTTCCTGCTCGCGCTTGACGTTGACGTCGATGGGACCGAAGGCGCCGTTGCTGGTGCCCATCTGGAAGCTGGTGATGTTGTTGCTGACGCAGGCCGAACGGATGGCGGCCGGCACGAACGGATTCTCGCACTGGATGGTCAGGCCCGTGCGCTCGGCGCCGACATTGGGCTGGTTGAGCGAGTTCACCTGGGCGAAGTTGGTGGTCAGGTAGAGCTCGTCGTCGTCGCCCCACTTGTAGCTGACGCGGCCGTAGGCGACTTTTCGCTTGAGCCGCGCGGCCAGGGTCGGCGAGGCGCCGATGCCGCCCGACAGGTCGCCGCCGACGCAGAACGGGGCGAAGCAGCCGGTGACGCCGCCGGCGCCGTTGGGCGCGCCGCCCGAACCGTACTGGAACTGGTAGGGCGCGCCGCCCGCACCGAACGCGATGCCCTGCAGCGGGCCGTTCGTGATCAGGCCGTACTGGGCGTACTGGATCTGCTGGGCGCCCTTGATGACGCGATACTGCGGCCGGCCGTCGGTGGTCGAGGCCAGCGGGCGCACCTGGATGGCGGGGGTTTCGTACCAGTCACGGCCGCCGGCCTGCTGCTCGCCGAAGCCGCCGGCCAGGACGCCGGCCTCGCGGCTGTATTCGACGCTGCCGATGACGCGCAGGCGATCGTCCATGAAGGCGTCGCCGAACGCGGCCTGGGCCACGAAGGTGTCGTTGTCGCGATACTTGCTCTCGCCGCCTTCGAGGCGGGCCTTGAAGCCCTCGAAGGTCTTGTCGGTGACGAAGTTGACCACGCCGCCGATGGCGTCCGAACCGTAGGAGGCCGAGGCGCCGCCGGTGACCACGTCGACCTGCTTGATCAGCAGTTGCGGAAACTGGCTGACGTCGGAGACGCCGTTGATGTTGGCCGGGGTGACGCGCTGGCCGTCCAGCAGGGTCAGGGTGCGGATGGGCCCAAGGCCGCGCAGGCTGAACGAGCTCAGGCCCTGCATGCCGCTGCTGGTGCTGTTGACGAAGACCGTCTTGCCGGTGCTGCCTTGCAGGGCCGGCATCTGGACGATGGCCTGAAAGACGTTGGGCTGCGAGGCCTTTTCCAGGTCCTCGGCGGTGACGGTGGTGGTCGGCGTCGGCTGGGTGAAGCCGCGCGAGGCGATGCGAGAACCGGTGACCACGACTTCCGAGACCGTGGCGTCACCTTCGGCGGCGGGCGCTTCGGCTTGCTGAGCCGCGTGGGCCATCGCCCCCCAGGACAACAGCGCCAGAGCCGAGACCGTGCCGGCATAGGTTCGGCGATTCAATTTCAACAACTTCCAGCCCCCTTGCTCAAGGAGCACGAGCCCGGGCGCACTGTTGGCGCTCACTGGAACCCGACTCCAGATAAATGTTATTACTTCCCCGCATACGCAGATATGCTCTTTATATTTTCGAATGTCGGACAATTAGGCTCGGATACTGTTGCGAACCGGGCCACCGCCTTCAATTCCCGCCCTCTTGAGGACGCAGGAAGGATTGTCACAGGCCCTATATAACGTCAATCACAAAACATTCATTTATGTAGCAATCATAAAACGATTGCCTATGACCCCACCCGAAAACCCGCAAATTACCTTATTTTTCAGCGCACAAGGCGGCGCCCATAAATGCGGCGCCGATGAAAGATGCGCTATCAAGGCAACGCAAGCAGCACCCGCCGCACACGCGGAGCGCATGAGACCGCTATCAAGAAAAGATCGAATTCCAAGCGCGGGAATAGGCGATACGCCGCCCCACCCAAGCATATGACGCCCCGGCGGCCAGAAGAGCCGCCCGGGCGACCGCTCGACCGCCGAAGCCTCAGTCGCCGATCGGCTGCTGAGGCGCGATCCCGTGCAGCCAGGCGACGCTGCCGCGGGCCCGGCGCAGCATCTGATGCGCCCGCTCGCCCAGCGACACGGCGACCGCATAGGCCAGCCGGTCGATGACGAACAACTGGGCGAAACGCATCGGGTTGGGCTGGAACTCCTCGACCCCCGACGGCGACAAACCCACGTGCAGGCAGACGTCGGCGTCGCGGCCGAGCGGCGAATCCGCGTCGGTGATGGCGATGCAGGTCGCCTTGTAGTGCTTGGCCAGCTCCATGCTTTCCTGCAGCTCGCGCGGACGCCCCGTGGACGACAGGAACAGCGCCACGTCGCCGGGCGACAGGATGGCGGCCGACATGCGCTGGGCGTAGCCGTCGGTGAACACCATGGCCGGCACGTCGAGGCGGAACAGGCGGTTGTGGATCTCGCTGGCCAGCGCCGCCGAACTGCCGCCGATGCCGTAGATCACCACGCGCGCGGCCTTGGCGATGGCCAGGGCGGCGACCTGCAAATCCTTTTCATTCAAGGTTTCGCGCGTGCGCCCCAGGGCGTCGATGATGGTGTCGAACAGCCGGTCGGCGACCGCCGCGTCGGCGCCCAGAGGCGCCTGCGGCTCGGGCCGCGCCGGCGCCGGACGGGCCGCCCGCTCGCGCTGGTCGGTGACGGCCTGGGCGTGGGCCAGCTCCTGGATCAGGCGGAACTTCAGGTCCTTGAAGCCCTCGCAGCCGACCGTGCGGCAGAAGCGCAGGACCGTCGGCTCGCTGACCCCCAGGTCGGTCGCCACCGACTTCACGCTGGCGCGGACGAACTCGTGCGGCGACTTCAGGATCAGCTTGGCGATCTTGAGATCCGAGCGCGTCATCGCCTCCATCATCGCATCGATGCGCGGAAGGATGTCGCCGTCGTCGACGGCGTTTTCAGACTGACTCATCCCCCGATCCCTTCACCAAACGGCGCGCGCCCGACGACTGATACCGACAACGATGTCGCGCCGCAATCAAGGCCGCTGCCCCACCAGCATCAAGAATGATAGTTTTGCTACATTTTCGTTGACACCGCTACATCCGGCATGGCTCCTGAGCATCGGAACTCGACCTTGAGTCAGGAGAATTTCGTGTCCATCCAACGCATCGGCGCGGCCACCACGGGCACCGGCGGCAACGCCCTGCCCTTCTGCCAGGCCACGGTCGCCAACGGCTTCGTCTTCGTCTCGGGCCAGGTGCCGATGGACGAGAACGGCGTGCTGGTCGACGGCGGCGTCGTGCCCCAGACCCACAAGGTCATCGAGAACATCGTCGGCATCCTGGCCAAGGCCGGCTGCACCCTGAAGGACGTGGTCAAGGCCAATGTCTGGCTGGACGACGCCCGCGACTTCCACGCCTTCAACCGCGTCTACAACAGCTATTTCGGCGACGCCCTGCCGGCCCGCGCCTGCGTGCAGTCGCCGATGATGGTCGACTGCAAGGTCGAGATCGAGGTCATCGCCCTGGTTCCGCAGGCCTGACGCCGATGATGTCGCCCGCCGATCTCGACACGCTGGTCCTCGCGCCCGGAACCAAGGCCGTGCCGCTGGACGGCTCGGTGCGCACGCTCGGAGACTTCTCTGGACGCGGCCTCTCGCTGCTCGGCGGCGACATCCCGATGCCGGCCGCGGTGCTGAAGCGCGCCGCGATCGACAACAATCTGTCGGTCATGCAGGCCTATGTCGACGCGGCGGGCGCCAGGCTCGCCCCTCACGCCAAGACGACCATGTGCCCGCAGCTGCTGACGCGGCAGATCGAGGGCGGCGCCTGGGGCCTGACGGCGGCGACCATGACCCAGCTGAAGCTGTGCCACGAGATCGGCGCCCCGCGCCTGATCCTGGCCAACCAGCTGGTCGGCCGCGCCGAGATCGAGTGCCTGCGCGACCTGACGACCAAGGCGCCCGAGCGCCCGGTCTATGTGCTGGTCGACGGCGAGGCCGGCGTGCGGGCCATTTCCGACATCTTCGCCGCCGCACCCGACGCGCCGCCGGCCCGCCTGCTGATCGAGCTTGGCATGGCCGACGGCCGCTGCGGCGTGCGCTCGGCGGGCGAAGGCCTGGCGCTGGGCCGCCTGGTCCACGCCCTGCCGGGCGTCGAACTGCATGGCGTCGAGGGCTATGAGGGCCTGGTCTTCAGCGACCACGCCGTGCGGGACGCGACGGAGGTCGACGCCTATCTCGACGGCCTGATCGGCCTGCACCACGCCCTGCGCGCCGAAGGCCTCTACGCTCCGGCCGAAGTGGTGCTGACCGCCGGCGGCTCTGCCTATTACGACCTGGTGGCCCGCGCCCTGGCCGGCGAGGCGCCGGGCGCGACGATCGTGCTGCGCAGCGGCTGCTACGTCACCCATGACAGCGGCTTCTATCGCGAACTGCTGAGCCGCATGGACGCCCGCGAGGCCGTCGGCGCCCCGCCCCGGCTGCGCCCCGCACTGGAGGTGTGGACCCGGGTGATCTCGCGCCCGCAGCTGGACATGGCCATCGTCATGATGGGCAAGCGCGACGTCTCGTTCGACATCCACCTGCCGACGGCCCGCCGCTGGTTCCGTCCCGGCCTCCACCAGCAGGCGCAGAGCATCGACGGCGTCGTCACCGCCAAGCTGGCCGACCAGCACGGCTTCCTCACCACCGCCCCCGACGCCGACCTGGCTGTCGGCGACCTGCTGGGCTTCGAGATTTCCCACCCCTGCACGACCTTCGACAAGTGGTCGGTGCTGCTGGAGGTCGACGAGGCCTACGGCGTGCTGGGCGGCCTGAAGACCTTTTTCTAAAGCGAGCGTTCCTTGAGCAGTCCGACCATGGCAAGCCCCCTCCCCGCCGCCGACATCGTCCTGAAGGGCGGCACGGTCATCGACGGAAGCGGCGGCGCGGCCTTCGTCGCCGACGTCGCCCTGGCCGGCGACACCATCGTGGCCGTGGCCCCCTCGCTGCCGACAGGCATGGCGCAGGTGATCGACGTCTCGGGGCTGGTGGTGGCGCCTGGCTTCATCGACGTGCACACCCACGACGACCTCGTCTGCATCACCCAGCCCGACATGCTGCCCAAGATCAGCCAGGGCGTGACGACCGTGGTGGCGGGCAACTGCGGGATCTCGGCCCCGATGCTGCGCTTCGACGAGGCGGTGGCCGAGCCCTTCAACCTCCTGGGCGCGCGCGAAGACTTCGCCTACGCCGCCTTCGCCGACTATCGCCGCGCCATCGAGGCGGCCAGCCCACGCATCAACGTGGCGGCCCTGGTCGGCCACTCGACCCTGCGCGTGCTGTGCATGGCCGACCTGGAGCGCCCGGCCACGGCCGCCGAGCGCGAGGCGATGGACGCCCTGCTGCGCGACGCCCTATCGGAAGGCGCCCTGGGCATGAGCTCGGGCGTGTTCTACGCCCCGGCCTGGGCGGCCGACATGGAAGAGCTCCAGGCGCTGGCCCGCACGGTGGCGCAGGCCGGCGGCGTCTACACCGCCCACATCCGCGACGAGCGCGAGGGCATCATCGAGGCCCTGAAGGAGGCCTTCGCCGTGGCCGCGCCCAGCGGCGCGCCGCTGATCCTGTCGCACCACAAGTGCGCCGGCGTGCGCAACTGGGGCCGGGCGGCCGAGACCCTGGGCCTGATCGACCAGACCCGCCAAAGCCAGCCGGTGCACCTGGACTGCTACCCCTACACCGCCGGCTCGACCATCATCCGACCCGACCTGGCCGACGGCGAGGTCGAGATCCTGGTCAACTGGTCCGAGCCGCATCCGGAGATGGCCGGCCGCACCCTGGCGGCGATCGCCGCCGACTGGGGCCTGACCCAGCCGGAGGCGGCCGAACGGCTGATGCCCGGCGGCGCCAGCTACTTCCAGATGGCCGAGGCCGACATGCGCTCGATCCTGGCCCATCCCTGCTGCATGGTCGGCTCGGACGGCCTGCCGCACGACAAACGCCCGCACCCGCGCCTGTGGGGCGCGTTCCCCCGCGTGCTGGGCCACTATGCCCGCGACCAGAAGCTGATCAGCCTGGAGGCGGCCGTGCACAAGATGACCGGCCTGGCCGCCGACACCTTCCGCCTGGCCGGTCGCGGCCGCGTGGCCGCGGGCATGAAGGCCGACCTGACGGTCTTCGACGCCGAGGCGATCATCGACCAGGCCACCTACGAGGCGCCGACGCGTCCGGCCAAGGGCGTGGAGCATGTCTTCGTCAACGGCGCCCTGGCCTGGAGCGACGGCGGCGTGGTCGGCCAGCGAGCGGGCCGCTTCCTGCGCTCGGCCGCCTGAAGTCTCAGCGCGCGGTGTCGTGCTTGTCGCGACGCCGCACGCCCATCAGCAGGCGCGCCTCCAGCCGCTTGCGCAGGGCCGCGTAGTAGGCGCTGAGGAAGTCGTAGTCGTCCTCCTCCGGCAGACGCGTCCAGCCCACCTTGCCGGCGATGCGGTCGGCCACGGCGCGCATGGTCTTGCGGTCGCGCTCGCGCAGCACGTCCTCGAGCACGTGAAGCTCCTTGGCGCCGTAGGCGTCGATCTGCTCCTGGGTGAAGGCGTAGCGTTGCAGGCGCTCGGCCCCCTCGTCGGCCATGTCGCGCATCAGCTTGCGCTTGGGCGCGCGCACGACCCAGGTGCCGCCGATCAGGTCGCCGGCCCGCAGGCGGTCCTTGTTGAACAGCGGAAACAGCACGAACACGCCCGCCCAGGTGATGCCCAGCAGGTACATCCAGCCCTCGACGCCGCCGCCTTCGACGCCGGCCGGGGCGAACAGCATGCTGATCGGAATGAAGATCTCCAGCTCGCGCATGGCGTTGCGGGCGAAGATCGCGCCGGGCCGCAGGCGGCCGCCGTCACGGGCGGCGACGCGGATGCCCATGGCCCGCTTGCCCGGCGTGGCGGCCGCGGCGCTGAGCTCGAAGCCCACGAAGTAGAAGTTTCGCAGCAGGAAGAAGCCGAGCAGCCACAGAACGGCGATGACTTCCGCCCCCTTCAGGCCGGCGGCCGCCAGCGCGCCGACGCCGATCAGGCCGATCAGGATCGAGGCGACGATGAGCACGGCCAGCATGATCGCCGCGTCCACCAGGAAGGCGCCGGCGCGCTGGCTGGCGTCGGCCAGTTGCAGGCGCAGGTCGACGCCCTCCGGCGTGACGAAGGCCCGCGTCAGCTTGAGCGTCGAGGCCTCGCTCATGCGCTCGTCCTCCGGCGCGGGGCGTAGAAGTAGAGGCCCCAGATCAGGGCCGTGAGCGCCGCCACGCCGTAGCGGGCCGGCGTCCAGGCGATCAGCTGGCGGCCGAAACCCTCCAGCAGGCCGGCGAAGAACAGCATGACCACCACGCCGCCCATGACGGTGGCGGCGTGCCGTCCGGCCTCAGCCGCCGCGTCCAGGCGGCTGCGCTCGCCGGGAAAGGCCACGGTCCAGCCGATCTTGAGGCCGGCCGCACCCGCCAGGCAGACGGCGAAGATCTCGGTCACCCCGTGGATCGCCAGCCAGCCGCCGGCCTCGACGCCCAGACCCCGGCTGGCGAACAGCGCGAAGAACACCCCCAGCATCACGCCGTTGTAGATCACCAGCATCGCCGTCGGCACGCACAGCGCAAAGCCCAGGGCGAAGGCCAGCAGCGCCACCTGGGCGTTGTGAGTGAACAGGAAGGTGGCGAACATCGAAAGACCGCTGCCCGACTTGGCGCCGTCCAGCGTGGAGCGGAGCATCTCGGTGGTCGCGGCCGGATCGCGTCCGCCGGTCATCTCCCGGGGCATGAAGGCGTAGTACCACTCGGCGTCCTGGCCAAAGAGCCAGGCCCCGACCAGGGCCCCGATCACCATCAGCCCGACGCTGACCAGGGTCTCGCGCCACAGGCCGCGCACGGCCGCGGGCCAGCCGCCGGCGAAGAAGGCGCCAAGCTGGCTGCGCAGGGTCTCGCGCGAGCCGTAGACGAAGAAATAGGCCCGGGCGCAGAGCATCTCCAGGTAGTCGATCATGCCCCGGTCGAGCGAGGTGGCGCGGGCCACCGACAGCGACGACAGGGCCGAGCGATAGAGCACCGGCGCGGCCAGGATCTCCTCTTCGGAGAGGCTGGCCATGGAGCCCTTCTCGACCTTCTCCATCAGCCGTTCCAGGCGCTTCCAGTCGGCCTCGCGCTCCTGGCGGAAGCGCTGGCTCTTCAGGCGGCCGTCGACCTTGACGTCGATCACAGGAGGTCCCTCCGCTTGAGGTCGACATAGGTGTTGATCAGGGCCGGGCCGATGCGGGCGGCGGGGGCCTCGACGATGTGCGCGCCCATGCGGCGCAGGCGGGCGACCACGGCCTCGCGCTCGCGCAGCAGGCCGGCCGAGACGACGGCGCGCGAGATGTCGGCCGGCTCGAACGGCTCGGCGTCGACCATGGCCTCCAGCTCCTCATCCTGCATGACGACGAACAGCACCAGGTGCCGGCGCAGCAGGTGGGCCGAAGCGTCGATCATCAGTTCGGCGGCGGTGGGGTCGGTGAAGTCGGTGAACACCACCACCAGCGAGCGCCGGCGCAGCTTGGCCGCCAGGGTGTTGAGCGCCAGGGTGTAGTTGGTCTCCTCGGCGGAGTAGTCGATGCGGCCGGCCGCGTGCTGCAACTGGCGGAAAGCGTCGAGCCCGCTGACCACGCCGGTCAGCAGCCGGGGCGCGGAGTCGAACGAATAGAACCCCGCCCGGTCGCCGGCCCGCAGGCAGGCATAGGCCAGCAGCAGGCCGGCGTTGATGGCCCGGTCGACCTTGGGCGCCCCGCCGACCGGCTCGCACATGGCCCGGCCGCCGTCGATGGCCATGACGACGTGGTGGTTGCGCTCGGTGCGGAACTCCTTGGCCAGCAGGTGCAGGTGCCGCGCCGACTGCTTCCAGTCGATGGCGCGCGGGTCCATGCCGGTCTGGAACTCCTTCAGCGCCTCGAACTCCGAACCCTCGCCGCGGTCGACCTGGGTCTTGCTGCCCATCAGGGCGTCGCGGGCCAGCATCCGCACGGCCTCCTCGCGCACGCCCTGCAGGTCGGTGCCGGCCGGAGCGTCGATGTCGAGCACGAAGGTCTGCTGCTTCCAGACCAGGCCCAGCGGGCCCGTCCAGCGCACCCACAGGCGGTGCAGGCGCCCCTCCCCGCGCCGCTCGGGCGTCAGGGAGAAATCGAAGGTCGCCGCGCGGCCCTCGACGTCGCTGCGGGCGAAACGCGGCTGCAGGCCCAGACGGTCGTCGGCGTCCAGCGCCGCCTCGGCGCGGCCGGGAACCGGGCCCTTGCCGAAGCGCGTGGTGAAGGCGATGGCGGCGGTGCGGGCGACCGACAGGAACGGCCGCTGGGGTTCGTCCAGGGCCAGGCGCGAGCGCGAGCCGCCCGACAGGGCGTCGGCGACCATGGCCAGCAGCATGACCCCGATCCAGATCGGTCCGGCCAGCCAGCCGGCCGGCGCGAGCACGCCGACGACCAGCGCCGCCGGCATTCCGGCGGCGACGGCGACGACGGCGCGGCGCGTGGGATAGATCACCGGGGAGCCGCCACCCGCTCGACCAGGCCGGAAAGCACGTGGTCGACCTTGCGCCCCTCGATCTCGGCGGCGGCCGAGAGGATCAGGCGGTGGCGCAGGGCCGGCGCGGCCAGGGACTTCACGTCGTCGGGGATCACGTAGTCGCGGCCGTCCAGCGCGGCGCGGGCGCGGGCGGCCACGGCCAGCATGGCCCCGGCGCGCGGGCTGGCGCCGGTCTCGATGTCGGTGGACTCGCGGGTGGCCCGCACCAGGTCGACGATGTAGCCGACGACCTCGTCGGTCAGCCGCACCTTGGCCACGGTCTCGATGGCCGCGTCGATCGCCGCGCGCTCGGCCACGGCCTCGACGCCGAAGGCGGCCGGGTCCATCTGGCCGGTGCGCGAGCCGTGGCCGACGATGATCGACCGCTCCTGCTGGGCGCTGGGGTAGTCGAGCACGTGCTTGAACAGGAAGCGGTCGAGCTGCGCTTCGGGCAGCGGATAGGTGCCCTGCTGCTCGATCGGGTTCTGGGTGGCGACCACGGTGAAGCGCGGGCTGAGCGGGTGCGACTTGCCGTCGATGGTGACCTGGCGCTCCTGCATGGCTTCCAGGAGGGCGGCCTGGGTCTTGGGCGGGGTGCGGTTGATCTCGTCGGCCAGCAGCAGCTCGCAGAACACCGGACCGCGCGTCAGGCTGAAGGTAGAGGTCTGGAAGTTGAACAGGTTGGCGCCGATGACGTCGCCCGGCATCAGGTCGGGCGTGAACTGGATGCGGCCGTAATCCAACGCGACGGTGCGAGCGAAGCTCTGGGCCAAAAGCGTCTTGGCCGTTCCGGGCGGGCCTTCAAGCAGCACGTGGCCGCCGGCGAACAGCGCCGTCAGCAGCAGGTTGACGGCGTCATCCTGGCCCACGACGGCCTTGCCGATCTCCGAGCGGATCCGCGCGGCGAGCGCCCCGACTTCACTGACGTCCACGGATGAGCTCCTGCTTCCAGATATGGAGATCGCGCGCCACGGCCATCAGGTCGGACGGCGAGGCCGTCAGCGCCCGATCGGCGAGCGCCGAGTAGGTGTGGGTCGCGCCGACGGTGCGGCTGACGCGATCGAGAAAGTCGACGAGGTCCTGGCCGTCGAGGCCGCGCGGCGCGCCGATGGCGCGGGCGGCCGAGGCCTGGATGAGGCGGGCATAGAGCCTGGCCATGCGGTGCTCCCGGCGCGCCAGGCGCACCAGGCCTGCGGTGTTGTCGGCAAGGGCCGTCTTGCCCAGCGCCACCGCCCGGCGCGAACGCAGCGGCGGACCAAAGCGCGCGAAGGCCTGGGCGCCCGCCAGCAGGGCCAGCGCCACGGCCACCAGGGTCGCCCCCAGCAGCGGCGGCTCGACCACCAGGCGCATCAGGCTGCGCGTGCGCTTGAAGCCGTGCAGCGTCACGTCGAACACCACCGGCGAGCCGTCGTCGCGGATCAGGTTCAGCATGGCCACGGCGGTGCGCGCGCCGTCTGCGGTCTTCAGGCCCTGGGTGTTGAGGTAGTCAGGATCGGCCAGGACATAGGTCCAGCTGTCGTCGCGCATGGCCATCACCACGCCGCCGTCCTGGTCGAGCAACACAGGCGTCCAGCCCGGTCCGGCCAGCGTGCGCGAGCCCGTTATGGTCACCGGCGCGCCGAACGCCTCGCCGGACGGCCGACGCAGGCGCACCGTGCGCTTGCCCTTGGCCGCGTTCATCTTGAGATCCTTGCGCAGCTTCGGCGGCAGCAACTCCAGCGCCTGGGCGGGATTGTTGGCGCCGAAGGTGGTGACCCAGCCGCGATGCTTGGCGTCGGGTCGGACGTCCCACTTGGGCAGCACGACCAGGGTCGGTCCGATGTGGTCGTTGCGCTCGAGCGGCACGGGCGACATGCCTGTCGACGGCGTCAGGACCAGAAGCCCTTCCTCGGCCGAGAGCGGCAGGTCGCCCCGGCTGGTCAGCACCGGCTGGCCCATCAGGCTGAGCAGGCGCAAGATGCCGCCGAAGCCGACGGACGAACGCGACAGGGCGTGGCCGCCGCCGTCGTCGCCCTTGCGCAGTTCAGGCGCGTAGGCCGACAGCACGGCCAGGCCGCTGAACGAGACCACGCCGACCAGGACCAGCACCAGCATGGTCATCGGCGAGAACATGCCTGAAGACTTGCCCGAGGATTGGGAAGCGCTCATCCGCGCCATCCGTCAGGCAGGGCGAAGGCCTCATAGGCCGCGCGGCATTCGGCGAAGTCCTGGGCGCCGACCGGGCGGCCGCCGAACAGGCCCCGCTCGACCAGGCGGGCTATGCCGACGAAAGCCCCTCGGGCGGCGTCGGGAATGGCCGGCAGCGCGGCGATCTCGCGCGCGGTCAGCGAGATCTTCACCGATCGGGGACGGCGCTTCTCGATGTCCTGCACGCTGCGCAGCAGGATCAGGTGGGCGGCTTCGACGAAGAGGCCCTTGGCGGCCAGCTCGTCGGCGGCGGCCAGCAGGTCGCGCGCATCGGCCGCGTCAGGACGCCAGCCGGCCTCCGCGACGACCAACGGCTTGATCGCCCGCGGCGCCGGCGCCCAGATGCGCAGCAGTTCACGGACGATGGCGTAGAGGATCAGCAGCACCAGCACGGTCACACCGATCCAGAACACCCATTTCAGATAGGGCGCGATGAATTCGAGGAACTTGCCGACGTAGCGCAGCCACTCGGGGATCTTGGGCGGTACGAAGACCGCCTGCTCGAACTGGAAACCGGCGTCCTTCGCCAGCCGCGCGTGCGCCGCGACGACCGCGTCGTCCGACGCCCCTCTCGAAACTGTCACGCGCCGGAAACCCGCATTCGCCCCCTTCGCGACCAAGACCAGGCCCAGCCGCGAACACTCGACTCAACTCTACAGCGTGACGCGGGCTTGGCTAGCCGTAACCGGTGACAATCGACCGGTCAGGCGCCCCTGCCCTCGCGCTCAGCCGACGAAGAACTCCACGGGCACGAGCACCTCGACGGGATCGCCCGCCACGTCGTCGGGCGGCGGCGGCATGGGCGAGGCCCGGCGGACCGTGGCCAGGGCCTCCTCGTCCAGCAGCGGATAGCCCGAACCCTTGGCGATCCTCGCGCTCAGCACCCTGCCCGTCCGATCGACCATGAAGGCGACGTGGACCACGCCCTCCTGCCCCGCGCTCTGGGCGCGGCGCGGGTAACGCTTGTAGGCCTTCAGACGTCCCAGGATCAGGCCGCGCCAGCTGACCGCCGCGTCGCGGGCTGCGGCGGCAGAGGTGCGCGGCGCGGCCATGACCGGCGCGGGCGGCGCGGGCACGGCCGGCGGCGCCGAAGCCTCCCGCGGCGTCGAGGCCCGCGTCGAGGCGTCCGCCTCCACCGCCTGGGCGGCGGATCGCTGCTGGGGCGGCAGGACGCCGCGCGGATCGGGCGGACGGTCGATGGCCTTGGGCGGCGCCGGCGCGGCGACGGCGGCCGGACTGGGCTTGGCCTCCGGCCCGGGCGGGCGCTCGTCCCTGGGACGCGGCGGCGCGACCGGCTCGACCGCGAACTCCACGGCGATCGCCTCGATCGGCGCGGCCGTCGGCATCTCGGGTCGGGCGAGCTTCAGATAGGCGCCCAGCAGCAAGGCCACATGCAGAACCACCGCGCCAGACAACGCCAGGCTCCAGCGGCGCTTGCGCCCTGTGGCGGCGAGCGGCTCGTACGGGATCTCCAGCACCGTCATGGGCAGGGCCTGCAACATCAGAACACCCGTTCCAGCTTCAGGCTGGCGGCGGTCTTCTCATAGGAGAACAGCCAGTCGATGCTGCTGGCGACCTTGGCGTACTGCACGGTCAGGCTGGGCGTGAAGCCGCCTTGCGTCTTCCAGCGCGGCGCGCGCAGGATGGCGGTGAAGCTCTGCTCATCGTCGCGGCGGCGCGCCTCCAGGGTCTCGTTAACGGCGTCCCAGCGCTTGCGCCGGGCCGAGGCGAACAGCGTGGCGTTCAGCCCCTTCATCGTCGGCGTCGCCACGCCCAGCCGCAGGCCGGCCTGGCGATAGGCGTTGACCGCGCGATCGGCGTCCTTGTCGAGCAGATCGGCGCCGCCGAACACCGTCCATCCACCGGCGAGGCCGCGCCATGCGGTCAGGAACAGCGACGCCTGGTCGCCATCCAGCGCGGCGAACGCGGTCCGGCTGTAGCGCATGACCTTGTAGTCGCCCTCCAGCTTGACCACGGTCGAGGCGCCGAGCGTGCGGTTGACCTCGGCGTGCAGGCCGGGCGCCTCGTACAGCCGCTCGGCCCCCATGGTCCCGACGTCCAGCGACGGCGCGACACCGAACGCCAGCCGCGCGGTGCGGTAATCGAGCCCGGCCTGGGCGACGAAGGTGGCCTGGTTGTAGCGCCCCTCCTCCGGATAGAGCTCGCCATAGGCCATGCCGCGGAAGGTCAGCCCGCCCGAGCCTCGCAGCGGCAGGCGCCTGTTGAGCACGGTCTCGAAGCTGACCGTGGCCGCGCTGACAGGATCGGGCGTCTTGCGGTCGAAGAAGCAGATCCCCTCGGGCCCCGGCAGCAGGCAGGCATAGCTGCCCGAGGCCTGGTTGACGTTGGAGTTCCAGCCCGGCCCCAGCGCGACCTGGCCGGTCCAGGCGCGCCGGCGCTTCAGGGCCGCCAGGAAGCTTTCGACGCTGCGGCGGACGCCGACGGCGCGGGCGTCGTCCTTGGGCATGTCGGCCAGGACGGCGCGGAAGGCCGCCTCGGCCTCGCGGTCGCGCTGGTTCTCGAACAGCACCCGGGCCAGCTCGATCCGCCCCGGCATGAAGCCCGGCTGAAGGACGAGAAGCTGGCGAAAGCTGCGTTCGGCCGCGCGCAGGTCGCCGTCCTGCCGCGCCAGCTGCCCCTGGGCGTAGCAGACCAGCATCTGGTCACGCTCGGGCAAGGCCAGATAGGCCTTCAGGAAGCGGCGGGCGTCGCCCCACTGGCGGCGGGCCAGCGACAGGTAGAGCGCCTTGCCGACGTCGTCGGCGCCCGGCCCCACCGTGTAGGCCTGGCCGTCGATGACCAGCACGTCTGGGGCGGTCTCCTGCAAGGTCTTGGCTTCGCGCTCGGCGGCGCGGCGCGACAGGTCCTGGTCGAGACGAAGGCGGGTGTCGTCGTCGACCTGGGCGCGCGCAGCGCCGGCCAGGGCCAGAACGACGAAAGCCGCGCAACCGGCGGCGGCGCGGAACGGAAAACGCGGGGGAACGGACGACCTGTTCATCGCAGGGGCTTGGGGCGAGGGCCAGCCGGCCCCCGCCCCTCGCGTCCTCAGTTCTTCGTGCCGCCGAAGGCGGTGTCGTAGACGCTGTTGCCGCCGAAGGTGACCAGACCGGCCAGGGCCGCGGCGTTGGCGCCGAAGAACCTGCCGCTGACTTCGCCGCCCGAGGCCAGGGTGCTCGTCCCCTGCGTCGCCGTGGCGTTGGCCGTGGTGCTGGCGATGTTCAGGCCCGAGATGCCCACCGAGCCGATGTCGACCTTGTAGCCGGTCGAGGCGCTCTGGACGTAGCCGCCCAGCGTGCCGGCGGTGAAGTCGGCGTTGAAGGTCCCTTCGAGGATGCCGTTGGTGGCGTAGTCGCTGAGGCCCTTCACGGTGTAGCTGGCCGTGCCCGTGCCGGCGGTGGCGCCGGTGTCGTCGCCGACATAGTAGACGGTGTGGGTGCCGTCATTGGCGTTGGCGGTGTCGGACCACTCGCCGAACCATAGGTCGCCGGTGCTGACCTTGGCGAAGTTGAACACGCCCATGCCGTTGTGGCTGCCCGGCGCGGTCGACGGGTTGTTGATCGTGCTGACGCCGCCCGACGGCGGGGCCGAGGCCGCGAGGCCCTGGAAGTCGACATAGGCCGACAGACCGATCGAGGCGACGGCCACGCCGGCCTTGCCGGCGGTGTGCGGACCCGCGTTGATCACGCTGGCGCCCACCTTCAGGTGGGTTTCGTCGGTGGACTCGCCGACGATGCCGGCATGGGCGACGCCCGTCAGGGCGGCGGCGGCGATGGAGGCCAGGATCAGCGTCTTGAAGGTCGAACAGGACATCTCGTCTTCTCCGATGCTTAGTTGAATGGGCCTCTTCGATGGAGGCCCGGGCTCATCCAGCGGCGTCCGCCGCGTCGGTAGGGAGCCGTCGCGCCGAAAGCCGTGAATTGGGGGGTCAGTAGCGGGCGGTCATGCTGAGCTTCAGCGTGCGCCCGGGGGCCGGCTGGGCCGTGCGGGTCAGGGGATCGGTGTAGTAGCGGTCGTTGAGATTGGTCGCGACCAGCTCGAACCGGACCTTCTCGTTGAGCTTGAAGTTGGCGTAGGCGTCGACCGTGACGATGTCGTCCCACAGGTAGGGCGTGTTCAGCGCCCAGCCGTCGACGCGGGTGGCGGTGGCCCCGCCGATGAAGCGGTCGAGCTCGGGATTGTCGTAGCCGCTGTAGTAGACGCCGCGCACGCCAACCTCGAGCCGGCGCTCCAGGAAGCGGGCGCCGAGGTTCAGATTGGCCGAGTTCTCGGGCGTGGCCTGGGTCAGCAGGTAGCCGCCGACGAAGCCGAAGTTCACGCAGTCGGGCACGATGCCGGTGTTGGGCTGCTTGAGGATCGCCTGCTGGCGGTCGCAGACCTTGTTCTTGAAGTTGTGGGCGGCGGAAAAGTCGGCGAACAGGCGGCCGTTGTCGTAGCGGGCCTGGAGCTCGATCCCCTCGATGATCTGCTTTTCCATGTTGGACAGCTGCAGCTGCGTGCCGCGCTCGATGACGTTGCTGGTGCGGTTGCGGAACCAGGTCAGCCGGAAGTCGGCGCGCTGGTCCTCCGGCAGCGACAGCAGCGCCGACAGGTCGTGGATGTAGGCGACCTCCCAGGTGCGGGCGTGCTCGGGCTTCAGCGGCCGGGTCGGGTCGATGGCGGCCGAGAAGCCCACCGTGCTCTCGAACAGGCTGGGGAAGCGATAGGCCTCGGCGTAGCGGGCGTAGGCCCGGGCGTTGGGGGTGAAGTTGAAGGTCGCCGAGACCGCGGGCGTCCAGCCGTCGCCGCGCTGGGTGCGGCTGACGGCGGTGACCGGCGCCTGGTTCAGCGACGCCACGCAGTAGCCGGTGGCGTTGGCCACGCTATTGAGGAAGCCGTTGACGCAGGGGTTGGTGGCGCGGGTGAACTTGCCGGTGCTGTCGCGCTCCCACGCGATGCGGTTGTTGACCGTGCGGCCGTTGACCAGGGTGCGGTAGAGCACCGAGCCGTCGGTGAAGACGTAGTTGGTGAACACCACGCCCTTGGCCAGTTGCTCGGCCAGGAAATCGTCGAACGCCCAGTAGTGCGAGTAGCGGGCGCCGGCCGTCAGGGTCAGCTCGCTGACCGGCCGCCATTCGAGATTGGCGTGGACGTTGTATTCCTCGCGCCGGCCGGCCCGGGGATACTGGCGCCAGCCGTCGAACGTGCCGCCCCAGACGTCGGGCGAGGTCAGCTTCTCGTGCTGCCAGTCGCCGGCGACCACCAGGTCGAGGGTCGGCACCAGGCGCATCTTGTTGCTGGCCGAAAGGCCGTAGCGATCGT
Source organism: Caulobacter zeae (assembly GCF_002858925.1). Classification (GTDB taxonomy): domain Bacteria; phylum Pseudomonadota; class Alphaproteobacteria; order Caulobacterales; family Caulobacteraceae; genus Caulobacter; species Caulobacter zeae. The sequence goes on from NZ_PJRS01000019.1 coordinate 29,735, forward strand.
TCTTGGCGTTGGCGAGCGCGGTGTTCTTGATGATCGGGTTGGCGGCGTTCTGGGCCCAGTTGGGGAAGCCGCCGGCGCTGTAGGTGTGGCTGTTGGTGCGGGTCAGCCAGACCGAGGTCTTCAGGTCCACCCAGCGGCCGCCGGGCTTGAGCCGGTAGTCGACGTTCCAGGCGGTGGCGTGGACCTCGCTGAGCGGCCACTGCACCTTCCCCATGCCGTTGTTGCCGACCGAGATGATCCGCGAGGGCATGACCTCGCCATAGGTCGAGACGGTGTCGCGCACGCCGAACTTCAGCTGCTGGCTGTCGCTGATCTTCCAGACCAGCTTGCCCAGCCACGAGCTCATCTCGCTGGAGGTGTTGGGGACCTCGTTGCCGGGCTGGTAGTTGAAGGCCAGGCGCTTGATCAGGTCCTGCGGGCCGGACGGCGTCGGCAGGTTGGTCTGCTGATAGTAGCCGGCCTCGCTCTCGCCGGCGAAATAGTTGCCCCGCTCGCGCCAGGCATAGGCGGCCAGCCACTCGAAGTCGTCGCTGCGGCCCGCGATGGCCAGCCGCGCGGCGCGGTCGCCGAACGAGACGGTGTCGTTGTCGCCCGAGGTGCGCGGCGTCACCTGCACGTAGGGATCGTTGTAGGGACTGCCCGGAAAGCCGGTGGTTCCGGTCGAGCCGGGAAAGCCCGGGACGTTGCGATAGTCCTGGCCGGTCAGCAGGGTCGGCAGGCGCGGCTTGGTGGAGTTGTTGCCGCCCTCGATGCGGACCTCGGCGCCGTAGGTCTCGCCCTCGCGCAGGATGTCGCGCGGCGAGAGGGTGTCGATCACCACCGCGCCGCCCACCGAGGTGTGCACGCCGGCGGTCAGGGACGGACCTTTCAGCACCTGCACGCCGCCGACCAGGCTGGGGTCGATGTAGCTGCGATTGTTGGCGCCGTTGTAGCCGCGCCAGACGGTCAGGGCCTGCTCGCCGCCGTCGATGATCACCGGCACACGGCCGGGCCCCTCGACGCCGCGGACGCTGGGATCCAGCGCGCCGCTGTTGCGGGCGTCGCCGCTGAACACCCCGACCATGCCTTTGAGCACGTCGGCCGGGCTGACGCCCTTGTAGCGCTCGACCTGCGCCTTGCCGGCATAGGTCGAGGTGCCGTCGAGGTCGTAGACGCCGTCATAGCCGAGAGCGTCGCGGGCGCTGAGCGCCTCGCCGCCGACGGTCGCGCCCTCGACCCGCAGGGCGTCGGTGACCACCGCCCCCTTGGCGCTGGGCGCGGCCTCCAAGGTCACGACGCCGGGACGCACCTCGCGCCAGGTGACGCCGCTGCCGGCCAGCAGGCGCGACAGGATCTCGCCCTGGCTGAAGCGGCCGCGCACGGCGGGCGCGCGGCGGCCATACGGCGCTTCGACCGCGTAGACGATCTGGACCTTGGTCTGCAGCGAGAACTGGCTCAGCGCCTGGGGCAGCGGCTGGGCGGGAATGTCGACCGTGTAGGCCGAGGCTTCCTGGGCGGCCGCCGGAAGCGCAGCCAAAGCCAGAGGACTGGCCGAGGCCAGGGCCAGGCACAACGACAGCCGGCGGATACGGGGCAGCAGGCCGGAACGGATAGCAGGCGTCGTCATGTCTTCGGTCGGTCTCGTCTCGTAGGCCGCCCACTGTTGCGAGCGACACTCAATTGCATCTTATGATGGAGAGACGAAACCCGGCGGCGAGATCCCCTAGCGACCTCGTCGATTTTTTTGCGAAGGCGTTACAAGCCCGGTCAGTAGAGCAGGACGAAACCGCCCAAACGGGCCGTACGAAGGTCCAGCGAAGCGGCCAGGGCGTCGATGGCGGCGTCGGGCCGCGCGACGTCGAACACCCCCGACACCGGTCGGGCGGCCAGCGCCTGTCCACGGACAAACACCTTGCCGCGCCTGTAGCGGCCGATCTCGTCGACCACTTCGGCCAGCGGGCGATGATAGACGACGAGGCGTCCCTGCCGCCAGGCGTCGACCGCGGCCGGATCTTCCAGCGCCAGGGCCTCGGGCGCCGCGCCATCGAGCCAGGCCCCCTGCCCGGCCCGCAGCACCGCCATCCCGCCGCCGTTCGCCGGATGCACCCGCACCGCGCCGCGCAGGACGCTGACCTTGGCGCGCTCGCCCTGAAGGCGCACGTCGAAGGCCGTGCCCAGCACACGGGCGCTGCCGGCCCGGCTCTCGACCACGAAGGGTCGCGAGGGATCGTGGACAACGTCGAAAAAGGCCTCGCCCTTGACCAGCCGCACGCGGCGGCCGTCGGGCCCATAGCGGACGTCGAGCACCGAGCCGGTGTTCAGCGTCACCGTACTGCCGTCGACCAGCACCTGCCGGCGCACCTGCCCGATCTCGGCGACCAAGTGGTTCGGATCGGCCGGCGCCAGCGTCTTCAGGGTGACGCCCGCGCCGAGCGCCAGCACCAGGCACGCCGCCACGGCCGCCGGGATCTTCCAGGTCCGCCGACGCGGGCTGGCGGCAGCGGCGACGCCTCGACGGCGTCTCGGTCGGAACGCCGCATCGGCCTGGGTCGCCGTGGCCGCGCCCATGAGCGACAGAATGTGGTCGGCCTCGGCCATCGCCTCGGCGCGTTCCGGCCCCGCGGCCAGCCAGGCGGCGTGCTCGGCCGCGTCGCCGCCGTCGCGCAGGCGCAGCGCCTGGCGCGCCGCCGCGTGGAACAGCGCCGCGCTCTCGTCCCCCGGTTTGTCCTTGTCGCTCATGTGGGCTTTTGGTCCTCCCGATGGACAGGACGAACCGGCGCCCGCGCTTCCCCTAGTCTCATCCATCGCCGCGCGCTTCCTTCAACCGGCGACGGCAGTGGCTCATGGCCTTGGCCAGATGGTTTTCGACCGTGCGCGGCGAGACGCCCAGGCGATCGGCGACCTGCTGCATGGTCAGGTCGTGGCCGCGATAGAGCAGGATCACCTGCCGGCACTTGTCGGGCAGTTCGGCGATGGCGGCCTGGACGATGGCGATCTCCTGGCGGCCGGCCAGCACCTGGAAGGCCGAGGGCGCGTCGCTGCCGGCGTCCAGCGGCAACTCGCCCGGCGCGATCCGCCGGGCCTGTGCGGCGGCCTGTCGCTGGCGGTCGACAACGAGATTGGCGATGATCCGGCGCAGGTAGCTCAGCGGATTGCGCACCGCCGCGCCGTCGAAGCCCGGCGCGCGGGCCAAGTCCGACAGCTTCAGCCACGCGTCCTGCATGACGTCGTCGGCCAGGCTGGCCGAGCGGGCCTTGCGGGCGGCGAAGCGGCGAAGGTCCTCGTAATGAGCCTCCAGCAGGCTGGTCAGGTCGGAAGCCGTTCCCCTCTGGCCAGATCGCATCACGCCACCCCGAATGAGAACGATTCTCATTACCGCGCCATGATCTAGCGATCTCCTCGCCGCCCGTCAAAGGCGACCGCATGCCTTGGGCGTATCGACATTCAAGGCTCGCGCGTGGTCCTCGTCCTTCGACAAGCTCAGGATGAGGACCAGTCACAAGCCGAGATCGTAGAAAAACCTCATCCTGAGCCCGTCGAAGGAGGAGGTTTTCATCTCAGATACCGGATCCGCCCTAAGGCAGCGGAACCCCTCGGCTGGCGGTCAGGATGGCGTACCACTGGGCCCGGGTCATGTGGACGTGCAGGGCGTCGGCGGCGGCCTTGATGCGCTCGGGCGTCTGGGAGCCGACGATCGGGATCGGCCGCGACGGGTGGGCCATGATCCAGGCCAGGGCGACGGCGGCGCGGTCGACGTGCTGCGGGCGGGCCACGGCGTCGAGCGCGTCGATCACCGCCCGGCCGCGATCGTCGATCCCCTCGCCCGTCAGGCGGCCGCCGCCCAGGGGCGACCAGGCCAGCACGGCCATGTCGCGCTCAAGCGCCTGGTCGAGCACGCCGTCCGACAGCGGCTCGATGGCCAGAGGCGAGAACTCCGGCTGGATGCTGGCCAGCGGGAACGGCAGGTGCGCCTGCAAGGCCGCGACCTGGCTGGGCAGATAGTTGGAGACGCCGATAGCGTCGATCTTGCCTTGCTCGCGCAGCTTGACCAGCGCCCCCGCCACCTCGGCCGGGTGAGCCAGAACGTCGGGGCGGTGGATCTGGTAGAGGTCGATCTTCTCGACGCCCATGCGCTGCAGCGAGGCCTCGCAGGCGGCGACCAGATAGTCGGCGCTGGAGTTGTAGGGCACGCCCAGGACGATGCCGCCCTTCGAGGCCAGGACGAACTTCTCGCGCAGATGCGGGGCGTCGTGCAGCACCTTGCCCAGCAGAACCTCGGCCGAGCCAAAGCCGTAGGGCGTGTCGGCGCCATAGATGTCGGCGGTGTCGAGCAGGGTGATGCCGCTCTCCAGCGCGGTCTCGACCAGATGCCGGGCGTCGGCGACGGATTCGCCCTTGAAGCGCCACATGCCCCAGGCCAGCGGCGACACGGAAAGGCCGCTCTTGCCGAGCGGTCGGGCTTCGTGGGGCTTGCGGTCGTCGAGCATGGAAAGCGCACTCTCGGTTCGGAAAGGACGCCGAGATGACTGGTGAGCGGCCTCGAGCGCAAGCTTTACCGACGGCAATATCCAGCATGAGAACACCGCGTTGGTCGGCGCGGCCCGGCGGCGGCTAGCGTCGAGCCGCCTTCACGAACGCGCCGAGGGGCCCGGCGCGCGGCGAGGCGCCCTCCCCGACCAACGACAAGAAAGACGACGCCATGCTTCGCCCCATCCTCCTGGCCACGGCCGCCGCCCTGGCCCTGGCCAGCGCCGCTCCGGCGCTCGCCGCCAATCTCGACGCCGCCGCCGTCCACGCCCGCACCCTGGTGCTGGACAGCCACGTGGACGTGCCCGCCGACCTGGGCGTCGGCGCGCACGAAGCCGCCGTCGACGGCGACAGCCAGCTCGACCTGCCCAAGCTGGAGCGCGGCGGGGTCGACGCGGCCGTGCTGGCGGTGTTCGTCGCGCAGGGGCCGCGTACGCCGGACGGCTATGCCCAGGCCCGCAAGGAGGCCGACGCCAAGCTGGCGGCCATCCGCGGCGTCGCCGAGCGCCATCCCGACCGCGCCGTTCTGGCCCTGAAGGCCGACGACGTCGAGGCCGCGGCCAAGGCCGGCAAGCGGGCGATCGTGGTGGGCTTCCTCAACGCCTACCCGTTCGGCGAGGACCTTAAGCCGATCGACGCCTATTACGCCGCCGGGGTGCGCAGCTTCGGCTTCGTCCATGCCGGAAACAACGCCTTCGCCGACTCCTCGCGCCCTAGCGGCGGGACCAAGGTCGAATGGGGCGGCCTGTCGCCCCTAGGCAAGCAGGCGGTGGGGCGGCTCAACGACCTGGGCGTGATCATCGACGTCTCGCAACTGACGCCCGACGGCGTGAAGCAGGTGCTGGCGATCAGCCGCGCGCCGGTGGTGGCCAGCCACTCAGGGGTGCAGGGCGTCGTCGACAATCCGCGCAACCTGTCGGACGCCGAACTCGACGCCATCGCCGCCAAAGGCGGGGTCGTGCAGGTCGTCGCCTTCGGGCCCTATCTGGTGCGGCTGACGCCGGAGCTTCGTCCGAAGGTGGCGGCCCTGCGCGCCCAGTACGGCCTGCCGGCCGCCTTCACGCGCGCAGCCGACGGGACCGAGGCGCTGTCGCCGGACAAGCGCAAGGACTACAGCCACGCCATCACCGACCTGCTGCCCAAGGCGACGGTCAAGGACCTGGTCGACTCCGTCGACTATGCGGTGGGGCGCGTAGGGGTCGACCACGTGGGGCTGTCGTCGGACTTCAACCACGGCGGCGGGGTGATCGGCTGGGCCAACGAGGGCGAGGCCGGCAACGTCACCGCCGAGCTGGTGGCCCGCGGTTATTCCGAGGCCGACATCGGCAAGCTGTGGGGTGGCAACTACCTGCGCGTCTTCCGCGCCGTGGAGCAGACCGCCAAGCGCTGACCGACATGAAGAAAGCCCGCCAGATCTCTGACCTGACGGGCTTTTTCGTCACTCGGCTGCGACGCGGAGACCTGCCGAGGCGGCCAGGGCCTGATCAAGGTCGGCCAGGATGTCGTCGATGTGCTCAAGGCCGATCGACAGCCGCACATAGCCTTCGGAGACGCCGGTCGCGGCCTGGTCCTCGGCGCTGAGCTGGGAGTGGGTGGTCGAGGCCGGATGGATGGCGAGGCTGCGCGCGTCGCCGATATTGGCCACGTGATAGAACAGCTTGAGCGCGTCGATGAACCGCTTGCCGGTCTCGCGTCCGCCCGCCAGTTCGAAGCCGACAAGGCCGCCATAGCCGCCCGACAGGTAGCGGTCGGCCCGCTCGCGGCGCAGGCCGTCCTGGGCGGTGGGATAGATCACCTGGATCACCTCCGGGCGCTTGGCCAGAAAGTCGACCACGGCTTGCGCGTTCTGCGAATGGCGGGCGATGCGCAGCGGCAGGGTCTCAAGCCCCTGCAGGATCTGGAAGGCGTTGAACGGCGACAGGGCCGCGCCCAGGTCGCGCAGCAGCACCGTGCGGGCTCGCAGGATGTAGGCGATGGGGCCCAGCGGCTTGGCCGCCTGCGCCCAGACCGCGCCGTGATAGCTGGGATCGGGGGTGTTGAGCGACGGCTGGCGGTCGGGATGGGCCTCCCAGTCGAAATTGCCGCCATCGATGATGACGCCGCCGATCGAGGTGCCGTGCCCGCCGATATACTTGGTGGTCGAATAGACGACGATCGCCGCGCCATGCTCCAGCGGCCGCGCCAGCAGGGGCGCGGCGGTGTTGTCGACGATCAGCGGGATCCCATGCGCGCGGCCGATGGCGGCGACCTCGGCGATCGGAAAGACCGTCAGCTTCGGATTGGGCAGGGTCTCGGCGTAGTAGGCGCGCGTGCGCTCGTCGGTGGCCCGGGCGAAGGCCTGGGGGTCTTCCGGATCGACGAAGCGGACCTCGATCCCCTGGTCGCGCAGGGTGTTGGCGAAGAGGTTCCAGGTGCCGCCGTAGAGGTCGGTGGAGCTGACGATGTTGTCGCCGGCCCGGGCCAGGTTCTGGATGGCGAAGGCCGAGGCCGCCTGCCCCGACGCCACGGCCAGGGCCGCGGCCCCGCCCTCCAGCGCGGCCAGGCGCTGCTCCAGGATGTCGATCGTGGGGTTGCCGATGCGGGTGTAGATGTTGCCCAGTTGGCGCAGGGCGAAGAGGTCTGCCGCGTGCTCGGCGCTTTGGAACTGGTAGGAGGTGGTCTGGTAGATCGGCGGCGCCACGGCCCCGGTCGTCGGGTCGGCCCGCCAGCCGGCGTGCAGGGCCAGGGTCTCGGGATGGAGCTTGCGGTCGGACATCGGCTTCTCCTGAAGCTTTTTACGTCGATGTCGAAAACCTGACCCGGACCGCCCTCCTCCGCACGACCGATATTCTCGCCGCGCGGGCAGAAAAACTCACCCCAGGATTGCGCGGCCGAGCCCTGGCGAGCCCGGCCGCTTTCAGTTCCTAGTTCTGGCGCTCGACCTGGGAGACGTCGCGCACAGCACCGCGAGCGGCGTTGGTGGTCATGGCCGCATAGGCGCGCAGGGCCGGCGAAACCTCGCGCTTGCGATCCTTGGGCTTCCAGGCGTCCTTGCCGCGCGCCAGCTGGGCGGCGTGACGCTCGGCCAGCACCGCGTCGGAGACTTCCAGGTTGATTCCGCGGTTGGGGATGTCGATCAGGATGCTGTCGCCGGTCTCGACCAGGGCGATCAGGCCGCCCTCGCCGGCTTCCGGCGAGACGTGGCCGATCGACAGGCCCGAGGTGCCGCCCGAGAAGCGGCCGTCGGTGATCAGGGCGCAGGCCGCGCCCAGGCCCTTCGATTTCAGGTAGGTGGTCGGGTACAGCATCTCCTGCATGCCCGGGCCGCCCTTGGGACCTTCGTAGCGGATCACCACGACCTCGCCGGCCGTGACCTTGCCGCCCAGGATGCCGCTGACGGCGTCTTCCTGGCTCTCGAACACGCGGGCCGTACCGCGGAAGGTCAGGATCGACTCGTCGACCCCGGCCGTCTTCACGATGCAGCCTTCCGGCGCGAGGTTGCCGAACAGCACCGCCAGGCCGCCGTCCTTGGAGAACGGGTGCTCGACCGAGCGGATGACGCCCTTCTCGCGATCCAGGTCCAGTTCCTCCCAGCGGGCGGCCTGGCTGAAGGCGACTTGGGTCGGCTTGCCGCCCGGGGCGGCGCGGAAGAACTCCTGGGCCGTGCCGCTGTTGGTGCGGCCGATGTCCCAGCGAGCCAGGGACTCGGCCATGGTCGCGGCGTGGACGGTAGGCTGGCTGGCGTCGATCAGGCCGCCCTTCTCCAGCTCGCCCAGGATGGCGGGGACGCCGCCGGCGCGGTGGACGTCTTCCATGTGCACGTCGGCCTTGGCCGGCGCGACCTTCGACAGGCAGGGCACGCGGCGCGACAGACGGTCGATGTCGGCCATCGAGAACTCGACGCCGCCCTCGCTGGCCGCGGCCAGGAGGTGCAGCACGGTGTTGGTCGAGCCGCCCATGGCGATGTCCAGGCTCATGGCGTTCTCGAACGCCTCGCGCGTGGCGATGCCGCGCGGCAGGGCGGTGACGTCCTCCTGTTCGTACCAGCGCTGGCACAGGTCGACGATCAGGCGGCCGGCTTCCTTGAACAGGGCCTCACGGTCGGCGTGGGTGGCCAGGACCGAGCCATTGCCGGGCAGCGACAGGCCCAGGGCTTCGGTCAGGCAGTTCATCGAGTTGGCGGTGAACATGCCCGAGCACGAGCCGCAGGTCGGGCAAGCGGCCTTCTCGATCGCCTCGACTTCTTCGTCCGTGTACTTGTCGTCGGCGGCCACGACCATGGCGTCGACCAGGTCCAGCGAGCGGATCGCGCCCTTGATCTGCACCTTGCCGGCCTCCATCGGACCGCCCGAGACGAAGACCACCGGGATGTTGAGGCGCATGGCGGCCATCAGCATGCCCGGCGTGATCTTGTCGCAGTTGGAGATGCAGACGATCGCGTCGGCGCAGTGGGCGTTGACCATGTACTCGACCGCGTCGGCGATCAGTTCGCGGCTGGGCAGCGAATACAGCATCCCGCCGTGGCCCATGGCGATGCCGTCGTCGACGGCGATGGTGTTGAATTCCTTGGCCACGCCGCCGGCGGCCTCGATCTCGCGAGCGACCAGCTGGCCCAGGTCCTTCAGGTGCACGTGGCCTGGGACGAACTGGGTGAAGCTGTTGGCCACGGCGATGATCGGCTTGCCGAAATCGCTGTCCTTCATGCCGGTGGCGCGCCACAGGCCGCGGGCGCCGGCCATGTTGCGGCCGTGGGTGGAGGTGCGTGAGCGATAGGGAGGCATGGGAAAATCTCAGTGTCGGCTGTGGGGTTATTACCGCCGCTGACCGTGCGAGCAAAATATATTAAAAGACGACCATTAGGTCGCATGAGATATCAAATGGACGTCCGACAGTTCCGCCATTTCGCCGCCGTGGCCGAGACCCTGCACTTCGGCCGGGCGGCCGAGCGACTGCGCATGACCCAACCGCCGCTCAGTCAGTCGATCATGGCCCTGGAGAAGGAACTGGGGGCGGCGCTGTTCGTGCGCACCAAACGCAACGTGCGGCTGACGCCCCTGGGCGAGCAGTGGCTGCCGCAGGTGCAAGAGGCGCTGGCGGCGCTGGACGCGCTGCCCGCCGCGGCGCGGCGGATGCGCGACGGCCAGAGCGGCTATCTGGCGCTATCGTTTGTCAGCACCGCCGACTACAGCGTGCTGCCCTCGCTGGTGCGGCGCTATTCGCAGGCCTATCCGGAGGTCGAAATCCGGCTGTTCGAAGCCACCAGCGACGTGCAGCTGCCGGCCCTGGTCGAGGGCGAGCGGCACGCGGGCATCATCATCCCGCCGACCGACCAGCCCCTGCCCGCCGCCCTCGCCTATCGCCGGCTGCTGCGCGAGCCGCTCGTGGCGGCCGTGCCAAGCGCCTGGATCGACGAGGGACGCATCGCCAGCGACGCGGTGCTGTCAGCCGACGAGCTTCTGGCCTCGCCGCTGATCCTGTTTCCCAAGCACGTGGCGCCGAATTTCCACGACCTGGTGACCGGCCACTACCGCGCGCTGGGCGGCGACGCCCACATCGCGCAAGAGGCCATCCAGATGCAGACGATCATCAGCCTGGTGTCGAGCGGCCTGGGCGTGGCGCTCGTCCCCGCCTCGCTGCGCAACCTGGCGCGCACGGGCGTCACCTATGTGCCGCTGGCCGGGACCGCCCCCGAACTGGAAACGGGCCTGGCCTGGCGCAAGGGCGAGATCAGCCCGACCCTGGCCAACTTCCTGAAGCTGACCGAGCAGGGCTGATCATCTCTAGCCTCTAGAACTTCGCGCGGACGCCGAAGTAGTAGCGCGAACCGAAGGTCTCGTTGCCGATGTAGCGCGCATCGGCGTTGTATTCCCGGCGCACTTCGTCGGTCAGGTTCACGCCTTCGACAAAGACGGTGATGTTGTCGTTGACGTTGTAGCTGGCCGAGGCGTCGAGGGTTCCGAATGCCTTGTTGAACTCGGGCCAGTTGCCGCGGCCGACCGGGGTGATCAGCCAGTCGCCGCGCCAGTTGTAGGACGCCCGGGCGCTGACCTTTTCGTTCTCGTAGTAGAACGAGACATTGTAGCTCTTGCGCGACAGGCCCGGGAACGTCAGCGCCTCACCGGTGATCAGGTTAGGCTGCTTGAAGCCCTTGTCCTTCTGATAGGTGAAGTTAGCCAGGACGCCGAAGCCCTGGAAGGGTTCCGGCAGGAAATCGAAAGCGTACTGGCCACCGATTTCGAGACCGTCGATCGTCACTTGATCATCGCCGTTGATCGGCGTGGTGATGCGGAAGGGCCTGGGCTCGCCTTCCTCGAACTCGTCAACCGCCACATTCGTGATGAACGACGAGATCTCCTTGCGGAAATAGGTCGCCGAAATGAAGCTGTCGCGGCTGAAGTACCATTCCAGGCCGGCGTCGTAAGCGGTGGCCTCGAACGGCTGAAGGTTCGGGTTGCCGCGCGAGCCGGTGAAGCTGTTGCGGTCGATCGAGCGGCGCAGAGCCAGTTGGGCCGGCGCAGCGCGGGCCATGACCTTGCTGGCCGAGAAGCGGCCGATCAGCTTGCCGGGGATGAACTCGGCCCGGACGTTCAACGAAGGCAAGGTCTTGGTGTAGCCGCCCTCTGCCTCGCCCTCGACGTAGTTGACCTCCAGCCCAGACGGACCGTTGCTTCGGATCTGGTTGTAGCCGGTGGAGAGCGTCTCGGTGTCGACGACCCGCACGCCCAGCGTGCCGCTGATCGGCACGGGCAGTTCGTGGAAGTCGAAGTTGGCCTGAACGTAGGCGCTCTTGGTCTTCTCCTCGACCGACCAGGTGTCGAGGAAGTTCTGGAAGCTGCCCCGACCGCCAAAGGTCTCGGCGGTGTTAGGGTTGGGGTTGACTGCGTAGACGTCGTTCACCAGGCCGCTGCTCGCCAACGTGGCCGCGTAGGTGGCCATGGTGTTGTCGTTCCATCGGCGCACGCCGCCGGAATAGCCGAGGTCGCCGGTCTGGAAGAACGGGATCCCCTGCTCGGTCGAGTTGAGGTTGACGATCTGCTCGAGCGTGGAGCACGGCGCCTGGGCCGATACGATCGCGCTGGGATTACGGTCGGTCGGCGAACGAATATCGCCCGTACGGCAGCTCAGACGCGAAGTGCGCTGGTAAAGGATCTGGTTGGTCTCGAACTGCCTCGCCTGGACGCCGGCCTTGATCGAGGTCAGCCAGGAGACGTCCGGCTTGTAAGTGATGTTGAATTGCTGAGCGGTCTCCTCAGCGCTGTTGTTGCGCGGGTTGAACAGCGCATCGAGCCGTTGCACGCCTTGCCCGGTCGTGACGTCGAGGCCGGGGAACGAGAAGTTCGGCGATCCCTTGCCGCCCTTGTAGTCGATGACCGCGCGCGGGATGCCGAACGCCGTCGCCGTCGAGTTGATCTCGTTGTTCTGCACCTCGGCGTTCGAATAGTCGAAGCGGGCGTCGAACACCCACTTGTCGAGCTTCCACTCGCCGCCGACGGCGGTGGTGTATTGCGTCCGCTCCAGGTCGCCCAGGATGTTGCGATAGACCAGGTCGATCGGGAAGGCTGACGTGCTGACCAGTTCGAGGTGATCGACCGTGTTGTCGCCGCCCACCGTGGACTTGCTGTAGTCGATCTCGCCGCTGGTGCCGGTAAGCTGCAGGAACGAGCTGTTCACCCGCTCCTTGGCCGTAGCGTAGGTGGCGTCGAAATAGGCCTTGAAGTTGTCGGTCGGACGCCACTCGACGACGGTGCTCAGCGCCTTTCGCTCGGTCTCGCGGCGGTCGATGATCAGGCGCGGGATCTCGGGAATGAAGTCGGCCGTGCCGTCGCCGTTGATGTCGGTGGGACGGCCGGTGACGCCTCCGGTGGGCCGCGCGCCCGCCCGGGTCGCCCAGCCCGTGGTGCGGGCGTTGTTGCTGTTCAGGTGCCGCTTCTCCCAGGTGCCCGACAGCAGGACGCCCAGGGTGTCGTTGAAGAAGGTGCGGCTGCCGATCAGGGCCAGCTTGGGGTCGTACTCCTTGGCGAGGTTCGAGTAGACGCCCTGCACCGAGCCGGCGACGAAGGGCTCCTTGCTGTCGAACGGACGGCGGGTGATGACCCGCACGGTGCCGCCGATGCCGCCTTCGGCCATGTCGGCCGTAGGCGACTTGACCACGTCCAGGCGCGAGACGAACTCGACGGGAATGTCGCGGAAATCGACGGCGCGGTCGCCGCCGCCGACGGTCAGCGACAAGGCCGACGTGCCGTTGATCTCGACGCGGTTCAGGCTGGGATCGGCGCCGCGGATGCTGACGCCGCGGCCTTCGCCGTCCTGGCGGCTGATCTGCACGCCCGTCACCCTTTGCAGGGCTTCGGAGAGGTTCTTGTCGGGGAAGTCGCCGATGTCCTCGGCCGAGATGCTGTCGACCACCTGAAGGGAGTTGCGCTTGACGTCCATGGCGCTGCGCAGCGAGGCGCGGATGCCGGTGACGACGACTTCCTCGACGGCTTCGGGCTCTACGGTCTGGCCGGCGGCGGGCGCGGCCTGGGCGTGAGCGATGGCGGGGGCCGAAAGCAGGACGGCCGCGACGGCGAGGCGCGAGGCGCTGGTGCGCAGCTGGGCGCTGATGGGGGTCTTCATGGTTTCCTCTCCAGTTGCGACTTGTCGTTGCTCAGGGCCATCGGGTGACGCCAAGGTCGACAAATTTCATATTATGGGATTAATTCCCTATAGTCGGGACGATAACCGGGAATTCGTGCGCATGTCGAGCGCCGCACAGTGTTTCAGGAAAGAAATGACCGCCACCGTGTCCTCGCGGCGACGCTCGGCGCGGTTCGTTGACAAAGCCACGCCCGCTCGCGATGATCCCAATAATTAGAAAATCGTTTTGATATATGGGAGTTGACGCCAATGAATCCGCTTATGGGCGTTTTCTTCCATTGGCTGGGCGGCCTGGCCTCGGCCAGCTTCTATGTGCCCTTCCGCGGCGTGCGCCGCTGGTCGTGGGAGATCTACTGGCTCACCGGAGGCGTGTTCTCCTGGCTGTTCGCCCCGTGGTTCTTCGCCTCGCTACAGACCCGCGACCTGCTGGGCGTGATGGGCCAGGTTCCCCCGCACATCGCCGGCCTCTGCATCCTGTTCGGCGTGCTGTGGGGCTTCGGCGGCCTGACCTACGGCCTGACCATGCGCTATCTCGGCCTGTCCTTGGGCATGGCCGTGGTGCTGGGCCTGTGCACCGTGTTCGGCACGCTGATCCCGCCGCTGGTGCGCGGAACCTTCGCCGACGCCCTGCTCAGCTCGACCTCCGGCCGGATCATCCTGCTGGGCCTCCTGATGACCGTGGCCGGCATCGTCGTCGTGGCCTGGGCCGGGGCCAAGAAGGACGGCGACCTGTCGCCCGAAGAGAAGCGCGCAGCCGTCGCCGAATTCGACTTCAAGAAGGGCCTGGCGGTGGCGATCTTCTCAGGCGTCATGTCGGCCTGCTTCGCCTTCGGCCTGGCCGCCGGAGAGCCGATCAAGAACATCTCGGCAGCCGCCGGCACCGGCCCGCTGTGGACCGGCCTGCCGGTGCTGTGCCTCGTCATGTTCGGCGGCCTGATCACCAACGGCGTCTGGTGCGCCTTCCTGATCGCCAAGAACCGCAGCGCGGGACAGTGGATCGGCCGCGCTTCCAGCGGCAAGGAATCGGCCGACAAGCCGCCGCTGCTGGCCAACTACCTGCTCAGCGCCCTGGCGGGCGTGGCCTGGTACTTCCAGTTCTTCTTCTACACCATGGGCGAGAGCCAGATGGGCAAGTTCGGCTTCTCCAGCTGGACCCTGCACATGGCCAGCATCATCATCTTCGGCACCCTGTGGGGCTTTGCCTTCAAAGAGTGGAAGGACGCTCGTCCGGCCGTGCGCAACATGGTCTGGGCCGGCGTGGCCCTGCTGGTCGGCGCCACCGTCGTCATCGGCTACGGCAACATGCTGGGCGCGTAAGGGCCCCTTCCCTCACGGCTCGATTGGCCCTCACGTCTCGATCGGCACGAACGGCTTGGTGTTGGGATAGATCAGCTCGACCGGCGGCTCGCCCTCGCCCGGCTTCTTCATGCCGTAGCCGTTCACCGGCTGAGAGCGGTTGATCCAGGCGGTGTAGTAGAGGTGGTCCGAGCGAGGGTCGTCCGTATTCGGATGCAAGAGGATCGTCAGGCCCAGGCTGTTGAGCTGCAGCCACGGCAGGATCACGTGCAGCAGGTCGTTGGTGAAGCCGAAATAGAACGACGGCGTCACGTGCGGGCCGCGCGGGACCTGGTTCCAGTCGCCCAGCTCGACGACGAAGCGCTCCGACACCCAGCGCCGCAGCAGGGCCGCCTTCTGCGAGGTGTCTTCGTCGAAATAGACGTGGGCGTGATAGCTCTTGATGTCGGTATAGGCGCGCGGCTGCTGCGGCAGCGGCGCCTCGCCGGGCCGGATCGAGACCGGCTGGGGCGTGGCCTGCTTCCAGGTGTCGTAGCCCCACGGGCTCTTGCCGCCGGCCGGCGCACGCGGCTGGCGCGCGGGCGGCGGTACCTGGGAGCCCTCCTGCGCCTTGGCCCTGCCCGGCGCGACAATGCCGGCGGCGGCGGCCGCGACGCCGCCCGCCAGCAGCAGGTTTCGGCGCTGGATCTCGAGCTCGTCGTGCGTGGCGACAGGGGCGTTAGGGGTCGGATCGGTCATCGGGAAACTCGCACGGACGAAGCTTGGCTTTCGCCCATCAGGCCTCCCGGCGATCGCCGTCACAATTCAGATCAACTCGATAGGAATTCAGAAAAGCTGACGGTTGCTTGACCCCACTTGCCGTTACGCACGAGTTTGCGCCCGCCCGTTCGACCCTTTAGGACCGCCCGTGCCCGTAAGCTTGCCCCTCCCCGCCGCGACGCCCACGCCTCTATTTCGGGAGCCCGGCGCGTGACGAGGTTGAGACGTCGCGGCCTGGCCTCGATCAACTCCGAGGTCCGCGACGGCATCCTGCCCGCCGCCGACGGCGTCACCCGTGCGCCCGGCGCGCCAGAGGTCGATACGGCCAGGCGACCGCCCTATCGCCTGGTCGCCGTGATCATCGCCTGCGCGCTGTTCATGGAGCAGATGGACGCCACGGTGCTGGCCACGGCCTTGCCGACCATGGCTCGCGACTTCGGCGTGCCGGCCACCAGCCTGAGCTCGGCCCTGACCGCCTATCTGCTGGCCCTGGCGATCTTCATTCCCGCCAGCGGACGCCTGGCCGACCGCTTCGGCTCCAAGACCGTGTTCCGCCTGGCCATCGCCGTCTTCGTCGGCGGATCGGTGCTGTGCGGCCAGGCGACCAGCCTGCCCTTCCTCATCTTCGCCCGTTTCCTGCAAGGCGTGGGCGGGGCGATGATGATCCCGATCGGACGCCTGGTGCTGCTGCGCTCGGTGGCCAAGCAGGACATGGTCTCGGCGATGTCGTGGCTGATCATCCCGGCGCTGATCGGCCCGATCCTGGGACCGCCGATCGGCGGCTTCATCGTCACCTATCTGGACTGGCGCTGGATCTTCTATCTGAACATCCCGATCGGCGTGCTGGGGATCGTGCTGGTCACCCTGTTCATCGACGAGGTGCGCGGCGAGACGCCCGTGCGGGCCGATCCGGTCGGCTTCCTGCTGTCGGGGCTGTCGCTGGGCTGCCTGCTGTTCGGCTTCGAGATGACCAGCCGCGACGGCGAACTGCCAATGGCCCTGGCGCTGATCGCCGTGGGCCTGGCCGCGGGCGGCCTCTACCTGCGCCACGCCAGGCGCCGCGCGGACCCGATCCTGGACCTGTCGCTGATGGCCGTGCCGTCCTTCAGATTGTCGGTGATCGGCGGCTCGCTGACCCGCATCACCCAGGGCGCCCAGCCCTTCCTGCTGCCGCTGATGCTGCAACTGGGGTTTGGCATGACCGCCGCGGCCAGCGGCACGATCACCATCGCCGGCGCCATCGGTTCGCTGGCGATGAAGAGCCTGGCCCCGCGCATCCTGCGTCGCTTCGGCTTCCGCAACAGCATGATCGTCGGCGGCCTGGCGGCCAGCGCCGGTTACGCCGTCTGCGGCCTGTTCCGGCCCGGCTGGCCGACCTGGCTGATCTTCCTGACCCTGATGATCAGCGGCTTTTGCATGTCGTTCCAGTTCACCGCCTACAACACCATCGCATATGACGAGATCCCCCCCGAGCGGATGAGCGCGGCGACCAGCTTCTACGCCACCTTCCAGCAGTTGATGCTGTCGCTGGGGGTCTGCGCCGGGGCCCTGGCGCTGCATGTCGGCATGCTGGCGGGCGATCACGCCACGCCACGGCTCGCCGACTTCACCCTGGCCTTCCTGATCGTCACGGCGATCTCGGCCTCGGCGACGATCTGGAACCGGCGCTTCGCCGCGGACGCCGGCGCCGACCTGTCGGGCCGGCGCCGGGACGAGGACTAGCCGCAGGCCTGGCAGGCGGCTTCGGGAGCCTGCCGGGCGCCGCCGCGACGCACGGCCAGCACCAGGATCACCCCCGCCAGCGCGGCGGTGACGGCGTAGGCCGGGGCGCTGAGCGGACCGAGGCGGTCGACCAGCAGGCCGCCCAGCACCGCGCCCAGCGCGATGGCCACCTGGAAGGTCGAGGTCAGGAGGCCGCCGGCCAGTTCGGCCTGGTCGGTCGCCGCCGAGGTCGCCCAGGCCTGGAAGCCGACGGGCAGCATGGCGAAGGCGAAGCCCCAGAGGGTCAGCGCCAGGGCCGCGATCCAGCCGACGCTCCCCAGGGCCACGATGGCGACGGCGGCGACAGCGATCAAACCCGCCCCGCCCAGGATCGACAGGCGCGGATCGCGGCCGACCAGCGCCCCGCCGGCCAGGTTGCCGAAGAAACCGGCGACGCCGAAGGCCAGCAGGCTGAGCGAGATCGCCGCGACATCGAGGCCGGCGACATCCTCCAGCACGGGACGGACATAGGTGAAGCCGGCGAAGTGTCCCGAGATCACCAGCAGCACGCCGACCAGGGCGGCCGCCACCGCCGGACGGCGGGCGACCTCGATGAGGCCGCCGAGCCGCGGAACCGAGGTCGGCGCCAGGCGCGGCAGGGTCAAGGCTTGCGCGGCAAGCGCGGCCAAGCCCACGACGCCGGCGATGACGAACGCCGCTCGCCAGCCCAGGGTGTCGCTGACGAAGGCTCCGACCGGCGCGGCCGAGACCGTGGCCAGCGACACGCCGGCGAAGATCAGCGACATCGCCTTTGGGATCGCCGCCTTGGGCACGAGCCGCATGCCCAGGGCCGCGGCCATCGACCAGAAGCCGCCCAGGGCGGCGCCCAGCAGCACCCGGGCGACCAGGAGCACCGGCAGGTTGGTGGCGAAGATGGTCAGCAGGTTGGAGACCGCCAGAACGAGCATCAGGCCCAGCATCACCAGACGGCGGTCGAACCGGCCGGTCAGCACCGGCGTCAACGGCGCGGCGAAGGCCCCGACCACGGCCGTGGCCGTCACCGCCTGCCCGGCCGCCCCGACGCTGACCCCAAGGTCGGCGGCCAGGGGCGTCAGCACGCTGGCGGGCAGGAATTCCGACGTCACCAGAGCGAAGACGCCCATGGTCAGGGCGATCACCCCCGGCCATAGGGCGGGCGGCTCGACCTCCGTCGCCACGTCAACGTCGTCGACGCGCTCGGCCAATACTGAACTCTGCATGCTACCCTCCACCACGACAGGCGGGCCGGACCCGGCCTGGACTGGTCGGATAGGTAAGACTGCAACCTGACCTTCGCCGCCCGACGGCCGGCCAGAAATTCAGGGTGCAGGCGCAGAACTTCTCAGGCGACCTCGACGACTCGGGCCGCGAACAAAACATGACGCCATTCCAATGCCTTACTGTCGACTTGAGAACCCGCGATAAGACTGTTGAGCCTTACTCGCTTGGCCAAGGCGCGGAATTCGACGTCGCCCTCTGGACGGCGAACCGCGACGGGGTTTGAATCCCCCGCGCTCGCCATGCGTTGGATGTTCGGAGGAAACGCCATGTTCGAGACCCGCACCTTCCGCGTCCACGCCCTGCACGACGGCTGCGACCACGCGCATGGGGTCGACGCCGAGACCTTCGAGGAGGCCGCCGTGGCCTTCATGGAGGCCTGGCATCCCGAGGTGGATTCCTACGGCCAGGCGTCCGTCGTTGTTCGCGACGTCGAGACCGGCGTCGAGCACTGCTTCCGCGTCGACTTCGAAAGCGGCGAGACCTCAGCCTGCCAGTAGATTTCGGCGGACCCGCGCCATGGGCCCGTGCGTTGGTCGATCATGAACATGCACATGACCGACCCGATTGTACCGCCGAACCCCGATCCCACGCCCGGCCGTCCGCCGCTGGAAATTCCGCCGGACGGCCCACCGCCCGAGATCGACGATCCGGTCGTGCCCTTCGAAGATCCGCCCGAGCCGCCGCCGCTCGATCCCGGCGACCCGCGCCCCTACGACACGCCGCTGCGACAGTAGCCCGTCAGTCGGTCTCGTCCTTGGCGTCGGGCGCTGCGCTCCAATCGTAGTCCTGGCCGAGCACGCGCTTGCTGAACCAGTCCATCTGGACGTTCACCTGGAACAGCCGGTGGCGCAGCTCGCGGAAGTTATGCGGCTCGCGCGGGGCCAGGTAGAGCTCGGTCTCGACGCCCAGGGCCTTCAGCGCCCTATGCAGCATTACCGACTGGGTCCAGGGCACGCGCTCGTCCTCGGCGCCGGCCAGGATCAGGGTCGGGGTCCTGACCTTGTCGAGCTGGCTGAGCGGGGAGTTGTCGACGTAGAGGTCGCGGCGAGCGGCAGAACCGTAGGGCGGGGTCACGAACCACTCGCTGCGCTGCCAGCGGGTGTCCGACGTCAGGTACATCGACGGCCAGTCGACCGCGCCAGCGCCCGAGGACGCGGCCTTGAAACGGTCGGTGACGGTGATCAGGCGGTTGGTCATGTGGCCGCCGGCGCTCCAGCCCATGACGCCCAGACGATCGGGATCGACCAGGCCCTTGGCGATCAGGGTGTCGACGCCCGACAGCACGTCCTTGTCGGCATGACGGAAATAGCCGGCGTTCATGCCTTGCAGGAACGCGTCGCCGTAGCCGGTGCCGCCGCGATAGTTGACGCTGAGCGTCATCACGCCCTTGGCCGCCAGCAGCGGGTTGAAGCGGCCGTAGGCGAAGATGTTGAACACGTCCGACGAGCGCGGCCCGCCGTGGCTCTGGACGATCAGCGGGTAACGGCGCCCCGGCTGGTAGTCGAGCGGATAGGTCACGAGACCTTCCAGGGCCTGGCCGTCCGGCGCGGTCCACTGGATGGCCTCCTGGCGCGGCAGGCGGAAACGGGTCGCGATGTCGTCGTTGAGGTGGGTCACCTGCACCGGCGACGGCTTGGCCGGATCGATCCGGAACACCTCGCCCGGCGAGGTCGCAGAGGCCTTGAAGAACACCAGGGTCTTGCCGTCGCGCGTCAGGCTGACGTCGCCGGCGGCATGATCGCCGCGCGCCAGCGGCCGCACGGCCTCGCTCCTGACGTCGACCGCGAACAACTCACGGCGAACGCCGGTGGTGGCGGTGATGTAGATTTCGCGGCCGTCGGCGGACCAGATGGCGTCCTCGATCTCGTAGGGCAGGCCGTGGGCCAGCTCGCGCGGCGCGCCGCCTGCGGCCGGCAGCACGAAGAGGTTGGGGTTGACCGTGCCGTAGCGGCCGTTCTCGGCCGTGGCCAGGAACAGGGCCGAGCGGCCGTCGGGCGACAGGCGCGGCGTGCTTTCCTGGAAATCGTTGTCGGTCAGGCGGCGATCGACGCCCTTCCCTTCCTTGAGCCACAGCTCGGACTTGGGGTTGTCGTCCAGCAGGTCGGACGGCGCGCGGCGATAGAGGATGGTCTTGCCGTCGGCCGACAGGTCGAAGGCCTCGACCTCGAACTCGCCTTCGATCACCGGCTCGGCCTTGCCGTCGGCGAGCGCAATCCGCCACAGCCGGCCGCGCCCCTGCGGGGTCTCGAACGACAACATGTCGTCCCTCTCGCGCTTGCGCTTGGCCAGGGCCTTGCTGTCAGGCCCGGCGGCCAGGAAGTAGATCGCCGAGCCGTCCGGCGACCAGCGCAGAGAGGACGGGCTGGTGCGGACCTTTCCCAGACGCCTGGGCTCGCCGCCGTCGATGGGCGAGATGTAGATCTGGCGCGTGGCGTCGCCGTCGCGCTTGGCCACGAAGGCGAAGCGCTTGCCGTCCGGCGCCCAGGCCGCGCCCGAGGCGGGTCCCTCGACCATCCGACGAGGATCCGAACCGTCGAGGCCGATGCGCCAGAGGTCCTCTTGAACGGCGTTGGCCTTCCAGTCGACGCGGCCGACCGAATAGAGGACGAACCGGCCGTCGGGCGAGACCTTGGGATCCGAAAGCTTCTCCAGCCCGACCAGGTCGGCGGCGGTCATGACGCGGGGGGCGGACCAGGCCGACGGCGCAGAAAGCGCGAGCAGGCCTCCGGCGGCGAGGGCCGCCAGGCGGGAAAGGGTCATGGGAAGCTCCGGAAGAAGAGGTCGCCGGCGCCCGAAGGCGCCGGCGATGTGCGTCAGAACGCCAGTTGCAGGCCCAAGGTGAAGGACCGGCCGGTGACGCCGTAGACGGCGCTGTAGTTGTAGTCGTTGCCCGACTCCGTGCCGCTGGGCAGGAATGGACCTTCGTTGTCGAACACATTCCGCACCGTGCCGAACACGCGCAGGTCCTTGTTCTTCGGATCGGGATAGAACCGCACCGACAGGTCGTGGCGCCAGAAGGCGTCGACGTTGAGGAACAGCGGGTTGGTCACGCCCCGGGCGGCGAAGTCGGCCGCCAGATCGTTGTCGTCCACCGCCTCGCCGATGTAGTTGGCCGTCCACTGCAGGTTCCAGTGGCGGTTGCGCCAAGCCAGGCTGGCCTTGCCCTCGTGCTCGGAGGTGCCGACTTCGCCGAGATCATCGGCGATCGTCGTGCCGTTGATGCCCGAATAGCGGGTCTCCAGCTTCAGGCGACGGCTGTAGTTGGCCCGGAAGGTGAAGTCGCCCGGGACATTCCAGCGGTCGAGGTCGAAGCGGTAGCGCAGGGCGACGTCGACGCCGCTGGCGCGCAGGTCGTCCAGGTTTTCCTCGAGGTTCAGGATCCGGGTAATCTGGCCTTCGGCGTCACGGGTGATGACGCTGCAGAAGCGGTTGTCGGTCCCCGCTGCCGAGCCATAGCACTCCGACATCAGCTGGGCGTTCGACAGCGACGAGATCGCGTCGGTCACCTTGATGTCGTAGTAATCGACGCTGAGGTCGAAGCCGCGCAGGAAGGTCGGCTGCAGCACGAAGCCGACGGTCAGGGTGTCGGCCGTCTCTTCCTTCAGGTCGACATTGCCGCTGTTGGGCGCGTTGACGCTGGTGACCTCGGACACGAAGGCGCCGTTGGCCGCGATGGCCGCCGCGATGCCGGCGTTGGCGCGACAGTTCTGCGCGATCTGGCCGGTCGTGCTGGCCGTCACGCCCGAACAGATGTCGACGATCGAGTCATAGTCGTCGCGGGGCGGCGAATAGAGCTCGGTGGTGTCGGGCGCGCGCTGGGCCCGGCTCCAGGCGGAACGGAAGCGCAGGCTCTTGACCGGCGCCCACTGCACGCCGGCGCGATAGCTGAGCGTCGTGCCGACGTTCTGCAGATTGTAGTCGGCGACGCGCAAGGCGGCGTCGATCTCCAGGCGGTAGGCGAACGGCAGGTCCTTGAGCAGCGGCGCGGAGGCCTCGACGAAGGCCTCCTTGGTCTTCACCACCCCGCTGTACTCGGGGATGTAGGCGAAGTTGGTCAGGCCGTTCTGGGTCAGTTCGTCGGTGGTGGTGCGGGTCTTGTCGCGACGCAGTTCGAAGCCGAAGGCCGTCTGGATCGGACCGGCCGGAAGCTGGAACAGCTCGCCGGTCATGTGGCCCTCGACGGTGTCCTGGCGGTTCTGCGGCCGATACCAGACGTTGGCGCGGATGTAGTCGGCCATTTCCGGGGTGATCGAGCCGATCCCGAACAGGTTCAGCGCCACGCAGCCGTCGGCGCGGGCCGCGGCGTCCTTGCACTGGACCACGCCGGCCGAGGTGCGCTCTGCGTTCAGGGCGTTCTTGACGTTGGCCATGTTCAGGCCGTTGCGGCGAACCTGATAGCCGTCGTACTCGCCGTAGCCGTAGGTCAGGCCCCAGTCCCAGTCGCCGAACACCTTGCCCTCGGCGCCGGCCCAGCCGCGCAGGGTGGTGCGGCGGTTGTAGATCTCGAGCTCGCCCACTTCGGTCATGCGACGGCGGAAACTGATCGAGGAGGTCGAGGCCGAGTAGATCTGGGTCGGCACGAACGGGTTGGCCCGCGCGATGTTGCCGATCGAGAACTCGTCGTTCACGCCGTAGGTGGTCGAATTGTACAGACCATAGGGCTCGCGAACCGAGTTGGTGGTCACACGCGAAGCCTGGAACTGGCCCCAGATCTTCAGGTTCGAATTGACGTCATAGACGATCTTCAATGCGCCCGAAGAGCGCTTGGCCGGCGTGATCAGAGTGCCGTTGGTGCGGGTTTCGTAGCCGTTCTGGGCGGTGACGAAATTCTGCTTCAGGCCGCCTTCGTCGTAGTAGAAGCTGGTGCTGCGGAAGCGACCGCCGGGAGTGTAGGTCGACAGGTCCGGACCAGAGACGGTGTTGGTGGTCGGGTCGTAGACGACCGACTGGAGCGCCCACTTGCGGTCGGTGGCGTTCAGGGCGTCCTGCTTCTCGAAGGTCGCGCCGGCCATGACGTAGAGCTTGTCGTCGAAGAACCGCTTGCCGGCGCCCACCGAATACTCGGTGCTGCTGCCGCCGCCGTCGTCGGTCACTCCGGCCACGACACGGGCCTTCACCCCGTCGAGCTTGGTGGTCGTGATGATGTTGACGACGCCAGAGATGGCGTCCGAGCCGTAGACGGCCGAGGCGCCGCCGGTGCTGATCTCGACGCGATCGACGAAGAACTGCGGGATGGAGCTGAGGCTCACCGCGTTCATGTTGCCGGCGTTGGACACCGTGCGGTGGCCGTCGATCAGGGTCAGGGTGCGGTTCTGGCCAAGGCTGCGCAGGCTGACGGTCGACAGACCGTTGTCCTGGACGGCCGACTGGCTGGTCGACAGGTTCACGCCGATATCGACGCCCGGCAGGTCGGTCAGGGCTTCGGCGATGTCGACATAGCCGCTTTCCAGCAGGTCCTCGCGCTCGATCTCGACGATCGGCGACGGGCTGTCGAAGGTGGTGCGACGCAGGCGCGAGCCGGTCACCACGACCTCTTCAACCTGGACAGCAGGGCTTTGATCTACGGCCTGGAAGGAGGCCGGTTGCACCGAGGCGGTCGGCGTCGCGCCAGGGGCGCGGACGATCAGGGCGCCGGCGCCGTCCTCGACAACTTCCAGGCCGGCCGAACCGGCCATGCGGCGAGCGGCTTCCAGCGGCGTGTACTTGCCGACCACGGCGGCCGAGCGGCGGCCCGAAACGGTCTTGGGCGAGAACAGGATGTTGGTCCCCGTCTCCTTGCCCAGTTCGCGCAGCGCCTTGTCCAGCGACTGCGCCTGCACGTCCACGGTCACGGCCTGGCCGAAGGCCGCCCCGGCCGTCAGCAGAACGCCCACGGCGGCCGATCCGGCCAGCATCCGGCGCAGGCGGCCGTCTTTCCCCATCGTCATGAAATTCTAGTCCCCTCTCGGCCCGACGTTTTCGGGCTTAAGAGGCCTGACGACGGAGGTCGATTTTTCCTCAGCAACTTTTTTCGCGCGGTCCTGACGACCGGTTCATGCCCCGCCGCGCGGCTCGATCAGCAGGCCGCCGCCGCTGGTCCGGACATCCAGATCGAGCAGCGTCGCCACCGAACGGGCGAAGGCCTCGTTGTCGCCGGCCTTGTAGACGCCGCTGATCCGCAGGCTCTCCAGCGCCGGATCCGACAGCTCGATGCGCCGGCGGCTGTAGCGGTTCATCTCGGCCAGGGCCTCGGCCAGGGTCTGGTCGTCGAACACCGCCTGGCCGAACCGCCAGGCCGTGGCCGACTGCACGTCGGCGGTCTCGCGGCGCACGGGCCCCTGCCCCGTCGCGACCACCCGCTGGCCGGCCGAGGCGGTGATGCGTCCCGAAGGCTGGCCCGGCGTCATCACCAGCACCTGCCCCTCGACGGCGACCACCGACACTGTCCGCGACAGCACCGAGACCCCGAAGGCGTCGCCGCCGTCGCCGACGATCTCGCGCCCCTCGGCGGCCACCACGAACGGACGGGCCGGATCGCGCGCGGCGCGGAAGAAGGCCCTGCCCTTGTCAAGCCCGGCCCGGCGCTGGCGACCGTCGATACGCACGCTGAGCCGGCTGTCGGCGTCGAGCAGCACCGACGTGCCGTCGTCCAGATGCAGGGTCCGCGTCTCGCCCACGCCGGTGGCGTAGACCTCCGGCGCGAAGGCCAGCCAGCCCAGGCCGACGGCCGAGACGCCGGCGCCGGCCAGCACCGCCCGGCGGGCCAGGCGCGCCGGTTTGCGCGGCGTCGAGGCGACGATCTCCGGATCATGGCGCAGGGCCCCGGCCAGTTCCCAGGTCGAGGTCAGGGCGTCGAAGGTAGTGCGATGGTCCTCGGAGCGATCCAGCCAGGCCTTGAAGCCCGCCTCGTCGCCATGAGTGCGCGAGTCGCTTCTCAGGCGCGCCAGCCAGTCGGCCGCTTCGCGGCGGACGGCTTCCAGATCGCGCTGCGGCTTCACCACGTCTCGGTCCATTTCGTCAGGAACAGGGCCGCCTTGGCCACGTGTTTTTCAACCGCGCTGACCGTGATGCCCAGCCGTTCGGCGATCTCCCGATACTTCAGCCCTTCCAGCCGGTGAAGCAAAAAGACTTCGCGTGTCCGAGGACTGAGGCGCGCCAACCCCAGCTTGAGCCGCGCCAGGCGCTCCCGCGCCCGCAACACCTCGTCCTGCAACGGACCCGCATCGGCCAGGGCGTCCTCGACGAAATCCAGGGCCTCTTCGGGGCGGCGGGCGCGCTGGCGTCGCTCGTCGATCGCCAGGTTGACCGCGGCGCGGGCGACGAAGCCTTCCGGATTGCTGAGCGTGTTGGCGCGCCGGTACTCCAGCATGCGCACCATCGCCGACTGCACGACATCTTCTGCGCCCGAAGGATCACGGGTGATGCGCGTGATCCGGCGCACGAGCCCGCGCCACCCCTCGTCCTTCAAAACCGCTCGCCTCTGCCCGCCCTCGGTGGCGCGCTTCTTCTGTTCCGGCGCGCCGATCCGTCAACGCCCTAGCTCTGCAAGCGGACGTACGGCGCGTCAACTGCCCGTCATGCAGGCGCCTGAATAGTCGAGCAAAGACAACGCGCAGGACCATCGCAACCCCAGATGACCAGCCTTTTGCGTTGCAACGCCCGCGAGCCGGAGCCAACCTCGACGCACCCAGCCAGTGAGGAGTTCGTCGATGACCCACCCCGTCCGTTCCATCCTGGTGGCCACCGACCTCAGCGCTCGCAGCGATCGGGCCGTCGACCGGGCGCTGGAGTTGGGCCGCGAGTGGAACGCCGACGTCCATGTGGTGCACGCCATCGAGCGGGACGCTGCGACCACGGCTCTGGACGTACGGCGGGTCCTGCCCGATCCGGGCGCAAAGGCCAGCGTCGGCCTGCCCTACGGCCCTGCGCCCAAGGCCATCACCGACACGGCGCGGGAGATGGCCGCCGACCTCGTCGTCACCGGCGTCGCCCGCTACAATGATCTTGGCGACTACCTGCTGGGCACGGCGGTGGACCACGTGGTGCGCGACGCCCCCTGCCCGGTCCTGGTGGTCAAGCAGAGGGCGCACGGTCCCTACCAACGCCTGCTGGTCGCCACCGACTTCTCCAAGGGGGCCAAGGCCGCGCTGCTCGGCGCAGCGGCGCTGTTTCCAGAGGCCAGGCTGCACCTCGTCCACGCCTATCACGTGCCGTTCGAGAGCCGGATCAAGTCGGAGGACGTCCGCGCCATCGCCCGCTCGGAGGCCCAGCAGAAGCTGGATGCGCTGCTCGCCGACCTGCCTGAAGCGGTGCGCAGCCGTATCGAACCTCACCTCGCGTCGGGCGAGCCCGGCGTCGTGCTGGACGAGGTCGCCCGCGAGGTCTGGCCCGACCTGGTGGTGATCGGCGCACGGGGGATCAGCGGCTTCGTGCAGGCCACGGTGGGCAGCGTCGCCTCGAGCTTGCTTCAGCGCGTCGCGGCCGACACCCTGGTGATCAAGGAGGGCTAGTTCTCTTCCCGGGTCTCGTCGCGCGCGAACTCGGTGCGGTCGCGGAACAGCGCCGCCCGTCCCAGCAGGATCAGGGTCACCGGCGTGGTCACCGTCAGGAAGACGCCGATCAGCAGCTCCCGAGGCATGAACCGTCCCTCGACCAGCGTGAAGAACAGGATCGAGGCGGCGACGATCAGCGCCATCCCCAGCGTCGCGCCCAGGGTCGGGGCGTGCACGCGCTCGTAGAAGGTCTTGAAGCGGCACAGGCCGACGGCGCCGAGGAAGGACAGCGCCGCCCCGGCGATCGCCAGCAGGCCCACGGTCACGCAGGCCCAGGCGGGGAGGTCCGCGACGCTCATTCGATCACCTCGCCGCGCATCAGGAACTTGGCCAGGGCGACCGTGGCGGCGAAGCCGAGCATGCCGATGATCAGCGCCGCGTAGAAATAGATCGCGCCACCGGTGCGCACCCCGAACACCAGCAGCAGGAGCATGCCGTTCAGATAGAAGGTGTCGAGGCCCAGCACCCGGTCCTGGGCGCGGGGTCCGCGGGCGGCGCGCCAGGCGGCCATCGCCATGGCCGCGACCAGCAGCGCCTGGGCCAGCGTCAGGCACCAGAACAGGATCGCCTGGCTCATTCGAAGATCTCCATCAGGCGGCGCTCGTAGCGGTCCTTGATAAGGCGGATCCACTCGTCCTCCTCGACCAGGTCCAGAACGTGCAGCAGCAGGCGGCCGGTGGCGCTGTCATACTCGACCCACAGCGTGCCGGGCGTGGCGGTCAGGATCACGGCCAGCACCGCCAGGGCGTAGCGGTCCTTCAGGTCGAGCGGCACGTGGATGAAGCCCGACCGGCGCTCATGCCGCCGCCGGCCCAGGATGATCGCCGACACCGCCCAGTTCGAGCGCAGCACGTCGATCACGACGCAGCCGGCCAGGGCGAGGATGGCCCGGGGCGAACGGATGCGGATGGTCTGGGCGTCCAGCGCCCGCATCACCTGGGGCGTGGCCAGCGCCAGCACCGCGGCAAGCGCGATCGCCGGCGGCTCGACCGAACCGCTCATCAGCAGCGAGGTCACGAACAGGCCCAGCGCCAGGAGCGGATGGGGAAGAAGCGCGCGGATCATGGCGTGGTCCCCAGCACCGCGCGGATGTAGGCGTCGGGACGGCCCAGCCACTCGGCGGTGTGCTCGGCGAACCCAAGTCCCGCGCCACCGAAGATCGCCAGCAGCACGCAGGCCGCCAGCAGACCGCCCATGCCGGCCAGCTCGGCCGCGCCGACCACCAGTTCGGGCGCGTCCTCGTCACGCGCCCAGAGCGCGCCGACGCCCAGGCGGGTCAGGCCGATCAAGCCGCCTAGGCTGGACAGCGACAGGCCGACGATCACCGCGATGCTGGCCGGTCCGACCGAGCGCGCCAGGGCGTCCAGCATGGCCAGCTTGCCGACGAAACCCGACAGCGGCGGCAGGCCGGCGATCATCAGGGTGCAGATCAGGAAGGCCCCGCCCAGCGCCGCGACGGCGGCGGGGATCACGAGGCCGGGCTCGTTGCGCTCGTCGTCGTCGAACGGGTCGCGGTACTCGTCGTCGAACACCGCCCGCTCGCGCTGGGCGCCGGAATCGACGCCGCGTTGCAGCACCTCGGCCAGCAGGAACATCGCCCCGCAGGCCAGGGTCGAGCCGATCAGGTAGAACAACGCCCCGCCCAGAACGGCCTGATCGCCCACGCCCGCCACAGCCAGGATCGTCCCGGACGAGACCATCACGGCATAGGCCCCGGCGCGCGACAGGTCGCGGGCGGCGATCAGGCCCAGGGTTCCGAAGGCCAGGGTCGCAAGGCCCATGACCAGCAGCCACGACTGGCCGAAATGGGCGGAAGCCCCCGCCTCGTCGCCGAAGGCCAGCAGGCTGAGGCGCAGCACCACATAGACGCCGACCTTGGACAGGATGGCGAAGGCCGCCGCCGAAGGCGCGCTGGCGGCGGTGTAGGTCGGGGCCAGCCAGAAGCCTAGCGGCCAGGCCGCGCACTTGATCAGGAAGGCCGTGCCCAGGATCGCCGCGCCGACGTGCAGCAGGCCGCGGTCGTCCGGCGCGATGGTCCGCACCTTCAGCGCGAACTCGGCCATGTTCAGCGTGCCGGTCACGCCATAGAGCAGCGACACGCCGATCAGGAACAGCAGCGAGGCCGTCAGGTTGATGGCGATGTAGGTCAGGCCCGCCCGGATCCGCGCGTCGCCCGAACCGTGCAGGGCCAGGCCGTACGAGGCCGCCAGCATGATCTCGAAGAAGACGAACAGGTTGAACAGGTCGCCGGTCAGGAAGGCCCCGTTGACGCCCATGATCAGGAACAGGAACAGGGCGTGGAAGCGCGGTCCTGCCCGGTCCCAGCGCGCCAGGGCGAAGGCCAGGACGCCGGCGCCGAGCACGCTGGTCAGCGCCACCATCATCGCCGACAGCCGGTCGGCCACCAGCACGATGCCGAACGGCGCGTGCCAGCCGCCCAGGCGATAGACGCGGGCGGTGTCGCCGCCGTCGGCCGCGCCGGTCATGCTCTCTTGCAGCAGGGCCAGGGCGACCAGCAGGATCGCGGCCATGGCGGTCAGGCTGATGACGCTCTTGAGCCGCCGGCGACGCTCGTCGAACAGCAGCATGGCCGAGGCCATGACCATCGGCAACAGGATCGGCAGCAGGATGAGGTGATGGTCCCAGAGGCTCATTCGGCCGGCTCCCGTCCATCGACGTGGTCGCTGCCGGTCGCGCCGCGCGAGGCCAGCAGCACCACCAGGAACAGGGCCGTCAAAGCAAAGCTGATGACGATCGCCGTCAGCACCAAGGCCTGGGGCGTCGGGTCGGCGTAGAGCTCCAGACGCTCGGCGCCCTTGGCCGTGATCGGCGGCATGCCCGAACGCAGGCGGCCCATGGAGAAGATGAAGAGGTTTACCGCGTAGGACAGCAGCGACAGACCCATGATCACCTGGAAGGTGCGGGGCCGCAGCAGCAGCCAGGTCCCGGCAGCGGACAGGACGCCGATGGCGGCCGCGAGCACGAACTCGGTCATGCGCCCTCCTCCGCTTGCTCGGTTTCGGCGTCGTCCTTGGCGCGGCGCAGGGACTGGTGGGCCAGGGCCACCAGCATCAGCACCGTGGCGCCGACCACCAACAGCACGACGCCCAGGTCGAAGATCACGGCGCTGGCCAGGGGCACGCGACCCAGCAGCGGCAGCTCGACATACTTGAAGGCCGAGGTCAGGAACGGCCGGTTGAAGCCGATCGCCACCAGGCCGCAGCCGGCGGCGATGGTCAGGCCCCAGCCGATCCAAAGGATGGGGCGTAGCAGCAGCCGCTCCTCCACCCAGCGCGCGCCGTTGGCCATGTATTGCAGCAGGACCGCGATCGACAGCGCCACCCCCGCCGCGAAGCCGCCGCCCGGCAGGTCGTGGCCGCGCAGGAAGAGGTGCACGGCCAGCACGATGACGAACGGGAACATCCAGCGCATGACGACGCGCGGGATCAGCATGGTGTCGCGCAGCGCGTCGACCGCCTTGCGGCCTTCGGCGACGGGGCCGGTGCGCTCGCGCGCCTGCTTCTGGTTGGGCGCGGGCAGGCTGTCGCTGGCAGGACGGAAGCGGCGCAGCAGGGCAAGGACGGTCAGGCCGACGATGCCCAGCACCGTGATCTCGCCGAAGGTGTCGAAAGCGCGGAAGTCGACC
Organism: Caulobacter zeae; assembly: GCF_002858925.1. Classification (GTDB taxonomy): domain Bacteria; phylum Pseudomonadota; class Alphaproteobacteria; order Caulobacterales; family Caulobacteraceae; genus Caulobacter; species Caulobacter zeae. The sequence continues at coordinate 60,110 of NZ_PJRS01000019.1, forward strand.
AGGATGACATTGACGACGTTGCGCCCGCCGCCCTCGCTGTAGGCCCGCTCGACGAAGAAGCGCGATATGCCCTCGACCATCGGCCGGGTCATGACCGCGTAGGAGACGAAGGCCAGGGCCAGGCCGACGACGGCGGCGACGACCAGGTCCACCCGACGGCGGCGGCGCGAACGCGTGAGCTCGGCCTGCGAGGCCTGGATATCCTCTCGCCGCTTGGGCAGCCAGCGCAGGCCCAGCAGCAGCAGAACGGTGGTGACCACCTCGACCAGCAGCTGGGTCAAGGCCAAGTCCGGCGCCGACAACCAGACGAAGGTGATGCAACTGACGAGGCCCGCCCCGCCCATCAGCACCACCGCGGCCAGGCGGTGATACTTGGCCTGCCAGGCGGCCGCGATGGCGCACGCGCCGCCGGTCAGCCAGAGGCCCGCGAACACGACCTCGGCGGCGCCGGGCGCCGACCACGACGGCCGGATCGCCACCCCGCCCGCGAAGCCCGCCGCCGCGCCGGCCGCCAGCGCGGCCAGGACGACGAGGCGCAGTTGCGGCTGCATCCGCTCGGTTCCCAGGCGGCTTTCGACCCAGCGCGCGCCCTTGACGATGCCCGTCATCGCCTTCTCGAAGAGATAGCCGCCGTTGAGGCGCTTGAGCCCCCAGGGGCCGCCGCGCGGATTGTTGTTCAGCTTCTGGCCGAAGACCGCGTAGGCGGCCACGCCGCCGGCCAGGGCCAGCACGCTGAGCAGCAAGGGCATGTTGAACCCGTGCCAGAGCGCCAGGCTGTAATAGGGCAGATCATCGAAGCCCAGCACGGCGACGGCGGCGCTGCGCAGGAACGGTCCGACGGTCAGGGCCGGCAGCACGCCGACCAGCAGGCACAGCGCCACCAGGATCTCGACCGGACGGCGCATCCAGGCCGGCGGCTCGTGCGGAACCTTGTCCAGGGCCGTGGGCGGCGGGCCGAAGAAGGTCGCCAGGATGAAGCGCAGCGAATAGAGCACGCCGAACGCGCTGGCCAAGGTCGCCAGCAAAGGCAGAGCCTTGTTCAGGGCGTGGCCGTCGCTGCCGGCCACCACCTCGGCCAGGAACATCTCCTTGGAGAGGAAGCCGTTCAGCAGCGGCACGCCCGCCATGGCGGCCGCCGCGACGATGGCCAGCGTGCCGGTAATGGGCATGAACCTGTACAGGCCGCTCAGCTTGCGCATGTCGCGCGTGCCGGCCTCGTGGTCGATGATGCCGGCGGCCATGAACAGCGACGCCTTGAAGGTGGCGTGGTTGACCGTGTGGAAGATCGCCGCGATCGCCCCCAGCGGCGAGCCCAGGCCCAGCAGCAGTACGATCAGACCCAGGTGGCTGATGGTCGAGTAGGCCAGCAAGCCCTTGAGGTCGTGCTGGAAGATGGCGCACCAGGCGCCGATCAGCAGCGTGGCCACCCCCGCCCCGGCCACCACGAAATACCAGAGCTCGGTCTGGCCGAAGATCGGCCACATGCGCAGCAGCAGGAAGATCCCGGCCTTCACCATCGTCGCCGAGTGAAGATAGGCGCTGACCGGCGTCGGCGCGGCCATGGCGCGCGGCAGCCAGAAGTGGAACGGGAACTGGGCGCTCTTGGTCAGGGCCCCCATCAGCACCAGCGCGAGGGCCACCACGGACCGAGGATCGGCCAGGATGACGCTCTTGGCCGCCAGCACGTCGTCGAGATCGTAACTGCCCGCGATTGACCCGATCAGGATCATGCCGACCAGCAGGCACAGCCCGCCCAGCGCCGTGACCGTCAGGGCCATGCGCGAGCCTTCGCGAGCCGAGGGGTTCTGGTGCCAATAGCCGATCAACAGGAAGGAGAAGAGGCTGGTCAGCTCCCAGAAGACCGCCAGCTGGATCAGGTTGCCCGACAGAACCACGCCCTGCATCGCGCCCATGAAGGCCAGCAGGAACGAGAAGAACCGCGGCACCGGATCCTTCGGCGACATGTAGTAGCGGGCGTAGAGCACGACGAGCGCGCCGATCCCGAGGATCAGGGCGGCGAAGATCCACGACAGCCCGTCCAGCCGCAGGATCAGGCTGACGCCCAGCGACGGCAGCCAGGGAATCGCCAGCCGCAGCACCTCTCCATCCGCGAACCTCGGCCAGAGCGCGGCCAGGCTCACCAGGGAGACCAGCGACACCAGCCAGGAGAGAATCGCCGCCGCCGTACGCGCATGTCGCGGAAGGCCGGCCGCCACGGCCGCGCCGAGGAACGGCGCCGCCAGGATAACGAGAAGGAGCAGGTTGGAAGACAAAACGGTTGGGGGCCTCCTGCCACGGAACGGGTCTAGCCGGGGTCCGACGCCTAACAGGCCTCGATGACCACCATAGGAAGACCGTTCCCATGCGTCAAAGCGACGGTTCCCTCCCGTCACGCTTCGTCACATATGCCGGCGTTATTGATATCGATATCATAATGACCGAGGCTGCTGCGATCCTAGGGAGGAAACATGAGCCGACAGAAGAACCCGGCCCGCCGCGCCGCCACGGCCCTCGTCGCCATGCTGCTGGGAGGCACGGCCGGCCCAGCCCTGGCCGACACGCTGCTGACCTATCCGGTCCCGCCGCAGCTGATGTACGTGGCGCACAATGACGACTTCACCGTGCGGGTGCGCACGCCCGGCGGCGAATGGCGCGACCTCTATGAGTACCGGGTGCAGGTCGACACCGACACCAAGCAGAACGCCTCGCTGGTCTATTTCGACTTCGACGGAACGGTCGAGCTGGAGGTGATGAAGAACAACGGCCGCTTTTCCGAGGTCTCGGTCGCGCCGCTGTCGAGCGTAGTGAAGCCCCAGCGCCAGGGCTCGATCCTGCACATGACCCTGACCAGGCCCGAGCGCTTCTCGCTGCAGTTCGACGACGACCGCCTGCGCAACCTGCACATCGTGGCCGGCGCCCCGCCCCCTGCCCGCCCGACCGGCGCCGACGTCGTCTACTTCGGGCCCGGCTTCCACACGCCGCCGGCGGGTCTCGACCACTTTCCGGTAAAGTCGGGCCAACGGGTCTACATGGACGGCGGCGCGGTGCTGAAGGGCGCCTTCGACCTGAATGGGATCAGCGACGTGAAGATCTCGGGACGCGGCCTGCTGTGGGACCCCGGCCGCGCCATCGACCTGGAGAAGGCCCGCGATGTCGAGGTCTCGGACCTGATCATCGTCAACAGCGACCGCAAGGACGCGGCCCGGGTGATGAACATCCGCAATTCGGAGAACGTCACGTTCAGCCAGCTAACGGGCTTCACTTCGGGCAAGTGGTCGGACGGCATCAACATCTCGACCTCGCGCCACGTGAAGGTGCGCGACGGCTACCTGCGGGTCTCGGACGACGCCGTGGTGGTCTACGCCGTGGCCGACTGCCCGATCTGCCGCCAGAAGGCCGCCCAGACCGGGATCCCCGATCCGAACCCGCCGGGCGACACCTTCGACATCCAGGTCTCGAACATGCGCCTGTGGGTCGACGTCGCCCACGCCCTCTATATCGGCCACTTCGGCGACAACGCCGATCCGCGCACCATCCGCGACGTGACCTTCGACAACATCGACGTCGCCAATCTGGACGAGGACGATCCGGACTGGGAGGGCGTGATCGCCGCCTATTCCGGCGACAGCACGCTGATCCGCGACATCACCTTCAGCAACGTGCGGGTCGACCGCATCGAGGAGGGCAAGCTGATCAACATCGTGGCCGGGAACAACCCGCGCTACAACAAGGCGCCCGGGCGCGGGATCGACGGCCTGAGGATCCGCAATGTCGCCTATACCGGCCAGGGCATGCCCAGCCTGTCGATCATCCGGGGCCTGTCGCCGCAGACGGCGGTCAAGAACGTGACGATCGAGAACCTCAGCATCGGCGGCAAGCCGGTGAAGTCGGCCAAGGACGGCGACATCGCCGTCAGCGGCGAGGTTTCGGGCCTCTCCTTCCGCTGAACGAAAAAAAGAAGGGCGCCGTCGTCGACGGCGCCCCAAGGCGGGACTTATGCGGCGACGGTCAGCCGCCGAACTTGTAGCGCAGGCTGATCCCGTAGACCCGGCCGTTCATGAAATACTGACGCAGGATGTCGGTGTCGTAGCCGCCGTCCGGCTCGCCGACGTAGCGGATCGGCGCCTTGTTGGTCAGGTTCGAGGCCGTCAGCGACAGGGTCAGGTCGTCGCGCAGGTTCAGGTTCACCGAGGCGTCGAGCAGGCCGTAGCCCTTCAGGTAGCGGCCATCGATCGGATTGGGCGAGATCCCGAACAGCACGTAGTCCGAGCGGTAGGTGTAGACGAGGCGCGCCGAGACCTTCTTGTTCTCGTAGAGGCCCGCCAGGCTCCAGTTCTGGTCGGACTGGAACGGCTGGCGCACCTTCATCGCCCCGAGCGGCAACTCGGTCTTGACCCAGGTGTACGAGCCCTGGACGCCGAAATCGTGCAGAACCTCAGGCAGGAAATCGTAGTCGAAGAAGGTCTGGGCCGCGAGTTCGACGCCCTTGGCGAAGCCGGGGTCGGCGTTCTGGGTCTGGGTGATGCGGAACTGGCCGGTGGGGCAGTTGTTGGGCGTCACGCCGCTGTAGGGCTGCGAGGTGGCCACCGTCTGGCAGCTCTCGATCCCGATCGGGAAGCCGTCGACCTTCTTGTAGAAGGCCGCGGCCGAGACGTAGCTGGTCGGGCCAAAATACTTTTCCAGCGACAGGTCGTAGCTGTAGGCCCGCAGCGGCTGAAGATTGGCGTTGCCCTGGCTGCCCGTGCCGCTGGTCAGGTTGACCGTCACGGTCGGGTTGATGTCGCCGACGCTGGGCCGAGTCATGCCCTTGCCGAAGCCGAAGCGCAGCAGCAGGTCGTCCTGGATGTAGCCGGTCAGGTTCAGGGTCGGCAGCACGTCGGTGTAGCTGTTGCCCTGGCTGTTGGGGACGATCACCGAGGTTCCACCGCTGGTGTCGGTGACCCGGGCCTCGGCGTCGAGATTGGTGCGCACCACCCGCACGCCGGCGTTGCCGCGGATGCGGTCGTTCAGGAAGGCGAAGTCGACCACCCCATAGCCGGCCAGCGTCTCTTCCACCGCCTTGCGGCGCGACAGCAGCACTTCGGGCAGCGAGTCCTCGGCGGGAATGCCGGCCAGGGCGAAGCGGTTGCGGACATTGTCGCCCAGCAGCGCATCGGGCGAAAAGGTCAGGAAGCCCCCTGAATAGCCCGCCTCGCCGTCGAACCAGTTGGTGTGCGAGCCGGCGACCAGATCCTGCACGGTCGAGGCGAGGATCCCGTTCGACTGGCTGGCCGTCAGGGCCAGGCCGTCGGTCGTCAGGTTCTTGCCGCTGAAGGAGTAGTTGTAGAACTTCGACTTCTTTCGGTAGTAGCGCGCCCCGAACTTCACGGCCTTGATGAAGCTGTCGTTGATGCGCAGCTTTCCATCGAACTGGGCGGCGAGCCCTGCGTCGTCATAGACGTTGTTCGTGCCGTTGGCGTAGTTCAGCAGCACCCAGTTGGCGGGGTTCGACAGGTCCGGCCCGCTGATCGACAGGGTCTGGGGCGTTCCGACCTGGCGCGTCACGTTCCAGCCCAGGCCCGCGCGCGGGGTCATGGTCACCGAGCGGTTGTCCTGGTGCTGGTCAGCCTTGACGTAGGAAAGGTCGGCCTTGAGGTCGAGGTCGTCGGTCGGCGACCACTTGGCGCCGCCGGCCAGGATCCAGGTCTTGTAGAGGCGATGCTCGTCGCCGCCGATCGACGAGAAGCTCGAGCCCAGGAACGTGCCGCTGTTGAATCGCTGGCCGGCCAGCACCGCGTCCTCGCCGCCATTGGCGTTGCGGTTGGCCAGGCCCTCGGTGGTGCTGAACGGCGTGGTCGCCAAGCCCTGGACATAGCGGCTGTCGGACCCGTTCAGGAAGCGATAGCCCTGGTGGTAGAGGTAGGCGTTGTAGTTGCCGTCGACATAGAACTCGAGGCCCGGGCGGACCTTCCACTGGAAGGCGCCGGCGAAGCCCTTGCGGGTGCGCTGGATGTCCTCCTCGTTCACGTTGATCTGCACGCCGGCCATGTTGACCAGGTTGGCGCGCTCGGCCGAGGTCAGGGCCAGCGGGTTGGCCACGTCGGCCAGGAAGGCGACGTCGCTGCGGCCGGCATAGGCCTGATTGTAGGCGCTGTTGCCGACGTACTCGGCGCTGTCGGCGCGCACCACGCGGCGCAGGTTGGTCCCGCCGGGACCGGGCGCGTTGTCGGACCGGTTCCAGCTCTTCTGGTAGTTGGCGCCCAGCAGCAGGCCCATCTCGCCGTCGCCGACATCCCACTTGTGCGAGACCAGGCCGAAGTATTCGGGCTGCATCTGCTTGACCATGTCGTTGTAGCGACCGGAGATCGCCACGCTGCCCGACATCTTCGGCAGGTCGAGCGGACGGCGGGTCTTGATGTCGACGAGGCCGCCGATGCCGCCCTCGATGTGCTCGGCCGAAGGGTTCTTGTAGACGTCCAGGCCCGCGATCATGCCGGGGATAGCGGCCTCGATATTGAACTCGCTGCCGCCGGCGGTGAAGTACGAACGGCCGTCGACCTGCGAGGCGGTCTGGCCCGACAGGCCCCGGATCGTCAGGCCCGAGCCGGCCCCGACCGGCGAGGCGCCCTCCCCGCCATAGCGATAGCCCTGCACGCCCGGGATGCGGGTCAGGGTCTCGGCGACGTTGGGATCCGGCAGCTTGCCGATGTCCTCGGCGCGGATGGAGTCGACGACCTCCATGGTGTTCTTCTTGACCTGCACGGCCGATTGCAGGCTCTGGCGGATGCCGGTGACGACCACCTCCTCGACGGCTTCTTCGGCGGCCGGCGCCGGCGCGGTCTGGGCGTGGGCGGCGCCGAACGCCCCCAGCGCGACGGCCAGCGTCGAGGCGGTCAGGAACAGACGCGATTGAACTTCGGACTTCATGGCTTCCCCTCCTGCGGAGCCTACGCCCGATAAGCCGGCGCGGCCCGTCAGATCCCGCGCGAGGCGGGCTTTCCCTGTTGGCTCGGGCGCTTGGCGCGCCCTCTCTGTTTCACTCCCGGATTGGGGCGTCGCCTGAGCGGCGATCTTCTCCAACCACATATACTTGTTATCGATATCATATATCGCTGACAAGAGCTTTTGTCAGACAAATGCGATGATTGCGTTTCAGTTGGACGGCGGAGACCGACGCGCCAGCGCCACGTCGCCTGAACAGGCCCTGGCGACGCCGTCGACCTTGATCGCCCGCGCGCCGTCGCAGGCCAGACGGATGGCGTAGGTCGGCTGTCCCTGGATGCTGGCCTCGACGCCCTGCCCCGCCTTGCTCTTGACCACGAAGGCCTTCGACAGGCTGTCCAGCTCCACCCGCCCCTCGCGCCGCAGATAGCTGCCGTCGGCGACGAACCAGCGACGCGGCTTGGCCGCGCTGCCGCCCTCCGGATAGGTCAGCGCCAGGATGTAGGCGTCGGTCTGCCAGCCGCCGAGATCGGCGTTGGCGTTGCGGTGGCGGATCCGGCCGTCGGCCAGCAGGTTGAAATAGACCTCGGTGACCTCGCCCTTCTGGTGCACGCGCACCATCAGCCAGTCCTTGGTCTCGACCTTCTCGATCCTGGGCGCGGGATTAGGCCCGTTGGGCGTCAGGGCCACCACGAACTTGGTCCGGTCGGTCACGCCCGGCGCCTGCAGGCGCAGATAGGGCTGGGCCTCGTCGGGCGCATGATCCTTCAGGCCCTTTCCCTCGGCCATCCGCATCAGCTCGGGATAGTCGGTGAACAGGCCCGCGTCCGGCAGGGCCTCAGGGAACAGCGGCCGCACCGCCACCTCGGCTTCGCCGTTCCGGACGGTAATCACCTGCCCCTGGCGCTTGGCCTCGCCCTCGTAGTGCATCAGCCACTCGAATTGGCCCGGCGCCCAGCCCTTGAGGTCGTCGATGACCAGGATCACGTCGCCGATCCACATGAAGCTGCGGTACTTGCGCTCGAAAGTCCGGGCGTTTGGACCCGTGGCGTCGGCCCAGACGAAGCGCAGGTCGCCGGCGTCGACCAGGTGGTCGACCCGCCCCACGAAGTGCGAGCCGTTGTAGGTGTTGCTCTCCGGCTCGGCCTTGCCGTCCAGGGTGACGACGTTGTGGGCCACGCTCTGTCGATAGTAGCCGTCGTATTCGGGCCGGGCGTAGCTGCTGTTGCCGGAGTCGATCAGCAGCTGCTTGCCCTTGTGCCAGAGGATGAAGCTGCCGGCGTCGGCGTGGTTGTGGTTCCAGGTGAAGCCCGAGCGCAGAGCCAGGAAGGTGGCGTCCGGCGCCCAGGACGAGCGCAGCGTCGCCGCGCCCAGGTCGCTGTCAATCCAGCTGGTCGGCAGGCCCGGCCCCTTGCCTACCGAAGCGCGAGCCTTGGCCGAGGGCCATTGCACCATATTCTCGGGCTCGGCGAACACGTCCTGCTTGGGGTCGGGCCGCACGGTGTTCAGGTACCAGAGATAGCGCGATTGCTGGTCGCCGCTGGCCCACAGATTGGCGATGGCGCTGGCCCCGCTGGAGGTCGGGTTGCCGTCGCCGAAGTTGGTCGACAGAAAGCCGCCGGTGGTCGGGTAGAGGTTCTGGATGAAGTAGTCGCCCAGGCCCGCCAGGCGCGGCGTCGCCGCGGGCTTTTCCTTGAAGGCGTCGAGCCACGCGCGCTTGAAGCGCAGATAGCCCTCGGCGGCGAAGTCAGCGTAGTTGATGCTCTCGACGAAGGCCCCGTTGGACGCGAAGTGCGCCGGCTTGGTCTCGATGGCGCTGCCGTCGTAGTTGGCCCACTCCTCGGCGGCCTCGTCGATGCGGCGGATCCAGGCGTCGGCCTGGGGCTCTTCGGTCTTGATGGCGATCGCCGCCACGCCGACGCCGAAGACGATATGGCTGAACCAGTTGTGCCCCATGGTGTCGAGGCTGTGGATCCGCTCCTTGCCGTCGATCCAGTCGTTCAGGGTCGGGCGGATCGCGCCCTTGACCAGGGCCTTGGCCAGGCGGTCGCGCTCGGCGGGACTGAGGGCATCGTGGATGGCGTCGAACGTAAGCCCGTAGGTGTAGGCGCTGGTCCCCATGCCGAGGTCGGAGTTCCAGACCGGATTGCGGGCCAGGAGCGGCTTGTCGGTCACCCAGTTGGCGCGACCGGCATAGATGTAGAGCAGGGCCTTGGCGCGATCCGCGTACTTGCGCTCGCCGGTCATGCGGTAGGTCAGCGACAGGCCCATCAGCGCCGCGTTCAGCTCGCGGTCGTTGGCCGGCTTGCGGGTGAGGGCCGCATCGGCTTCGGCGCGGGCCTTGGTCCAGGCGGCCTTGGCGTCGGGATCCTCGGCTACGCGGGCTTTGAACTGCGAGACGTGGGCGTCGCTGAAGGTCAGGTAGGGATGGGCCGCCTTCAGGGTCTGGGCCGAAGCCGTCCCGGCCAGGAGACAGGTCGCCAGGGCCAGGCCCGAAACCATCCGCTTTGCTCGGCTCTTCACGCGCTGCTCCCCATACGCTTTTTCTGACTTCAGATTATGATATCGATATCATTCTTGGGTGCAAGCGGCTCTGCGCTGGCCCCGCTCAGGCCAGGGCGAGATTGATCGCCATGGACCGCCGCACACCCGGACTGCGGAACGGGTAGACGCAGTGCAGCATCCACGAGGGCCACAGGTAGAAGTCGCCGACCACCGGCTTGACGGTGAAGAGGTTCTTGACGCCCACGGCGCTGCGGCTGTCGATGAACTGGAGGCACCCGGCGGTGTTCTGCCTTGCCTTGTCGGACGCGAACTCGGCTTCGTAACCGGGCGGAACGCGCAGGAAGCCGACGCTGGAATAGAGGCAGCCCTGGTGGAAATGGGCGGGATTGTAGTCGCCGGCGACCATGTCGTTGATCCAGCCTTCCTTGATCTCGATCCGCAGCTTTTTCGCCTCGAGCTCCTCGGTGCGCTCGTAGTCGGAGAAATGCATCAGGGCGTTCTCGCACCGGTAGGTGTAGGTGCGGGCCACGTCGAACAGGAAATCGCTCAGCTCGACCGTCTCGCGGATCACGTCGGTGAAGCGGATCTCGGTGCTGACCGCGCCCGCCAGATGGGCCGACCAGTCGCGGGCGGCGACCTCGTCCTGGCGCGCGACGATCTCGTCGATACGGGCGTTCAGGCGCTCGACCACGCCCGGCGGCATGGTCGCCTTGATGATCGTCGGGCTGAACGGCGCGACCAGCCGCAGGTCGTGATCGCGGGTCATGGCCGCTCCCCCCGAAATCCGACCCGATCCCTTTTCTCGTCGTCCTGGGCGAAGGAACGCGCGCTCTTGGTCTTCATCACGCCCAAGCCCTAGCGCCCCGGCGACCAGATCACCGCCGTCGCGCCCGGCGCCAGGGTCAGGCTGGTCGCGTCCGGCGCCAACTTGCGGCGAGTGACCAGATCGGTCCGCTCGCTCGCCGCCTTGGGCAGGTCGACGAGCACCGCCTTGCTCCCGGCGTTCATGGCGATCAGGTACGGGCCGTAGGTCGCTTCGTAGTAGTAGCCGCGGCCAGCATAGGGGTTGTCCTGGTCCTTGTAGCGGGCCTCGGGCGGTCCCTTGGCCACCGGCAGGACCTCGCCCTCCAGCGCCGCCGGCGCCTCGCCCGGATAGCGGACGATCGGGATCGAGCCGGCCGAGATGTGCGGCGTCGCCCGCCGCACACAGGTCTTGCCGCTGGGTTCGAAGTCGACCCGAGCAGCAATAGTGGCGATGCGATCGACGGTCGGGGTCTGGTAGTGGAAGCGCGCCAGACGGTTCACCCCGCAGTTGGCCCGCCAGTAGAGCGAGGCGTAGAGCACGTCGTCGCCGTTCTTGATCGCCACCACCCCGCCCTCGGGATCGGCGAAGACGAAGTCGGGCTGCCCCGCCGTCATCGGCAGCTTCACTTCCGATTTCGGCCAGGCCTTGACCGCCAGCCACTCGTCATAGGCGTCGAGCAGGCCGATCGTCGTGCGCTGGTTCTTGTCCTTCAGGCGATCGCGCAGCACGGCGTAGTACTGGCCGTCATCCAGGGCCTGGCGGGCGATCGCCATCAGCTGCGGGTCGCGCGTGGCGACGGCCACGTTGAAGGGCGTGTTGTCCCAGCCGGACTTCTGCACGTAGGTCGTCGCACCCGGATAGACAGGGTCGCGCCAGCCGATCGGCGCCTCCAGCAGCATGGTGCGCGCGCCCTCGGCGTCGATCCCCGGATAGCGGAAGGCCATCCGCGCCCTGGCCATCTTCAAGAGCTGGTCGCGCAGGAGCGGATCGCCCTGCCCGCCCGACGTCGCGGCCGTGGCCTGGTAGATGCTGGTCGCCCAGTCGAGGATCTCGCCGTAGCTGCCGACGAAGCCCAGCTCCTTTGAAAGCCCGGCCTGGGTGAAGAGCCTGTAGTCGTCGGCCGAGCGGAAGCTGCCGGTGTCGGCGGCGGCGCTGGAATAGGTCGGCTTGCCGGCCTCGTCGAGGCTGCCGGTCCAGGGCGCAAGACCCATGGACTCGTAGAAGAACCGCCGCATCGCCGGTTCGGGCCGGGCCAGCGGGCTGTCCAGCGACCGCAGGCCCTCGTTGCTCCAGTAGATGCCCAGGTCCACGATCATCGACTGGTTGGTGTAGAGCCGGCGATGGGTCTGGATGTAGCCGAGCCCTGCGTCGAGCATCCGGGCATAGGCCTCGCGACGCGTCGAAGCGCCCTCCACGCCCGTGACCGGCGTATCCAGATAGGGCGCGACATCGGCTTGCAGCAGGCGCAGCGCCTTGCCGAACGGCCCCATGGCGTCCCAGTCGGCGTTGGTGCGGCTGGCGTCGACATAGACGCTCTTCGGATCGGCCAGGAAGCGGGCGTAGAAGGCGTCGCCGCTCTCGATCACCTTGCGGGCCACGGCCGGATTGGCGTGGGCCTTGGTCCAGGACAGGGCGGCGGCGCGCGCCAGGAATTGCACCTCCAGCAGGTTCAGCGGGCCGGTCTGGGCCAGCTTGCGGTCGATCTCGCGGTTCACCCGGACCTTGAGGTCGTCGAGCACCTCGGGACCGGCCGAAGGCGCGGCCGCCAGCGGCGGTGCGACGCCGGCCTGATCGCCGCTGTCCAGGAACGGGTCGGCGTGAACATAGAGCGCATAGACCGGCCGCGAGGCCTGGCTCATGGGCTTCTGGAAGCTCTCGAACTGCTGGGTGTAGACGGCGTAGGGCCCGCTGGCGCGGATCGCGCAGTCCAGCGCCTTCTTCCCCCAGGTCAGGGTGATCGGCAGCGGGAAGGTGCGGTAGGTGAAGCGACCGGCGAAGGGCGGCTCCTGGGTTCCGATGTCGAGGATCTCGACGTCGCCCAGGTGGCGATAACCGACCTGCCTGCCCTCGCAGAACAGGGTCAGCTTGCCGTCATTGACGTCGCCGCCCCATAGGCGGATCGAGGCGTAGTTCTGGATCGCCGGATCGACGGCCAGGCGGAACTTCAGGTCGCCGCTGAACCGCGCGCCGGCCTCGCTTGGAGGCAAGCGCCGCGCGGCGAGACCCAGGCCGCCTTCGACACGCTCTGACGCCGAAGCGTCCACCGCGTGCGCGGCCTCGGAAACCGCGTCGCCGAACACCACCTTGTCGATGAGCGGCGTGGCCGCGCTGGCCTGCGTCGCCAGAAGGCCGAGCAGAGCGCTCGCGCCGAGGATCAGCCGATGGCGGGTCATGCGCCCCTCGTTCGTGATGCTTGGGATAGGCCCGGCGAGCGAGGGCGCGACACCCTCGCCCGCCGGGCATTTGGGTTCCGGCCGCGGCCTAGAACTCCTTGCGCACGGTCAGCCACACCGACCGCGGCGCGTTGCGCTTCACCAGGTAACCGGACTCCGGCAGTTGCTCGACAACGTCGTAGACCTGCACGCCGGTGGGAAGGTTGGTGCTGATCATCGGGTCGTAGGCCGAGATGTAGGCCTTATCGAGCACGTTGCGGACATCCAGCGTGACCATCGTCTTCTTCAGGCCGCTGTACTGGACCGAGACATCCAGGTTGTCCTGCGCCGGCAGGAACCGGTGGTCGAGCGAATTGGTGTTCAGCTTGCGCTCATCCATCCAACGATGGCGGACGTTGAGGCGGAAGTCCTTGTAGCGATAGGACACCGTGTTGCTCAGCGTCCATTTCGGCGAGCGCGCCAGCAGACCTGCGTCAATGCGCAGCACGTCGTCGTCCGCGCCGTTGCCGTTCGCTCCGGTGTTCAGCCAGACATAGGCCTCGGTGGTCTTGCCATTCAGGAAGGTCACCGACGGATTCCACTCAAGGTTCTTGGTGACCCGCCACTTGGCCCAGGTCTCGATGCCTCGAGTGAAATACTTGTTGAAGTTGTCCGGCAGCAGATAGGTCGAGACGTTGTCCTTGTCGATGCCGGTCGGATAATCGTTCACTGCGAAGTTCTGGTAGAAATAGGTGACCTGGCCGTTGAAGCGACGATCGCCGAACGTATAGGCGAACTCGTGGCCCTTGATGTAGGCCGTGGGCCCTAGCGGGCGCACCAGGGTGGCGGCGGTCGAATAGCGATTGATCACGCCCGACGACGGCTGCTTGGCGTCGGTATAGCGATAATAGATCTTGTGCTTGTCGTTGAAGTTGTAGCCCAGCGCCACGCTGTAATCGACCAGGCCGAGATCCTTGTCGGCGCCGATCACCTTGGCCGGCGTCTTGGTCATGTAGACGTTGTCGTAGACGGTCAGCGGATCGCCATCGAGGCCGCCGTTGGTCAGCGACGCCGCGCCGGAGTTGCGGGTGTCCCACGTCTCCGAATAGGTCCGGGCGTGGAAATACTGGTACTTGATGCTGGCGTTGAAGTCCCAGTGCCTGGTCGGCGACCAGGCGAAGCCCGCATAGGGCGACAGCTCCATGATCCGCGCGCGCTGCGAGACTGTAGTGAACAGGCCGCTGCCGTATGAGCCCCAGCCGCCGGCGTCGGTCAGCTGATAGTTCGTACCGTTCTGGGTGACGTACTTGACGTTCAGGTTCTGCACCTGGCCGTCGGCCCAGGCCGAAACGCCCAGGCCGTTGGCCCAGTTGTCGTTCACCTGCTCGGAGCGCGACAGGTAGAGGCCGCCGTTCACGCTCCAGGTCTCGCCGCGGTAGGTGGCCGTGAAGTTGCCCATGTAGTCGACGGATTCACGGTAGTTGTCCTCGGCGCGGGTGAGCAGCACGAGGTCCTGCGTGGCGCTTTCCGCCGGCAGGTTGACGCCATTGACCACGCCGCCTCGCATGTCGATGTTGCGGTTGGGCAAGGTGTTGCCGACGATGCAGAGGCTGTTGCTCTGCCAGGTGGCCAAGGTCACCCGCGGACAGGCCGCGCCGGTGCGGTAGTTGGTCCCCAGCTGCGAGCCGGCGACGTTGTTGGCGACGCGGGCCACTTCCTGGCCGGCGGCGTTGGTGAAAACGTAGTAGCCCGGCGTGCGGTCCAGGTTGTTGATGTTGAGGCCGAAGCGCTCGCGCGTCGCCGCCGCCGAGGCCAGAGAGGCCAGTTGCTGGGGCTTGTAGGACTGGCCGCGATAGGTCGACTTCTGGATCCGCGCCGCGCCGGTGAAGGTCAGGCGCTCGCCGATGTCGTGGTTCCAGCGCAGCGACAGGGCGTCCTGCTTGTAGCGGTAGCCGTCCGACGGATCGAGCGTGTGGCTGCCCGGCTTGAAGTAGTTCGGGACGGTCTGCTTGCCGCCGTTCATGAACAGGTTCACGTCGCGGCCGAAGCCCGGGATCTCCTCGGGGTTCTGGTAGCCGTAGGTCGGCTGCTGGAACGTCGTCAGTTCGGCGTTGGTGTCGTCCAGGTGCTTGTAGACGAGGTTGAGCGAGCCGCCGCCGTTGTCGGTGTTGTAGTCCTTGTAGAGGTTCACCCGGAACTGGCCGCCGTGGTTCAGGTCGAAGCCCGGATCCACCTGGCCGCTGGAGCGGCGATAGAAGCCGCTGACGCCCACGCCCAGGTCGCCGGCCTCGTTGACCCAGCCATAGGCGCCGTCGACCTGCTTCCACGACAGGTGCAGGTCCTCGCCCTCGAAACCGACCCGGGTCTGGATCACCGCGCCCGGCTTCACCTTGCCGGTGATGTAGTTGAAGGTGGCGCCCACCGAGGTGGTGACGCCGGTGGCCGACGAGCCGCCGCGCACCGACTCCACCCGGCTGGTCGAGATGTCGGCGCGGTAGAAATAGCCGTCCTGGAAGCCGCTGAACTTGAACGGCACGACCGGCAGGCCGTCCTCCAGGATCGTGGTCCAGAAATAGCCCGAGGTGTTGGCCCCGGTGCCGATGGTCATGCCGCGCGTGAAGACCTCGTTGCGGGCCACGCCGTCATTGGACTCGACCACCACGCCGGGCATGTCGCGCAGCATGTCGTCGGCGCTGATCGGCGTGAACTTGCTCATGTCGTCCTCGTTCAGCACCGAGAACGAGACATTGGCCTTCTTGGCGGCGGTGCCGACCATCACGCCGGTGACGATCACTTCGTCGACGGCCGTGCTCTCGACGGTGACCGGCTTGTCGGCGGCCGGCGTCGTGGTCGCCTGGGCGTACGCGGCGTTCGCCGACAGCGCGCCGGCGCCCGCGGCCAGAGCCAGCACCATGTGAGAAACTTGCAGGGCGCGGCCACGGCCGCGCTGAGGGTTGAGACCACCCATCCTATCCTCCCCTTTCGGACTTTGGTCCGATCTCGTTCTGCGCCGAAACCTCGTCCCGGCTGGCCGATCGCATTGTCGTTCTCGAGCGCGCTGCGCAGCGCCCCCGACCGGCTTGTTGTTATCGATACCAGTGCATTTCGAAGCCTGTCAACGAGATTCGCGACATTGATTTTTGAAGCATTCGATCCGGCCTTTACTGGCAATGCGCCGCCTCGCATCGCGTAGAGCAGCTCCAAGCCTGAACAGCGGAGATTTGAGATCACCCCAAAGCACGAACCATAGACACGACTACCCATGGATGCATTTCACGATGACGGCGCAGCTGGATTCTCAGAACCGATTACACGGGCAAGACGGACTTCACACCCACTTCGACCACGCCATCCCGCACGACCGTGCCATGTCGTCGGCGACGGGAGATCAGCTCTTCGGCAGCCAGCAGATCCAGGGCCGCCCTGACGGTGATCCGCGCCACCGCGAAGCCGCTGGCCAGCTCGCGCTCGGTCGGCAGGCGACGCTCGCCGTCGAGGATCGCCGCCCGCAGCCGGTCGGCGAGTTGGCGGTAGAGCGCCACGCGCCCGGTGCGCTTCAGCGGCGCCCAGCAGACGCCCGAGACGGAGGGGTGAACCATGCCGCGTCGCCCTCCCCGCTATTTGAAGCTCACGCCTTCGACATTGGGCCCGATCTCGATCACCGCAGGATCGGCCGCTTTGAGGCGCTTGCCCCCGACAATCACGCTCTCGAAGCTGATATTGCGGACCGGCCGATCAGGGCCGAAGCCCGAGATCGTCGACGGGCTGGGCCAGCCGGCGCCGGAAAAGCGGATGTTCCTGAACCGCACGCCGTCGACCAGCAGGCCCGGGCTCGTGCCGTACTTGGCGTTGAACACCGTGCGCACATTGAACAGCTTGCCCTCCTCGATCTGCTCGACGCGGATGTCATCGAACAGGACGTCGCGGACGGTGTTGTCGTCGCCGGCGCTGATCGCCAGCGCGCCCTGGTACTCTGGGTCATCCTCGTCAAGGCCGAGGATGTCGATGTTCTCGAAGCGCAGGTCCTCCAGCACGTTGCGAGCCTTGGTGTCGCCGTGCAGGCCGATGAACACCGCGTGCGCCACGTCCGGCCAGAAGATCGAGTCGCGCACCCTCACCCGCCGGGTGTCGCCGACGCCCGACTTTCGGGTGGCGTAGACCGCGACGCTGTCGTCGGAGGTGCGGATGAAGGCCCGCTCTACGGTCACGTCGCTGCAGGCGAAGACGTTGACGCCGTCCGACCATGAACCATTGCTCAAGGTCTTGATATCCTTGAAGGTCACGCTGCTGGACGAGGCGCAGGCGATGGTGCCGTGCTTGGGCGTCAGGAACGTCAAGCCTTCGACGGTGACGTTCCTGGAGTCCTGAACGACCAGCTGGTCAGCGGGCCGGTCAATGATCCCCCGACCGATGATGCGGACGTTTTCGACCTTCTCGGGCTTGAACACGCCCTGCAGAATGGCCCCGCCGGCGACATAGATCGTCTGACCCGACTTCACCGGAAATACCCCGCCAGGCGGCGCGTGCAGCCCCGGCTCATAGAAGACGACGTCGGGCCCCGGCGCGGGCCTGGCGATCGGCGCGCCGGCGAAGATGTGCAGGTTGTGCAGCCGGTCGCCGTCGAACTCGACCGACAGGTTCTGCGGCCGGTCGATGGTGAACAGCACGACGCCGTTCTCGACCTTTTGCTTGATCGCCTTGCTGGCGGGCCGCACCTCGACCCGCTGGAAGTCGCCGTTGTTCTTGCGCACCCCGATCTCGACGGCGCCCTCGAAGTCGAATTGCACGACCGAGACGTCGCTGGGCCCATCGGAATCGACCTTGGCGGTGTATTCGTAGAGATCGCGCCAGGCCCCGCCCGGCTTGCGCACCCGCACGGTGAAGGTGTCGTTGTGCATGCTGTAGAACAGGCCGCCCGGCGGCAGCGGGTAGATATGCAGGCCCGAGGCGTCAGCCTGGTCGGCCGCATGGGCCGACCCTGCCAGCCCAGCCAGCGCCGCGGCGCCGGCAAGTCCTGCCAAGGACGCTTTTCGCACTGTGAACCCCATCGTGAACTCCTCCCCAGGCGACGCTCTGCCCGAACGGCGGCGTCGTTGTTTTCGGCATCGAGCGCCGGATCGACGCCGGGGCGTCGAAAAGCCTTGCGGATCGCTCGAACACGAATATTGATATCGATATCATATCACTCGCACAAGCCCCGGCCCAGCGAGCGAGAACGACGCCGAAAGAACTTGGTATCGTTATCAGATCAGTCTATGACCGAAGGGTCGGACCAGTCGCGCCACGCAGCGCGGCCGGCGCGGGAGGGTGTCGCATGGCCATCAGGAAGAACTACGCGCTGCTGAGCGCCTTCCTCTTCTTCTATTTCTTCGCCCAGGCCATGAGCATCTCGCTGCTGGCCCTGTGGCTGAAGCGGACCCTGGGCCTTTCCGGCGCCGAGACCGGCGTGGTGTTCGCCGCCAACTTCATCTTCGCAATGATCTCCCAGCCCCTGTACGGCTTCGTTTCCGACAAGGTGGGGCTGCGCAAGACCATCCTGTGGCTGATCAGCGGGCTGGTCGTGCTGTCGGGCGCCTTCTTCGCCTTCGTCTACGGCCCGCTGCTGAAGACCAACCTGCTGCTGGGCGCGATCGCCGGCGGGGCCTATCTGGGCGTCACCTTCATCGCCGGCAGCTACGCCCTGGAGTCGTTCGTCGACCGCGTGGGACGCAAGTACGGCTTCGAATATAGCCGCGCCCGGCTGTGGGGCTCGCTGGGCTTCGCCGCGGCCGCCTTCTTCTCGGGCCGGCTGTTCAACCTCGACCCGCTCTACAACTTCGCCCTGGCCTCGTGCGCGGGTCTGATCCTGCTGCCGCTGCTGGCCTTCGCCAGGATCGAGCCCAGCGCCGACGAGCGCGAAAGCTCCAGCGCCCTCAAGCCCGCCGACGCCATGGCGATCTTCAAGCTGCCGAAGTTCTGGGGCTTCATGGTGCTGATCCTGGGCGTGACGAACCTCTATCTGGTCTACGACCAGCAGTTCCCGGCCTTCTACGCCTCGCATTTCGCAGACCCGAAGCAGGGCGCGGCGATGTTCGGCTACCTGAACTCGGCCCAGATCTTCCTCGAGGCCGGGATGCTGTTCGTGGCGCCGTTCGTCGTGAACAAGATCGGGGCCAAGAACGGCCTGCTGCTGGCCGCGGCGATCATGATCGTGCGTATCGCCGGCTCTGGCCTGGTGCACGGCCCTGTGCCGATCTCGGCGATGAAGATGCTGCACTCGCTGGAGCTGCCGATCCTGGTGGTGTCGATCTTCCGCTACATCGCCTTCCACTTCGAAAGCCGCCTGGCCTCGACGCTCTATCTGGTCGGCGTCAGTTTCGGCCACTCGCTGGGCCTTGCGGTCCTGTCGCCGATCGTCGGCAAGAGCTACGACCTGATCGGCTTCCCCAGCACCTACCTGCTGATCGCCCTGTTCGCCGCCGCCTTCTGGGTCGCGTCGGTGTTCGCCCTCTCCCCCACCCCGCGTGAAATCCCGCCCGCCAAGGACGCCGAGCCCGATCCGGCCCTGGCGCAAGCCGACCTGGGCGGCGCCGACGTGGCCAAGGTCAACTGACGATGTCCCAATCTGCTTCCCCGCGTGAGCCGCTGCTTCGCGCCGACGAGATCCTGGCGCGCCCGCGCCCTGACCGAACCAAGCTCGACGCCATACTGGCGGCCGTCCTGGCCCGCATCGACGCCGGCCTGGACCTCTTCACCGACGCCTTCCCCAAGCCCTCCAGCGAGGGCGGGGTCTATGCGCCGATGGACAACACCGAGTGGACCAACGGCTTCTGGACCGGGATGCTGTGGCTGGCCTTCGAGGCCAGTGGCGAGACCCGCTACCGCCGCGCCGCCGAGCGCCAGGTCGAAAGCTTCCGCGACCGGATCGAGCGCGAGGTCAATGTCGACCACCACGACCTGGGCTTCCTCTATTCGCTGTCGTGCGCGGCGGCCTGGAAGCTGACGGGCAGCATGAGCGGCCGCGAGGCGGCCCTGGCCGCCGCCCGGCGGCTGATGACCCGCTACCTGCCGACCGCCGGCATCATCCAGGCCTGGGGCGATCTTTCCGATCCCGAGCAGGCCGGGCGGATGATCATCGACTGCAACCTCAACCTCCCCCTGCTCTACTGGGCCAGCGAAGAGACTGGGGACCCGACCTTCAGGATCGCGGCCGACAGCCACATCGCCCAGGCCGCCAGGCACATCGTGCGGCCCGACGCCTCGACCTTCCACACCTTCTACATGGACCCCAGTACGGGCGAGCCGGTCGGCGGCAAGACCCACCAGGGCTTCAGCGACACCTCCTGCTGGGCGCGGGGCCAGGCCTGGGGTGTTTCGGGCTTCCCGCTGGTGCACCGCTACAAGGCCGATCCCGGCCTGATCGACCTGTCGGCAAGGCTGGCCAACTACTTCCTCAACCGGCTGCCGGACGATCTGGTCTGCTGCTGGGACCTGGTGTTCACCGACGCCGAGCGCGACAGCTCGGCCGCGGCCATCGCCGCCTGCGGCCTGCTGGAACTGGCGCGCGCCCTGCCGCTGGCCGACCCCGATCGCGAAACCTACGAAGCCGCAGCCCTGGCCATGGTCGAGACCCTGGGTGAGCGCTACCTGCTGCCGCTGGGCCAGCCGGGGACCGGGATCCTCGCCCACGGCGTCTATCACATGCCCAACCGCGTCGGCGTCGATGAGGCCTGCATCTGGGGCGACTACTTCTTCCTTGAGGCGCTGGTCCGCCTCACCCGGGTTTGGGAGCCCTACTGGTGATTCAGATCGGCGTGGATTTCGGCGGCACCAAGGTGGAGGCCGCCGCCCTGGACGCCAGCGGCAAGCTGCTGGCCAAGGCCCGGGTTCCCAACCCGGGCGATTACGAAAAGGCGCTGATCACCGTCCGTGAGCTGGTGACGGGTCTGGAACAGCAGGTGGGGGCGCGCGGCACCCTGGGCGTCGGCGCGCCGGGTTCGATCTCGCCGGCTGCCGGCGTGATGCGCAACGCCAACTCGCTGTACCTGAACGGCCGGCGCTTTCGCGAAGACCTGTCCGAGGCCCTGCAGCGGCCGGTGCGGCTGGCCAACGACGCCAACTGCCTGGCCCTGTCCGAAGCTGTCGACGGCGCCGGCGCTGGAGCCAGAGTGGTGTTCGCCATCATCCTGGGCACGGGCTGCGGCGGCGGTCTCGTCGTCGACGGCAGGCTGATCGAGGGCGAGAACGGCATCGCCGGCGAATGGGGCCACATGCCCCTGCCCTGGCCGACGGCCGAGGAGCGCGAGGGTCCGCGCTGCTGGTGCGGCCAGAACGGCTGCCTGGAGATGTGGGTCTCGGGCACAGGCCTGCGGCGCGACTTCGAGGCGACGACGGGCAAGGCCCTGAGCGGCGAAGAGATCATCGCCGCCTGGCGGGCCGGCGATCCGGCGGCGACCATCGCCTTCGACCAGCTGATGGACCGCCTGGGCCGCTCGGTGGCGGTGCTGTGCAACATCCTCGACCCGGACGCCATCGTCGTCGGCGGCGGCCTGTCGAACGTGCCCGAGGTCTGCCAGCGCCTGCCCGGCCTTGTTTCGCGCCATGTCTTCGCCGACCGCTGGAGCACGCGCATCAAGCCGGCCGTCTGGGGCGACGCCTCGGGCGTGCGCGGCGCCGCGCGGCTATGGAGCCTGGACGAGGCCCGCCAGCTCCTGGCCGAACCGGCCGCCTAAGGCGGCGCGGGACCCGACGAGTCCCGGTCCATCAGCGTGAACGGCAGCAGATGGTGGACCGGGGCCGGATCGCTTCCGCTCTTCCTGGCGCGGATCTCCTCGACAATCAGCCGCACGGCGGCGCGGCCCATCTCGGCGATGGGTTGATGGATCGTCGTCACCTCGGGCCAGACCGTGGTGGCGACGGCGGTGTCGTCGAAGCCGCAGATCGTCAGGTCGCGCGGCACGGCGATCTGGCGGCCGTGGGCCACGGCCAGGGCGGCGGCGGCCATGTCGTCGTTGCTGGCGAAGATGGCGCTGGGCCGCAGCCGCGCCTCGAACAGCTTCTCCGCCGCCGCCAGGCCCGAGCGGTAGGTGAAGAGGCCCTGCGCCACCCACTCCGGCCGCACCGTCAGCCCGGCCTCGGACATGCCCGCCAGGAAGCCCTCGTAGCGCAGCTCGGTCGGGGTGTGCTGGGGGTCGCCCTTGATGAAGGCGATGTCGCGATGGCCCAGGGCGATCAAGTGGCGGGTCATGGCCAGCGCGCCCTCGAAGTCGTCGATGCGCACGCTGGAGACGTCGATCATTGGCCGAGCCGTGGCCAGGGCCAGCACGGTAACGCCCTCGGCCCGCAGCATGTTGATGGTCTGGCGGGAGTCGCACAGCGGCGGCGGCAGGATCACCCCGTCGACGCCGGCCGCCAGCAGCCGCTTGACCGCCTGCTTCTGCCCGGCCAGGCCCTCGCAGCGCTCCAGGATCAGGTGGCTGGCCAGCCGCGAGCTCTGCTCCAGCCCGCCGACCATGATCTCGCTGAGATAGGAGGCGCTGGGGTTGCTGTAGAGGATCCCGACCCGCGCGGCGGCCGAGCGCGAGCGCGTGGCGCGGGCGGCGACATTGACCTGGTAGTTCAGCGCGCGGACCGAAGCCTCGACCTTCTCGCGCATGCCAACGCTGACATTGCCCGCCCCTCGGATTACCCGCGACACGGTCATCGAGCCGACGCCGGCGTGGCGGGCCACGTCATGGATGGTGATCGTCTTGGGGCCAGGCCTTGCGGCCGGCACCGGGCCACGCGCGGAAGACGGCTCGGCCGCCTTGGCTTTGCGGGGACTTTTCAACGACGCACCACCATTGTTTACGATACCAACACATCCTAGCGGCGCTCACGCTCCACGCCAGCGCAAAAACAGATGTTTGGCCTGCAACCGCATATCGAGCGCCGGCGCGCTCTCGCTTGGACTTATCCGGCCGGTCTTCGCTAGACTGCGCGCCGACCCGTAGAGAGTCGTATTGAGGCGAGGACTCCTTGAGCACGCAGAGGCGACAGGCGCCGACCATCCATGACGTGGCGCAGCACGCCGGCGTGTCCTCGATGACCGCCTCTCGCGTGGTCAACGGCTATCCGCACGTGCGTCCCGCCGTGCGCGAAAAGGTCGAGGAAGCCATCAAGGCGCTGGGCTATCGGCCCAACTCGCTGGCCCGGGCCACCCGCACCGGCGTCTCGCAGATCGGCATGCTCTATTCGAACGCCAGCTCGTCGAACCTGTCGAACTACCTGATGGGCGCTTTCCGGCAAGCGAGCCTCAGCGGCTGCCAACTGCTGATCGAGCCCAGCCAGGCCCATCCGACGCCCGCCCAAGCGGTGCAGAAGCTGGTCGACGCCGGCGTCGGCGCGGTGATCCTGCCGCCGCCCCTGTGCGACGACGTCGCGATCCTGGAGTCGCTCGAAAAGGCCGGCGTCGGCGCGGTCAGCTTCGCCACGGCGCGTCCCCGTGAAGGCGCGCCGGCCGTATTCATCGACGACTTCGAGGGCGCCCGGATGATGACCCAGCACCTGCTGGACCTGGGCCACGTGGACATCGCCTTCGTACGCGGCGATCCGGCCCACTCCACGGCCCAGCTGCGCGAGAAGGGTTTCCGGGAAACCATGGCGGCCGCCGGCCTGGTCGTGGACGAGACCTATGTGGCCGACGGCGGCTTCAGCTATCGCGGCGGCCTGGACGCGGCTCGCCACCTGCTGGGCCTGCGCCGCCGCCCGTCGGCGATCTTCGCGGCCAATGACGACATGGCCGCCGCCATCAGCGCTGTCGCTCACGGCCTTGGCCTGTCGATCCCGGCCGACCTCAGCATCGCCGGCTTCGACGACACCTCGGTGGCGACGACGGTCTGGCCCGAGCTGACCACCATCCGCCAGCCGATCGCCGACATGGCCGCCTCGGCCGTGCTGCTGGCCATGGACCTGGCCCGTCCGAGCGCCGAGCCCGGCGGGCATGTGCAGGCGCAGCTGCAACTGATCGAGCGCGCCTCGACCGCCCCTCCCCCGGCCTGAGCGCCCTTGCCAAAGCCCCGCCCCATGTTACTGGTAACGATATCATAACAAGGGACGGAAACGCGGATGGCTGGCTTTGGGCGTGGACCTCTGGGGCTTGGATTGGTCGCGGCCGCGGCCTTGCTGGCGGCGTCCGCCTCGGCGGCTGACGCTCCGAAAACCGAGCGGGCCTGGCTGCCCGACCTAGGCGACGGAACCTACAGGAACCCCGTCCTGGCCGGCGACTATTCCGACCCCGACGCCATCCGGGTGGGCGACGCCTATTACCTGGTCTCGTCCTCGTTCACCAACGTTCCGGGTCTGCCGATCCTGAAATCGACCGACCTGGTCAACTGGACGATCATCGGCCACGCCCTGACCGCGATCACGCCGCAGGCCCACCACGCCACGCCCCGTCGCGGCGGCGGCGTCTGGGCGCCGGCCATCCGGCATCGCAACGGCGAGTTCCTGATCTACTACCCCGACCCCGACTTCGGCGTATTCCTGGTCAAGGCCAAGGATCCGGCGGGCCCATGGTCCAAGCCCGTGCTGGTCGACGACCGCCGCGGCGTCATCGACCCCGCGCCCTTCTGGGACGACGACGGCCGGGGCTGGCTGGTCACCGCCTTCGCCCGCAGCCGGGCCGGCTTCGCCAACGTCATCACCGCCCGCCGCCTGAACAAGGCCGGCGATCAGGCGATCGGCGAGGCGATCACCCTGGTCGAGGGCGACAAGCAGCCCAAGGTCGCCACCTCGCGCGGGCCGTTCCCATGGATGACCACCGAGGGCCCCAAGCTCTACAAGCGCGACGGCTGGTACTACCTCTTCGTGCCCAGCGGCAGCGTGAAGGGCGGCTGGCAGGGTGTGTTCCGCTCGCGCAGGCTGGAAGGCCCCTATGAGGGCCGCAACGTGCTCGACCAGGGGGCCACCGAGGTCAACGGCCCCCACCAGGGCGCCTGGGTGACCACCCCGACCGGCGAGGACTGGTTCCTGCACTTCCAGGACGCCGACTCCTATGGCCGCCGGGTCTGGCTGCAGCCGATGGCCTGGAAGGACGGCTGGCCGATCATCGGCGAGGACAAGGACGGCGACGGCATCGGCCAGCCGGTGCTGGTCCATCGCAAGCCGGCGTCCAAGTCCTCCTCCCCGCGCCTCGCGCCGCAGGACAGCGACGATTTCGACGGCGCGCTGTCCCTGGCCTGGCAGTGGAACGCCAACCCGGCCAACGACTGGGCCGACCTGAAGGCCGCGCCGGGCAAGCTGCGCCTGAAGTCGATCTCCTCGCCTGAAAACCTTTGGGAGACCGGCGCCCTGCTGACCCAGAAGCTGCCCGCCGAACGGTTCACGGCGACCACCAAGCTCGATTTCGCGCCCAAGGCCGTGGGCGAGCGCGCGGGGCTGGTGGTGTTCGGCGCCGACTACGCCTGGATCGGCTTGCAGAACACGGCGAACGGACCGGCTCTGGTGCGCGTCGATCGCACCGGCGCCGACAAGTTCCAGCCCGAACGCGTCGAAGTGATCGAGGCCAAGGCCCCGACCGCCGTCTGGCTGCGCATGACCGCCGAGCCGGTCGTCGTGGCCGATCCGCCGCCGGACTTCTCGCCCTACTGGCCCTCGATGCTGCGCTCGATGCACGCCAAGGTGACGCTGAGCTACAGCACCGACGGCAAGACCTTCACCAGTGTCGGCGCGCCCTTCGTCAGCCGCCCGGGCCGTTGGGTGGGCAGCCAGGTCGGCATCTTCGCCCAGGCCCCGGCCGGCACGGCGTCGAACAGCTCGACCCGCATCGGCTGGACCGACTTCGACGGCTTCTGGGTGACCCCCTAGAAGCCGTCGAAAAGACGCCTCGACGAACACCGATCGCTTGACTTTGACCTCATTTTTGATATCGATATCAAGCCTTCGGTAGCGTCCTGCGACGCCGCTCTCTTGGATCTACTTCCTCCAACACTCCCAAGGCGGGCGCCCTCTGCAGGCGCCCTTTTTTTTCGCCTCAGGCCGGCTCGAACCGGATGGCCTGGCCGCCGGCGGCGTTGAGCTGGAGGCGCAGGCGGGTCCTGGCGTCGACGGCCTGGCGCTCGATCACCACGCGGGTCCGGTTGGCGGGGCGGGCCAGGTCGCCGTCCTTGTAGCGCACCGCCGTCCAGCGCCCCCGCCCCAGAAAGCCCAGGTCGAGATCCAGGCGCCGCTCCATCTCGTTGGTCAGCGCGCCCAGATACCAGGCGCGCCCCTTGCGACGGGCGATGATCACGTACTCGCCGAGCTCACCGGCGATCGCCCGGGTCTCGTCCCAGGTCGTCGGGCAGGCGTCGAACCATTCCAGTTCGGGCCAGGCCTTGTCCTCGTACTTCTCGGGCTTGTCGTACCAGTAGAGCAGCGTCAGCGGGCTGTAGCAGGTCACCGCCAGGGCCAGCTGGTGGGCGTTGGTGGTCTGGTTGCGCTCCTGGGCGTAGCAGATCGTGTAGTCGATCGGCCCGGCGATCGGCCGGGTGAAGGCCAGGTTCACGTGATGACGCGCGGCCGGGAACTGCTCATTGCCCTTCACGCCCTCGAGGGTGAGGTAGTTGGGCAGGGTCCGCTCCAGGCCGGCGGGCCGCAGGTTGTCGTGCAGGTTCACGACCATGCCGTGCTCGCCGAAAGCCCGCACCACCCTGGTGATGAAGTCGACGTCGGACTGGCGGCCTTCCCACATGAAGCCAAGCTTCACGCCGGCCAGCCCCCAGCGCTGGTAAAGGCGGCACATCTCGGCCAGCGCCTTGGTCACGGCCACCCGGTCGATATAGACCAGCACGCCGATTTTGCGGGCCTTGGCGTAGTCGATCACCCGTTGCAGGTCCAAGGCGGCGATCGGCGCGGTGGGGTCCGAGGCGTCGGTCCCGTCGCCGTACCAGTGGGCGTCGAACAGCACGTAGGCGATGTTGCGCTTCTGGGCGAAGTCCACCGCCCTCAGCGAAGCCTCCGTCGAATAGGGCTTCATGATCCGGAAGGCGTGGCCGGGCCTGACCCACGAGACGTCGCCCAGCTGGTTCGGGGTCGCCAGGGTCGGAACCACGTGGTGCAGCTCGATCAGGCCCTTGGCGCTGTCGGCCGCCAGCAGGATGCGCCAGGGCGTCTTCTGGCCGACCTCGATCGCGAAGGTCGCTTCTTCCGGCGTATCGTCCTCACCGCCCCAGCCGGTGGCCCGCCCGGGATAGCGCATCAGGTAGGACACGAGCCCGCCCTGCTCGTGGGCGCGGACCATGCAGCGCGGATAATGCAGTCGATCGGACTCGGCCATGAAGCCGAAGACGCCGTTGCCCAGATCGACGGTGATCGGCAGGTCGGCAAAGTGACCCTTGTCGGACGAGCCCGTCAGGTCCGGGTGCTCCAGCGGCGCCAGGCCCGCCTGGGTAGAGACGTGGATGTCGCCCTCGTCGCGGCTGGCGTAGAGGCGCGCGGTGTCGGGAAAGCGATAGCGGGTCCGCTCGCCCATCAGGGCCAGCCTGGCGCCCTTGAGCAGGCCGGTCAGGACGTAGCGCACGGCCGCCGCGCCGTTCAGCACCCGCAGGACGATGTCGAACCGGATGCCGGCCTTGGGATCGAGCATGTGCAGGGTGACCTGCCGGCCGGACTGGTCGTAGCGCTCGGACTGGCCGAAGGTCGGCCGCCAATCGCCCTCGAAGCTTTCGGGCGTCGATCCCGTGAGCTTGGCCCCCTCGCCCAGCAGCCGCCCCTCGGCCAGCCAGAGGCCGAGCTCGGACGGCAGCAGCAGCGGCTTGCCGTCATAGGTCGCGCTCCATTTCGGCGCTGCGCCTGAAACGTCGATCGTCGCCTTCAGGCGACCGTCGGGCGAGGTGACGGCATGGACCCCGGCGCCCTTGGCGGTCGCCGCCTTGGCCCCGGCGCCGGTCGCGGCGCTCGACATCACCGCCAGCGCGACCATGTCTCGACGTGTGGGCTTCATGGCGTCGCCTCCCCTTTGGATCGCCTTATCGATTTCGGGGCAGGCTACACAAAATGATATCGATATCAAGACGTGACCGTATCACTCGGAACAGGCAAAGCAGCCGGCGAAGCGCGCGCGAGGGCCTGGCAGCGCCCTCGCGCGTATGGCCTCAATAGCGCCAGGTCAGGGCCAGGCGCAGGGTGCGTCCCGGCGCAGGAACCACCGCCAGCGACAGCGGGTCGAGGTAGTATTCGTCCCCGACGTTGTCGAGATTGGCGTCCAGGGTCACCTGGTCGGTCACCTTGTAGGTGGCGAAGAGGTCGTAGACCGTCGCCTTGCGATAGAGCTGCTGGATCGCCGACAGGCCGACGTTCCACTCCTTGTCGAGCTTGCTGATGGGGCCTGAGTTGGCGACCATCCGCCCGCCGACGATCAGCCGCTCCTGGAACAGTCGCGTCCCGACCGTCAGGTTGACGTTGTACTTCGGCGGGTTCTGGGTGTTGGTGTACGAGCCCTCGAAGCCGCCGGCCACGCAGTCGGGCGTGTTGATCAGCTCGTCGATGCCGCGCTGCTGGCCATAGGCCCGGCGCTCGGCGGCGATGTCGGGCGCGCAGGTCTCGGCCTTGAAGTAGCGGTGGGCCGACAGGTCGGCGAACACCCGGCCCATGTCGTACGAACCCTGAAGCTCCACGCCCTCGACATTGAAGCTGTCGACGTTGCGGATCAGGCCGGCCGACAGGGTGCGGTAGTCGCGGGTGATCAGGTCGCGGATGCGGGTGTCGAAATAGGCGACCTTCAGCGCGCCGCGGTCGCCCGTCTTCCAGAGATCACGCTGCAGGATGCTGGCGCCGACTTCCCAGCTCTTGCTGCGCTCGGGCTTGAGATCATCGGTCGGCTTGGCGGCGGTGAACAGGCCCAGGGTCGACTCGAACAGGCTCGGCAGCTTCACGCCCTCGGCGTACTTCACGTAGATCAGGCTGTTCTCGGTCGGCTTGTAGCTGGCGCTGACCGTGGGCATGAACGCGTCGGCCTTGCGGCGGATCGGCTTGGACCACGTCCAGAACGTCGGCCCCTCCAGGTCCTCGGCCGCGTTGGCGCGGTAGGTCGTCCAGCCCTTGATGTCGCCCACCGTGCCCTTCTCGTAGGGCGAGGCGAACAGCGAGGCCTCGGTGAAGTTGCCCTGCGCATCCGGGAACCAGTAGACGCGCGCCACGCTGGTCAGGGCGCCCGGCCGGGTCGCGTTGGGCATGTAGAAGGTGGTGTCGCGATAGCGGCCGATCACCTCGTAGGGCCCTTCGGTGGCCGTGCGATTGCGGTCGCGGATGTCGATGCGGTTGAAGCGGCCGCCGGCCGTCAGCTCCCACTGGTCGTTCGGGGCCCAGGTGACCGAACCGACGAGGCTGTATTCCTTGCGCTCGGCGTTGCGCAGATAGCGGTTGTTGCGCAGGTCCTCTTGCAGGATCGGCGAGTTGGGGCCGGGCTTGATGTCCTCGCTGGTGAACGAGCCGCCGTAGGTGAAGTCCAGCCGGCCAAGGCCGGTGAACACCCGCGAGGTGTTGGTCACGTCGCCGCCGAAGCGCTCGATGGACAGCTCGTTCCAGTAGGCGTCGCGATAGCCGTCCTCGGTGTTGAAGGTCGGGCCGTCGTACCATTGGGTCGGCCGGTCGAGGAACCAGGGCGTGACGCCGGTCAGGCCGTTGTAGGCCAGGCTCTCGGCCTTGGTGCGCCAGAGGTTGGCCTTCAGGTCGATCAGGTCGTTGGCCGGCCGGTAGCGGTAGCGCAGGTTATAGGCGTCCAGGTCCATGTGGCCCAGCGCCCACTGCGGCACGCGCTCGCGGTTCACGCGGATGATCTGCGAGGCCATGATCTCGCCCTGGCGACCGTCGAAGTGGCGATAGCCGGCCTCAAGCACCTGGTCGTCGCTGATCTTCCAGGTTCCCTTCAGCAGGAAGGATTCCGAGCTGTTGGAGGTGTTGAAGACCTCGGTCTTTGCCGGATTCAGCGTCGCCAGCAGGCCGCGGCCGGTCGGGAAATCCCCATAGCCCTCGGAGCCCGAGAAGTAGTTGCCGTTCTCGCGCTTGGCATAGGCGGCCACCACGTCGAACCGATCCCAGCTCTTGGCCACGGCGAGGTTGTGGAAGTGGCTGCCCGGACGGGTGATGTCGTTGCGGCTGGGGTTCTGGAAGGCGCTCCAGGCCGGCAGGTCCTTGGTGCTGGCGTTCGAGATCCCGGCCCGCACGCGCACGCCGAAGTCCTTGCCGGCGCGCAGGATGTCGGCCGCCTTCAAGGTGTCCATGACCACCACGCCGCCGATGCCGCCCGAGGCGTTGGCCTCCAGGCTGGGGCCCTTGTTGATGCTGACGCTGCTGATCAGGTCGGGGTCGAGATAGTTGCGCTGCGACTGGCCGGCGTAGCCGCGATAGGTGTCGATCGTCGACTGGCCGCCGTCGATGACGACGGGGATGCGCCCCTGCCCCTGCACGCCGCGAATGTTGAGGTCCAGCGCGTTGGCCGAGCGCGGATCGCCGGCCGTCACACCCGCAACGCCCTTGACCATGTCGGCCACCGACGCGCCGCGAAATCGCTCCAGCGTCTCGCGGGCGATGTAGGCCGACGAGCGGGCCTTGGAATAGACGGCGTGGGCGCGCGCCTGGTCGCTTTCCTCGTCGGCGAACGGCGCGCCGGGCGTTCCACCCTGCCCCACGCCGGCCACGTCGCCCTGCACCCGCAGCGCGCCCAGCTGCGTCGCGCCCTCGGCGGTCGGCGCCGGCGACAGGGTCAGCACGTCGCCCTGGATACGGTAGGTCAGGCCCGTGCCCGACAGCAGGCGGCTGACGGCTTCGCTCGCCGACAGGCGGCCCGAGACCACGCCGGAGGTGCGTCCCTTCGCCAAGGCGGCCGGTACGCTGACCTGCAGGCCGGACTGGCGGCCGAAAGCGGTCAGGGCCGAGGGCAGCGGCTGGGCGGGAATGTCATAGGCGCGCTGAGCGCTTTCCTGGGCGAAGGCGGGCATGGCCGCGCCCGTCCCGGCCAGCGCCGTCGTCAGCATCAGCGCCGCCGCCAAAGCCGCCTGCCGGCGGCCCGTACGCACTCGATTGGAAAACCCCACGACCGTCTCCGAACTTGCGAAAAACTAAAGATTGCGACGCATGTGCAATCTGTTCTTCCCAATCGACGACGCAGGCCCGGCTTTTTCCGAAAAAACTTCGCGGCGTTCGGCGATGAGAGATTTCCCTCGCCGAAACAGCCCCTTGCGAGCGTCAGCGCTCGGAGATCACCAGGACCCAGGGCGTCACCCGTATGACGTCCAGGTCGTAGGCCTGGGCCAGGGCGTTGGTCACCGCCTCGGGGTCCCGCAGATTGTAGACGCCGGTCACCCGGCGCTCGGAAAGCGCCCTGCCCCGCACCAGGACGATGTCGTGGGTCCAGGGGCGCAAGGCCCGCACCACGTCGCCGATGGCGCCGTTCTCGACCACCATCTGGCCGTCGCGCCAGGCCGCCACGGCGTTCGGATCGGCGGCCGCGCGCAGGAACCGCCCGTCGGAGGCCATGGCCACGCCGTAACCGGCCGGCACGCGCTCCATGCCCTGGAATCGCCGCGAGGTCACGCCCACCAGCCCCCGCTGCACCACCACGCCCGGCGCCTCGGCGTCGACCTCAAAGGCCGTGCCCAGCACCTCGGCGGCGACGTCGCGCGAGGCGACCTTGAACGGTCGCGAGGGATCGTGGCGGACATCGAACCAGGCCCGTCCCTTGACCAGCTTCAGGTCGCGTCGGCCGGCCGAATAGTCCACCGCCAGGGCCGACTCCGGCGCCAGGCTGACCAGGCTGCCGTCCTCCAGGCGCATCTGCCGCACCTCGCCGACGCCGGTGACATAGTCCGACTGCAACCGAACCAGCGCCCCGGGGGCCAGCACGGCGACGACCAGCGCCGCGGCCGAGGCCGCCAGGTTCGCGACCAGCCGGCGTCGGCCGGAATCTCGGCTCGCCGCCCGTCGCTCGCGACGCGCGCCGGCGACCACCGGCCTCTCCCCGCCAGCCATCTGCTCCCACCGCCCGGCATGGAGCGGCAGAACCTCGCCGAGGGCGGCATAGACGCCGGAGGCCTCGTCCCAGGCTCGCGCCCTGTCGGAATGGCCGGCGCGCCAGGCCTCGAACCGCGCGAGAAGCTCAGCGTTCTCCGGCTCTTCATGCAGGGCCAGCAGCCACTCCAGGGCTTCGGCGTCCGCGCGCGCGACATCCAGCTCGGCCATTCGGTCAGGTTCCTCCGGCCCGCGCGGCCGTTCGTTGCAATAGACGTTCGAGCATAGGGTTTTTCCGAAATCGGTTCAGCGCCGCCGAAGCCGGTCGCGGCAATGGGCCACGCCGTCGACCACCAGCTGGTGCGCCGCCGAGGTCGAGATCCCCAGCTCGGCGGCGATCTCGCGCAGCTTGGCGCCGCCCAGGCGGTGCATCTCGACGGCGATCCGCGTCCGTTCAGGCAGTTCGGCCATGGCCGCCAGCAGGCGCTCGTAGTCGTCGCGCGCCAGGGCGGCGGCCTCGGGCGAGGGCTGCTCGTCGCGCGCGCCCTCGATCAGAGGCTCCGGATCCTCGACATAACGGCGGCCGTCGCGCCGCCCCTGCCGGCGGCCGTCGAGCGCCAGGTTACGGACGATGCGGAAGAGGTAGCGGCCGGGATCCTCGAGCAGCCGCCGGGTCAGGGCCTGGCCCAGGCGCAGATAGGCTTCCTGCACCACGTCCTCGGCCTGGTCGCGGTCGCCGGTGATGGTCTGGACGTAGCGAACCAGCCCGTCGCGATGGGCCAGGTAGTGAGAGCGGATCATCTTCTTCTGCGTCACGCGCCCGCCAGACAGACGAAAACGCCCGGACCGCGGGCGCGCCGCCGGCGTCCGCCGCCGGAGCGCGGCCCATAACACTTGAGAATAAGTCGCAACAAGACTTGTCTTGCGATCCGATCCCTGGCACGCAGGCCCGCGAAGCCGACGAAAACGAAAAGATCGGAGCGCTCGTGCGATTTTCTTTCGGAAAGCGGCGGGCCTGAACCGTCATTTCCTCGTGAGGCGCGAATGCGATGCGATCGCCGGCGCGCCCCGAAGCTCCCGACGCTCCGGAAGGCCCCATGAACGCACACGTCTCGATCCACGACCCGTCCCGCGCCAAGCGGCTCAAGGCCCGCACCCACAGCACTCACGAGGCGCTCGACAGCCGCATCATGTCGCTGGAGCCCTTCCGCGACCGCGATCGCTATGGCCGGTTCCTGAAGGCGCAGTGGGGCTTCCACCGCGAAATCGACGCGCTCTACACGCACCCGGATCTCGTGGCCCTAGTGCCGGACCTGCCCGAGCGTCGCCGGCTGGACCTGATCGCCCAGGACATCCAGGACCTGGGCCAGCCCGCGCCCAGCGCCGACACCCCGCCGGTCTTCGGCCAAGGCCCCGTCGACGCCGCCGAGGCCTTCGGCTGGCTGTACGTGGCCGAGGGCTCGAACCTCGGCGCGGCCTTCCTGCTCAAGGCCGCCGCCGCCCTGGATCTCGACGAGACCTTCGGCGCCCGCCACCTCGCCCCTCATCCGGAAGGTCGCGGTCGTCACTGGCGCGGCTTCGTCGCGGCCCTCGACGGCCTGCCCTTCGGCGATGTCGAGGAGACCCGCGCCGTCGACGGCGCCGCCGCCGCCTTCCGCCGGGTGCGGGGACTGGTCGATGACGCCTTCGCCTGAGGACTCGCCCGCCCGGCCGCGCCTGGCCCGCTGGATCTGGCTGGTCCTGGGCCTCGTCTGCGTCGCCCTGGGCTTCATCGGCGCCGTCGTGCCGCTGATGCCGACGACGGTGTTCCTGATCATGGCCGCGGGCTGCTTCGCCAAGTCCTCGCCCAGGCTGGAGACCTGGCTGCTGGACCATCCGCGCTTCGGGCCGACCTTGCGCGCCTGGCGTCGGGACCGCGCCATTCCGCCGGCCGCCAAGCTGATGGCCTGCGGCGGCATGGCCTTCGGGCTCGCGATCTTCTGGTGGGGCGCCAATCCCAAGTGGCCGCTGCTGCTGGTCGTGGCGACGATCATCGGAGCCTGCGCGGCCTATGTGGTCTCGCGTCCGTCGCGGGGCGCGCAGGGGTGAAGCCGATCGCCCTGGCCAGACAGGATCCGACGTCGTTCCAGGGCGCGCCCATCTCCGCGCCGCTCGCGCTGGACCGCGGCTCGGCCCGGCGCGGGTCGCGAACCGCGACCGGCGTTGCACTGTCGATCGCCCTGCATGGCGCGCTGGCCGGCGCGATCCTATTCGGCGGGTTCGCCCCCGTCCTGATCACCCCGCCGCCCGCAGCGCCGATGATCGTGGCGCTGGAGACCACCTCGCCGCCCGTTCCGCAGCTTGAGGTCCCGCCCGGCCCACAGCAGCAGGAACGCCAGGCCGCGCGGCCGACGCCGCCCAAGCCGCCGCCCGTCAAGACCGCCCAGGCCGCGCCGGATCCGGTGTTCTTCACGCCGCCCCGCCCCAGCGCGCCCGTCGATCCGGGGCCGTCCGCTCCGCAGACGACCGCCCCGCCGGTGCAGCCCGCGCCGGTGGCTGTCCGGGCGGCCAGCAACGCCGTCGCCACCTGGGAGGGCCAGGTGCTGGCCGCGCTGGAAAAGACACGCCGCTATCCGCCCGCCGCCCAGGCCCGCCGCCAGCAGGGCGTCGCCCACGTGCGCTTCCGGATGAACCGCGCCGGCAAGGTGCTGTGGTCGCGCCTCGAGCGCTCGTCCGGCTTCGGCGAACTCGACCGCGCCGCGGTGGACGCGCCCAAGCGCGCCCAGCCCCTGCCCCAGATCCCGGCGGAGCGCCCCGACGAAGTCGAACTGGTCGTGCCGGTGGAGTTCTTCCTGGCGCGGCCTTGAGGCCTCCGTCGCCTACAGCTTCACCACCACGCCCCGGCGATACATCACCCACCCCAGCAGCCAGCAGACCAGCATGTAGGCGAGCGCGCACAGCAGCGAGCCCAGCCCGCCCGGCGCGATCGCCTGGAAGACATGGACGCCCACCCACTCATAGGGGTCCTGGCCCGGGGCGACGTCGAACTGGCGCAAGGTGATCACGAACAGCTCCGAGAACAGGTAGATCACCAGCGGATTGAGGCCGAACACCTGGAAGAAGCGGGTGGCGGCGTTCGGCTCGCGGCCTTCCAGCAGCGCCGCCAGGGCGGCCAGCAGGATCAGGTCCAGCCCCACGGTCAGCAGCACGAAGCTGCCGGTCCAGAGCTTCTTGGCGATCGGGAACCACGGGTTCCAGGCCAGGGCGGCCAGGACCAGCACCCCGCCAAGGCCCGCCATGCGGAACAGGGTCTTGCGGGTGTCGCTCGCCTGGCGCAGGGCGCGGGCCGCCAGATAGCCGGCCAGCACGTTCACCGTCGCTGGCAAGGTCCCCAAGAGCCCCTCGGGATCGAAGCCGCCATCCTTGCGATAGAGGTGGTCACGGCCGACGACCAGCAGGTCGAGCCTGGTCCCCGCATTGCCGAGCTTGGAATAGGGATCGCCGTCGCCAAGCCCCAGCAGGATCGCCCAGTAGCCCAGCAGCAGGCCGCCGCAGAGCGCCAGGATCCAGCGCGGCGACAGGAACCGCGCGGCGAAGGCGGCGATGGCGTAGCACAGGGCGATCCGCTGCATCACGCCCATCACGCGGGTCTGCGAGAACGGCGCCAGAGCCCAATGCCCGTCCACCTGATGCACGAACGGGTACCAATACATCAGGAAGCCGAGCAGAAAGATCAGCGCGGCGCGCTTCAACACCTTTGCGCTGAAGGCCCGCAACGGGACCGGCCGCGAGAAGGCGAAGGCCATCGAGCAGCCGACGGCGAACAGGAACGACGGAAACACCGCGTCCGCCGCCGTGAAACCGAACCACTTGGCGTGGACCAGCTGTTCGAACGGACGCGCGCCCGGCCCGGCCGTATTGACCACGATCATCAGGCAGACGGTCAGGCCGCGGAAGACGTCGAGCGACAGGAAGCGAGGAGTCGGCTTGGTCATGGCCCTCTCCTAAGCCCGGTCGATGCGAGCGATCAGCGCCGTGACCCCGGCGACGGGATCGGCCGGCGGGGTCCGGCGGTAGGCGACATCGGCGGCGACCCAGGCCTTCTCCCAGGCGACGCTGGCCTTGACCACGGCCGCCTCGTCGAACACCCCCGTCCCCGCCGCCTTCAGGGCGTCGAGGAACCGGCCCCAGCGCGGCAGGTAGAAGTCGCGATAGAGCCCCTGCCAGGCCTTGGAGGCGTAGTCGTTGAGGTTGCCCTCCCCGCCCCAGATCGTGACCTGGGCCTTGGCGTTGCTGACATAGGCGGCCTTGTCGGCCGGCGTGTCGCCATAGGCGCGGGCGTCGTCGATCCAGGTCGCCAGGGTCTCGGGCTGCACGCCCAGCAGGGCGTCTACCGCCAGGGCCAGGTCCTCGACCTTGCGGCGGGCTAGGTCGCCAGCAGTTGCGTCGCCCTTGCGATAGGCGGCCACGGCGGCCTGTAGCCGGACGTCGATCTCCAGGCTGGCCAGTTGCCTCGTCGCATCGACCAGATCGAGCACGAACAGCGGCTCGTTCGCATAGGACGGCGCCAACGCCGCCAGGGCGCGGACGGCGGCGTCGAGCTTGACGCGGTCGCCCGGATGGCCCGGAAACTCGCCGATGGTCGCCGTCGGTCGCTTGAAGAAGAGATAGGCGCCGGCCTTGCTCTTCCACCAGCGCGAGCTCCAGTAGCGCGTCGAATAGGCGCCCTGGACCAGCAGCGCCATCGCCGCATCGAGCTGAGGACTGGTCTTGCCGTAGCGCGCCTTCGAGCGGCTAGACAGCCAGGCCGCGGTGGAGGCCCCGCCCCCGTTCCAGGCCAGGTCGTAGGTCGCCTCGTAGACGATCGAGTTGTTGTGCAGCCCTTCGGGAAACATCCCGAAACCCGACAGCTTGCCGGTGTCGGGATTGGCGACCAGGGCCGCGATATCGGTCCGGTAGTAGTCCAGGTCGCCATAGACCGGGTTGCTGCCCCCGTAGTTATGGACGTAGCCGTAGATCCACGGCTTGCCGCCGAAGGCCTTGGCGTTCTTCCAGACGGCCGGATAGCGGTCGTTGCCGATGTCGAGGATCATAAGCCTGTCGTCGGGCACGCGGCTGAGATAGGCGCTGATCGCCGCCGGATCCCAGAAGTGGCTGTCGGCGCCGAACAGCCAGCCCTGCATCACCCACACCGCGTCGGGCCGGCTCTGGCGGATGGAATCGTAGATCGCCTTGCCGTAGGCGGCCAGGCGCTCGGCCTTCAGGGCCGGATCGACCTCGATCTTGGTCTTGGTCGCCGCCGTGTTGGCCGCGCCGTCGCCATAGGCCGCGTCGCGCGCATCGGCGCCGTCGGCGTTGATCGGCGGCAACATCTCGTTGAAGGAATCGGCGAGATAGTAGGTCCCCCCGCCGTAGGTCTTTGTGTAGAGCGCCAGGAACCGGCCGGCGATCTTCGAAAACAGCGGGTCGGCCGGGTCCAGCCAGTAGGTCTCGTGGAACCCCTCCCAAGGCCGCATGCGATAGATCTTCGCTTTCGGATGCTTGGCCGCGAAGGCCTTGGGCACGTAACCGCCGAAGGCCGGCAGGATCGGCGTCATGCCCAGGTCCCGCATCCGCCCGAGGATCCTGACCTGCAGGTCCTTCTTCTTGTCGATCCAGGCGGTCGGCAGCGGGGCGGCGTAACCTTCGATGTTGCCCATGCGGTGCCAGGGCGTGAAGGCCGCGCCGGAGAAGTAGTCGGCCAGTTCGGCCTCGCTCAGCCCGAACTCGCGCCACAGGGCCCGCCAGACATATTCCTGGCCTTCCATGGCCAGCGGCATGTCGACGCCGTGCACCGCCATCCAGTCGATCTCGCGGCTCCAGCGCTCCCAGCCCCACCAGGGCGTGGTGTAGCCGTAGGTGCAGGTGTTGAGATAGGCGCGGTGGGCGAAGGGGCTCTCCACCCGGCCCGTGTCGGCGTCGGGCAGCCGGGCCGGCAGGGCGACACGGTCGCCTTCCCAGCTGACATGCGCCGCACCGGCCTCCTTCAGATAGGCGTAGGCGCCGCGCACCAGCGCCACCGGCGTATCGCCGCTGATCGCCAGTTCGCCGCCTGTGGCCCGCACGGCGTACCAGGGCTTCTCGCTCGCGGTCGAGGCCAGCGCCAGGTTGATCTTGTCGGCGCGCGGCCCGAACCGCCGCTTCAGGACCGCCCGCGCCGCCTCCAGCCCGCCGCCGCCGCGCGGCGCCGCGCTCGCCAGCGAAGGCATGGCGGTCAGGGCGACGGCGGCGAAGGCCTGCTTCAGGGTCTGGCGGCGCGAGGGTCGAAACGACATCGAGACAACTCTTCTTCTGAAACGAAAATCTGGTCGCCGCCCAGGAGTCAGGCGGCGACCAGCAGTTGCGCCGCACGGACGGCGTCTCCGGGGAGGGAGATCGGAGGGCTACATCTTGTACTGGAACGACAGGTAGTAGCTGGGGCCGGTGACCGAGGTCATCTGCCAGCGGCTCTTGTCGAGCAGGTAGGCTTTCTCCTGGGCGTTGTTGATGTTCATCGCCGCGAAGGAGAGGCTGAGGCGTTCGTTGATGTTGTAGCCGAGGTTCAGGTCGAACTGGGTGCGCGAGGCGACCGTGTGACCCAGCGGACCGGAGAAGAAGCTCTCCACCGAGGTCTGGTCGTAGGCGCTGCGGTAGTTGGCCGACAGGCGCGCGCTGAAGGTCTGGTTTTCCCAGTAGACCGTGCCGTTGGCGGTGTGCTCCGACAGGTTGGCCAGCTTGAAGCCTGTCACCGAGGTCGCCGGATTGACGTGGGTGTAGTTGGCGATCAGGCCGAAGCCCTCGATCGGCAGCCAGGCGTCGAGCGACTGCTGCCAGTTCACCTCGTAGCCGTGGATGTCGACCGTGCGGCCGTCATTGAAGCTCTGGGTGATGTTGTAGGTGTCGCCGGCGCTCGACAGGCAAACGCCGCCGCTGTCCTTGGTCAGCGCCGTGCTCTCGTACGAGGTCGGGCAGGTGAGAGAGGTGTAGACGCCGTTCTTGACCTTCTTGGAGAAGAAGCCGGCCGACAGGCCGTTGCCCGCCCCGTAGTACCACTCCAGCGTCACGTCGATCTGGTTGGCCGTCATCGGGTTCAGGTCCCCCTGGCCGATGGCGATCGTGTAGACGCGGTGGCCGGTGGTGTCGACGGCGCTGGTCATGGTGGTGGCCAGCTGGTTGCTGGAGTCGATGATCGGACGCACCAGCACCTTGGCGGCGGCGAAGCGCAGCAGCAGGTTGTCGGTCAGGTCGACGCTGATGTTCGCCGACGGCAGCACGTTGTCGTACGACTTCTTGGTCGTGTAGGTCCCTGCGACCAGCTTGACCTCGGTGTTGCGCGGGTTGGCCGCGCCGCCGATGTAGCCTTCCACCGTCTGGTCGGTGCTCTCGCTGCGAACGCCGAAATTGCCGCGGAAGGTGCGCGAGAAGATCTCGCCCTTCAGGTTGGCCATGGCGTAGAACGAGGTCAGGTCGCGCTCGACACGATAGGTGCCGGCCGGGTCGAAGGCCTCGTAGACGCTGATCCCCTGCGCCTTCAGCGCGTCGCGATAGGCGTCGAGGTTCGGCGACACCCAGATCGACGGCAGGGTCATCTCGCCGTCGAGGAAGTTGCTGACGGTGATTCCGGTGGCGGCCATGGTCGGCGACCACGAGGCCGGAATGCTGTCCGAACCATCCCTGCGCACCACGTAGCGCTTGAGCACTTCGTGACGGATCTTGGCCCCGGCCTGCACCGACTCCAGGATGCCGAAGTTCAGGAACCGCTTGGCGTCGAACTGGCCGGCGTCCTCATAGGAGTCGATCGTGCGGTAGGCGCCGTTCGGATAGGTGTTCCGCACCAGGGTCGCCGGGTTGTACTGGGCGGTGTCGCTCAGCGCGGTCGAGGTCGTGAAGACGATGTTCTTCGGGTTGCTGATGTCGACCGTCGCACTCGGGATGTTGATCCCGAGGATCGCCGCCTCCTCGTTGAAGATGGCGTGGCCGCGCGAATAGTGGGCGACGGCCTTCAGGTCCCAGTCCTCGAAGCCGGTCCAGCGGGCGCTGGTGGTGAAGGCGCCGGTCGATTGCGGACGCGTCTCGTGCTGGTGGTTGTTCTCCAGGCGGAAGTTGGCGACTCGCACCTGGGTGGCGGTGTTGTTGGCCGTGGCCAGGGTGGTGACGTTCGAGGCCGACGGCGTCGTGAACAGGAAGACCTGTTGATGCAGCTCCTGCGTCGTCTCGTCCTTGGCGTAGGTGGCGATGGCGTCGATCTGCAGGCCGTCGATCGGCTTGAACTGGATCGCGCCGTTGATCATGCTGCGCTTGGTCTCGCGGTCGATCCGGCGATAGCGCAGGCGCGCGGGCGTGTAGACGCCGCTGTTGACGGTCCACCGGTCCATCCAGAGATAGTCGCCGCGGTCCTTCAACTCCTGATAACCGGCGCCGAGGAACACCCCGATCTTGTCGTCGAGGAAGTGGTCGACATAGGTCGCGCCGTACTTGCCCGTCGGGCTGCCGCCGATCAGCTCCTGCTGCTGCAGCTTGCCGGCGAAGATCAGCTGGCGGCCTTTCACGTTGAACGGGTGGACGGTGTCGATGTTGACCGTGCCCGCCAGGCCGCCGGCGTCCATGTCGGCGGTGGGCGACTTGTAGACCTGGATGCCCGAGGCCAGCTCGGTCTGGATCACGTCGTAGCGGAAGCCGTCGGTGAAGTTCGAGCTCTTGAAGGCCTGGCCGTTGACCGTGGTCAGCGCGTACTGGGGCCCCAGGCCCCGGATGCTGATCGTCGAGCCGCGGCCGTTGATGTTGGAGATCTGCACGCCCGGAATGCGCTGGATGGCCTCGGCGATGTTCTCCGACGGGAACTTGCCGATGTCCTCGGCCGAGATGCCGTCCGACACGCGCACGTCGTTGCGCTTGGTGTCGAGCGCCGTGGCTAGGCTGCGGCGGAAGGCGGTGACCACCACCTCGTCGACGGCCTCGCTGGGCGCCGGTTCGGGCGTGGTCTGGGCGAGCGCAGAACCCGCGAAGCTGGCGCCGGCCAGCAGGGCCAGCACGAAGGCCTTGCGCAGCGCGTCGGGCCGGGAAGTCGTAAGCTTGTGACCGATCATGATGCTATCCCCTCAAGCGGACGCGGCGCGCGCGCCCAGTGAGCGCCGCTCCCCCGCGGCGCCGTTTTGGGCAGACCATTTGAAGACCTTTTTTCGCTGCCCACTGGAACCGTAGGCGCCGCCCGGAAGGCGGTCAAAGCTTGCAACCCGCTCTAATGCTTGAATTTAACAGCCGATCGCCGGATAGGCGCCGGTGGTTTCGGGCTCAACCGCTCGACACCCACTGCAAAGCCAACAAAAGTTAGCATTATCAACGCAATAACTGCCTAGCACACGTGCATTCGCGCACGAGGCATAATACCAATTTAATGCCTTTTTTGCGACCATTCGCGCATAGCGAGCGCGTCCCGCGCAGCCGTGGCGCGCAATTGGCCGACCGGTGCTCGCCCAGCTTGCAACCAAGCCCCAAAAAGCAAGACGCCCGCGCCCCGATCCGATCGGAACGCGGGCGTCGATGCCCCGAGTCGCGGCGCCGTGGCTAGCGGGCGCCGCCCTTCTCCATCGCCAGGGCCACGGCCTCGGCATCGGGCCCAAGCACCAGGTGGACGACAGGTCCGTCGAGGCGGACGAGGGCGCGCACGCCGGCGGCCTTGAGGGCGGGTTCGTCGAGCTTGGCGGGGTCGGCCAGTTCCAGGCGCAGGCGGCTGGAG
>NZ_PJRS01000001.1 GCF_002858925.1 Caulobacter zeae
CATGGCCACCCTGACCTATTTCGGCCTGCCCGAGGCCTGGATCGCCCTGGTCCTCGGCGTCGACCACCTGCTCGACATGGGCCGCTCGGCCACCAACGTCGTCGGCAACTCCGTCGCCGCCGCCGTCGTCGCCAAGTGGGAGGGCGAGCTGGACGAGGTGGATCCGGAACTGGCCAAGGCTTCGGCCTGATCCTCTTCGCCATCGGAACAGGAAGGGCGGGACCTCGCGGTCCCGCCCTTTCTTCTTGAGCGCTCCCCTCGAATGGGGCGACCTAAAAACGCCCCTTTCACGCACAAAAAAGGGGCGGCTTGACCATTGACGGCGAGGCTTCCAGGCCCAATCTTTCGCGCGAGGGACTGTGAGGATAAACGCAATGGTCAAGTTGAAAACCATCGCCCTGGCCGGCCTGGCCGGCGCGCTTCTCGCGGGCCCGGCCCTGGCGACCGAAAAGGCCGCCTCCACGGAAAAGGCCGAGCGCCAGTGCTTCCAGCTGTCGGACTGGCAGGGCTGGACCGCTCCCGACAAGAACACGCTCTACATGAAGATCCGCAACCGCGACGTCTATCGCGTGGATCTGTCGTGGGGCACCAACTCGCTGACCGCCCCGGGCAGCTTCCTGGTCTCCAACGTGCGCGGCATCGACACCGTCTGCCGTCCGCTGGACCTGGACCTGCGCGTCGCCGACGGCACCGGCTTCGCCATGCCGATCCGCGCCAAGGCCATCACCAAGCTGACGCCGGAAGAAGTGGCCGCCCTGCCCAAGAAGGACCGTCCGTAAGGACGATCCCGCCAGGCTGCGCACCCGAAGGGCGCGGATCGCAAGATCCGCGCCTTTTCCTTTGCCTACTCGCCAACCGCGCTGGATCGGGTCTTAATCCCTCCACGTCGGGCGGGCCCGCGGCGGGCCAAGCGACGATCGAGCGGAGCGAGACATGAGCCTGCTGGACAATCTGATGGGCGCGCTGGGCGGCCAGGGCGACCTTGCCGAAACCGTCAAGAGCCTGGGCGTCACCGGCGGGGTCGGCGGCCTCGTCGACGCCTTCCAGAAGGGCGGCCTTTCCGAAGTCGCCCAGTCTTGGGTGTCGAGCGGCCAGAACCTGCCCGTCTCGCCCGAACAGATCCAGGCCGTGCTCGGCTCGGGCGTCGTCGGCCAGTTCGCCGAGAAGCTGGGCGTCGACCCGCAGACCGCGGCGGCCAAGCTGTCGGAGATCCTGCCAGGCCTGGTCGACAAGCTCACCCCCGGCGGCAAGCTGCCCGACGAGGGCCTGGGCGGCGCGGTCGGCGACCTCCTGGGCGGCTTCCTGAAGAACTGACGGTCAGGGCGCGGGGCGCGCCAGCCGGCGCGCTTCGGCCAGGAACGGCGCGGGGTCATCGGCTAGGAAGACGTGGGTGATACGCCCCGGATGCTCGCCGTGGTCGGTCGTCAAAACCACATAGGTCGACTGCAGGCTCATCCGGCGAGCGAACCACCCCTGCATGCATGACGAGACCGGAAGAGGGCCGACCCCTGCGGCATAGATGGGCTCGCTCGCACCCTGCACGATCGGTTCGGACGGCGGACCATCCACCACCTGGATGAAGGCGACCTCCTCGACCCAGTCCTCGCGTGCTGCGCCCTTGAGGGCCTCGACGACATGGATCCGAGCCTTGCCCGGCGAGCAGGCCTTGCGCGCCGCATCGTAACGACGCGCTAGCTCCATCGCCTCGGCCCTCTCGGCTTTTCCCCGTACGGCTTCGACCGGCGGCGGCGGCGGAAGGTCGTAATCGCACGCCATGGGCAAGGGACCATCGTCCAGAGCCCCGGCGGCCGCGACCCTCACGAGATAGACGCCATCCGCCCGCGCGAACCACTCGCCGAACTGCGCCGGCCACGCCTGATCGATCGGCAGCGCCGATGATCTAAGAGTCGGCGTGCAGGCGGACGCCTGGGCCAGGGGCTGCAAGGCCAGGATGGCGACGACGGCGGCGGCGAGGATCCTCATGCCGCCATCCCACCGCGAACCCGGGCGAACGGCAAGGCTTGTCCGCCTATTCTCCCGCCGCCTCCAGCAGCGCCACGACCATGGCGTTGACCGGCGTGGCGATCCCGTGGGCGGCGCCCTTGCGGACGATGACGCCGTTGCGGGCGTCGATTTCCATGGGGCGGCCGGCCAGGCGATCGGCGTGCAGCGAGTTGATCCCGTCGGCGGGCCCGGCGCGATAGCCGGCCACGACCTGCTGGGGCAGGTCGTCGGGCAGGTCCGCCCCCTGCGCCCGGCCGACGGCGACGCATTCAGCCACGAGGTCGCGCATGATCGCGGCGATGTCGTCGCGATGGGCGATCCCCGAAGGCTTCAGGGTCAGGGCGTTGACCGCGCCGGCGCAGTTGAGGGCCAGCTTGCTCCAGGCGACGGTCGTGAAATCGTCGGTGGTCGTCACCTCGATCGGCGTGTGGGCGAAGAGGGCGACAAAGGCCTGCCCCGCCTCCCCGGCCGGGACCTTGATCCAGCCCATCCGCCGCTGGCGGATCACGCCCGGCGCCGCGCGCTCGGCCGGGATGTCGACCACCGCAGGCATGATGCGGTCGGCCGGCAGGTAGGGAGCAAAGCGCTCGACGTGCTCTACGCCGTTCTGCAGCACCGCCACGCAGGTCTGCGGGCCCACCAGCACCGCCAGCCAGGCGGCCGCGCCGGCGGCGTCATAGGTCTTGGTGGTCACCAGCACCCAGTCGACGGGCCCGGCGGCGGCCGGATCGGTCAGCACCGTGGGCGCCGCGACCAGCGCCCCCTCCGGCGTCTCGACCTCCAGCCGATCGAAGGCGGTGCGGGCGCACAGGGTCACCTCATAGGCCTGGGCCAGCCACGCCGCCAGGGTCCCGCCGACCGCGCCGGGACCGATCACCGCGATGCGCATGGAATGCTCCCCAAATGAAAAACGCCGCCCGGCATAGCGGGCGGCGTTCTCGGCGTCATGACGCTTTCGGCTGGCTTAGTGCTCGGCCGGAACGTCCGTGCGCTTTTGCAGCATGGCCTCGAAGCTCGACCACACGCCGTCCGAGCCGTGCCATTGGCCCTTGGTGGCGGCCTTGGAGTATTCGGTGGCGCGCGCCTCGAAGAAGTTGGCGTGCTCGACGCCCGACAGCAGGGCCTGCAGCCACGGCAGCGGGTTGTCCTTGACGCCATAGACTTCCGGCAGGTCCAGCTGGCGCAGGCGCCAGTCGGCCACGAAGCGGATGTATTGCTTGATGTCGTCGGGGACCATGCCCTGCACGTCGCCGGCCTCGAAGGCCAGGTCGATGAACTTGTCTTCCAGGCCCACCACGTGCTTGCAGCAGTCGACGATGTCGTCGGCCACCGACTTGGTCACCGCGCCGG
Organism: Caulobacter zeae; assembly: GCF_002858925.1. Taxonomy (GTDB): domain Bacteria; phylum Pseudomonadota; class Alphaproteobacteria; order Caulobacterales; family Caulobacteraceae; genus Caulobacter; species Caulobacter zeae. The sequence continues at coordinate 3,355 of NZ_PJRS01000001.1, forward strand.
TTTCCTTGTTGAAGGCGTGGTACAGCTTGATGATGCCGTCGCAGTGCAGGCTCTCGTCGCGGATCGACCACGAGACGATCTGGCCCATGCCCTTCATCTTGTTGAAGCGCGGGAAGTTCATCAGCATCGCGAAGCTGGCGAACAGCTGAAGGCCTTCGGTGAAGCCGCCGAACATGGCCAGGGTGCGGCAGATGTCGGCGTTGGTCTCGACGCCGAAGGTCTGCATGTAGTCATGCTTGTCCTTCATGGCTTCGTATTCCATGAACGCCGAGAACTCGGTCTCGGGCATGCCGATGGTCTCGAGCAGCAGGGCGTAGGCCGCGATATGGATCGTCTCCATGTTCGCGAACGAGGCCAGCATCATCTTCACCTCGGTCGGTTTGAACACCCGACCGTAGCGCTCCATGTAGTTGTCCTGCACCTCGACGTCGGACTGGGTGAAGAAGCGGAAGATCTGCGTCAGCAGATTGCGCTCCTTGTCGTTCAGCTTGACGGCCCAATCCTTGAGGTCCTCGCCCAGCGGCACCTCTTCGGGCATCCAGTGGACCTGCTGCTGCTTCTTCCAGAAGTCGTAGGCCCACGGATAGCGGAAGGGCTTGTAACCGCCGGAGGGGATCATGAGGCCGGGCTTGGTGATCAACGAGGCGGACATGGGCGGTCTCCAGAGCGGTCGGACACGAATCGGTCGGGCGGGTAGTCTCTTCGTACCCCAGGGCGACACGCCCCATCTAGTGGTCAAATTGCCCCATGGCACAACATGTTGTGGGCAGAATGGGTAACCAAAGATGAACAGCGATTACACCATCTATGGCGCGCTCGGCTCCGGATCGGTCCCCGTCGAAGCGACTTTGACCCTATTGGGGCAGCCCTACAAGGTGGTCGAGGCGCCCACCTGGGAGGGCCAGGCGCAGCAGGCCAAGGTCGCCCCCGTCAATCCGATGAAGCAGATCCCGGCGCTTGTCACCCCACAAGGCGAGACGATCACCGAGAGCGCGGCGATCCTGATCTGGCTGGCCGATAACCATCCGCAAGCCGGGCTGGCGCCGACGATCGGCGATCCGCGCCGGGGCCAGTTCCTGCGCTGGATGACCTTCATCCCGGCCTCGATCTACTCGCTGTTCTGGGTGCGCGACGAGCCCTCGCGCCTGGCCGGGCCCGACCCCGAGGCGCAAGGCAGGGTCAAGGCCGCCACCGCCGACCGCATCGCCGACTGTTGGGCGATGATGGACGCCCAGGTCGAGCCGCGGACCTACATCCTGGGCGACGAGCTTTCCGTCCTCGATCTCTATGTCGCCGTGGTCAGCCGCTGGGGCTCGCGCCGCGTGCGCTTCTACGAGCGCGCGCCGAAGATGGCGCAGGTGGTGCGACGGGTGGACGCCGACCCGCGGCTGGCCGAGTTCTGGGAAAGGCGCTTCCCATTCGTCGACGGCTGGGAGAGCAAGGGAGCCAGCGGATGAGCCTGTCGCAGATCGCCGGCTTTGCGCTCGGGGCCATCTTCGTGGCCTGGGTCCCGTGAACATAGGGCTGCGGCTGTTCGTCATGTCCCAGATCAGGCCCGACAAGCGCCTGCCCCCCTTCGCCCTGCGCCTCCCGGACGATGTCTTCACGCCGGCGGGTCGCAAGGCGCGAACGACCACGCTCTACATCAACGTGACGGTCTTCGCCCTCTTCGTGCTGGTCGCGCTGCTTGGTCCTCCCCGCTGAGCCGACTTTACGGCGACCAGCTTCGCCGCTATTAGCCCCGCTCGATGCAATTGGCCGCGACCAAAATTATTACCCGCAAAACGACCCGCTACGGCGGGGCGGCGGGTATGCGCGCGATCTAAAGCGAGCATCCTCAGACCAGCCCCGCACTGCGCGGGGCGGCTCTCTTGACCACGAGACCTCAAGGCTCCCCGCGCTCCGCCAACCAGGAGACGCTACCCATGAGCCGCAAGTTTTCCCGTTCCAACCCGCCCGCCGTCGGCGTCGTCGGCGCCACCGGCTTGGTCGGCGGCATGATGCTGAAGCTGCTGGCCGAGCGGGACTTTCCGCTAAGCGCCTTGCGGGTCTTCGCCTCGGCCCGCTCGGCCGGCCAGGCCCTGCCGTGGAAGGACGGCCAGGTGACGGTGGAAGACGCCGCTGTCGCCGACTTCGCCGGCCTCGACATCGTGTTCTTCTCGGCCGGCGGCGGCACGTCGCGCGAGCTGGCCCCCAAGGCCGCGGCGGCCGGCGCGATCGTCATCGACAACTCGTCGGCCTGGCGCAGCGACCCCGAGGTTCCGCTGGTGGTGGCCGAAGTGAACCCCGAGGCCTTGGACAACAACCCCAAGGGCATCGTCGCCAACCCCAACTGCACCACCATGGCCGCCATGCCGGTGCTCAAGCCCCTGCACGACCACGCCGGCCTCAAGCGCCTGACGGTCAGCACCTACCAGGCCGCCTCGGGCGGCGGGGTCGAAGGCATCCAGGTGCTGGCCGAGCAGCTGCGCGCCGGCGCTGGCGGCGATCTCGACGGCCTGGCCATGAGCCCCGACGCCGCCCCGCTGCCGCAGCCCAAGAAGTGGGCCGTGCCGCTGGCCTACAACGTCGTGCCGCTGAACTACGTGCTGGGGGAGGACGGCTACACCGAGGAGGAGCTGAAGCTGCGCGACGAGAGCCGCAAGATCCTGGGCCTGCCGCAGCTGCCGGTCAGCGGCACCTGCGTGCGGGTGCCCGTGTTCTCGGGCCACGCCCTGTCAATCAACGCCGAGTTCGACCGCCCGATCTCGGTGGAAGAGGCGCTGGCCCTGCTGGCCAAGGCGCCGGGCGTGGTGATCGACGACGTGCCCAACCCGCTCGCCGCCACCGGCCAGGACCCGGTGTTCGTCGGCCGCGTGCGTCCCGACCCGACGGTCGAGCACGGCCTGGCCCTCTTCGTGGTCGGCGACAACCTGCGCAAGGGCGCGGCGCTGAACGCCGTGCAGGTGGCCGAGGTGCTGGTCGGGGCCTGAAACGAAAGCCTCGTCCTTCGACAAGCTCAGGATGAGGCTTTCTACTGACCCGGCCTTCGAACTGGTCCTCACCCTGAGCTCGTCGAAGGGCGAGGAGCAGACGCTGCGACAGCATGCCACGCAGCCCAAGCGTCAGCGTTCACACCCTCTTCATCGCGCCCGCGCGAAGGCTGGCGGCGAGATGAAGATCGCCCAGCCCTACTCGACCGAAGCCGCGAGCGGCGCGTCCGCCGTCGCCTATCCCGGCGGCGCGGCCGGCGCGGCGGCGGCGCTGAACGACACCGCCGGCGCGGCCGGGCTGGACCAGAAGCTCTCCGCCTACCACGCCCTGTCCAATCGCTGGGCCGGGGCCGGCCACGCCGAGCGCGCCAGCCTCGCGCCGGCGCTGAACGACTCCCCGTTCGCCAAGACCGTGCAGTCGGCGTTGAACACCTTCACCAAGGCCGCCTGGGCTGGATCGGACGCCGCCCCGCCCGCGCCGCAGGCCCAGGCGCTGAAGGCCTTCGACGGCCTTTCGGAAACCGACCAGACCATCGTCGCCTCGTTGCAGGTGGGCGTTCCCGGCGCGCGGGGACCGGCCACCGTCGGCGACTACCGCGCCCGCCTGCAATCGGACCTCGACGCCGCCCAGCCGACCACGTCCGCCCCGCGCGACACCGTCACCCTCTCGCCCGAGGCCCAGGCCCGCCTGGCCGGCGCCGCCGCGCCGGAAGCGCCCGCCGCGCCGATGGCCGAAGCTGCGCCACAGATGGCCGCCGCCCTCAGCGCCTACGGCAAGGCGGCGGGGTAGGGCTTAAAGCCCCTCTCTCATAGAGAGAGGGGACTTAAACTGCGCCAGGGCCGCCGGTTCGGTTCGGCCGATTTTCACCTCGGCCGCCAGCCAGTCGATGAACACCCGCACCCGCGCGGGCAGCTGGCCGCCGTGGCCGACATAGACGGCGTGGATCTGCTCGATGTCGCCGGGGTTGAAGGCCTCCAGCACCGGGACCAGGCGGCCGGCGGCGATGTCGGGACCGACATGGATCACCGACAGCCGGGCGATCCCCTGGCCGGCCAGGGCCAGGACGCGGGCGCTTTCGCCATCGCCGACCTCGGCCCGGCCGTGGACCGGACGAAAGGCGACTTCGCCGTCGATCTGGAAGCCCCACGAGTCGCAGTGGCGGGCGAAGTTGAAGGTCACCAGCTCATGGCTCGGCAGGTCGTCGGGATGGTCCGGCGTTCCAGCCCGCGCCAGGTAGCCGGGCGAGGCGACCAGCACCATGCGGCTCTGCGCAATCTTGCGGGCCATCAGTTGCGAGGCCCGCATCGGCCCAACCCGGATGGCCACGTCCGCGCGCTCGTCCATCAGGTCGATCACCTGGTCGGTGACGGTGATGTCGAGCTGGATCTCGGGATGCTCGGCAAGGAACCGGGGGGCCAGCGGCAGCAGGTAGTGCTGGCCGAAGGGCACACTGGAATTGACCCGCACCCGGCCGCGCGGGGCGGCGCTGGCGGCCACGGCGCGCTCGGCCTCGTCGAGGTCGGCCAGCACCCGCAGCGACCGCTCGTGGAAGGTCTGGCCCTCGGCGGTGAGGATCAGCTTGCGGGTCGAGCGGTTGACCAGCCGCGCGCCCAGCCGCGCCTCCAGCCGGGCCACCAGCTTGCTGACCGCCGACGGGGTCATGCGAAGCGAGCGCGCGGCGGCCGAGAAGCCGCCCTGCTCGACAACCCGGGCGAAGACCTCCATCTCGGCCGTGCGATTAATTTCCTGCCGCGCCATCGTGCCTTCGCGTCACAAGTGATAGTCTTTCCGGCAATCTAATTCATCGAAGACACCAGCGCTATCTGACGGCTCGAACAATCATCGGAGCCGGCAGCCATGCCCCTCGCCCTCTATGCCCTGACCGTCGGCGCCTTCGGGATCGGCGTCACGGAATTCGTCATCATGGGCCTGCTGATGCAGGTCTCCGCCGATCTCGGCGTCTCGATCCCCACGGCCGGCTGGCTGATGACCGGCTATGCGCTGGGCGTCTTCGTCGGCGCGCCGATCCTGACCCTGGCCACGCGCCGCCTGCCGGCCAAGACCACCCTGCTGGCCCTGATGGCCATCTTCACCCTGGGCAACCTGGTCGCGGCCCTCGCCCCCACCTTCGGCGTGCTGATGGGCGCGCGGATCATCACCGCCCTGGCCCACGGCACCTTCTTCGGTGTCGGCTCGCTGGTCGCCGTCTCCCTGGTTCCGCCCGAGCGCAAGGCCTCGGCGATCGCCATCATGTTCACCGGCCTAACCCTGGCCACCCTGCTGGGCGTGCCGTTCGGCGCGTGGCTGGGCCTGGCCTTCGGCTGGCGCTCGACCTTCTGGGCCGTGGCCGCCATCGGCGCCGTCGCCCTGGTCGTGCTGGCCCTGCTGGTGCCCAAGGGCGAGAAGGCCGCCGCCCCCGCCGCCCTCAAGGAAGAGTTCGCGGTCCTCGCCCGTCCGCAGGTGCAGCTGGGCCTGGCCATGACCGTGCTGGGCTTTGGCGGGGTGTTCGCCGTCTTCACCTACATCCAGCCGATCCTGACCGAGCTGGCCGGCTTCTCGAAGGCCGCCGTCTCGCCGATCCTGCTGGTGTTCGGCGCAGGCCTGGTGGCCGGCAACCTCGTGGGCGGCCGCTGGGCCGACAAGGCGCTGAACACCGCCCTGGCCGGCAGCATCGCCATCCTGACGGTGATCATGCTGGCCGCCGGCTGGGCCTTCCACGACAAGGTCGGCGCGGTGCTGGCCGCCTTCCTGCTGGGCGCGGCCGCCTTCGCCACGGTCGCCCCGCTTCAGATGCGGGTGCTGAGCCAGGCCGGCGGCGCGGGCCAGGGCCTGGCCTCCAGCCTGAATATCGCCGCCTTCAACCTCGGCAACGCCATCGGCGCGGCCCTGGGCGGCGCGGTGATCGCCCACGGCCTTGGCCTCTCGGCCATCGCCCCGATCGCGGCCCTGGTGCCCCTGGGCGCCCTGGTCCTGGCGGGAGTGAGCCTCGGCCTTGAGCGCAAGACCCGCCTGGCGACGGCCTGACCGACACCGGAAGGGGGCGCCGCGGCTCCCCCTTCCGGACGATCCAAAGCGGCAAGATGCCCGGGGTCGTCCCGGCCCATCCTGCCAAGCGACCAAGCCCTCTCCCCCTCCCCTTGAGGAGACACGCCATGGAATACCGCAGCCTCGGCCGGTCCGGCCTCAAGGTTCCCGCATTGAGCTTCGGCGCCGGCACGTTCGGCGGCCAAGGCCCGCTGTTCAGCGCCTGGGGCGACACCAGGGTCGAGGAAGCCCGGCGGCTGATCGACATCTGCCTGGAAGCCGGCGTCACCCTGTTCGACACCGCCGACGTCTATTCGAACGGCGCCTCGGAAGAGATCCTCGGCGAGGCGCTCGCCGGCCGCCGCGACGAAGCGCTGATCTCCACCAAGCTTGGCCTGCCGATGGGCGATGGCCCGCTGGACGCCGGCGCCTCGCGCCTGCGGCTGGTGCGCGGGGTCGAGGCGGCGCTGAAGCGGTTGAAGACCGACCGCATCGACTTGCTGCAACTGCACGCCTTCGACGGTACGACGCCGGTGGAGGAGACCCTGGCCGCCCTCGACGACCTAGTGCGCGCCGGCAAGGTGCTCTATGTCGGCGCCTCCAACTTCGCCGGCTGGGAGCTGATGAAGTCGCTGGCCGCCGCCGATCATCACGGCTGGCCGCGCTATGTCGCCCACCAGGCCTATTACTCGCTGGCCGGCCGCGACTACGAGTGGGAGCTGATGCCCCTGGCCGCCGACCAGGGCGTCGGGGCCATGGTCTGGAGCCCGCTGGGCTGGGGCCGGCTTACGGGCAAGATCCGCCGCGGCCAGCCGCTGCCGGAAACCAGCCGCCTGCACCAGACCGCCGACGCCGGCCCGCCGGTCGACGACGAGCGCCTCTACCGCATCGTCGACGCCCTGGACGCGATCGCCGCCGAGACCGGCAAGACCGTGCCGCAGATCGCCATCAACTGGCTGCTGGCCCGCCCCACCGTCTCCAGCGTGATCATCGGCGCCCGCACGGAAGAACAGCTGCGCCAGAACCTCGGCGCCGTGGGCTGGCGCCTGACGCCCGAGCAGGTCGCCGCGCTCGACGCCGCCAGCGCGGTCACCCCGGCCTATCCCTACTACCCCTACTGGCGCGAAGGCGGCTTCAGGCAGGTCAATCCGCCGCTGGTGTGAGGGCGCCCGCCTCGCCCAGATGCTCTTCCTCTGGGGGAGCTGTCGCGTAGCGACTGAGGGGGTGCTAAAGCCCCGCCATGCTCACCGACCCCTTCTTCTACGCCGTCGCCATTCCCGCCGTGATCCTGGTGGGCCTGGCCAAGGGCGGCTTCGCGGGGATCGGGGTGGTGGCCACGCCCTTGATGGCCCTGGCGGTCGGGCCGGTGAAGGCCGCGGCGATCCTGCTGCCGCTGCTGATCGTGCAGGACGTCGTCGGGGTCTGGGCCTATCGCAAGACCTGGGAAAAGGGCCTGCTGATCCTGATGACCCCGCCGGCGGCGTTCGGGATCTTTCTCGGCTGGGCGCTGGCGGCGCTGGTCTCGTCGGCGGCGGTGGAATTGGCCGTAGGCCTCGTTTCCATCCTGTTCGCCGCCCAGCGGCTGTGGGCCGAGCGGGCGGTCAAGGCCGCGGCCGCCATCGAGACCGGCCCGGCGCGGCCGTGGCTGGGCGTGCTGTGCGGCATGGCCTCGGGCTTCACCAGCCAGATCGCCCACGCCGGCGGCCCGCCGTTCCAGATCTACGTGCTGCCGCGCCGCCTGCCGCGCGACGTCTTCGTCGGCACCAGCGCCATCTTCTTCGCCGTGGTCAACTGGATGAAGCTGCCGGCCTATATCGCCCTGGGCCAGTTCACGCCGCAGGTGCTGGCCACCGTGGCCGTGCTGCTTCCGGTGGCGATCGCCTCGACCTGGGCCGGCGTGCTGCTGGTGCGCAAGGTGCCGGCCGAGGGGTTCTACAAGGTGATCTACGTGCTTCTGATCCTGGTCGGAACCAAGCTGGCCTGGGACGGCTTCTTCGGACTGGCATGACGATTGGTCACGCTTGCGCGCCGCCCTTTCGGCGCCATGATGATCGACGTTTATACGTCACCGATTTTGAGTAGGCTGGGCGGGCCATGACGATCTCAGACTTCACCAAGCACTACCCGACGACGGGCGCCAAGATGGCCGACCTGATCGTGCACCTGGCCGGCCTGGCCTGCGCCCTGCTGGGCGGCGGCATCCTGCTGGGCCTGGCCTTCGGCCTGGGCTCGCTGGGCCAGATGGCCGCCATCGGGGTCTACACCATCGGCCTGGTGACCATGCTGTCGCTGTCGACCGCCTACAACTTCTCCAAGGCGCGCTGGCAGCCGCTGCTGCGCCGCTTCGACCACGCCGGCATCTTCATCATGATCGCCGCCTCCTACACGCCCTTCACCACCCAGAACCTCGAGGGCTGGTGGGCGATCGGCATGACCACCGCCGTCTGGAGCGTCGCGGCCCTGGGCGTGGCGGCCAAGCTGTTCCTGCCCGGCCTCGACAAGCGCTTCTGGGTCGGCCTCTACATGGCCATGGGCTGGCTGGTGCTGGTCGCCATCAAGCCGATGATCGAGGGCCTGTCGTGGGTGGCGCTGCTGCTGCTGGCCATCGGCGGCCTGGTCTATTCCACCGGCACGGTCTTCTACCTGATGCGCCGCCTGAAGTTCCGCCGCGCCATCTGGCACGGCCACGTGATCGGCGGCGCCGGCCTGCACTACGCGGCCGTGCTGGTCGGGGTCGTCCTGGCCGGCGCCCGGGCCTAAGCCCATGGAGCGCGGAGGGGACCGCGGGGCCGACAACAAGATCACCATCCAGGGCTTCTTCCGCGACTGGAAGGGCCCAGACCCGCTGCGCGGCAAGCGCCTGCCCGCCCCGCCCGCCGACGCCCACCATGTGGAGGCGGTCGACTTCCCCGGCGTGCGGCTGTCGATCGAACAGGCCGAGGACGCCCTGAAGGCCGCCGCCGACCGCCTGGCGCCGGTGCGCTCGCTGATCGGCGTCGACGAGTTCAACATCCTGGCCCTTTCCGGCGGCGCGGCCGGCGGCGCCTATGGCGCGGGCGTGCTGACGGGCCTGACCAAGGCCGGCCGACGGCCCGACTTCGCCATCGTCACCGGCGTCTCGACCGGCGCCCTGATCGCGCCGCTGGCCTTCCTGGGCTCGGCCTGGGACGACCGCCTGACCGAGGCCTATCTGGGCGGTCACGCCGCCGAACTGCTCAGCCTGCGTCGCCTTGCGCCGGCGCTCGGCCCCAGCATCTTCAAGGGCGAGAGCCTGGACGCCCTGGTCGAGCCCTTCGTCGACGAGGCGATGATCGACGCCGTGGCGGTCGAGCACGCCAAGGGCCGGCGGCTGCTGATCGCCACCACCAATCTCGACAACCAGCGGGCCTCGATCTGGGACATGGGGGCCATCGCCAGCCATGGCGGCCCGCAGGCGGTGAAGCTGTTCCGCGAGGTGCTGGTGGCCTCGGCCACCGTGCCGGGCCTGTTCCCGCCCAAGATGATCGAGGTCGAGGCCGACGGCCGGCGTCACCAGGAAATGCATGTCGACGGCGGGGTGGCCGCGCCGCTCTTCCTGATGCCCGACGCCCTGCTGCACTGGCGCAACCTGGGCCAGCGCCTGCGCCGGGGCCGGGTCTATGTCATCGTCAACACGGTGCTGGATCCCTCGCCGCGCTCGACCCCGCCCGGGGTGGCCTCGATCATGGGCCGCAGCTTCGAGACCATGCTGCGCTTTTCCTACCGCCAGGCCCTGAGCCTGGCCGAGGGCTTCTGCACCCGCCACAACCTGCCGCTCAGCGTGGCCTCGATCCCCGGCGACTTCGACGGCATCAACATGCTGCGCTTCGAGACGCCGACCATGCGGAAGATCTACGACGCGGCCGAGACCCTGGCGATGGAGGACAAGGTCTGGACCAGCCCGGCCCTGGAGCCGACCGGCTGGCGAGGCCTGTTCAAGCGGGCGAACAATCGGCCCAAGTCCGAGCCGGGCGCCAGCAGCCTGGATCCAGCCGCCGACGCCTGAGACCGCCGTCGTTTCAGGCCGGAAACCAAGCGCAGTCATCGCGCAGCACTGGGCCGCTAGGCAGGGCGGGTCCCAGCCACGCTCAATCCGGTCATGCGCAAGTTCATCCTCCCCGCCCTCGCCGTCGCCCTGCTCGCCACGAGCGCCCACGCCCAGCCGCCCGGCGGCGGTCGAGGCCCTGGCGGCGGCGGCCCGCCTCCCGGCGGCGCTGGCGGTCCCGGTGGAGGCCCGGGCGGGAGCAAGCAGGCCGATCTCGACAAGGTGGTGATCGTCGGCGTCGTGCGGGCCGTCGATCCCGCGGCCGAGCGGGTGACCATCGCCTACCAGGCCAACGAGGCCCTGAACTGGCCGGCCGGCGCCATGCCCTTCGCCACGGCCAGGCCGGGCATGCTGGGCGGCGTCGCGGTCGGCCAGACAGTGCGCTTCACCCTGTCGAACCATCGCATCGCCGCCTTCCTGCCGGAGGGAGTCCCGGGCGGTCCCGGCGCGCCTCCGCCGCCCGGCGACGCGGGCCCCGACGGCGGGAGCGACCGGCCCCCGCCGCCCCCGCGCTAGCCCGGCTCAGACCTGGGCCAGGCCGCCGTCGACGAACACCTCGCCGCCGGTCATGAAGCTGGAGTCCGACGAGGCCAGGAACGCGGCCACCGCGCCGGTCTCGGCCGGATCGCCCATGCGTCCCATCACGGTCGAGGCGCCCATGGCGGCGACGCCCTCCTCGCCCAGAACCTCCTGGGCCAGCTCGGTGGTGATCGGGCCGGGCGACATCACGTTGACGCGCACGCCCGTGCCGCGCAGGTCCAGCGCCCAGCTGCGCGCCAGGTTGCGCACCGCGGCCTTGGTGGCGCTGTAGATGCTGAAGGCCGGGGTGCCCATCACCCCGGTGCTCGACCCGGTCAGGATGATCGAGGCGCCCTGCCCCATCAGCGGCAGGGCCTTCTGCACGGTGAACACCAGGCCCTTCACATTGAGGTCGAAGATCTGGTCGTAATGCTCGACCGTGATCTCGCCGAGCGGCGCGAACGATCCCGTGCCGGCGTTGGCCAGCAGGATGTCGAGCCCGCCGCGCTCGGCTTTCACCGTCTCGTACAGGCGGTCCAGATCGGCCAGGTCGGTCACCGAGCCGCGCACGGCGCGGGCGTTGGGGCCCAGTTCCGTCAGGGCCGCGTCCAGCGCTTCCTGCCGGCGTCCGAAGATGTAGACGAACGCGCCTTCCTCGACGAAGCGCTTGGCCGCGCCCAGGCCGATACCGGTTGCGCCGCCGGTGATCACGGCGGTCTTGCCTTGAAGTCTGCTCATGTCTTGCCTCCTTTGCTGTGGCGGCAAGGGAGTTGGCGACCTACATACCTTTCAACAAGTATGCACCTTTTGGTAAGTGCCAAGAAAGTTCAGGTCCCGAGCACATGAGCGACGCCCCCCTCTGCGCGACCGGCTTCAGCTGCGGGCTGGACGCCACGCTTCGCGTGATCTCCGGCAAGTGGAAGCCGCTGATCCTCTATTTCCTGCTGCAAGGACCCACCCGCTATGGCGAACTGCGCCGGGCCGTGCGCGGGGTCAGCGACAAGGTGCTGATCCAGCAACTCAAGGAGCTGGAGGGCGACGACCTGGTCGTGCGCACCGACTACAAGGAGGTGCCGCCCAGGGTCGATTACAGCTTGACCCCGCTGGGGCTGAGCCTGACCCAGGCGCTGGAGCCGCTGTGCCTGTGGGGAACCGAGAACATGGCCGAGGTGGCCCGGGTGCTGGCCCAGCGCCAGAGCTGGCCGGGACGCGAAAGAGAGTCCAGCGCCCCTTCAGCTTCCTGAGATCGTAGTCCCGGCCGTACGCCCGCAAACGGGCGGGAGCGCCGGGACCCAGGCGCAGCGCCCGATCGCCTGGGTCGCGGATAAGCACTGCGCGCTTTCCGGGATGACGACTTTGGGTGTTTCGATCTTTCGCGTCGCGTCCATCGGACACGGACGCGAAACCTGCCTCAGCCGGCCTTCTTCAGGTGACGGGCGCGCAGCTTGGCGACGTTCGGCGGGTCGGCGCGGAAGTCCGAGGCCAGGCCAAGGCGGGCGTTGCACGAGGGGCAGCGCACGTGGTCGCCATCCTCCAGTTCGGCCGGCGGGTCAAAGCGGGTGCCGCAGGGCTTGCACTTCCAGTCGCCGACGGCCGGAGGCGGCGGCGGGGCCGGCTCGGGGGTCACCACCTTGACGGCCTTCTGCAGCCGCTCCAGCGGCGGCGGGCCGCCAGGCGCGGCGACGCCGCTCTTCAGGCTCAGGATCTTGCGGCGCGGGGGCTCGCTCTCGCTCATGACGCTCGACGATTTTGCGGACGGATCGACGCTAGCTGCATGATCGCGGCCGGAAACTCAAGCGCCGCGAGGCCGCAGCGCAAATCAAACGCCGGTCACCAATGCGGTTTCAGGCTGAACGACAGGGCCACGACCGAGTCTTCCTGGGTCGCCATGCCCATGATCTGGTCCTTGGACTTGATCTCGCGGCGGATGTAACCGACCGAGGCCTGCATCGGCCCGCGACGCCAGCCCACGCCCGCCTGGGCGTCGCCGACCAGGCGGCTGCCGGTGTCGGAGGTGACGCCGGCCCGGGTCCAGTCGCCATCCTGGCCGCGCAGCAGGTTCATGCCGACCAGCTGGCCGCTGGCGCCGGCGAACAGGTACCAGCGCCCGCGGTCGCCGAAGGTCTGGCGGCCATCACGCACGCCAAGGCCGCTGATCACCCGGTCCTCGACGCTCTTGCCGATGCGGACCATGCCGCCGGCCTCGGCCGAACCGCCGGCCCCGCCGAAGCCCAGGCCCGCGTGCGGCGTGAAGTCGACCGCCAGCTTGCCGGCGCCGAACTTGACCGCCGCCGGCCAGCCGCGCGAGACGCTGACGTCGACACTGTCGGCGTCGAAATTGGCCGTGCCCGGACGCACGAGGGTCAACGGCGCGCTCTGGGCCAGCCGCGAGGAGCTGGCGACCGACACGCGCACGGAATCGACGCTGTGGCCGTTGTCGCCGACCACATAGCTGCCCGAGCGCCAGCTGACCGGCCCGCGCGCGTCGTAGTAGCGATCGGCGTCCAGCAGGTTGGCGTCGCCATAGAGACCCGCCGGCGAGACCGCGAACGGCTCGCCCTCGGCCTCGGTGGCCCGGGAGTCGACCGGACGGGCGGCGAAGGCCGCGACCGACGGCGCGGCGGCCTGCGAGGGCTCGCGACGCGTCAGATCCAGCTTCTGCAAGGTAGGCGTAAGAGTCGGCGCCGCGGCGGCCGGCCTGGCCGTCGCCTTGCGCTTGCCCTTCCGGACAGCAGCTTCCGACGATGCCGCGGACAGCGCCAAACTGGCGCCGCAGCACGTCGCGATCGTCACGCAAACGATACGCATTGCGGATTCCCCAATCCCAATCCTGCCCACCGTATCCGCCTGATCGGATACGTCCACCGGGAAAACGCCGGCGTTCGGTGAACAGCTTGTGACGGTAATTGTTCCGCACAGAAAAACAGCGGCGCGATGTGTCGCGCCGCTGTGGTTAATCGTCGCTGGAGCGGAGCGGGCGGGCGGCGAAACCGCCAGCGCCTTCGCTGCCGCGCGCTACCGCCTTACTGGCAGGCGAGGCATTCCTCATAGTCGGTCTTGCCCGGGGCGTCGAAGCCGCCGGTGACCGCCTCCTCCTTGCCGTCGGCGCCGGCGTAGGCCGCGCGCTGAACCGACTTGGAGCGCAGGTAATAGAGGCTTTTGACGCCGCGTTCCCAGGCCATCCAGTGCAGCATGTGCAGGTCCCACTTGTCGACGTCGCCCGGCAGGAAGACGTTGACCGACTGGCTCTGGCAGATTTCCGGCGTGCGGTCGGCGGCCAGTTCGACCACCCAGCGCTGGTCCAGTTCGAAGGCGGTCTTGTAGACGTCCTTCTCGTCCTGGCTCAGGAACTCCAGGTGCTGGACCGAGCCTTCGTTCTCCAGGATCGAGCCCCAGACCACGTCGGTGTTCTGGCCCTTCTCCTCGAGCAGCTTCTCCAGATAGGGGTTCTTCACCGCAAACGAGCCCGACAGGGTCTTGTGGGTGTAGATGTTGGCCGGGATCGGCTCGATGCCGGCCGAGGTGCCGCCGCAGATGATCGAGATCGAGGCGGTCGGGGCGATGGCCAGCTTGTGCGAGAAGCGCTCCTTGGAGCCGCGATCGGCGGCGTCCGGGCACGGACCCTTTTCCTCGCCCAGCGCCAGGCTGGCCTTGTCGGCCTCGCGGCGCAGGTGCTTGAACATCCGCATGTTCCAGCTCTTGGCCAGGGCGCTCTCGAACGGAACGTTCTGGCTTTGCAGGAACGAGTGGAAGCCCATCAGGCCCAGGCCCACCGAACGCTCGCGCATGGCGGCGTAGGCGGCGGTCGAGGCCGCGTCCGGGGCGCGATCGATGAAGTCCTGCAGGACGTTGTCGAGGAAGCGCATGACGTCCTCGATGAAGGTCGGGTGGTCGCGCCACTCCAGGAAGGTCTCGGCGTTCACCGACGACAGGCAGCACACCGCGGTGCGTTCCTGGCCCAGGTGGTCGGTGCCGGTGTGCAGCATGATCTCGCTGCACAGGTTCGACTGGCGCACCTTCAGGCCCAGCTCGCGCTGGAACGACGGCATGGCGCGGTTCACGCTGTCGGAGAAGATCAGATAGGGCTCGCCGGTCTGCAGGCGCAGCTCGAGGATCTTCTGCCACAGGCCGCGGGCGTCGACCTCACGCAGGACTTCGTTGGTCTTGGGCGAGCGCAGGCCGAACTTCTGGCCGTCGCGCACGGCGTGCATGAACTCGTCAGAGATCGAGATGCCGTGGTGCAGGTTCAGGGACTTGCGGTTGAAGTCGCCCGAGGCCTTGCGGATCTCGAGGAACTCTTCGATTTCCGGGTGGTGGATGTCGAGATAGACGGCCGCCGAACCACGGCGCAGCGAGCCCTGCGAAATGGCCAGCGTCAGGCTGTCCATCACGCGGATGAAGGGGATGATGCCCGAGGTCTGGCCCTGGCCCTTGACCTTCTCGCCGATCGAGCGGACGCCGCCCCAGTAGGTGCCGATGCCGCCGCCGTTGGCCGCCAGCCAGACGTTCTCGTTCCAGACGCCCAGGATGCCGTCGAGGCTGTCGTTGACGGCGTTGAGGAAGCAGCTGATCGGCAGGCCGCGATCGGCGCCGCCGTTGCTGAGCACCGGGGTGGCCGGCATGAACCACAGGCGGCTCATGTAGTCATAGACACGCTGGGCGTGGTCGGCGTCGTCGGCGAAGGCCGTCGACACCCGCGCGAACATGTCCTGGTAGGACTCGCCCGGCAGCAGATAGCGGTCTTCCAGCGTGGTCTTGCCGAAATCGGTCAGGAGCGCGTCGCGCGAACGGTCCACCTGGACCTTGCGCACCAGCGCCAGCGCCGGACGTTCCTTGAAGGCCGACGCAGGGCGCGCGGCAGGTTGAATCTTGGTCGCTTCACCAGCGGTCATGAGCAGAACCCGTCCATTTACCATGCGCTTGCGAGAAGCCGTCCGCTTCCCACCAAGCCGCTAGATATAGTAGGGCGTTGCGCCCCCAGAGCCCATATATGGGGCCACAGACCCAGCCTCTTCGTCAACGGGTGGATGCGCTCGCGAAGCGAGTTTTTCGTTAACAAGCTGTGAACGCCTGAAGGTTCTCCGTGCGGATCAAGGGGTTGCCCACATGAGAATTTTTCGCCGCGTCACTGCGCCGCACCAGCGTTAACGAAGCTCCGCGACCGGAAGGCTCGGCCACCCGTCGATTCCGGATTCTTCGGAAGGGTTCGGAGCAAAAAAGAGCGGGGATATTTGGGGCGGTTGGGAGAGGGACGAGCTCCATACATATACCGGCAGCATGCCGAGATATGCACGAGACCGGCCCCGCTCCTCCCTCGCTTTAGCGGGGGAGGTAGCGCGCTGCGGATACGCAGCGTGACGGAGGGGGCGAGGGACGGAGCGCCGAGCCCAGTCCCGCCCCCTCCACCACTTCGTGGCCCCCTCCCCCGCAAGCGGGAGAGGATCCAAAGCAAAAGGCCCCGGAGTTTTCTCCGGGGCCTTCGCATTCGTCGGGAAGCCTGAGACTTCCGTCCGACCTCGATCTTAGAAGTTGATCGAGATGGTCGAACGACGGTTCAGCGGTTCCTTCACGCCGTCGCCGGTGGCGACGGCCGGGGCGGTTTCGCCCTTCCAGTCGACCGCCAGGGTCTGCTGGGCGACGCCCAGGCCGACCAGGGCGTCAGCCACGGCCTTCGCACGACGTTCCGACAGGCGGACGTTGTACTTCGGCGAGCCCGAGGTGTCGGTGTGACCGACGACCACGATGCGGGTGGCCTTGCCGTCGTTGGCGTACTTGGCCGCTTCCGAAACCACCGACTGGGCTTCCGGCGTCAGCACGTACTGATCGAACGGGAAGTAGACGATGAATTCCTTGGCCTCGAACGGCGCCGGAGCCGGCGGAGGCGGCGGAGGCGGGGGAGGCGGCGGGGGCGGAGGCGGAGGAGGCGGCGGCGGCGGCGGCGGCGGCGGCGGCGGCGGCGGAGCCGCGAACGAGTACCGCAGGCCGACCGTCAGCGACTGGTCCTTGTACTGGCCTTCGAAGGTGCCGGGTTGCAGCGAGTGCGAACCGGTCGACTTCCAGCTGTGGTCGTCGGTGGCGAAGTAACGGTAGGTGACGTCGAGCTTCAGCTTGTCGGTCGCCTTCCAGGCCAGGCCGGCGATGCCCTGCCAGGCGATGGCGATGTCGTCGTCGTCGACGGTCAGGTTCTGGATGGCCGGGTTGGCCGTCGTGAACGGGGCGCGCACGCCGCTGAACTGACCCAGGGTCTTGACGTCCAGGCGGTTGACGCCGAGGCCGGCGCCGACGAACGGGTTGATCTTGGCGTCCGGCGCGAAGTCGTACAGGACGTTGAACATCAGCGACCACGACTCGATCGAGCCTTCCGGCGAACCGCAGTTCGGGGTCGTGGCCGTGCGGGTCACGCCCGGGGTGCAGAGCGCGATCGGCTGCTGACGGACGGGGTTGCCGCGGACGCCTTCCAGGTCGCCCGGACGGTAGCCGCCTTCGAGTTCAGCGCGCCAGTTCGGGGTGAACTGGTAGCCCAGACGCACGAAACCGGCCCAGTCGCTCTCCGACTTCCAGGTCCAGTGATAGTGAGCGCCATCCGGAGCGTTGGCGTCCGACTCGCTGTTGATGCCCGTCGGCCAGTGGTAGCCGAGGTCGACCGCGCCGTACCAGCCGGTCTCTTGGGCCGAAGCGCCCGACGCGGCGAACACCGCGGCCAGGGCGGCTCCCGCCAGGAGTTTGAGTTTCATATCAAGAGCCCTCTATTGCCCTGCTCGGCCCAACGGCCGAGCATCGTTATACCAAGGCGCGCGTCCCGCGAAAGTGTCGGCTCGGCAACACCGTCTAAAGTTTCACCGAGGCGGAAGTCCCCCGCGACACCTCGCGGTCACGCCTTGCGAATTCCCCGGCGCCGAGTTCGGCGGCGAGGTCTCCTCGAAAGGCGCCCGCGCCCCTCGGTTCGCACGCAAAGCGTTTCCGCGCAAGGCCTTCCGTAGCGTCCGGCAGGCCTGAGACGCTGAAAAACAACGCAAACAGTCAAGTTTTGGGCACGGTGTCGGGATACCCCCGCCGCCGAACGGCGCATCGACGCCCCCGCGCCTCAGCCCGCGTCGCGCAGCCGCCGCCGGCGCCCGCCGAGGGCGTCGGGCCGGTTGAGCACCTTGCGATACTCGTCGCGGCGTTCGTGGATGGAGGCGATCACCAGGCCCATCGGCACCCCGATGTCGACCAGAACGGCCTCCGAAAGCTGCAACGACGCCTCGATGGTCTCGGGCACGGCGTCGGTGGCGCCCAGTTCGTAGAGCCGCGCGGCGTGGCGGGCGTCGCGGGCGCGGGCGACGATGGTAAGGTCGGGCCGGTGGCCGCGGGCGGCCTCGACCACCGCCTCGGCGGCTTCCGGACCATCCATGGTGACGACCACCGCCCGGGCGTGGTCGAGGCCGCAGCGCTCGAGCAGCTCGACCCGCGCGGCGTCGCCGAAATAGACCCGGTGGCCGGCGCGGCGGCCCTGCTCCACCAGGCGCGGATCGCGGTCGATGGCGATCCAGGGCAGGTCGTGGCGGTCGAGCATCTCGCCCACCAGCCGGCCGACGCGGCCAAAGCCCACCACCAGCACCCGCCCCTTGGGCTCCTCCACCGACAGGTCGACGCCGTCCGGCGCCTCGGTGGTCTCGGCCGGGGCCTTGCGCCCCAGCCGCGCGCCGACCCCGGTCAGCACCGGGATCAGGAACATGGTCAGGGTGGCGGCCACCAGCACCGCCTGGCCGATGGCCGGTTCGACGACCTCGGCGTCCATCGCGTTGGCCAACAGCACGAAGGCGAACTCGCCGCCGGCCGCCAGGGCCAGGGCCGCCTCGCCCGAGGCGCGGTTGGACAGGCCGAAAAGCTTGCCCAGGCCGAACACCATCGCCGCCTTCACCGCCACCAGCCCGACCGCCGTGCCCAGCACCAGCACCGGCGAGGCGACCAGCAGCGACAGGTCCAGGCGGATGCCCAGCGACACGAAGAACAGCGACAGCAGAAGGCCCTTGAACGGCTCGATCTTGACCTCGACCTCGTGGCGATACTCGGTCTCGGCCAACAGCACGCCGGCGACGAAGGCCCCCAGGGCCATCGACAGGCCCGACAGCGAACTGACCAGGCCCGCGCTGATGATCACCAGCAGGCAGGCGGCCATGAACATCTCTTCGCTCTTGGCCTTGGCGACCGAGCGCATCATCGGCCGCAGCGCCAGCCGCCCGACCAGCACGATGACCCCCAGGCCCAGCGCGGCCGGCAGCAGGGCCAGCAGGCCGCGGGCGTCGAACTCGCCATGGCCGCGCCCCAGTATGGCCAGGGTGATCAGGATCGGGGCCACCGCCAGGTCCTGGAACAGCAGGACCGAGAAGGTCGCCCGCCCCCCTTCGGCATGCAGCCGCTTGCGCTCGGCCAGCACTGGCACGGCGATGGCGGTTGAGGACAGGGTCAGGGCCGAGCCGATGGCCAGGGCCGCCACAGGCGTCTGGCCCAGCATCATCGCCACCGCGCCCAGCGCCAGCGAGCAGCCGATCACCTGGGCCGCGCCCAGGCCGAACACGTACTTGCGCAAGAGGCGCAGGCGCTCCCACGACAGCTCCAGGCCGATCATGAACAGCAGAAAGACGACGCCGAACTCGGCCAGCTGGCCGATCTCGTCGGGATTGTCGACGGTGACGTAGTCGAGCCACGGCGCGACGCCGATCAGCCGGCCAAGCCCGAACGGCCCCAGTATCACGCCGGCCAGCAGGAAGCCGAGGATGGGATTGATGCGAAGGCGCTTGAACAGCGGCGCGACAATCCCGGCCGTGGCCAGGAACAGGACCAGATCCTTGTAGTCCGCCGGTGAAACCTCGTGGTTCAACGCCCCCGCCCCTCCTCGATAGGTTCCTGCCTCTAGTCGACGACCATCTTCAGCCGCACGCCAGGACCGGGCTCGCCGGTCTCCGCCGCCGGGATCAGCACCGCGCCGCCCGTCTCCAGCGCCTCGATGAGGAGCCTTTCGGTGCTATGGTGCAAGGCGTGGCGCTCGGTCTCGAAGTCCTTGACCGTGCTGCGCGACACCCCCGCCTTGTCCGCGAGCTCGCCCTGCGACCAGTTGAGCAGCCCGCGGGCGCCCCGACACTGGGCAGGAAGGAGAATTTTTGCGTGTGGCATCTGGTATCCCACGGGTTCGTCACCCATAATGGGTGAGTACGCCCGAAAAAGATGACCGTCAAGGAGGCCCTTTGCACCACACCTCGCTGATCGCCACCATCGTCGCGGGCCTGGGCCTGGCTTTCGTCTTTGGCGCGCTCGCCAATCGGTTGAAGCTGCCGGTGCTGGTCGGGTACCTGCTGGCGGGCGTCATCGTCGGCCCCTTCACCCCGGGCTACGTCGCCGACCAGGAACTGGCCCCGCAGCTGGCAGAGATCGGCGTCATCCTGCTGATGTTCGGCGTGGGCCTGCACTTCTCGGTCAAGGACCTGATGGCGGTGCGCAAGATCGCCATCCCCGGCGCGGTGGCGCAGATCACCGCCGCCACCCTGATGGGCGTGGGCCTGGCCGTGGCGCTGGGCTGGGGTTGGGCCCCGGGCGTGGTGTTCGGCCTGGCCCTGTCGGTGGCCTCGACCGTGGTGCTGCTGCGCGCCCTGCAGGAGCGCCGGCTGATCGAGACCGACCGCGGCCGCATCGCCGTCGGGTGGCTGATTGTCGAGGACCTGGCCATGGTCCTGGCCCTGGTGCTGCTGCCGGCGCTGTCGGGCGTACTGGGCGGGACGGCCCCGGCCCACGCCTCGGGCGGCATCCTCGGCGCCTTCGCCCTGACCATCGGCAAGGTCGCCGCCTTCGTCGCCTTCATGCTGATCGTCGGCCGCCGGGTCATTCCGTGGATCCTGCACCGCATCGCCCACACCGGCTCGCGCGAGCTGTTCCGCCTGGCGGTGCTGGCCATCGCGCTGGGGGTGGCGTTCGGCTCGGCCGCGCTGTTCGGCGTGTCGTTCGCGCTGGGGGCGTTCTTCGCCGGCATGATCATGGCCGAGAGCGAGCTGTCGCATCAGGCCGCCAACGAGACCCTGCCGCTGCGCGACGCCTTCGCGGTGCTGTTCTTCGTCTCGATCGGCATGCTGTTCGACCCCATGGTGCTGCTGCGCGAGCCGCTGGCGGTGCTGGCCACCGTGGCGATCATCGTGCTGGGCAAGTCGGTGGCCGCCTATTTCATCGTCGTGGCCTTCAAGCGCCCGCGCAGCGTGGCCCTGACCATCTCGGTCAGCCTGGCCCAGATCGGCGAGTTCTCGTTCATCCTGGCGGGCCTGGGCGTGTCGCTGAAGCTGCTGCCGCCCGAAGGCCGCGACCTGATCCTGGCCGGCGCCATCCTGTCGATCCTGCTCAACCCGCTGCTGTTCGCCTGGCTCGACAAGGCCATGGTCAAGGTCTCGGCCCGCGAGGCGCCCCCGCCGGTGGCCGTCGCGGCCCAGCCGCACGCGGTGCTGGTCGGCTACGGCCGGGTGGGCAAGGCCGTAGCCGAGGGCCTGCGCAACCGCACGCCCCTGGTGGTCATCGAGGACGAGGTCGAACGCGCCGCCGAACTGCGCGAGGCCGGCTACGAGGTGGTGCAGGGCAACGCCGTGCGCCCCGAGGTGCTGATGAAGGCGGGCCTGGAAAAGGCCACCCACGTCTTCGTGGCGGTGCCCAGTCCGTTCGAGGCGGCGCGAATCATCGAGCAGGCCCGCGCGGCCAATCCCGACGCCAAGATCATCGCCCGCGCCTACACCGACGCCGACGTCGAGCTGCTGGGCCAGATGGGCGCCACCGAGGCCCTGATCGGCGAACAGGAGATCGCCCGGGGGATGCTCCAGCGCGCGCCCCGGCGACAGCCGCCGCCAGCTCCGGCGCACTAGGGGCCAAAAGAAACGCCGCGACAGCCAAAGCCGTCGCGGCGTTTTCGTTTATGGCTGCTGGATCCCCCTCAGTCGCTTCGCGACAGCTCCCCCATAAGGGGAGCATCCTGGCGCTCCGGATCCTCCCCCGCTGGGGGAGGTGGCCCGGAGGGGGGGGGGCTGCGCCCCGCCAGGGGCGACTACTCCTTCTTGTGCTTCCGCTCCGAGGCCCGGCGCGAGAGCATGTTCAGGCCCTCGACGCCGGCCGAGAAGGCCATGGCGGTGTAGATGTAGCCCTTGGGCACGTGCACCCCGAAACCCTCGGCGATCAGCACGGTGCCGATCATCAGCAGGAAGCCCAGGGCCAGCATGACCACGGTCGGGTTGGCGTTGATGAAGTTGCCCAGCGGGTCGGCGGCCAGCAGCATCACGGTCACGGCGGCGACCACGGCGATGACCATGATCGGCAGGTGGTCGGTCATGCCCACGGCGGTCAGGATCGAGTCGATCGAGAACACCAGGTCCAGCAGGATGATCTGGAAGATCGCCGCGCCGACGTTCGAGATTACGACGCCGGTCTTGTCGAGCACGTCGCCGCTCTCATGCTTGGGATCTACCGTGTGGTGGATCTCCTTGGTGGCTTTCCAGATCAGGAACAGGCCGCCGGCGATCAGGATCAGGTCGCGCCACGAGAAGGCGGTCTCGAAGGCCGGCTCGCCATGCGCGCCCAGCGGGCCGACGATGCCCAGGTTGAAGACCGGGGCGGTCAGGCCGACGATGAAGGCGATGGTCGACAGCAGGGCCAGGCGCATGATCAGCGCCAGCGAGATGCCGATGCGGCGCACGCGCTGGCGGTGCTCGGGCGGCAGCCGGTTCGACAGGATCGAGATGAAGACCAGGTTGTCGATCCCGAGGACGATTTCCATGGTCACCAGGGTGACGAGGGCGGCCCAGGCGCCCGGGTCGGTGGCGAGTTGAAGGAGTTCGTTCATGGGTCCCGGTTAGGCTGAGTGAGAATTGAGCAGGTCCCAGCCCGCCGCAGAGCCCGCCGCGGCCGCCAAACGGCGGTCGGCGAATTGCGGCGAAACTCGGACACGGAAGAAGCAGATATGCCTGACGCCGCCCATATCAAGCCCCTAACCGCTCTGCGGTTTTTCGCCGCCTTCTGGGTGGTGATGTTTCACTACTGGCCAAACCTCGCCGTGGCCGGTGCGGTTCCCGGCGTCGTGGCCAAGGGCTATCTGGGCGTCGAGGCCTTCTTCATCCTGTCGGGCTTCATCCTCTGCCACGTCTATCTGACGGCTTTCGGCGAGGGCCGGTTCGGCTATGGCGGCTTCCTGTGGAACCGGCTGGCGCGGGTCTATCCGCTGCACCTGTTCACCCTGGCGGGCGTCGGCGCCATGGCCCTCGCGGCCGGGGCCGTCGGCATCGCCGTCGACAAGAACATGCTGGCCTGGGACGCCCTGCCGGCCAACCTGCTGATGGTCCAGGCCTGGGGCTTCGCCCCCGTCTCGGGCTGGAACCACCCCTCGTGGTCGATCTCGGCCGAGTGGTTCGCCTATCTTTCCTTCCCGGCCTTCGCCTTCGTGGCCTGGCGCCTGCGCGCGCGGCCGCTGGTGCTGACCGGCGCGGCCCTGCTGCTGATCGCCGCCCTCTATCCCGCCTTCGAAAAGCTGGCCGGATTCCCGCTGACCGAGGCGACGATCCGCTGGGGCGCCCTGCGCATCGTGCCGTGCTTCTTCTACGGCTGCGCGCTCTACACTCTGTGGAAGAGCCAGGACGTCAGCCTGCGCGGCGCGGGAATCGGCGCCGCTTTCGCAGGCCTTCTTCTGCTCGCCACGGTGCAGCTTCAGGCGCCCGATGCGTTGATCGTGACCATTTTGGGCGGATTTATTCTATCCCTGGCGCGCCTGGCCAAGGCCGGTTCGACCTTCGCCTCGCAAAGCATGTTCGTGTATTTGGGCGAGATCAGCTACTCGACCTACATGATCTGCATTCCGTGGAAGATCCTGGCGATCAACGGTGCGGCAAAGTTGCTGAACATAGAGGGAGACAAACTGCCGCTGGCCGTCTGGGCGTTAATCGTCGCAGCCTTGATTCCACTGTCGGCGGCTTCCTATCACTTGGTGGAAAAGCCGGCCCGGGACTTCATGAAGTCTATAGCCAAACAGCGCCGTAGCGCGGCGGCAACCGCCACTGTGGCCTAATAAACACTCTTTTCATATTTTTCCGTCAGGGTTATCCCCCTACCCAGTGACGCGGGGGAGTACCCAAGCATGACGAAACGGAAGAGAGCCCTTTGGGGTTCCCTGGCCGCTGCGGCCATGATCAGCCTCGCGCCGATCTCGAGCGCCGTGGCCGACGGGTACTGGCAGTGCGTGCCCTTCGCCCGCCTGATGTCGGGCATCCAGATCTTCGGCGACGCCCGCACTTGGTGGGGCCAGGCCACCGGCAAGTACGAGACCGGTTTCACGCCCAAGGCCGGCGCCGTCCTCTGCTTCAAGCCCACCGGCCGCATGAACCTCGGCCACGTGGCCTTCGTTTCGCAAGTTCTCACCGACCGGGTGATCCAGGTCACCCACGCCAACTGGTCCGTCATGAACGGCGCCCGCGGCCAGGTCGAAAAGGACGTCACGGTCGTCGACGTCTCGCCGGAAGGCGACTGGAGCCAGGTCAAGGTCTGGTACGACCCGATCCGGGATCTCGGCACCACGGTCTATCCGACCCACGGCTTCATCTATCAGAACCAGCAGGCGATCACGATCGCCGCAGCCACCAGCAAGCTGGCGCTCGCCCAGAACGCCGCCGTGTCGCTGGCCAAGCAGGCCGCCAACCAGGTCGCCTCGTCGGTCCGCGCCAACCCGCTGGACATGATCAACCAGGCCGCCGATTCCACCGACCGCATCGCCGCCCTGATCGCCGCCGCCCAAGGCGACGACAAGCCGGCCCAGCAGCAGCGCTGATCTCCACACCGATCGACGCCCAGGTGCGTTGACGCGACCGGAAGCCCCTGCCACACCCGTGAGGTGAAGGTCCGGGTCGATCCATGCTGAGAGTTCTCCGACAAGGCGCCCCGGGCTTCGAACCCGGCGGCCAGACGCCCGACTGGCGGCTGCCGGCCGACGCCGTCTGGATCGAACTCGTCGACCCCACCCGCGCCGAGGAAGTGGCCGTCGAGCAGTCGATCGGCCTGTTGCTGCCCACCCGCGAGGAAATGGCCGAGATCGAGGCCTCCTCGCGCCTCTACCAGGAGGACGGCGGCACGTTCATGACCGCCACCATCCTGGTCAACGCCGAGGGCGAGCTGCCCACGGCCGCCCCGGTGACCTTCGTGCTGGCCGGCGACAAGCTGGTGACCATCCGCTACGTCGAGCCCCGCGCCTTCTCGGTGTTCGCCGCCCAGGCCGAGCGCCAGCCCAGCCTGTGCCCGCACGGCCCGCAGACCTTCCTTGGCCTGCTCGACGCCGTGGTCGACCGCACCGCCGACATCCTCGAGCGCACCGCCAGCGAGGTCGAGACCCAGTCGCGCGCCATCTTCGGCCGCCCGCGCGGCGTGGCCTTCGAAAAGATCCTCAGCCGCCTGGGCCGGGCCCAGAACGTCAACGCCAAGGCCCGCGACAGCCTGGTCAGCCTGGCGCGCCTGCTCAGCTTCGCCAGCCTCGCCGAGCAGTTCGAGGGCGACAAAGAGCTGCGCGACCACCTGAAATCGCTGCAACGCGACGTGCAGTCGATCACCGACCATTCCAGCTACCTGTCGGGCAACATCACCTTCCTGCTCGACGCGGCGCTGGGCTTCATCAACATCGAGCAGAACCAGATCTTCAAGATCTTCTCGGTGTTCTCGGTGGTGTTCCTGCCGCCCACCCTGATCGCCGGCATCTACGGGATGAACTTCCTGCACATGCCCGAGCTGGGCTGGAAGGAGGGCTACCCCATGGCCCTGGGCCTGATGCTGATCGCCGCCCTGGCGCCCCTGATCTGGTTCCGTCGAAAAGGCTGGCTGTGACTTGTTTCACAGACGAAAAACAAACCGTTCCTTAAGCGGATTTTCGGCATAAACGACCGGAACGCTTGATAAAAACAAACATGTCGCCCCTTCCCGCCGCATCGCCGCAGAGCCTGATCCGCAAGGCTCCCGCCGCCGCCGTCAAGGCCGCGGTGGAGGCGCACGGCCGTTACCTGAAGGGCCTGCCGGGCGGGCGGCGCGCGACCCTGGCCTATCTGGACCTGTCGCATTTCGAGCTCGACGGCGCGGACCTCTCCGAGGCCGACCTGACCGGCGCGCTGCTTGCCGGCGCCTCGCTGCGCGGGGCGGTGCTGGACCGGGCGGTGCTGTACGGCGCGGACCTGCGCGACGCCGACCTGCGCGGCGCGCGCCTGACCCGCGTCGACATGCGCGGGGCCTATCTGCGCGGCGCCAACCTGTCGGGCGCGGATCTTAGCGGCTGCGACCTGCGCGAGGGCCTGACCGCCGTGCAGGACGGGGCCGAGGGCTTCCGCCTGCTGCACCACGCCGAGGACGGCGCCGGCCTCGACTACGCCCTGCTGAAGGGCGCCAAGATGAGCGGGGCCCAGATGTCGGGCGCCTTCGCCCGCGCCGCCGACCTGACCGACGCCGACCTGTCGGGCGCCACGCTGTCGGGCGCGCGGCTGAACAACGCCACCATGAACCGGGTCGACCTGTCGGGCGCCGAGATCTTCGGAGCCGACCTGTCGGGCGCCCTGCTACGTCGCGCGGTGATGACCGGCGTCGACACCTCCGGCGCCAATCTGGAGGACGCCGACCTCGCCGAGGTGCTGCGCGCCCCGCCGCCGCTGATCTATGTCGACGACCAGCCGCTGCACGAACTGCTCGAGGCGCACGAGGCGTTCTGCGCCAGCGGCGGCGCCAAGGGCCGCGCGGCCAACATCCCGCAGGTCGACTTCCGTCCCCTGCGCCGCCTGAAGGGCCGCAAGCTGAGCGGTCTGGCCGCCCCCGGCGCAATCCTCTTCGGCATGGACCTGGAAGGCGTCGAACTGCAAGGCGCCAACCTGGTCGGCGCCGACCTGCGCGGCGCCAACCTGCGCAAGGCCGACCTGCGCGGCGCGCGCCTGGCCGACGCCGACCTGGCCCGCGCCGACCTGTCGGGCGCCAAGCTTGGCCCCCTGGTCATCGGCGAAGGCCGCGCCCTGCGCGCCGACCTCACCCGCGCCACCCTGCGCGGCGCCAACCTGTCGGGCGCCAGCGCCGCCCGCGCCCGCCTGATCGGCGCGGACCTGTCGCGCGCCAACCTCGCCGGTTGCGACCTGCGCGGGGCCGAGCTTCCCGAGGGGTTCGTTCCGCCCAAGGGCTGAGCGAATACCTTTTCCATCTTTCCTTATTGCCGCCACCCGCTACACGAGGGCCTTCGCACACGATGGGAGGGCGCGATGGGACTTCGAGGGCTTCTGACGGCCGCGGCTCTGGCCGCCCTGGTTCCCGTCCTTGCGCTGGCCCAGCCGCGCCTGGCCCCGGCCCCTGAAACCGCCGCCCTGACGCCCCTGCCCGCCCTGGCCGGCGGCCGCGTCGTGGCCGGCTCCGAAGGCTGGACCTACCAGTGGCCCAGCGCCCGCTTCGAGGCCGCCTTCGCCGGCGAGGCGGTGCTGTTCAAGGTCGGGGCCGGCGACCAGATCCTGCATCTTTCGATCGACGGCGCCCCGGTCGGCCGGCTGGTGAAGCCCACGCCGGGCCTCTACCGCATCGAAGGCCTGGCCAACGGCCGCCATCTGGCGGTCGCCAGCGTGGTAGGCGAGATGCAGGCCGCCCCGGCCCGCTTCGGCGGCTTCTTTCTAGAGGGCGGCCGCGCCCTGCCGCTGGCGCCGCCCCGCCGCCAGATCGAGTTCATCGGCGACTCCCACAGCGTCGGCTACGGCGACGCCTCCGAGGTCCGCGCCTGCCCGGGCGACGGGGTCTGGATGACCACGGACAACTCCATCGCGTTTGGCCCGCTGACCGCCCAGCGCTTCGGCGCCGAGCGCCAGGTCAACGCCATCTCGGGCCGGGGAATCGTGCGCAATTTCGACGGCATGGCCGGCGACACCCTGCCCCTGGCCTGGCCCAAGGCCCTGCTCGGCGCCGCGCCGGCCTACGCCAACGACGACTGGCGTCCGCAGGTGGTGGTGATCAACCTGGGCACCAACGACTTCTCCACCCCGCTGAAGGCCGGCGAGCCGTGGAAGGACCGTCAGGCCCTGCGCGACGACTATGTCGCGACCTACGTCCGCTTCGTGGGCGAAATCCGCGCCCGCCAGCCCCAGGCCTTCGTCATCCTGCTGGCCCCGCCCAGCGCCGAGAACGAGATCGCCGCCCAGGTCGACCGCGTCGCCGAGACCCTGAAGTCCGCCGGCGAGACCCGCCTGGCCGTCATCCCGCTGGGCGAGATGGAACTGACCGCCTGCGACTGGCACCCCTCGGCCCGCGACCAGCAGGGCATTTCCGACAAGCTGTCGGCGTTCATCGCCCAGCGGCCGGAACTCTGGCAGGGGCGGTAAGAGTAGATGCTCCCCCTCTGGGGGAGCTGTCGCGGAGCGACTGAGGGGGGAAGTTTTCAGCTGCCGCGGAAGCTGAAAACGTCCCCCCTCCGGCCCTTCGGGCCACCTCCCCCAGAGGGGGAGGATCTTTGCCCTAGATCCCCGCCTTGATCGGCGCGAGGTCCGGATACACCGGCTCGCGCTTTTGGGCCTTGGCGGCGAAGGCCTCGGCCATGTGCGGGCCGGCCAGCATGCCCGATTGCCAGACGGCCAGGTAGTCGAGGGTGTCGGCCACCGAATGGTCGCGGGCGTAGTTGATGATCACCTTGCTGCCGGTCACCGCCAGCGGGGTCTTCGACGCGATCTCGCGGGCCGTCTCCAGGGCGTGGGCGACCACCGCCTCGTGGCTGTCGAACACGGCGTTGACCAGGCCGAGCTCCAGCGCCTTCTGGGCCGGCAGCTTGCGGCCGGTATAGGCCAGCTCCTTGACCCAGCCCTCGGGGATCAGCTTGCACAGCCGCGGGAAGGTGCCGACGTCGGCGGTCATGCCGATGTTGATCTCCTGGATCACGAAATAGGCGTCGGCGGTGGCGTAGCGGATGTCGCAGGCGGTGGCGAAGTCGACCGCGCCGCCGATGCAGCCGCCCTGGATGGCCATGATCACCGGCATCCGCGCCCGCTCCAGGCACGAGAACGTCTCCTGCAGGCCCTTGACCTTGTGGCGGAAGGCCTCGGCGGCCACGTGGCGGTCGGCCGGCTCGCCGCCGGTGATGCCCTCGTCGGCGAACACCGACAGATCCATGCCGGCGCTGAAGTGCTTGCCGGTCGAGGAGATGACGATGGCCCGCACCCCGCCCTGTCGATCGAGGTCATTCACGATCGCCGGCAGCTCGCGCCAGAACGAACGCGTCATGCTGTTGAAGCTTTCCGCCCTTATCAGCTTCAGGTGAGCGACGCCCGCTTCGACCTCTACCTTAAAGCAGCTATAGTCGGACGGTGTTTCATTACCCATCGTCGCCTCCCTTATCATTGTTCACCTGAACGATAGCACGGGCGGCGGCGGCGACGTCAAATCCGGCGGACGCATCGTCCTTTCTGCACAGGACGACGATCCGCCCCGCGCAAGGAGCCACGTCATGAGCAAGTCCATCCCCGCCGCCCTGTCGATCGCGGCCCTGCTGGCCACGGGCCTGGCCGCGCCCACCCCCGTCCTGGCCCAGGGCAAGCCGCTGGGCGGCCTGTTCTCGTGCGACGCCGGCGGCGGCAAGCAGGAGGGCGGCGCCCTGATCGGAGCCGGCGTCGGCGCCCTGCTGGGCACCCAGGTGGCCAAGAACGAAAAGGGCCTGGGCGCCCTGGTCGGCGCGGCCGCCGGCGCGGCGGCGGGCTCGTACATCGGCTGCCGCATGCAGTCGACCGACACCGCCCGCGCCCAGGCCGCCACCAAGAAGGCGCTGGAGACCGGCCAGTCGCAGGCCTGGAGCAACCCGCGCACCGGGGCCTCGGGCCGCGTCGACGTGGTGGCCTCGACCTACGGCCCGCCGGTTCAGGGCGACTCGTTGCGCTTCGAACGCAACGTGCGACAACTTCCCAGCTACGACGCCGTTGGGGCCGACTACACCGTCCGCTCGACCGCCAACCTGCGCGCCGGCCCGTCGACCAGCGAGAGCGTGGTCGGCAAGCTGTCGGCCGGCGAACGCGTCGAGGTGCTGGGCGGCGTGCCCGGCTCGAACTGGCTGCTGGTCGGCCGCGGCGGCTACGGTGCGGGCTATGTCTCGAGCAGCCTGCTGACCGCCAGCGGCTACGGCCCCGAGCCGTCGTGCCGCACCATCGCCGCCTCGATCTCGACCCGCGGCCAGCGCCCGGCCACCGAGCGCTACAACGCCTGCAAGGACGGCCGCGGCGAGTGGCAGCTGACGCAGGTCTAGGCCTCTAAACTCCTCCCCCGCAGGCGGGGGAGGTGGCGCGGCGCTATCAGCGCCGTGACGGAGGGGGCGACGGCCGGCACAGCGCCCAGTCTCGCCCCTCCACCGCGGAGCCTGTCCTCGGGCGCGCGCTTCGCGCGACCCGGGGGCGGTCCCCCTCCCCCGTTTTACGGGGGAGGAGTTTTCTCCAGACACACCCACGTCCAGGTCACCCCCGCCGCGCGGTTGCCGGCCTGCACCGAGGCCGCCTCGACACGGTGGACGAGCCGCAGACCCGCCGCCTCGGCCAGGGCGATCGTCGCCCCTACGCCCACCGGCCAGACCGGCCGCGACGGCGCGCCGGGGCCGTGGCGCAGCGACATGATCAGCACCCCGCCGCTCGCCAGCAGCCCGGCCAGCACCGGCATGGCCACGGCGCGGGCCGGGTCGTCCAGGTGCTGCCACACCCCGCTCAGCAGCAGGCGGTCGAAGCTTTCGCCCCGCAGGCGGGAAAGCTCAGGCAGGCGGTCGTCGACCCAGGCCAGCCCCGGCCGCAGCGCCCGCCCCGCCTCGCGCAGGGCGGCGACCGGCTCGACGGCGACCACCGCGTGGCCCAGGCCGGCCAGCCAGGCCGCGTCGCGTCCCGTGCCGGCGCCGATATCGGCGATCCTGGCGGGCGTCCTGGGGATGAAATCGGCCACCGGCGCGTAGAGCCCGGCGGCGTCGACGGCCTCGAACCGGTCCACCAGGTCCGCCCCGTCGGCCTCGTAGCCGGCCAGCACCGTCTCGATCACAGGTCCACGACCTCGCACTTCAGCGCCTGGCGGATGCGGTCGGCGACGATGCGACGGTGGCAGCAGGCCGGATCGTCCTCGTAGCACAGCAGGGCGATGCGCTTTTCCCCGGCCAACTGCGTGGCCTGGGCCAGGGCGACCTGAGCCTTGGGCTCCTCCAGGTGGGCGGCGAAGATCGCCCGCATCTCTTCGGTGCGGCCCGCGCGGGCGGCGTCGCGGCCGGCCTTGGGCGTCCCCAGCGGCTGAAGGTGCAGGTAGCCGATACCCTGCTCTTGCAGGCTGTTTCCCAGCAGGGTCTTGGAAAAGCCGGCCTTGCGCGACGAGGCCACGGCCCGCACGTCGACCACCAGCTCCACCCCGGCCGCCTTCAGCCGATCGATCATCCCGCCTTGGGTGTCGGTCTCGTAGCCGATGGTGGCGAGCGGATTCATCGTCGGCTCCATTGGACGGCGGGGCTGTGGGCGCCTACGTTAGCGGGAAGAGCCGAAGAAGGAACCTCTGGCCGATGGACGCCGCCGTCTTCCGCGAGCCTAAGCGGCGTTTCATCGCCATCGACAGCCCCGCCGGCGACGGCGAGATGGCGGCGCTGGACTTTGGCCCGGCCAATCGCGCGGTCGACGTCGTCTTCGTCCACGCCAACGGCTTCAATGCCCAGACCTACCGCGCCCTGTTGGCGCCGCTGTCGGCGGGCCTGCGGGTGCTGGCCGTCGACCAGCGCGGACACGGCGACAGCCGCCTGGCCGCCGATCCGAACGATCGCCGCTCGTGGCTCGACCTGCGCGACGACCTGCTGGCCCTGCTGCGCGCCCTGGACCAGGCCCCGGTGGTGCTGGCCGGCCATTCGATGGGGGCCACGGTCAGCCTGCTGGCCGCCGCCCAGGCCCCGGGTAAGGTCTCCAGCCTGGTCCTGCTGGACCCGGTGATCATGCCGCGCCTGGTGGCGCTCTACGCCAAGGCGCCGTGGACCTCGGGCCGGCTGTGGAAGCGCATGCCGATCGCCCAGGCCGCCAGCCGCCGGCGCGAGGTGTTCGATAGCCGCGAGGCCGCCTTCGCCGCCTATCGCGGCCGGGGCGCCTTCAAGACCTGGCCAGAGACCATGCTGGCCGACTATGTCGGCGGCGGCTTCAGGGACCGTCCCGACGGCAAGGTCGAGCTCGCCTGCTCGCCGGCCTGGGAGGCCTCCAACTACGCCGCCCAGGGCCACGATCCGTGGCGGGCCGTCAGCCAGTTCCGGGGGCCGGTGCGGGTCCTGGCGGCCGAGACCGGCTCGACCTGCCGCATCGGCGACGGAGCCGCCTTCGCCCGACGCGGCAAGGCCGTGCGCATCGAGACCCTGGCCGGAACCAGCCACTTCCTGCCGATGGAGCGCCCCGACCTGGTGCGCGAAGCCATCCTCGACGCGGCGACGTGAGGCCAAAGAAAAACCCCGGGCGATGAGGCCCGGGGTTTCGCTTGCTTAGATCCTCCCCCTCTGGGGGAGGTGGCCCGGAGGGCCGGAGGAGGGGACGTTTTCAGCTGCCGCTGAAGCGGACTTCCCTCTCCGTCGCCTGCGGCGACACCTCTCCCTTCAGGGAGAGGATCTCCCGACAGATCACCAGATCTTCACGCGATCTTCCGGCGCGATGTAGAGCTTGTCGCCCGGCTGGACGTCATAGGCCTTGTACCAGCCCGGCTGGTTCCGGATGGTGCCGTTGACGCGGTAGTAGGCCGGCGAGTGCGGGTCGCTGGCGATCTGCTGCTTGAGCGCATCGTCGCGGCTCTTCTGGCGCCACACCTGGGCCCAGCCCAGATAGACGCGCTGGTCGCCGGTGAAGCCGTCCAGCACCGGGGCCGGCTTGCCGTGCAGCGAGGCGTGGTAGGCGTCGAGGCCGAAGGACAGGCCGCCCATGTCGCCGATGTTCTCGCCCATGGTCAGGTCGCCGTTGACGTGCACGCCCGGGAAGGGCTCGAACGCCGAGTACTGCGCGCCCAGCTTGGCCTTCTGCACGTCGAACTTGGCGGCGTCTTCCGCCGTCCACCAGTCGCGCAGCACGCCGTCGCCGTCGGACTTGCGGCCCTGGTCGTCGAAGCCGTGGCCGATCTCGTGGCCGATCACACCGCCGATGCCGCCGTAGTTGACGGCCGGGTCGGCGTCCGGATGGAAGAACGGCGCCTGCAGGATGGCGGCCGGGAACACGATCTCGTTGTTGACCGAGTTGTAGTAGGCGTTGACCGTCTGCGGGGTCATGCCCCACTCGGTCTTGTCGACCGGCTGGTTCAGGCGCTCGACGTCATGGCGCCATTCGAAGGCGCCGGCCCGCAGGGCGTTGCCATAGGCGTCGTCGGCGCGGATCTCCAGCTTGGAGTAGTCGCGCCACTTGTCGGGATAGCCGATCTTGACGGTGAACTTGGCCAGCTTGTCGAGGGCCTTGTCCTTGGTCTCCGGACCCATCCAGTCGAGACCTTCGATGCGGGCCTTCAGCGCGGTGCGCAGGTTGGCCACCAGGTCGACCATCTTGGCCTTGGAATCCGGCGGGAAGTATTCGGCCACATAGACCTTGCCGACACTCTCGCCGAGCATGCCGTTGACCTGGGCGACGCCGCGCTTCCAGCGCGGGCGCTGCTCGGGCTGGCCCGACAGGGTCTTGCCGCGGAATTCGAACGCCGCGTCGGCGAAGCGCTTGGACAGCATCGGCGCGGCGCCGTCGACGACCTTGAACGCCTGCCAGGCCTTCAGGGTGTCGAGCGAGGTGTCGCCATAGACCTTGGCGAACTTCGGGAAGGCCGTGTCGGTGGTCACCACCACGCGGTCGAGCTTGGGCAGCTCGGTGCCGACCAGGTAGCGGTTCCAGTCATAGCCCGGCGTCAGGGCCTGCAGTTCGGCCCAGGTCTTGGGGTTGTAGGTCTTGTCGCGGTTGCGGCGCTCGACGCGGGTCCAGCTGGCTTCGGCCAATTGGGTCTCGAAGGCCACCACGGCCTTGGCGCTCTCGGCCGGGTTGGCCCAGCCGACGAAGCCCAGCAGCTTGGCGACGTACAGCTCGTAGGCGGCCTTCTTGTCGGCGAACTTGGCGTCGAGATAGTAGTCGCGGTCGGGCAACGAGAGGCCGCCGGCGCCGGCATAGACGGCGTAGCGGGTCGGGTTCTTGGCGTCGGTCGAGACGTAGAGGCTCAGCAGCGAGGCGAAGGCCGTGGTCGGGCTCTTGCCCATCAGGGCGGTGAACTCGTCCTTGGTCTTGACGGCCTTGATCTGCTTCAGCTCGCCGGCGATCGGGGCGGCGTCCAGCTTCTCGATGCGGGCCTCGTCCATGAAGGCCTTGTAGGCCGCGCCGACCTTGACGCTGTCGGCGTCGGTGGTCTTGCCGGCGGCGGCGCCCTCGATGATGGCGCGGGTGCGGGCTTCCGACAGCTCGGCCAGCTTGTCGAAGTTGCCGTAGCGGGTGCGGTCGGACGGGATCTGGGTGGTCTCGTCCCACTTGCCGTTGGCGTACTTGTAGAAGTCGTCGCCCGGCTTGACCGAGGTGTTCATGCCCGTGAGGTCAAAGCCCCAGGCGCCGTAGCGCGGCGACTCCAGCGAAACGGCCGCGCCGCCGCCTTCGGCGCCCTGGACGAACAGCGACTGGACGGTGCAGGCGTCGTCGACGCAGGCGTGCTCTTCATGCGCCTGGGCGCCGTAGGCAGAGATCGAGAGGGCGACCGCCGCGGCGGCGCCGAACCAAGCTTTTTTCATCGAAAGGCAGATCCGTTGGAAAACCCGGCGGCAATCTGCGCCGGACAACGGAATTTCCTGCCTTAAAATTCTGTCATGTTTCCACAGGACGGGGTGATGACCACTGACAGGCCATCAAAGCGCCACCTTGGGTCAGTGCCGGTGCGACGGAGCGGGCGCGACCGCAGCCGCCGGTTGCGGCGGGCCGGTGCGGACCGCCAGCTGCGCCTCGACCTTGCGGCCGCCGTCGAAGGTCAGGGTCAGGGCCAAGCGCTCACCCGGCTTCAAGGGGCGTTTGAGGCCCATGACCATGAAGTGGTTCCCGCCCGGGGCGAAGGCGACCTGGCCGCCCGGCGGGATCACCAGCCCCTGGCTCATGGCCCGCATCGACGAGACGCCGTTCGCTTCCGTGGTGCGGTGGACCATCACCTCGCGCGCCAGCGGGCTGGTCGCGCCCGTCAGGGTGATCGGCGCACGTCCGCGATTGGCCAGCACCATGTAGCCGGCGCTGTTCATGCCGACGGCCGCCACCGGCCGGGCCCAGGCCTGGCGCACGTCGACCTCCACCGCCTTGGGCGCGGCGGCGGCGAGCAGGGGGGCCAGGAGCAGGGTGGCGGTCAACGGAGTGAAACGACGCATGGGAGCTCTCGACGAAGCGTTGGAAAGACGCCTTACGCCGGTTGGGCCCGAGCGGCGAGCGACCTGAGGTTGGATCAAGGATCCTCCCCCTCTGGGGGAGGCGGCCCGGAGGGCCGGAGGGGGCCGTTTTCAGCTTCCGTGGCGCTGACAGGCCTTGCCTCCACTTCCCCCTCCGTCGCCTTCGGCGACACCTCTCCCACAGGGGAGGGTCTTCGAACAACCGCTCTTCGATCTCTCGCGCATCGCTTCTGCCCCGCATCCGGCGAACCGTGCTAGGCGAGGCGTCCACGCTGCACGGACCACCGCATGACCGGCCAATTCACCGACGCCGAACGCCGCACCACCCTGGCCGGCCTGATGATCGTCTTCCTGCTGAGCGCGCTCGACCAGACCATCGTCTCCACCGCCATGCCCAGGATCATCTCCGAGCTGCACGGCCTGACGCTCTATTCCTGGGTGACCACCGCCTACCTGCTGAGCTCGACGGTGATGGTGCCGATCTGGGGCAAGCTGGGCGACATCTACGGGCGCAAGCCCGTCCTGGTCGTCGGCATCTCGATCTTCATGGTCGGCTCGTGGCTGTCGGGGGTGTCGGGCGAGTTCGGCGCGATCGCCGGCATGAGCGGCATGGTGCAACTGATCGTCTTCCGCGCCCTCCAGGGGATCGGCGGGGGCGCCCTGTTCACCACCGCCTTCGCGATCATCGCCGACCTCTATCCGCCGCGCGAACGGGGCAAGTTCGCCGGCATCTTCGGTTCGGTGTTCGGGCTGTCCAGCGTGCTGGGCCCGCTGATCGGCGGCTATTTCACCGACCACGGCACGATCACCCTGGCCGGCCATGTCGTCGCCGGCTGGCGCTGGGTGTTCTACGTCAATCTGCCGCTGTGCCTGCTGTCGCTGTTCATGATCCTGGTGAAGATGCCGGCCCTGCCGCACCAGCGCTCGGGCGCGATCGACTTCCTGGGCGCGGGCCTCCTGATCGCCGCCTTCGTGCCGCTGTTGCTGGCGCTCAGCCTGGGCGGCCACGACATCGCCTGGGCCTCGCCCCAGAGCATCGGCCTGTTCGTCGGGGCGGCCGTGGCCCTGGCCCTGTTCGTCTATGTCGAGAGCAAGGTCTCCAACCCGATCCTGCCGCTGCGGCTGTTCGCCAACCGCACCTTCGTCACCGCCAACCTGGCCGCCTTCCTGATCTCCATGGCCTTCATGGGGGTGGCGGTGTTCCTGCCGCTCTACATGCAGCTGGGCCTGGGCGTCGACGCCACCACCTCGGGCCTGGCCATGCTGCCGCTGATGGGCGGGATGATCGTCGGCTCGTCGGTCTCGGGCGTGCTGGTCACCCGCACCGGCAAGTACAAGCCGTTCATGCTGGGCGGCGCGGTGCTGCTGCTGATCGGCGTTCTGCCCATGACCCATCTGGCGAGCCTCAGCCTTGGCCTGCTGTGCGGCCTGCTGCTGGTGGTCGGGATCGGCCTTGGCCCCAACCACAGCCTGTTCAACCTGGCCTCCCAGAACGCGGTGACCCCGCGCGACATCGGCGTGGCCACCAGCTCCAACCAGTTCTTCCGCCAGATCGGCTCGACGGTGGGCGTGGCCGTGGCCGGCGCCCTGCTAACCACCCAACTGGCCAATTACGGCGGCGGCAAGCTGGACCTGGGCGCCCTGCAAGGCATGGCCCTGGAGACCGGCGTCGCCGGCGGCCACCGCGACCCGGCGCTGGGCCAGGCCCTGTCGTTTGCTGTGAGCGGCGTGATGCAGGCGGCCCTGGCGGTGATCGTGCTGGGCGTGCTGGTGATCTTCTTCGTCCCCGCCCTGCCCCTGCGCTCGCGCATGCCGGCGCAGGAGCCGGTGCTGGAGAAGGAAGAAGTCGCGGGGTGAAGCCCCCTCCGGCCCTCCGGGCCACCTCCCCCAGAGGGGGAGGATCTAGAAGCGCCGAGCCAGATGCTCCCCCCTCTGGGGGAGCTTTCGCGGAGCGACTGAGGGGGTATCCCCGGACCTAAAGAAACGAGTACGGGTCGATGTCGATCGTCACCCGGACGGAGTTGGGAACCTTGGCCCGCGCCCGCCAGGCGGCCATGAAGCCTGGCAGGTCGACATTGCGGCCCGCCCGCACCAGGAACCGCTTCCTCCGCCGCCCGCGCACCAAACCGAGCGGCGCGTCGGCCGGGCCGTAGACCTCGACCCCTTCGGCGTTGGGCGTCGCCGCCGCCAGGGCCTGGACGTAGGCCTCCAGCGCTTCGGCGTCAGGGCCCGAGGCGATCACCGCGGCCAGGCGTCCGAACGGCGGCAGGCCGGCCTCCTCGCGCATGGCCATCTCGGCCTCGACGAAGGCGTCGCGGTCCTGGGCCTTCAGCGCCTGCAGCACCGCATGCTCGGGTGAGTAGGTCTGGAGATAGGCGCGACCGGGCTTTTCGTGGCGACCGGCGCGGCCCGTCGCCTGGGCCAGCAGCTGGAAGGTCCGCTCGCCGGCCCGCAGGTCGCCGCCCCGCAAGCTGAGGTCGGCGTCGATGACGCCCACCAGGGTAAGGTTCGGGAAGTTATGGCCCTTGGCCGCCGCCTGGGTGGCCACCAGGATGTCGATCTCGCCGGCCGCCATCGAGTCCACCAAGGCCCGCGCGCCAGCGGGATCGAACACCGTGTCCGACGAGAAGACGGCGATGCGGGCGTCGGGGAACAGGTAGCGGGCCTCTTCCTCCACCCGCTCCACGCCGGGGCCGATCGAGACCAGGCTGTCTTTGGCCCCGCAGTGCGGGCAGGCCTCGGGCTTCTTCATCGAAAAGCCGGTCAGGTGGCAGACCAAGCGCCCGGTGTAGCGGTGCTCGACCAGCCAGCTGTCGCTGTCGGGCGACTTCAGCTTCTCGCCGCAGGCCCGGCACAGCACCAGCGGCGCATAGCCCCGGCGGTTGAGGAAGAGCAAGCTCTGCTCGCCCTTCTGCAAGGTCAGCGACACGGCCTTGACCAGGGTCGGCGACAGCCAGCGGCCGGGCTCGGGCGGGGTGGCCCGCATGTCGATCAGGTGCACGTCGGGCAGTTGCGCCGTCCCGTGGCGCGCGCCCAGGCGCAGCCAGCGATAGCGGCCCTGATGGGCGTTCCACAAGCTTTCCAGCGACGGCGTGGCGCTGGCCAGCACCACCAGCGCCCCCTCGATCTTGGCGCGGGCCACCGCCAGGTCGCGGGCCTGGTAGATGAAGCCCTCCTCCTGCTTGAACGAGCCGTCGTGCTCTTCGTCGACGACGATCAGCTTGAGGTTCGTAAACGGCAGGAACAGCGCCGAGCGTGCGCCGACCACGATGCGGGCCCGGCCGTCGGCCACGGCCTCCCAGGCCCGGCGGCGGCGCGGCGGCGAGACGCCGGAATGCCACTCGATCGGCGCGGCCCCGAACCGCTGCTCGAAGCGGCCCATAACGGCCTGGGTCAGGGCGATCTCGGGCAACAGCACCAGGACCTGGGCGGCGGGATCGGCCTCCAGCGCCGCGGCGGCGACCTCGAGATAGACCTCCGTCTTGCCCGAGCCGGTGACGCCGTCCAGCAGCGCGGCCTGGAAGCCCCCGGCCGCCAGCATGTCGGCCATTTCGTCGGCCGCGGCCTTTTGACTCGGGTTCAGGGTCTGGGCGGGCAGGGAGAGGTCGGGCTGGGCGACGCTGTCGTCGGCGGCGACCAGGACGGGCTCCAGCGCGCCCTCGTCGACCAGGCCCTTGACCACCCCGGCCGATACACCGGCCTGGCGGGCCAGTTCGGCGGCGCTCAGCGGACCAGCTTGCGCCGCCGCCAGCACCTTCAGCCGGGCCGGCGTCATGCGGGCGGGCTGGACGCCGGTCAGGGCCACGGCCTTCTCGGGCTTGGCCGGCGGATGGCGCAGGCCGCGCAGGGCCATGGCCAGCGGCCAGCCAGGCACGTCGACGCTGTAGCGCGCGGCCCATTCGACGAAGGTGATGACATTGGCCGGCAGGCCCGGATCGTCCACCCGGGCCAGGACCGGCTTCAGACGACGATTGCCGCCGACCCCGTCGCGCAGGGCGGTGACCACGCCGCGCACGGTGCGGGGGCCCAGCGGCACCGACACGTGGTCGCCGACGACCAGCTCCAGGCCCTCCGGCTCGGCGTAGTCGAAGGCCTCGGGCAGCGGCATGGGCAGCAGGACGGAGGCGATGCGCGGCATGAGACCCGCCTTCTGCAACGGAAACGTCGCCGCGTCGAGACGGCCCGCGCTCACATCGCGGCGAACCTCATCAAGCCGGCGTTAACCGAAACAGGGCTTCATCGGCCTCGCCTGACGCGTGCAGGTGATCACGACAGTGAGGGGTCATGAGCGAATCCAGCCAGGCGATGGTCCAGCCGCAGATCGATCCCGATCTGGTCCGCGACTTTCTGCGTGAACAGCCCGACGTGCTGCGCGAGGATGTCGACCTGCTCAGCGATCTTGGGCTCAAACTCGACACCGGCAACGTCGTCGAGTTCGGCCACGTCGCCATCGCCCGCGCCGCCGCCGCCCGCGAACGCGAGGCGCAGGTGCGCAAGACCATCGAGGCCACCGCGGAGGCCAACATGTCGGCCCAGGCCCAGGTGCACGCCGCCGTCATCGACCTGCTCGACGCCCGCAACCACTCCGACCTCGCCCGCCGCGTCGACGAGATGGCCGCCCTGCGCTTCAGCCTCGCCGCCGGCACGGTGGCCCTGGAAGGCCC
The DNA here is from genome assembly GCF_002858925.1 of Caulobacter zeae. Taxonomy (GTDB): domain Bacteria; phylum Pseudomonadota; class Alphaproteobacteria; order Caulobacterales; family Caulobacteraceae; genus Caulobacter; species Caulobacter zeae. The sequence continues at coordinate 42,980 of NZ_PJRS01000001.1, forward strand.
CGCCCGGGTGCCGGCCGGCTGGCATGTTCTGGTCGACGGCCAGGTCGACATGCTGATGGGCGACCACGGCGTGGCCCGCATGGGCTTCTTCGCCCCGGCGCTGGGCCTGTTCGGCGACAAGCTCGACACCATCCGCAGCATGGCCCTGGTCCGCATGGCCCTTTGGGAGCCCTCGCGCCAGGGCGTCCTGGCCTTCGGCTCCACAGACCCCGAAGCCTTCACCCCCGACATGGGCTCCGACCTCGTGGCCTTCCTGGCCCGCGTCGTCGAGCGCACGGCCGAACGTTGGCCGGTTCCTTAGTCGATAAATCCCCCCCCCCTGGGGGAGGTGGCCCAGAGGGCCGGAGGGGGGGCGTTCTCAGCTTCCGCGAGGCTAACCGGCCTTGCCCCCACTCCCCCCTCCGTCGCCTTCGGCGACACCTCCCCCACAGGGGGAGGATCTTTCTGCCATGACCGCCCGCGAAGCCCTGGCCGCCTGGCTGACCCACCTGGCCGACGAGCGCCGCGCCTCGCCGCGCACGGTGCGGGCCTATGGCGACAACGTGCTGGCCTATCTGAATTTCATCGAGCGCCATAACGGCGGCGCCCTGTCGCTGAAGGACCTCGGCGCCGTCTCGGCCGCCGACCTTCGGGCCTATCTGGCCTTCCGGCGCTCGGGCGATCATCCGCTGTCGCCGCGCTCGGTCAGCCAGTCGCTATCCTCGATCCGCGCCTTCCACCGCTTTCTCGACGCGCGCCTGTCCACCCCGAACGCCGCCATCGGCCTGGTGCGCGGCCCGCGCATCAAGGTCGGCGCGCCGCGTCCGGTCTCGGAAGACCAGGCGCGCGGCCTGCTGGCCGAGATCGCCGTCGATCCCGACCGTGAGGAATGGGAAGCCGCCCGCGACGAGGCGGTGCTGACCCTGCTCTGGGGCTGCGGCCTGCGGATCTCGGAAGGCCTGTCCCTGACCCGCGCCGACGCGCCGCTGGCGCAGACGCTGCGGATCACCGGCAAGGGCGGCAAGACCCGCATCGTGCCGGTGCTCGACGCCGTGCGCACGGCGGTCGACGCCTATCTGGCCGTCCTGCCCTTCGTGCTGGCGCCGGACGAGCCGCTGTTTCGCGCCAAGCGCGGCGGGCCGCTGTCGCCGCGCCACGTGCAGGCGGCCATGCAGGTGCTGCGCGGGCGCCTGGGCCTGTCAGACCGCGCCACGCCCCACGCCCTGCGGCACAGCTTCGCCACCCACCTCCTGGGCGCCGGCGCCGACCTGCGCTCGATCCAGGACCTGCTGGGCCACGCCTCGCTGTCGACGACCCAGCGCTACACCCAGGTCGACGCCGAGGGCCTGCTGGCGGCCTACGGCAAGGCGCATCCTCGGGCTTGAGGGCGGAGGCCTACTGTCCCCCAACTTCCCGTCATTCCCGCCCTCGTGGCGGGAACCTCTGGCTCCGCTCGCACGTGAAGCGCCAGCGGCGTGCTCAGCACGCCGCCCCATCCGCACCTGCGGCTGACAGAGGGGTTCCCGCCACAAGGGCGGGAATGACGGGAGATTTGAAAAGCCTCAGCTCAGATCCCGCTCCTCCAGCGCCGCCAGCAGCGCCGCCAGCCGGTCCACTTCCGGCTGCAACGCCGGGTCCAGCCGAGCCTTGGGCGGGTCGGCCTGAACGTAGACGAGGTTCACCGTCTCGTTGGGATCGGCGACCAGGTCGTACATCTCCCACTCCTGGCCCACGCGGCCCGACGGGTCGAAATAGCGGGTCAGCTTGTGGGTCAGGGTGCGCACCGAGCGCACGTGGTTGGGCTGGCGCACCGGGCCGGGGGCGATGTCGACGGGGGCGCGTACCGGATTGCCCTGGCGCACCTTCTCGACCGCCGCGTCGAACACCGCGTACTCCTTCTCGCACTTGGTGTTGTGCGGATTGTTCAGCGGGGCCAGGGGCGCGGTGATCTCGTCGTCGGTGATGAAGAGCACGCCCTTCCGCTCGCTGCCGTCCGGCTCGATCACCCGGTCGGTCTCGCCCCGGATCAGCGGCGCCAGGTTGGCGCCCGGCAGCGGCGGGACGGGCCGGGACTTGGCCAGCACGCCGGCGATGGCGTCGCGCTCGGCCTCGGCGACGCCGGCCAGGCCCAGGATGGTCGGCACGATGTCGGCGTGGCTGGTCAGGGCCTGCTTGGCCAGCGGAACGCCGTCGGGCAGGCCGGCCGGCGCCAGGCCCGGCGGAAAGCGCACGACCACCGGCACGTGCAGCACCTCCTGGTAGGCGGTGTGCCACTTCTCCAGCATCATGCCGTGGGCGCCGGCCATCTCGCCGTGGTCGCTGAGGAAGACAACGATGGTGTTGTCGGCTTGGCCCGTGGCTTCCAGCGTCTCCAGCACGGCGGCGATGTGCACGTCGACCACGCTGTGCAGCCAGCCGTACAGCTGGACGAAGGCCTTGACCCCGCCGCCCGGGTCGCTGGTCAGCTGGAACGGGATCGGCCCCTGCAGGGCGATGTCGGCCGCCGCCTCCAGGGCCTTGTCGGTCTCGGTGATCCCCATGCCGCGCGCGACGTTGAAACCGGTCTTGGAATTGAGCGCCAGGCCCATCTTCCAGGCGTAGTCGTGCTGGGCCGAGGGCTTGGTCGACAGGTCCTCGTCCCAGGTCGGCGGCGCGTGCCCGCACTCCTGGGAAAAGCCGCCGGGATTGAGCGGGACGGTCGCCGTGCCCGCCGTCGGCGGCGGGGTGCGCTGGCCTTGCAGCGGCACGGTCAGCGGCTGGAAGATGCCCTGCACGCCGCTGTCGTCGGGCTTGGGCAGGGCCTGGCCGATCACCGCCGGATAGGTGGCGATGTCGTGGGGGTTGGTGAACGAGGCCACCGCGAACCACGGCTTGAGGTCCGCCGGATCGGGACCGGAGGCGTAGGGGTCGTGCGACTGGGCGGTGGCGCTGGCGCGGTCGTAGTTCACCGCCAGGGCCTGGCGGCGGATGAAGGCGCAGGCGGTGTCGGAGAAGCCGGCGTCGCGATAGAGGCCCAGATTGTTGATCGCCGCCCCGTGCGGCTCGGGCCAGCTCTCTTCCCAGTCGTCGAAGCCGTAGTCCTCCAGCGTGTGGCGGACCGGGTCGCTGACGTGCCACTTGCCGAAATAGTGGGTGGTGTAGCCGGCCTCGCGCATCCAGTTGCCCAGGGTCGGGATGCCGCCCTGCGCCAGCCACGGGAAATTGGGCGAATCCCCGCTCTTGAACAGGCCGTCGGTCTGGGTGACGCCGGTGCGCGTGCCGTACTGGCCGGTATAGATCACCGTGCGGCTGGGCGTGCAGGCGCTGGCGGCGATGGTGTGGTTGGCCAGCAGCACGGCGTTGTCGCGCAGGGCCGCAAGCCCAGGGAAGTGCTGGATATAGTCGTTGCCCGGCTTCAGCGGCTGGAAGCCCAGCACGTCCTTCAGCCCCTCGGCCAGGCCGTGGGCGGCGCCGTATGAAAAGCGCGGAAAGCGATACTGGTCGCAGGTTATCAAGAGGATGTTGGGTCGCTTGGTCATGTCGGCCTCCCCTCGGGCGCTCGTCGGCCCCGAATGTCGGGAAGCTGACGCCGAAGTTGTGACACGACTGTGCTCGCCTTCACAGAGCGCCGGTTTCGCCCATGCCTCGCCCGCCGCGGAAACCGCCGTTCGCCCTGCGACAAGGAGTCGCGCGAGTTGGTGAAAACGCCGCGCTTAACCACGCTTTTACCGCGCGCCCTGCTTTGTGGATCCAAAGATGAAACACCTCCGCCGCGTTCGGTGCGCGAGAGGACGCTGAAAGCGGGACAGTCCTGATGAAGCTCGACGATCTGAAGATCGCCACCAAGGTGATGCTGCCGGCCATCGTGCTGGCGCTCGTCGCCGTCGCCTGCGTCGGCCTCGGCGTGTGGCAGCAGAAGAAGCTGGAAGCCGCCGCGTCCAACATCGTGCAGCAGCGCGCCCCGGCCGAGCTGGAGATGGCCCGCTTCAACCGACGCGTCGCCACCATCGGCTACGCCGCCTACCGCACCGTCGCCAACGAGGGCGCGTCCGACGCGGCCAAGCAGGCTTCGCAGGAGATCGACGACGCCCTGAAGAGCGGCAACGAGCGCCTCGACGCCGTCGTCAAGGCCGACCCGAGCACCGCCAAGGACGTCGCCGGTTTCCGCAACCGCTTCAAGAAGGTCTACGACAGCGGCCGCCAGGGCGCCGATCTTGGCCTGCAGGACGCCAACGAAGCCGGCATCATGGTCATGGCCGTGATCGATCCGGACATCACCGCCCTGACCAAGGACGTGTCGGACTGGACCGACAAGCACACCACCGAGACCAAGGCGATCATCGGCAAGGCCCAGAAGGACGCCCAGACGGGCATCGTCGTCACCCTGCTGTTCGGCCTGATCTCGGCCGCCGCCGCCCTGGCCTTCGCCGTGTGGATCGGCCGCAGCAAGATCTCGCGCCCGCTGGTCCAGCTGTCCAAGACCATGGAGATCCTGGCCCAGGGTTCGGTCGAGGTCGAGGTCAACGGCGCCCAGCGTCGTGACGAGGTCGGCGCCATGGCCCGCTCGGTCCAGGTGTTCAAGGACAACGCTCTGGCCCTGCGCACCGCCGAGGCCGCCCAGCAGCGCGCCGCCGCCGAGACCGAGGCCGAGCGCCGCCGCAACGAACAGGTTCGCGAAGCCGCCGCCAAGGAGCAGGCCTTCGTGATGGAGGAGATCGCCACGGGCCTGAACCGCCTGGCCGAGGGCGACCTGACCTATCGCGTCGACGCCGCCTTCCCGGCCGACTACAAGCGCCTGCAATCGGACTTCAACGGCGCCATCGCCCAGATGGAAGAGGCGATGCGCACCATCGTCCACGCCGCCAACGGCATCGGCGCCGGCAGCGACGAGATCGCCTCGGCCGCCGACGACCTGTCGCGCCGCAGCGAGCAACAGGCCGCCAGCCTGGAAGAGACCGCCGCCGCCCTCGACGAAATCACCGCCACCGTCCGTCGCAGCTCGACCGGCGCCCAGGAAGCCTCGCGCGTGGTCGGCTCGACCCGCGCCGACGCCGAACGCTCCAGCGTCGTCGTCAAGGGCGCAGTGGACGCCATGCAGCAGATCGAGAAGTCCTCGACCGAGATCAGCCAGATCATCGGCGTGATCGACGAGATCGCCTTCCAGACCAACCTTCTGGCCCTGAACGCGGGCGTCGAAGCCGCTCGCGCCGGCGACGCCGGCAAGGGCTTCGCGGTCGTCGCCCAGGAAGTGCGGGCCCTGGCCCAGCGCTCGGCCGAAGCCGCCAAGGAGATCAAGACCCTGATCTCGACCTCGAGCCAGCAGGTCAATCAGGGCGTGTCGATGGTCGGCCAGACCGGCGAGGCCCTGCAGGCCATCGTCAGCAAGGTCGGCGAAATCGACGCCCTGGTCAGCGAGATCGCGGCCTCGGGCCAGGAGCAGGCCACCGGCCTCAACCAGGTCAACGCCGCCGTCAACCAGATGGACCAGACCGTCCAGCAGAACGCCGCCATGGTCGAGCAGTCGACGGCCGCCAGCCACAGCCTGAAGGGCGAGGCCAACGGCCTGATGCAGATGATCTCGCGCTTCCAGGTCTCGGGCGCCGAAGCCCGCCGCGCCTCGGCCGGCGGCGGTTCGACCCGCCGCGCCGCGGCCCCGCCGCCGGTCTCGCGCCCGGCCCCGGCCGCCGCCAAGCCGGCGGTGTCGCTGGCCGGCGCCGACAGCCGCCCGGGCGTCAACCCGGTCCGCTCGGCCCAGGCCAAGCTCGCCGCCTTCGCCTCGTCGGCCCCGAGCGACGACTGGGAAGAATTCTGATCGCGTAAGACGCCCCGCGTATCGGGGGCGTATCCTCCCTGAACTTCAGAGCCCCGCCGGTGCAAGCCGGCGGGGTTTTTTAGTCCTCCCCCGCCTGCGGGGGAGGGGGACCGCGAAGCGGTGGAGGGAGCGACGGCGCGCACATGCGAAACCCTCTCCCTGAAGGGAGAGGTGTCGGCGAAGCCGACGGAGAGGGAAGCGGTTCGAAACCGCCGTCGCCTCGAAAGCTGAAAACGTCCCCCCTCCGGCCCTCCGGGCCACCTCCCCCACAGGGGGAGGATCTGGTCACCGCGCCCCGCTCACCGACATCGGCGCGTCCACCGGGCAGCCGTCGATGCTGCGCATCACCGCGTAGCTGGCGCGGTGGGGCCTTGCCTTGGCGAGGGGACGGGCGGGCGGGGCGGCCTTGGGCTCGAGCACGAAGGTCGTCTCGCCGCGAGGGCAGCCCTGATGCCTGGCCGGCGGGATAACCCGGGCCTCGACCGCGCGGGACGGTTCGGCCGGCGCGGCCTGCACGGAGGCGGCCACGAGGACAGCGGACAAAAGCATGGCGGGGCTCCGTTGCCGAAACCCCGCCACTCTACGTCCGATTGAACGGACGCGCTTCTTAATTAAAAGACAGATGCGGGCCCTTAGGCCTGCCCGTCCTTAGGCTTGCATCGTCCAGCCTTCGACGCCCATGGCCGCCTGGCGCAGGGCTTCCGAGCGGGTCGGGTGCGGGTGGCAGGTGCGGGCGACGTCTTCCGACGAACCGCCGAACTCCATGGCCACGCAGATCTCGGCGATCATGTCGCCGACGTTGGGACCCACGGCGTGGGCGCCCAGGATGCGGTCGGTCTTGGCGTCGGCCAGCACCTTCACGAAGCCGTCGGTCTCGTGGTTGATCTTGGCGCGGCTGTTGGCCAGGAACGGGAACTTGCCGACCTTGTAGGCGACGCCCGCGGCCTTCAGCTCGTCTTCCGTCTTACCGACGGTGGCGACTTCCGGCTTGGTGTAGATGACGCCCGGGATGATGTCGTAGTTCACGTGGCCGGCCTTGCCCGCGATCAACTCGATGCAGGCCACGGCCTCGTCCTCGGCCTTGTGGGCCAGCATCGGACCCGAGGTCACGTCGCCGATCACCCAGATACCGTCGACGCCGGTCTTGTAGTGGTCGTTGGCGACGATCCCGCGCTTGTCCGGCGTGATGCCCACGGTTTCCAGGCCCAGGCCTTGGGTGAACGGGCGACGGCCGATGGCCACCAGCACGTAGTCGGCCTGGAGGGTCTCGGCGGGACCGCCGGCGACCGGCTCCAGCGTCAGTTCGGCCTGCTTGCCCTTGTCGGCCGCGCCGGTGACCTTGGCGCCCAGCTTGAACTTGAAGCCCTGCTTGGTAAGGATCTTCTGGAAGGCAGTCGCTACTTCGGTGTCGGTGCCCGGGACGATGCGGTCCAGGTACTCCACGACGGTGACTTCAGCGCCGAGGCGACGCCACACCGAACCCAGCTCCAGGCCGATGACGCCGGCGCCGACCACGATCAGGCTCTTGGGCACGGTCGGCAGCGACAGCGCGCCCGTCGAGTCGACGATGCGGCCGGCGTTGTCGATGGTCACGCCCGGCAGCGGGGTCGGTTCCGAACCCGTGGCGATGACGATGTTCTTGGTCTCGAGGACGCGCTCGCTGCCGTCCTCGGCCTTCACCACGACCTTGCCGGGCCCGTCGATGCGGCCCCAGCCCTTCACGTACTCGACCTTGTTCTTCTTCATGATGAACTCGACGCCCTTGGTCAGGGCTTCGACGCTCTCGGCCTTCTGGGCCATCATCTGGTCGAGGTTCAGCTTCGGCTTCACTTCGATGCCGAGCTTGGCGAATTCGCCGCCGGCGGCGGCTTCATAGTATTCCGAAGCGTGCAGCAGGGCCTTCGACGGCATGCAGCCGACGTTCAGGCAGGTGCCGCCCAGCTTGCCGCGACCTTCGACAATGGCCGTCTTCAGGCCCAGCTGGCCGGCGCGGGTCGCCGCGTTGTAGCCGCCGGGGCCGCCCCCGATGATGACGACGTCGTATTGGGCCATGGGATCTTCGCCTTGCAGCAACGCGCCAGGAACGGCGCCGGACAGAAATATGGTGTCGGCAAGACGCTTTGGCAGGCCTTGCCGAGGCGGGGGTACTCCTAGTGCGGCGGGGGACAAAACGGAACCCGTTTTTCGCCCTTATGCGTGATCCAGAAAGGGAAATTCCGCCGCGCCGCCCGCGTCTTGAACAAGCCCGCGCTGCCCCGCCCATGGGCACGTTCTTGCCGCCCGCCCACTTTTCCGCGTCGTCCTTGCCGACAGCTTGGCCATGCTCTAGCCATTTCGCCCATCACCGGAGCCCGCCATGCCGCGCGCGCTCCAAATTCAAGATGGCAAGGCGCCCAGCCGGCAGGCGGGCGTTCGGGAGGCGACATGCTCAGCACTTGGAAGTCGTGGACCGCGGGGGCGGCCCTCGCGATCGGCGTGATGGCCGGCGGAAACGTCATGGCCCAGGACGCCAAGCCCGCGCCAGAAAAGGCCCCGGCCGCCGAACTGCCCGCCTTCCCGGCCGACAAGTCGGTCAAGCAGACCACCGTCCTGGCCGGCAAGACCATTGCCTACACCGCCACCGTCGGCTCGCTGCCGGTGCGCGACGAGAAGGGCAAGAAGATCGCCGAGGTGGTGTTCACCGCCTACACGCTGGACGGCCCGCGCGATCCCAACCGTCCGGTGACCTTCGCCTTCAACGGCGGCCCCGGCGCGGCCTCTGTCTATCTGAACTTCGCGCTCGGTCCCAAGCGCGTGCAGTTCGGCGCCGAGGGCGACAGCCCGTCGGCCCCCACCCGCCTGCAGGACAACCCGGCCAGCTGGATGGACTTCACCGACCTCATCTTCATCGACGCCGTCGGCACCGGCTTCTCGCGCAGCACGACGACGCCGGAAGAGACCAAGAAGCGCTTCTACGGCGTCAAGCAGGACATCGACTACCTGTCGCGCATCGTCTTCGACTGGCTGGTCAAGAACGAGCGCCTGCAGTCGCCCAAATATATCGTCGGCGAAAGCTACGGCGGCTTCCGCGGCCCGCGCCTGACCTACACCCTGCAGACCGACTACGGCGTCGGCATCAACGGCCTGGTCCTGGTCTCGCCGCTGCTGTCGAGCGCCGGCCGCACCGCCCAGGAGATCTCGCCCCTGCCGGCCATGTGGACCCTGCCGTCGATCGCCGCCGCCAAGCTGGAGCGCGACGGCAAGCTGACCCCGGCCGCCATCAAGGACGTCGAGGACTACACCCGCGGCGAATACATGGTCGACCTGATGAAGGGTTCGGACCCGGCGGCCCTCGATCGCCTGACCGCCAAGGTCTCGGCCATGACCGGCCTTGACCCGACCTATGTGCGCCGCGCCGGCGGCCGGCTGGAGACCCAGTCGTTCCTGCGCGAGGTGTTCCGCCAGACGGGCCGCCTGGGCAGCCGCTACGACAGCAACGTCACGTCGCTGGATCCCTTCCCCTTCGCTCCCGAGCAGGAGATCAACGATCCGATCCTCGACTCGATCATCGCGCCGACCACCAGCGCCATCGTCGACTTCACCACCCGCACCGTCGGCTGGAAGGTCGAGGGCCGCTACGACGCCCTGTCGGGCGAGGTGAACCAGGCCTGGGATCGCGGCCGCGGCCCCGACACCGAGTCCGTCACCGACCTGCGCAAGTCGGTCTCGGTGGACCCCAAGCTGAAGGTGCTGATCGTCCACGGCTACAACGACCTGTCGTGCCCGTTCTTCGCCTCGCGCCTGGTGGTCGACGCCATGCCGGCCACGGCCAACGGCCGCGTGACCCTGGCCAACTATGCGGGCGGCCACATGTTCTACAGCCGCCCCGACAGCGGCGCGGCCTTCCGCGCCGACGTCAAGAAACTGTACGGCGCGAACTGAGGCGCCGCGAAAACCTCGCCCTTCGACAAGCTCAGGGTGAGGTTTTCTACTGCACCGCTTTCGCCTTGGTCCTCATCCTGAGCCTGTCGAAGGACGAGGACCACGCAAGGCGCGCGCCATGGACGCCGTTCCAAGGGCCGTCCCGGGAGACCGGGGCGGCCCTTCGCCTATCCGCCCCACGACCAGGCCCGCAGACGGCCCCGTAGAAAAACTGGCCGGTCGCGAAGCCATTCTCCATTTCACCGATAGGAATAGGTAGATATCACCGCAGCCCAATCGCCGAATGGCGTTATCTCGAATTGAGGGGGCACTACGTGACGATCGGACTTTCGGCCAAGCGGCTCGGCCGCGCCGCCCTGCTGGGCGCGCTACTTTCCACCACCGCCAGCCTGGCCCTGGCCGCCGAGGCCGATGTCGCGCCCGTGGCCGTGACCCCGGCGGATCCCGCCGCCAACGACGACGCCAGCCTGGTCGGACAGGTCTTCGTCACCGCCCGCCGCCGCGAGGAAAGCGCCCAGGAAGTGCCGATCGCCCTGACGGTGACCTCGGCCGAGACCCTGACCCAGACCGGCGTCAACAGCATCGTGGCCCTGACCCAGCTGGTCCCGACGCTGCAAGTGCTGTCGCCCAACCCGCGCAACACCGCCCTGACCATCCGCGGCCTCGGCGCAAGCTACGGCCTGGCCAACGACGGCCTGGAGCAGGGCGTCGGCATCTATGTGGACCAGGTCTACAACTCGCGCCCGGGCGCGGCGACGCTCGACTTCATCGACATCCAGCAGATCGAGGTGCTGCGCGGGCCGCAGGGCACGCTGTTTGGCAAGAACACCACCGCCGGCGCGCTGAACATCTCCACCCGCGACGCGACCCAGGAGTTCGAGGCCGACCTGGAGGCCAGCTACGGCAGCCTCAACTTCCGCCAGTTCAAGGCCACGGCCGCCGGCCCGATCATCAAGGACAAGCTGGCGGCCCGCCTGTCGTTCGTCGGCACCTGGCGCGACGGCGACCTCTACAATCCCAAGAGCAACACCTACCAGAACGCCCGGGCCAGCACCGGCTATCGCGGCCAGCTGAAGTTCACGCCGAACGAAAAGCTGACGGTCAGGCTCTATGGCGACTACGCCGTCCAGCAGCCCGAATGCTGCACCCAGGTCTATGTCACCGTCGGCACGACCCTGAAGCCCGTCGCCCAGCAGTACGCGGCCCTGGCCGCCGGCAAGAACTACACGGTCGCCAGCAAGAACCCCTACGACCGCATCTCCGACATCGACGACCCGATCCAGGCCGACCAGTGGGTCAACGGCCTGTCGGCCGTCGCCGACTACGACTTCGGCCCGGTCACCCTGACCTCGGTCACCGCCCACCGCGAGTGGGACTGGGAGCCGCGCAACGACCGCGACTACACCGCGCTGGACGTCACGCGCCGCTCCAACAACCCCTCACACCAGAAGCAGTTCAGCCAGGAATTCCGCCTGTCCAACAACGGCGGCCAGGCTTTCGACTGGACGGTCGGCCTCTACTACTTCGACCAGAACGTCACGACCCACGGCGTCACCGAGTACGGCTCGGACGCCTCCTACTGGCTGCTGCCCGCCACCAACACCCCGGCCTCGCTGCTCGACGGCTACACGGTGTTCAACGACAGCACGATCGACACCACCAGCTACGCCGCCTTCGGCCAGCTGACCTGGAAGGTCAATGATCGCCTGAGCGTCACGCCCGGCCTGCGCTTCACCCAGGAGAAGAAGGACGGGACCTACATCCAGACCACCACCGGCGGCTCGGTGACCACCGACACCACCCTGATCAACCGTCGCCTGGGGATCGCCCGGCCGCAGAACTTCACCGCCAAGACCGACGACGGCGCCTGGTCGGGCCAGATCGCCGTGGTCTATGCGCTGACCAAGGACATCAACGCCTACGCCACGGTGTCCAGCGGCAACAAGTCGGGCGGCATCAACATGACGGCCCTGCCGCTGACCAGCGCCGGCACACCGTCGCTGGCCGCCGCGGTGATCCGTCCCGAGAAGGTCACCACGGTCGACGTCGGCCTCAAGACCCAGTGGTTCGACCGCCTGGTCACCGCCAACGTCGCCGCCTTCGCCACCGACGTGAAGGACTTCCAGGCCAACGTCGTCGACAGCGGCCCCGGCGCCCTGCGCGGCTACCTCGCCAACGTGGAGAAGGTGGAAGTGCGCGGCGTCGAACTGGACGCCTCGACCCGCTCGATCGGCGGCTTCAAGTTCTACGGCAACCTGGCCTACACAGACGGCAAGTACGCCAGCTTTAAGAACGGCCCCTGCCCGCTGGAGAAGATCGGCACGTCCACCGCCGCCTGCGACCTGTCGGGCAAGGAACTGCCGGGCCTGTCGAAATGGGCCGGTTCGGCCGGCGCCGAGTACCGCACCAAGACGAGCCTGGGGCGCCTGACCGGCGAGGCCTACGCCGGCGTCGACGCCAGCTTCCGCTCGGCCTACTACGCCGACAGCTCGGACTCGCAGTACACGCGCATCAAGGCCTACGAGATCGTCAACCTGCGCGCCGGCTTCCAGTCGGAAGCGGGCTGGGAGGCCTTCGTGTCGGTGCGCAACGCCTTCGACGCCGAATACCTGCAGAACATCACCGTGGTCTCGGGCAATTCCGGGCTCGTCGTCGGCACCCCGGGCGACGCCCGCGCGTTCGCCTTCACCCTGCGCGCCAGCTACTAGGCGCCAGGCTCGAAGCGAAGATCGGGGGCGGCCTCTCGCGGGGCCGCCCCTTTTCTTTGGCCCCTACTTCACCGCCGCGTTGCCGCCGTCGGCATAGAGGGCCGAGCCGGCGACGAAGCTGGCCATGGGGCTGGCCAGGAACAGGGCCGCGCCGGCGATCTCGTCAGGATCGGCGATGCGTTTCAGGGCATGCAGGCCCGCGGCCCATTCCTTCTGCGCGGCGTCGCCGCCCATCGGCGTGTCGGTCCCGCCGGGCAAGAGGGCGTTGGCGCGGATCCCGCGCGCGGCGTAGTCGGCGGTCAGCCCCTTCACCAGGCCCATCAGTCCGGCCTTCGACGCGCCGTAGGCGGCCATGCCGGGTATGCCGACGCTGGTCCCCACGAAGGTCGAGACGAAAACCAAGCTGCCGCCGCCGCGCGCCAGCATGGCCGGAACCTGCGAGCGCGCCCCCAGAAAGGCCGAGGTCAGGTTGGCGGCCAGCACGGCGTTCCAGTCGTCCAGCGCGATGTCGGCGAGCGGCGCATAGGGGCCGACGGCGCCGGCGTTGTTGATGGCGATGTCCAGCCCGCCGAACCGCTCGACGGCGGCGGCGACCAGAGCCTCGTGGGTGGCGGGGTCGACGACGTCGCCCGTGACCGCATGCACCTGTCCGCCCTGGCTGCGGATCTCCTCGGCGACGATCTCCAGAGCGTGACCGCCCCGGGCGTTGATCACCACCGCCGCCCCCTCGGCGGCCAGCCGCAGGGCGGTGGCCCGACCGATCCCCGACGACGCGCCGGTGACGATCGCGACCTTGTTGTTCAGCATCGACATGCTTGCCTCCTGATCTGGAGGCCAGGGTCCGGCAAACGGCGTGGAACGGCCACCCGGATCCTGCTGCGGCCTCAGGCGTAGGCCGGATCGGCGGCGTTGATGTCGGCGGGCGCCGCGCCGCGCAGGTTCTGGCGGCGCCAGGCGTTGGGGCTGATGTCGAAGGCGCGGCGGAAGCGGTTCGACAGATGGGCCTGGTCGGAGAAGCCGCAAGCAATGGCGATGCGGCCCAGCGGCTCGGCCGAGTCCAGCATCATGGCGCGGGCCTGCTCCAGGCGCAGATTGAGGATGTGGTCGCGCGGGGCCATGCCGTAGCTGGCGGCGAAGGCGCGCGAGAAATGGCTGACGCTGAGCTTGGCGATGGCGGCCAGATCCGTCACCCGCACCGAGCCGTCGAGATTGGCGGCCAGATGGGCGTCGATGCGGCGCATCTGCCAGGGGGCCAGGCCCCCGCGGTCCAGTTCGCCCGGCGCGGCGGCTTCCAGGAGGCGCAGGCCCTCGCGCTGGACCAGGGCCATGGCTTCCTGGATGCGGCGCTCGGCTTCCGAGCGGTCCTCGCGGGCGGTGCGCTGGGCGTCGCGCAGCAGGTCGGCGATGCGCTTGGGCAGGGCGCTGGCCTGGATGTCTTCGTGCTCGCGGGGGGCGAAGCTGCGCGAGGCTTCACCGATCTGGGCGGCGCGGGCGGTCATCGTCTGGGTGGCGAACATGGTCTCAAATCTCCCCTGGCGGGCCCGGCGGCCGCGGCGTCGAAGGAGAGAATGGCGGGGTCCGAACAATCGCGAAATGGAAATGATGGAAAGTTATCTTTTCCGATTTTTACGCAATAATCGTGAGGTCTTGGACATTCCGGTCGTCGATTTCACAGCCGGCTTGTCCCAGTTCCGGCCTGGGTCGGCGCAGGGGGGCGCCCATCTATCGGCGGCAAGCCACGAGGTTCCCCATGACCGCTCCGCCCCTGACCACCAGCCGCTGGTTCAACACCAAGACGCCGCTCGACCTGCCCGCCCTGGCCGGCCGGGTGGTGGCGGTCTACGCCTTCCAGATGCTGTGCCCCGGCTGCGTGGCCAACGCCCTGCCCCAGGCCCAGCGCCTGCGCGAGGCCTTCGCCGAGACCGACCTGGCGGTGATCGGCCTGCACACGGTGTTCGAGCATCACGAGGCCAACACGCCTGCGGCCCTGGAGGCCTTCCTGCACGAGTACCGCATCAGGTTCCCGGTCGGGATCGACGCCCCCGACCCGAACGGCGGTCCTATCCCCCAGACCATGGCCGCCTACGCCCTGCAGGGCACGCCCAGCCTGCTGCTGTTCGACCGCCAGGGCCGCCTCGTGCACAAGCTGTTCGGCCACCCGCCCGACCTGACCCTGGGCGCGGCCGTCCAGGCCCTGGTGCAGTCGGGAGCGGTCGCCGCGCCCGCTGCATCGGCCGAAGCAGAAGATGGCTGCGCGGACGGCGTCTGCGCCGCACCGGTCGGCTAGCCCCCCAGCGGAAACCTCGTCCTTCGACAGGCTCAGGATGAGGTTTCCTATCCCGAACGCATCAATGATCCTCACCCTGAGCCTGTCGAAGGGCGAGGATCACGCCCCCTACCGCGCCAGCCGCCCGTCGCTCAGCGCCGCCGGCTCGAAGCGGAAGATGACCTCGGGATCCGGCTCGGGCACGCCCTTGAGGATCTTCTTGCCCGCCGCGCCCGACGGCGCGGCCGCGTGCAGCAGCCAGCGGATGATGTTCAGCCGGGCGGCCTTCTTGTGGTCGGCGCGCACGCACACCCAAGGCGCGGCCTCGGTGTGGGTGCGGGTCAGCATGTCGTCGCGGGCGGCGGTGTAGTCGTCCCACTTCTCCTGGGCGACGGCGTCCAGCGAACTGGTCTTGAAGGCCTTCAGCGGATCGTCGCGCCGGGCCTTCAGCCTTTCGGCCTGGGTGTCCTTGCCGATGTCGAGCCAGAACTTCGACAGCCGCATGCCGTTCTCGACCAGCATCCGCTCGAAGCCGGGCACGTCGCGCAGGAACTGCTCCTGCTGCTGCGGGGTGGAAAAGCCCATCACCCGCTCGACCCCGGCCCGGTTGTACCAGGAGCGGTTGAAGATCACCGCCTCGCCACAGGCCGGCAGCCATTCCACATAGCGCTGGAAGTACCACTCGCTGGCCTCGCGATCGCTGGGCTTGGGCAGGGCCGCCACGATGGTCTGCCGCCGGTGCAGGTGCTCGGTGATGCGGGCGATGGCGCCGTCCTTGCCGGCCGCGTCGCGCCCCTCGAAGATCGCCAGCAGCTTCCACTGCTTGTCGATGGCGTGCTTCTGCAAGGCGATCAGCGCGATCTGGAGGTCGCGCAGTTCCTCGTCGTAGTCGCGGGTCTTGCTCATGCCCACTCCTTGCTGCTGGCGGGAGCCTACCCCCGAAACGGAAACCTGGGCTAGAAGGAGCGCATGATCCGCCTCTTCGTGCCCCAGCCGCTGTCCAAGGACGCCGGAATCGCTCCGACCCAGGAGCAGTCGCGCTATCTCGTCCAGGTCATGCGCCTTGCCGTCGGCGCCGAGATCCTGGTGTTCAACGGGACCGACGGCGAATGGCGCGCCAGCCTGGTCGACGCCGGCAAGCGCGGCTGTCTCCTGAAGGCCGAAGAGCAGACCCGCGAGCAGACCACGCCGCCCGACCTCGACCTCGTCGTCGCCATGGTCAAGCGCGGCCGGGTCGAGACCATCGTCGAAAAGGCCGCCGAACTGGGCGCCCGCCGAGTGCGCCTGACGGTCACCCGCCGCACCAATGTCGACTACATGAAGCTGGCCCGGCTGGACGCCATCGCCATGGAGGCCGCCGAGCAGACCGGCCGCCTCGACGTGCCCGCGATCCTCGATCCCGAGAAGCTCGACAAGATCCTCGACGGCTGGGACGAAAGCCGGCGGCTGGTGTTCTGCGACGAGGGCGGCGACGCCAAGCCCGCCATCGAGGCCCTGGCCGGCACGGGCGATCCCGCCGCCATCCTGATCGGCCCCGAAGGCGGCTTCGCCCCCGAGGAACGCGAGCGCCTGCGCGCCCTGCCCTTCGTGACCCCGGTGTCGCTGGGCCCGCGCATCCTGCGGGCCGACACCGCCGCGATCAGCGCCATGACCCTGTGGCAGGCCGCGGCGGGGGACTGGCGCTAGAAGATCCTCCCCCTCTGGGGGAGGTGGCCCGCAGGGCCGGAGGGGGCCCTTTTCAGCTTCCGCGGATCTTAGCCGATCCCGCAGCTGCTCCCCCTCCCCGTCCGCTTCGCGGACACCTCTCCTAGAGGGAGAGGATCGCCTGAGACCGAACGGTAACGCTAATTGTAGCGGACCCTCTTGAGGTCGGCTAAGACAGCGCCCAACTGCGCTCCACGCGTTTCGTGGCGGTCGGGGGGAATTGGGCCCCTCCCCTCCTGTAGCATCTGTTTTTAGGGGAGACGGCGATGGCCGACACCGCCAGCCTGGATCAGCGCCCGCTGACCCTCGAAGACCTGACCGCCTACTTCGCCAAGGGCAGCAAGCCCAAGTCGGCCTTCCGCGTCGGCGCCGAGCACGAGAAGTTCGGCTTCTATCTCGGCTCCCACGCGCCGGTGCCCTACTACGGCGACAAGGGCGTGCACGCCCTGCTGGTCGGCCTGCAGCGCTTCGGCTGGAAGCCGGTGATGGAGGGCGATGTGATCATCGGCCTCGAGCGCAACGGCGCCAATGTCAGCCTCGAGCCCGGCGGCCAGTTCGAGCTCTCGGGCGCCCCGCTGCTGACCATGCACGACATCTGCGAGGAGACCGGCGGCCACCTTGACGAGGTCAAGACCGTGGCCGACGAGCTGGGCCTGGGCTTCCTCGGCGTCGGCTTCTCGCCGCAGTGGAAGCGCGAGGAGGTGCCGGTCATGCCCAAGGGCCGGTACGTGATCATGCGCAACTACATGCCCAAGGTCGGCAACCTCGGCCTCGACATGATGCTGCGCACCTGCACGGTGCAGGCCAATCTCGACTTCGAGAGCGAAGCCGACATGGTCGCCAAGTTCCGCATGAGCCTGGCCCTGCAACCGATCGCCACGGCGCTGTTCGCCAATTCTCCGTTCACGGAAGGCAAGCCCAACGGCTTCCTCTCGTCGCGCGCCAACGTCTGGACCGACACCGACCCCAACCGCACGGGCCTGCTGTCGTTCGTGTTCGAGGACGGCTTCGGCTTCGAGCGCTACGCCCAGTACATGCTCGACGTGCCGATGTATTTCGCCAAGCGCGGCGACCGCTATATCGACCTGGCCGGCCGGTCTTTCCGTGACTTCATCGACGGCAAGATCGAGGAAGTCGGCGGCGAGCGCGCCACGATCAAGGACTGGGCCGACCACGCCACCACGGCGTTCCCGGAAGTTCGTCTCAAGACCTACCTGGAAATGCGCGGCGCCGACGCGGGCCCGTGGAGCCGCCTGTGCGCCCTGCCCGCGCTGTGGACCGGCGTGTTCTACGACGACGCGGCCCTGGCCGCGGCCTGGGACCTGGCCAAGGACTGGACCGTGGAAGACCGCGAAGGCCTGCGCCGCGACGTGCCGACCCTGGGCCTGAAGGCCAAGGTCGCCGGCCGCACCGTGCAGGACGTGGCCAAGGACTTCGTCGCCATCGCCAAGCAGGGCCTGAAGGCCCGCGGCCAGCTGAACGGCGGCTTCCTCGACGAGTCGATCTATCTGGGCGAACTGGAAGAGATCGCCGACAGCGGGATCACCCCCGCCGAACGCCTGCTGGAAAAGTTCCACGGCCCGTGGGGCGGCGACATAGGCAAGCTGTTCGACGAAGGGGCTTACTGAGCGGGGGAAGACCCCCTCAGTCGCTCCGCGACAGCTCCCCCAGAGGGGGAGCACCTGCCTTGCTAAATCCTCCCCCTCTGGGGGAGGTGGCCCGGAGGGCCGGAGGGGGTCAGCGCAGCATCCCCACGACGATCCCCGCCTGGCCGCCGATATAGAGGAACCACACGGCCCACGCCGTGAGCCTCGCCGAGCCCAGCAGCTTGGCGCCCTTGAACAGGTCGAAGGCCAGGATCGCGTCAGAAGCCATGAACGCCACGGCCCCGACCGTGGCCGGCCAGCGCACGGTCGGCAGGGCGGCCGCCGAGACCACCATGGCCAGGATCGCCGCCACATAGGCCAGCACCGCCGGCCGCAGCGGCCCGAGCGACCCCCACAGCCGCCGCAGCATCACCGCGCCCACCAGGGCCGCCACCGGGGCCAGCACCAAGAAGGTCTGGCTGGGCGCCGTGCGCTCGCGCCAGAAGACGATCACATAGACGACGTGCCCGACCAGGAACGCCGCCAGGCCGAACGGCAGCCAGCGCTTGGGATCCCCGGCCAGGAAGGTGTCGCCCAGCGCGCACAGGGTCAGGGCCACGGCCAGCAGCACCGTGCCGCCCTCCAGATAGGCCAGCACCGCCAGGGCGCCGGTGGACGCCGTCTTGACCACCGTACGCAGGAAGGACGGCGGCCGTTCGACCAGCACCAGGCCATAGGCCAGGGCGCACACGCCGCAGATCGTCCACAAGACGGTGTCAGTCATCCTTGGAGAGCTTGCTCAGGAAGGCCTGGGCGGCGTCCTTGTGGCGGGCCTTCAGGTTCTTGCCGACGATTGCCAGCAGGGCGGCGATCACCGCGGCGTCGTCGGTGAAGCCGATGGCCGGCAGCACGTCGGGAATGGCGTCGGTGGGCAGCACGAAATAGGCCAGCGCCGCGAACATCATGCCCTTGGCGGCGGTCGGCGTTTCCGGATCCTTGGCGCACCACCACAGCGACAGGGCGTCGGCGGCGAACGGGATCTTCGAGGCCACCCTGCGCATCTTCGGCCAGAAGCCGCGGCTCACCCGCTGCTCGTTGACCCGCACCGTGGCCGGCACGAGCGCCTTCTTCGGATCCAGCACGTCGTCAGGCGCAACACCGCCGTTGACGTCGGGGGATGGTTTGGCGTCGGCGCTCATCGGGTTAAACCGCTCCTCAACAGAGACCAATTAAACGCAACCCCAGGGGAAACGTCCATGAAACTCGACAACACTGTCGCCGCCGTCGTCACCGGCGGGGCCTCGGGCCTCGGCGAGGCCACCGCCCGCGCCCTGGCCGCCCAGGGCGTCAAGGTCGCCATCTTCGACATGAACGAGGCGCGCGGCGAGGAAGTCGCCAAGGAGATCGGTGGCGTCTACTGCAAGGTCAACGTCACCAGCGACGCCGACGTGGACGCCGGCTTCGAAAAGGCCCGCGCCGCCCACGGCCAGGAGCGGATCCTGGTCAACTGCGCCGGGGTGGGCAACGCCGCCAAGACCGCCAGCCGCGACAAGGCCACCGGCGAGACCAAGCACTTCCCGCTCGATATCTTCGACCGGGTGATCCAGATCAACCTCGTGGGCACCTTCCGCTGCATCGCCAAGTCGGCCAAGGGCATGCTCGACCTGGAACCGCTGCAGGACGGCGAGCGCGGCGCCATCGTCAACACCGCCAGCGTGGCGGGCGAGGACGGCCAGATCGGCCAGGCCGCCTATTCGGCCTCCAAGGGCGGCGTCATCGGCATGACCCTGCCGATCGCCCGCGACCTGATGAACGACGGCATCCGCGTCAACACCATCCTGCCGGGCATCTTCAACACCCCGCTGATGAACGCCGCGCCCGACAACGTGAAAGACGCCCTGGCCGCCTCGGTGCCCTTCCCCAAGCGCCTGGGCAATCCGGCCGAGTACGCCCAGTTGGCCCTCACCATGATCACCTGCGGCTACTTCAACGGCGAGGACGTCCGCCTGGACGGCGGCATCCGCATGGCGCCGCGCTAAGATGATCCTCCCCCTGAAGGGGGAGGTGGCCCGGAGGGCCGGAGGGGGAAGTCGCGGCTGAACGTCAGCATGCAGTTCCCCCTCAGTCGCTTCGCGACAGCTCCCCCTTCAGGGGAGCATCCTGCCTCAAAGCCACTAGCGCTTTTCTTTTACGCATGTAATCTTTTCGTGAAACGAGGAGGAGACACCGTGTTCAAGACTGCGCGCCTCGCCGGCGTCAGCCTGCTGTCCGCCCTGATCGCCCTGCCGGCCGGCGCGGTGACGCCGCCGCGGCCCATGCAGGACGGCGCGCCCACGGTCGACGCCTGCGCCGCCCTCGGCTTCACCGGCCGGGCCGACGTGGACGAAAGCGTGGTCGTCTCAGGCAAACGGACCAAGCGCACGACCGTCCACGCGCCACCTCCGCCTCCTCCGCCGCCTCCTCCTCCGCCCGTGGCCTACGCCCCCTTGGCGATCCCGCCGGTCAAGGAACGCAGCGACGTCGGCGCGCTCGGCTACGCCCCCGCGCGTCCCGCCGTCATCCAGTCGGTCCCGATCCAGGCTCCGCGCGACACCGAACGCTATCCCGGCGCCGCCTCCAACCCGATCAAGCGGACGGCCGACGAGCCGGTCTCGACCTTCTCGATCGACGTCGACACCGCCGCCTACGCCAATGTCCGCCGCTTCCTCGACGACGGCCGCCCCGTGCCGCGCGACGCCGTGCGGGTCGAGGAGCTGGTCAACTACTTCGACTACGGCTATCCGCGCCCGGCCTCGGCCGACACCCCGTTCCGGGCGACCGTCGCAGTCGCGCCCTCGCCGTGGTCAGCGCAGCGCAAGCTCGTCCACATCGGCCTGCAAGGCTATGAGCGGCCCCGCGCCAACCAGCCGCCGCTGAACCTCGTCTTCCTGGTCGACACCTCCGGCTCCATGCGCGGGCCCGACCGCCTGCCGCTGGCCAAGAAGGCGCTGAACGTGCTGATCGACCAGCTGCGGCCGCAGGACCGGGTGGCCGTCGTCGCCTATGCCGGCTCGGCCGGGGCCGTGCTGGCGCCCACCGACGGCCGCTCCAAGCTGAAGATGCGCTGCGCGCTGGAGGCCCTGCAGTCGGGCGGCTCGACCGCCGGCGGCCAGGGGCTGGAGCTGGCCTACGCCCTGGCCCGCCAGAACTTCGACAAGGGCGCGGTCAATCGCGTGATCCTGCTGACCGACGGCGACTTCAATGTCGGGATCGCCGATCCCTCGCGGCTCAAGGACGTGGTCGCCGACCAGCGCAAGAGCGGCGTCTACCTGTCAGTCTACGGTTTTGGGCGCGGCAACTACAACGACGTGATGATGCAGACCCTGGCCCAGAACGGCAACGGCGTGGCCGCCTATGTCGACAGCCTGCGCGAGGCCCGAAAGCTGCTGCGCGACGACTTCGCCAGCAACCTCTTCCCCATCGCCGACGACGTGAAGATCCAGGTCGAGTTCAATCCGCGCGAGGTCTCCGAGTACCGGCTGATCGGCTACGAGACCCGCCTACTGAACCGCGAGGACTTCAACAACGACCAGGTCGACGCTGGCGAGGTCGGCTCGGGCGCCTCGGTCACCGCGCTCTACGAGATCACGCCGGCCGGCGCGGCGCCCTCGTCGGACCCGCTGCGCTACGGCGAGGCCAAGCCCGCCCCGGCCGGCGGCAAGGCGGGCGAGCTGGCCTATCTGAAGGTGCGCTACAAGCCGCCGGGCGGCAGCGTCTCGAAACTGATCGAGCGCCCTATCGGCAAGGCCGACACCTACGCCAGCCTGGCGGCCGCGCCGGAGGCCACCCGCTTCGCCGTGGCGGTGGCCGCCTACGGCCAGAAGCTGCGCGGCGATCCCTGGCTGGCGCCTGCGTTCGACTGGCCCGCCGTCACCGCCCTGGCCCAGGGCGCGCGCGGCGACGACCCCTACGGCCTGCGGGCCGAGTTCGTGCAGCTGACGCGGGCGGCTGCCGGGGTGAAGGGAGACTAGAACCCTCTCCCCCTGCGGGAGAGGGTGGCCCCACGTAGTGGGGTCGGGTGAGGGGTCGCACCAACAGAAACGCCGCGACGGCTGCTCGGCCGTCGCAGCGTTTGACGTCTGAGACACCCCTCATCCGTCGGCTTCGCCGACACCTTCTCCCGCAAGGGGAGAAGGATCCGGATCAAAGATCCTCCCCCTGAAGGGGGAGGTGGCCCGTAGGGCCGGAGGGGGGGCGGTTGCTGATGCGCCGCTGGAACTTCCCCCTCAGTCGCTTCGCGACAGCTCGCTCTTCAGGGGAAGCATCTTCGACGACCCTACTTCTTCACCCAGCCGCCGCCGAGCGGCTTCCAGTATTGGCCGGCGGCCAGGCAACCTGACCTGTGCGACAACTTGTCACAGTAAAGAATTGGTAAACCGCCGTTCCGGCGCTAACGAATCTTCTCATTGTTAGGATGGTGCTCTGCTGTAGAGCGCTGATGCGAAAGGCCTCGGTTGCCCCCGAGGCCCTCCATCTTGGAAACGCCTGTCAGCGTTTGCCGTAACAATTTCATAGGTGGCCAATTTGCCGCCTAGGTCAACTGCTGGCGGGCCCGTTTTGCGCGTTGAAAGGACGCATCAAAACGATGGCTTATCGCAAAGAAATCACGCCCAATATGGTGGGAGTGATAAAATATGCTCGTGCGCTTGGGTATAAATACCAGCAAATCGCGGCGTACTACGTCATCAACCAAGGCGGCATTGCCGACGTGATGAAGGGGCGTATCGGTCCGGAAATTCCGCCCGCCTCCATTCTTCCGACTGACTTTCCGGCTCTCTAGAAAAGGGCGCGAGCGGCAACGCTCGCGCCCAACCAGCATTCTTACCTACTTCTTCACCCAGCCGCCGCCGAGCGGCTTCCAGTATTGGCCGGCGGCCAGGCGGGCGTAGAGCTGCTTGGCGGTGGCCTGGCCGGCGGCGTCGGCGGTGACGCCGGTCTTGGCGGCGGTGTCCTTGTAGACGGCCGCGCGGCCGGTGTTGATCTCGGCCACGGCGGCGCGCAGGTCGGCGTCGCCGCCCGACACGATGCCGAGGAAGCCGTCGGCCTGCTCGCCGACCGTGCCGGCGGACTTGGCCGAGTCAACGGCGGCCTTGGCCGCGGCCGACTGGGCCATAACGGGGGCGGCGGCGACCGCGCCCAGGGCGGCGGCGATGGCCAAAACCGTCATCGTCTTGCGGATCATGGCGGTTCCTCCTTGTTAGAACAGGTTCGGGTTCTGCTGGATCAGCGTCTGGACTTCCTTGTCCAGCCGCACCCGCACGTCGGCGTCCAGCTTTGCGTAGATGTTGATCGGGTCGACCTTGACGCGGACGGTCGGGGTGCAGGCCGCAAGGCCTCCCGCCGCCAGCAGGGTCGCGATCAGGACGCGCTTGTGCATGGCTTTGTCTCCATTTCGGGCTTTAGGGTCGTCGTTCACGGCTGAACCGGCGCTGAACGGCGGGTCTCTTCGGTTTCCTCGGCGAAGCGACGGCCCCAGGCGGCCAGAAGCTCGTCGAAATTGAGCGAGGTGTCGAGCGTCAGGTCCACCGGCGTCTTGGCCGGCAGCGGGATCCGCCGCTGGAAGGCCTTGCCGCGGATCAGCTCCAGGATGCCCACCCGGGCCTTCTCGGCCACCTTTGGATCGTGCTCGCCCTTGATGTGGAACAGCATGCCCAGGCGCCCGTTCGGCGTCGAGTTGACGCCGGCCTCCAGGGTGTCGAACGACAGGTTCTCCATGGCCTGGTAGGCGAAGTCCTGGATGGCGTTCACCGGCGCATCGGCGGGCGGCTGGTTGTTGGGATTGCCTGGGCTGTCGCTCTCGCCCTGGTTGGCCTCGACGCCGGTCAAGGCCTCGCGGGCGATCGAGATGCGGCCGGGCTTGATGGCCGACAGCTTGCCGTCCAGCAGCTTGAAGCCCTTGTCGCTGAACTGGAACGGCAGGCGGCCCGAGACCACCGCGTCCAGCTTGACCTTCTCGGCCAGGGTCGAGCCGGCGGTCAGTTCGCCCAGGTCCAGGCCGTCGATGACGATGACGCCGCTGATCGGGCCGCCGTTCAGCGGCACGTCCACCGGCTCGATCGAGATCTTGCCCTTGGCGGCCGTCAGGCTGGCCTCTCTGACCTTCAGCGAGGTGGCGCCCAGGGTGAACACCGCGCCCACGGCCTCGAGCGGCACGATGGAGTCGATGCGGGTGACCTTCAGGCTCTGGTCGGGAGCGCTGGTCAGCGGGGCCAGGCTGTCGAACTTCACGTCGCCGGCCAGGGTCGCCACGAAGCCCAGCGGGCTGGCGCGGAAGTCGAGGCCCTGCGTCGAGACCTCGCCGCTGCTGGTCACGCCCTTGTCGGTCCAGTCGAACCGGCCCTTGAAGCTGGCCTTGCCCTCGGCCTCGCTGGCGAAGGCGGCCATAGGGCTGACCGCCACGGGCTGAAGGCCCGCCTCCTTGGTGAAGACGATGTTCGAGGCGTCGATGAGCGCCGAGCCGCGACCGCTCTCCACACCGTGGCGGATGTCGATGCGGCCGAGGGCGAAACCGCTGGCGGTGCCGACGTCGACGCCGCCGCTCCAGACGCCCGAGGCCAGGTTGAGCTTTCCCGTCGCCTTGACCGGCTCGAAGCGCTTGGCCGAGGCGGCGTCGATCAGCCGGCCATCGGTCAGTCGCACCTCGGCGCGGTCGAAGCCCTGCCCGCCGCCGACGAAGGTTCCGGCCACGCCTTCGGCTTTCGCTTCGGCGGCCGTGATCGTCCCGCGTCCATTGGCGAAGCGGGCCTGGGCCTCCCAGCGGCCATTGGCCACCCGCACCAGCGGCGCGGCGACGGGGCAGACGTCCAGGGCGATGTCCTGGATCGGCCGCTCGCCGGCCTCGCCCGCCTCGATGGCGGCCACCGTGACCGGCGTACAGCCCGCCAGACGGAAGTCGAACACGCCGCCGGCGGCGCGGGCCTGGCCCTTGATCGTGGCGCTGATCCCCTCGGCGGGCGGCACGTCCAGCTTGCCGGCCAGGGTGACGGGCGAGGTAAAGCCACGCGCGTCGGCCCGCCAGTCGCTTGCCTTCAGGGTCAGTTCGGGCAGGCCGCCGCCGCCCAGCGCCAGGGTCGCGGCCCCGCGCGAGACGCCGTGCAGGCTTTCCATCAGTCGCCCGCCGCCGGGGGTCAGGGTGGCCTTGGCGCCGCTGGCCGCCGTCAGGGTCACCGGCTTGCCGGCGAAGGCGGCCACGCGGCCCTCGCCGATCTCCAGGCGCAGGTCGTCGGCGTCGAGCGAGAAGTCGGCCAGGGCCTTGCGGGCCGCCGCTGCATATTCGGGACTGGGCAGGCCGGCGGTCAGGCGCTCCGCGTCGGGGGCGGCCACCGCCCCGTCGGCCCCGGCACGGCCCTCCAGGGTCAGGCTCAGGGCCTGGCCCGCCTGGAAGCGGCCCTTGGCGTCCAGCACCAGGGCCGACAGCCCCAGGCCGTCGCGCGCCGCGCGGCCGACGCCGGCCGCCACCTGGATCGGACCCGACACGCTCATCGGCCGGCCCTTGGGCGCGCTGAATACAAAGGTCTTGGACTTGATGTCGACCGCCGTGCGGGTCAGGGCCGCGCCGCCAGCCACCGCCCGCTCGGCCGTGCCGCGCAGGCGCGCCGGACCCAGCACCCGGGCGCCGGCCTTGTCGAAGTCCACCCGCAGGGCGTCGCTGTCGAGCTCGGCGGTGAAGCTGCGGGCCTCCAGCCCCGGCGCCACCAGCCGTCCGGCCCGGGCCTGGCCCGACAGCCGCGCGGCCGCGCCGCCTTGAGTGAAGTTGCCGGCAACCAGGCCCGCCAGGGTCAGGCGGGTCTCGACGTCGTCGAGGCTGGTCTCGCCGGCTCTCAATCCTTGCGCCTTGATCGACAGCTTGACGTCGGCCGGCCCGGTGGCCGCCAGGCGCTTGAGGTCGGGATAGGCCACATCGGCCTCGACCCGGGCGTCGGCGCCTTCCAGGTCGACCTGCTCGGCGTCCAGGGCGTCGATCTGCGCGCGCGCATCGATGGCCAGGCGGTCGCCGCGCTTGCGGGCCTTCAGCATCGCCCCGCGAAGTTCCACCTGAAGGTCGCCGGTGGCGTAGCGCATGGCCGCGATCGCTGCGTCCAGCCGCAACAGCTGGCCGTCGTCGAGGCTGGCGTCGCCGGTCAGGCGGGCGACGCCGCCCGGGGTCTGCAGGGTGACGCGGGCGTCCTCGACCAGCACCGCCGGACCGCCCTCCTTCTCCTCGCCGGGCGACTTGAGCGCCTCGTCGATCAGGGGCTGCAACTTGCCGAAGGTCAGCTTTTGCCCGTCATAGCGGGCCTGCAGGCGGGGGCTGGTGATGCGCACGGCCCGTGTGTCGATGGCGAACGGCCCGCCCGACCACGGGGCCTGCAGGTCGTAGGCCACCTCGATGCGCTTGGCCGAGAAATAGGGATCGTTCTTGGGGCCCAGCCGGATCGAGCCGGCAAAGCCCGAGGCGTCCAGGCTCTCGACCGAGATCAGGCCCTCGATGCCGCGCTCGGCCAGCCAGGCCTCGGCCAGCGCCTGGCTGATCTCGCGCCGGCCGGCATAGGCCGACAGGCCCAGCGCGATGAACGCCATCATGGCGAACGACGCCGCCTCCAGCCCTGCATCAGCCAGCGCGGCCTTGCTCAGGCGCGGGCTCCGCGCGGGCTTGGCGGGTTTCGTGACGGAATCGGGGTCGGCGTGAGGCTCGGCCATCGGCCGCACCATGCCGCAAGCCGTGGCGTTTGTGAGGCCTGAGTTCGAGAAAAGTCTGGAAAGCGACGGTGGGGAAACATTCCCCGCCCCAAACCTCCCGTCATTCCCGCCACAAGGGCGGGAATGACGGGAGGTTTGGGGAGTCCGGAAGCCCTAAACCGCCTTGAACCCCAGCACCTGCTGCATGTCGTAGATCCCCGGCGCCTGCCCCTGAGCCCACACCGCCGCCGCCACCGCGCCGCGCGCGAACAGGCCGCGGTCGATGGCCGAGTGGGCGATGGTCAGGCTTTCGCTTTCGCCGGCGAAGATCACGCTGTGCTCGCCGATGATGCCGCCGCCGCGCACCACCGAGAAACCGATCGAGCCTTCCTTGCGGGGCCCGGTGACGCCGTCGCGGGCGCGGTCCTCCACGTCGGAGAGAACGACGCCGCGGCCGTCGGCGGCAGCCTGGCCCAGCATCAGGGCCGTGCCCGAGGGCGCGTCGATCTTGCGCTTGTGGTGGGCCTCGAAGACCTCGATGTCCCAGTCGGCCGCCGGCAGGGCGGCGGCGGCCTGGCGCACCAGGCCCATCAGCATGTTGACGCCCAGCGAGAAGTTGCCCGAACGAACGATCGTGATCTTCTCGGCCGCCTTGGCCAGGCGCGCGTCCTGCTCGGCCGTGAAGCCGGTCGAGCCGATGATCAGGGCGATCCCGCCGCCGGCCGCGGCGATGGTCTCGGCCAGGGCGACCGAGGCCTCGGGGATGGTGAAGTCGATGATCGCCTGCGCGTCGGCCAGGGCGCTTTCCAGCGCCACGAGGCCCTCGCCTTCCGCGCCCGGACGGTCGAAGCGGGCCACGGCGGTTGCGTCGGCGCGGCCTTCCAGGGTGGCGGAGACGGCCTTGCCCATGCGGCCCAGGGCTCCGGCGACGGCGATCCGAACGGGGGACTGGGACACGGGGTTTTCTCCACGAAACTTGCGCCGCGCCTCGTCGCCCAGCCCCTCTCCGGGGTCAACGGATTTATCCGGCGGGCTTCCGTAGCGGGAGCGACCGCGAAACCGCAAACCTTTGCCCAACAAGCGTTTGTACCGGTACCATTTGATATTGTCCGGTTGTAGCCGGCCAGACGCGTCGCTAGGCTGACCCTCGCATAAGGACGCGTCGCATCGTTCGGCGGGTCCATTTCAACTGGCTACGCAGGACAGGAAACGCCGCCATGAGCGACGCGGAACGCAAGACCTTCACCGACGCGGAGGCCCTGGCCTTCCACCGCTATCCCCAGCCGGGCAAGCTGGCGGTGACCCCCACCAAGCCGATGGCGACCCAGCGCGACCTGTCGCTGGCCTACTCGCCCGGCGTGGCCGTGCCGGTGCACGCGATCGCCGCCGACCCCGACATGGCCTACGAGTACACCTCCAAGGGCAACCTGGTGGCGGTGATCTCCAACGGCACGGCGATCCTGGGCCTGGGCGACCTGGGGGCCCTGGCCTCCAAGCCGGTGATGGAGGGCAAGAGCGTCCTCTTCAAGCGCTTCGCCGACGTCGACAGCATCGACATCGAGGTCACGACGAAAGACGCCGACGAGATCATCACAGTCGTCAAGAACATCGGCGTCACCTTCGGCGGCATCAATCTGGAAGACATCAAGAGCCCAGAGTGCTTCCGCATCGAGACCGAGCTGCAGGAGCTGCTCGACATCCCGGTGTTCCACGACGACCAGCACGGCACCGCCATCATCTGCGCCGCCGGCCTGATCAACGCCTGCCACATCACCGGCAAGAACCTGGCCGATATCAAGGTGGTGCTGAACGGCCCCGGCGCGGCCGGCATCGCCTCGATGGACCTGATCAAGGCCATGGGCGTGCGCCCCGAGAACGTCATCGCCTGCGACAGCAAGGGCGTGCTCTATCGCGGCCGCACCGACGGCATGAACCAGTGGAAGAGCGCCCACGCCGTCGACACCGACAAGCGCACCCTCGCCGAGGCCGTCCAGGGCGCCGACGTCCTGCTGGGCCTGTCGGCCAAGGGCGCGTTCACGCCTGAGATGATCGCCAGCATGGCGCCCAATCCGGTGATCTTCGCCATGGCCAACCCCGATCCCGAGATCACCCCGGAGGAGGTGCACCGCGTACGCCCCGACGCCATCATGGGCACGGGCCGCAGCGACTATCCCAACCAGGTCAACAACGTCCTGGGCTTCCCCTACATCTTCCGCGGCGCCCTCGACGTGCGCGCCCGCCGCGTCAATCACGAGATGAAGATCGCCTGCGCCCAGGCCCTGGCCATGCTGGCCCGCGAGGACGTGCCCGACGAGGTGGCCGCCGCCTATCACGGCCGCCAGCTGAAGTTCGGCCCCGACTACATCATCCCCTCGGCTTTCGACCCGCGCCTGATCTGGTACGTGCCGCCGTTCGTGGCCCAGGCGGCCATGGACACGGGCGTGTCCCGCAAGCCGATCGCCGACATGGAGGCCTATCGCCAGAGCCTGGCCCAGCGCCTCGATCCCACCGCCGGCTTCCTGCAGAAGATCGCCGGCTCGGTGCTGGCCAAGCCCAAGCGCATCGTCTTCGCCGAAGGTGAAGAGCCCAGCGTCATCCGCGCCGCCTACGCCTTCCAGACCGGCGGCTACGGCAAGGCCATCCTCTGCGGCCGCGAGAACCTGGTGCACGAGAACATGAAGCTCGTCGGCCTGGATCCCGAGACCGCCGGCATCGAGATCCACAACGCCCGGCTTTCCGACCGCAACCCCGACTATGTCGACGCCCTCTATGCCCGGCTCCAGCGACAGGGCTTCCTCAAGCGCGACGTCCAGCGCCTGATCAACCAAGACCGCAACAGCTTCGCCGCCTCGATGGTGACGATGGGCGAGGCCGACGGCATGGTCACCGGCGTCACCCGCAGCTTCGACCAGGCGCTGGACGAGGTGCTGCGCGTTGTCGACCCCGCCCCCGGCGGCCGGATCATGGGCATGTCGGTGGTCCTCGCGAAGGGCCGCACCATCTTCGTGGCCGACACCAACGTCACCGAGCTGCCCGACGCCGACGAACTGGTCGAGATCGCCTGCGAGGCCGCTTCGGCCGTCACCCGCCTGGGCTTCAAGCCGCGCGTGGCCTTCATGAGCTACTCGACCTTCGGGAATCCCATGGGCGAGCGTTCCGACAAGGTGCGCCAGGCCGTGGCCACGCTGGACGAGATGGGCGTCGAGTTCGAATACGAGGGCGAAATGCCCCCCGAACTGGCCCTCGACCCCGAAAAGCGCCTCGCCTACCCGTTCATGCGCCTGACCGACAGCGCCAACATCCTGATCATGCCGGCCATCCACGCCGCCTCGATCTCGACCAAGCTCGTCCAGTCGCTGGGCGGCGCCACGGTGATCGGCCCGGTGCTGCTGGGGCTCTCCAAGTCGGTGCAGATCTGCCCGCTGGGGGCCTCGGTGTCGAAGATCCTCAACATGGCGATGATGGCCGCCTACGACCAGCCGGTGGAGGCGGGGGAGTAGGGAACCCCCTCAGTCGCTCCGCGACAGCTCCCCAGAGGGGGAGCATCTCCAAGGAGCGCCGGCGCCGATAGATCCTCCCCCTCTGGGGGAGGTGGCCCGGAGGGCCGGAGGGGGGACGTTCTCAGCTGCCGCGACGCCTGAAGCCCCCCCACCGATCGCTCGCGCGATAGCCTCCCCCACAGGGGGAGGTTTAGAATTGCCCCTTTCACCTCGTGCGCGAACGGGGCCATGATATCGGTCCCGTCGCCTGCTCCCCTCGGAGACCGCCCGGACCGATGATCGATACGGTCTCGCCCAGCCTGACCACGGCGCTGATGCACGCGCCGATGGGGATCGCCATTTTCGACCGGTCGATGCGGTACCTGGCCCACTCGGCCCAGTACCTGACCGACCAGGGCCTGCCGGCCGACCTGCCGCTGCTGGGGCGCGTGCACTACGAGGTGTTCCCCGAGATCCCGCAGTTCTGGCGCGACCTGCACGCGCGGGTGCTGAACGAAGGGGTCGAGCTGCGCGAGGACGGCGGCGACCGCTATGTCGACCGCCATGGCCGGGTCGAGTGGATCCGCTGGTCGATGGCGCCCTGGCGCACCGACGAGGGCGCGGTCGGAGGCCTGGTGCTCTATACCGAGGTCGTCACCGCCGCCGTCGAGGCGCGCCTCAGGCTGGAGGCGGCCGAGGCCCGCTATAAGGCGGTGTTCGAGCAGGCGGCCATGGGCGTGGCGCGGATCTCGCCGCGCGGGGTGTTCCTCGAGGTCAACGACCGCTTTTGCGCCATCACCCGCCGCAGCCGCCAGGTCCTGGTGGCCGGCAACGCCGCCGAGCTGATCGCGCCGCAGGACCTGCCGGGCGCGCAGGCCCACGTGCGCGCCCTGCTGGCCGGCCGGCTGGACACCTACGCGGCCGAGCGCCGGCTGATCGCCGGCGACGGCGAGGTCCTGTGGATCCGCCTGACCGTCTCCAAGGTGCAGCCGCGCGGCGGCCTGGCCTATCTGGTGGCGATCATCGCCGACATCACCGCCCGCAAGGTGGTCGAGGCCGAGCAGGAGCGCCACCAGGGCCAGCTGCGCCTGCTGATCAACGAACTGAACCACCGCGTGAAGAACACCCTGGCCACCGTCCAGTCGATGGCCGCCCAGACCCTGCGCAACGAGCCCGACCCGGTCACCGCCTTCGAGAAGTTCGAGCTGCGGCTCCTGGGGCTGTCGCTGGCCCACGACGTGCTGACCCGCGAGAGCTGGCACGGGGCGGACCTGTGCGAAGTGGCCCAGCGGGCGCTCGCGCCGTTCACCGCCGCGGCCGGCCGGGTGTCGGTGGCCGGGCCGCCCTGCTTCCTGCCGCCGGGCGGGGCGCTGACCATGTCGCTGGTCTTCCACGAGCTGGCCACCAACGCCCTGAAGTACGGGGCGCTGTCCAATCTGGACGGCTCGGTGGCGGTGGCCTGGCGGTTCGACGAGGCGACGCGGGCCCTGTCGCTGACCTGGACCGAGACCGGCGGCCCTAGGGTCGAGGGTCCGCCCTCCCGGCGCGGCTTCGGCTCGCGGCTGATCGAGCGCAGCCTGCGCGGCGAGCTGCGCGGCCAGGTCCGGATGGAGTGGCGCGAGGAGGGGCTGGTCTGCCGGCTCGAAGCCGTCGCGCCCCTGCCCACCCCGCCCTCGCCCGAGCTCGGCGTCGTCGCCAGCCTGGACGAACGGAGGTAGGACCTCCTCCCCTTTGCGTGGTCCTCGCCCTTCGACGGGCTCAGGGTGAGGACCAATTCACGGCCCTAGCAGTGGAAAGCCCTCATCCTGAGCTTGTCGAAGGACGAGGGCTTTCTCCGCCCCAAGCGTTCCAGGAGTAAAGAATGCAGCTGTCCGACCAGATCGTCCTCGTCACCGGCGCCGGCCGGGGCCTGGGGGCCGAGATCGCCCGCGCCTTTTCCCGCCAGGGCGCCCGCGTCGTCGTCAACTACCGCGCCAGCCAGGACGCCGCCGAGGCCCTCGCCGCCGAGCTGGGCGGTCCCGGGCGCGCCATCGCCGTCCAGGCCGACGTCGCCGACCGCGCCGCCGTCGAGGCCATGCTGGCCGCCGCCAAGCAGGCCTTCGGAAGCCACGTCACCACCGTGGTCAACAACGCCCTGGACTACAGCTTCAACGGCGACGCCCGCGCGCATCTGGCCAGCATCGCCTGGGAGGACTTCGAAAAGCAGAACCTCACCGTCCTCAAGGGCGCGCTGAACGTCATCCAGGCCGCCGCCCCCGACATGGCCGACGCCGGTTTCGGCCGCGTCATCAACGTGGGCACCAACCTCTTCCAGAACCCGGTCGTGCCCTATCACGACTACACCGCCGTCAAGGCCGCCCTGCTGTCTCTGACCCGCACGGCCTGCGGCGACCTGGGCCCCGCCGGCATCACCGTCAACATGGTCTCCGGCGGCCTCTTGCGCGTCACCGGCGCCAGCGCCGCCACGCCCGAGCCGGTCTTCGACCTGATCGCCGGCATGACCCCGCTGCGCTCGGTGACCACGCCCGCCGAGTTCGCCGACGCAGTGCTGTTCTTCGCCAGCCCCTGGGCGCGGGCCGTGACGGGACAGAACCTGGTGGTTGACGGGGGCCTGGTGCGGGACTGATCTGAAACGACGCTCTTTCTTTATCCCGTCATTCCCGCCCTTGTGGCGGGAAACCCTGGGTCCGCTTGCACGTGCAGCGCAGGCGGACCGCCGGCGGTCCGCCCCTACCGCACTTGCGGCTGAAAGAGGGGTTCCCGCCACAAGGGCGGGAATGACGGGAGTTGAAACAGAGGGAGGGGATACGCCCCCTGCGACGCCCTGCCCTCTTGAGCGACTCGCCCCGTAGGCGGACGGTTTCCCGGTGACGCTTAACCGTTGTCGGAGACTGCTCTCGATGACTTCCCGTGCGTTCGAACTGCAGATGCTGGGCTACGGCCTGACCACCGCCAACATCTGCTACCACCTGCCCGACCATCCGCACCTGCTTCAGCTCTATGTCTGGCAGGAGTACGACCTGGCGCCGAAGTTCCCCACCCTGAAGGGCTTCCTCGACTTCTGGAGCCGGGAACTGGACGGGGTGCTGCACTCGGTGCAGGTGGCCCACGACCGGCTGATCGGTCCGGCCGAATGGAAGGCGGTCAACGGGGTCTTCACCCTCCAGTGAACCCCGGCGGGGGTTGCGCTGGCCGCTTCCCCACCGTAACTCCCCCCGATGACCACCAAGGCCAAGATCTGCGGGCTCTCGACGCCGGAGACGGTGAAGACCGCCTTCGACGGCGGCGCGGCCTATCTGGGCTTCGTCTTCTTCGCCAGGAGCCCCCGCAACGTCGAGCCCGAGACCGCCGCCCGTCTCGTGGAGCCCCTAAAGAGTGATTTTGGGCGCGGCCGCGGCGTGCAGACGGTGGCCGTGACCGTCGATCCCGACGACGCCCTGATCGACCGGCTGATGGCCACCATGCGCCCCGACCTGATCCAGGTGCACGGCAAGGAGACCCCCAGCCGCGTGCGCGAGATCGCGCAGCGCAGCGGCGTCGGCGTCATCAAGGCCTTCTCGGTCTCCAGTTCCGCCGACGTCGACCAGGCCAAGGCCTACGAGACCGTGGCCGAGCAGTTTCTTTTCGACGCCCGGCCGGTGGAAGGATCCGCCCTGCCCGGCGGCACCGGCGCAAGGTTCGACTGGAGCCTGCTGCAAGGCCGGCGATTTTCTCGCCCGCATTTCCTCGCGGGCGGCCTGGATCCGTGGAACGTGGGCGCCGCCGTGGCCGCCTCCGGAGCCCCGCTGGTGGACGTTTCCTCTGGCGTGGAACGCGGTCCGGGCCTAAAGGACCCGGCTCTGATCACGGCGTTTCTCGACGCCGTCAAACGCGCCTGACCTAACTGGAAACGCCCGTGAACGCTCCTGTCCAAGCTTCTGACCGGCCCAACGACTGGTCCGCCTATCCCGACGCCAAGGGGCGCTTCGGCGAGTTCGGCGGCCTGTACGTGGCCGAAACCCTGATGCCGCTCGTGCTGGAGCTGGACAAGGCCTACCAGGAAGCCAAGAACGACCCGGCCTTCCAGGCCGAGCTGCGCGGCTACCTGACCCATTACGTAGGCCGTCCCAGCCCGCTCTATTTCGCCGAGCGCCTGACCCGCCATTTCGGCGGCGCCAAGATCTATTTCAAGCGCGAAGAGCTGAACCACACCGGCGCGCACAAGATCAACAACTGCATGGGCCAGATCCTGCTGGCCCAGCGCATGGGCAAGACCCGGATCATCGCCGAGACCGGCGCTGGCCAGCACGGCGTGGCCTCGGCCACCGTATCGGCGCGCTTCGGCCTGCCCTGCATCGTCTACATGGGCGCCGTCGACGTCGCCCGTCAAAAGCCCAACGTCTTCCGCATGAACCTCCTGGGCGCCGAAGTCCGCCCGGTGACCTCGGGGGCCGCGACCCTCAAGGACGCCATGAACGAGGCCATGCGCGACTGGGTCACTAACGTCGAAGACACCTACTACCTGATCGGCACCGCCGCCGGCCCGCACCCCTATCCGGCCATGGTCCGCGATTTCCAGGCGGTGATCGGCAATGAAGCCCGCGAGCAGATCCAGGAACTGGAGGGCCGTTTGCCTGACGCAGTCCTCGCCTGCGTTGGGGGCGGCAGCAACGCCATCGGCATGTTCCACCCGTTCCTCGCCGACGAGGGCGTGAAGATCTACGGCGTGGAAGCCTCGGGTCATGGCCTGGACACCGACAAGCACGCCGCCTCGCTGACCGGCGGGCGTCCGGGCGTGCTGCACGGCAACCGCACCTACCTCTTGCAGGACGACGACGGCCAGATCCTCGACGCCCACTCGATCAGCGCCGGCCTCGACTATCCGGGCATCGGTCCGGAGCACTCGTTCCTGCACGACATCGGCCGCGCCCAGTACCTGACCTGCACCGACGACGAGGCGCTGAAGGCCTTCCAGCTGTGCGCCGAGCTCGAGGGCATCATTCCCGCCCTGGAAAGCGCCCACGCCATCGCCAAGCTGCCGCAACTGGCCAAGGAGATCGGCGAGGGCGGCGTGATCGTCATGTGCCTGTCGGGTCGTGGCGACAAGGACATCTTCACCGTGGCCGACGCCCTGGGGCGCAGCATCTAGATGCTTCGACCGGCGCGCCAAGCGCCCTCGTCCTTCGACAAGCTCAGGATGAGGGCTATCTCCGACCTCGCAGTAGAAAACCTCACCCTGAGCCTGTCGAAGGACGGGGTTTTCGGCTCCGCCGTCGTCAGCGGGAACTGAGACCAATGACTAAAGACCGCATCGACCGCCGCTTCGCGGCGCTGAAGGCTGAAAACCGCGCCGGCTTCGTCGCCTATGTGATGGCCGGCGATCCCGACGCCGCAACCGCGCTCGAGATCCTGAAGGGCCTGCCCGCCGCCGGCGCCGACCTGATCGAGCTGGGCTTCCCGTTCTCGGACCCGATGGCCGAGGGCCCGACCATCCAGCGCGCCAGCCAGCGCGCCCTGGCCGGCAAGATGACCCTGAACGGCACGCTGGACCTGGCGCGCGCCTTCCGCGAGGGCGACCAGGACACCCCGCTGATCCTGATGGGCTACCTGAACCCGCTGGTGAACAAGGGCTTCGACGTCTTCGCGAAAGACGCCGCCGCGGCCGGAGTCGACGGCCTGATCGTCGTCGACTGCCCGCCGGAAGAAGCCGATCCGCTGAGCGACGCGCTGGAGGCCGAGGGGATCTCGCTGATTCGCCTGGCCTCGCCGACGACCGACGAAAAGCGCCTGCCGGCCGTCGTGCGCCGCACCTCGGGTTTCGTCTACTACGTGTCGGTGGCCGGCGTGACCGGCGTCAAGGAAGCCGACGCCGACGCCGTCGCCCCCGCCGTCGAGCGCCTGCGCGCGGCCGCGCAACTGCCTGTGGCGGTTGGCTTTGGCATCCGCACGGCCGAGCGCGCCGCCGAGGTGGCCCGCGTCGCCGACGCCGCCGTCGTGGGCTCGGCGCTGGTCGACGAGATTGAATCAGCGGGCAAGCTGAACGAAAACGTGACCCAAAAGGTTCTTTCCAAGGCGTCGGAGCTGGCTAAGGCTGTGCGATCCGCGCGACAAGATACGGTGTGAGGCTGTAAGGCTATGGCGATGGCTGAACCCCAAGGCCCCAAGAAGGGCGACAAGACCAAGAGCTCGACCGACCGCCGAGGCGGTTGGCTGTCGCGTATCGCCCCCGGCGTGCGCGGTGCGTTCGCCAAGCGCGAAACGCCCGAGAACCTCTGGGTCAAGTGCCCCGACACGGGCGAGATGATCTATCGCTCCGACCTGGAGGCGGCCCTTTGGGTCACCCCGGCCGGACGCCACATGCGCATCGGTCCCGAGGCGCGCTTCAAGTTCACCTTCGACGACGGCCAGTACGAGGCCCTGCCGACCCCGTCGGTGGTCGAGGACCCGCTGAAGTTCTCGGACGGCAAGCCCTACAAGGACCGCCTGGCCGCCGCGCGCAAGAGCACCGGCGAGCAGGACGCCATGGCCATCGGCTACGGCAAGATCGCCGGCGTCGACGCCGTGGTGCTGGTCCAGGACTTCGCTTTCATGGGCGGCTCGCTGGGCATGGCCGCCGGTGAAGGCTTCATCGCCGCCGCCAAGGCCGCCCTGGCCCGCCAGGTCCCGCTGGTCGCCTTCACCGCCGCCGGCGGCGCGCGCATGCAGGAAGGCGCCCTCTCCTTGATGCAGATGGCCCGCACCACCCTGGCCATCAACGAACTGAACGACGCGGCCCTGCCCTATGTCGTGGTCCTCACCGACCCGACCACCGGCGGCGTCACCGCTTCCTACGCCATGCTGGGCGACGTGCACCTGGCCGAGCCGGGCGCGCTGATCGGCTTCGCCGGTCCGCGCGTCATCGAGCAGACCATTCGCGAGACCCTGCCGCCGGGCTTCCAGCGCTCGGAATACCTCGTCGAGAAGGGCATGGTCGACCGCGTCACCGCCCGCAAGGACCTGCCGTCCACCCTCGGCTCGGTCCTCGGCACCCTGATGCTGGGCCGCCGCAAGGCGGCTTGAGCCTGAAGTTCCTCCCCCGTGAAACGGGGGAGGGGGACCGCGAAGCGGTGGAGGGGGCGACCGCCGCACTCCGTCCCTCGCCCCCTCCGTCACGGCGCTGATAGCGCCGCGCCACCTCTCCCGCTCGCGGGGGAGGAGCTTTCGGGGCTCCCATGACCGACCACCTCCGCGCCCACGACGCCGCGCTGGAGCGCCTGCGGGCGCTGCATCCGCTGAAGATCGACCTGTCGCTGGGCCGCATGCGCCGTCTATGCGCCGCCTTGGGCGACCCGCAGGACCGCCTGCCGCCGGTGATCCATGTGGCCGGCACCAACGGCAAGGGCTCGACGGTCGCCTATCTGCGCCACATGGCCGAGGCCGCGGGCCTGAAGGTCCACGTCTTCACCTCGCCGCATCTGGTGCGCTTCGTCGAGCGCATCCGCCTGGCCGGGACGCTGATCACCGAGGACCACCTGGCCGAGGTGCTGGAGCGGGTCGAGGCGGCCAATGACGGCCAGGCCATCACCTTCTTCGAGATCACCACGGCCGCGGCCTTCGTCGCCTTCGCCGAGGTTCCGGCCGACCTCTGCATCGTCGAGGTGGGCCTAGGGGGCGTGCTCGACGCCACCAACATCATCGCTGCACCCGCCGTCAGCGTCATCGCCCCCATCGACCTAGATCACCGCGAGTTCCTGGGCGACACCATCGAGCAGATCGCCGTCGAGAAGGCCGGGATCATCAAGCCCGGCGCGCCCGCCGTCAGCGCCCGCCAGCAGGACGCCGTCGACGAGGTGCTCGACACCGCCGCCGCCATGGCCGGGGTGGAGCTCACCCTGATGGGCCGCGAGTTCGACGCCTGGGAGGAACGCGGCCGCCTGCTGGTGCAGATGCCCGACCGCCTGCTCGACCTGTCCGCCCCGGCCCTGCCCGGCGAGCACCAGTTCGCCAATGCGGGCCTGGCCGTCGCCGCCCTGCTGGCGCTGGGCGATCCTCGCATCGACGAAGAGGCCATGGGCCGGGGGATCGCCGGCACGGTCTGGCCGGCCCGCTTCCAGCGCCTGACGGCCGGTCCCTACGCGGAGACCGCGCAAGCCGCCGGCGCCGACCTCTGGCTCGACGGCGGCCACAACCCGCACGCCGGCCGCGCCGTGGCCCGCGCGGTGGCCGATCTGGCCGCCCGCGACGGCCGCCCAGTGGCGCTGATCTCGGGCCTGCTGGCCAACAAGGACGCCGCCGGCTTCTTCGAGGCTTTCCGGGGCGTGGCGACCAAGGTCTTCACGGTCACCTTCGAAGGCCACGCCGCCGCCAGCGCGGCCGAAACCGCCGCCGCGGCCGAACTGGCCGGCCTGCGGGCGGCCGCCTGCGAAGGGTTGGACGACGCCCTCAAGCGCGCGCTGGCGCTGGACCCGGTCCCGCACGTGCTGATCTGCGGCTCGCTGTATCTGGCGGGCGAGGTGCTGGGCGCGAGCGAAGCCACTTGGCCGGCCTAAACCGCGCCTCCCCCATCCTCCCGTCATTCCCGCCCTTGTGGCGGGAAGCCCTCTGTCAGCCGCAAGGGCAGTAGGGGCGGCGTGCTGAGCACGCCGCTTGCACTTCACCTGCGAGCGGAACTAGAGGTTCCCGCCACAAGGGCGGGAATGACGGGAGCTTGGGGCCTGAGCCCTAAAAATTCCGCGTCGAGATGTCCGGCACGGCCAGCACGCCGGCCTCGCCGCTTTCGTCGCCCCAGGCCAGGCGCGTGCCGTCGGCGTTGACCGACAGGCTGCTGATGGCCGCGCCCTTCTCGGCTTTCAGGGTCTCGATGCGGCCCGAGCGCAGGTGGCAGGCCCAGATGCGGCCGTTGTCCTGGCCGGCGATCGCCACCGGCAGGGCGTCGACGCCCGCGACCTGCACCACCAGCGAATCCCGCGAGAAGCCGATCTCGGCGGCTTCCTTGCCCATCGGGCCGTTGGCGCCGGCGAACGGCCAGATCACCGCACCGTTGGCGCCGGCCGTGGCCAGCAGCGCGCCCTTGTCGAGGAAAGCCATGCTCTTGATCTTGGCAGGATAGCCGCCCATCCGCATGTCCTTGCCGTCCGACAGGCGCCAGCCGTGCAGCTGGTTCTCCTGCATGGCCGAGACCAGGAACTTGCCGTCGGGGCTGTAGGCGAGGCCGACGTGGCTGCCGGCCCATTTCATCACCGTCGGCTTCTGGTCGGCGATGCGGCCCCACCACAGCGACACGCCGCCGTAGCCGGCCGCGGCCAGGCGCTTGCCCTTCGGGTCGAAGGCCACCGCCGAAACGGTCTTCTCGTGCGCGTAGACGCGGCGGAAGCCTGGGTCGGCGGCGTCCAGCACATGGACCTCCTTGCCGGCCGTGAAGGCGATCAGGCCCGAGGCGGGGCTCGCGGCCACGTGCTCGATCCACTTGCCCTTGACCTCGGCCAGCAGGGTGGCGACCAGTTCGTCGCCTTCCAGCCGGCTCCAGACCACGCGGCCGTCGTCGCCGCCCGTCACCAGGCCGCGGCCCGACGGGTGGACGCAGGCGGCCAGCGCCGCGCCGCCCAAAGACGCCCCCTGGGCCCCGCCATGGGCCTCGACGGTGACGAAGCCGCCCTCGGCCTCGAATCGGACCGTGCCGTCGCCCAGGGCGAATCCGGCGCGGCCAGCGCGATCGAACAGGGCGGCGGTGACGTAGGCGTCGAACGAAAAGATCATGCGCGGGGGCTTAGCGCGGCCGGTTTGCGAGCGCTAGTCGCGTCTTGCGCGAAGGCCTGGCCTGGATTCCGCCTCCTGAACGCCGTTAGGCCAAAAAGACTCACAAAAGGGGTTGCCAGCGCAGCGTCTCGTCGGGCTTTACTTCCGCGCTCGTCTGCGCCAGACGTGGCATCTAACAATTTCTGGACCGCCTGGGGGCGGTCCCCGGGAGACAGTCAGGCTATGGCGGCTAAACTTGCTGGCGGCGGCGGCGGTCGCTACTCGCTGAACCAGAATTCCGAAATCAACGTCACGCCCTTCGTCGACATTCTGCTCGTTCTGCTGATCATCTTCATGGTCGCCGTGCCGATGGCCGTGACCTCGATCAAGATCGATCTGCCGCCGGCCGTCCCGCCGCCGCCGAACGCGCCGAAGCCGAAGGAACCGGTGTTCATCTCGATCCAGAAGTCGGGCGCTCTGTTCATCGCGGACAAGCAAACCAGCCTCGACAACCTGCCGATCGACCTGGACGCTTCGTTCACCTCGAAGGGTCAAGCCGGTCCGAAGGACGATCAGCGCGTCATGATCCGCGCCGACGCCGACGTGCTGTACTCGGACTTCATGGGCGTCCTGAACCAGCTGCAGACTGCTGGCTGGTACAAGGTCGGCCTGATCAACGAAGACATCCACTAAGACGTCTTCGGCGATCGCCGAAAGTATCGAGGGGCCGGCGGCGAAAGCTTCCGGCCCCTTTTTCATGCCGTTTGACCGGAGCTCCCCATGCCCGACGCCAAGACCTGGATCGCCTTCTGCCTCGTCTGCCTGGGGATGGCGCTGACGCCGGGTCCCAACATGCTCTACCTGGTCAGCCGATCGATCTGCCAGGGCAAGTGGGCCGGCATCGTCTCGCTGGCGGGCACGGCGGCGGGCTTCGTCGTCTACCTGGTCTGCGCGGCGCTGGGGATCACCGCCCTGCTGATGGCCGCCCCGATCGCCTACGACATCCTGCGCTTCGGCGGCGCCCTCTACCTGGGCTGGCTGGCCTGGCAGGCGATCAAGCCCGGCGGCCGCTCGCCCTTCCAGGTGCGCGACCTGCCCAAGGATCCGCCGGCCAAGCTGATGGCCATGGGCTTCCTCACCAACCTGCTCAATCCCAAGGCGGCGATGCTCTATCTGTCGCTGCTGCCGCAGTTCATCGATCCGAAGCACGGGAACGTGCTGTCCCAGTCGCTGCTGCTGGGCGGCAGCCAGATCGCCATCAGCCTGTCGGTCAACGCCGCGATCTGTTTGGCGGCCGGGACCATCGCCGGCTTCCTGGCCACGCGCCCCAGTTTCGCGCTCATCCAGCGCTGGCTGATGGCCAGCGTCCTGGGGGGCCTGGCCGTCCGCATGGCCACCGAAGCCCGCCGCTAGCCTCCAGGACTGCTGAGGATCGCTCAGCAGGCTATGGACGAGGCTCCAGCTAATCGCCGCCGCCCGACGGCGCTATGACGCCCTCCTGAGCAGGGAGAGGCCATGAGCCAGGTCATCGTCGTCATCGGGGCCGGCCAGATCGGCCAGACCATCGCCCGCCGCGTGGGCCTGGGCAAGCGCGTGCTGCTGGCCGACATGAAGCCGCAGAACGCAAAGGCCGCCGCCGAGGTGCTGGCCGACGCCGGCTACGACACCCATGTGGCCACGGTCGACGTCGCCTCGCGGCCGTCCGTCGAGGCCCTGGTCGCCACGGCCACGGGCCTGGGCGAGGTCGCCGGACTGATCCACGCCGCCGGCGTCTCGCCCAGCCAGGCGCCGCTGGAGATGATCCTCAAGGTCGACCTCTATGGCACGGCCCTGGTGCTGGAGCTGTTCGGCGCGGTTATCGCGCGGGGCGGCTCGGGCGTGGTGATCGCCTCGCAATCGGGCCACCGCCTGCCGCCGCTGCCCGTCGAGCAGAGCCATGCCCTGGCCACGACGCCGGCCGAAGAGTTGCTGGCCCTGCCCTTCCTGGCCCCCAGCGAGGTCACCGACCCGCTCAAGGCCTACCAGCTGTCCAAGCGCGGCAATTCCCTGCGCGTCGCCGCCCAGGCCGTGCGCTGGGGCGAGCGCGGGGCGCGGATCAACGCCATCAGCCCGGGCATCGTCATGACGCCCCTGGCTCGTGACGAGCTCTCAGGCCCGCGCGGCGAAGGCTATCGCCGGATGATCGAAGGCTCGGCCGCCAAGCGCGCCGGCACGCCCGACGAGGTCGGCGCGGTGGGCGCCCTCTTGATGGGGCCCGACGGCGGCTTCATCACCGGCAGCGACGTCCTGATGGACGGCGGCGTCACCGCCGCCTGGTGGTACGGCGACCTGGCGAAGGGATGAGCGACGAGGCCCTCCGGAAGCCCTGAAGGCCTCGCGGAGGACCCCGGCGAGGATCAACCGAACAGGATGTCCGAGCCCAGCAGATGGCCGCCATGCGAGCCCATCAGCCACTCGGTCGTCGCCCCCGTGGAGGCGTTGCGCCAGATGATGTCGGCGATGCCGTCGTGGTTGACGTCCTGGACCGCCGAGACGCTCCAGGCCGCCCCCATCGCCCCCGGATCGACCGACCCGGCCCAGCCGCCGTTGTTGAGCAGCCAGATGTCGTTCTGGCCGGTCTGGGTGTTGCGCCACAGGACGTCGTCGGTGCCGTCGCCGTTGAAGTCGCCCACGCCCGCGAACACCCACTGGGTATTGTAGAAGCCTGGCTGCACCGAGCCGGCCCAGATGCCGTCCTTCAGCAGCCAGACGTCGACCTGACCGGTGGTCGGGTTGCGCCAGAAGATGTCCGACGAGCCGTCGCCATTGAAGTCGCCCACGGCCTGCACGCCGTAGTCGGTGTTGTGGACGCCCAGAACGAAGGAGCCGGCCGCTTTGCCGTTCTCGACCAGCCAGGCCATGGTCTGGCCCGTGGCGCGGTCGCGGTACAGCAGGTCGGTGGTTCCGTCGGCGTTGAAGTCGCCGTAGTTCTCGAGCGTCCAGGCCGCGCCGGGGCCGCCCGGGCTGAAGCCGGCCTTGTAGTAGCTGTAGTTCAACAGCCAACCGTCCAGGCTGCCGTCGGCGTTCTTCCAAAGGAGGTCGTCGAAGCCATCGCCGTTGAAGTCGCCGACCGCGGCGATGGTCCCGCCGTGATTGCCCGGCGAGACGGTCCCGATCACCTGGCCATTCTGCATCAGCCAGGCCTCGCTGCGGCCGGTCGCGCTGTCCAGCCACAGGAGATCGTTGAAGCCGTCGCCGTTGAAGTCGCCCGCGCCGGCGTAGGACCAGTTGGCGGTATGCTGGCTGGGATCGGACGACCCGCGCCATTGCACGCCCGTCAGTTCCCACAGATCAAACGCCCCGGTCGCATCGTTGCGCCAGAGAACGTCGCCATAGCCGTCGCCGGTGTAGTCGGCCACGCCCGCCACCGACCAGCCCGCCACGTGAGCGCCGGTCTTGCCGAACGAATTGACCGTGCCACCGTTGGTGATGGCATAGATCTCGATGGTGTTGGCCGCGTTCAGGAACACCAGGTCCGAGACCCCGTCGCCGGTCATGTCGGTCACGCCGACCAGCGTGCCCGGCAGGTTGACCCGCAGGGTGACGTTGAATCCCGTCGCGGTCTGGGTGGCGATCTCCAGCGTATTGGTGGCGGCGTTGACCCACAGGATGTCGGCCTTGCCGTCCTTGTTGAAGTCCGTAAGGCTCTTGACCATCCAGTCGGTCGACCGCGCGCCGCCGTCGAACGTGCTGACCTGCACGCCCTGACGATAGATCTGACCGTTGAGGGCGCCGGTGGCGCTGTCGCGCCACAGGATGTCGGTCGAGCCGTCGCCGTTGAAGTCGCCAGTGCCCACGACCTGCCAGGTCGCGCCGGGGCTGTTGGGCGCGAAGCCGCCGATCCACGAACCGTTCTTGAGCAACCACACGTCGGCTTGGCCGGTGGCGTTGTTGCGCCACAGGATGTCGCTGTCGCCGTCACCGTTGAAATCGGCCACCGCCGCCACGCTCCAGCCGGCCCCGTGCGAGCCGGGAACCAGCGTGCCGGACCACTGGCCGCGCTGCTGGGTCCAGATCTGGGTCGCGCCGGTGTTGTCGGCGAACAGGATGTCCTTGGTTCCATCGCCGTCGAAATCGCCGGGGGCCGAGACGCTCCAGGCGGTTCCCAGGGCGGTGGCCCCCCCGGCGCTTGTCGTGCGGCTGGGCAAGGTTTCCTGAGCCAGGA
The DNA here is from genome assembly GCF_002858925.1 of Caulobacter zeae. GTDB lineage: Bacteria > Pseudomonadota > Alphaproteobacteria > Caulobacterales > Caulobacteraceae > Caulobacter > Caulobacter zeae. The sequence goes on from NZ_PJRS01000001.1 coordinate 87,008, forward strand.
CCTTGACCCCGTAGGTCCCGATATTGGCCAGCAGGACCGCCGCGCCGGCGCCGCTGCCGTCGGCGTCCCACCACAGCGTGCCGTCGCTCGACTTGTAGATCAGGGTCGGCGCATGCGCGCCCGGCGCCTCGGCCGCGAAAACCACGCCCGCCTGGCTGAGGTCGCCGGCCTGGACGCCAAAGCCCTTGGCGTCGAGCACGATGCGGTCGACGCCTCCGCGGAAGTCGCTGATGACGTCGCCGCCCTCGCTGGGGTTGCGGAACACGAAATCGTCGGCGCCCAAGCCACCCGAGAGGAAGTCGGCTCCAGCGCCGCCGGTGATCACGTCGTCGCCGGCGCCGCCATAGATCAAGTCGGCGCGCGCGCCGCCTGTCAGGACATCGCCCGCCGCACCGCCCTGCACGATCAGTTGCGTGGTCGCCGGCGTGATCAGGTCGCTGCCCTGGACAACGGCGTTGCGCACGATCAGGCGCCCCTGGAAGACGCCGCGCGCATCAGGCGCGAACCAGACGTAGCTGTCGCCGTCCTCCTGCACCTCGATCAGCACCCGCGAGCCGGCCACGGCGCCCAGGTCCAGCTTGTCGACGCCCGGACGGAAGTCGATCACGTAGTCGGAGCGGGTTGACGACGAATGGGCCGCATTGTTGACGGCGAAGGTGTTGGCCGCACCGGCGCCGCCCTCGAGGTATTCGATCTGGTCGGGGTTGCTGCTGGCGATGCGATCCGCGCCGTAACCGCCGACAACGTGCACGCCCCAGGAGCCGCTGACCGTCTGGGACTGGCTGGCGATGGCGCTGGTGTCGACATTGGCGGCGGTCAGGGTCACGCCCTTGACCAGCACCGCCCCGCGGTAGCCGCCCAGTCCGTCGGCTTCGAACAGCAGCAGGCTGTCGCCATTGCCCTGGACCTGGATCTCGTAGGCGACGTTGGCGCCGATGCCGATCTTGTCCACGCCGACCTGGAAATCGAACACGGTGTCGGGCGCGTCGAAGCTCGATTCCAGCGCATTGACCAAGAACAGGTTCTTGGAGCCTACGCCCGCGTACAGCAGGTCGGCGCCGCCGCCCCCGCCGATGATGTTGGTCAGGGCGCTGTCGGACGGCGCGCCGACGATCTTGTCGACGCCGTCGCCGCCGAAATAGGTCTCGCCCCGGCCGTCGCCCAAGCGCGCGTCCATCTGGTAGCGGAAGCTGTTGGAAATCTGCGCCATGTAGACCGGGACCGGCGCCGAACCGGGCGCCAGGATCAGGTCGTCGCCCGAGATCCAGGCATTGGCGACGATGATCTTGCCGGCGAAATTGCCCTGGCCGTCGCCGCCGAACAGGATCGTCGTGCCGGCCGGCCCGCCGCCGCGGTTGGCGTTGTCGTTGTGGATGATCCGGACCTCGCCGGACACCATCGACAGGTCGACCTTGTCCACGCCGTGGACGAAGTCGGTGATGGTGTCGGGCCGGGCGAAGGTCGAGTCCTGCGCGGACTCGAACACGAACCGGTCCTCGCCGTCGCCGCCGCTCAGGGTGTTGGCGACCGGCAGTCCCTGAAAGGTTCCGACACCCGGGCCGCCGATGATCACGTCGTCGCCGGCCCCGCCGCTGATATTCATCACCCCGCCGCCGCCGCGGATCACGTCGTTGTACTGTGAGCCGACCACGACTTCGAAGTTGCTGAGCGTGTCGACGCCCGCGCCGCCGGTGTCCTGCGCCACGCCCACCAGGCTCATGTCCAGTGTCACGCCAGCGCTCGCGCTGCTGTAGTCCAGGGTGTCCCAGCCGCTGCCGCCGTCGAGCACGTCGTCGCCGGCTCCGCCGCTGATCCAGTCGCCGTTGTTGCCGCCGGTGATCCGATCATTTCCGGCCCCGCCGCTGATCTGGAACACCGCATTGCCGACGCCGACGATCCGGTAGTCGCCCGCGCCGGTGGTGATCACCACCGTAGCGTCGCTCGCATTGACGGTCAGGTTCTCGACGCTGGTGAACTGATAGTTGGCGCCCGCCCGGTCCAGGAAGATCTGGCGGACGTCGTAGTTCAGACCCTGCCCCACGAAGGTGATCGAGGCGCTGTCGTTACCCGCGCCGCCATCGAAGCTCTGTCCGATGAGATTGCCGCTGACGACGAAGCTGTCGTTCCCCGCGCCGCCGAAGGCCTGCACGTTGGAGATCGAGCTGATGATCACGTCGTCGCCGTCGTCGCCGTAGACCTGAGTACGAGCCGAGAGGTCGTAGCCGAAGGTCAGGCCCGGATTCCTCACCACCTCGATCGTGTCCGCCCCGGCGCCGCCGCGAACCGTCAGCGCGCCCTGCAGGACCCGGATCGTGTCGTCGCCACCGCCGCCGTCGAAGGTTCCGAGGCCGTTGGCGAGCGAGGCCGAGAACTGCAGCACGTCCGCCCCGGCGGATCCCGTGAAGCCGGTGATCCCGGCCATCAGGCTGGTCGGATTGGTCGACAGGCCCGCCATGTCGAAGTTGAGACCGCCAAGCGTGAAGGCGGCGTTGGCGCTGTTCGGCGCGAACCCCTGGACGGAGGCCGTGTAGCCGCTGGGCGCGCCGCCACCTGCGGGATGAATGTAGTTGAACCCCGAGGTGAAGACGAAGATCCAGCCGGCATAGGCCGTGCCGGCCGCGCCCACCACGGTCCAGGTGGTGCTTGTCTGCCCTGTCTGGGTCCAACGACCGGTGGAGAAGACCACGGTCCAGTCGTTCACCGGGTCCGAAACGCCGTTCACGGGGGCGACGTAAGAGAAGGATTGTCCGTAGGAGAGTTGCGGCATGACACTCCGTTTCGCGTCCGCAAGGAACGCAGCACTCTACATTTATCAACCTTGAGTGATGCGTAACATCGCCGCACGCGCGCGTCATCGCCCGATGGCCCCGGGTTCAGGGCGTCGGCGTGTTTTTATTTCGAGTTGAAACGAGCAACACAACTCACGCGATTATGCGCGTGAGTTCACCCCCTCGCCTTTACGGGAGCGGCGCCGTCGACATAGGCCTCGTTGAGATAGACCTCGGCTTCCTGCGGCGACAGGGCCGGCGCGTAGCCGAAGCCCTGGCCGTAGTCGCAGCCGAGCTTCTGCAGGGCGCTGGCCATCTCGGCGTTCTCGACGCCCTCGGCGACCACCTCGAGATCCAGGTCCTGGCCTAGCTTGACCACCGACCGGACGATCTTGGCCGAGCCGGCGTTGCCGCCCATCGTCCGCACGAAGTAGCGATCGATCTTCAGCGTGTCGAACGGCAGGCGCGTCAGGTACGACAGCGACGAGAAGCCGGTGCCGAAGTCGTCGAGCGCCAGGCCCGCGCCCGCTTCGCGCAGGGCCTTCAGGATCACCGCGGCCCGCTCGGGATCGCGCATGATGTCGCTTTCGGTGACTTCCAGCTTCAGCGCGCCGCGCGGCAGGCCGTTCTCGGCCAGCACCTGGGCCACGTCGTGCACCAGGCCCGGGCGGTCGATCTCGCCGGTCGACAGGTTGACGCTGACGGTCAGGGCGCCGACGGCCGGGTGGCTGCGGCGCCAGGCGGCCAGCTGCTTGCCGGCGCTGCGCATCATGTGCTCGCCGAGCTCGGCCATCAGGCCCATCTCTTCGATCAACGGCAGGAATTCGTCGGGCGGCAGCAGGCCGCGGCGCGGATGGATCCAGCGCGCCAGGGCCTCGAAGCCCGACAGGGCGCCGGTCGACAACCGCACGACCGGCTGGAAATAGGGGATGATCTCGCCACGGCCGATGGCGCCGCGCAGGTCGGCTTCCAGCGCCAGGCGCGACAGGCCGTCGGTCTCCATCGAGCGGCCGTAGGCGGCGGCCGAACCGCGCCCGTTGGCGGCGGCGGCCTCGACGGCCAGCTCGGCGCGGCGGACCAGCTCGGCGGCCTCCGGCGCGTCCTCGCCGCCCTCGGCCGAGACGGCGCCGATGGTCAGGGTCGGGTGTATGTCGAAGCCGGCGATGCGCAGGGGCTGCTCAAGCGCGGTGCGCAGCAGCTCGGCGGGCTCGTAGCCCTTGGGTTCGCACAACACGGCGAACTCGTCCTCGCCGACGCGGCCAAGGATCGAGCCTTCGGGGAAGGCGGCGGCCAGGCGCGAGCCCAGGGCGGCCAGGACGAGGTCGGCGCGCTCGTGGCCCAGGGCCTCGTTCAGGCGGCGCAGGCGGTCCAGGTCGGCCACGACCAGCTCATGCACGCCGTCATGGGTCAGGCGCTCGCGGGCGCGGGCGATGAAGCTGCGGCGGTCCAGCAAGCCGGTCAGCTCGTCCTTGCCCGAGGCGGCGAATTTCACTTCCGGGGCGATGACGCCGGCCGCGCGCACGCCCTCCTCCAGCCACACGCCCCGCCAGATGCAGACGCCGCCGCTGCGCATCCGCAGGCGCACGACGATCTCGGCCCCGGCCTCGCGCACCCGCAGCAGTTCCTCGGCCTGGGCGCGGTCCTGCGGCAGGGCCAAGGCGCGGAAGGCGGCGGACGAGCATTCGGGGGCCAGCGGCGACAGGCCAAGGGCCCGGGCCGCGCCGTTGATGCGCAGGCGATCGGCTTCGGGTTCCCAGTGCCACAGCGCGACCTCGGCGGCGCCCAACGCTTCCAGCGTGGTCGTCGCGTCCCAGATGCGTCGCTCGGCTACCTTGAATGACATGCCCGTTCCCACGCCGAAAAAGCCGGCGTCACAGCCCGGGCGGTCGCTATGACGGAGCGATCAACCCGAACAGACGATGATCTCGCCACTCGCCGTTAATTTTGAGATAAGCGCGGGCGTATCCCTCCTCGGAAAACCCGCAGCGCGACAACAGGTCCGCCGAGCGCGCGTTGTGCGGCATGCACGCCGCCTCCAGGCGGTGGAGGCCCAGCGGCCCGAAGGCGAAATCGATCACCGCCTTCACCGCCTCGGTCGTATAGCCCTGCCCCGCATGGGCCTGGCCGCTCCAATAGCCCAGCACCCCGGTCTGCGAGACGCCCCGGCGGATGTTGAACAGCCGCACCCCGCCGACGATGGCGTCGTCGTCCTTGCGAAACACGAAGAACGGAAAGGCCTCGCCGGCCTCCAGCTCGCGGGCGTAGGCGGCCAGCCGCTGGCGAAAGGCCGTGCGGGTCAGGTCATCGGCCGGCCAGCTGGGCTCCCAGGGCGTCAGGTAGCCGCGCGAAGCCGCCCGCAGCTGCGCCCACGGCTTGTGGTCGGCCAGGCGCGGCAGGCGCAGATAGACCCGCTCGGCGTCGATGCGGGGACCATGGTCGATGCGGAACAGGCGGAGGATGGCGGACAAGAAACGGCTCTTAGCGATATCCCGGCACCATCGCGGCTTATCGGCCGCCGAACAACGTCCGCCGGAAGATTTCCCCCGCCGAAAGCGCGGTCTTGGCGCCCAGCACGGCGGTGGCCGCCCGGGCGGGGTCCAGCATGCGCTTGCCAAGGCGGGTGATGTCGTCCGCGGTGACCGCGTCGACCCCGGCCGCCAGCTCGGCGGGCGGGAACAGCTTGCCAAAGGTCAGGGCCTGGCCGGCGTTCTGTTCGGCGCGGGCCAGCGGCTGCTCGCGGGCCATGAACATGTGCGCCTTCAGCTGGGCCTTGCAGCGGGCCAGCTCGGCCGGCTCGATGCGCTCGACCAGGGCTAGCACCTGCTCGGCGCAGACCTTGGCGGTCTCGGCCGCGTCCTTGGCCGCGCAGCCGACATAGATGCCCAGGGCCCCGATGTCGGCATAGGTGTCGGCATAGGCGTCGATATTGTAGGCGAGGCCGCGCTTCTCGCGGGCCTCCTGGAACAGGCGCGACGACATGCCCCCGCCCAGGGCCTCGGCGAAGACGCGCAGGGCGAAGTAGTCGTCGTCGCGCGAACCGAACGCCGGCAGCATCAAGACAAGATGGGCCTGCTCCAGCTTGCGGGTCTCGGCGAAGCTGTCGCCTACGAACGGCGCCGGATCGGGGATGGCCGCGCCCGGCGTCGCCGGCAGGTCGCCGAAGGCCTGCTCCGCCAGGGCCAGGATCTCGGCCTCATCCACCGCGCCCGTGGCGCTGACCACCAGCCGATCGGCGGCGTAGAGGGCCGCGCGCCACTGCGCGAGCGCCTTGGGGGTGGCGGCCTCGACGCTGTCGACCGTGCCCAGGATCGGCCGGCCGACAGGATGGTCGCCCCAGGCGCCCTTTTGCAAGAGGTCGAAGACGTAGTCGTCGGGGGCGTCGGCGGCCTCGGCGATCTCCTGGGCCACCACCTGCTTCTCGCGGGCCAGGTCGCCGGCGTCCAGCGTGGGACGGCGCACCAGGTCGGCGATCACCGCCATGGCCAGGCCCGCCCCGCCCTTCAGGGCCCGCACCTGGAAGCTGGTGCGCTCATAGCCGGTGGCGGCGTTGATCGAACCGCCCTCGGTCTCGATCACCTCGACGATGTCGCGCGCGCTGCGCCCGCCCGCGCCCTTGAACACCATGTGCTCGAGCAGGTGCGACCAGCCCGACCGCGCCGGATCCTCGTAGCCCGCGCCGCGTCCGGCGACGACGGTGAGGGCCAGGGTCTCGAGGCCAGGCATCGGATCGCAGACGACGCGGACGCCATTGGGAAGGGTATGGAGGGTCGGAAGGCTCATTTCCCTCCGTGTAGCCGCCTAAGCGCGTAAAGGCCACAGATCGAGGAACCTCCCCCTGTGGGGGAGGCGGCCGAAGGCCGGAGGGGGGCCGGTTTCAGCTTCCAGCGCGTTGGCCGATTTCACGGCCGCTCCCCCCACCGATCGCTGGCGCGATCGCCTCCCCCAGAAGGGGAGGTTCTCTCAAGTCACTTCCCCGCGAACGCCCGCACGTGGGCCTTCACGGCGGCCGAGTCAGCCGGCAGGCGGTCGAAACGCTCGGGCTTGGCCGACAGGTCAGGCGCGCCGCGCGGCACGCCCTGGACGACGCCGGTGGCGGCCAGCACGGCCTCGGGGAACTTGGCGGGGTGGGCGGTGGACAGCACCACGACCGGGATCGTGGGGTTCTCCAGGCGCAGGCGGGCCGCGGCGGCCAGGCCGACGGCGGTGTGCGGGTCGACCACCTCGCCGGTCTCGTTCAGCGTCGAGAGCATGGTCTTGGCCGTATCGGCCTCGCTGACCGAGGCGCCGGCGAACAGCTCGCGCATCATCGCGTGGGCGCTGGGCGGGATGTCGAGCGAGCCTGTGGTGGCGAAGCCCCGGAAAGCCCGCCCGGTCTCGACCCCGTCGCGGCGCACGGCCTCGAAATAGAGGCGCTCGAAGTTGGAAGCGACCTGGATGTCCATGGCCGGGCTCTGGGTGGCGGCCACCGCGCCGCGCGCGTAGCGGCCGTCCTCGAAGGCGCGGGCCAGGATGTCGTTGCTGTTGGTGGCGGCTACGACCTTGGCGATCGGCAGGCCCAGCTGCTTGGCGACGAAGGCGGCGTAGGCGTCGCCGAAATTGCCGGTCGGCACGACAAAGGCCACTTCGCGGGCCGGCGCGCCCAGGCTGACGGCGGCGGTGAAGTAGTAGACGCTCTGGGCCGCGATCCGGGCCCAGTTGATCGAGTTGACGCCCGACAGGTCCACCGCATGGCGGAACTGGTCGTCCTGGAAGGCCAGCTTGACGATGGCCTGGCAATCGTCGAACGAGCCCTGCACCGAAACGCACGACACGTTGGCGTCTTCCGCCGTGGTCATGAACCGGCGCTGGACCTCGCTGATCCGGCCCTCGGGGAAGAGCGCGACGATGCGGGCGTTGCTGCGGCCGCGGAAGGCCTCGACGGCCGCGCCGCCGGTGTCGCCCGAGGTGGCGCAGATGATGGTCATGGTCCGCGACTGGCGCGACAGCACGTAGTCGTAGAGCCGCCCCAGCAGTTGCATGGCCACGTCCTTGAAGGCCAGGGTCGGGCCGTGGAACAGCTCCAGCAGGTAGCGGTTGGCGGCCAGCTGCTTCAGCGGCGTCACCGCCGCGTGGGTGAAGCTGGCATAGGCCTCGTCGCACATCTGGGCGAGATCGTCGGCCGGGATGTCGTCGCCGACGAACTTGCCCAGCACGGCGGCGGCGACCTGGGCGTAGGTCTTGCCGGCGAAGGCGGCGATCTCTTCGGACGTGAAGGCCGGCCAGGCCTCGGGCACATACAGGCCGCCGTCGGGGGCCAGGCCCGCCAGCACCGCGTCCAGGAAACCGATCGAAGGGGACTCGCCCCGGGTCGAGACGTAACGCATCAGGGCCTCATCCTACGCCAGAGCATGGCGGCATAGATAAAGAGCAGGGTGACAGCAAGACCAAACCACGTAAGCGCGTATTCCAGGTGCCGATTGGAAATTTCTGCCGGCAGCGGCGCGGGGGTGACCCGCGGGAGGGCCGGGGTCGTGGCTTCGGCCATCAGGACGTACTTGGGCGACTTTCCAGCCTCGTCGGTGAGAAGACCTTCGCGCTCCTTGCCTCCAAGCTGATCGGTGGTGACCAGCACGCCGGTGACTCTGGAGGGATAGCCGAACACCCCATGACGATCAGGTTGGACCTGGCCGGTGAGGCCCTCGGCCACTCCAAGGTCGACAATGATCGGTCCATGGTCGGAGCCGCATATGATTTGTGGGCGCCACACCATCTGACCATCGCGCACCCCGTAGACCAGGGGGAACGACGCGCCGGGCGCCACCGGTCGGCAGCCGGTCTCGACCCGGGTCCAGGCGACGTCCTCGCCCTTGTCGGCGCGGGTAAGCGCCTGAGCCAGCGGGATGGCCGGCACGGTCTTCAGCGTCTCGATCCGCGCCAGCAGGTCTTCCTTCCAGGCCAGGCGCTTCACCTGCCAGGTTCCCAGGCCGCAGAGGATGGCGAAGGCGATCAGGGTGGCGATCGTCAGGACGATCGGAAAGCGCGGCTTGGACTTCGCGGTCTCAGACATCGCCGCGCCCCGCTTGCGAGGCCTTGTTGGCGATCTGGGCGGCGACCATCAGGCCCTTGGCGGGCCGCATCAGCACCAGGCACGCCAGCAGGGTCAGCGGCAGCCAGACGACCAGCAGCAGCCATGCCGGCCAGTTCCAGGCGAACATCGAAAACAGCGCCCCGAAGGCGCACAGCGCGCCGGCGATCAGGATGACGAAGGTGGCCGCCCCGTCGCCGCTCTCGAGCTTGGAGAGATCGTAGCCACAGGCCTCGCAGCGCGGGGCCACCTTCAGGAAGCCCTCGAACAGGAAGCCCTCGCCACAGACGGGACAGCGCCCGGCGGCGCCGGCGGCGTAGGGGTTGGTCTTGGGCATGGCGTTCCCTGCAAGACGCTGAAACGAAAAAGGCCCGGAGCGCGATCGGCGCTCCGGGCCCTTCGATAGTCGGTGACCCTAGTGCGCCGAGGCGCCGAAGATCACGTAGATGAAGGCGAACAGGAACAGCCAGACCACGTCGACGAAGTGCCAGTACCAGGCGGCCGCTTCGAAGCCGAAGTGCTGCTTGGGCGTGAAGGCGCCGTTCATCAGGCGGATCAGGCAGACGATCAGGAACAGCGTGCCCACGAAGACGTGGAAACCGTGGAAGCCGGTGGCCAGGAAGAAGGTCGAACCGTACAGGCCCGAATTGGCGGCGGCCTCGTTGTAGAACAGGTTCTCGTGGTTGATGTGGGCGTACTCGTAGACCTGGATGCAGGTGAACAGCGCGCCGAGCAGGATGGTCAGGATCAGGCCCCACTTGGCGCCCTTGCGGTCGCCTTGCTGCAGGGCGTGGTGCGACCAAGTGATGGTGGTGCCCGACAGCAGCAGGGTGAGCGTGTTGACCAGCGGCAGGTGCCAGGGCGAGACGGTCTCGACGCCGGCCGGCGGCCAGGCGGCCCAGGCGGTGCGGACTTCCTCGATGCTGGAGAAGGTGCGGTGGCCGTGGAACAGGGCCATCTCGAAGAAGATCCAGAACCACGCCACGAAGAACATCACTTCCGAGGCGATGAACAGCACCATGCCGTAGCGCAGGCCGATCGAGACGACGGGGGTGTGGTCGCCGGCGTTGGCTTCCTTGATGACGTCCCACCACCAGCCGAACATCGTGTAGAGCACGCCGGCCAGGCCGAGCGCGAACAGCCACCACTGGCCCTTCTCGATCCCGAACACGCCGCCCTTGATCCAGGCGATCAGGCCGATGGCCATGATGGTGGCCGCCATCGAGCCGACGAACGGCCACGGACTAGGCGGCAGGATGTGGTAGTCGTGTTTGACGGCGCCGTGGGCCATGTGTTGCGAACCCTCTGATTATTTGAAGTACGCGTCGCGTAGGTCCCCCAAGGCCCGCGCACTCCCTTGTGGATTGCTATAGTCCCTTGGACGGTGTTCCGCCAAGTGGTTGAACGATGCGCGGCGTCGCGTCGGCCGACTTGCCGCCCTCCTCGCCCTCCACCGCCGGGAAAAAGGTGTAGGACAGGGTGATCTCGGACTTGCCCTTGGTCTCAGGATCCTCGGCGAAGCGGGGATCGACGAAGTAGACGACCGGGAACTCGACGGTCTGGCCGGGCTCGATCGTCTGGTTCGAGAAGCAGAAGCACTCGATCTTCTGGAAATAGGCGCCGGCCTGCTCGGGCACGACGTTGTAGATCGCCCGGCCCGTCTGGGGCTTGTCGCTGTTGTTGGTGACCTTGAAGAAGGCCAGGCCCGACGCGCCCAGCTTGATGTCCTGGCTGACCTGCTCGGTGGTGAAGGTCCAGGGCAGGTTGCGGATATTGGCGTCGAAGCGGACGACGACGCTGCGATCCAGCACCTTGGTCGGAGCGGCTTCGGCGCGGCGCACCGTGCCGTCGAAGCCCGTGACCTGGCAGAACAGCTTGTAGAGCGGCACCGAGGCGTAGGCCGCGCCGACCATGCCGGCGAAGGCGCCGACGCAGATCAGCGCCACGCGCTTGTTGCGGCGGGCTTGCGGGTTGCTCGCCTTGCCGGCCTTGGCCGCCGGCCTGGGATCAGAACCGGTTTCCGACATTGGCGCCGAGCCTCACCAGGGTGACCACGAAGACCAGGGCGACAAAGGCCACCAGGCCCAGCGCCAGGGCGATGTTGCGGCCGTTGCGGGCCTTGAGCGCCTGGTCGGCGTCGGGCTTTGCGGAAACGGTCTTCTTCGGATCGGTCAAAGCGGAAGCTCCAGGGCCCGGACGCCGATCATGGCCTCGGCCAGCAGGGCGGCGAACAGGGCGAACAGGTACAGGATCGAGAAGGCGAAGAGGTTGCGGGCGTCCTTGGCCCCGCCCACCGGCGGCGGGCGCTTGCCCGGCTCGGCCGGTTCAGGGGCGGGCGCGTTGGCCACCTCGTAGAGGGCGCGGTCGGCGGCGCGAGGGTCGGCCGCATCGCCGGCGTCGCTGCGGAACACCCGCCAGGCCAGGGTCAGGAAGACGATCCCGCCCAGGGCCGAGACGGCCAGGTACAGCGGGCCGCCCAGGCCGGTGAAGGCCGGCGCCAGGCAGACCGGGATGAACACCAGGCTGTAGAGCAGGATCTGCTTGCGGGTCTCCTTGGCGCCCTTGACCACCGGCAGCATCGGCACGCCGGCCTTGGCGTAGTCGGTGCTGATGTAGAGCGACAGGGCCCAGAAGTGCGGCGGGGTCCACAGGAAGATGATCAGCACCATCAGCCAGGCGTTCAGCGGCGCGTCACCCGCAGCGGCCGCCCAGCCGATGGCCGGCGGCAGCGCGCCGGCCAGGCCGCCGATGACGATGTTCTGGGCCGTCCAGCGCTTGAGCCACATGGTGTAGACCACCGCGTAGAAGACGATGGTGAAGGCCAGCAGGCCCGCGGCCAGCCAGTTGATGGCCATGCCCATCAGCAGGACCGACAGCAGGGAGAGGACGACGCCCAGGGTCGCGGCCTCGGAGCCCTCGACCAGGCCGGCCGGCACCGGGCGGCCGCGCGTGCGGCGCATCTTGGCGTCGATGTCGGCGTCGTACCACATGTTCAGGGCGCCCGAGGCCCCCGCGCCGACGGCGATGCACAGCACCGCCACCGCGCCCAGCAGCGGGTGGATGTGGGTGCGGGCGGCCACCAGGCCGGTCGCGGCCGTGAACACCACCAGCGACATCACGCGCGGCTTGAGCAGCTGGAAATAGTCCTGCCAGCGCGCCGCGCGAACCGTGTCGGCGGGCGTGTCGGGCGAAAGGACGGCGGGCTTGGCCATGGGACTTGGAACTTACGTCTTCGAAGAGGGGTCTGGATGGTCGAAGGGCGCGGGCCGGACTATTCGCCCGATCCGCGCCCCCGCGCTTATACAGCTATCTTACCAGAGATCAGTCGCGCCAATCAGTGATGATCGTCGGCCTTGATGACCGGCGGCTCGCTGAACTGGTGGAACGGCGGCGGCGAGGACAGGGTCCATTCCAGCGTGGTGGCGCCTTCGCCCCACGGGTTGGCCTCGGCCTTGCGGCGACGGATGGCCGCCTCGATCAGCACCAGCAGGAAGACGCCGACGCCGAGGACGGTGATCATGTAGCCCACCGACGAGACGTAGTTCCACTTCGCGAAGGCGTCCGGATAGTCGACATAGCGACGCGGCATGCCGTCCAGGCCCAGGAAGTGCTGCGGGAAGAACACCAGGTTCACGCCCACGAACATGATCCAGAAGTGGGTCGCGCCGAGGAACTCGTTGTACTTCACGCCCCACATCTTCTCGAACCAGTAGTAGAAGCCCGCGAAGATGGCGAAGACGGCGCCCAGCGACAGCACGTAGTGGAAGTGGGCCACCACGTAGTAGGTGTCATGCAGGCTGTAGTCGATGCCGGCGTTCGACAGCACGACGCCGGTGACGCCGCCGACCGTGAACAGGAAGATGAAGCCGATCGCCCACAGCATGGGCGTCTTGAAGCTGATCGAACCGCCCCACATCGTGGCGATCCACGAGAAGATCTTCACGCCCGTCGGGACGGCGATGATCATCGTCGCGGCCACGAAATAGGCGCGCAGGTTGATGGGCATGCCGACCGTGTACATGTGGTGGGCCCACACGACGAAGCCGACGAAGCCGATGGCGACCATGGCGTAGGCCATGGCGAGGTAGCCGAAGACCGGCTTCTTCGAGAAGGTCGAGACGATGTGGCTGATGATGCCGAACCCCGGCAGGATCAGGATGTACACTTCCGGGTGACCGAAGAACCAGAACAAGTGCTGGAACATCACCGGGTCGCCGCCGGCGGCGGGATCGAAGAAGTGGGTGCCGAAGTTGCGGTCGGTCAGCAGCATGGTGATGGCGCCGGCCAGCACGGGCAGCGACAGCAGCAGCAGGAAGGCGGTGATCAGCACCGACCAGGCGAACAGCGGCATGCGGTGCAGGGTCATGCCCGGCGCGCGCATGTTGAAGATCGTGGTGATGAAGTTGATCGCGCCCAGGATCGACGAAGCGCCGGCCAGGTGGAGCGACAGGATCGCCAGGTCCATGGCCGGACCGGTGTGGCCCGAGGTCGACAGCGGCGGATAGATCGTCCAGCCGCCGCCAAAGCCGTGGCCCGGGCCGCCGTCGACGAACATCGAGGTGCACAGCAGGATCCAGGCGGCGACCAGCAGCCAGAACGAGATGTTGTTCATCCGCGGGAAGGCCATGTCCGGCGCGCCGATCATGATCGGGACGAACCAGTTGCCGAAGCCGCCGATCATGGCGGGCATGACCATGAAGAAGATCATGATCAGGGCGTGGGCGGTGACCACGGCGTTGTAGCCGTGCTTGCCCTTGAACACGCCCCACTCGGCAAGCAGGCCGGTCTCGGAGAAGATCTGGATGCCCGGGTGCATCAGCTCCCAGCGGATCAGGCCCGACAGGGCCCCGCCGACGATCCCGGCCATGATGGCGAACAGGATGTAGAGGGTGCCGATGTCCTTGTGGTTCGTCGAGAAGAACCAGCGCTGGAAGAAGGGCGGCTTTTCGTCGGCGCCGTGGCCGGCGTCGTGGTGATCGATGTCAGCGGCGTGAGCCATCGGACTGATATCCTAAAGCGTTCTTAGGCCGCCGGCGCGGCGGCGGGGGCCGCGGCCGGAGCGGAAGCGGGTGCAGCCGGAGCGGCGGCGGCGGGCGTGGCGGCCGGAGCCGCGCCAGGCGCGGCCGGGGCGGCTTCGGCGGTCGCCGGGGCGGCGGGCGCCTCGGCGGGAGCCTTGGACTTCACCCACGCGTCGAACTCGGCCTGCGTGACGACCTTGATCTCGATCGGCATGAAGGCGTGGTCGATGCCGCAGAGCTCCGAGCACTGGCCGTAATAGGTGCCCACCTTCTCGGCCTTGAACCAGGTTTCGTTCAGGCGGCCCGGAATGGCGTCGGTCTTCAGGCCGAAGGCCGGCAGGGCGAAGGCGTGGATCACGTCGGCGGCGGTGACCTGCACGCGCACCACCTGGTTGACCGGCACGACCAGCGCGTTGTCGGCGGCCAGGCGATAGAGGCTGTGCGGCAGGCCCTTGGCCGCCACTTCTTCCTCGCTCAGCACCTTGGAGATGATCTCCGGGACCTTCTGGTCCGGATACTCGTAGCCCCAGTACCACTGATAGCCCGTGGCCTTCACGGTCATGTAGGGCTTGGGCATGTCGTTGTACTTGAACAACAGCCGGAACGAGAAGATGGCGATGATCATCAGGATCAGCACCGGCACGATCGTCCAGATGATCTCGATCGTGGTGTTGTGGCTGAACTTGGCCGGAACCGGGTTCGCCTTCTTGTTGTAGCGGACAGCGATCCAGACCAGCAGGCCCAGGACCAGCAGGGTGATGGCCGTGATGATCGGCATCAGAACCCAGTCGTGGAACCAGATGGCGTCGTGCTTGAGCACGGACGCCGCCGGCTGGAGGGCGATGCCCCCCGGCGTCGGCTGGCCCAATAGATCGTCGGCGAAGGCATGCCCCGCGAGCGTCGTCATGACGGCGGCGGCTGCAAAGCCAAACCCCTTCCGTCCCATCCCCTGAACTTGTGCCTTCATTTCCCTCTCGGCCCGTTACGGCGGCGACCGGCTGTTACTCAGCCGTGTCTCCGCGCCGACATGCACAATACGACCGGTTACGCGGACTTATGCAATCGACTTGAAACGGTCGAAAGCACTCCCCCCACGGCGCCGGCCGGTCGCAGGCGTGCTTACGCGCTTCAATCCCTGTTGCCAAGCACCCGAAACCACACGTTGGGCAGGGGAATCGCGTCAGTTGAGAAGCATTCTCAATAACTTCGCCGATTTCATCCACACGACCGACAGGCGAATCACGTCGATCCTCGAACATTGATAACTTGTAATAACAGCTACCTTGCATCGCACACTACCTGGCCGTACAAGGTTCTCACCAACAGGAAACGAGAGCCGTGCCTGAAGCCATCGAAACCCAATTGAAGAAAGGCGTGCTGGCGCTGTGCGTGCTGGCCCTGCTGTCGAAGGCCGACAGCTACGCCTACGAGATCGCCAGCCAGCTGGCCAAGGACATCGACATGGGAGAGGGGACCATCTACCCGCTGATGCGGCGATTGCAGTCCGACGGCCTGGTCGAGACCTATCTGGTCGAGTCGACCAGCGGCCCGCCCCGCAAATACTACCGCCTCACCACCGCCGGCCGCGACAGCTTCGCCGCCCAGAAGAGCGAATGGGAAGCCTTCGCCAAGGCCGTGAACGACATCCTGGGAGCCGCCGCATGACCCGCGCCGAATTCGTCACCCGTCTGAAGCGCGGCCTGGCCGGCCTGCCGGCCTCCGCCATCGCCGACGCCGTGGCCGACTACGAGGCCCACTTCGACGACGCCATCGCCGCCGGCCGCAGCGAGGCCGAGACGGCCGCGGCCCTGGGCGATCCCGACCGCCTGGCCCGCGAGCTGCGCGCCGAAGCCGGCCTCAAGCGCTGGGAAGAGACCAAGAACCCGTCGGCCGCCGCCGGCGCCGTGTTCGCGGTGCTGGGCCTGGGCGCGATCGACATCCTGATCCTGCTGCCCATCCTGATGGGCGTGATCGGGGCGCTGTTCGGCTTCTTCATGGCCGGGATCGGCATCTTCATCGCCGGCGGCTTCGTGTTCTCGGCCGGACCGTTCATGGACCCGCCGGGCGGCCCCGCCTTCGCCATCCTCGGCGGCATCGGCCTGATGGCCGCGGCCACCGCGCTCAGCGCCGTCACCGGCCTCGTCACCGTGGGCCTGGTCAATCTGCTGGTCTGGTACGGCCGGCTCCACTACCGGCTGCTGAAGCCGGCCATCGAACCGCAAGCCTGAGGCCTGGCCATGATCCGCAACCTGACCATCATCGCCGTCGCCAGCTTCGTCCTGGCCGTGGCCTGCCTGGGAACCGCCTTCGCCATCGGCGGCCGCGACCTCGTCAAGCAGGGCGGCTGGAACTTCCCGGCCAACATCCACATCGAGGACGACGACGGCCGCGTCACCATCCGCCGCAACGGCGACGTGACGATCGAGGACCACGGCCCCAACACCAGCCGCCAGATCGCCTGGACCGGCGGCGAGGCCCTGCGCATCGACCTGCCCGCCCGGGTGATCTACACGCAAGGGCCCAAGGCCGACATCACGGTCGAGGGCCCCGAAGGCCTGGCCCGCCGCGTGGTGCTGACCAACGACCGCCTGCACTTCGACGGCGACGGCCAGGGCCGCGGCTTCCGTTTCGACCGCCACGGCATGCAGACCTTCGCGGGCAGCGACGACCTGGTGATCCGCATCACCGCCCCGGCCGTGCGCAAGTTCACCCTCAACGGCTCGGGCGACCTGGACATCCAGTCCTACGACCAGCCGGACCTGTCGCTGACCCTCAACGGCAGCGGCGAGGCCTACGCCTCGGGCAAGACCGCCAAGGTCGACCTCCGGATCGCCGGCTCGGGCGAGGCTGAACTGACCGCCCTGACCGTCACCGACGCCAAGGTCGCGATCGCCGGCAGCGGCGAGGCGAAGCTGGGCCCCACGGGCGAAGCGGACGTGCACATCGCCGGCAGCGGCGACGTCACCCTGACCGAGCGTCCGGCCAGCCTGTCCAAGTCGATCGCCGGTTCGGGCGACATCAACGAAAGCTGGTGAGCGATCCGGGGGCGGAGGGAGATGACGCGGGGCCTGCAAGCGCCTACCTTACAGGAATGACCGCTCCCCTCTCCGCCCCCTCCCTGCTGGACGCCGCCGGCGTCGACCCGCAACGCGCCCGCGCCATCCTCGGCGAGGCCCTGGCCGGGGCCGACGACGGCGAACTGTTCCTCGAGCGGTCCGAGAGCGAGGCCTTCGTCTTCGACGACGGCCGGCTGAAGACCGCCTCCTACGACTCCGGCGAGGGCTTCGGCCTGCGCGTGGTGGCCGGCGAGACGGCCGGCTACGCCCACGCCTCGGAAATCTCCGAGGCCGCCATCGGCCGGGCGGCCTCCTCCGCCAGCCTGGCCAAGCGCGGCTACGCCGGGATCTCGGCCGAGGGCCCGCGCTCGACCAACGAAAAGCTCTACGGCGAGGACGACCCCGTTTCCTCGCCCGCCTTCTCCGACAAGGTGTCCCTGCTCCAGGAGATCGACGCCTTCGCCCGCCAGCGCGACCCGCGCGTCGTGCAGGTGCTGGCCAGCCTGGCCGGCGAGCGCCGCGTGGTCGAGATCCTGCGCGCCGACGGCAAGCTGATCCGCGACGTGCGCCCGCTGGTGCGCCTGAACGTCCAGGTCACCGTCGAGAAGGACGGCAAGCGCGAGGCCGGCTCGTCCGGCGCCGGCGGCCGCGCCGGCTTCTCGGCCTGGATCAGCCCCAACAAATGGCAGGGCCAGGTCGACGAGGCCCTGCGCATGGCGCTCGTGAACCTCGACGCCGTCGCCTGCCCGGCCGGCGAGATGGACGTGGTGCTTGGCCCGGGCTGGAACGGCGTGCTGCTGCACGAAGCCGTCGGCCACGGCCTGGAAGGCGACTTCAACCGCAAGGGCATCAGCGCCTTCTCGGGCCGCATCGGCGAGCGGGTGGCCGCCAAGGGCGTCACCGTCTTCGACGACGGCTCGATCCCCGGCCGCCGCGGCTCGCTGACCATCGACGACGAGGGCACGCCGACCGAGCGCACCATCCTGATCGAGGACGGCATCCTCGTGGGCTACATGCACGACCGCATGTCGGCCCGGCTGATGGGCATGCAGGCGACCGGCAACGGCCGCCGCCAGTCCTACGCCCACATGCCGATGCCGCGCATGACCAACACCGGCATGCTGGCGGGCAACGACGATCCGGCCGAGATGATCGCTTCGATGAAAAAGGGCCTCTACTGCGCCAACTTCGGCGGCGGCCAGGTCGACATCACCAACGGCAAGTTCGTCTTCCAGTGCACCGAGGCCTACCTGGTCGAGGACGGCAAGATCACCGCCCCTGTGAAGGGCGCCACCCTGATCGGCGACGGCCCCAGCGCGCTGACCCGCGTGACCATGATCGGCAACGACTTCGACTTCGATCCCGGCATCGGCGTCTGCGGCAAGGCCGGCCAGGGCGTGCCCGTGGGCGTGGGCCAACCCAGCCTGAAGATCACCGGCCTGACCGTGGGCGGGACGAATATCTAGCCGGGAGATCCTTCCCCTCTGGGGGAGGTGTCGCCGAAGGCGACGGAGGGGGGCCGTTTTCAGCTTCCGCTGAACAGGGCCGGATTTCGACAGGCTCCCCCCCGATCGCTACGCGATCGCCTCCCCCTCTGGGGGAGGCCTCTCCGGACGAAAACTGGACGCTTCCGTCCATTGATATCCATTATTTAATCCACATTTCAAGCTTGTAACTTTCCCTCCCGATAGCCAAAGGCCCAGTTTGCCAGCCACGCAACTGGCGGGGGCCAGGGGACGGAAAGACATGCAGTTCGGATCGCTTTTCGCGGCCCTCGCGGCCGCAACGCCCGAGGCCTCGGCCCAGGCCCCCGTCGTCGCCGCGGCGACGGAAGGCGTCACCCGCTATCCCGCCGCCTTCTTCGCCGACCGCCAGCCGCTGTCGGCCTACGACATGGTCGTGCGCGTGCCCGGCTTCACCTTCGACGGCGGCGACAGCGTGCGCGGCTTCGGCGGCGCGGCCGGCAACGTGCTGATCGGCGGCCAGCGCCCGGCCACCAAGAGCGAGTCCCTGGAGGACGCCCTGCGCCGCATCCAGGCCAGCCAGGTCGACCGTGTCGAGATCATCGTCGGCGGCGCCCCAGGCGTCGACATGCAGGGCAAGAACGTCGTGGCCAATGTCGTGCTGCGCGCCGACGCCAAGGGCTCGACCCTGCTGGCCGTGGCCAGCTCGTTCCAGCAGGACGGCCGCACCACCCCCGCCATGCGCTTCGAGGGCTCGCGCCAGTACGGCGTCAACGCCTTCGACTGGTCGCTGCTGTCCTATCGCTATGTCGACGACGGCGCCGGCGAGGGCCCCAAGGTCGTGCGCCGGGCCAACGGGACCGTCAGCCCCTCCTGGCTGGACGAAACGGGCGGCGGCGACGGCCTGACCGCCAAGGCCAATCTGAAGCGCCCCCTGCTGGGCGGCCGGCTGTCGGTCAACACCGTCTACGAGCGCGAGATCTATGACTGGAGCCTGGAGGACATCCCCCCGACCGGCGGCGACCGCCTGAAGGTCATCGACGCCGACGACCGCGAGGAAGGCGAGATCGGCCTGGGCTGGGAGCGCCCCCTGACCGCCAGGTCGCGCGTCGAGCTGACCGGCCTGCTGCGCCGAAAGCACGTCGACTACGCCAGCACCTTCACCGAAGCCGGCGAAGCCGGGCGCTTCACCTCGGCCCGCGACAGCGGCGAGAGCATCGCCCGCGGCGTTCTGCGCCACACCCAGAGCCCGACCCTGTCGTTCGAGGGCGGCGGCGAGATCGCGGTGAACTTCCTGGAGAGCCAGATCGGCTACCTGGTCAACGGAACGCCCCAGGTGCTGCCGGCCGCCAACGTGCGGGTCGAGGAAAAGCGGGGCGAGGCCTTCGGCGTCGCCACCTGGCGCGCCCATTCCAAGCTGACCCTGGAAGGCGCCCTGCGGCTGGAGCGCTCGACCATCTCGCAGACCGGCGACACCAACCTCGAAAAGTCGTTCACCTATCCAAAGCCGCGCCTGTCGGTCACCTGGTCGCCCAGCGCCCACGACCAGTTCCGCGGCCGCGTCGAGCGCGAGGTCGGCCAGCTGGACTTCAGCGACTTCGTCTCGTCGACCACCTTCTCGACAGGCCGCGACACCGCCGGCGGCGCCGAGCTGGTGCCCGAGCGGACCTGGGTGTTCGAGGCGGCATGGGAGCGCAAGTTCGGCAAGGACGGCGCCGTGGTGCTGACCGCCCGCCACAAGGAGATCAGCGACGTCGCAGACCGCATCCTGGTGGTCGACAAGGCCGGCAATCTCTACGACGCCCCCGGCAATATCGGCGACGCCGCCGGCGACGAGCTGGAGCTGTCGGTGAACCTGCCGCTGGAGCGCTTCGTCCCCGGCGGCCTGCTGCGCGGCAAGGGAACCTGGACCCGGTCGGAAGTCGTCGACCCGATCACCGGCCGCAAGCGCCGGATCAGCGACCAGGAGCCCTTCGAGGGCGAGCTGCGGTTCTCGCAGGACCTGCCCAAGCGCAAGCTGCAATGGGGCGTCGAGCTGTTCTCGGGCGAGACCGAGACATCCTACGCCTTCAACGAGGTCAGCCGCTTCGAGATCGAGCCGTGGCTCCTGGCCTATGCCGAGGTCAAGCCGCGCCAGGGGCTGTCGCTGCGGGTCGAGGCCCAGAACCTCACCGGCCGCGGCCTCAGTCGCCAGCGCGAGGTGTTCGAGGGCCGCGTCCGCGCGCCCAGCGACTTCGCCTATCTCGACGACCGCCGCGTCGACTTCGACCCGTTCATCTATTTCCGCCTGCGCCAGACCTGGGGCTGAGCCGGACACCAGACAACAAGGCCGCCGCCCGCGCCTCTCGGTCCCCAACCCCAGCGGACAGAAGCGGCCACTGCGAAAGGACCCTGGCTTGCGCCGGGGTCCTTTTTTCTTGGCGGCTCGTCAGGCCTCGCCCGGCCCGACGCCCAGCGAGTCCAGCGCCCGTGCCAGGTTTTCCAGCGTGTAGGGCTTCTGCACCACCAGCCGGCCACGATGGTTCTGCGGCAAGTTGGCCTGCTCGCCATAGCCGGTGGCGAACAGGAAGGGCGTCTTCAGCTCGGCCAGCCGGTCGGCGATGGGATAGCTGTTGCGGTCGCCCAGGTTGATGTCCAGCACCGCCACGGTCGGACGATGGGCCTCGATGTTGTCGAGCGCCCCCTGCACCGTCGCCGCCGTCGTCACGCCGCGCGCGCCCAGGCGGTTGGCGATGTCCTCAGCGTCCAGCGCGATGATCAGGCTATCCTCGACCAACAGCACGTCCTGGCCCTCGAGGATCCTGGACGGCGGGGGGTGGGCGTGCCCCGGGGCCGGGCGGGGGAAGCGGACAGGTCGCGGGCCGCCCTGGCGCGGCTGCGACAGGTGCCGGGCCGGGATGCTGAACACCGCGTGGAAGCCGCGCGGGTCGTAGTCGACCTTCACCTTGCCGCCGAGGTCGTAGGGCACCGAGCGCTCGATGATCGTGGTGCCGAAGCCCTTGCGGGTGGGCGGCGTCACCGGCGGGCCGCCGGCCTCGCGCCATTCCACGGCCAGGTCGCCGCCCGCCTTGTGATGCCAGCCGATGGTCACCCGGCCGCCCTCGGCCGACAGCGCGCCGTACTTGTTGGAGTTGGTGACCAGTTCGTGGAACACCAGCGCCAGGGTCGAATAGGCCTGCGGGTTCAGCGACACCGGCTCGCCCTGCACGACGATGCGGTCGCGCTCGTCGACGAAGGCGGCCGCCTCGGCGTCGATCAGCGCCTGCAGGGGCGCGGGACCCCAGTGGTCGTCGGTGATCTGGTTGTGGGCGCGGGCCAGGGCGTGGATGCGCCCGTCGACGACCTTGACGAACTCGGCGATGTCGCCGCCGGCCGGCAGCGACTGGCGGATCAGGCCGCGGATCAGGCCCAGGATGTTGCGCACCCGGTGGTTCAGCTCGGCGATCAGCAGCTCCTGGCGGGCGCTGGCCTGCTGGCGCTCGGCCGAGGCCTGGTCGGCCAGCCGCAGAACCACTTCGATCAGGGTCGCACGCAGGGTCTCGGCCACCCGGATTTCCGAGCCCGAGAACGGCTGGGACTTGCCCTCGACCAGCTCCTTCCACTCGGCGAAGCTGGCGCGCGGGGTCAGGCGCGGGCCATTGGGGCCGTACTCCATCGGCTTGTGCGGATCGCCGGCCCACCGCACCGAATGGATCAGTTCCTTGCGGAACAGCACCACATAGTCGCGGGGCGAGCGCGAGATCGGGATCGCCAGCAGGCCGGCCGCGTCGGAGGCGAAGCCGTGGGCGTCGTCGATCAGCGAGCCGATATGGTCGGTGGCGAAGACCTTGCCGGCGGCCGTGCCGTTCAGCGCCCGGACGATCCGGCGGAAGTCGTCCAGCGGCGGGACCGTGCCCGAGAAGGCGTGGTTGCCGCCCAGCCACACGCCTACGCCATCGGCCGGGATGGCGTTGGTCAGGATGTCGCCCAGCCAGTCAGGATCCTTCAGCAGGGTCTCGTCCGAGGCGACCGCGCCCAGCAGCTGGTCGGAGATGTCGCGCGCCCGGCGCTCGTACTCCACCGTCTCCTGCCGCTCGCGGCTCTCCAGCCGCATCGAGAACATCTGGGCGAACAGCTCGCTGACCGAGCGCCGCTCGAAGGTGGGGCAGCGGGGCGAATAGTGATGGCAGGCGAACAGCCCCCAAAGCTTGCCCTCGACGATGATCGAGATCGACAGGGACGCCTGCACGCCCATGTTCTTCAGGTACTCGATGTGGATCGGCGAGACCGAGCGCAGCACCGACAGCGACAGGTCCAGCGGCTGGCCGTGCTGGTCGCGCTGCGGGACGATCGGCACGGGCGTGGCGTTGACGTCGGTGATCACCCGCAGGAGGTTGCGGCGATAGAGCTCGCGGGCCTGGACCGGGATGTCCGAGGCCGGATAGCGCAGGCCCATGAACGCGCCGATGCCCGAGCGCACGGCCTCGGCCACCACCTCGCCCGAGCCGTCGGCGGCGAAGCGATAGACCATCACCCGGTCGAACTCGATCAGGGCCCGCACCTGGCGCGCGCCCTCGCGATAGAAGGCGGCGAAATCGGACGCCCCGTCCAGGCGGGCGATCATCGAGCGCACCATGCCGGTGGCGTCGCCATGCTCGCCCGAGGCGGGCTCGGCCTCGATGACGATCTGGCCGCCTGAGAAATGCAGGGCGACGTCGAAGTTGGGACGGCCCGCCACCAGTTCCAGATCGAAAATCCGCTCCACCGCGTCGGGGCCGCGCAGCAGGGTCGAACGGTTGCGCAGGTCGTGCACCGCCTTGGGCTGGAACAGCTCGAACAGCGGCTTGCCGAACAGCTCGGCCGGCTGGAAGCCGATGAAGTCGCCGACATTGGCCGAGGCCCGCGCCACCAGCCAGTCGGCGGTCAGGGCGATCAGGAAGCCGATGGGCTGGATCGCGCCCAGGATATGGATCGGCTCGCGATCGCAGTTGGTCAGGTCGACGGGGGCGGTATCGGTCGGCAAGGCAGGCTCCGGAACGGAAAAAGCGCCTCAAGGAGCTTGGCCGTATGCATGAAGCATCTGGAACGTGGATCGGGCGCCCGGGTTCCGCGCCCTACTTGTCCACCACCTTGATGATGCGGTCGGAGGACGGACGGCCAGCCAGGCCCTTGCCGGCGGCGTAGGTGACGATCAGGGCGTCGTCCTTGATCGTCGCGCCGGGCTTGCGGCCCTCGGCCAGCAGCACGCGGCCGATCCGGTTCAGCAGGCTGCGGTCGCCGTTGCGGGCCATGCGCTCGAAAGCCTCGGCGGTGACGTTGGCGCATTCGGCGACCAGCACCGAGGTCTCGGGCCGGGCGTCCTGCACGGTCTCGAAGCTGACCCGGTGGCGGGCCGCGCGGCTGGCGCGGTCGGCCGCCTGCAGCATGCGCTGGAACAGGGCGTTGGGCGTGATGAAGGCCGGCGGCTGGATGGTCGGGGCCCGGCCCATCAGCGCCGCGGCGGCGCCGGCCGGCCGATCTGGCGTGAACAGGGTCATGCCGCCCAGCTTGGTGGCGCGCAGCACCGGCTCGCCCAACTCGTTCTTATAGATGACGTCGCCGCGCGGACCGGCGTGGGGCGACAGCACCCACACCTCGCTGCTGTTCTCGAACTTCAGCAGGGTAGTCGGGGTGGCGCGGTCGAGCACGAAGGCCCCGCCGCCGTCGGAGACGTAGCGGGCCACCGGCGGCGGCGGCGCCTTTCGAGCCTCGGCGGCGGCGCGGTCGCCGAACAGGGCGTCGCGCAGGCTGTGCTTGGACTGGGCCGCGACGGGCGTGGCGATGGTCAGGCCTGCCAGGGCGAGCATCAGCGTTGCCGCGCAGCCTCCCGGCCCCATCCTTTCCACCGTCGGTCGTATCATGCGAACGGTGATGGTCCCCGACTGGGGCGAATCTTGGACGTGGAGGCGGCGCTTCCTGGCAAGCGTCGCCGTGCGACTTTTCTGCAACGCTTCCCTTGGCGCGCGGCCCCCGCCACTCGCTCCCCATAGAGCCTGCCCGCTTCGGTCGCCCGCAACGGACAAGCAGGCTCGTCCCAAACAGGAAGAGCGCGGCGGTCCGCCACGTGCTCCCGGTTGGCGCGATTGACGCCAACCGGGACCGTCAGGTCAAGACAGAAGGTTCGAGGCCAGCCTCAGGCGAGGTACTGGCCGCCGTTCAGCGACAGGGTGGCGCCGGTGACGAAACCGGCCCGCTCGCCCGCCAGGAACGAGACCATGTCGGCGATCTCCTCGCCCTTGCCCAGGCGGCCGACGGGGATGCCGCCGATGATGCCGGCCAGCACCGTCTCGGGGACGGCGGCCACCATCTCGGTGTCGATGTAGCCTGGGCAGATCACGTTGACGGTGACGCCCTTCTTGGCGTTCTCCAGGGCCAGGGCCTTGGTGAAGCCGATCAGGCCGGCCTTGGCGGCCGAATAGTTGGTCTGGCCGACCTGGCCCTTCTGGCCGTTGATCGAGCTGATGTTGATGATCCGACCCCAGCCGCGCTCGCGCATGCCCTCGATCACCGGACGGGTCATGTTGAAGGCCGAGTCCATGTTGACCCGGATCACTTCCGACCACTGATCGTAGGTCATCTTGTGCAGGAAGCCGTCGCGGGTGATGCCGGCGTTGTTGACCAGCACGTCGACCGGACCCAGCTCGGCGGTGACCTTGGCCACCGCGGCCTGGCAATCCTCGAACGAGCCGACATTGCCCTTCACCACCGTCACGCCAAGCTCCTTGGCGCAGGCCTCGGCGGCCGCCTCATTGCCGGAATAGCCGGCCGCGACCTTGAGGCCGTCGGCCACCAGCCGCTCACAGATCGCCCGACCGATACCGCGCGTGCCGCCGGTCACGAACGCAACTCTAGCCATCCAGTAGTCTCCCGCTGCCGTTACGTCATGGTTGCACGTGGTCGCGTCCGGAGCGCAAGCCCCGGACGCAGTTTGTCACGAAGACTTCTTCCGGGCCCAGACTTCCTGGCCCAGACTTCCTGGCTCAGACGGCCTCGACGCAGAGGGCCACGCCCATGCCGCCGCCGACGCACAGCGTGGCCAGGCCCTTCTGGGCGCCCGAGCGCTTCATCTCGTGCACCAGGGTGGTCAGGATCCGCGCGCCCGAGGCGCCGATCGGGTGGCCGATGGCGATGGCGCCGCCGTTGACATTGACCTTGGCCGGGTCGAGGCCCAGCTCGCGCACCACCGAGATCGACTGGGCGGCGAAGGCCTCGTTGCTCTCGATCAGGTCGAGATCCGAAACGCTCCAGCCGGCCTTTTCCAAGGCCTTCTTGGTGGCCGGGATCGGGCCGGTGCCCATGATTTCCGGCTCGACGCCGGCGTTGGCCCACGAGACGATGCGGGCCAGCGGCTTGAGGCCGCGCTTTTCGGCTTCCGCGGCGCTCATCAGCACCAGGGCCGCGGCGCCGTCATTGAGACCCGAGGCGTTGGCGGCGGTCACCGAGCCGTCCTTGGCGAAGGCCGGCTTCAGGCCCGAGATGCTGTCCAGCGTCACGCCGTGGCGGATGTATTCGTCCTGGTCGACGACGGTGTCGCCCTTGCGGCCCTTGATGGTCACGCCGACGATCTCGTCGGCGAACTTGCCGGCCTTCTGGGCGGCCTCGGCCTTGTTCTGGCTGGCGACGGCGAACTTGTCCTGGTCCTCGCGGGTGATCTGCCAGCGGTTGGCGATGTTTTCGGCCGTCTGGCCCATGTGGTAGCCGTGGAAGGCGTCCCACAGGCCGTCCTTGATCATGGTGTCGACGAAGCCCAGGTCGCCCATCTTCTGGCCGGTGCGCAGGGCCTGGGCGTGCGGGGCCTGGCTCATGCTCTCCTGGCCGCCGACCACGACGATGCTGGCGTCGCCCGACAGGATCTGCTGGGCGCCCAGGGCCACCGCGCGCAGGCCCGAGCCGCACAGCTGGTTCAGGCTCCAGGCCGGGCTCTCGACCGGGATGCCGGCCTTGACCGAGGCCTGGCGGGCCGGGCCCTGGCCGGCGCCGGCCTGCAGAACCTGGCCCAGGATCACTTCGTCGACATCGGCCGGCGTGATCCCGGCCCGCTCCACGGCGGCGGCGATCGCGGTCTTGCCCAGCTCCGCGGCCGGCAGGCTCGAAAGCGCGCCGAGGAAGGAACCCACCGGCGTGCGGGCGGCGGAGACGATGACGATGTCGGTCATTGGCTTTGATTTTCCCGTGACTGTTCCGTGACGCCTTCGCAGGTGCGGCGCCCACACTTTTGCAGTGCAATAGCACCATGCCCAAACGAACGGCGTTCGTCACGAATACATTTTCATGTCATCATCTGGCGTCCAAGTCCTCGCGGGACTGGCGCCCTGGCTTTGCATTAGCGATAGTGCGATGCGAAAAGGCGGGCGACACCGCTGTCCCAGGGAACGAAATGTCCGAGAACCCCGAAAAAGGCGAAGCCGCCCCCGGCGCCGACAAAGTTTCCGCCGAAAAAGGTTCGGGTCAGCGCGTCGTTATCAAAAAGTACGCCAACCGCCGGCTCTACAACACCGCGTCCAGTTCCTACGTCACCCTCGAGCACCTGTCGGACATGGTGAAGGAGGGCGTCGACTTCGTGGTCTACGACGCCAAGACCAACGACGACATCACCCGTTCGGTCCTGACCCAGATCATCTTCGAAGAGGAAAACCGCGGCGGCGGCCAGAACCTGCTGCCCATCCAGTTCCTGCGCCAGCTGATCGGCTTCTACGGCAACTCCATGCAGGCCTTCCTGCCCAGCTACCTGGAGATGTCGCTGGAAAGCTTCTCCAAGCAGCAGGAGCGCATGCGCCAGCAGTTCACCGGCGCTCCGGGTCTGGCCGGCAAGGCCGCCGCGCCGGGCATGGCCATCTACGAAGAGCAGATCCGCCAGAACATGGCCCTGTTCGACCGGGCCATGAAGATGTTCTCGCCCTTCGCCTACAGCCGCCCCGAAGACGCCGCGACCGAGGCGCCCGCCGCCCCGCCGCCGCCCGCGCCGGCTCCGGCTGCCCCCAGCGAGGACAGCCTGGCCGACCTCAAGCGCCAGCTCGAAGCCATGCAGGAACAGATCGCCAAGCTGGCGACCAAGTCCTAATTTCCATCAACCATGACGGCGCATTCGTTCTTAACGGAGGCGCCGCTAGCGTGCCGACCATGACCGGTCCGATCGACCCCATCCGACGCGCGGCGAACGCGCGCCGGGCGCTGGCCGCGCCCAAGGACTCCGACCGCCACGAGGCGGACGGCGAGGAGGTCGTGTTCGTCCGCGACGAGGAAGAGGCCCCGGCCGATCCGCCGCCGCAGCCGCGCCCGCGCGGCCCGTTCGCGGCCTTCGCCGCCCAGGTCATGGGCCAGCCTGGCCAGAAGCGCGGCCTGCGCGGTGGGCAGGAAGTGCTCGACGCGGCGCGTTCGACCTATCTCGGCACGGAATATTCCGGCCCGGCCGACCGTCGTCCCAAGGCGGGCCTGATCAAGAAGACCGAGATCTAGCCGCCAGATCTGGTCGCAAGGGCGGCGACCTGGGCCTCCAGCGCCGCCACCCTGGCCTCCAGCCGCGCGATCCGCGCCGCGGCGGGATCGACCGGCGCCGCATGGGCGCCCACGCCGGCCCGCCGGGCGGCTTCTTCCCAGGAAACCCCGATCATCTCGGCAAAAACCGCCAGTTCGGCCGGTGCGATCTCGCGCTGATCCTTGAAGACCAGCTCCAGATCGGCCGCGCTGAGACCCGCCGCCGCGGCCAGGGCCGGGCGATCCAGGCCCCGCTGCGCCAACCGCGCGTCGTACCAGTCGTGATCGAAGAACAGCGCCATCCCGGATTTCTAGCGCCTCGCGCCGACTTGGCGCCAGTCTTGCTAGGTCGAGGCGCGAGTCTTTCCGGAAAGCGTCACGACCTATGCTGTCCATCCTGATCCGAGCCTTCGACGTGGCCGTCGTCACCCTGATCTTCTCGGTCCTGACCTGACACCGTTTTCCTGACAACGCTTCCCTGCGACAAAAGCGCCGAGCGACATCCATTCGCTTGATCGGAGGGACTGCCGGGTCCAATTTAACCGTGTCGCGTCCACCCCCCACAACGCGACATGCGTACCGCCGGCCCGAGGTTGCCCCTAGTCCTCGGGCCGGTTCTACGTCTGGGGTATCCCAACGACATCGCCCGGTTCACCTCCCATGGAGAGAGAGGCGGACCTCGGCTACGCCGCTTCCAGCAACATCATCGTGCCCTGGCCGCCGTCGGCGCAGATGCTGACGATGGCCTTCTCGCCCTTGCCGCGCGCGGCCAGTTCCTTGGTGGCCTGGCTGAGGATCCGCGCGCCCGTGGCCCCGAACGGGTGGCCCAGCGCGAGACTCCCGCCGGTGGGGTTCATCCGCTCGCGCGGGAAGGCGCCCAGGTCGGCCGCGACCCCGGCCCGTTCGGCCAGGAACTTTTTGCTCTCCCAGGCAGCGATGTGCGACAGCACCTGGGCCGCGAAGGCCTCGTGGATCTCCCACAGCCCGATGTCGGAAAGCGTCAGACCGTTGCGCGCCAGCATGCGCGGCACGCCGTAGGCCGGGGCCATCAGGAGGCCCTCGTTCCTCAGGTCGATGGCGGTGACCTCGTAGTCGAGGATCTTCACGCGCGGCGTGCGTTCGGGCAGGCGGGCCAGGCCCGCCTCCGACGCCACCCAAACGCTGGCCGCCCCGTCGGTCAGCGGCGAGGAATTGCCGGCCGTCAGCGTGCCCTGGCCGCTGGTCTTGTCGAACGCGGGCTTCAGCTTGGCCAGCTTCTCCAGCGTGCTGTCCTTGCGCGGGATGGTGTCGCGGCGCGCCTCGCCCACCGGGATCACCAGGTCGTCGAAGAAGCCGTTCTCCCAGGCGCGCACGGCGTTCTGGTGGCTGGCGAAGGCGATGGCGTCCTGGTCGGCGCGCGCGAGGCCCCACTCCTTGGCGGTGATCTCGGTGTGCTCGCCCATGGAAAGGCCCGTGGTGCGGTTGGCCACCTTGGGGATGAACAGCCTGGCGTCGGCGGCCTTGAAGGCGGACAGCACCGCCAGCCGGCCCTTCAGGTCGCGGGCCTGCTGGAAGCGGCGGATCCAGTCCGACAGCCGCACCGACAGGCCGATCTGCACCCGGCTCATGGCCTCGACGCCGCCGACCAAAGCCAGGTCGCGGCCGCGCCCGTCGATCATGCCGGCGGCCTCGAGCACGCCGGTCATGCTGGTCGAGCAGGCCATGACCGTGGAGAAGGCCGGGATGGTCGGATCCGCCCCGGCGTCCAACAGCACCTCGCGGGCGATGTTGCTCCAGGTGAGGTTCGGGATCACCGTGCCCCAGACCGCGAAGTCGGGCCGCGCCCCTTTCTCCAGCATGGCCTTCACCACGGGGACGGAAAGATCGATGGCGTCGTGGGCGGCCAGGGCCCCGTCGACCTTGGCGAAGGGCGAGCGCAGGCCGGCGGCGAGCCAGAGATTGGAAGCGGTCATGGTGAAACGGCGTCCGTAAGAGGGTCTGTTACCGATAGATAGGGGGCCGGACGCGCCGGCGCTTGTCGAAATCGGCCGCCCTCAGCCGTAGCGTTCCTCGGACCACGGATCGCCGCGGTTGTGATAGCCGCGCTCCTCCCAGAAGCCGGGCTTGTCGGCGGCCACGAACTCGATCCGCTTCAGCCACTTGGCGCTCTTCCAGAAATAGAGGTGCGGCACGACCAGCCGCACCGGACCGCCATGCTCGGGGGCGATCGGCGCGCCTTCCCAGCCGTGGGCCAGCAGCGCGCCCTCGTGGGCGAAGTCGTCGAGGGAAAGGTTGGTGGTGTAGCCGTCGTAGGAATGCAGCACCACGAACCGCGCCTCGTCCCTGGGCGCCACGGCCAGCACCACGTCGCGGGTCAGCACCCCGTCCCAGTGGTTGTCGTAGCGCGACCAGGTGGTGACGCAGTGGATGTCGGAAACGGGCGCGCTCTGCGGCTGGGCCAGCAGGGCCGAAAAGCTCCAGGTCGCCGGCCGCGAGACCAGGCCGTCGATGCGCAGCCGCCAGTCCTCGCGGGAGACGTCGGGCTTGAGGCCCAGGTCCAGCACCGGCCAGTCGCGGGTCAGGTGCTGGCCGGGCGGCAGGCGTTCGCTCTCCGGACGGCTCGTCTCGCCGGTCAGGAACTTGCCAGAGCGCGCCCAGGCTTCCTTGCTGCGGGTCAGCTTGCTGTCTTGCGGCGGCTGGTCGTCGTCCATCAGGGCCTCCTGGCAAGGAGGCTAACGCGCGACGGCTCCAAGGCGCTTGTAGAAACGCCGCATCGCGAAACCCTCGCCCTTCGACGGGCTCAGGGTGAGGATTTCGAGTGAAGCGTCGGCAATAGCCCTCATCCTGAGCTTGTCGAAGGACGAGGGCGGCCGCCCCTAGCGCATCTCGCCGAAGTCGACGTCGCGGCGGGCGGCGACGATGGTGACGATGAAGCCGGCCAGCACGTCCAGCAGCACCATCAGGGTGATCAGGAAGAACACCGAGGTGGCGAACGCCGGCAGCAGCAAGAGCTCCACCAGGCAGACGATGAACAGCACCATCGACAGCGAGTGGTTGATGATCGCCACCTTGCGGCTGGTCGTCGACTTCAGGAGCTCGACGAACAGCACCACCAGCGAGGCGCCCAGCAGGAGATCGCCCCAGCTGACGATCCAGTCGACGCGCGAGGCCATGTGGATGCGGAACAGCTGCTCGCCGAACCGATAGCTGGCCGCGTCCGACGAGAAACCACCGCCGACCGTCAGGGCCAGCAGGTTGTAGATCAGCACCGGCAGGGCCAGCAGCGGAAAGGCGGCGAACATTGCGGTGAATTCCCCCGAAGTCGACTTTCAGGGTTAACCGGTTTTGCGACGCCGGTGAAGCGGGGGCCGCCCATCGCGCGAGCGGATAAGACTTGCGCCTCCCAACCTCCCGTCATTCCCGCCACAAGGGCGGGAATGACGGGAAAATAAAGGAAAGCTGGAGCGCTTACCCCTAAGCCTCGTCGACGCCCTGGGGATTGCGGGCCCGCGACTGCAGCCACATCACGCCGAACAGGTCGCTGACCGAGGCCTTCAGGCGGCCGAAGTTGGTATATTTCGACACGCCCGTTTCGCGGTGACGGTGGTTCACCGGCTGGAAGGCGATCTCGTAGCCCTCGCGCAGCATCAGCGCCGGGATGTAGCGGTGGATGTGATCGAAGTAGGGCAGCCGCAGAAAGGCTTCGCGGCGGAAGGCCTTCAGGCCGCAGCCGGTGTCGTTGGCGGTGTCCTTCAACAGGCGCTTGCGCACGCCGTTGCCGAACTTGGAGGCGAAGCGCTTGGCGTTGCTGTCCTGGCGCTTGACCCGCTCGCCGCCGACCAAAGCGAGCTCGACGGGCGCCGCCTGCAACGCCTTGGCCAGGCGCGGGGCGTCGGCCGGGTCGTTCTGACCGTCGCCGTCCATGGTCACCACGATCGGGGCGCGGGCGGCCAGGATGCCGCTGCGGATCGAGCGGCTCTGGCCCGAGTTCTTGCGGTGGCCCAGCACGCGCAGTTGCGGGATCTCGGCCTTGAGGGCCGTCAGCAGGGCCTTGGTGTCGTCGCGGCTGGCGTCGTCCACGAAGATCATCTCGTAGGACTCGCCGGCGAAGGCGGCGGCGATCTCGCGCGCCAAGGCCGGCGCGGCCCCGCCTTCGTCGAACACGGGCACGACGACGGAGAAATCGGGGGTCGCGGCGGAGTTATCGGATGTCATGGCCGCTTTTACCGCAAATCTCGCGCCATGAAAGGATCGTGCTATTCCAGCACGCATGAGCGCGAACACCAGCCCCGCCCCTACTCTTGAATCCCGTCTCGACGCCTGGTCGCGCGGCTGGCGCGCGCCGGTGTTCGCCGCCCTGGTGGCGCTGATCGCCGGCCTGCCGGGCCTGTTCGCCATGCCGCCGCTCGACCGCGACGAGTCCCGCTTCGCCCAGGCCACGGCCCAGATGCTGGAGACGGGCGACTATGTGAACATCAAGCTGCAGGACCAGCCGCGCAACAAGAAGCCCGTGGGCATCCACTGGCTTCAGGCGGTGGCGGTAGAGGCCGTCTCGGCGCCGGAAGACCGGGGCATCTGGGCCTACCGCATTCCCTCGCTGCTGGGCGCCATGCTGGCCGCCGCCGCCTGCGCCTGGGGGGCCGCCGCTTTCTTCGGCCCGCGCGAGAGCCTGCTGTCGGGCGCGATCCTGGGCGCGACCTTCCTGTTGTCGACCGAGGCCTTCATCGCCAAGACCGACGCGGCGCTGTGCGGCTTTACGACCTTGGCCATGGCCGGCCTGGCGCGGATCTACGCGGCCGGGCTGGCGGGCGAGAAAGCCGGCAAGGGGCCCAAGCTGGCCTTCTGGATCGGCATGGCCATGGCCGCCCTGATCAAGGGTCCCGTGGGTCTGCTGGTCGCCATCCTGGCTATCCTCGCCCTCTGGGCCTGGGACCGCAGGATCGGCTGGCTGAAACAGCTGGGCTGGAGCTGGGGCCTGATCCTGTTCGCCGCCATCGTCCTGCCCTGGGCGACCATGATCACCATCGCCACCGACGGCGCCTTCTGGGGCGCGGCGGTGGGCGAGGACCTGGCCCCCAAGCTGGCCGGCGGCCACGAGAGCCACAGCGGCCCGTTCGGCTACTACGCCCTGCTTTCGCCGCTGTTGCTGTTCCCGGTCACCCTGCTGCTGCCGGCCGCCCTCGTCCTGGCCTGGACCGGCCGCAAGGAGCCGGGCGTGCGCTTTGCCTTGTGCTGGCTGATCCCGACCTGGCTGATGTTCGAGATCCTGCCGACGAAGCTGGCCCACTACACCCTGCCCTCGTTCGGGGCCCTGGCCATGCTGATGGCCGCCGCCCTGCGCAGCCCCCTGGGCCTTGTCCCGCGCATCATCGGCACGGCGCTGCTGGCCCTGGCGGGCGTCGCCTTCGCCGCCGTCTGCGTCGTCGCCTGGAAGACCTACGCCGCGCCCTCGGCCCTGCCGCTGGCGATCCTTTCGGCCCTGCTGTTCGTGGCCGCAGCCGTCGCCGGCGGCTGGCTGATCCTGCGCAAGCAGGCCGCCAAGGCCCTGGTCACCGCAGGCGTCCTGGGCATCCTGGCCCACGGGACCATGGCCGGCCTGCTGGCCCCGCGCCTCGACTCGTTGTGGCTGTCCAAGCGCCTGGCCCGCGCTCTCGAGGCTGCGGACCTCGCCCCCCGCGCCGGGGCCCCCGGCCCGGTGGCGGTGACCGGCTATTCCGAGCCCAGCATGGTCTTCCAGCTGGGCACCACCACCCAGCTGACCGATGCGGAAGGCGCGGCCGACGCTGTGGACGAAGGCCGCCCGGCCGTGGTCGAGGGCCGCGAGGACGAGAAGTTCCGCGCCGCCCTGGCCGCTCTGGGCCACGCCCCGCGCCAGGCCGGCGAGATCAAGGGCCTGAACTATTCCGACGGCGACGACGAGGTGCTGCGCATCTATCGCGGCGAGCCCCGCCGCCACGAAGCCGTCGAAGCGCCCGACGCCGTCACTGGCGCCGAGGCCGCTGCACCCGTCGCCGAGGAGGCCCCGCGATGAGCCGCTTCATCGAGATCGTCGAGGTCGGTCCGCGCGACGGCCTGCAGAACGAGAAGTCGATCCTGACGGTCGAGGAAAAGCTCGACCTGATCCGCCGCCTGGAAGCCGCCGGCGCCCGCCGCACCGAGGTGGTGTCGTTCGTCAATCCCAACCGCGTGCCGCAGATGGCCGGGGCCGAGGAGATCATGGACGCCCTGGGCGGCCCCGATCCCAAGCGTTCGCGCATCGGCCTGGTGCTCAACATGCGCGGCTGGGAGCGCTGCGTGTCGACCGGCTGCGACGAGGCCAATGTGGTGGTCTGCGCCTCGGACGGCTTCGGCGTGAAGAACCAGGGCGCGACGGTCAACCAGCAGCTTGATGCGCTGGCCGCCATCGTCGAGCGCCAGGCCATCGACGGCGGCCCGCCGATCACCGCCACCATCTCGGTGGCCTTCGGCTGTCCGTTCGACGGCGAGGTCTCGGAAGACCAGGTCGTGGCCATCGCCCGCGAGGCCGCGGCCATGAACGTGCCCGAGATCGCCATCGCTGACACCATCGGCGTCGCTGACCCCTGGACCGTCCGCAAGCGCATCGAGGCGGTCCGCGCCGCCGCGCCGGACGCCCGCCTGCGCATGCACTTCCACGACACCCGAAACACGGGCCTGGCCAACGCCTTCGCCAGCGTCGAGGCCGGGGTCGACATCCTCGACGCCTCGGTCGGCGGCCTGGGCGGTTGCCCCTTCGCCCCGGCGGCGACAGGCAACATCGGCACCGAGGATCTGGTCTACATGCTGGAGCGGGCCGGGTTCGAGACCGGCTACGACCTCGACGCCCTGATCGCCATCGGCCGCGACATCAGCGACCGCCTGGGCAAGGCCCCGGCCTCGTCGCTGGCGCGAGCTGGCGGGTTTCCCCCAAGATAAACCTCTCCCGTGGGGACAGGGTAAGACTTAAGCCGCGAACCGGCCCAGGTCCTGCTTGCTCTCGACCAGGTCCAGCACGTCGCCCATGCGGAAGCCGGGGTCGACCGGGTGCAGGGCGTCGTAGATCGAGCGGGCGAAGGCGAGGTCCGCCGGGGTCTTCACGCGCCAGTCCAGGCTGGACCAGTCGCGCACGGCCCGCAGGTGGGCGTGGCGGAAACGGTTCGGCTGGCTGCGGATGGCGGCGGTGGGCGAGATGCGGGCCAGCGGGTCGCGCTCCTCGGCGGCGGCGGTGCGCAGGGCCTGGGCCGAGATCACCTCGACCTCCAGGCCGGCCGGATAGGTGCGGTAAACGCGGTTGGAGGCGTAGTCGGCGCCGGTGCTGAGCGCCAGGCGCACGGTCTGGTCGATCAGGCCGGGATCGACGAACGGCGCGTCGCCCTTCAGGCGCACGATGTGGCTGACGGGGCCGGCGGCCTCGGCGCAGCGGGCGATGCGGTCGAGGATGTCGGCGCCGGCGCCGCGATGGACGGTGACGCCGCGCGAGACCAGGAACCCGGCCAGCGCGTCGTCGGCCGGCTGGTCGCTGGTGGCGACGATGATCTTGGAAAGGGTGGCCGCCTGTCGGATCCGCTCCAGCTGGCGCAGGATCATCGGCTGCCCCTGGAGGGTGGCCATCGCCTTGCCGGGCAGACGACTGGAGCCCATGCGGGCCTGCAGGACGGCGAGGATCATGGCGTTGCCTCCCTTCGAGGCGTTCATCAGGTTCTTTTCTGAACCTTGAGCTTCGAGTCGGGTCCGCCGCTAGGCGACCCAACGTCGCGGGTCGAGGGCCACCGGATCGTCGATGGCCATCTCGTCCCAGTCGAGATCCGGCGGCGGGCTGGAAGCAGCCGCCACCACGGCGGAAAGCTCGGCGGCCGAGGTCACCCCGACGATCACGGCCGAGGCCTCGGGGCGCGACAGGGCGAAGCCCAGAGCGGCCTGCAGCGGATCCGAACGGCCCTCGGCGATCATGCGGCGCACGCGCGACAGGCGGCCCGAGGCCCCCTTCAGCTGGGCCGGCACGCGGTCGGGCGGCAGGAACAGCAGGCCGTTGAGGAAGATCGAGCGAAGCTGCACCTCGACGCCCATGCCGGCGATGCGCTGCAGCGAGCCGTCGGCCAGCAGGCGCTGGTCGAGCAGGCTGGCGGGCGCCTGGATGATGTCGGGCTTGAAGCGGCGCGCCACGCCGACCGGATCGTCGGTGGCGTGGGCGGAGATGCCGATGTTGCGGAACAGGCCCTGCTCGCGCAGGCGGTGCAGGCGGTCCCACATGGCCGGGCCATGGGCGCCGAACAGTTCCGACGGCGATTGAACGACGATGGTGTCGGCGCGCTCCAGGCCCATGCGACGCAGAGAGGCGCGGGCCTCGGCCTCGACGAAGTCGGGGCCGCGGTCGGCGCGGGCGGCGGCCAGGGTCACCCGGCACGAGACCGGACGCGGGATCAGGTCGCCGAGCACGGATTCCGAGCGGCCATAGACGCCCGAGACGTCCAGCACCGACAGGCGGGCGCGGGCGGCGATGCTGAGGATGTCGCGGGCCTCGATCTCGGGAGAGCGCGAACGCGGCGACGCGTTCATGCCGTCCAGTCCGAACTGGGCGGCGGCAAGACCGAGCTTGGAGACGGTGAGCGACATGAACTTCCGCGTCGGATGAAGCACCAATGTCGGAGAGCCTACGCGCCAAGGTTTGAAGAAGGCGTTTCTGGAACCTTGCCGAGGGGTTAAGATCGCGCCGATGGACCTTACCGATCCCGCCGCCGTTTCCGGCCCCGAATGGCCCATGCACGGACTGGCCGACGACATGCGGCCGGCCCTCGAAATCGCCCTGGCTCAGGGCCCCGCGGCCCTGGCCACCATCATCGGGCTGGAAGGCGGCGGCCCGCGTCCGGTGGGCACGCAGATGGTGTTCGCGCAAGGCTTTGTCGCCGGCTTCCTGTCGGGCGGCTGCATCGAGGGCGACGTCGAACTGCACGCACGGGAAGTGCTCGAAACGGGTCTTCCCAAGCGCCTCGTCTATGGCGAGGGCAGCCCCTGGCCGGACATCCGCCTGCTGTGCGGCGCCCGCATCGAGATCCTGGTCGAACGCCTTAACGCCGACGATGGCGCGTTGCGCGACCTTTTGACTCACGCCCGAAAAAGGCGCCCGGCGCTGTGGTTCACCGACGGGACGAAGCGAGTCTGCGCGCCGGTCGGGGCGACGCCGGTTCCGTGGCCCGGCGTGTTCGTGCGCCGCTTCGATCCGGCACCGCGCCTGGTGGTGATGGGCGGCGATCCCACCGCCCTGGCCCTGGCGAGCCTCGGCGTGCAGGCCGGTTTCGAGACCACGCTGGCGCGCCCCAAGGGCCCGATAGCCGCTCCGCCCCTGCCGGGCGTGCGCTACAGCCGCGAGGCGCCGAAGGTCGCCCTCCTCGACGCAGGCCTCGACGCCTGGACCGCCGTGGCGGTGTGCAGCCACGACATGGCGCTCGACCACGAGGCCCTGCTGGCCGCCCTGCCCTCGCCGGCGCCCTATGTCGGCCTGCTGGGGGCCCGGCGGCGCCTGTCCGAACGGCTCGCCGCGCTGAAGGCCGACGGCCTGACGGAAAGGGACTTGGCCAAGCTGCGCGCGCCCATCGGCCTGGATCTCGGCGGCAAGGCCCCTTTCGAGGTGGCCGTGGCCGTGATCGGCGAGATCATCGCCACGCGCAACGGCCAGCCGGCGCTGGAGCGGCGGGCGGAGAGCCTGGCGTACTAACCCACGTCATCCCGGCCGGAGCGAAGCGGAGAGCCAGGAACCAGGGGCGAGCGGCAAGGCGTCGACAGCTGCCAACGGCGCGACCCCGACCACCGCGCCCAGTCCCCTGGGTCCTGGATAAGCGCTACGCGCTTTCCGGGATGACGACGGAAGGGGCTGCAACAAGCCCTCAGGCGCTCCAGTCCCCCGACTTCCCACCGGTCTTCTCCAGCAGCCGCACGGCCTCGATGACCATGCCCTTCTCGGCGGCCTTCAGCATGTCGTAGATGGTCAGGCAGGCTACCGAGACGGCCGTGAGGGCCTCCATCTCTACGCCCGTCGGACCGGTGGTCTTGACCCGCGCGGTCACCGACAGCCCGCCCTCGCCCGGCTCGACCTCGACCATCACCTTCGAAAGCGCCAGCGGGTGGCACAGGGGGATCAGGTCCGAGGTCTTCTTGGCCGCCATCACCCCGGCCAGCTCGGCCACGGCGCGCACGTCGCCCTTGCGGCCCGTTCCGGAAACGGCCAGGGCCAGGGTCTCAGGCGCCATCCGCACGAAGCCCGTCGCCGCCGCCTCGCGGGCCGTGGCGGGCTTGTCGGAGACGTCGACCATGCGGGCGCGGCCCTGGTCGTCGATGTGGGTCAGCTTGCTCACGTCTCGAAGAGCCCTATCGTTCCAGAAGTCGAGGCATCAGCTCGACCATGTTGCAGGGCTTGTGGCGGCTGTCGAGCTGGGCGGCGATCACCTTGTCCCAGCCGTCCTTCACCGCGCCGTTCGAGCCCGGCAGGCAGAACACGAACACCCCGTCGATGATCCCGGCGGTGGCTCGCGACTGCAAGGTCGACAGCCCCACCGTGGCGTAGGAGACGAGGTGGAACACGACCGCGAAACCGTCGATGACCTTGTCGAACAGCGGCTGCAGCGCCTCGACGGTGACGTCGCGGCCGGTCAGGCCCGTGCCGCCGGTGGTGACGATGGCGTCGACCTGCCCGCTCGCGATCCAGCCGCGCACGGTGGCGCGGATCTTCTCGATGTCGTCGCGCACCACCGCCCGGCCGGCGAACTCGTGGCCGGCGTCCTGCACGCGCTCGATCAAGATCTGGCCGGAGGTGTCGGTGCTCTCATCACGAGTGTCGGAGACGGTCAGGATCGCCACCCGCACCGGCTTGAACGGCAGCTCCGGCTTGATCCCGCCGCCCGGGGTGAGGCCTGACATGCGATGCTCCCGCTTCCTTGCTTACCGCGCGACAGGCGCCGAAACCGCTGACACTTTCGGCTGTCGCGCTTTGGTCAATCCCAACGTTGAGCGTCGGTCCTATCCTGAGCTGTCGGCTCGATCCAGCGGGCGCCGGCCGGGCCGTGCTCCTTCTTCCAGAACGGCGCCCGGCTCTTGAGCCAGTCCATCAGGAAGTCGCACGCCTCGAAGGCGGCCCGGCGGTGCTTGGACGCCGTCGCCACGAACACCACCGCCTCGCCCGGCGCGATCTTTCCCACGCGATGGACGATGCGCCAGCTCTGCAAACCAAAGCGTTCGGCGGCTTCGACTGCGAAGGTCTCGATCGCGCTTTCGGTGAAGCCGGGATAGGCCTCCAACTCCAGGATCGACGCGGCCCCGCCCTCGGCGCGGGCCAGGCCGACGAAGCTGGCCACCGCCCCGGTCTCGTCGCGGCCGGCGCAGAAGGCCGTCAGCAGCGCGCCGGGCTCGAACGGCGCTTCGGTCAGGGTGATCATCCGCCGCTCATCGGCGGCAGGAAGGCGACCTCGACGCCGGCCGCCAGAACGGCCTCGCCGCGCACCAGCGTCTTGTCGACGGCCACCTGCACGCCGGGCCCGGCGAGCGCCTCGGCCAGTTCGGCGTCGTCATTGGCGAGGCAGGCGCGCAGGGCGGCCAGGCTTTCCGCCTCGACCTCGCGCTCGCGCCAGCCGGCCTGGTCGGCGAGGCGCCCGAACAGCAGCACGCGGGCCATCGCCTAGCCTCCGGTCGTCGACATGTGGCGAGCCACGGCCGGGCGCGGCGCGTCGACCTGGAAGTCGTGCCCCTTGGGCTTGGAGCCGATCGCCGCGTGGATGGCCGCCACCAGCTCGCCGTCGGTCGCCCCGCCGCGCAGCACGGCCCGCAGGTCGCTGGCGTCGTCACGGCCAAGGCAGGTGTGCAGGGTGCCGGTGCAGGTCAGCCGCACGCGATTGCAGGCCTCGCAGAAATTGTGGCTCAGCGGCGTGATGAAGCCCAGGCGCCCGCCGGTCTCCTCGACCTTGGCGTAGCGGGCCGGGCCGCCGGTGGCGTAGGCGAGATCCGTCAGGGTCCAGTAGGAGGACAGCTCGCGCCGCACGTCGCGCAGCGACAGGAACTGGTCGGTGCGGTCCTCGTCGATCTCGCCCAGCGGCATGGTCTCGATCAGGGTCATGTCGCAGCCGCGCGCGTGCGCCCACTGGATCAGGCCCGGCAGCTCGGCGGCGTTGTCGCGCTTCAGCGCCACGGCGTTGATCTTGACTTGGATGCCGGCCGCCAGGGCCGCGTCGATCCCGCCCACAACCTTGGCCACGTCGCCGCCGCGGGTCAGACGCCGGAAGAGGTCGGGCTTGAGGGTGTCGAGCGAGACATTGATCCGCTTCACCCCCAGGGCCGCCAGGCGATCGGCGTGCTGCGCCAGCTGGGTGCCGTTGGTGGTCAGGGTCAGCTCGTCCAGCACGCCGGACTTCAGGTGGCGCGAAAGGGCCTCGACCAGCTCCATGATCCCCTTGCGAACCAGCGGCTCGCCGCCGGTCAGGCGCAGCTTGCGCACGCCCAGGCCGACGAAGGTCGAGGCCAGGCGATCCAGCTCTTCCAGCGTCAGCACCTGCGCCTTCGGCAGGAAGGTCATGTGCTCGGCCATGCAGTAGACGCAGCGCAGGTCGCAGCGGTCGGTGACCGAAACGCGCAGATAGGTCACTGCTCGGCCGAAGCCGTCGATCAGTCGGGGGCTGTCGTCAGGGGACGTCATATCGGCCATAGGATAAGCCTCCGAAGGCGTCGCGGAAAGGGATCGCATGCGACTTGAGGCCATCGTCCTGGCGGCTGGCGCGGGAACGCGCTTCGGCGGCGGCAAGCTGCTCGCCGGCTATCGCGGCCGGCCGCTGCTGGACCATGCCCTTGACGCGGCTCTGGCGGCCCCGGTGGAGCGGGTGACGGTGGTGATCCGGCCCGGAGACGCAGCGGTCGCGGCCCTGGTCGCCGCGCGTCCCGACCAGCGCCTGCGCCCCCTGCTCGCCCCCGACGCCGCCGAGGGCCTGGGCGCCTCGCTGCGCGCCGGGATCGCGTCGCTGGATCCAGCGACGACGGGCGTCTTCGTGTTCCTGGGCGACATGCCGGACGTTCCGCACGGCCTGGCGGGCGAACTGGCTACGCAGCTGGACGGATCGACCCGGATCGTTGCCCCGGTTCATGCCGGCCAGCGCGGCCACCCGGTGCTGTTCTCGAAAGCCTGCTTCCCGGACCTCCTGGCCCTTTCGGGCGATCGCGGCGCCCAGGGGCTGATGGCGGCGGCGGGCGATGCGCAGGTCATGGTCCCGACCGACGCGCCCGGCGTGCTGTTCGACGTCGACCGGCGCGAGGACCTGGCGGACTAGACGCCCTCGTCCCCGACCCGACGCTGCTCGCGCCAATGCCGCCAGACAGCCACCGCCAGCATGGCCAGGATGCCGTAGCTCCAGACCGCCAGGCTCAGCTTGTAGGTGTTGATGGTCACGCGATGGTCGATGACCGTGGCCAGGTGCGAGGCCACGCCCAGCATCTGGAACGCCGCCACCACCACCGTCCACAGCCGGCGTGACGACAGCGAGACCCAGACGAACAGGGCGGCGATCACCCCGTCGACCAGCATCAGGCCGATGTCGGCGAAACGCGCGCTGTTGCGAAAGACGATCAGCGAGACGACCCATCCGCCCAGCGTGATCATGCCGACGCGCCGCGCGGGCTTGTCTCCGAACCGTATGGCCAGACCGCAGACGACGATCGCCACGCCGAAGGAAATCAAGGCTTGTATCAAAGGAGGCCCCCCGACTCGCGGGGGCAACATGACGCAAGTCGGGCCCGGATCAAGCGTGATCCGAGCCCGTGCTCACTTGAGGGGCGACGCGCCCTAGTGGTGCGTCAGCCGGCCTTCGCCGAGGATCCGACGCACCTCGTCGATCACGACCAGGGCGCCTTCGGCGTCGTTGGCCTCTTCCATGGCGATCAGCCGATGCATGAGCGCTGTCAGCACCCGCTTCTGGATCGGGCAGAGGTCGCGCAGGCAGCGGCCGAATTCGGCGGCTTCATCGATCGCCGGCTGAAGCGCGGCGAGAACGGCGGTCATGGATTGGCTCCAGGAATAAGAGGGGGGCGCGGCGCGGCCTTAAGCGGCGCGGGCGCCGTCGATGGCGCGCAGGCCGATGGTGCGCGGCGTATCGCCGTCCTCGGACTTGCCCATGTCGCCGATGGCCAGGGCGCCGCAGCCGATCTGGGCGCGGACTTCGGCGAGATCGCTGTGCGCCTTCACGATGGTCCGACGGGCGGAAAGAATGTGGATCAGGGTGTCGCCGAGGGTCT
This sequence comes from Caulobacter zeae, assembly GCF_002858925.1. GTDB lineage: Bacteria > Pseudomonadota > Alphaproteobacteria > Caulobacterales > Caulobacteraceae > Caulobacter > Caulobacter zeae. Next base: position 129,107 of record NZ_PJRS01000001.1, read on the forward strand.
CGATCGCTTCCTGGCCGATCACGGCCGACAGCTGCGCATCGAGCCGCAGGGAGGGCAGCAGGCCCACCAGCTCGGCGGTTTCACGCAGGGCCGCATCGATGGCGGCTTCGGCGCGCTTCAGTTTCTCGGCCCCAGCACGGGCCGCGTCGCTGCGTTTCATGCAAGACTCTCCCACTCGCGCGGGAGCCCCCCGCACGTTCAAGGCAGTTGGATTGTTGGAAAGCTGGTCGCCGGTCAGTGCGCCGGCGGCGTGCTCCAGCCCTCGCGGAACCGCTGGAGGGCGAAGAGGAATTCATGGGCTCCCATGGTCACCACGCTGAGCAGCACGCCGGCCGCCAGGGCTGAAACCAGGATCAGGCCCATCCATTGGGCGGGAGTCAGGTCATTGCGCCAACCTCCCCGCGTTCGGACCGGATCGGACTGTCGTCCGACAGGAAGGCCGTCGCCGCGAGAACCCGCAGCAGCAGCTTCGAAGGAGGATCGCCAGCCGCCTGCGCCTTGCGCAGCGCCGAAACCGTCTCCGGCACCAGGCGCTCCCGCTCGGGGGTGCCCGCCATCAGGGTCAGGCCCTCTTCCAGCGATTTCCAGCTCGCGATGAAGAAGGCCGAACCGGGAGCGCCCGAAGGCCTCGTCTTGGGTGAGTTGTCGTTCATGGCCATGGCCGCTCCCGCTGTTGAAGTCAGGAGAGACCGGCTCGGGCTCGACGGCTAGGTCTGGCGATTGCCTACGGTAGTCATTACCGGGGTCCCAATTACCGGGGGCCTGCTCCCAGGCCACGAAGGCCAGGGCGGCGTCGCGGCGCGGCATGCCGGCCAGGCGACGGCGGGCGCTGAGCACATGCATCTCGACGGTCTTGGGCGACAGGCTGAGCAGGCGCGCGATTTCCTTCGAGCGCTGATGCTGGGCGATCAGGCGCAGGATCTCGCGCTCACGAGGCGTGAGTTTCTCGAAACCAAGGCTGTCGGCAGGCTCGACCATGGCGCTAAGATGGTCCTAGCACAGCCTCTCGTCCAGCGGTCCGACGTCAATTCCGGTCGCGCCAAGGTTAACGCTCAGGCGGACCGGACGAACGGAAGCTTTGCAGTGGCCTGGCCCGACAGCGCCAGCAGGGCGTTGGCGACCGCCGGCGCGATCACCGGCGTGCCCGGCTCGCCCACCCCGCTGGGCGGCGCGACGGACGGAACGATGTGGGTCTCCACGCTCGGCGCCTCGCCGATCCGCAGCACGCGATAGGTATCGAAATTGCTCTGGTCGACCGCCCCGTCGGTGAGGGTGATCTGGCCATAGAGCGCCGCCGACAGGCCATAGCAGGTCCCGCCCTCCATCTGGGCGGCGATCTGGTCGGGCGAGACCGCCGTGCCGCAGTCGATGGCGGTGACCACCCGGCCGACCCTGGGCGCGCCGTCCACCAGCTTGACCTCGGCGACCTGGGCCACGACCGAGCCGAAGCTCTCGTGCACCGCCACGCCGCGCGTCCAGCCCGTCGCAGCGGTCACCCCGGCCTTCTCGACCGCCAGGTCCAGGGCCGCCAGGTGGCGGTTGGCGCCGGCCTTGGCGTAGAGCGCGCGGCGGTACTCGACAGGATCCTTGCCCGCCTTGCGGGCCAGCTGGTCGATGGTGTGCTCCATGACGAAGGCCGTGTGGGTGGCCCCCACCGAGCGCCACCACAGCACCGGCACGCCGACCTCCGGAAAGGCGACCTGGGCGTCGACGACGGGCGTGGCCTTCAGGTAAGGCGAATCCGACGCCCCCTCGACGGCAGTCTGGTCGACGCCCTTCGAGGGCATCGGCGAGTCCTTCATGATCGACTGGCTGACGATGCGGTGGCGCCAGGTCGCGGGCATGCCGTCCTTGTCCAGCGTGACCCGCACGGCATGGGCCACCAGCGGCCGGTAATGGCCGGCGCGCATGTCGTCCTCGCGGGTCCAGACCAGCTTCACCGGCTTGCCGCCGCCAACCTTCTTGGCCACGTGCACGCACTCGGCGACGTAGTCGGAGGTGAAGGTCGCCCGCCGCCCGAACGAGCCGCCGGCGAACAGGGTCTCGATCTCGACCGAGCCCGGCAGGGTACCGACGATCTTGGCCGCGTTCAGCTGGTCCAGGGTCTGGCCCTGAGAGCCGTGCACCAGCCGCACGTGATTGCCGTCGACGATCGCCACGCAGTTCATCGGCTCCATGGTGGCATGGGCCAGATAAGGGAACTCGTAGACCGCCTCGAAGGCGTCCGATCCTCCGGCCGCCTGGCCGGCGTCGCCCTTGGCCCCGAACGACTCCCACTTCTGGTCGGCCGGCCCCTTGCCCGTGGCGAGGTCGCGGAAGGCCGCGGCGATCTCGGCGGAGCCGCGTTTCTCGGCCTTGGCCTCGTCCCAGCGCACGTCCAGCGCCTCGCGGCCCAGGCGCGCGGCCCAGGTGGATCTGGCTGTCACCGCCACCCCGGTCGGGATCTCGAACACGTCGACCACCCCGGCGACCTTCCTGGCCGCGTCGGCGTCGAAGCTCTCGACCTTGGCCCCGAACTTGGGCGCATGGGCGACCATGGCCGTCAGCATCTCAGGCAGATGGACATCCTGGGTGTAGCGCGCGGTCCCGTCGCTCTTGGCTTGCGCGTCCTTGCGGCGCACGCGGTCGGTCCCGATCAGGGTGAAGGTCTTGGGATCCTTGAGCGTCGGATTGGCCGGCGGGGTCGCCTTGGCGGCGTCGGCCATCAGGTCAGCGAAGGCGGCGCTCTTGCCCGAGGCGTGGGTCAGCACCCCGTCCTTGACCACGATCTCGCCGGCCGGGACGTTCCAGCGGTTGGCGGCGGCCTCGACGAACATCGCCCGCGCGCCGGCCCCGGCCTTGCGCAGCTGCTCCCAGCTGTTGGAGATCGCCGAGCTGCCGCCGGTCAGCTGGGCCCCCAGGGCGCCGTTGCCGTAGAGTTTGGCGTTGGCCGGCGACTGCTCGACGCGGACCTTGGTCCAGTCGGCGTCCAGCTCCTCGGCGACGATCGCCGCCAGGCCCGCGTGATTGCCCTGGCCGAACTCGATGTGCTTGGAGATCACCGTGACGAAGCCGTCGGGCTCGAAGCGGATGAACGGACCGAACGCCCCGACCTCGACCTTGGAGCCGGCGCTCATCAGGTCGGCGGGCGAGCAGCCGACGCTCAGCGCCCCGCCCACGACCACCGCCCCGACCACCACTTCGCGGCGGCTGAAGCCTTCCCTGCCCGCCAGCTTGTTCATCGCACCTCTCCGCGCTGCACCCGCGATGTGGCGCCCGCCGCCGCCGCGACCGCCTCGTCGACGGCGGCCTCGACCTCGGCCTCCTTGGCGGCCGGCGGCGCGGCGACCACCGGGGCGGCGGCGCTGGTCGCGGCTTCCTTGATCGCCGCCCGGATCCGCTGATAGGCGCCGCAGCGGCAGATGTTCCCGCCCATGGCCGCGTCGATGTCCTCGTCGCTGGGCGACTTGGTCGCCGCCAGCAGGGCGGCGGCCGACATGATCTGGCCCGACTGGCAGTAGCCGCACTGCGGCACGTCCAGCCTGACCCAGGCCTGCTGCAGCGGATGGGCGCCGCCCAGGCCCTCGATGGTGGTGATCTTGGCGCCCGACAGGGCGGCGATCGGGGTGACGCACGAGCGCACCGGGTCGCCGTTCACATGCACCGTGCAGGCCCCGCACTGGGCCAGGCCGCAGCCGAACTTCGTGCCGGTCAGGCCCAGCTCGTCGCGCAGCACCCACAAGAGCGGCGTGTCGGGCTCGGCCTCTACCGACACCGTCTTGCCGTTGACGTCCAAGCTCGCCGCCATGCGTCGTCTCCTGCCCTCGAAATCGGAGCTAACACCGTTCCCCCGAAGCTCCGCCAGTGAAATTTAACGCCGTCAGGATGGCCTCGGCTCCAGTTCCTCGACGCCTGTTGCGCGAAAAGGCTCACGCTCGCGGCCGACGCGCCCTAGCCTTGAACCTCGACCCGCGCGCCCCACGCCAGAGGACCCCGCCTTGGACTCCTTTCCCGCCTACTTCCCCCTCGCCGGCCGCAAGGTGGTGATCGCCGGAACCGGCGAAGGCGCCGAGGCCAAGGCCCGGCTGTTCGACGGCTCGCCCGCAACGCTGGTGCGCCTCGACGGCCACGCCGCCTTCCTGCCCGGCTCCTATTCCGGCGCGGTGCTGGCGTTCGTCTCCAGCGCCGACGAGGTGTTCGCCCAGGCGGCGGCCCGCGCGGCGCGCGCCGCCGGCGTGCTGGTCAATGTCGTCGACAAGCCCGACATGTGCGACTTCAACACCCCCGCCGTCATCGACCGCGGCGAAGTGGTGGCCGCCGTCGGCACCGGCGGCGCCGCGCCCGTGCTGGCCACCATGCTGCGCTCGGACATCGAGGCCCAGGTGCCCGAGGGCGCCGGCCGCGTGGCCGCCCTGATGCGCAACTTCCAGAGCGAGGTGCGCGGCGCCCTGCCCACGCTGCACGAACGCCGGGCCTTCCTGCGCGAGGCCCTCTCTGGCGAGGCGGCCCAGGCGGCGATGACCGGCGACATGGAAAAGGCCGGCGCCCTGTTCCGCGAGGCCCTGGCCAGGAGCGTTCGCAAGGAAGGCAGGATCCGCTTCGTGGCCGGCAAGGGCCCGGCCGACCTCCTGACCCTGCGCGCCGTGCGGGCGCTGTCGGCCGCCGACGTGCTGGTCATCGACGAGGCCGCCGACCCCGAAGTCGTCACTTTGGCCCGCCGCGACGCCCACCGCCTGCCGCCGGCAGAGGCCACGCCGGAACACCTGATCGAGCTGGCCAGGAGCGGCCGCCAGGTCGTGCGGCTGGTCGCCGCCCCGGTCGAAGCCGCCGACATCCAGGCGCTGGCGGCGGCGGGGGTGGCGGTGGAAGTGCTGCTGGCGGCGCCGAACGCCTGACGGCGTCCCCCTCAGTCGCTCCGCGACAGCTCCCCCTCTGGGGGAGGTGGCCCGGAGGGCCGGAGGGGGGCCGTTTTCAGCTGCCGCCGAGCCCTGCCTTTCTACAGAAAGCGCGCCCCATTGATCGCTTCGCGATCGCCTCCCCTATAGGGGGGAGGCTCCTCAACCACCGCGCCGCATTGACTCCCCGTCCCCCCTCCGTATGTTCCGCGCCGTTCGAGTGACTGGCGTTGAAGGTGGGTGACCACCGGGGAGCCCGAACCGGTGCGCTTTCATTAGAAAGCGCACTCGGCAAGCAAGCTTGCGAGCGGACGCAAAACCGGCGTCCACTTTTGCTGCTCGCAAGCCGCCGCGCGCCTGGGCTCCTTTCTGATCGCAACCAGACCCGGAGTCCCGCCGTGCCCGCCGCCCCCGACTATCCGTCCGCCCCCGATCTCGTCGCGCCTGCGCGCGCCCTGCTGTCGGTCTCCGACAAGACCGGCCTGGTCGAGGCGGCCAAGGTCCTGCACGAGGCGGGCGTCGAGCTGGTCTCGACCGGCGGCACCAAGGCGGCCATCGCCGCGGCCGGCCTGCCGGTGAAGGACGTGTCGGACCTGACGGGCTTCCCCGAGATGATGGACGGCCGGGTCAAGACCCTGCACCCCATCGTCCACGGCGGGCTTCTCGGCGTTCGGGATGCTCCCGAACATGCCAAGGCCATGGCCGACCACGGCATCGGCGGCGTCGATATCCTCTATGTGAACCTCTATCCGTTCGAGGCCACCGTCGCGAAGGGCGGCGCCTACGAAGAGTGCGTCGAGAACATCGACATCGGCGGCCCGGCCATGATCCGCTCGGCGGCCAAGAACCACGGCTACGTGTCGGTCTGCACCGACCCCGCCGACCTCGCCGAAGTGCTGGAAGCGCTGAAGGCCGACGGCGGCACGTCGCTCGCGTTGCGCAAAGCCCTGGCGGCCCGCGCCTACGCCCGCACGGCGGCCTATGACGCGGCGATCTCGGCCTGGTTCGCCGCCCAGCTCGGCCAGGACTTCCCGGCCCGCAAGAGCATCGCCGGCGAGCTGCGCCAGACCATGCGCTACGGCGAGAACCCGCACCAGAAGGCGGCTTTCTACACCTTCCCCAATCCCCGCGTCGGCGTGGCCACGGCCAAGCAGCTGCAGGGCAAGGAACTTTCCTACAACAACATCAACGACACCGACGCGGCCTTCGAGCTGATCGCCGAGTTCGACCCGGCCCAAGGCCCGGCCGTCGCCATCATCAAGCACGCCAACCCCTGCGGCGTGGCGCTGGGCGCCACCCAGCGCGAGGCCTATGAGCGGGCTCTCGCCTGCGACCCCACCTCGGCCTTCGGCGGCATCGTCGCCACCAACACCCGCCTGACCCGCGAGGCCGCCGAGGCCATGGTCGAGATCTTCACCGAGGTGGTGATCGCCCCGGAAGCCGACGACGACGCCGTCGCCGTGTTCGCCGCCAAGAAGAACCTGCGCCTGCTGGTCACCGGCGGCCTGCCGGATCCGCTGTCGACGGGCGACACCTTCAAGAGCGTTGCCGGCGGCTTCCTGGTGCAATCGCGCGACGACGCCCGCATCAAGGCGACCGACCTGAAGATCGTCACCAAGCGCCAGCCGACGGACGAAGAGATCCGCGACATGCTGTTCGCCTTCCAGATCGGCAAGCACGTCAAATCCAACGCCATCGTCTACGCCCGCGCCGGCCAGACCCTGGGCGTCGGCGCCGGCCAGATGAACCGCAAGGACAGCGCCCGCATCGCCGCCCTGCGCGCCGCCGACTTCGGCCTGGACCTGGCCGGCTGCGCCTGCGCCTCGGAAGCCTTCTTCCCGTTCGCCGACGGTCTGATCCAGGCGGCCGAAGCCGGCGCCACGGCGATCATCCAGCCGGGCGGCTCGATGCGCGACGCCGAGGTCATCGAGGCCGCCGACAAGCTTGGCCTCACTATGGCCTTCACCGGCGTGCGAGTGTTCCGCCACTAACTCGCGTCACGAGATCCTCGCCCCCTCGGGCCGCGCCTGCGCGGCGCGCCCAAGGACAAGCTTCGACTAGCTCAGGGTGAGGATCTCGACCGACGGGCCGCAACCATCGTCCTCATCCTGAGCCCGTCGAAGGACGAGGACGACGCACGGAGTTCGACGTCGCATGGACAGCACAGCCTGGGGAGCCAAGGTCGTCGCGCGCTCGCGGTTGTTCAAGCCCGCGGGGCTGGGCCCCTTTCCCGTCGCGCTGATCCTGCACGGCTGCGGCGGCAAGACCCCGTTCCTGGAGACCTATGCCGAGGTCGCCGTGAAGGCCGGCTACGCGGCCATCGTGCTCGACTCGTTCAAGCCGCGCGGCATGAGCACGCTGGACGGCAAGCTTTTCGTCTGCACCCTGATGACCCTGCACGGCGCCAAGCGGGCCGCCGACATCTTCGGGACCCTGGCCTGGCTGAAGACGCAAGGCTGGGCCCGGGCCGACCAGGTGTTCCTGGCCGGCTGGAGCCACGGCGCCTGGTCGATCATGGACGCCTACGCCGCCGGAACCTCGGCCCCCAGCGCCACCGGCCTGGCCGACGCGGACGCCGTGGCCCTGCGCCGCCAGGTCAAGGGCGCGCTGCTGGTCTATCCGTATGCGGCCTATCCCTCGATGACCAGCCGACGCGGCTGGGGCCCCGGCGCCCCGCCGGTGTGGTCGGTGCTGGGCCAGAAGGACGGCGTGGTCGGCTGGCGCTTTCCCAAGAAGGCGCTCGACCGCCTGACCGCCGACGGCGTGAAGGTCGACCTGAAGCTCTATGCCGACGCCACCCACGCCTTCGACGACGACAAGGCCAATGACCCGCGGGCCATCTACCGCCCCGACCTCTTCCAGGAGGTGCAGGACTATTTCGGCGCGGCGTTGAAGGCCGTCGCCCCCTCCAGGCCCGCCTTCGCCTGAGCCCAAGGCCTCACACCACCAGCATCACCGCATTACCGAAGTTGTGCAGCAGCACCGGCGCCAGCACGCTGCCGGTCCGCAGGCGCAGCCACACAGCGATCAGCGACGGCAGGGCGGTCAGGGCCATGGTCAGCGTGTCGAACGCGAACCCGTCCTTGCCGTAGCCGAAGGCGTGCGCCAGGCCGAACAGCGCGCACGACAGGATCGCGCCCCAGCCGAACGTGATCCCGCCCAGCTTCCAGGGCGTCCCGAACGCCCGGTCCAGGACCAGCAGCAGCACCCCGCGATAGAACAGCTCCTCCTCCAGCCCCGGCATGGTCAGCTGGAAGGCCAGGGTCTCGGCCGAGACCTTCTCATTGGGAAAGACGAGCGCCAGCGCCAGGAACAGGCCGACATAGAGCCGCGCCACCGGCAGGGCGGCCTTCAGGCTGCCCCGGGCCTGCACGAGGGTCAGGCCGGCGGCCTTGCGGCCCACCACCGCGGCGACCGCCAGGGTGGCGGCCAGGGCCAGGATCTTGCCCTGCCAGTTCCAGTCGCCGGCCGGCAGCAGTTGGGGCAGCAGGCCGTAGCCACGCGTCAGCAGGGCGTCGTTGAGCAGGACGAAGCCCGCCGCCGCCAGCAGCCAGCGCCAGTCGACGCCGCCGCGACGCACGAGGGCGATCGCGCCGCCCGCCGCCAGCAGCATCGCCACGATCGCCAGGATGGAAATGAAGCCGTTCATGCCTGCTCCTCGAAACTCGATGGCGGCGCTGTAGAGGGCGTCGGCCCGCCCCGGCTCCTCAGAAAGCGGCTGAGCGTTCCTCAAAACCCGGCGAAACCGCCTTCGCCGCCCGCCAGGCGCTGGGCGAAACGCCTTCGGTCGCCAGGAACACGCGGTTGAACGAGGCCAGCGAGGCGAAGCCCGCGTCATGGGCGATGGCGATCAGCTTGTCGTCGCGCCGGGCCGGATCGGCCAGCAATCGCCGCGCCTCGCCCATGCGCTGGGCGTTGAGGAAGGCCCGGAAGTGGTCGTGGCCCAGCCGGTGATTGACGAAGCGGCGCACGGTGCGCTCGGGCGCGCCCATCGCCCGCACGAAGCTGGCGAAGGTCAGGTCGGGATCCAGGTGGATGCGCTCGACTTCGACCAGGGTCTTCAGGCGCTGCGCCAGCCGCGCCTGCGCCGCATCCTCGGGCGCGGGAGCCGCCGGGACGGGGGTCGGCGCCGCGCCCAGCGGCCAGACCTCGATCCGCAAAACGAGGCTCGCCAGCCAGCCGGCGAAGCCCAGCAGGGCCAGGTTCTGGACGATGGAGAAACCCAGCGGCCTCCAGTCCAGCCCCATGACCAGGTCGACGATCAGGTCGGCCAGCAACTGCCCGGCCATCAGTACGACCACCCAGATCCGCGCCGCCCGGCGGCCCTCCACCAGGTCGCCCTCGCGGTCGCCGATCACGCGCACGGCCAGGTGGCCGACCATGCCAAGGCCCATGGCCACCAGCATCCACGACAGGCCCCGCTCGGCCAGGGCCGGTCCAAACACGCCCCTATCGGCGCTGGCCACCAGGATCCAGGCGATCCCGCCGACCAGCACCGCCCCCCGCGGCCGGAAGGCCGGATCGAAGGCCGCCAGGCAGAACCACCAGAGAAAGACGGCCGCATAGCCGCTCAGCAGGTGCGCGGCCGCCCCCGCAGGTCCGGCCAGCCGCAGGACCGCATCCGGCGTATTGCCGGCCAGGAATCCGGCCAGGCATAGCGCCAGCGGCCCGAAGCTCGCCGCCAACCGCCGCCCCTTGGGGTCGCGCGCCAGCAACGCCGCCAGCCCCAGCAGCAGGGCCGCGCCGGCGATGCGCACGATGACGTCGAGTTGGCGCGGATCCATGGCCAAGGTCTAGCCGAGGACGGTCCGGCTAGGCGAGGGGTCAAGGAACCTCCCTCGTGGGGGAGGCGGCCGAAGGCCGGTGGGGGGCCGTTTTCAGCTTTCGAGGCCGCTGCCGATTTCCGGGAAACTCCCCCCTCCGATCGCTACGCGATCACCTCCCCCACAGGGGGAGGTTCCTCGCAAGACGCCACCCCTACCGCTTGATCGACACCGACACGCCCATGAAGCGCGGTTCGCCGGCGATGAAGGTGGGGATGCCGAAGGCGTCGCCGGTGTTGCCGGCGTCCTTGATGTAGTCCTGCTCCAACACGTTGGTGACGAAGGCGCCGAAGGTCAGCGGGCTGTTGTCGGGCTGGTATGTCAGGCGCAGGTTCAGGAGGCCGTAGGCCTTCTGCTTCTCGTCCTGCACCGTGTCCTTGATCACCCCGGTGGTGGTCTGCAGGGCGGTGATGTCGTTGTTGTTGTCGAAGAACATCTCCGACTGCCAGGTGTAGGTCGGGATCAGGGTGAAGCGGCCGACGCCCGTGTCGAAGCCGGCCTTCACGCCGATCGAGGCCTGATGGTCGGGCGACAAGCGGAAGTGGTTGCCGTCGAACAGGCCGTTGCCGAAGCGGGCGTGGCTGTAGCCGTAGGTGGCGAAGACCAGGAAGTCCTTGGTCGCCTGGAAGTTCACCTGGCCCTCGAAGCCGGTAGCCTTGGCCTCGCCGGCGTTCAGCGGGATCACCTGGCCCGCGTCGGTGCGCTGGCTGGTCTGGAAGTTCTCGTAGTCGTAGCGATAGATCGCGCCTTCCAGGGTCAGGCGACGGTCCAGCAGGGCGGTCTTGGCGCCGGCCTCGTAGGAGGTGACCTCTTCGGCCGCCACCTCGCGGAAGGTCGCCGCCGCGCCCGGCGTGCCGTTGCTGCCGGCCAGCACCTTGGGCCGGCGGCCGGTCGAGACCGAACCGTAGAGGCTGGTGTTATCGGCCGCCTTGTAGCGCGCCACCAGGCGGTAGGTGACGCCGTTGTCGGTGAAGTCCTGGTACTGCGCCTTGCCGTTCAGGGTAGGCTGCACGATCAGGCCGCGCTGGGTTCCGGTCTGGGCCAGCATGATGATCGACGGGCCGCTCATCGTGGCGCCGTAGCCGCTGGTCTTGTCGTCGTAGGTGTAGCGGGCGCCGGCGGTCAGCTCGAGGCGGTCGGTGGCCTTGAAGGTGACGTCGCCGAACACGTCGTAGGAGTTGGTCTCGCCGTAGTTGGTGTATTCCTCGCGTCGGGCCGACGGCAGGGCCGCCAGCGCCGGCAGGACGTTGATCACCGACATCGGCAGGGCGTTGGGGATCGGCAGCTGGCCGGTCAGGAAGAGGCCGGCGACCTTCTCGTTGATCAGCATCGGCACGCGCTGGCTGCCGTCCTCCCAGAACCAGCTGGCGCCGCCGAAGGCCGTGATGCGGCCGCCGGCGTCGTAGTTGAGGCGGAACTCCTGGCTGGCCGACTTGCCCTGCGCGTCCTCGGCGAAGGTCAGCATCGGCAGCGAGAAGCCGTCCGGATCGAACACTTCCTCACCGGTGAAGTAGCGATAGGCCGAGGTCGAGTTCAGCGTGAACTTGTCGTTGAGCCTGTAGCTGGCCAGGGCCGTCAGGCTCCACAGGCGACGGTTCAGGCCCAGTTCTTGGTTGTTCTCGAAGCCCTCGACGGTCGACAGCGCCGCGCCGGAATTGCGGCCCCGGTCGCCGAGCACCGCGCCGGTCTGCGGATTGGTCGGGGCGTAGGTCAGCGACTTGAACGAGGTGCCCGACGGATTGTCCTGCTGGTAGTTGTAGAGCACGTCCAGCTTGAAGCGGTCGCCCGGATCGTAGGCGATGGCCACGCGCACGGCCTGGGTGTCGGTGGAGTTGAAGTCCTCGCCGCCAAGCAGTTTCTCGACATAGCCGTCGCGCTTCTTGGAGCGGGCGGCCACGCGCACCGCCAGGGAGTCGCCGATCGGCACGTTCACCACGCCCTCGACCAGGGCGTAGCCGTTGTCGCCGCCCTCGATCTTCAGGTTGGCGGCGGCCTCGTGCCTGGCCTTGGCCTGGATGATGTTGACCGCGCCGATCAGGGCGCCGCGGCCATAGAGGGTCGACTGCGGACCCTTGGCGATCTCGACGCGCTCCAGGTCGAAGAGCTCGACATAGGAACCGCGCGACTTCGAGATCGACACGCCGTCCTGATAGACCGACACGCGCGGCTCGGTGGTGGCCTCGCCGCTGTCGGAGGTGATGCCGCGCATCACGAAGCCGGGGTTGTTGGGCGACTGGTTCTGCACGTCGAAGCCGGGCACGAACTGGCCCAGTTCCTCGAACTCCTGCAGGCCCAGCGCTTCGAGGGTCTCGCCCGAATAGGCGGTCAGCGCGATCGGCACGTCCAGCACGCTCTGCTCGCGCTTCTGGGCGGTGACCACCACTTCCTGCACCTCGGTCGAAGTGGGGGCGGGGGCGTCGGCGGCGATGGCCTGGCCGGCGAGGCTCAGGACCAGCAGGCTGGCTCCGGCGAGCGAGGTGGTGCGGATGGCGCGCATGGACTATTCCCCTCCAACAACTGTACGAGGCCTCGCCCCTAGGGAGCGGCCGTGTCGCCCGCGCGACGGGGTTGTGAAGGAGCCGTGAAACCCTTGGCCGACGCCGACGACGAGATCGAGGACCTGCAGGACGCCCCCGACGACGCAGGGGCCGCCGATACGGATGGCGAGCGCCGCCTGCAAGGCCGTCTCGACGGAGATCTCGTCGGCCAGCGGCTCGACAAGGCGCTGGCTGCGCTGTTCGACGAACTCTCCCGCGCCCGGCTCCAAGCCCTGATGGCCGAGGGCCGCGTCTTCCGCCTCGGGGCGGACGGCCAGCCGCAAGCGGTGACCAACGGATCGGCCAAGGCCCAGGCCGGCGACTACCTGGTGGTCGAACCGCCGCCGGCCCCGGCGATTCCCGAGCCCGAGGCCATCGCGCTCAGCGTACTCTATGAAGACGCCCACCTGATCGTGGTCGACAAGCCGGCCGGCATGGCCGTGCACCCCGCCCCCGGCAGCGAGACCGGCACCCTGGTCAACGCCCTGCTGCACCACTGCGGCGACAGCCTGTCGGGCGTCGGCGGCGTGGCCCGGCCGGGCATCGTCCATCGACTGGACAAGGAAACCTCCGGCGTCATGGTCGCGGCCAAGAGCGACGCGGCTCATCGCGGCCTGTCGGCCCTGTTCGCCACCCACGATATCGACCGCATGTACGTGGCCCTGGTGCGCGGCGCGCCGCATCCGTCGTCGGGCACGATCGAAACGCGCCTGGGCCGCTCGCCGCACGACCGCAAGAAGATGGCGGTGCTGAAGAGCGGCGGCCGCGAGGCGGTCACCCACTACAAGGTCGAGCGCACGTTCGGCGGCGATGCGGGAAAGCCGCTGGCCGCCCGGGTGTCGTGCCGGCTGGAGACCGGCCGCACCCATCAGATCCGCGTGCACATGGCCAGCAAGGGCTCGCCATGCCTGGGCGATCCGGTCTACGGCGCTGGCGCCCCCGCCGCCCCGGTCAAGGCGATCCTGGTCGAGACCGGCTTCGCGCGCCAGGCCCTGCACGCCGCCCTGCTGGGCTTCGTCCATCCGGTGACGGGACAGGCCCTGCGCTTCGAAACCCCCCTGCCCGCCGACATGGCCGCGGTGCAGGCGGGGCTGGAGGCGCTGTGAACTTGCGCCCACGAAACATTCGCGCCCTAATTCAGCTTCGCCGCCCGCGTATCGGTTGAGGGCTGGAGATCCGTCACATGCTGTTCGCCGCCCGCCTCGTTCCTGCTTTCGCCCTCCTCGCCGCGCCCGTGCTGGCGCTCGCCGCCGGCGCCGACGACGAGGTGGTGGCCACCGCCAAGACGACGTCGAGCCCGGCCCAGGCCGCGGCCGCCCCCGCGCCGGCTGCGCCCGAGACCACCCGCCCCCTGACCACCCAGGAGCAGATCGACGCCTGGCTGAAGACCTCGCCGGTCAAGACGACGGCCCAGGACGGCCCGCTGAACCTGTCGCGCGACGACGACGCCGGGCCGATCAAGCGCAAGATCCACGGCAGCGTCGAGGTCGGCGTCGGCACCGGCGGCTATCGCCACATGTCGGCCACCGCCCTGTTCCCGGTCGGCGAGACCGGCACGCTGGGCGTCGCCGTCTCGCAGACCGAGTTCGGCAAGAACGGCCGCTGGGGCTACGGCTACGACGACTTCGGCTACGGGGGCCCCGGCTATGGCGGCCTTGGCTACGGCGGGCTCGGATACGGCGGCTATGGCTACGGCCCCTACGCCCGCGGCGGCAAGAGCCAGTCGGTGGCCGTATCGCTCGACATGTCCGGCCGCGGCGCGGCCGCCGAGCGCTGCGTCGACGGCCTGCGCGCCGACGACGGCCGCTATGTCGAACCGCTGTGGGCCACGCAGATGCGCGGCTCCCAGCGCCCCTGCGACATCGACGACCGTCGCTGACCGGACGATTGCGGCGTTCGCCGAAGCTTAACGGCTTGCCGTCATGGTGCCCGCAAACGGGGACCTTCAGGCGTAAGCATGCAGCCGGAAATCACAGCGTACCACCACGCCGCCAGCGGGCGCGTGACCTATCTCGTCTCTGATCCGGCGACCCTGCTCTGCGCCATCGTCGATCCGGTGCTGGACTTCGATCCGGCCACCGGCGAGACCTCGACCGCCTTCGTCGACGCCATCATCGCCGACATTCGCGAGAAGGACCTGGGGCCGACCTGGATCCTCGAGACTGCCGTCCATACCGGCCACCTGTCGGCCGCCGGCCACCTGAAGTACGAGACCGGGGCCTCGGTCGCCATCGGCGCCTACGTCCTGGAAAGCCTGCAACGCCTCGTCCCCGCCCTCGGCGCCGAGGGCGTCGACCTCGAAGGCTGGGACTTCGACAAGCTGGCCCGCGAGGACGACGAGCCGCTGATCATGGGCGGGATCGCGTTCCACCCCATCGCCCTCTCCGGCCGCCTGCCCGGCGCCGTGGCCTACAAGGCCGGCGACGTGGTCTTCGTCGGCGACGCCCTCCTGCCGACCGGCCTGCCGGCCAGCGATGCGCCCGGCGCCGACGCCGCCGGCCTGTTCGCCGACGCCCGCAAGCTGCTGGCCCTGCCTGACGACGTGCGGGTGCTGTCCAGCTGGGCCGGCGCCGACCCGGCCGCCGCCGACACCACCGTCGCCGCCCAGAAAGCCGCCAATCCTGACGCCGGCGACGGCGTGACGGCGGCGCAGTTCACGGCCCGCCGCGCCGGCGAGAGCGCCGAACCCTCGGCCCTGACGATCGCCGCCCTCGACGTGGCGGTGCGGTCGGGCAAGCTGCCGCCGGCCGACGAGAACGGCGTGCGCTTTCCGCCGCGGAACATTCGTTCTCTTTAAAAACCCACTTGCCACGACGACCACCGGCGCGCCTAATGCTTCGCACGTGAAGTATCAGGAGCCGCCGCCATGGCCGACGAACAGAGCGCCAACCTCACCGCCGTCCAGGCCGGCAGCCTGCCCGACCATCTGGGCCTGCAATGGCAGGAGGCCAAGCCGGGCTTGGTGCGGGGCCGCTTCGACGTCGCGCGCCACCACATGGCCCCCAACGGCTTCCTGCACGCCGCCGCCGTGATCGCGCTCGCCGACTCGGCCAGCGGCTACGGCTGCGTCGTCTCGCTGCCCGAGGGCGCGACCGGCTTCACCACCATCGAGCTGAAGTCGAACTTCCTGGGCACGGCCCGCGACGGCGGCGTGGCCTGCGAGGCCAAGCTCGTGCACGGCGGCCGCAACACCCAGGTCTGGGACGCCGTCGTCACCGCCGAAGGCACGGGGAAAACCATCGCTCTTTTCCGCTGCACCCAGATGATTTTGTACCCGAAGGCCTGACCCGCGACGGAGGGTCGCGGCCCTCCGCGAGAAAAGACGAAAAACCGCGTCATAGCCTCTTGCGCTCTTCCGGCGTCGCGGATAGGTATCCCGCCCTCACTCAAGACCGGCCAAAAGCTGGTCACGAAGACCCCCTGGAGAGGTGGCAGAGTGGTCGAATGTACCGCACTCGAAATGCGGCGTGCCTGGAAGGGCACCGTGGGTTCGAATCCCACCCTCTCCGCCATTACCCCCTGAAAATCGAGCTTTAGAACTCGCCGACGAGCCAATCGTCGAGCAGGTTCAGCTGACGTGCGCAGTACAGCAGCCATGGCAGCCGCTTTCTGCTGACTCCGTCTGGGGAAACAGCCTTCAACCTTGCGATCCAGAGATCATCGCGCTCACTGAGATCCGCTCGCCCTTCGTAGCAGTCGCTGATCAGCGATTTGATGCTGAAGCCATCGAAAACCCTGATCAGTTGCCTCCGGTCCCTGATCTGAAGCAGCCTCTCAGCTTGCTCGGTGGTCAGTCCCCTGTCGAGCAACAGCAATTCGAGCTTCTTGCAGAACTTGCGCTCCCACACCGAGAGCACGTGCTCGCCAAGCGCAAGAACACTGGCGACGACACGACGCGCCAGAGCACGATCTCTCTTTATCGCTTCGACTTCACGCCACGACACCATTGCCACCTCGCCCGTAAGACGCGGATTACTGGTACGCTGGATGTGGAGAACTATGTGGAAGATGCCGTGAGTCGCGCCAACCGTGAATGACGGTTAGAAATTCAGCCCCGCCGCGTGCTCTCGCGCTCGACCAGCCGTGACGGCACGGTCCGCGCCACGCAGGTCGCGCCAGCTTCGAGGTCGAGCAGCTCCATCGCCACCGCAACGTGAGCGTCGACGTCCTGGTCGAACGAGGTCAGGCGGTAGGGGGCCCAGGCGGCCATGTCGAGATTGTCGAAGCCGACCACCAGCACGTCGCCCGGCGCGCTCAGGCCGAAGTCCTCGCGCAGCACGTCGATGACGCCGAAGGCGGCCAGGTCGTTGGCGCAGAAGAGAGCGTCCGGCCGCTCGGCTCCGGAGAACAGGTCGCGCGCCGCCTGCTCGCCGCTGGCGTAGTCGTAGCCGCCGCCCGCTCGCGTGGCCGGCGGCAGGCCCAGCGTCGCCAGGCCATGGGCGAAGCCGGCCTCGCGGGCGACCTGGGCCGGGCTGTCGGCCGGTCCGGCCACGAAGCCGAAGCGCGTCCCGCCCCGCTCGCGCAGCAGGCGGGCGGCCGCTTCGCCGGCGGCGAAATTGTCGGACGACACCGAGCGGATCCAGTCGCCGGCCAGATCCGAGTTCAGGGTGACGATCGGGATGCGCAGCTTCGACAGCTGGTCGGCGGCCGCCTGCGACGTCAGGGCCAGGGCCGAGACCACCGCGTCGACGCGATAGCCGGCCAGCTGGTCGACGACGCCGTCGAGGATGCGGTCGCTCTCGACCCGCACCAGCATCATCTGCAGCCCCGCCGCGGTTAGGGCCTTGGAGAAGGCCTCCAGCGTCATGGCGAAATAGGGATTGTAGAAACCGCCCACAACGACGGCGACGATGCCCGAGCGGTTGGTCTGCAGGATCTTGGGCAGCAGGTTGGGCCGATAGCCCAGGGCCTGCGCCGCCTCCAGGATCCTGGCGCGCGTCGCTTCGGCGATCCGGGCGCCGGGCGTGAAGGCGCGCGACACCGCCGACTGCGACACCCCCGCCGCCCTGGCCACGTCGGTCGACGACGGCGGTCGCCAGTTTCCGCTCATGCGGCGATCCCTCGCGCGATTTTCCCCTCGCCGTCCCTATTAGAGGCTTGCGTTCGGAATGGCGAGTGAATAGCTATGCACACATTCGACCAACCGCAGCGCGGCTCCTAACCGCGCGCCGTCTCCGCCGGGCCTTCGCGTCCGGGCGGGCGATAGGCGCGTGCGCGACCGGCCTCGCCGCTTTCCGTTCCAGCAAGGTCCGCCAATGAGCGTCCCCGCCCGCAGCGCCCCTTCCGCCGCGCTCGTCCAACTGGCCCTGGCCCTGGGCGGCTTCGCCATCGGCACCACCGAGTTCGCCTCGATGAGCCTGCTGCCCGACTTCGCCCGCGCCCTGGGCGTGGACGAGCCGACCGCCGGTCACGCCATCAGCGCCTATGCCCTGGGCGTCGTCGTCGGCGCGCCGGTGATCGCCGTGCTGGCGGCCAGGATCGCCCGCCGCACCCTGCTTGTCGGCCTGATGGTGCTGTTCGCCATCGGCAACGGCCTGTCGGCGCTGTCGCCCAATTTCGAGACCATGGTGATCTTCCGCTTCCTCAGCGGTTTGCCGCACGGGGCCTATTTCGGCGTCGCGGCCCTGGTCGCCGCCTCGCTGGCCGCGCCCGACAAGCGGGCCTCGGCGGTGGCGCGGGTGATGATCGGCCTGACCGTGGCCACCATCGTCGGCGTGCCCCTGGCCAACGCCGTGGGCCAATGGATCGGCTGGCGCTGGGGCTTCGTCATCGTCTCGGCCCTGGCGACCTTGACGGCCGTCTCGGTGTTCCTGCTGGCCCCGCGCGAGCCCGCGCCGAAGGACGCCAGCCCCCTGCGCGAGCTGTCGGCCCTGGCCAGCCGCCGCGTCTGGTTGACCCTGGGCATCGGCGCCATCGGCTTTGGCGGCATGTTCGCGGTCTACACCTACCTGGCCTCGACCCTGGTCGAGGTCACCCACGCCTCGCCCGCCGCCCTGCCCGGCGTGCTGATGGTGTTCGGCCTGGGCATGACCGCCGGCACCCTGGTCTGCGCCTGGGCCGCCGACCGCGCACTGATGCCGGCCGTCGGCGCCATCCTGCTATGGAGCGTCGCCTCGCTGGCCCTCTATCCGATGGCCGTCGGCAGCCTGTGGACCCTGGTCCCGGTGGTGTTCCTGATCGGCTGCGGCGGCGGCCTGGGCGCGGCCCTGCAGACCCGCCTGATGGACGTGGCCGGCGAGGCCCAGACCCTGGCGGCGGCGCTGAACCACTCGGCCTTCAACACTGCCAACGCGCTGGGCCCGTGGCTGGCCGGACTGGCCGTCTCGGCCGGCTTCGGCTGGCGCTCGACCGGCTGGGTCGGCTGCGCCCTGGCGGCCGGCGGCTTCGTGATCTGGGCGATCGCCGTCTGGGACGACCGCCGCGAGCGGGCCCTGGCGGCGGCCTAGGGGCCGGCCGGCTTCGGCGCCGGCGTCCAGGGCCAGACCTTGCGCCGGTCCGACTTCAGGATCTTGTCCTCGTAAGCCGCCTCGGTTTCTGTCAGGGGCGCGGAATACACATCGGGACCGCCGTACAGCACCATTCGGGTGCGCAGGCCGACCTCGGTGTAGGCCTCATGGCAGGACGTCGGGCGGCGACCCTGAACTCCGCCCTGGCCGGGCCCTTGAGCACATGCTCGGCCCTGACCACGGCGGGCTCCTCCTCGCTGCGATAGGGCGCGATGACCTCGCCGTCGATGACGGCCGCGGCTTCGGCGATCGTCTCGCGCGCGCGGCGCATCTTCTCGTAGTTGCTCGGTTCCTCGATCACGACGATGGAGCAGGCGCTCGCTTGCGCGCCCAGGCTCATGGCCGCGGCCGCCGCCGTTCCGACAAGACAACCCAACGCATCGCCGCTCCCCCTCGCCGCTGCGCATAGTGCATGGCGCGAAGGAGCGGCCAAGGGCCATCAGACGACAGGCTGGCCCTTCTCCATCGCCAGGGCCACGGCCTCGGCATCGGGCCCCAGGACGAGGTGGACGACAGGTCCGTCGAGGCGGACGAGGGCGCGCACGCCGGCGGCCTTGAGGGCGGGTTCGTCGAGCTTGGCGGGGTCGGCCAGTTCCAGGCGCAGGCGGCTGGAG
>NZ_PJRS01000031.1 GCF_002858925.1 Caulobacter zeae
CAATGACGCGGCCGGTGTTCCAGGGCCGCTTTGGGGGAAGGAAGAGGTCAAATTGAGCCATGTTCGCCTCCTGCGAATTGGCTACTCCCCTCGGCTCATTCTATCATCCCTCAGCGCTCACGGGCTGGCGGCGCATAGCCGACATTGCTTCGCGTCCAACTCCGGACATAGCACTGTTGGGGTCTTCGACCGGTCACGACCCGTTGCGGAAGTTGGCGCCGTCCGAAAGCCCTCTCTCTTAGAGAGAGGGAGGGGCCCATCGCGTAGCGATGGGAGGGTGAGTGGTTACACCCTCAGCCGGCGTGCCGGCGCGTCGCCCGCAACAGCACCAAGACCATCCAGGGGCTTCGCCTACCCACTCACCCTCCCACGCCTTGCGGCGCGGGCCCCTCCCTCTCCATGAGAGAGGGATCTGATTTCCGCTCACCACCCCCAGCTGACGCCAGAATAGTCCGCTCGTTGGCGACAGGCGCCATGTCCGCGTTCAGCGCCGGCGCTAATTCCCGCTCCCGACCCGTTGCGGACATCTCGGTATCGCGCCTAGTGGAATGCCAGTGCTTCCTTATAGCGCCGGGAAATCGATAGACTGCTTTAAAGCTGGATGATCCCACGGCGGTGGCCGACGGCGACCGCCTGGGTGCGGTCGGTGACCTCCAGCTTGTTGAAGATGCTGCGCATGTGGCCCTTCACGGTGTCCTCGGACAAGTCCAGGTCGCGGGCGATCTCCTTGTTGGCCTGACCGGTGGAGACACGGCGCAACACGTCGATCTCGCGCTCGCTCAAGGGTTCGGCCGTGGCGTTGATGGCGATGTCGTGCGCCACCTGCGGGTGCAGGTGGCGCTTACCGGCATGAACGGCCCGGATCGTGTCGATGAGCTCGCGGCGCAGGCTGCTCTTGAGCAGATAGCCGCTGGCCCCGGCCTTGAGGGCGCTCAGAGCCCGCACGTCGCCCGCATAGGTGGTCAGGACGATGATCCGCGCGCGGGGAGCCTGGGCGCGGATAGCGGCGATGGCTTCGACTCCATCTAGGTCCGGCATCTGCAGGTCCATCAGCACTATGTCGGGACGGGTCTGGGCGAACAGGGCCACGGCCTCGGCGCCGTCCTTGGCGTCGCCGACGACAACCATGTCGCCCTCGGCCTCGAGCACCGCCGCAACGCCTTCGCGCAGCAGCGGGTGGTCGTCCACGATCAGCACCGAGATCCTGCCGCCGAGCGTGCTCACGCCGCCGCCTCCCAACGCGGCGCGCGCCGCCAGATCTTGCGCCACGGCGCCGATCGCCGCTTCGCATAGGCCAAGCCTCCCGGGATGATCAGCTCGATCTCTGCGCCCTGGTCGGTCCGGCTACGGATGGTCAATAGCCCGCCGATCTTCCTGGCGCGCTCCTGCATGCCTGATAGGCCGAAATGCCCCTCGCGGCCGCCTGCGTCCAGCACCGCCTGGTCAATGCCGACGCCGTCGTCGCGCACCCGGACGCACAACCGCTTGGGATCAAAGGTGACGTCGATGGCTATGCGTGAGGCCTCGGCATGGCGATGGGCGTTGAACAGCGCCTCGACCACGATGCGCTCGATCTCGTCGGCGACCACCGGATGGAGGTCCAGCACAGCCCCTTCCACTGTCACCTGCGTTCGCGCCGCATGGGGCAAGCTCATCTGCTCGGCGACGTCGGCCAGGGTGGCGCCCAGGTCGCTGGCGGCGTCGGCGCGCAGGCTGCGGACCCGGTCGCGGGCCTCGATGACGACGTCTTCTGCGCGGTCGAGAGCCTTTTCCAGCTGGTCGCGAGCCGGTGAGCCTGGCGGCACTTGCCGGCTGGCCGACTGAAACTTCAGGATCAGCCCCTGCACGCCCTGCAGCAGGGTGTCGTGCAGTTCGCGGGCGATCCGCTCGCGCTCGGCCATCCGCTCGCGCAGGGCAGCCTGCAGGCGTTCGCTGACACGGCGCAGGCGAAAGCGGTAGGCCAGCACCGCCAGGGCCGCCGCCGCCATCAGGCACGCGGCCAGGAAAAGTCGGCTCTGGAACAGGGTCGGCGGCAGGTCGAGGGCCAAGCTCGCCCCCTGCTCGTTCCAAACCCCGTCGTTATTGGCGGCCTTGACGCGGAAGACGTACTTTCCGGGTCTGAGGTTGGTGTAGAAGGCCGATCGCCGAGCGCCGGCCTCGACCCAGTCCTTGTCGACGCCTTCCAGCCGATAGCGGAAGCGCACCCGCTCGGGAACCGCTAGGCTCAGCGCGGTGTAATCGATCTGGAGGCTTCTGGCGCCCCTGGGCAGGACGACGCTCTGGAGATTTCCGCTTCGGACGCCGTCGATCACGACGCCCTGTATCGCCACTGGCGGCACGATCCGATTGAAGGGCTGGCGCGCGGGATCCAGCGAGGCGACCCCGTTCGTTGTCGCGATCCAGACGCGGCCATCGCCGCCAACCGCCAGGTCGGCGCGATAGCGGAACGAGGCGGGACCCGGCAGCCCGTCCTTGAGATCGTAGATCCGCGCCGGCAAAGCCGCGTTCGGATCGTCGAACGCCCGCGCCAGGTCGCGATTTTGCATCCGCACCAGGCCCGCCGCGCCGAAAAGCCAGGTTTCCTTCGCCGTCTGCGCGAGGCCATGGCTCAAGCCCAGGAAAGAAAACCGGTCCCGTGAGATGAACTGGGTGGTCTGCCCCTTGAAGCGGGTCAGCCCCCGGTCGCTGCCGGCCAGGACGCCCAGCGGCCCCGTGGCCATGGGCATCGTCCCGCCGCGGACGGCGCGAGGCAATGTCTTGATGTGATGGAACGCTCCGCCATCCCAAAGCACCGCCCCGCGGCCGGCATCGATAACGATTCGTCCGTCTGAGTCGGCCGTCAGGGCGGTGACCGACCGGCCGAGCGGCTTGGGCTGGAGGTGGGTCCAGCGGTGACCATCGTAGCGGAGGAGCCCGGCCATGAAGGCCGCAACCCAGCTCTGTCCGGCCCCGTCCTGCGCGCAGGCGCTCACCCAAGTATCGGAGCCGCTGGGAATGGAGACCGGCGAGACCTTGTCACCATCGACGCGGACCATCGTCTCGCCAAGCCCGACCCAGAGGCCGCCGCCCGGCGCGTCGCACAGGGCGCTCGGATGCTTGAGGCCGCGAACAACGGGAGTCAGCGGCTCGCCAGGCCTAGCCCGATAGAGGGTGTCAGAGTCCGTGATCCAGACCACGCCGCGCGCGTCGGCGAAGACGACGTAGCCGTAGGGCGAGCTGGCCGGCACGATCGGCTCGGGCGTGATGCTGGTGGCCCGCCAGCGGTCCAGTCCCCTCACTGTGGCGACCCAGATGCTGCCCTCGCGGTCCTCGAACACCTCGTAGGCCATGGCCGAGGTCAGACCCTGGCCTGCGGAAAAGGTCTCGGGTCGTTGCGCGCCCGGACGAATTCTGAACACGCCATCGGGGTGCTGGGCGCCCCAGAGATTTTGGTCCCCATCGATCATGATCCTGGTGATGCGGCTGGCGCTGGCGTGCCGATATGCCGAGCGCGCCGCTGGCGGCCCCGCCAACAGACGCGTGCCTCGGGCGTCGGACGCCCAGATGCGGCCCGCGCGGTCCTGGGCCAGGCCCACGCCCTGGGCGAGATCGGTTCGCACCATCGAGAAGCGGCTAGCGCCGGGCGCCAGTCTCGCGACCGCTCCGTTCAACCCGACCCACAGGGCCCCATCCCGAGCCACCAGCAGGTCCGTGAGCTCCCTGTCTGGGAGCCCCCCTTCAACCGCCATCGGCGTCCAGGCGCCGCCGGAGAACCGCACCAGCCGGGCCTTGGCGCGCGTCGTCGCCGCCCAGATGGAGCCATCCTGGCCCTCGGCCAACCGAAAGACGACTTCGTCGAAAATCCTGGGGTCGTAGAGCACGCGGGAGCGGCCATTCTCGAAGACGGCGATCCCGCCTTGCTCGTAGCCGGCCCAGAGCGCTCCTGAGCGCGTGACCAGCAGGCTGACTACGCGGTCAGTCATGGCGTGCGTCGTCGGTGGCGGGCTGATGGGCTGGAAAGTCACGCCGTCGAAGCGAATGAGGCCTTGAGGCGTGCCAAGCCACAGGAAGCCGTCCGGCGTCTGGGCGATGGCTTCGATGCCGGCGGGAGCGCCGTCCTCGAGGGTCCAGCGCGTATGTTTGTATTGCGCAAGGCCGCGTTCCGGATCCAAGGCCCTCGCCGGCGTCGTGGCGAGCAGGCTGGCGACGAGAAACGCCGCTCCCAATACCTTCGCCCCGCCCAACCGCATCACATCCTCAAGGCCGCCCCTGTTAGACGAGGTACACCCGCAAAGCCCGGACGCTCAATATCGAGCGGGTTGTCGCTCGACCACCCCTTCGGGGCTTTTGGCCGCGAACTTGGCCTGCCAGCATCAGCATCGTGTTCCATACATTCCCCCGCTTCCCCAGGGGCCTCGGCGGCCTTGGCCTGTTCGCCAGCCGGCTTGCGGCGTCAGCGGTCGCACCGGCCTGCTGCCTGCTGTTGCCCACCTCGGCGTCCTGGCGCGTTCTGGCCCTGCTGGGCGCAGCCGCGTTGATCATTGGCCTTTTGGGCAGGATCGCAGCCTTCGTCCTGGCCATCGCCTTCGCCATGCTTTTACCCAGCGCCGAAGGAGCCGCGCAGGCGTTTCTGGCGGTCAACGCCCTGCACGCCATAGCGATCATGCTGGCTGGTCCAGGCGGCTACTCCCTCGACGCCCATCTCTTTGGCCAGCGGGTTATTCGCGTCCGCCCTTGCGGCCGCACTTTCGTGTAGCCGCGCCATAGCCATCCTGGGGCTTACCAGCCGCTGGGGAAGATCAGACCCTGGCAGCGCTATCGACACAAGAGCTTCCCATGCCTTCCGCCCCGGCCGCGACTGACGATCGGACCAGACCCAGGCTCACAGAGATATTCCCTGCCGCAGACAGGGCCGCCATGACGTGCGCCCGTGGGGGATTGGCGCACCATTTCTTACGCGCCCCGGGGGCGTCCCAGCTAGTCCACCAGCTTCGCGCGAAGATCCTTCACACGCTTGTTCAAGCCATCGAGGTCCTCGGCGGTCATTCCCGACCGAGAGGCCAGGGTCTGTCCCAGGCAGTCGCATTCCTTGAGCAGGGCTCGCCCCGCGTCGGTCAGGCGGACTTGAACCTGACGCTCGTCGGCGGCGCTTCGCTGGCGCACGACGAGACCTGCTTGCTCGAGCCGCTTGATCGGCGGCGTGACAGTGCTGGATTCCAGGAAGAGGCGCTGGGCGATCGCGCCGACGGTGGCGCCGTCAGCCTCGCCCAGGACATTCAGGACCAGATACTGCGGATAGGTGATGCCCATCGCATCGAGCATGGGCTTGTAGGTGCGGTTGATCGCCATGCTCGTTGCGTAGAGCGAAAAGCAAACCTGGTCGTCGAGCGGGATAGGCACGGTTGTTCCTCTCTGGGCTACCCACCGCTCATTACCACGAAAAATGAGATCGCGATAAAGAAAATGCTGGACAGCGCGCCGCAGCACCTCTAGGCATATCGATATCGCGATAATCGATATCGCAAAAACTTTCTCAAGGGGATCCAGATGAGCCAGTCCAACCGTACCTCCGTCCAAGCTTCACGCCGTGGCCTGATGACCGCCGGGGCCGGCCTCATGGCGGCGGCGCTGCCGATCGCCGCCGCAGCCCAGTCGCCCGCCGCCGCAACGCCAGCGAAGGCCGCCAAGTCGACCACGGGCAGCGGCTACGTCACCGTCCAGGACGGCGCGCAGATCTTCTACAAGGACTGGGGTCCCAAGACCGCCCAGCCGATCGTCTTCCACCACGGCTGGCCGCTGAGCAGCGACGACTGGGACGCCCAGATGCTGTTCTTCCTGGCGCAAGGCTATCGAGTGATCGCCCACGACCGCCGCGGCCATGGCCGCTCGAGCCAGACCGACACCGGCAACGAGATGGACACATACGCCGCCGACGTCATCGCGCTCACCGACCACCTGGACCTGAAGAACGCCATCCACGTCGGCCACTCGACCGGCGGCGGCGAGGCGATACACTATGCGGCCCGCGCCAAGCCTGGCCGGGTGGCCAAGGTCGTGCTGGTCGGCGCGGTGCCGCCGATCATGCTGAAGACTCCGGCCAACCCCGGCGGCCTCCCTCGCGAGGTCTTCGACGGCTTCCGCACCGCGCTGGCCGCCAACCGCGCCCAGTTCTTCCAGGACGTTCCGGCCGGGCCCTTCTACGGCTTCAACCGTCCGGGTGCGAAGGTCAGCCAGGGCCTGATCGACAACTGGTGGCGCCAGGGGATGATGGGCGGGGCCAAGGCCCACTACGACTGCATCGCTGCCTTTTCCGAGACCGACTTCACGCCGGACCTGCAAACGGTCGACGTGCCGGTGCTGATCATGCACGGCGAGGACGACCAGATCGTCCCGATCGCCGACAGCGCCCACCTCGCCATCAAGCTGGTCCGGAAGGGTACGCTGAAGACCTATCTGGGCCTGCCGCACGGCATGGCGTCGACCCATCCCGACGTCATCAACAAGGACCTGCTGGCCTTCTTCCGCGCCTAGCCCGGTCAACGCCTCTCGTCGCCTCGCTCGACGCCCAAGCCACCAACCCATGGCGGCCACGCCCGCCGACACCCTTTCGAGGAGATCCTCATGTTCAAGTCCGTCCTGCTTTCCGGCGCCCTGACGCTCGGCATCGCCACCTCCGCCTCGGCCCAGCCGGCCGCCCCGGCCGTCAAGAACGTTGTCCTGGTCCACGGCGCCTTCGCCGACGGGTCGGGCTGGCGCGGCGTCTACGACCAGCTGACCGCCCGCGGCTACAAGGTCAGCATCGTGCAAAACCCGCTGACCTCGCTTGAGGCCGACGTCGACGCCACCAATCGCGTCATCGCCCGCCAGGATGGACCGGTGATCCTGGTCGGCCACTCCTATGGCGGCGCGGTGATCAGCCAGGCCGGCGACAATCCCAAGGTCGCGGGCCTCGTCTATGTCGCCGCCTTCGCCCCCGACATCGGCCAGTCGGTGCTCGACCAGTACGCCGACATCCCTCCGCCGCCCAACTTCCAGCCGCAGGAAACCGCCGATGGCTTTGCGTTCCTGAAGGCCGAGACGTTCCGCGCGGGTTTCGCGGCCGATCTGTCGGAAAAGGACGCGGCCTTCCTGCAGGCCTCGCAGAACCCGGTCGCGATGGCCGCGCTTAAGGCCAAGCTCACCGTCGCGGCCTGGAAGACCAAGCCCAGTTGGGCCGTCGTCGCCACCGAGGACGGCGCCATCGCCCCGGCGCTGCTGCGCAAGACCGCCCAGCGCATCGGCGCCCAGGCGACCGAGGTGAAGGGAAGCCACGTCGTCTTCGCCTCCCAGCCCAAGGCCGTGGCCAGCGTCATCGAAGCCGCCGCCCAAGGCGTCAGCCAGGGCGCCACGCGCCCTTAAGTGCATCAACGAAAACCCGGCCCCGACGGGGCCGGGATCTGGAAGGAGGCCACCATGTCCAACTTCTTCGGCGCCATCGTCGCCGCGACGCTGCTCGCCTCGCCGGCCCTGGCCGCCCAGCCTGTCACCCGCACCGACCTGCAGCGCCACGACCTGTCCATCCCGGGCCGCGAGACGATCCAGGCCCGCATCGACATCGCGCCGGGCGCCGAGGCCCCCTGGCATCGCCACCCCGGCGAGGAAGTCATCTACGTCCTCGAAGGCGTGCTCGAGTACCAGCTGGAGGGCAAGAGCCCTGTCACCTTGAAGGCCGGCGACGTGCTGTTCGTCCCGGCCGGCGTCGCGCACAAGGCGCGCAATCCTGGGGCCGCCAACGGCGCCGAACTCGCCACCTACATCGTCGAGAAGGGCAAGACGCTTGTCGAGCCCGTCCACGTCGACCACGCCAAGTAAAGGCCCGAGCCTCGTCGGGCTGGGCGGCCCGCCACCAACCTCAAGGCGCTTGATCGCCCTGGGTCGTTGGCGGGCGAGGCGGCTCTCGCGATTGAGCCCGCCAACGAACTGCGATCCGGTCCCTAGCATCCCGCTGGCGAGGACCTTCTGACCCGGAAATGACCATGTGGCTTTCAGTTCTAATCGCCTTCCTCGGAATGACCGGTCCCGCCAGCCTGGATCGAGAGACCGCGATCATCGAGGCTTGCCGGACGTGGAGCCGTTCTTCCGATAACCAATCACAGCCCGTGCGCCAGATCGCGTCCGACGGCCTGTGCTTCTCGGGCCCAATCAACGATGAGACATCGGCGGCGTTCGTCAGCGCGCTGTCGAAGTTCGAGCCTTCGGCCCCTGTCGTGGTCGTGGTCAATTCGGGCGGCGGCGAGATCAACGCCGGCATGGCCATGGGCGAGGTGCTGATACCCCGCCAGACCACGGTGGTGGCCCAAAAGGTCTGTGCGTCCTCGTGCGCCAACTACCTGTTCACGGCCGGCGACCGTCGCGTGATCGACGATGACGCCCTGCTGCTGTTCCACGGCGGGGCGCATCGGCTCGACGAGGCCCAGCTGCGCGAGGCAATCGCGGCGCAGGTCGCGGCCGAGCAGGTCGAGGCGCAGGTCGCCGGCGTTCGCGCCGGCGTCCAAAAACAGATCGATCGGCAGGACGCGTTCCTGAGACGGGCCGGTGTCGACGTGAACTTCTTTCGTTGGATGGCGGGCTTCAATGATCTCTCGGAGGACGGACGCCTGGCGCTGTGCCCGACGCCCGATCCGGTCATGATCCTCTATTCGGACCGCCTCCTGGCCACGCACGGCGTCACTGTCGACGCCAGTCGCGGGCCAAGGTCGCAGGCCGCCCTGGACGCCGCCGTAAGGACCCTGGGCCGCAGCGATGCGGTCTGCTTCATGCGGTAGCGTAAGGCAGATTGCATCGGAGAGGCCAAGAGGCCGGCGCCGGACGGAGCCCTCTCGCCGGGTCACCGTGCTGTTGCACTGCGGGGCGCCCGACGGTAAGGGAGTCCTGTCGAAAAAGGTGGACCGGACGTGGTGAGCCCCGGTCAGCTATCCAAGCGGTAGCGATATTCCAGCCCTGAGGGCCGCGGACCACGACAGAAGCGGACTTGCGCCGTTTTCTCGTCGAAGGCCCTGGAATGATCGACACTATCCCGGCCGATCGGTCCTGTGCGTCGCGAAAAAGCGGCCAGTCCTTTTCGTCGCCTTCGGCGACGTCGAGCGAAAGGATCGCACGCCGTGCAGAACAATACCCCGAACAATACCCCGAACAATACCCAAGTCCTGATCGTCGGAGGGAGCCTCGTTGGCCTCTCCGCGGCGCTATTCCTCTCTTCCCGGGGCGTCAGTACAATCCTGGTCGAAAAGCACAGGGGCAGTTCGCCACATCCTCGCGCCATCGGTTTCACGGAACTGACGCTCGAGCATTACCGCGCCGTCGGGATCGCCGATCTCATCCCCCAGGCCCGCCCCGACATTCGCCTGCGGCGCGCCAAGGTCGAAAGCCTGACCGGCCGCTGGGGCGAGGAGACGCCCTGGACGCCCGGACAGGCCGAACCCGACAAGGGACAAGTCTCTCCCTGCACCGGGGCCGCGATCGCCCAAGATAGGCTTGAGCCCATTCTGAGAGAGCAGGCCTTGCATCGCGGGGCCGACCTCAGGCTTGGCGTTGAGCTGCTGTCGTTCGCCGAGACCAAGAATGGCGTCGCCGCACAGCTGCGCTCCCGCGATACGTCCGAGATCTATGAGATCCGCGCAGACTACCTCATCGCGGCGGATGGCGCCGACAGCCCGATCCGCGAGCAGCTGGGGATAGGGCGTGAGGGCGTCGGATTCTTGCGAACGATCCGTAGCGTTCTTTTCCGTTGCGAGGCCGCCGAGCCCTACCTCGAGCGGGGCATCCAGCAGTTCGAGATTGAACAGCCCGGCTTCCAGGCGTTCCTGACGCATTATCCCGATGGCCGTTGGGTGCTGATGTTCAGCGACGATGAGGAGCGGTCCGAGGACCAGCTGAGGTCCGCGATCCGGCGCGCCCTGGGCCAGGACCTACCCGTCGAGCTGATCACGACAGGGCGCTGGGAGATGGCTGGCCGGATCGCGCGCAGTTACAGCCGGGGGCGGGTCTTCCTGGCCGGCGACGCCGCCCACCAGCTCCCCCCGACCCGGGGCGGCTTCGGCGCAAACACCGGGATCGACGACGCCTACAATCTAGCCTGGAAACTTGACCTTGTGCTTCGTGGCGTGGCGTCGCCCGCCTTGCTCGACACCTACAGCGCCGAGCGCCAGCCCATCGGCTGGCTGCGACATCAGCAAACCTTCGCAAGGCCAGACTATCGTCGCTGGGCCGGCGACCGGCTGGCGGGTGAGCCCCTCTACGGCGCGGAGGCGATGGAACTTGGCCAGCGAGTCAGCTCAAAGGCCGTCATCTCCACCGACGAGGGCCTTCCGCCCGCCGCGCATCCTGATGCTTGGGCCGGGCAGCCCGGCGTTCGGGCGCCTCACGTCTGGGTCAATGCCGACGGCCGGCGCCTCTCCACGCTCGATCTCTTTGCTCAAGACTTCGTCCTGATGAGCCCGGACATCCGATGGATCAATGCGGGCCTCGCCGTGGCGCGCGAGCAGGGTGTCCCATTGCGTAGCATCGCCGTTGGCCAGCAAGTGTGCTTCCCAGAGGACCGCAGCTTCGAGGCGACCTTCACGGTCTCCCCGCAGGGCGCCTGCCTGGTCCGCCCTGACGGTGTCGTTGCGTGGCGCGCGTTCGGCTTGGATGCTGATCCGGCGCTTATCCTTTGCCGGTCGATGTCGCAGATTCTGGGCCGCAAGTAAGGCGTAACCCGATCTGCCGATGAGGCTTCGCGCCGGCGAGCGCGGCTAGTGCGACGGCGTTCAATGAGCGGCGTCGCACGCCCTCCTACCGGGCCAGCCAGCGCATCGCCCCGTCGGCCACTGCTTGCAGGGCCAAGCGTGCGTGTGGCCAGCCAATGGCGGAAGGCGTGGGTCTTGATTTTGATCGGAGAACCGTCGGCATTCGTTATGCCAAGCCGGCTGAACATCG
Source organism: Caulobacter zeae (assembly GCF_002858925.1). GTDB lineage: Bacteria > Pseudomonadota > Alphaproteobacteria > Caulobacterales > Caulobacteraceae > Caulobacter > Caulobacter zeae. The sequence goes on from NZ_PJRS01000031.1 coordinate 10,936, forward strand.
ACGACACGCCATGTTCTGCACGTCCCCCCAAAGCGTTACTGATAAGCCACGCCAAGTAGGCTCGTATCGCCCGCAGACGGTTCGCGCTTGTCTGCCGAGACAACCGCTGGGGAATGGACCGTCGTTTGCCGTAGTGGCGATGCCGCAAAGTCGAAGAAACAAGTCCGTCGAGCTCCGCAAAGGAAAGAAGCTCGCCGGTTCGGACGCGGTCGGCAAGGTCGACGCGACGGCTCGAAGAAATCTAGCAAGACCTGAAGACCGACAGGGTGCTGCTGCACCGTGTTGGCAGCGCGGCCGCGCAGGCGGCTTACGGCGTATACCAGCGGATCAAATAGCGGCTGCTGTCTAGAGCGATCGAGAAGGACGGGAAGCCGCTCTCCGCCCTTTAGCACAAGCACTCGAATGGTCGTTGAGCCGTCCATTTACGGTCAATCCTGGTGAGCTTTATCCACGCTAGCTCGACCGAATTGAATTGGGCAGATGCAATAAAAAAGTGACCGATTCCAAAAGGAACCGGCCACTTGTTTACGACTTAACGCCAGAGAGCAATTAGAAGGGGATTTCGTCGTCCAGGTCGGCCGAAAAGCTTTCGCGCGGACCGCTGGGCTGGCTGCGCGGAGCGCCGCCGCCGAAGTTGCCGCCGCCTTGGCCGCCGCCGTAGCCGCCACCGCCGCCGCCCTGGCCGTAGCCGTCGTCATAGCCGCCGCCCGACGAGGCGCCGGCGCCGTCGCCGCGGCCGCCCAGCATGGTCAACTCGCCGCGGAACTTCTGCAGCACGATCTCGGTCGAGTACTTTTCCTGGCCCTGCTGGTCGGTCCACTTGCGGGTCTGGATGGCGCCCTCGATGTAGACGGTCGAGCCCTTGCGCAGGTAGCTCTCGGCCACCTTCACCAGGTTGTCGTTGAAGATCACGACCCGGTGCCACTCGGTCTTTTCCTTGCGCTCGCCGCTGGAGCGGTCGCGCCAGGTCTCGGAAGTGGCGATGCGCAGGTTGGCGACGCGGTCGCCCGAGTTGAGGGTGCGGATTTCGGGGTCGGCCCCGAGGTTGCCGACGAGGATGACCTTGTTGACGCTGCCAGCCATTGGCTATGCCCTGCTCTCGCCCGGCGACCCAACGCGCCGGAATCTCGAAGCCAGGACGTTAACGACTCAGCAAGCTCAAAATCAAGCTTTGTTCCCCGAACGTTCCTGTGAACGGAGGGCGGTTATCCACCGCCCTCTCCTGCTCGTCCGAAGGTTTCAGCGCGCCGGCAGCGCCCCTGGGACGGCGAGGCGGCCGTCGCCCGTGCGGACCAGCGACATGAACCGGGCGCCTTCATAGCTGTCGCCCAGATAGATGCCTTCCTTCTCCACGAAGATGAACTTGCCCTGGTAGGAGCCGGTCAGTCGTTCCCGGCGCAGGCCCATGCGCATGAAGCGGATGCGCATGCCCTCCAGCGTGGCCGCGCAGGTCTCCATGTTCGGCACGTTGCGCTCGACCGGGTTGAACTGCAGCGTGCCGTCCTTCTTCTCGATGACGTGGTTGCAGACGCCCTGGTCGAAGGGCGCCTTCGTCTGCTTGACGCAGCCCGACAGGCCGATGGCGGCGGCGCCGAGGGCCAGGACGGCGGCGATGGAGGAAACGCGCATCAAGTGACTCCTTCGGCTCAGCCGACGCTGGGAATGGCGCAGTTGGCGGCCTGCTCGACCACCAGGTGGAACGAGCGGTTGTCGGACGAGGCTTCGACGCGGCCCGGCAGCAGGCGCAGCGTCTCGTCGCCCCAGCGGCCGTAGGTGGCGCCGCCCGGGCGCTCGCACTTGCCGGCGAACAGCTGCTGGATGCAGGCGTTCTGGGTGATCTCGCCCGGCAGCTTGTTCCACTGGCCGCCCGAATAGCGCTGGCAGACGCCCAGCGGCGCGGTGGCTACGGCGGGTCCAGTCGGCGTGGAGGTCGGCGCGGTGGCGACCGGCGCGGTGACGGTCGGCGGCGGCAGCGGCGTCAGCACCGTGCCGGCCTGGTCGGCCGCGGCCAGGGCCCCGGTCTCGTCGACGCCGACGTCGAGGGCGCCGGTGGCCACGCCGTTCTTCTTGGCGCATTCGGCCAGGGTGGTCTCGCCGACGAACTGGCCGCCGACGAAGCAGCGCAGCGGGCGGGCCGGATCATTGAGCTTGGTGTCGTCGGGGCGTCCCGTCTCGACGATCAGGCCGGCGCGCGAGGCCGGCGGTTCCTCGGCCGGCTTGCGGTCCTTGCCGCCCATCAGCGCGAAGGCCACGCCGAGGCCGGCGATCACGGCCAGGGCCGCTCCGCCGCCCAGCAGCACGCGTCGGTCTTTGAGAAGTTCCATGCCCCCTGGCTACGACGCGTTGGTGACGGTTTCAAGCGTCGCCGCGCCGTAGGGCGCTTACAATTGTCAACCGCCGGTCAGGCGGTCGAGCGCGGCCTGGTAGTTGGCGATCTGGTTGGTCAGATAGGCGGGCGCCGTGCCGGTGGTGTTGCTCTTAGTCGAGGACGTGTCGACCTTCACCCCGTTGGCGATGTCGGCCATCTCGCGATAGGCGTTGCGGATCGCCGCCGTGGCCGACTTCAGGAGGTCGGCGGTGGTGGCCCGCGACTCGGCGTCGGCCAGGCTCATGTCGAGATTGAGCTTGAGGCCGTAGACCGGCCCCTTGCCGTCGGCCGAGACGGTGCGACCGCTCTCGGTCTTGGTGTTGCGCACCACGCCCGCGGCCAGGCCCAGCGCGTCCAGGACGTCGCTGTCGCCCTTGCCCGGCAGGATCTCGACCGTCGAGGTCTTGAAGGCCGGCGTGATGCTCAGCTTGCGCATGTTGCCGTCGCTGCTGATCGACACCTTGGCCGCGCTGCCCGAGGCGCGACGGATCTTGTCGGCCAGGGTCTCGAGCGTGTCGTTGGCGCTGATGGTGATGGTCGTCAGCGGACCGCGCTCGCGCGTGCGGATCTGGAAGGTGTCGCCCGGCCGGGCCGAGGTCGCCGAGACGATCTTGTCCGACTGGGTGAAGTTCATCGCCCCGCGCGGCAGGCCGAAGACGTCCAGCGCGCTGGAGCCGGAGGCGTCGACGGCGATCGAGGTCGGGGTGGCGTAGCCGTCCTTGCCGGTCAGGCGCTGCTCCCAGGTGGCCGCGCCGGTGTCCATGTCGATCTGCGCGACATAGCCGTCCTTGGTGCCGACCGTGGGCAGGCCCGCCAGATCCTTGCCGGCCGCGCCGACCAGCCAGACCTGGCCGCTCGAGACGGCCATGCCCGTCACCGTGTCGTCGCCGGTCCCGCCGTAGTAGGCCATCGTGTCGTCGGCGGTGTCGGTCAGGTCGAGCGAGATGCGGGCCACGAAGCCGTCCGAACCGCCCGAAGCGGCCGAGGTGACATTGCCCACCGACAGTTCGCCGTTGGTGGTGTAGCCGCCGATATAGAGCTGGCCGTTGTCGATGCTGATGCCGGCGATGTCGCCGCCCTTCAGCGTGCCCAGATCACGCACCGCGCCGACGTTCATGGTGGCGGCCTTGGTGTAGGTCACCGCCTTGGTCTCATAGATGCCGGCCGAGTTCAGCGACGTGCGGTTTTCGGTGACCACGGTGGTGGCGACGTCGAAGCTGCGCAGCTTGGCCTGGCTGCCTTCCTTGCTGGCGACGATAACCTTGCCGCCGTCGACGACGATGCCCGACACCGTGTCGTTCTCGGCGCTGCCGAAATGGGTGGTGAACAGCGCCTTGGGCGTGCCGGCGATATCGGTGGCGAACCCGGTCAGGTAGTTGTCGTAGCCGCCCTTCGAGGCCCAGCCCGTGGCGCCGGGCAGGTCCGACTTGGTGCGGCCCGCCACATAGACCACGCCATCCTCGCCGAAGGCCACAGCCGTGGCCTCGTCTTCCAGCAGGCCGCCGCGGCGGACGGTCCAGGCCTCGTCGCCATTGGCGTCGTACAGCGACACGAAACTGTCGGTGACCGTGCCGTTGCTGTCGGAATTGATCGGACCGGTGGTGGCGCCGTTCAGCGTGCCGGCCACCGAACCGGCGATGGCCACCTTGCCGTCGTCCGAGACCGCGATCGAGTAGCCCGTGGCGGTGTCGGCCGCGCCCAGGCTGCGCGCATAGAGCAGCTTGCCGGCCGAGTCGTACTTCAGCAGGGCGACGTCCTGGTCGCCCTTGATCGTCTGGCTTTCGACGCTCTTTTCGACGTCGGCCAGCACGTAGATCGAGCCGTCGGGACCTGTGACGGTCTTGTGGACCTTGGCGACCGTGCCTTCCAGCGTGTCGGAGAACACCTTGGCGCCGGCCGTGCCCGCGCTGGAGCCGGTGCCGTACTTGGTCAGGGTGTTCTCGATGACCGCGTCGTCGGTCTTGGTGTCCTTGTCGGGGTCGGGGTTGCCGGCCTCGGTGGTGATGTAGACGGCCGGTTTGGGCGCGGGGGCCGTGAAACTCAGCTTCTCGATGGAGTCGCCGCGGATGCGCAGGGCGAAGTCGTCGCCGGTGGCTGGCAGCTTCACCGTCTGGCCGTTGACCGTGGCGGTGCGCTCCACGCCGGCTGTGCGCTCGACGGCGAAGGTGGTGTTGTAGCCGGCGGCCTGGAGCTTGCCGTTGAAGAAGCTGACCACGTTGGACATGGTCCGCGGCGTCGAGCCCATCTCGGCCAGGTCCATGGTCAGGTTCTGGGTCTCGCCGAACTTGGTGACCGACATCGTGAACTTCTGGTCGCCCTTGAAGGCGGGGACCTCGTCGTCCATCTGGCCGCTGTAGAGCGTGTTGGTGACGTAGCCGTAGACGTTCTTGGGCACGCCGACCTTGGACTTGTCCTGGGTCATGGCCGCGCCGGTGGTCAGGCGCATGCCTTCGGTGTTGGTGCTCTGGACGTAGTTGGTGAGCTCCGTCAGCCCCTTGGTCAGCGCCGTCTGCAGGCGCTTGATCTCGCTGTCAGAGACGTTCTTCTCGCTGGCGCGATTGGCGATGGCAGTCAGGGTGTTCAGGGCCTGATAGGCCGAGAACAGCTTCTTGTAGTCGCCCTTGATGCCCGGGGCTGCGGCCTCGGCGGCGCCTTCGTCGACGAACTTGCGGCCGTTCAGCGCGGCCTTCACCAGGTCGCTGGGCTCGGTGGTCACCGTGGTCCACGGCGCGGCCGGAATGCCCTGCTTGGCGGTGGAGGTCGAGCTCGTCGTGCCCGACGACAGCGCGGACGCGGCCGTGCCCACACCAAGCTTGGCCTGGTAGTAGCTCAGCAGCGAACTGGTGTCGAAAGTGATCACGACCGCTTCCACAGAAGGCGCAATGCGCCACTCATCGCAATCTTCGGTTACGAACGCTGACGTTTCGTTAAGACGTGTGAATTGTTCGGATCAGGCCGCGATCAGGTGGGCGTCGCTCAGGGCCCGGCGAGCCTCCTCGCGCAGCTCGGCCCACTCCTCGGCCAGGATGCCCAGCAGCACTACGTCGCGCGGCTCGCCGTTCTTGAGCACGTGGCCGCGCAGATAGCCCTCGCGGCGGAAGCCCGAGGCCGACTGCGCCTTGAGCGCGGCGTCGTTGTCGGCCATCACCTCGGCGAACACCTTGTGCAGGCCAAGCTCGCCGAAGGCCCGGTCCAGGCCCAGCACCTGGGCCGCCCGCCCTACCCCGCGACGACGCGCGTCGGTCGCGCCGACGAACCAGTTCCAGCCCGCACGGCGATGATGCGACTGAAGCCCCGTCAGGGTCAGCAGGCCGGCCGGCGCGCCGGCGCGCGCGATCATCCAGCCCTGCATGTCGGGATCCTTGCGCAGGCCGTCGAACCAGGCGGCGTGCGCCTCCCGGCTGGGAAACGCCGCGTCCGACATCCAGCGGTCGACCTCGGGCTCGGCGCGCCACTGGAACAGCACCGCCTCGTCCTCGTCTCTCAAATCCCGCAGTTCGATCATGCGAAGCGAATCCTCTTGCGCTGCGAGAGACAGAGTAACCACGCAAGAAACGCCGGCCTAGGGAAAGACCGGCGTTTCGTATGACAATTACGTTGCGGCAGGCGCCGCGTCAGCCATTGCCGAACAGCGACAGGATGATCTGCGGCGCGCCATTGGCGATCGACAGCGCCTGGGCGCCCAGCTGCTGCTTGACCTGAAGGGCCTGCAGGCGGGCGCTTTCCTTGGCCATGTCGGCGTCGACGAGGTTGCCCACGCCCGTTTCCAGCACGTCCGACAGCTTCGAGACGAAGGTGTTGTGGGCGTCGATCTGCTTGGCTTGCGAGCCGATCGAGCCGACGGCCTGGTTGACCGTGGCGATGGTCGCGTCCAGGCGCGTCAGCACGGCGGTGGCCTGGGTCAGGGTGGAGATGCTGTCGCCGGCGGCCAGGCTGTTCTTCGGGCTGCCCAGCGACAGGGTCTGCAGGTTCAGCGAGATCACCGTCTGGGCGTCGGCGTCGGCCAGGAAGGTGATGGCGTTGGTCTGGCTGCCGTCGAGGATGTTGGCGCCGTCGAAGGTGGCGCTGTCGACCACCTGGGTCAGGTTGCTGAGCAGACCCTGGAAGTCGGCGTTGAGGGCGGTGCGGGCCTGGGTCGACAGCGAGCTGTCCTTGGCGGCGACCACCTTCTCGCGCATCAGGTTGAGCAGGTCCGAGACCGACTCGCCGGCCGTCAGGGCGACGTCGGCGATCGAGGTGGCGCGGTCGAGGCTCATCTTGACCGAGGCCAGGGCCGAGCGATCGGCCTGCTGGTCCTGGGCGATCGACCAGACGGCGGCGTTGTCCTTGGCGCTGGAGATCGCAAGGCCGGTGTTGATGCGGGTCTGGACGCCCTGCATCTCGTCATTGGTCTTGTTCAGGTTCTGCAGGGCGATCAGCGCAGGCTGATTGGTGTTCACGCTCAGCGTCATCACGATCTCCGAACGGCGTTCTCGCCGACTTACGAGGAGCTCGGTGCGCGATTCGACGCCCGAGCGGATCGGCCGTGAACTTGCCGCCCGGGGAGTAAGAATATGGTTAACGCTTATAAACCATGTTGCGCCTGCGACGTCGCGCCGCAAGCGTGCGTGCAAACCGTGGCGCGTGAAGGCCCCTAGGTCAGGCCGTCGTAGATTGCGCCGGGGCCGTAGGAGGCCGCTTCCTTGAACCGCAGCACGTCCTCGCGGGGATACTGCTTCAGGGTCTCGCCCGTCCGCCGATCCACCGTCTTGTAGACGTAGACGCCGCTGTCGGTGTCCTGCTCGATCACGAGACGCAGGTCGCCGGGCTGCGGGCCGTCGTCGACGACCTTCTGCTCTGCGGGCTTGCGCGCCTCGGCCTTACCGGCTCCGGAAACGACTTCACCGTCCGAGGCCTTGCCCGGGACGGTCATGGGAACGATCTGGTTTTGCGCGGGCAGCTCTTGAACCTGAGCCGGCAGCGCGGCCTTGTTTTCCATCTCTCCTAATCACCGCCGTTTCGCGGCGGCGCCTTCTTGCTCCCCTCCCCGGCCTGGGGCCGCGAGAAAGGCGGGGGCGACCCGTGAAGATCGCCCCCTGCTCGTCCCTTATCGGAACAGGCTCAGGACCGTACCGGTCGACTGGTTGGCGATCGAGAGCGCCTGGATGCCCAGCTGCTGCTTGGTTTGCAGGGCTTGGAGCTTGGCGCTTTCCTTGGCCAGGTCGGCGTCGACCAGGTTGCCCACACCGGCGTCGAGGCTGTCTTGCAGCTTGCCGACGAAGTTCAGGTGGGTGTCCAGGCCCGTCGAGCTGGTGCCCAGCGAGGCCAGCTTGTTGGTCGTCGTCTGCAGGGCCGTGTCGATGGTGGTGATCATCGTCTTGGCCGCAGCGGCGGTCGTGAAGGTGGTCGTGGTGCTCAGACCGATGCCGGCCAGCGACAGGGTCTTGGAGTTCACGGTGATCGCCGTGCCGTCCGAGTTGGCCAGGAAGCTGAGCTTCGTGGTCGAACCGTCGATGATGCTGGCGCCGTTGAACTTGGCGTTGGTCACAGCCTTGGTGATCTGGTCGCGCAGCGAGGTGAAGTCAGCCTTCAGCGCGTTGAACGACGCGGTGTTCAGCGAGGTGTCGGAAGCGGCCAGGGCCTTTTCCTTCATCTTGCCGAGCAGGTCGGTGACGGTGTCGCCAGCCGCCAGAGCGACGTCGATCGTGGACTGACCGCGTTGCAGCGAGTCCTTCACGGCGTTGAGCGAGGAAGCGGTGGCCGATTGGTTCTTGGCGGTGGCCCAGATGGCGCCGTTGTCTTTGGCGGAGCCGATCTTCTTGCCGGTGTTGATCCGCTGCTGGGTAACGCCGAGCTCGCTGTTGGTCGAGTTCAGGTTCTGCAGGGCGATCATCGCGCCCGAGTTCGTGTTGATGCTGTTCAGCGCCATAACGAATATGTTCCTATTTCAGGTTGTCCGACGTCATTTTGACTGCCGGGAGCGTTTTGCTCGCTGAACTAGGAAGCAACTACCGGGCCAATCCTGCCCACCCGATGAAAAATTCTAAGTCATTGAAATTACAACGTTATAGGTTCGTTTAGGATACCCTGAGCCGGCATTTTTTGCCGAGCGCAGCAACCATCCGGCAAATATTGCCGGGCAGGTTTCGGCAGATGCGACCGAATTGCCCACCCGCAAACCGACCAGCGATCGCCGAAAATCAGACCCCGGAACAAAAGAAAACGCCGGGCGATCTTTCGATCGCCCGGCGCTTGGTCGCCAGGTTCGGCGCTTCTTCGATCAGCCGCGGAAGAGCGACATGATCGATTGGGGCGCCTGGTTGGCGATGGACAGTGCCTGCACGCCCAGTTGCTGCTTGGTTTGCAGCGACTGCAGCTTGGCGCTTTCCTTGGCCATGTCCGCATCGACCAGGTTGCCGACACCGGCGTCGAGGCTGTCCTGCAGCTTGCCCATGAAGGTCAAGTGCATGTCCAGGCCCACCGAGTTGGTGCCGAGCGAGGCCAGCTTGTTGGTCGCAGTCTGCAGAGCCGTATCGATCGTGGCGATCATCGTCTTTGCAGCGGCGGCCGTCGTGAAGGTCGTCGTCGTCGACAGACCGATGCCCGTGAGGGACAGGGTCCGCGAGGTGACGGTGAACGCCGCGCCCGTTTCGTTCGCCAGGAACGCGAGCTTGGTGGTCGAACCGTCCACCACGCTGGCGCCGTTGAACTTGGCGTTGGTCACGGCCTTGGTGATCTGGTCGCGCAGCGACGTGAAGTCGGCCTGCAGCGCTTTGAACGAGGCGGTGTTGAGCGAGGTGTCGGAAGCGGCCAGGGCTTTTTCCTTCATCTTGCCGAGCAGGTCGGTGACCGTGTCGCCGGCCGCCAACGCAACGTCGATGGTCGACTGACCGCGCTGGAGCGAGTCCTTCACGGCATTCAACGAGCTCGAGGTCGCGCGCTGCATCTCCGCCATCGACCAGATCGCGCCGTTATCCTTGGCGTTCGCGATCTTCTTGCCGGTGTTGATGCGTTGCTGGGTGGTGGTCAGCTCCGAGTTGGTGGCGTTCAGGTTTTGCAGCGCGATCATCGCGCCGGCATTGGTGTTGATGGAGTTGGCGATCATAGGAACCTACCGTTTTGGTGGAGAGCCCCGGCGTTTTGCCGGTCGGGCGTTTTGCCCGCGGGAACCATCGCAAACGGCGGGCCAGTTCAGGCCAAATCGCAATCCACTGAAATAAAACGGAAATTTCGAAGCATGGGCCGGAAACGAAACCGCCCGGCGAATGCAACATTCGCCGGGCGGCAGGTTTTTCCGAAGAGAGGCGGCAATCGGCGCCGAGCTAGGCCTTAAGCGATCAGGCCGCTTCCGCGCGGCCGGCCAGCCCCTGCATGATCATGCGGTTGATCTCGATCAGCGGCTCGAAGTCTTCCTCCTTGCGCATGACCAGGCTCGAGTGACGCCCCACCCAGATGCTCAGCGAGATGATGCTCGCGCGAAGCTCCTTGGTCATGGTGTTCTCAGGCAGCGCGCAATCGGTTGCCAGCGCCGACCAGACGCGACGGTTCCAGTCCAGCGCGTGGATGCGCGTCTGGATGTCGTTCACGTCGGCCTGGGAAGCCTCCATGAGGGCGCGCGTCACCTGTCCGAACAGACGATACTCGACCTCGCGCGGATTCTCAGTCCTGGTCGCCGCCTGCTGGTAGGCCCGAAGAGACATTCCCCAACCTCTCGTCTTCGTAATCGATCAACTTACGGCTCAGCATGAGCGCCTTGTAGTACTCGCGGGCCATGACGTGCTTGGAGATCGCGATGCAATCGGCCAGCACGCCAGGATTACGAACCACGCCCATGAACTCGGTCAGGCGCGTGGCGAACTCGTCGTAGTATTTCTCCGCGCCGCTCTCTTCCAGGTACATCATCATGACCGGGAAGTAGATGTGACGCGATGGCGTGGTCACCTGGTCGGGCTGCATGATGTCCTTTTCACGCAGCACCGAGGCCTTGTTCTGCAGGACCAGCACCCCGCGACGATCGCCGTTCTGGACGACCGCCCCGTTGAGCACGAATTTCTCGCCGGGCTTCAGCGACAGCTTCAAAGGCACTTCTAGCCGTTCCTTTCTATCGCTGCGCCCGTCCGCCTCGATGGCGGTTCGCCGGTATGGCGTTCGACCGGAACCTAGAGGGCAGCGGGTTAACGCCCTATTGCCGGCCGCGCGACCGTAAGTCGCAGCTTAGGACACAATTAAGCATACTCGCCCAGAGGATGAAGCCACCCAATCGCCAAGGTGTACGCATGTCCCGCAATCTCGGCTCCGGAATCTCGGCCGCCGCCCTCGCAACCGCCCAGGAGGCGGCCGGTCAAGGGGTCCTTCCGGGCCTGCGCGCGTCCCAGCTGGGCGATTCCGCCTCCGCCGATTCGATCGCCCGCCTCAATCGCGAGGCCACCGCGATCCAGGATCCGGCCACCATCAAGCTGCTGAACAAGGCGATCATCGCCGTGCAGCGCGGTGAGTACGTCCTGGCCGAAAAGACCGCCCTCAAGGCGCTCAAGAAGAACGAGCGCGCGGGCCCAGCCTGGCACGTCCTGGCCGTGGCCCGTGAGAAGACGGGCGACTTCGCCTCGTCGATGCATTGCTACGAAGCCGCGCTGAAGCTCCTGCCCGACGAGTCCGCCGTGGCCGGCGACCTTGGCCGCCTGGCCTTCCGCATGGAGATGCCGGAAATCGCCGCCAAGCTGTTCATGCACTGCCTGAACGCCAATCCCGCCAGCCTGGAAGCGACCAACAACCTGGCCTGCGCCCTGCGCGACCTGAACCAGGAATCGGCGGCGATCGACATCCTCAAGCCCGCCATCCAGACCAATCCCACCCAGCCGGTGCTGTGGAATACCCTGGGCACGGTGATGTGCAGCCTGGGCGAAGGCCGCACCGCCGTGACCTTCTTCGACGAGGCGCTGCGCCTGGCCCCCCTGTTCGGCAAGGGCCTGCACAACCGCGCCTTCGCCCGCCTCGACCTGGGCGACGTGGAAGGCGCCCTGGCCGACTGCGACGCCGGCATCCTGGTCGCCGATTCCGCGGAAGACCTGGCGGCCATGAGCTTCGCGCGCTCGACCATCCTGCTGGCGCTGGGCCGCGTGACCGAGGGCTGGGCCGCCTACAGCGCGCGCCTGTCCACCGAGTTGGCCGGCGTTCCCAACTACCAGTTCCCGGTCAAGCGCTGGACGCCCGACCAGGGCTTCGCCGGCAAGCACATCCTGGTCGTGGCCGAGCAGGGTCTGGGCGACGAGGTGATGTTCGCCAACACCCTGCCCGACGTCGCGGAGGCCGTGGGCCCGGACGGCGGGCTGTCGATCCTGGTCGAGCGCCGCCTCGTGCCGCTGTTCGAGCGCAGCTATCCGGAAGCGAACGTCGCCGTTCACCGCACCGTCTCCTACCAGGGCCACATCTACCGCGACGCCCCGTTCATCGAGGACTGGTCGGGCATCGACTGCTGGGTCCCCATGGGCTCGCTGCTGGAGACCCTGCGCCCGTCGGTGGAGGCCTTCCCCCAGCGCGAGCGCTTCCTCACCCCCGATCCCGAACGCGTCGCGCATTGGAAGAAGGTGCTGGAGGACGCCCCGCCCGGACCCAAGGTCGGCCTGCTCTGGAAGAGCCTGAAGCTGAACGCCGAGCGCGCCCGCCTGTTCTCGCCCTTCGAGCTGTGGGAACCCGTCCTGAAGACGCCCGGCGTGTCGTTCATCAACCTGCAATACGGCGACTGCGACGAAGAGATCGCCTACGCCCGCGAGCAACTGGGCGTCGAGATCTGGACCCCGCCGGGCATCGACCTGAAGCAGGATCTGGACGACGTGGCCGCCCTCTCCTGCGCGCTGGATCTGGTGATCGGCTTCTCCAACGCCACCATCAACCTGGCCGGCGCGTGCGGCGCCCCGATCTGGATGCTGACCGGCGCGGCCTCGTGGACGCGCCTGGGCTCGGACCATTCGCCCTGGTATCCGCAGTGCCGCTGCTTCATCGCGCCGGACTACGACGACTGGCGGCCGATCATGGCCGACGTCGCCGGCGCCCTGGCCGATTTCGCGAAGTAGACGGCCAGGAACATCGGGCGCCGGGGCGGGTTTGATTCCCTGAACGGGCGACGATCGTCGCCCCATCAGGGAGACCCGCCATGCCGCCGGAAAACGACTACGATCCGCAGGATGTCGCCGAGGTTCTGGACGAGACCAACCTGACCGATGACGGCCAGGAGATCGCCAATTTCGACGAGATCGACGACGTCTACGACGTCACCCAGGCCGAAGACGACGCATCCGAGGACGAAGACGACGACGACCTCCTCGACGAGTCCGAGTTCGACGAGATCGACGACGAGCTCGAGGCCGGCCGCGACGACGAAGGCCTCGACGTCGAGCGCGAACCGCTGGACCCCGTCGGCGGCGGCCTGTCGGACGAGGACGTGATCTCGACCGACGACGAGGAGCCGTCCGACTACGAGTCGACTCGCCTGGCCGAAGACGACATCGAGGCCCTCGGCTACGAGCGCCGCTAGGCCACGATCGTCAAAACCCCGCTCGAAGCGTTCTAGCCGCGCTCTTCGCACGGCCATAGTTGCGCTGTCCGCACCGTCACGTCAGGCTGTCGCAAGGCCCGACAGGAGATCACCGCATGTCCGATCCGAAGCCCGAAAAGCCCCCCGAGAAGCCGCAAGACGAAGCCGAACAGCCGGAATACCTGGAAGACCAACTGGAGGAAGGCCTGGAGGACAGCTTCCCCGCCAGCGATCCGCCGTCGGTGGCGCGCCGCCATCGCCAGCCTCCGCACAACCCGTCTTGATCGCGCGGCGCGGCTCTGTAGGTTAGCCCTGAAGATTTGAACACTTGTTCGAGGCGCGCTCCATCCGGGGCCGCCGTCCAGGGACACCGCATGAGCTCGCGCTTCGAAGGCACCGCCGACTATGTCGCCACCGAGGACCTGAAGGTCGCCGTCAACGCGGCCGTGGCCCTGGAACGCCCCCTGCTGATCAAGGGCGAGCCGGGCACCGGCAAGACGGTGTTGGCCTACGAGGTCGCCAAGGCGATGAACGCCCCGCTGCTGACCTGGCACATCAAGTCGACGACCAAGGCCCAGCAGGGCCTCTACGAGTACGACGCCGTCACCCGCCTGCGCGACAGCCAGCTGGGCGACGAGCGCGTCAAGGACGTCAAGAACTACATCAAGAAGGGCAAGCTCTGGGAGGCGTTCGAATCGCCCGTCCGCCCCGTGCTGCTGATCGACGAGATCGACAAGGCCGACATCGAGTTCCCGAACGACCTCCTGCAGGAGCTCGATCGCATGGAGTTCTTCGTCTACGAGACCGGCGAGACCATCAAGGCCCAGGTGCGGCCGGTGATGATCATCACCTCCAACAACGAGAAGGAACTGCCGGACGCCTTCCTGCGCCGCTGCTTCTTCCACTACATCCGCTTCCCCGAGGAGCAGACGATGCAGGCCATCGTCGACGTGCACTTCCCGGGCATCAAGCAGAAGCTGGTCGCCGAGGCGCTGCGCATCTTCTACGACATGCGCAAGGTTCCGGGCCTGAAGAAGAAACCGTCGACCTCGGAGCTGCTGGACTGGCTGAAGCTGCTGCTCGTCGAGGACATCGACGAGACCGTGCTGCGCGAGAAGGATCCGACCAAGCTGATCCCGCCGCTGCACGGCGCCCTGCTGAAGAACGAGCAGGACGTCCACCTGTTCGAGCGCCTGGCCTTCCTGGCCCGCCGCGAGGGCAGCGCCCGTCCGGGCCAATAGTCCCGTTACCGCAATTTCATTGGACGCCGGTCGCCGAGCCGCACACCTTCGCGCCGAACGTGAAGGATATTCCCCGATGCGCCTCATCCTGGTCCTGGCCGCCGGCGCCGCCGCCCTCGCCGCCTGCTCGCCGCCCGCCTCGGTGAAGACCGAGCGGCACGAGCGCGTGATCCACAAGCGCGAGCCGCTACGCGCCATCGAGCGCCTGGACTGCCCCGACCGCCAGGGCCGGCTGACCCGTGTCAGCATCGCGCCGGACGGCAAGTCGTGCGGCTACGCCGGCGACAACGCCGAGGTGACCCTGCGCCTGGTGGCCCTGCAAGGCGACGACGCCGAGGCGGCGCTGAACCCGATCGAGACCGACCTCAAGGCCCTGATGCCGCACCTGAAGGCTCCGGCCGCCCCGGGCGCGCCGAAAGGCAAGGAAACCGCGCAGATCAGGCTGCCCGGCGTCAGCATCGACGCCCGCGACGAAGGCGCGAACATCCGTATCGGCGGCATGACCATCAACGCCGACGACGGCGAGGCCCAGGTCCGCATCACCAAGAACGTCACCAGCAAGGACGGCGAGCGCACCACTTCGGTCGAGGAGCGCAAGGACGGCGGCCGCGAAAGCCGCACCGTCCGCGTCAGCAGCTCCGACGACAAGGACGGCGAGGTCGACATCCGCGCCGACGACCACGGCGCGGTGGTTCGCCATCGCCAGAAGGAGAACGACGGCGTGCGCGCCACCCTCGTCCTGGCCAGCGATAAGGCCCCTGGCGGCTATCACCTGGCCGGCTATGAAGCCCGCGGCCCCAAGGGCGGCCCGCTGGCCGTGGCCATCGTAAAGGCCAAGGACCGCAACTCCGAGGACGGCGACCTCTTCAAGGACATGAAGGCCCTGGTCCGCCACAACGTGGGCGGGTGAGGCCTAAAGGAACCTCCCCCTGTGGGGGAGGTGATCGCGAAGCGATCGGTGGGGGGCGTGATCGCGGGGTCGGCCGACTTCTCGGCAGCTGAAAACGTCCCCCCACCGGCCTTCGGCCGCCTCCCCCATTAGGGGGAGGCTCTCTATCAGATCGGCGTGACTTCCATCACCTTGTAGGTCAGCGGCCGGCCGTCCTCGTCGGTCACGGTGACGTACTCGCCGACGGCGAAGCGGTGCTGGCCCAGGCGGTGGACGGGCTCGTCGTCGATCTGATCGTCCTCGTCATAGTCGAAGAACCAGCGCTCGCCGCGCCGGGCCAGGCGGCCGTCGGCCGCGTCCTCGTCGGGAGCGAAGCGGCGCACCGCACAGTCCTTCCTCGCCTTGGCGTACTCGGCCTCGTCCAGGTGACCGTCGGCCGTCAGCGGCGCGGTCAGGGCGTAGCCGCGATGATCGTCGCCGCCGGCGAATTCGGTGCCCGGATTGCGGGCCAGACGCATGACGATGCGCGATAGGGACATGAGCTGCCTCCTTCTTCTTGGTCTTCTTGATTGAATGGTCAGTGCGACAGGAAGAGCGACGGGCCGTCGGCGTTCAGCAGGCTGCGCGTCGTGCCGCCGAAAATGAACTCCTGAAGCCTCGGGTGCCCGAAGGCGCCGGCGACCAGGAAGTCGGTGCCCTCCGCCCTCGCCGCCTCGAGCAGCAGCTTGGCCGCGTCGTGCGAGCCTTCCAGCACCCGCACCTGGGCGGCGACGCCCCGCGCGGCCAGGAAGTCGACCATCCGGGCCAGTTCGAAGCTGCGCGACGAGGCCGCCGGCGCGCCGGCCACCACCACCCGCGAAGCCTTCTGCAGCAGCGGCAGCGCCGTGCGCAGGGCGCGGCTGGCCTCCTTGCCGCCGTCCCAGGCCACCAACGCCGTCCCGCCGACCTTCAGCCCCTCGCGGGCCACGACCACGGGCCGCTGCTCATCGGCGATCATCTGCTGGAAGGCCTCGGCCAGCGGGCCCTTGCCGCGCGCGGCGGCGCTGTCGAACACGATGACGTCCGACAGCCGGCACTCCATGGCCAGACCCGCCCAGACGGGCGATTCCAGCGTGGTCACGCGCGACTTCGGATAACCGACCGCCGCGACCATGGTCTCGACGGCGTGCGCGCCCTCGACGGCGGCCTCCTTCAGGCTCTCCAGGGCCGTGACCTGCACGCCGCCCATGAAGCCTTCGCCCATCCACGGCATCAGGTCGGCCACGTCTGCCGGGGCGTGGACGGCGGCCAGTTCGGCGTCGAAGGCGCCCGCCAGCACGGCGGCGGCCCGCAGCACGCCCTCGTCAGGCTTGGCTCCCGCCAGCGGCGCCATGATCCTTGCCCAGCTCATGATCCATCCTCCATTTCCCTGACGCGTGACGGTCGTCGAAACCGGTAACCACTTTCGACTGTCACGCTCCTCGGTACGCATTTCCAACAAACGCATTTCCACAGGCGTCGGGCCGGGCCATCATTGATCTTCATCAAGCGATGCGGCACTCAAACCACCTTCACCATAAGGAACGATCTCGTGGCCAAAGGGCTGCATAAGAGCCCTCCGAGGGCGTGGCAGCGGATGCTGTCGGGACGCCGGCTGGACCTGCTGGATCCCTCGCCCATGGACATCGAGATCGAGGACATCGCCCACGGCCTGGCGCGCGTGGCTCGCTGGAACGGCCAGACGATCGGCGAGCACGGCTTCTCGGTGGCCCAGCACAGCCTCGTCGTCGAGGAGATCGCCGCCCACATCAAGCCCGACCTGGAGCCGCGCTGGCGCCTGGCCGCGCTGCTGCACGACGCCTCCGAATACGTGATCGGCGACATGATCAGCCCGTTCAAGGCGGCGCTGGGCGTGTCTTACAAGGACTTCGAGGCCCGGCTGGAAGACGCGATCCACATCCGCTTCGGCCTGCCGGTGAAGACTCCTGCGCCAATCAAGAAGCTGATCAAGCAGGCCGACCGCGCCTGCGCCTTCTTCGAGGCCACCCAGCTGGCCGGCTTCGAGCACGGCGAATCCCTGTCGATCTTCGGCGCGCCGCCGGCCGGCTACGACCTGAAGATCACGCCCCTGCCCCCGTTCGAAGCGCAAGGACGCTACGTCCAGCGCTTCCACGTGCTGTCCAAGGCGGCCGGCTACGAGTCGGCGCCGGGCGAAGCCTTCGAGACCGAATGACGGCTCCGCCAGCAGCCTCTTCCGGCATCGTCATCGGCCTGTCGGCCGTGGTTGTGGCCGTGCGCGACGGCGAGGTCGTGGTGCTGACCGTACGGCCGCACGACGCGATCACCGACATCGCCTCGCCCCTGCCCGGCCTGCCCTTCGGCCCCTTCGACCCCGAGGGCCACCGCACCTTCGAACTGGCCCTGCGCGCCTTCGTCACCGAACAGACGCGGTTCCAGCTGGGCTATGTCGAGCAGCTCTACACCTTCGGCGACAAGGGTCGCGACGCCCCCCGGGCCGAGGTCGGCGCCGGCGCGGCGCGTGTCGTCTCGATCGGCTATCTGGGCCTGACGCCCAAGGCCACCGACACGCAAGCCCCCGACACCGCCTGGGCGCCGTGGACCCGGTTTTTCCCCTGGGAAGACTGGCGCGCCGGCCGCCCGGCCCTGCTGGACGAGGCCATCGCCCCGGCCCTGCGCCGCTGGGCCGGCGACGACGCCGACCGCCTGTCGCGCGCCCGCCTGGCCTTCGCGCTGGACGGCGCCCCCTGGAACGAGGAACGGGTGCTTGAGCGCTACGAGCTGCTCTACGAGGCCGGCCTGGCCCCCGAAGCCGCCCGCGACCGCGCCCGCGCCGACGGCCACGACCCGGCCGAGCCGGTCGCCCTGTCGGCCGCCTTGGGCGAGCCGATGATCTCCGACCACCGGCGGATCCTGGCCACGGGTCTCTCCCGCCTACGCGGCAAGATCAAGTACCGCCCCGTCGCCTTCGAACTGATGACCGCCGAGTTCACCCTGTCGGCCTTGCAGCGCACCGTCGAGGCCATCGCCGGCGTGCCGCTGCACAAGCAGAACTTCCGCCGCGTGGTCGAGCGCGAGGACCTGGTCGAGGGCCTGGGCCGCCTCGACAGCGAGACCGGCGGCCGCCCGGCCGAGCTGTTCCGCTTCCGGCGGGAGATCCTCGGAGCGCGGCAGGCCGGCGGACTGTCGCTGCCGCTGCTGCGGGAATAGCCCCACCCTACTTCCCGTCATTCCCGCCCTTGTGGCGGGAATGACGGAAGAAATGGAGCAACGGTTGACGCTCGCCGCAACCTGCGGCCGACTGCGGGCCATGAAACTGGACAAGTCCGTCGTCATCGGCGCGATCGCCGCCGTCCTCCTGCTCGCCGTCGGCGGCGGTCTGGTCGCCTACGTGGTGCGCGACACCGCGTCCGAAGAAACCTAGGACAGCGCCGACGACCAGCTGGCGATCGCCGGCGCCAAGATCGCCGTGCAGAACCGCTTCCCCGAGGCGACCTCGGTCAATTTCGGCAAGATCTTCACCCACCAGGACGGCGAGGTCGTCTCGGTCTGCGGCGACGTCGACGTGCAGCAGCCGCAGGACAGCTTCGACGGCCCCGAGCGCTTCGTCTGGTCCGACGGCGCGCTGGTGGTCGAGGAGGCCGACGGCACGGACGCCGTCAGCGCCAAGTGGGCGGACGTTTGCGAGTAGAGGGAGAACCTTCCCCCTTCAGGGAGAGCTGTCGGCAAAGCCGACTGAGGGGGAAGTTCCTGCGACCCCGGCAAATGCCGCGGCGGCTGAAAACGTCCCCCCCCTCCGGCCCTCTGGGCCACCTCCCCCCAAGAGGGGGAAGATCTTAAGCGCTAAGATGCTCCCCGTCTGGGGGAGCTATCGCGGAGCGACTGAGGGGGCGCGCGAAGCGCCCTACCCCGCAACCAACCCGAAATCCGCCACCTGCCCCATCGCCGCGCGGACGGCGGCCAGGGTCTTGAGGCGGTTGTCGCGGTGCTCGGGATCGTTGACGAAGACGCCGTCGAGATAGGCGTCCACTGGACCGCGCAGCTCGGCCAGCTGGGCCATGGCGCCGGTGAAGTCTTCCTTGGCCAGAGCGTCCTTCAGCGGGCGGTCCAGCAGGCGCAGGGCCTGGTACAGCCCAACCTCGGCGGCGCTGTCGGCGGCCGGCTCTTCGGCCTGGCCTTCCGGCAGCGGGCCCTTCTTCTCCTCGGCCTTGAGGATGTTGGAGGCGCGCTTGTAGCCGGCCAGCAGGTTCTTGCCGTCGTCGGTCTTCAGGAAGCCGTCCAGGGCCTCGACCCGCGCGACGATGCGCGCGAGGTCGTCGTCGCCCAGGGCGAACACGGCGTCCACCAGGTCGTGGCGCTTGCCCTGGTCCTTCAGGGTCACCTTCAGGCGGTCGGCGAAGAAGGCCAGCAGATCGTCCTTGCCGAACTTGGCCAGCGGCAGGCGCAGGCCGTTGTCGAGGATGATCCTGATCACGCCCAGCGCCGCGCGACGTAGCGCATAGGGATCCTTCGACCCCGTTGGCTTCTCGTCGATGGCGAAGAAGCCGACCAGGGTGTCCAGCTTATCCGCCAGGGCCACGGCCACGCTGACCGGCGCGGTCGGCACGGCGTCGGACGGCCCCTGCGGCTTGTAGTGGTCCTGCACGGCCGCCGCGACCTCGGCGTCGAGGCCGAAGTGGCGGGCGTAGTAGCCGCCCATGACGCCTTGCAGCTCGGGGAACTCGCCGACCATCTGCGAGGTCAGGTCGGCCTTGGCCAGGCGCGCGGCTTCCTTGGCCTTGGCGACATCGGCGCCGACCAGGGGCGCGATCTCGCCGGCCAGGGCGACGATGCGCTCGACGCGCTGAGCCATGGTGCCCAGCTTGGCGTGGAAGGTCACGCCCTCCAGCTTGGCCAGCCACGGCTCGAAGCCGGTCTTGACGTCCTCGTCCCAGAAGAAGCGGGCGTCGGCCAGGCGCGACGACAGCACCTTGGCGTTGCCCGCGGCGATCACCTTGCCGCCGTCCTTGGCCTCGATATTGGCCACGGTGATGAAGTGCGGCGCCAGGCCCGCCTGCCCCGGCTTGCGCACGGCGAAGTACTTCTGGTGGGTGCGCATCGAGGTGCGGATCACCTCGGGCGGCAGGTCGAGGAACGACGGGTCCATGTCGCCCAGCACCGGCGTCGGCCATTCGGCCAGGCCCGCAACTTCCTCGAGCAGGCCGATGTCCTCGACCAGTTCCAGGTGACGGGCGAAGCACAGGGTCTTGCAGCCCTCGAGGATGCGCTCCTTGCGCTCCTCGACGTCGAGCACGACGAAGTGAGCCTCCAGGCCCGCCACGTACTCGTCGAAGTCCTTGGCCGTGAAGGGCTTTGCGTCACCCATGAAGCGGTGACCCTCGGTGACGTCGCCGCTGACGATCCCGTCGATCTCGAACGGCACGACTTCGCGGTCCAGCACGCAGAGGATACGCTTGAGCGGACGCACCCAGCGCAGCTTGCCTGTGCCCCAGGTCATCGACTTGGGCCAGGCGAAGCCGCGGACGATGGCTTCCACCATCTCGGCGACGATTTCGGCGGTCGGGCGGCCCTTCTTCTCGACGAAGGCCATCCAGACGCCGTTCTGCTCGACCAGTTGGTCCTGCGTCAGGCCGGCTTTGCGCAGGAAACCGTCCATGGCCTGCTGCGGGGCGCCGACGCGGGGCCCCTTGAGCTCTTCCTTGCGGTCGGCCTGGGCCAGCGGCAGGCCTTCGGCCACCAGGGTCAGGCGGCGCGGACCGGCGAAGGTCTTCAGGGCCTCGGGCAGGAAGCCGGCGGCGGCCAGGTGTTCGCGCGCCATGCGCTCCAGGTCCTTGGCGGCCTGGCCCTGCATGCGGGCGGGGATCTCTTCGGAGAACAGTTCGAGAAGCAGTTGGGGCATCGGAGTTACGCGGCTTCCTGCAGCTCGACCCACTTCTGGGCGCACATCCTACAAAGGTCGCGGATGCGGCCGATGTAGGAGGCGCGCTCGGCGACGGCGATCGCGCCGCGGGCGTTCATCAGGTTGAAGAGGTGGCTGGCCTTGAGGACCATGTCGTAGGCGGGCAGGACGAGCGTCTCGTTCTTGTAGGAGCGGGCCAGCATCAGCGGCACCTGCTGCTCCATCTGCTCGAACTGCTGCTTCAGCACCGCCACGTCATAACCGTGGAAGTTGGCTTCCGACTGCTGGCGCTCGTTGGCCAGGAAGACGTCGCCATAGGTCAGCGCGCCCAGCGGCGAGTCGGGATCGTTGAACGGCAGGTCGTAGACGTTGTCGACGCCGAACACGTACATCGCCAGGCGTTCCAGGCCGTAGGTCAGCTCGCCCGCCACCGGGTTCACGTCCAGGCCGCCGACCTGCTGGAAGTAGGTGTACTGGCTGACTTCCATGCCGTCGCACCAGACTTCCCAGCCCAGGCCCCAGGCGCCGACGGTGGGGTTTTCCCAGTCGTCCTCGACGAAGCGGATGTCGTGGGTGCGCAGATCGAGGCCGATGGCCTCCAGCGAGCCCAGGTACAGGTCCTGCATGTTGGCCGGGTTCGGCTTCAGGATCACCTGGTACTGGTAATAGTGCTGAAGACGGTTGGGGTTCTCGCCATAGCGGCCGTCGCCCGGACGGCGCGAGGGCTGCACATAGGCCGCGTTCCACGGCTTGGGGCCGAGCGCGCGCAGCACGGTGGCCGGGTGCAACGTCCCCGCCCCCACTTCCACGTCGTGCGGCTGCAGGATCACGCAGCCCTTTTCGCTCCAGTAGTTGTGGAGCGTCAGGATGAGGCTTTGAAACGATTTGGGGGCGGCGGGCATGACGTCCGAACAGGGGCCTGAAAAAAGTCGGCGGACCATAGGGCCCGCCGACTGTCGCTTCAAGCGAAGTGGACGTCGTTTGTCACTTCGTCCTGGTTGTTAGTTCCCCTTGGCGCTCGAACGCTTGCCCGCGCTCGACATCGGCGCGCCGTAGGCCTTGCGGTTCTCGGGCGTGTCGGCGACCGGCGGGTTGGAGACGACGTTGGCGTCGCCCGCCTTCAGGGTCGCCTGCTGCTCGGGGGCCATCGACGAGGCCGCCAGCGTCGCCGAGGTCGGCGCGGCCGTGCCGGTGTCGGCGGCCGGGGCCGTCGTGGCGGCGGTCGGGTCAGCCGGCGCCGGCGAGGTCGTCGGGTTCATCGCCTGGTCGGCCGGAGCGTCGGTGGCCGAGGGCGTGGTCGCCTGGTCCGGGGCCGGAGCCGCGGCGGGCGCGGCCTGGGCGGCGACGTCGGCGCCGGCGTCGGTCGCCGCCATGGCGTCGCTGTTGGTCGTGGCCGAGGCCATGCTGGTGGCGGCGTCATCCGTCGCGGCAGCGGCGGCCTGGATCGGCACGTCCTTGGGGATCAGCACCTTGTCGACCACGTGCAGCACGCCGTTGGTGGCCATCACGTCGGCCTGCACGATATTGGCGCCGTCGACCATGGGGCTGGCGCCGCTGCCGTCCAGGGTCACCGACGAGCCCTCGACCGTCTTCACCTCGCCCTTGGCGCCGGTGATCTTGGTCGAGTCCACCTTGGTGTTGATCACGTGGTAGGTCAGCACCTTTTGCAGTTGGGCGGCGTTGGCCGGCTGCATCAGGCGATCCAGCTCACCGGCCGGCAGGGCCGCGAAGGCCGCGTCGGTGGGCGCGAACACCGTCAGGTTCGGATTGCTCTTCAGCACGCTGGTCAGGTTGGTGGCGTCCAGGGCCTTGAGGAAGGTCGTGAACTGGCCCGACGCCTGTGCGGTGGCGATAAGGTCGCCGTTCGGGGTCACCTTGGCGGCCGGGGTCGCCGGAGCCGAGGTCGCGGCCGGCGGCGCGGCGGCCGGCGGCTGGGCCGGCGCCGCGGGATCGGGGGTCTGGGCGATGGCGACGCCCGACAGCAGCGCCATGGCCGCCGCGGCGGAGAGGAAGCGCGTCACATACATGGCCTGGTCCTTTCGCTTGAAACTCAGGCCGGCTTTACGCTCCAGATTGCGACTCCGTTGCAGCCGATCACGGGTTCGTGATCCAGACTTCGCCCTTACTTGAAAAAGAACACCAGCGCAGCTCCGGCGAAAATCAGCACGAAGCCCAGCATCGTGGTCCAGCGAATGGCCTCGCCCAGATAGAAATACGAGAACAACGTGAAGACGATCAGGGTTATCGCTTCTTGGCCCGTCTTAAGCTGAGCCGTGGAATAGACGCCATGGCCGATGCGGTTGGCGGGCACCGCCAGCATGTACTCGGGAAGCGCGATCAGCCAACTGCTGAGGATGGCCACGGGCAGAGCCAGCGGCTTGCCCTTCAGGTGGCCGTACCAGGCGTAGGTCATGAACACGTTCGAGCAGATCAGCAGCCCCCACGGGGCGATCTTGGCCCACAGGGGCGTCATCGGAGAATCCTTCGGAACGGCGGAAGAGCGGTCATTGTAGACGTTGCGCGACGCCCCGCGCCACGGCGGCGCTGGACGACGCATTTGCTGTAGAAGCGCGCAAACTGAGCGACCGATGATACTTTTTCGGGCGCCTTGCCTCTTTCCTTTCCAATTGCCTACCGCGCGGGCCCGCTCAAGGAACCGTGGCCGATAGCGTGCGAGCGCCGGGGAAACGACGCGGCCGCTACCGGCGGCGTCGCGGTGATCGAGTGAGCAAATCCGCTCTAGCCATCAACAAGGGGGGTCCGCTTCAAAGCGGACCGGAGCAAGCCGGATGAAACTGATCATAGCGGTCGTCAAACCCTTCAAGCTGGACGAGGTCCGCGAGGCGCTGGTCGCCGCCGGCGTCGAAGGCCTGACGGTGTCGGAAGTGAAGGGTTACGGCCGCCAGAAGGGCCAGACCGAGATCTATCGCGGCGCGGAGTACCAAGTGAACTTCGTGCCGAAAGTGAAGCTGGAAGCCGTGGTGGACGATGCGTCCGCGGCCAAGGCGGTCGAAGCGGTCAAGGCCGCCGCGGCCACGGGCAAGATCGGCGACGGCAAGATCTTCGTCCTCAATGTCGAAGAAGCCGTACGCATCCGGACCGGCGAAACCGGCCCGGCCGCTCTGTAACGATCGTCGGGGAAAGGGGATACCAACGATGAAACTGACCTTTAAGCCGCTGGCCGGGCTGATGCTCGCCGCGACGCTCGCGGGGGCGCCGCTCGGGGCCACCGCCTTCGCCCAGGAGGCCGCTCCGGCCGCCGCCGCCGCGCCCGCCGAGGCTGCGCCGGCGCCTGCCGCCGCTGCTCCGGCCGCTGCTCCGGCCCCGGCCGCCGCTCCCACCATCGTCGACAAGCAGGACAAGGGCGACAACGCCTGGATGCTGACTTCGGCGCTGCTGGTCCTGCTGATGATCCTGCCGGGCCTGGCCCTGTTCTACGGCGGCCTGGTCCGCTCGAAGAACATGCTGTCGGTCATGATGCAGGTCTCGACCGTCGCCCTGATCGGCTTCGTCGCCTGGTTCCTGTGGGGCTACAGCTTCGCCTTCACCGACGGCGGCGCCTGGGACAGCTACGTCGGGGGCCTGGGCCGTCTGTTCCTCAAGGACGTGACGCCCTCCACCACCGTGGCCACCTTCTCGACCGGCGTCGTGATCCCGGAACTGACCTTCATCGCCTTCCAGTCGACCTTCGCCGCCATCACCGCGGCCCTGGTGGTCGGCTCGCTGGTCGAGCGCATGAAGTTCTCGGCCATCGTCGCCTTCGCCGTGCTGTGGCCGCTGCTGTCGTACTATCCGATGGCGCACATGGTCTGGTGGTGGCCGGGCCCGAACGCCATCGCCCTCGATCCGGAAGGCGTGGTCAAGGCCGGTAAGATCTGGAGCTTCGGCGCTCTCGACTTCGCCGGCGGCACCGTGGTGCACATCAACGCCGGTATCGCCGCCCTCGTCGGCGCCCTGATCCTCGGCAAGCGCCAGGGCTACGGCAAGGAGCCGATGCCCCCGCACTCGCTGACCCTGACCCTGGTGGGCGCTGGCCTGCTGTGGGTGGGCTGGTTCGGCTTCAACGCCGGTTCGAACCTGGAATCGAACGCCTACGCCTCGCTGGCCATGGTCAACACCTTCGCCGCCACCGCCGCCGCTGGTCTGTCGTGGATCATCGTCGAGTGGATCACGCGCAAGAAGCCGTCGGCCCTGGGCCTGGCTTCGGGCATCGTGGCCGGTCTCGTGGCCATCACCCCGGCCGCCGGCTTCTCGGGCCCGATGGGCGCGATCCTGCTGGGCCTGGTGGTCTCGCCGATCTGCATCATCTTCTGCTCGGCCGTTAAGAACGCCCTGAAGTACGACGACAGCCTGGACGCCTTCGGCATCCACGGCGTCGGCGGCATCGTCGGCGCCATCGGCACCGGCCTGGTCGTCAACCCCGCCTGGGGCGGCGCCGGCGTCGTCGACTACATGTCCTGCGCCAAGGATGGCGACATCTCGACCTGCGACACCGCCACCTACGACCTGGTCACCCAGGTGGTCGCCCAACTGAAGGGCGTCGGCCTGACCATCGTCTGGTCGGCCATCGCCTCGGCCATCGTCTTCTACGTGATCAAGCTGGTGATCGGCCTGCGCGCCTCGCCGGACGCCGAAGAAGAAGGCCTGGACATCTCCGAACACGGGGAACGCGCCTACCACAGCTGAGCCCTCGGGCTCCGCTGAAGGCGGTCCAAAAGAAGGGCGCGGAAGCTTCGGCCTCCGCGCCCTTTTTCTTTGCCCGGTCGTTGAGATCGGCGTGTGATCCTCGCCCTTCGACAAGCTCAGGATGAGGATCAATTCAACGCCGCGCCTGATCTGAAAACCTCTTCCTGAGCTTGTCGAAGGACGAGGTTTTCACTCTCCGCTACGGAACCCGCCTGGCCGAGATGATCTTCAGCGGCGGATCGATGATCTGGCCGGTCATCACCGGATTGATCGCCTTGCCCGGCGTCGGCAGCGCCAGGATCTTCTGGGCGACGTCCATGCCCTCCACCACCGTGCCGAAGGCCGCGAAGCCCTGATTGTCGCCGGACGCGGCTGGATTGGCGTCCAGACCCGGCGCGTCGCCGATCAGGATGAAGAAGTCAGAGGTCGCCGTGCCCGGCGCATTGCGGGCGATCGAGACGGTTCCCGACACGTGCTTGAGGCCGGTCTTGGTGGTCGGCTCATGGGCGATCGGCGGCAGCACGCGCTTGGGGTCGCCCTGCACCCCGCCCTGGATCAGGCCGTACTCCGGCGCGCCCGGCGCCCGCGAGGCCCGGAAGAAGGTCGCGCCGTCATAGCGCTTCTGGTCGACATAGCGCAGGAAGTTGGCCGTGGTGATCGGCGCTTCCTTGGTGTGCAGCTCGATGACGATCCGGCCCAGCGGCGTCTCGACGGCGACCCGCGTCGGCGGCTTGGGAGCCGGCTGGGGCGGCGCGGCCGGCTGAGGCGCGGGAGCGGCTTCCTGGGCATGCGCCGAAGTGGCGGCGGCCGCGGCTGCGGCGGCGAGGAACAGGCGGCGGTGCATGCGAAACTCCCTAGGCTTGAAGGATCTTGGCCCGAAAACCCCGCCCTTCGACAAGCTCAGGGTGAGGTTTTCTACTGAACGGTCCTTGCTCCTCATCCTGAGCTTGTCGAAGGACGAGGAGCACGCAAGGACTCAGAACGGGCCGCCCAACCGGCACCGCTTCACCCACCAGTCGGGCCGCATGGTCTCGACCCGCTCGGCCAGGCCCTCGGCCTCGATGTCGCTCTCACAGAGCGCAAAGCAGGTCGCGCCCGAGCCCGACATCCGCGCCAGCAGCGCCTCGGGCTCGCCGGCCAGCAGTTCCAGCACCTCGCCGATGCGCGGCTCCAGGGCCACGGCGGGCGCCTCGAGGTCGTTGCGAGTCATGGCCGCCAGCCAGGCGCAGACCTCCTCGGCGCTCTCGAAGGCGTCGGGCGTGGGCGGCGGGGCCTCGCCGCGCGGATCGACGGCCGCGTCGTAGGCGCGATAGACCGCGCCGGTCGGCGACGGGACCAGCGGATTGACCAGCACCGCATGCAGCTCCGGCAGCGCGGGCGCGGGCGACAGCCGCTCCCCCCTGCCCCGAGCCAGCACCGGGGCGCCCCACAGGCACGGCACGCCATCGGCGCCCAGCGCGCCGGCCACGGCCTCCAGTTCGGCGTCGGACAGGTCGTAGCCCAGCGCCTCGCGCAGCAGCCTCAGGGCTGCGCCGGCGTCGCTGGAGCCGCCGCCCAGGCCGGCCGCGATCGGCAGCGCCTTGTCGAGGATCAGCCGCAACGGCGGCGCGGGACCGCCGACGGCCGCGTGCAGCCACCAGGCGGCCCGGACGACCAGATTGCTGTCGTCGACGGGAATGTCGCGCCCGAAACGGCCCGTGGTCTCGAACACCGGCGCGTCGGCCGGCTGGATCGAGACGGTGTCGCCGACATCGGCGAAGACCATCAGGCTCGACAGAGGATGATAGCCCTCGGCGTCGGGGCCGCCGACGTGCAGGAACAGGTTGACCTTGGCCGGGGCGAAGGCGGAACGGCGCATCGAGGGATCCGAAAGCTTGGGCGGGCTGGCGCTAGACCTACAGCGCGTTGGCGCCGTTGGCCACGGTCGGGGCCTTGGCGGGACCCTTGCTGCCCAGGCCGTCCTTCAGCTTGGCCTCGGCGGCGGCCTTCTGCTCGTCGGTCGGCTCCAGGCTCAGCACCCGACGCCACTGGAACTGGGCTTCGGTCTTGCGGCCCAGGCGCCAGTAGACGTCGCCCAGGTGGTCGTTGATGTCCGGGTCGCCCGGCTCGATCTCGATCGCCTGCTCCAAGAGCTCGACGGCGGCTTTGTCGTCGCCCAGGCGGTGATAGGCCCAGCCCAGCGAGTCGAGCATGGCCCCCGACTGCGGATTGGCCTTCACGGCCTTCTGCACCATCGACAGCGCTTCGGGCAGGCGCTCGTTGCGGTCGATCCACGAGTAGCCGAGATAGTTCAGCAGTTCCGGCTCGTTCGGATTGAGCTCCAGGGCCTTTTCCAGGTCGCGCTCGGCGTCGGGCCAGCGGCCGGCGCGCTCCAGCGACACGCCGCGCATGTAGAGCAGGCGCCAGTCGGGCTTGTCCTTCTCGGCCTCGACCAGCGGGTCGATGACGGCCACGGCGTCGGCCCAGCGGTCGTTGGCCCGCAGCAGGTCGGCATAGACGAGCTGCGCCGAGCGTCCCGCCTCGGGGGCCTTGGCGGCCGCCTCGGCCACGGCCAGGGCCTCGTCCTTGTCGCCGGCGTTCTGCAGCGTCCAGGCGATCTTGCCCTGGGCGGCGGCATAGCGGGCCGAACCGGTGGGGATCTTGGCGTAGGCTGCCCGGGCGCCGTCGATGTCGCCGCCCTGGTCCAGCAGGTCGCCGACCATCAGCAGCGCGTCCTCGCGCTTGGGGTCCAGGTGCAGGGCCAGGCGCAGATAGGCCAGGGCGAACTGGCTCTGGCGCTCGCTGGTGAACACCGCCGCGCAGGCGACCAGCGTGTTGGCCGCGCCCTGGCGGCCGGTGACCAGGGCCGGCGGCGCCTTGCGGGCCACTGCCCGGGCCCGGGCGTCCAGCAGGGCCGTGTCGTTGGGGGCCTCGGCCAGGATGGAATCGTAGAGGGCGACGGCCTCGTCGCGACGCTTGCGGCGCTCCAGGAACGCCCCGTAGTCGAGGGCGAACATAGGCCGGACGGTCGCGACCTCCATCAACGCCTTGTAGTCGGCTTCGGCCTCGGCGTTCTTGCCGGCCCGCTCGAAGATCTCGGCGCGGCCGAGCTGGCCGAAATACTGCACCAGGCGATCGTTGCGCAGCTCCGGCAGCACCTGGGCGGCGGCCGCGTCGCCGGCGGCCTGGGCGGCCCACGGCGTCAGCAGGGCCACGGCCGGACGGTGCGGGAAGCCCAGGGCCGGGTCGGCCAGCAGCGCCTGGGCGTCCTTGCCCTTGCCGCGCGCCAGGGCGTCGACAGCCACGGTCAGCATGCCCAGGCGGCGCACGCCCTCGGTCCCGCCCTCGGCCCGCGGCGCCAGCTCGGCGGCGCGCGTGACCTCGCCGGCCAGCAGCGAGGCGGTGAAGGCGCGCTCGCCCAAGAGGCCCGGGTCTTCGCCCAGATTGCGGGCGGCCTGGAAATAGGCGGCGGCCTGGTCGCTGCGGCCGTCCTCCAGCGCGGCCTGGCCGGCCAGGAACTGGCCATAGGCCGAGCGGCCGTTCCACGGCGCGGTGTTCCAGCCCTCCTGCGACCCGCGCATCGCGGGCTCGGTGGTGGCGCAGGCGGCCAGCACGGCGGTGGAAGCCAGGGACAGGAGGACTCGAAGACGCATCATCCCGCCACCCTCTTAGGTTTCAGGGTTTCGGGCAAGCGTGGAAGGAACCTCCCCCTGTGGGGGAGGTGATCGCGAAGCGATCGGTGGGGGCGAGTGATTGCGAAACCGGCAGACCGGCAGCAAGCTGAAAACGTCCTCCCACCGGCCTTCGGCCGCCTCCCCCAGGAGGGGGAGGTTTCAAATCACATGTTCGGATAGTTCGGGCCGCCGCCGCCTTCCGGCGTGGTCCAGACGATGTTCTGCGACGGGTCCTTGATGTCGCAGGTTTTGCAGTGGACGCAGTTCTGGGCGTTGATCTGGAACTTCGGATTGGCGCCCTGCTCGTCGTACAGCACCTCGTAGACGCCGGCCGGGCAGTAGAGGCGCGCCGGCTCGCCGTACTTGGGCAGGTTGACGTCGATCGGGATCGACGGGTCCTTCAGCTTAAGGTGCGCCGGCTGGTCTTCCTCGTGGTTGGTCGCCGACAGGAACACGCTCGACAGCTTGTCGAAGCTGATCACGCCGTCGGGCTTGGGATAGACGATCGGCTCGTAGTCCTTGGCCAGGCCCGTCGAGGCGGCGTCGGTCTTGTCGTGCTTCAGCGTGCCGAAGAACGAGAAGCCGCCGAAGAGGTGCGTGCACCACATGTCGAACATGCCGAACGCGCCGCCCAGGGCGGTGCCCAGCTTGCCCAGCAGCGGCTTGGCGTTGCGGACGACCTTCAGCTCCTTGGCGACCCACGACTTCTCGAAGGCGGCCTCGTACTCGACCAGGGCGTCGCCCTCGCGGCCGGCGGCGATGGCCTTGAACGCCTCTTCGGCGGCCAGCATGCCGGTCTTCATGGCGTTGTGGCTGCCCTTGATGCGCGGCACGTTGACGAAGCCGGCCGAGCAGCCGATCAGCACGCCGCCCGGGAACGACAGCTTCGGGATCGACTGGTAGCCGCCCTCGGTGATGGCCCGCGCGCCGTAGGCGATGCGTTTCCCACCTTCCAAGTGGGGGCGCACGGAGGGGTGCTGCTTGAAGCGCTGGAACTCGTCGAACGGCGACAGCCAGGGGTTCTTGTAGTTCAGGTGCACCACGTAGCCGATGGACACGTAGTTGTCCCCGAAGTGGTACATGAAGCTGCCACCGCCCGTCTGGTTGTCCAGCGGCCAGCCGGTGGTGTGCTGCGCCAGGCCAGGCTGATGCTTGTCGGCCGGGATCTGCCACAGCTCCTTGATGCCGATGCCGTACTTCTGCGGCGACTTGCCGGCGCTCAGGTCGAACTTGGCGATCAGTTGCTTGGCCAGCGAGCCGCGCACGCCCTCGGCGATGAACACGTACTTGCCGTGCAGCTCCATGCCCGGCTGGTAGTCCGGCTTCTCGTGGCCGTCCTTGGCGATGCCGACGACGCCGACGACGACGCCCTTCAGCGAGCCGTCCTCGCGCCAGACCATGTCCGAGGCGGCGAAGCCCGGATAGATCTCGACGCCCAGCTCCTCGGCCTGGGCGGCCAGCCAGCGGGTGACATTGCCCAGCGAGGCGATGTAGCAGCCGTGGTTGTGCATGAACGGCGGCATGGCGAACATCGGCAGGCCAAGCTCGCCCTGCGGGCCCAGCAGCAGGAACTTGTCCTTGGTGACCGGGGTCTCGAGCGGCGCGCCCTTTTCCTTCCAATCGGGGATCAGTTCGTTCAGCGCCTTGGGATCGATGACCGCGCCCGACAGGATGTGGGCGCCGACCTCCGAGCCCTTTTCGACCAGGGCCACACTGACTTCGGTTCCGGCCTTCTCGGCCATCTGCTTGAGACGGATGGCCGCCGACAGACCCGCCGGGCCGCCCCCGACGATGACGACGTCGTATTCCATCGACTCGCGTTCGAGGACTTCGCTCATGGCTTCTCCCGCCCCAGGCTCTGCGCGGAGCCTGCCTTCTTCCTGTTTGAGTCGGACTTTATCCGAACGTGACGCCACGGCGGTCAAGGAAAACCGGATAGTTTTTGTTGCACCGCAGCGCGGACATATCGGTGACGCAGCCCACTATACTCGCTAGAGAAACCCCATGAGCCTCGCCGTCGATCCGCGCGCCGTCGAAAGCCTGCTGGCCTTCTGGGCCGATGCAGGGGTCGAGGCCTGCTACGCCGACGAGCCGATCGACCGCCTGGCCGAGGGCGCGGCCCTGCTGCGGGCCCGCAGTCAGCCTCAGCCGGTGGTGGTCGCAGCCCCCCCGCCCCGCCCTGGCGCGTTCGGCGGGATCGACATCGGCGCGGCCGCCGCCCATGCCAGGGAACTGGCCGCCGCCTGCAACGACCTCGAAAGCCTGGCCGCCGCCATCGCCGCCTTCGACGGCTGCCCGCTGAAGACGCAAGGAGCGCGGCAGGCGGTGTTCTCGCGCGGCCCCGGCGACGCGCCGGTCATGGTCATCGGCGAAGGTCCCGGGGCCGAGGAAGACGCCCGCGGCGAGCCTTTCGTCGGCCGCGCCGGCCAGCTTCTGGACCGCATGCTCAAGGCGGCGGGCCTGCAGGAGCGGGCCTTCATCACCAACACCGTCTTCTGGCGTCCGCCGGGCAACCGAACGCCCACGCCGCAGGAGCAGGCCGTCTGCGCGCCGTTCGTCGAGCGAGCGATCGCGCTGATCAAGCCCAAGTTGATCCTGCTGGTCGGCGGCGCCTCCGCAAAGAGCATGTTGAAGCGCGAGGAAGGCATTTTGTCCCTGCGCGGCCGCTGGTTCGAATGGCGCTCCGAGGACGGCGCGATCGAGGTTCCGGCCTTGCCCAGCCTGCATCCGGCGTTCCTGCTGCGCCAGCCGGCGGCCAAGAAGAAGGCCTGGCAGGACCTCCTTATGCTGGCCGAAAGGCTTGATCGACCCGAACGGCCCCATTAAACAAACCGCTGACCAGTCGGAACGGGGACGCGCGCCGCCTTTTCAAAGGCTTGCGCGGATACGATTTGCAGCTTTTCGCTCGCCCTCTGGCCGTTGTCTCGGCCCTCGCGCTTTGCCTGAACCTCGCTGCGCCCGCAGCAAGGGCCGCGGGGCTGGAACCGCTGTCGGACAACGACATGCGCTATTATCAGGCGGCGTTCGGCGCGGCCGAGCGCGGTGACTTCGACGCCGCCGAGGCCGCCTTCGCCAACACCCGCAACCGCAGCCTGATCGGCAAGCTGTCGCTGGTGCGGCTGATGCACCCCACGGCCTACACCGCCAGCTACGACGACCTGACCGGCTGGCTGAAGCTCTACGGCGACGAAGCCGGCGCCGACCGCGTCTACGCCCTGGCCATGAAGCGCAAGCCCGCCCGCGTGTCCGCGCCCAAGGCCCCGGAACTGTTCATCGACGTCGCCCAGGGCGGCCGCTCAGCCGGCCCCGCCGACAAGGGCCGCGCCGCCCGCGAGGCCTATTATTCCGGCGACGTGAAGGGCGCGCAGAAACTGGCCAAGGCCTCGGGCGAGCGCTGGATCGCGGGCCTGGCCTCGTTCCGCCTGGAATCCTACGCCGAGGCCCGCAGCTATTTCGAGCAGGTCGCCCACGACCAGGGCCAGGACGACTGGCTGCGCGCCGCCGGCGCCTTCTGGGCCGCTCGCTCGGCGAGCATGGCCGGCGACACCGACGGCGTCCGCGCCCTGCTGACCCAGGCCGCCCAGGCTCCGCAGACCTTCTACGGCATGATCGCCGGCCGCCAGCTGGCGATGGCGGGCCTGGCCGTCGCCAACGACCCCGAAGATCCGATCGCCGCCCTGATCACCCGCGTGTCCTACGCCGGTCCCGATCCGGCCTCGCTGAACAAGCTGCTGGCCGGCGACATCCGCGCCCGCCGCGCCGCCTCCCTGGCCCAGCTGGGCCGCTGGAACGAGGCCGGGGCCGAACTGCGGGCCGGCCTGTCCCTGGCCGCCGACGAAAAGGCGCGCGCCGACTGGAGCGCCCTCACCCTCGCCCTCAACGCCCGCGCGCCGTTCAATGCCGGCCGCCCGGTCAAGAAGATCGGCGGCGAGGACTATCCCCTGCCCGAGCTCGCGCCCAAGGGCGGCTTCACGCTCAACAAGGCCCTGGTCTACGCCCTGGTGCGCCAGGAAAGCCGCTTCGACCCGATGGCCGTGTCGGGCGCCGGCGCCGTGGGCCTGATGCAGCTGATGCCGGTCGCGGCCGCCCGCGCCGCCGGCGACGACAAGCTCCTGGCCGACAACACCCCGCTGTTCGACCCGGCCTTCAACCTGCGGGTCGGCCAGGACTACTTCACCTGGCTGATGGACCGCGGCCTGCAGAGCCCCGACCTGCTGCGCGCCGTGGCCGCCTACAACGGCGGTCCGGGCACGCTCCTGAAGGTGCAGCAGCAGCTGGGCGCCGACTGCGACAGCCTGCTGCTGATCGAAAGCCTGCCCGCGCTCGAGACCCGCAACTACGTCGAGAAGGTCATGGCCTCCTACTGGACCTACCGCCGCCTGCTGGGCGCGGAGACCAAGACCCTCGACGCCGTGGCCAGCGGGGCCAAGGTCATCGACTTCCGGCTGGATATGTGACGATCAAAAGGAACCTCCCCCTGTGGGGGAGGTGATCGCGAAGCGATCGGTGGGGGGCGTGGCTCCTGGATCTGCCGTCGCAAGAGAAGCTGAAAGCTTCCCCCCACCGGCCTCCGGCGGCCTCCCCCACAGAGGGAGGTTCGAGGCGGATCACCCCGCCTCGCCGGTTAGCTCCCGCCGCGCCTTCTCAAGCTCCTCGGCGTAACGCCGCGTGGCGTAGGCCTCCGACAGCACGCCCAGCACGTTCTTCTTGTCGTCGATCACCGCCAGCTCGTCGGTCTCGCTGCGGTCGAAGGCGCGCATGACGTCCTTGATCGACTGCTCAGGCTTCAGCGCCGTCTCGGCGTTGATCGCCAGCCCCGCCACCGACCTTTCACCGTCGCCGCCGTCGGCATAGGCCTTGGCCGTCGGGATCACCCCGGCGTAGAGCCCCGCCTCGTCGACCATGATCACCCGCTTGGTCGAGCCCAACGGGAAGCGGCGGCGAAACTCCGCCAGCGTCGTCTCGGCCGGCACGGTCTGGACGTCCTTGCGCATCATCCGCCCCGCGCTCAGCGGCCGCATCCACGAAACGTCGTGGGCGCTGCGGATGGTCTCGCCGCGCAGGTGCAGCCGCCAGGTCGAGAACGAGTAGCCGAAGGTCTCGCGCACCATGGCGCTGGCGATCATCGAGGCCACCAGGGCTGCGGCCGCCACGGTGAAGTCGCCGGTCGCCTCCAGCACCAGGAACGACATGGTGAAGGGTCCGCCCACGACGGCCACGCCCAGCGCCGCCATGCCGACCAGGGCCGCCACCGTCGGGTCCAGGCTCGGCGCCCACGGGATCAGCAGCGAGATCGCCGAGAACACCTGGCCCAGCAGCGCGCCCAGGAACAGCGAGGCGAAGAAGAGGCCGCCCCGAAAGCCGAAGCTCAGCGAGATCACCGAGGCCAGGGCCTTCATGGCCAACAACATCAGCAGCAGCTTGAGCGGCGCCTCGGCCATGAGGTTCAGGTGCAGCGCCCCGTGTCCCGCCGACAGGGTCTGGGGCGTGATCACCGCCAGCGCCGCCAGCCCCATGCCCCCGATCGCCGGCCGCAGCCAACGCGGGATCGGCGAGCGGGTCACCAGCCGCTCGGCGTTGGCCACCAGCCGCATCAGGCCGATGCCGACGATGGCGCAGGCCAGGCCCACCAGCGCGTAGAGGCCATAGTCGGTCCAGGACTGCACCGCCTGGGTGTCGGTCTTCAGCAGGTAGGGGATCGCGCCCATCTTGCTGGCCACCAGCACGGCGGCCAGGGCGGCGGCCACCACGGGCGCCAGGTTGGCGACGGTGTAGGCCCCGATGACGATCTCGAAGGCGTAGAAGGCGCCGGTCAGCGGCGCGCCGAAGGCCGCGGCGATGGCCGCGCCGGCCCCGGCGCCCACCAGGGTGCGCATATCGGCCCGGCGCAGGTTCAGCCGCTGCCCCGCGAACGAGGCGGCGGCCGCGCCCGCCTGGGCGTAGGCGGCCTCCAGCCCGACCGAGGCCCCGACCCCGTTCGACAGCATGGTCTGGCCGCAGATGAAGGCGCTGTCCTTCATCGACAGACGCCCGCCGTGCAGGGCGTTGGCCTCCACGGGGTCGACGGCGGGGCGCGGGCGATACTTCATCCAGGCCCAGGTGATCCCGCCCAGCAGCAGCCCGCCGATCGGAATGGCCAGCAGCCGCCAGGGCGCGACGTGAGACTGGGCGCTGAGCCGCTCGTTGATGTCGATCTCGAACAGCAGCATCTGCAGGCCGTGCGCCACCTGGGCCTGCACGACCGCGAAGGTTCCGGCCGCCACGCCGATCAGCGTCGCCACCGCGATCAGCCACAGCTCGCTGGAGCGGATTCGGCGCCGCAGCCAGCCGACCCACTTCACGGATGCGGCGGCGGAGGCGTGGGCGAGCGACATGGACCCTCGATAACGCGCAGGGGACGAGACTTACAACCCTCCCCCTGAAGGGGGGAGGTGTCGCCAAAGGCGACGGAGGGGGAAGTCGCCCTCCATCA
Source organism: Caulobacter zeae (assembly GCF_002858925.1). GTDB lineage: Bacteria > Pseudomonadota > Alphaproteobacteria > Caulobacterales > Caulobacteraceae > Caulobacter > Caulobacter zeae. Next base: position 46,651 of record NZ_PJRS01000031.1, read on the forward strand.
CCGCGGAAAACTTCCCCCTCCGACCGCTTCGCGGCCATCTCCCCCTTTGGGAGAGGGTCTTCAGATCGAAACCCGCCGCGCCTTCAGCCGCCCCGCCAGCGCCTTCTCCGGCGCATATCCCGCAAACCCGTCCGTCGCCGCATAGTCCAGCCGCCGCACGAGCAGCCCAAGCGGCGCCGCCGTCAGCCTCGCCAGCAAGCCGCCCGCCGGAACCAGCAGAGCCGCAGCCCCCGCCCCGCCGGCCAGGTGCGCTTCCACCGGCCCGCGCCAGGCCTCAGGCAGGCCGCGCGACGGATCCAGCGCCAGGATCCAGTCGCCCCGCGCCACGGCCGCGCCGGCCGCCAGCAGTGAGCCCCGGTCGCCCGAGACGGCGACGAACCGTGCGCCGCTGTCCTCGACCAGCCCGTCCAGCCCCGGCTCGGCCGCGCCGGCGATCACCACCTCCTTGACCAGGCCGTCGACGGCCGCCGGCACCAGCTGGGCCAGGATCTGGGCGAGCGCATGCACGGGCGCGACGGCGGGAAGGATCACGGAGATCATGGCCTCGCCTTTGACGGCTCGTCGCCCGCCTCGTCAAGCATCGTTCTTGTTATGTTCTGCATGTCGGCATAGGATGCCCACATGCAGACGCGCCGCTCCTTCACCGACACCGCCTACAAGCAGGGAACTGCGGCCCTGCGCGGTCGCGGCGCGCGTAGCAACGAGACCGGCCGCTACGAGAGCCTGACCTCCCAGCCGTTCGACGACGGCTGGACCGAAGACGACAACGCCGCCCGGGTGCTGACCACCAGCGTCCTGGCCATGAAGTCCAAGACGGTCATCGCCCGCAACAAGAGCCCCGACGTCGGCTTCGACCGCTCGATCAATCCCTATCGCGGCTGCGAGCACGGCTGCATCTACTGCTACGCTCGTCCGGCCCATGCCTATCTGGGCCTCTCGCCCGGCCTCGACTTCGAGAGCAAGCTGTTCTTCAAGCCCGAGGCCGGCAAGCTGCTCGACCGCGAGCTGTCCAAACCGACCTACAAGGTCGGCAGCGTCCACATCGGCGGCGACACCGATCCCTACCAGCCGCAGGAACGCTCCCTGCGCGTCACGCGCGGCGTGCTGGAGACGCTGAGCCGCTTTCGCCACCCGTTCTCGATCATCACCAAGTCGGCCCTGATCACCCGCGACCTCGACATCCTGGGCGAGATGGGACGCGCCGGCCTGGCCCGCGCGGCCGTGTCGATCACCACGCTCGATCGCAAGCTGGCCCGCAGCATGGAGCCCCGCGCCGCCACGCCCGAACGCCGGCTCGACGCCGTGCGCCAATTGTCCGAGGCCGGGGTGCCGACCATCGTCATGTTCGCCCCGGCCATCCCGTCGCTGAACGACCACGAGATGGAGGCGGTGCTGGAACGCGCCAAGGCGGCCGGGGCGGTGGCCGCCGGCTATGTGGCCATCCGCCTGCCGATGGAGATCCACGGCCTGTTCGAGCAGTGGCTGGCCTCCGACCATCCCGACCGCGCCAAGCGGGTGATGTCCCTGGTGCGCCAGATGCGCGGCGGGGCGGCCTATGACAGCGAGTTCGGCAAGCGCATGACCGGCGAAGGCCCGGTGGCCGAGGTGCTGAACCAACGCTTCCACGCCGCCCTCAGGCGCTTCGAACTCGACAGGCCCCTGCCCCGCCTCGACACCAGCCAGTTCCGCGTCCCGCCCAAGACGGGCGACCAGTTGAGTTTGTTCTGAACCTCAAGCCACTCTGCCTCGTCATCCCGGCCGAAGCGAAGCGTAGAGCCGGGACCCAGGGGCCGTCGCAATGCGCCGGCAGCCTCCGGGCGGCAAGGCCAGGCGCTGCGCCCAGCCCCCTGGGTCCCGGGCCTGCGGCGCTCCGCGCCTCCGCCCGGGATGACGGCGAAGGGTGAACAGCAGCATCAGCCCTCCCCGCTTGCACCTGTCACAGGAAGGCCCATCAATGCCGCCCATGACGAAAGAACGCCGTTACGCCGGAGGGTGCCTGTGCGGCGCCGTGCGCTGGAGCGCCACGGGCCAGCCGCTGTACCAGGGCTATTGCTGCTGCGCCGACTGCCGCAAGGCCTCGGGTTCGGGCTTCGTGCCATTCATGGGCTTTGCGGCCTCGGCGGTGACGATCAGCGGCGAGACGTTGAAGGTCCGCTCGCCGGCCTTCCGTGGCGGTGAGGCCCTGCGCAACGCCTGCCCGACCTGCGGCGGCCTCGTCTTCGGCGGCGAGGTCGGGGTCGACGACAGCCACACGATCTATGCCGGCTCGCTCGACGACGCCTCGCTGTTCGAGCCGACCATGGCCCTGTTCCTGCGCGACAAGCCCGATTGGGTCGTGCTGCCGCAGGGTCTGGCGGCCTTCGAGACCATGCCTGACTAGAAAATCGCACGCCGACTGTCGGGACGGGCGTCCGCCGTTCGTCCTCGCGAAGAACACGGCTCGAGCCGGGCCGGAGAAAAAGGGAGAGAGCGATGTCGGAAACCAACGGACGGTTCGGCTGGTACGAACTGATGACCACCGACGTGGACGCCGCGTCCGCCTTCTACGCTAAGGTCGTGGGCTGGACCCCGACGGACTCCGGCATGCCCGGCCCGACCAAATACATGATCCTCAATGTCGGCGAGACCGGGGTCGGCGGCGTCTTCACGCCCGAGGGCGGCTGCCCCGAAGGCGCCCGTCCCGGCTGGATCGGCTACATCTTCGTCGACGACGTCGACGCCTATGTCGGCAAGGTGGTCGAGGCCGGCGGCTCGGTGTTCATGCCCGCCGACGACATCCCCGGCGTCGGCCGCTTCTCGGTCGTCGCCGACCCGTACGGCGCGGTCTTCACCCTGTTCAAGCCGTTCCCGCGCGATGAGATCCCGCCGCAGCCGGCCGACGGCGCGCCCGGCACGTTCGGCTGGCGCGAGCTGATGGCCGGTGACCTGGAAGGGGCGTTTTCCTTCTATTCCAAGGTGTTCGGCTGGTTGAAGACGCAGGCCATCGACATGGGCCCGATGGGAACCTACCAGCTCTTCGCCTATGAGGCTGACGGCCCGGACGTCGGCGGCATGATGACCCGGCTGCCGGACATGCCGGTGTCGTTCTGGAACTACTACGCCCAGGTCGACAGCGCCTCGGCCGCCCGCGACCGCGCCGTGGCCGCCGGCGCGACCACCATGATGGACGTCCACCAGGTGCCCGGCGGCAGCTGGATCTACATGGCGACCGATCCGCAAGGGGCCGGCTTCGCGGTGGTCAGTCAGGCGCAGTAGGCCCCTCCCCCAGAAGGGGGAGGCGGCCCGGAGGGCCGGAGGGGGAAGCTTCTGCCGAGTTCAGGGCGCACGAACGCCGCGATCCCTTCCCCCCCTCAGTCGCTTCGCGACAGCTCCCCCTTCAGGGGGGTATCACTTCTCCAGCAGCAGCGCCTTGGTCAGGAACGCCTTGTCGCGCCCGATCACCCGCAGCCCCGCTGCTTGAAACAGCGCTTCAAGGTCCGTCTCGGCGTAGCTGCCGTAGAACGGCTCGTGGAAGTAGGCCGGAAACGCCTCGAGCATCCGCGCCAGCTGCGGCTCGTCGCTCGGCTGCACGGAGTCGGCGAAGGCCAGCACGCCGCCAGGCTTCAGCACCCTGGCGAGCTCGGCGGCGACGATCGGCCGTACGCGCGGCGGCAGTTCGTGGAACAGGTAGACGCAGGTCGCCGCGTCCAGGCTGTCGTCGGCCAGCGGCAGGCGCTCGGCGTTGGCCTGCACCGTGCCCCGCCCCGACCGCGTCCGAGCCTCGGCCAGATAGGCCGGCGACAGGTCGAGCCCCGCCAGGGCCGCGCGCGGAAAAGTTTGCGCCAGGTCGCGCAGGAAAGCGCCCGAGCCGCAGGCCACGTCCATCAGCCGCAGGTCGCGCTGGTCGCGTCCCCGCCAGCGCCTGGCCAGCAGGCCAAGCGCCCGCCGGCGCATCGCCCCAGCCGCGCCCGAGAACAGCGCCTCGACCTGGGCGTCATAGCGGCGGGCGCTGTCGGCGGTGAACCAGCCGCCCGACTGATAGTGGAAGTTCTGCCGGTAATAGGCCGGATAGCCCTGGCTCTTGGGATCGTCGCGCACCTCGACCCCGTCGCCCCGGCGGCGGCGCAGGTCGACCTCGCGGGCGTCGGCCAGGAAGTCCCAGGCTTTCAGGATCGAGGCGGCCGGATGGGACGGCGCGTCCTCCATCGGCGGATAGAGGCCGGCGGCGACGTCGGCGGCGTCCTTCTCGAAGGCCGACAGATAGGCCCGGCGCAGGCGCCCCTGCGACACCGGCGGCGCATCGGAGGCAAAGCGCGGCGCGGCCTTGCCCTCGGTCGGGCGAGTAATGAACTTGGCCAGCCCGCCGGCCGCCGTCCACCAGGCCGCCTTGGCGGCGGCCTTGCCGCGTTGGGCGGCGGCGTCGAGGGCGAACGCCCCGCGCCGATCCGCCCCTAGCTTTTCTTCCCGGCCCTTGGCTTGGCCCATCCTCGCCTCATCGCGAAAAGACCCCAACCAGCTCAATATGCGGCGACCAGAGGAACTGGTCCACCGGCAGCACCTTCTCCAGCTTGAAGCCGGCGTCGATCAGGATGCCGGCGTCGCGAGCGAAGGTCGCCGGATTGCACGACACCCCGACCACGCGCGAGACCTTGGAGATGGCGATCTCTCGCGTCTGCTCCAGCGCCCCGGCGCGCGGCGGGTCGAAGACCACCGCGTCCATCTTGTTGAGCTCGCTCGAGAGCACCGGCCGGCGGGTCAGGTCGCGCGCCTCGGCGACGATCGCCTTCAGGCCCGGGGCCGACCCCACGGCCGCCTTCAGCGCCGCGATCGCCGGCTCGGCGAAGTCGGCGGCATAGACCCCCGACTCCTGGGCCAGGCGGAAGGTGAAGGTGCCCACGCCGCTGAACAGGTCGGCGACCCTCGCCGCGCCGGCCACGTGCTGCACGGCGAAGTCGGCCATGGCCTTCTCGGCGGCCGGCACGGCCTGCAGGAACGAACCGGCCGGCAGCGGCACGATGGCCGGACCCAGCTTCACCAGCGGCTGGCGGGCCATGTACAGCACCTCGCCGGCCAGGGTGACGCGGGCGAAGTCGAACTCGCCGGCCACCATCGCCGCCTGCACGCGGGCGTCGGCCGACAGCCCGCCGCTCTTGCGCTCGACGCCCGTGACGTCGATGTCCAGGCCCGTGCCGGTCAGGGTGACGTGCAGGGTCGGGGCCGACTTCGGGTGCTCCAGGAACGGCTGGGCCAGGCGCGCCAGGCCCGGCAGGGCGGCGACGATCTTCGGGTGCGTGACCGGGCATTCCTCGATCTTCACCAGGTTCCACGAGCGGCGCTCCTTGAAGCCCAGGCGCACCCCGCCCTTGCCGCCGCGCGCGTGCAGCGCCACCCGGCGGCGCGAGGCCGGCGGCGAGGCGATGGTCGGCAGGATCTCGGTCTCGATCCGCTCGCGCTTGAGCTCGAACCGCACCTGCTCGCGCTTCCAGTCGAGATAGGGCGCGATGTCCCAGTGCTGCAAGGCGCAGCCGCCGCAATGGCCGAAATGCTTGCAGGCCGGATCGACGCGCTCGGGGCTGGCCTCGAGGATCTCGGCCAGTTCGCCGCGCTGGCCCTCCATGCGGGCGGTGATCCGCTCGCCCGGCAGGGTCAGGGGCACGAAGGCCGGGCCCGCGGCGACGCCGTCGCCCTGGCCGCCGACGGCGTCGATTTTCAGTTCACGCATTCCAAAGTCGCCTTCGGGAACCTTGACCGGTTCCGATCCGTTCAAGCCTCGCCGCAGGCGTGGCCCCATTTTCGCCTCGTCCGCGCCAAGTTCGACGCCGAAGAAGCCTGTTCGAGCGCGTCCGTACCTCATTCGGCGCCCATATGCGTGAACGAACTGGTGCGTGAACGAAGATGAACGGTCCGGTCAACGGCCGTTCAGAAACGGCTTGGCATGGTGCGGACAACGGACGGTCCCCCGATCGTCACGCCCGCTTTCAGGGAGAGTTTTTCGATGATGATCCGGACCGCCATCAGCGCCCTCGTCGCCGGCGCGGCCCTCGTCGGCGCCGCGGCTCCGACCGTCGCCTCCGCCCAGGCCTACGGCTCGGGCGCCTATCAGGGCGGGGCCTACGACCGTAACGGCTACTACTACGACCCCTGCCGCCGCAGCACGACCAACCGCACCACGGGCGGCGGCCTGGCCGGCGCTGGCATCGGCGCGGCCATCGGCGGCAGCGTCGCAGGTCGCGGTGCCAAGACCGAAGGCGCGGTGCTGGGCGGCCTGCTCGGCGCGGTCGTCGGCGGCAATATCGGCCGCAGCTCGGCCGCCTGCGCCCCTGGCGCGGTTCCCCCGCCGCCTCCCCCGCCCCGCGCCTACAACGACTACGATCGCGGCTACGACAACGGCGGCTATGACGACGCCTACTACGATCGTCGCGGCGGTAACGGCTACACCTACGAGTCGGAACGCTCCTACCGCGTGACCGAGGGCCGCGCCGACGCCAACGGCTGCACCCTGGCCGAAAGCCCGATCTACCTGCCCGACGGCCGCACCCAGAAGCGCTTCGTCCGCGTCTGCCCCGACGCCTCGGGCCGCTACCAGGTCGTCGACTAAGTTTCTCTAGGCGGATTTCCTCTCTGGAACTCCACATACTTAAGGCCGCCGGCTCCCTGAGCCGGCGGCCTTTTCTTTGGACGCAGTGGAGGCTATGCGCCCGGCGTGGTCATTGCCGCGCCGATCGGTCTAGCGACCCCGGATCGACCTGGCTTCCCCGCCTCGTCTACGACTTGGCATCCGAAACCTTCACGCTCGACACGAGCGCGCTCAGCCAGTCCGCTTCGTTCTGACCAGCGTGATAGAGGCTGACGCTCAGGACGATGGGCGAGCCGACCCACGACAGCGTCGATTTGCGCTGACCGGCGCCGTTCTCGATATACTGCGGAACCACTTCGAAGCCGCTGTCGAGCTTGAACGGCGTAGCCCCGTCGGCGGCCTTGACCGCCTTTCCACCGCTGTACAGCGCCTCGCGCGCGACTACGTAGCCGGCCTTGCAGTCGTAAAGCATCGAGGCCGTGCGGCTACCGTCCTCCAAAAGCAGCGTAGCGTACTCCACGCGGGTGCAGCCGTGCGCGGCGAGCGCATCAGAAATCGTGGTCAGCGGACTATAAGGTCCGGCAAGACTGCTCTTCTCCCAGCCTTGCAGCGACCGCAGGATCGCCGCGCGATCGGGGATCAGGTCGCTGTCCACCCGTAGAGGCGTTTCCGGCTTCAGCGCGAGAGCGACGTTCTGTCGGTCGTTAAGGCGCTCCCTTGACACGGCCTGCTCGTCCGTCGGGGCGTTTCGAAGCGCCGTAGCGATGAAGCAGTTGCCGCTGGTCAGCTTGGTGTCGCAGTTGGACGTGCTGATCTCACCAGACGAGACGAAGTCGGGGCAGACAGCCTCGATCTCGTCGAAGAGGGAAGCGGGACCCTTTCCCGGCTTGTCGCCCTGGGCCGGATTGAGGAAGTGCCAGGTGAAGATCGACGAGGGCGCGTCAATGGGCGCCGCGATGGTCCTTTGCTTGGTAAAGGCGCAACAGGTCGCCTCATCCGAAGCGGGCGTAGCCGTGCCCGCGGTCACGATCGTCCACTGGAACTGGAACTGGAACGGGATGGAGTTGGTGTTGCTCACCGACGTCGCCGAGATGAATAGCGGGCAGGCGAAGGTGTTTGTCAGGGATACGCCGGCTGCGGCCCAGGCGTTACCGGCCAGCACACTCAAGGTCATTGCGAACAATATGGTTCGACAATGGAATACTAGACGCGACATCGAACACCTTTTTAAGAATCACTATCAAAAGCAACCTAAGGGAAGACACCAAAGATCGCAATGATTGTGAAATACGCATTTCGCGCTCAGGCCGAACCGCGCGGCAGACTTCACTTTCGCAATCGCCTTCCCGAAGCGATCACCCCCGCAACCACCCCGCCGCTTCCTCCACGTCCACCACATCCGCGTACTTCAGCTGCAAATCGGTCAGGTTGGCGTAGTGGTAGCTCTCGTGCTTGTCGGCCACGCATTGCTCGGGAACGATCGTGCGGTAGCCGCGCGAGAGGCTTTCGACGGCGCTGGCGCGCACGCAGCCGCTGGTCGAACCGCCGGTCAGGATCACCGTGTCGACCTTGTGCCAGACCAGATAGCTCTGCAGCGGGCTCTCGAAGAAGGCGCTGGGCATGCGCTTATCGAAGACCAGATCGACGGCTTCGTCGATCTCGACGCGCGGGTCGAAGGCGTGGCGCTCGCTGTTCTGCTTGATGTTCTGCAGGCTGTCGGGGGTGTCGGTGCGCGTGCCCCAGACGCCGGCGTCGCCGCCGTCGGGCTTGTACATCACCCGCGTCCAGATCACCGGCATGCCCCGCGCCCGGGCCAGGGCCGAGATGCGGTTCACATGGGCGATCTGGTCGGGATCGGTGACGTAGGCGCTCTTGGGGAACAGGTCGGGCCGGGTATAGGCCTGCTGGAAGTCGATATTGACCACCGCCGCCTTGGACCCGAAGCCGAAACGGGCGCGGGCCGGATTGGCCTTCACCGCCTCGTAGAGTTGCCGGGCGGTCTTGTCTTCACGCACCATGGTGGGTTCGAAACGCAGGGTCATGGCGGGGCTCCTTCAGGCGGGGGTCCAGAGGCCGAGCAGCGCGGCGAGGATCAGCAGGATCCAGAGGCTGACGACCACGGGCCGGGTCTTCTCCAGCACCGCGGCGATGGTCGCATCGCCCTCGGGCGTCGGGCCGGTGGTCATCATGGCCACGACCGGCGGGCCCAGCGGGGCCAGCAGCTTGCGGATGAAGAGGCCGCAGCCGATGGCGATCGCCAGGATCAGCATCTTGAGCGCCAGGAACAGCGGCGCCGTCGCCAGGCCTGCGAGGCTGGCGCCGCCGAAGCCGGCCAGGGCGACCAGAACGCCCCAGCGGATGGCGATGTCGATGCGGCGAACTCCGGCCTTGGGCGGGCTGTGATGGATATGGATGGCCCAGGCCATGGTCAGCCAGAACAGGCACAGCGCCCACACGGCCGCCACGGCCTCGGGCGGCACATCCCACCAGCCCTTCAGCTTGGCCAGGGTCAGGCCCGTCGGCAGGGCCAGGATCAGGCAGGTGCGCGGGGCCATGTCGATGTCGGCCAGCACCTTCAGCGCCAGGCCGCGCTCCTTGACCGTACGGGCCGGATCGGCGGCGTAGCGCGAGGTGTAGAAGGCCCCCAGGTCCCCGCCCAGCCAGTAGACGAAGACCAGCACGTGCAGCAGCGTGATCAGGGCGAGAAGCATCGTGGAATCCGGCGGTTGTCAGGCCGTCTTGATGCCGCCTGGAAAGGCGCCTTGGCGGATCCTCGCCGGTTTTCTCGCCTCGCGGATAGCAAGTCCCGGGTGCGACGCTGCGGACACAGGCGAATCCGAACAAGCGTGCTACAGCACGCATCGAGGGGCTTTTTCCGTATCGTAGGTTCGTATGCGTTCTTACCGTCGCCCAGGCCTGGCGCTTGCCGGACTGCTGCTGCTCGCCTTTCCCCAGATCGCCGCCGCCCAGAGCCAGGCCCAGGCGGTGCTCGACGAGATCAACTACGTCCGCGCCAATCCCAGAGCCTATGCCGACGAGCTGCGCCGCTCCGAGCCCCACCATGGCGAGGATCCCGACGCCCTGCATGAAGCCGTCGCCGAACTACAGCGCCAACGGCCCCTGCCCCCGCTGACCGCCGACGGCCGCATCGACGACGCCGCCCGCGACCACGCCAGCGCCCAGGGCGCGCGCGGCACGGTCGGCCACGGCGCGACCGGCAGCCTGGGCCAGCGGCTGCGCAAGTACGGCGTCTATGCCGGCATGTCGGCCGAGAACATCTCCTATGGCTACGAAGACCCGCGCGACGTGGTCCGCCAGCTGGTGGTCGACAGCCGCGTGCCGGGCCGCGGCCACCGCCGCAACATCCTGTCAGCCAGCTACAGCAGCGCCGGCGCCGCCTGCGGCGGGCATCGCTCCTACGGCGCCATGTGCGTCATCGACTTCGCCGGGGCCATGCCCGAGGGCGCGGCGCGAGCGGCGCGTTAGGGGGCTGAAACCTCGCCCTTCGACAAGCTCAGGGTGAGGTTTCAACTGAGCCGCAGCGCACATTGTCCTCATCCTGAGTTTGTCGAAGGGCGAGGACACGCATGGCGTCGGCGGCCCCTAGATCACCCCTGCGCTCGCCAGCTCGGCGATCTCCGCCTCGCTCTTCCCCAACCCGGCCAGCACCGCCGCCGTGTCCGCCCCCAGGGCCGGCGGCGGGCGCTCCACCACGACCGGCGTGCGCGAGGCCCGGATCGGCGAGGCCACGGTGCGGATGGATGACGCCAGGTCTTCCCGCGCCTGCTCGACCACCAGGCCGCGATGCACCGCCTGCGGTTCCTGGAACACCTGGTCGATCGCATTGATCGGCCCGCACGGCACGCCCGCGGCCTCCAGCAGCGCGATCCAATCCCGCGTCGTACGGTTGACCAGGATCGGAGCCATGGCCTGAGCCAGCTGCGCCCGCGCCGCCACCCGCTGGGCGTTGGTCGTAAAGCGGGGATCCTCGGCCAGGTCCGGCGCGTCGGCCGCCTTGGCGAAGGCGCGGAACTGGCCGTCGTTGCCCACCGCCAGCACCATCGCCCCATCGGCGGTGGCGAACACCTGGTAGGGCGCGAGATTGGGGTGGGCGTTGCCCAGGCGCTCGGGCGCCTTGCCGGTGGCGAAGTAGTTGCTGGCCTGGTTGGCCAGCACGGCGGCCTGCACGTCGAACAGGGCGATGTCCATGTGCTGCCCCTCCCCGGTCGCCCGCGCATGCAGCAGGCCGCAGAGGATGGCGTTGGCCGCATAGAGGCCGGTGAACAGGTCGACCACCGCCACGCCCACCTTCATCGGCTCGGCGCCGTCGGCTCCGTCCGGCTGCCCGGTGATCGACATCAGCCCGCCCATGGCCTGGATCATGTAGTCGTAGCCGGCCCGCGCCGCGTAGGGTCCGGTCTGGCCAAAGCCGGTGATCGAGCAATAGACCAGCCGCGGATTGATCGCCGCCAGGCTCTCATAGTCGAGGCCGTACTTGGAGAGGCCCCCGACCTTGAAGTTCTCGACCACCACGTCGGCCTCCGCCGCCATCTGGCGGATCAGTTCGGCGCCGCGCGGATCGGCCATGTCGATGGTCACCGAGCGCTTGTTGCGGTTGGCGCAGGTGAAATAGGCCGCATCGCCCCGCCCGCCGTCGGTCGTCTCGAAGAACGGAGGGCCCCAGGCGCGGGTGTCGTCGCCGACGCCCGGCCGCTCGACCTTGACCACCTCGGCGCCCATGTCGGCCAGGGCCTGGGTCGCCCAGGGACCGGCCAGCACGCGGGAAAGATCGAGCACCTTGACCCCACAAAGGGCGGCGCCGGGCCTGACGTCTGATCGCAAGGCGACTGCTCCGGATATTCCTGTTGCGGGCGCCGTTCAGCGCCCCAGGCTGCCTCGCCTACCGATGTGATCGCGGCGGGGCAAACGGCGATGGCGAAACTATCCGAAATCCAGCAAGGCGAATTCCGGCGCGGCTGGCCGCTGCTGCTCAGCGTCGTGCTGGGCGTGGGCCTGGGGCTGTCGCCCCTGCCCTTCTACAGCATCGGCATGCTGGCCCCGCAACTGGCCAAGGAATTCGGCTGGAGCTTCGCCTCGATCATGCTGGGCCTGCCGGTCGCCACCGTGGCCGTCATGATCGTCGGTCCGATCATCGGCTGGCTGGGCGACAGGGTCGGCGTGCGGCCGGTGGCCATAACCTCGCTCGTGCTGTTCGCCTTCGCCTTCATGGGCTTTGCCCTGACCAACGGCTCGCTGCCGCTGTTCTACCTGAACTGGGCGATCATGGGCGCGGTCGGCGCGGGCACCCTGCCCACCACCTGGACCCGGGCGATCAACAACGGCTTCGAACTGAACAAAGGCCTGGCCCTGGGCGTCGCCCTGATGGGCACGGGCGTCTTCGGCTTTCTGATCAAGCCGTTCCTGATGTGGATGATCGAGGCCCACGGCTGGCGCGCGGCCTACCTCGTCACCGGCGCCCTGCCCCTGGCCATCGCCCTGCCGGTGGCGCTGCTGGCCTTCAAGGACCCCGGCGCCCGCCGTGTCCACACGCAGGACGCGCCCCTTCCGGGCCTCGCCCTGCCCCAGGCGCTGCGCGATGCGAAGTTCTGGCTGATCGCCGGCGGCTTCCTGCTGTTCTCCTTCGCCATCGCCGGCCCCCTGCCCAATCTCGAGAACCTGCTGAAGCTGAAGGGCTTCACGAAGGCCGAAATCGTCAGCCTGGCCCCCGTCGTGGGGCTTTCGGTGATCGTCGGCCGCGTGGCCGGCGGCTGGCTCGTCGACCGCTTCTGGGCCCCGGCCGTGGCGCTGGTGCTGCTGTGCCTGCCCGCCGTCGGCTGCCTGATCCTGCACGGCCAGGACCCCGCTTTCACCAGCGCCCTCTTGGCCATCGCCCTCGTCGGCATGGCGGCGGGCATGGAGTTCGACCTGCTGGCCTTCCTGATCGCCCGCTATTTCGGGGCTCGATCCTATTCGACGCTCTACGGCTGCCTCTACCTGTCCTACGCCGCCGGCTCGGGGCTGGGTCCCGTGGCCTTCGGGGCCGATTTCGACGCCACCGGCGGCTACCAGCTGTCGCTGCTGGTCGCCACCGGCCTGCTGGTGGTCGGCGGCCTCGTCCTGCTGCCGCTGGGCCGCTACCGCTTCGCCTCCGAGCACGCCGTCGAGGAGCAGCGCATCGAAGCCGCCAGGAACGAGCAGGTCGGCGAGCGCGCAGCCGTGCCCGGCGCCTGACTTCTTGGATTTCTGACAGGGGATTCCTGACAGGCGGATTTTCGCGTCGTCGCCCGTCCGCCACCCGCCGGACGGGCGCAAGCTCGCGCCAATTGGAGTAGGAGTGCGCCCATGACCGGTCGCGTCAACGAGGGGCCGATCCAGGCCTATGAGGGCCCGCCCGACTATCGCAAGGTCGGCCGCCACGGGGTGTTCCCCGACATGTCGCACGACGAGGTCGAGCGGCTGAACGTCCTGGCCCAGCTCAACCGCCACCTCTCCACCCGTGTCATCCCCGGCGTGAAACAGGCCTGGGAGACCCGCGCCCTGCCGGCCTTCGAGAAGGCCAACGATCGCGCGCCCAAGGATCGCCACGAAGTCCGCAAGGCGCTGCTGAAAGACCCCGCCTTCCAGACCTGGTCGGCCCTGCGCCGCCTGACCATGGAGCAGCGCCAGCAGGCCGGCCGCTGGACCACCCTGCGCCAGGCCGAGGAGCTGGCCGCCAAGGCCGCCGCGCTGAACGCCGGCCACGACCGGCTGGAACTCGATCCGTCCCTGCTGATCCCCCGCTACGTCAGCGCCGTAGACCACCACTGCATGCCCGGCAGCTATCACGTCGAGCGCTTCGAGGGCGACGTCTCCGGCGGCGCCAACTACGACCATGGCGGCTTCGCCACCACCGGCGGCCTCTTGGGACGCTTCTCCGACGGCGGCGGCCAGGCCGTGGTGCGCTGGGTGCAGCGCAAGCTGCCCGACTTCAAGCCGCGACGCATCCTCGACATCGGCGCCACCGTCGGCCACAGCGCCCTGCCGATCGCCCAGGCCTTCCCCGACGCCGAGGTCGTGGCCATCGACGTCGGCGGGCCGATGCTGCGCTACGCCGCCGCTCGCGCCGCCTCGCTGGGCGTGGAGAACATCCGCTTCGTCCAGGCCGACGGCGCCGACCTGTCGCGCTTTGCGGCCGGCAGCTTCGACTGGGTGCAGACCACCATGTTTCTGCACGAGCTGTCCTTGGCCTCGATGAAGGCCATCTTCGCCGAGAGCCGCCGCGTGCTGGCCCCCGGCGGCGTGGTGCTGCACGTCGAGCAGCCGCAGTACGCGCCGACCATGCCGCTGTTCGAGCAGGCCATGCGCGACTGGGACGCCTTCTACAACAACGAGCCCTTCTGGAGCACGCTGCACGAGATCGACCTCGATGCCCGCATGGTCGAGGCCGGCTTCACGGCCGATGAGCTGATCCATGACGGCGTCACCGCCGTGGTCGACCGCGAGGTCTTTCCCGACGCCGCCGACGACGACAGCGAAGACTACGGGCGAAAAGCCGCCTGGCGCGTGATCGGAGCGCGGAAAACTCCCAAGGAAGCCCGATGAGCATCGCAGACGCCCTGGCCGACGCCGGCGCCAAGCCCGCCGGCAAGCGCCCCTATTTCTTCGCCGACCGCGAGGTCGAGCGCGTGCTGGCCATCACCATGGCCGTGGTCCAGGAACTGGCCGTCACCCGCGCCCGGCTCGACACGCTGGAGCGCGTCATCGAGGCCCGCGGCGGTCTCGAACGCGCCGAGATCGAGCGCTTCGAACCCAGCCCCGAGGCCGCCGCCGAGCGCGGCCTGTGGCTTCAGGAATATCTCTCCCGCGTGCTGCGCATCGTCCAGCAGGAGGCCGAGGCCGCCACCGCCACGGGCGACGTCGCTTCGGAAGACGTGGCCGTCGAGCTGCGCGACTAAAGCCCGCACGATTTCAAGGACCTATCGATGAACCTTCTTAGGGCCGCCACCCTGGTGACGCCGAACGTCGCTGCGACCGCGCAGCGCTACGCCCAGTGGCTGGACTACACTGTGGTCGAGCAGGGCGAGGTCCCCCCCGACCTCGCCGCCAGCTGGGGCGCCCCGGCCAGCGCCGGCCGGCCTTATGCCGTCCTGCAACCCGCCAGCGGCGCCGATGTCTTCCTGCGCTTCGTCGAGGGCGACCCGGTCCCCGAATACCGCCCCTTGCGCACCTACGGCTGGGCGGCGATCGAGATCTGCTGCCAGGACGTCATGGCCGTGAACGAGCGCATGCAGGACGCGCCGTTCGAGATCATCGGCCCGCCCAAGCGCATCGACGGCCTGCCCACCATCCACCCGATGCAGGTGAAGGGTCCCGACGGCGAGATCGTCTACCTCACCGAGATCGTCTCGCCCGGCAACGGCCTGCCCTATCCCGGCAGCCTGATCGACAAGCTGTTCATCCTGGTCCTGGCCAGCGACGACATGGCGGCCAGCGGGGCCTGGTTCGGCGAGACCCTCGGCCTGGACGTCGGCGCGCCGATGACCATCGTCTACAACATGATCAACGACGCCTTCGAGCTGCCGAAAGACAGCCGCCACGCCCTGGCGACGGCGACGTATCAGAAGGACGTCTTCCTCGAGTTCGACCAGTATCCGGAGCAGGCCGCGGTCCGTCCCGGCCACCCCGGCGCCCTGCCGCCGGGCGTCGCCATCTGCACGCTCAAGCACCCCGACTTCGACAGCGTCCAGGGCGACTGGATCGTGCCCCCCAAGGTCCGCGACGGCGCCGTCTACGCCGGCAAGCGCGCCGGCGTTCTGCGCGCCCCGGGCGGAGCCCTGGTCGAGGTGGTGGAACTCTAAAACCCTCTCTCATGGAGAGAGGGAGGGGCCCGCCGCGAAGCGGCGGGAGGGTGATAGGGTACGCCGCCAGCCGGCCAATCCCTCACCTTTCCGCGACAGCGACGGCCGGAACAACTGGACCCAAAACAAGAAAGGCGCGGCCGAACCGACCGCGCCTTTTCCTATGAGAGTGTAACCTCTCACCCTCCCACGCCTTGCGGCGTGGGCCCCTCCCTCTCTCATAGAGAGAGGGGCTCAACAGTTACAGCGTCACCACCACCTTGCCGAATGCGCCCTGGTCGGCGCGGGTGTAGGCGCCTTCGATGGCGTCGAGGGCGAACACGGCGTCGACCTGCGGGACGATGCCCTTGGCCGCCACGAAGTCCGACAGCGCCTGATGGTCGGCGCGCGAGCCGACCGAGATCGCCGTGGCCCGCTGGGCCATCATCACCATGGCCGAGGCGTCCAGCGTGCCGCCAAAGCCATCCAGGGCGCCGATCACGGCCACGTGGCCGCCGACGCCCAGGCTCGCCTGCGACTTGGCCAGGGTGCCGGCGCCGCCGAGCTCGAGGGCGTGCTGCACGCCGCCGGCCGTGGCCTCCTTCACCGCGGCCTCCCAGTCGGGCGTGGTGTGGTAGTTGATGGTCAGGTCCGCGCCCAGGTCCTTGGCGCGGGCCAGCTTGGCGTCGTCGCCGCCGACCACGGCCACCTTGGCGCCGAAGGCCTTGGCGATCTGAAGCCCCCATAGCGACACGCCGCCGGTGCCCAGGGTCACCACCCAGTCGCCGGCCTGAAGGCCGCCATGGGTGACGAGCGACGACCACGCCGTGACGCCCGAGCAGGTCAGGGTCGCGCCCTGCACGTAGTCGAGGCCGTCCGGCAGCTTCACGACGCCGCCCGCCGACAGCACCACGTGCTCGGCCAGCACGCCCGGACCGCCCGCGCCCAGCGACGAGATCACCGCCGGGAAGGTGATGCGGCCGCCGGGCCAGTTCTGGAAGAAGGTCGAGGCCACGCGGTCGCCCACGGCCAGGCCCTCGACGCCTTCACCCAAGCCCACGATCTCGCCCGCGGCGTCCGACAGCGGGGTGAAGCCGTCGGCCTCGCCCACCGGGTACCAGCCCTTGCGGATCATCACGTCGCGGCGGTTCAGCGCTACGGCGCGCACGCGCACCAGCACCTCGCCCGGACCCGGCTGCGGGACCGGCACGACGGACTCGGCCAGCTCGAAGCCCTGGCCGGCGCGGACGAGGGAGAAACGGCGATTGGTCATGGGCGGGGTCCACTGCAGGGGGCTGTTCGGAGGCGTGGTTTCGACGCCGGCCGCAAAGGCCAGCAGGGTCTCGGCGAAGATCTCGGGTTCCAGCTCGGGCGCGGCGACGCCGGTCTTGCCCTGGGTGGTGACCACGACGCCCGGGCGGGCCTTGCGGATGCGACCGACGAAGCCGGCCAGCGGATCGTCCGCCGCCTGCAACACGGTCACCGGGCAGGTCACGCCCGCAAAGACGCTGGCGAAGTCCTGGTCGAAGATCGCCCCGAAGGCCTGGTTGCGGCCGTCCGGCGCGCCGATCGCGCCCAGGAACTCGGTCTGAACCAGCTGGGCGTCGAAGCGGGGCAGCAACCCCTTCATCACGCCCCAGGACTGGATCAGATAGGCGCCGTGCGCGTCTATCGGCGCGGACTGGCCGACCTGGGCGCGGAACATCTCGCGTTCGTCGGCGGTGGCGAACAAGACGCCGTTCAGCAGCAGCGAACGCACGCGGCCCGGCGCGGCCACGGCGATCTCGGCGCCGATATGGGTGCCGGTGTGGTGGCCGGCCAGGTGGAAGCGCTCGACGCCCAGGACGTCCAGCGCCGCCAGCAGCCAGGCGCCGTAGTCCACCGTCGAGGGCAGGCCTTGCGGCTTGAACGACTGGCCAAAGCCGGGCGTGTCCAGCGCGATCGCCGCGCGGCGGCCGGCCAGGCGCGCCAGCACGCCGTCGAAGCAGGCGGAACTGACCGGCGTGCGATGCAGCAGCACGATCGGGTCGCCAGGACCGTCCACCCGGCGCAGGTGCACCTGGCCGGCGGACGTATCGGCGTAAGCCTTCATAATCGGGGCTTGGCGAATGAGCGTCACGGGGGCTCCAGCGGAATCTTCGAGCCTCGGTCCTAGCGCCGCCCCCTCGCCACCTCGCCTGTGGCGGGGCCGTTATCCGCACAGCGGCGAAGATCGCGGCCGCCCCGCCCTCGCCTTCCAGGCCGGTTCAAGTCGGCGCCAGCAACGAAGAAGAGAGCACGCCATGACCACGGTCCTGATCACCGGCGCCAATCGCGGCATCGGCCTGGAGCACGTCCGCCAGTACGCCGCCGGCGGCGCCGACGTCATCGCCACCTGCCGTGATCCGGCCGGGGCCGCCGAACTGCAAGCCATCGCCGACGCCCACCCCGGCAAGGTCCGCATCGAGGCCCTGTCGGTGAACGACGCGGCTTCCGTCGCCGCCTTCGCCGAGCGGCTACGAGGCGTAGCGATCGACGTGCTGATCAACAACGCCGGCACCTACGGCCCCATCCCGCTGCCCGAGGGCATGGCCCACCAGACCCTGGCCGGCATGGACTACGACATCTGGGCCGACATCCTGGCGACCAACGTCGTCTCGCCGTTCCGCATCACCGCCGCCTTGATCGAGAATGTGAAGGCCAGCGCGGGCAAGACCATCGTCATGATGTCCAGCGGCCTGGCCTCGATCGGAACCAACATCTACGGCGGCTCGCACGCCTACCGCTCGTCCAAGGCCGCGCTGAACATGCTGGCCAAGGGCCTGGCGGTGGAGCTGAAGGGCGACGGCGTCACCGTCATCGCCATGGCCCCCGGCTGGACCCGCACCGCCCTGGGCGGCCCCGACGCGCCCTATTCGGTCGAGGAAAGCGTCGAAGGCCAGCAGAAGGTCATCGCCGGGCTGAGCCTGGACGACACCGGCAAGTTCCTGGACCTGGCCGGCGCCGAGGTGGCTTGGTGAAGGGCGGACGTCAATAACCCGAAAGTTCCCCGCGAAGGCGGGGTTCCAAGCCGAGGTCGCGGGTGATGCACGGCCGCGCCATGTCCTGAACGTCAGCTTGGATCCTCGCCTTCGCGGGGATACTCGGATTTCTTGTGGCGGCTTCCAAAGCCCTCCTACCCTAACCTCAACGCCGCATAGACCTTCTCGACCACCTGCTGGGGCGAGAAGGGCTTGAGCAGATAGGTCGTCGCCCCCGCGCCCATGGCCGACGCGATGCGGTCGAGACGCCCCTCGCCGGTCAGCATGACCACCGGCGTCTCGCGATGCTCGTCGCCGCCGCGCAGCAGTTTCAGAAGCTCCATGCCGTCCATGTCGGGCATGCGGATGTCGATCAGCCAGATCGCCGGCTTGTCCAGCCCTGCCGCATGCAGCGCGCTGCGAGCGGACTCGAAGGCCTGGACGATGTAGCCGGACTTGGCCAGGGCGCCTTCCAGGAAGGCCAGCAGCACCGGGTCGTCGTCGACGACGAACACCCGCCCCTTGATCCAGCTGCGCTCCATGCGGCCTCGCCTCACGTTAACCGTGCGAGCGACAGTCTCACAAGGTTTTCGCGCCCGGTACGGCGCCAAGGTTGTAAGGCCCTGGCGCTCGTCCCCTTTAGCCGGCGGCCATGCCGCGCTGCACGCCCGGCCGCTGGGCGATGAAGGCCTCGTAGCGGGCCAGGTTCGGATACCGCTCCAGCCCGCCCTCCAGGCGCTTGGCGGAGCTCGCCACCATCGGGAAGAACAGGGCGTCCAGGATCGTGAACCGCTCGCCCAGCATGTAGACACGGCTGGCCAGACGGGCCTCGAACGCCGCCAGCTGCTCGTGGCAGTCGGCCAGCGACCGCTCGATCGCCCACGGCGTCTTCTCCGGCGCCATCACGGTGGCGACGAACTGGTTGGTGAAGGCGCCCGCCAGCTGCGACGACACAGCGGAGGCCCACATCAGGAACTCGGCCCGCTCGCCAGGCCCCCTGGGCAGCATGTCGCTGGCGGCCTTCTCGGCCAGGTACCAGGCGATGGCCAGGGTTTCCGACAGCGTGATCGAGGCGCCGCCCGGCCCGTCGGGATCGACGATGGCCGGCGCCTTGCCGAACGGGCTGAGCGCGGCCTTGTAGCCGGGCTTCTTGTGCTCGCCGGCATAGAGGTCGACCGGGGCCAGCGCATAGGCCAGCCCCGTCTCCTCCAGCACGATCCGAACCTTCTGGCCGTTGGCGGTCGGGACGGTGTGAAACTGGATCATCGTCCCGCCCTCACGCTGTCGCCGCTTCGAGCTCGAGGCTCTTGTACATCGACTGCAACAGCAGGTACTCGCGCCGCTGTTCCGGGTCGGCCAGGATCTTGCGCATCTTGGCCTCGCGCTCGGCATAGGCCTCGGCGGTGCCCGCTTCCATCGCCGCCTTGTTGGCGATGGTCTGGGTCTGGATGAACTTGTGCATCACCGCCCGCCGCTGCCGGTCATAGAGCGGCAGCAGCGTCTGCGCGTCGCCCTTGTTCTGCAGGATCTCGACCAGTTTTTCCGTCAGGTTCCACACGTCGTGGATGCCCGAGTTCATGCCGAACCCGCCCAGCGGGTTGTTGAGGTGGGCCGCGTCGCCCGCCAGCAGCACCCGGCCCGCATGGTAGGTCTTGGCCACCCGCTGGTGCACCTTGTAGAGCGTGCGGTGCGCGGTCTTCACCGCCGCGCCCTCGCCCAGCAGGCCGCCGAACACGGCCTCCTTCTTGGCGTCCGACAGCAGGGCCTCGTCGCTCTCGTCGCCATTGGCCGGCACCAGGATCCGCCACAGCGACGGCACCCGCAGCAGCACGCACCACTCCTTGGGATCGGCCACGTAGTTGACGTGGGCCAGCCCCGGGAAGTGCTCCTCCAGCGGCCAGTCGGTCGACAGGGTCAGGAACTTCTCCGGATAGGTGAAGCCCTCGAACTCGATGTCCAGCCACTTGCGGACGATCGAATTGGCCCCGTCGGCGCCGATCAGGTAGTCGCAGCGCACCTGCTCGATCCCGAACGGCGCCTCGACGAAGGCGGTGACGCCCTGGTCGTCCTGGGTAAAGTGGGCCAGCCGGTGCGAGAACCGCACCTGGCCCTTGGGATGCTCCGCCAGCTTGGCGGTCAGCAGGCGCGCCAGCTTGAACTGCTCGCACTGCAGCCGGTACGGGTGCTCTGAGATGTCGCCCAGCTCGCCCATGTCGAAGGCCATCACCTCGCCCGTCAGGCGGTTGCGATAGTGATAGATCGGCGCGCGAAGGCCTTGGGCCTCCAGCTCGTCGAGCACGCCCAGCTCTTTCATCATGTCGAGCGTCGGCGGATGCATGGTCGAGGCGCGCAGGTCCTCTGGGCAGCGCGGCGCGGCCTCCAGCAGCAGCACTTCGACACCCATCTGGGCCAGCCGATAGGCCGCGACCGAGCCCACGGGCCCAGCGCCGGCGACGACGACTTGGAATCGTTCCACGGAACCTCGCTAGTTTTGGATCGGCGTTGCGGGCGCGGTTTCCCCCTCGCGCCCCGGCTCACGCGCTTTGATCAGTCGACGACGATCATGCGGACCACGACATTCCCCGCGTCCTTCCGCAGGAGCTTGGCGGCCTGGTATTCGTCCGAATACAGATAGGCCTTGGCGGCGGCCGCATCGGGATAGCGCGTGACGATCACGCGCTCGCCTTCGGGGACCTCGCCCTCCAGCACTTCGGTCACCGGACCGCGGACATAGGTCTCGCCGCCGAAACGCTCGGCCAGGCCCGAAATGGCCTTCACATATTCCATGAAGCGCGGCGGGTCGGTGATGACGGTGGTGGCGATGATGAAGGCGGGCATGGTCTCGTCCCCCGGAGGAATTTCCGTTGTGGTTCAACGACGACCCTAGCGACGCCCGTTCTTCCCGCTCTGGCGGCGCCTTTTCCTATCCGCCGGGCGGATATCGGCTCCTGGGGTGCGGCGCGGCCGCTTCGGCTTTGCCATTCCTCGACCATCGAAACGTCGAGGAAGCGTCATGCCGGATTCATTGGGACACCGCCTGAAGTATGCGGTCATCGCGCCGTCGACCAACACCAGCGTGCAGCCGGAATACGACGACATGCGCCCGCGCGGCGTTACCAACCACTTCCAGCGCATCGCCATTCCCGACACCAAGGTGACCGACGACGAGTCGTTCATGGTGATGCTTCAGAACATCCGCGACGCGACCATGGACAGCGTCGACGTCGCCATGACCATGGACCCGGCCTGCGTGGTCATGGGCATGTCGGCCGAAACCTTCTGGGACGGCGCCGACGGCGCCGAACGCCTGACCCAGCGCATGCTGGAGCGCACCAACGGCGTTCCGGTCGTGATGGGCTCCACCGCCGTCGACGCGGCGCTGAAGGCCTACGGCGGCATCAAGAAGATCGGGGTGATCACCCCCTACATGCCGGTCGGCGACAACCAGGTGCGCAAGTTCTTCGAGGACCTTGGCTACGAGGTCACCCAGGTGAAGGGCCTGAAATCCCCCTCGCCGATGCTGATCGCCCACGAGACGCCGCAGACGCTCAAGCGCGCGGCCGAAGAGGTCTCCGAAGGCGCCGACGCCGTCGTCCAGTGCGGCACCAACCTGGCCTTCGCCAAGGTCGCCGCCATGGCCGAGTTCTGGCTGGAAAAGCCGGTCGTGGCCATCAACACCGCCACCTACTGGCACGCTCTCCGGAGCATGGGAATTACCGACAAGATCGACGGCTTCGGCTCGCTCCTGCTCGAGCACTAGGGATCACGGGGTATCAGTATGGAATACGATTACATTCCGCTTCCGCACCGCAAGCCGCTGATCTGGCCGAACGGCGCGCGCGTGGCCCTGGTCATGACCTTCAATCTGGAGACCTGGGACCTCACCAAGCCGACCAAGGAGAAGTACTACGCCGGCGGTCCGGCCGTGCTGCCCGACGTGCTGGCCGGCGATACGCCCGACTTCCCCAACTACACCTGGCGCGAATACGGCCAGCGGGTGGGCATCTGGCGCTTGTTCGACCTCTTCGACGAGCTGGGCGTCAAGGCCAGCTGCACCACCAACGCGGTGACCTTCGAGCGTCGCAAGGCGATGACCGACGCCTGCCTGGAGCGCGGCTGGGAGCTCCTGGCCCACAACTGGGAACAGGGCGAGCTGCTGACCGACTTCGCCCATGAGCCGGCCAAGGAGCGCGACATCGTCCTGCGCTCGCTGGAGCATTACGAGAAGTTCGTCGGCAAGCGCGCCAAGGGCTGGCTGTCGTCGTCCCTGCGCGGCACGCTGCAGACCGCCGACATCCTGGCCGAGCACGGCTGCACCTTCTATTGCGACCTGCTCAACGACGACCAGCCCTACCTGCTGCGCACGCCGAACGGCCCGATCGTCTCGACGCCCTATTCGAACGAGATCAACGACTTCACCCTGCTCACCCGTCGCGGCCACACCACCGACGAGTACCGCGACGTGATGATCGAGGAGCTGAACGTCCTCTACAAGGAAGGCGCGACCTCGGGCCGGATCATGAACGTGGGCATCCACCCGCACGTCTCGGGCCGGGCTTACCGGATCCGCGCCCTGCGCGAGTTCATCCAGCACGCCAAGAGCCTGCCGGGCGTGTGGTTCGCCACCCGCGAGGAGATCGCCGACTGGTATCTGGCCAACCACGAGAGCCACATCCCGACCGACGCGACCATCAAGGCCGCCGAGTGACCAGCGCCGCCACGCGCCTGCGCCAGCGGCTGGCGGCCGGCTCCGACGGCCGCCGCCGGCTGCTGGCCGCGCCGGGCTGCTATGACGGCTTCTCGGCCCTGCTGGTCGAGCAGGCGGGCTTCGAGGCCGCGTTCCTGTCGGGCGCGGCCCTGTCGCTGGCCCGCCTGGGCCGTCCCGACGTCGGCCTCGTCGGCGTCGGCGAGCTGGCCGACGCGGTGCGGGCCATCGCCGACCGCGTCGACATCCCGCTGATCGTCGACATCGACACCGGCTTCGGCAACGCGCTGAACACCCAGCGCACCGTCAAGGTGCTCGAACGGGCCGGCGCCGCCGCGGTGCAGCTGGAAGACCAGACCTTCCCCAAGCGCTGCGGCCACATCCGCGGCAAGGGCGTGATCCCGGTCGCCGAGATGGTCGGCAAGGTCCGCGCCGCGGTCGACGCCCGCATCGAGACCCTGATCATCGGCCGCACGGATGCGCTCGGCGTCGAAGGCCCGCAAGCCGCCATGGACCGCGCCGAGGCCTATCTGGAGGCCGGCGCCGACATCGTCTTCGTCGAGGGCCCCCGCACCCTGGACGAGACCAAGGCCGTCGCCGAGCGCTTCGCCGCCCGCGTTCCCCTGATCCACAACCTGGTCGAGGGCGGGATCACCGCCGTGCGCACCGGCGCGGAACTGCAGGAACTGGGCTTCGCCATCGCCCTGCACCCGATGCTGCTGCTGCACGGCCTCGCCCGCTACGCGCCCGAATGGCTGGCCCAGCTTCGCAGCCAGGGCACGACCGACGGCCTCGACATTCTCGACCTTCCTCGCCTGAACGCGGTCGCCGGGCTCGACGCCCTGCTGGCCGACGCGGCGACCTATGCCTGAGTACGGAGACTAACCATGCGTCCCCAGCACCTGATCGTCGCCGGCGCCGGCATCGGCGGCCTGACCGCGGCCATCGCCCTGGCTCGCGCCGGCCACACCGTCGAGGTGCTGGAGCAGGCCCCGGCGCTCGGCGAGATCGGCGCCGGCGTCACGCTCGCGCCCAACGCCATGCGCGTCTACCACCACCTGGGCCTGGCCGAGGCGATCACCGCCGCCGGGGTCGAGCCCCAGCGCCAGCGGGTGCAGCACTGGGCCGACGGTCGCGACCTCGTGGCCTTCGAACGCGGCCAGAAGGTGCGCGACCTCTACGGCGCCCCTTACGTCTACATCCACCGCGCCGACCTGCACGCCATTCTGGTCGAGGCGCTGGAAGCCACCGGCCGCGCCAGCGTGCGCCTGTCCGCGCCTTGCGTCGCGGCCCGGCCGACCGATGACGGCGCGATCGCCGTGCTGGCCGGCGGCGCCGAGATCAAGGGCGACGCGGTGATCGGCGCCGACGGCGTGAAATCGGGCGTCCGCAAGGGCTTCGACCCCGGCGAGCCGCACTTCACCGGCCACGTCGTCTGGCGCGCCATCGTGCCGGTCGAGGGCGACCTGCTGACCGATATGGCCCACTTCCCCGGCATCCATATCGGCCCGGGCCGCATGGCCGTGCGCTATCCGCTGCGCAACTCGACCCTGCTGAATCTGGTCTTCTTCGCCCGACAGGAGGGCTGGGCCGAGGAAGGCTGGACGATCCGCGCCGACCTCGCCGACCTGCGCAAGACCTTCGAAGGCTGGAGCAGCGACGTCCAGGCCCTGCTCGACGCCGTCGATTCGTCTGCGCTCTACAAGTGGGCCGTCTTCGCCCGCCAGCCGCTGAAGACCTGGGTGCGCGGCGGCCGCGTGGCCCTGCTGGGCGACGCCGCTCACGCCATGACCCCGTTCCTGGGCCAAGGCGCCGCCGCCGCCATCGAGGACGCCCTCGTCCTGGCCCGCGCCTTCGAAGCCGCGTCGGACGTTCCCGAAGCCCTGGCCCGCTACGAGGCCGCCCGCAAGGAACGCTGCGGCTTCATCCAGGTCGAATCCAACCTCAACGCGGACCGCCTCGAAGGCGACGAAGCCCACCTCTACGGCATGACCGAGATCAAGAACGAAGAGACGCTGGGCCTCTTCGCGTACGACGCTGGGGCGGTGGAGGTCTAAGAACGATCCCTCTCTCATGGAGAGAGGGAGGGGCCCGCGCCGCAGGCGTGGGAGGGTGAGTGGGTAGGCGAAGCCCCCAGACGATCTTGGCGCCATTGCGAGCGATGTGCCGGCACGCCGGCTGAAGGTGTAACCACTCACCCTCCCATCGCTGCGCGATGGGCCCCTCCCTCTCTCTAAGAGAGAGGGGACCGGTTGGCGGCCTCGGTCAACGCCCCCTTCGCGATCAGATAGACGCAGCCCGCGGCGAGCACGATCGTCGCGGCGACGCTGGCTTCCGGGCCGAAAGACCCGCCGGTAAGCCACCACGGGGCGCCCGAAGCCGGCGCTAGACCCACGACGACTGGTGTGATGGCGACCTTCATGCCGCTGACCTCCAGTCCGAAACCCGCACCAAGCAGGGCATTCCAGGCGGTGTGGAAGGCGCACGCCCCCCACAACGACCCTTCCTTGGCGGCGTAGAGACTCAGCACGACGGCGAAAAGAAACAGGTTGAAGAGCCCCAGCACGAGTTCCTTCGACGGGTCGACATTGCTCGCATGGAGCAGAGTAAAGAAGCCGGAATTGAGCAGGACGGCGACGATCAATCCGTGCCTGGACGCCACCAAAGACATCAGCCAGCCGCGGAACATGGTCTCTTCGGCGGCTCCCTGGATCACATAGCCGGCGAACAGGGCGAGAAACGGCGTCAGAACGGCCGGCGTCAGCAAGCCCAGGGACAGACTTCCGGCGGCCTTGTAGCCGCCCGCGGCGAAGATGACGCCGACCACGGCGCCGAGGAGAAGCCCTCCGACGACCAGGCCGCGCAGATAGCGGCCGACCATCTTGGCGTTGAAGCCCAAGGCTGCGGGCGGCCTGCGCTCGAACAGAAGCGTCCAGGCGAAAATGAGAACCATGGTGACGCCCCCGCCGGCCAGATAGATGGCGAGCGGCCGCCATTGCGTATCCAGGTCCGCCTTGTGGAACCCCATCGGCTTCAAGACGCCGAAGATGATCGCCAGCTGCCCGACAACAAAGAAAACGACGATCAGGACGAGCGCCGCGAAGGTCCAAGTGCGCCGACTTCTAGCGGCGCGCGGCGCAAAAACTTCAACTCCACCCATAGTTCCCCTCCGAATGCCCCAAGACACAAGTCCACACGCCGCGCACCTGTATTGAGAGATGCGCAGATCATTCTTGGACACGTGCTGTAGAGGCGCCAGAACCGCCGCTCGGATGCAGAAACCTACATTAATTCTTTGTCAGAACATTCAGGGTGTTCAGCGGCCTTTCTGAATCCCTCTCTCTTAGAGAGAGGGAGGGGCCCGCCGCGAAGCGGTGGGAGGGTGAGTGGTTTCGCCCTCACAGAGAAATCCCAATTCCTTTGATTGAAAACGCAGGTGCCCAGCGCCCAGGCTTTGCTGATGGACAGGACCGCCTACGCCCGCCGCCTTCGTCAGAAGCAAACCCAGGCGGAAAAGACGCTTTGGGCCCTTGTCCGCAACCGTCGCCTCTCAGGCTTCAAGTTCATGCGGCAGATTGCGATCGATCGCTATTTCGCGGACTTCGTCTGCGAGCCGGCCAAGCTGATCGTCGAACTCGACGGTGCTGCTCACGAGGGCCGCGAAGACTATATGACAAGCGCCGCACCGACACGCTGGAACAGCTTGGATACGTGGTGTTGAGGTTCCACAACGAGCAGATCCTGGCCGATCCCGGCGGGACCGCCGACGACATCCTGGCTGCGCTCCGGTCGGCCAGGCCGTAACCACTCACCCTCCCACCGCCTATGGCGGCGGGCCCCTCCCTCTCTCTAAGAGAGAGGGATTCATAACGGCGCCTTCCCCTACGACCGCCTCTCCCCTGCCCGTCAACCGCCCCTGACTGCCTAGCACCTGCGCTGTCCGCCTAGCGGAGCATCCGTTGAACGCAATATTTTGACTGATCGGTCCCCTTCAGATTAGCCTCAGTTCGCGCCGCCCTTCCGGGCCGGCTGTTTGGAGGCCGCCATGTCCGCCGAGATGCTCAACACCTTCCAGCAGGTCGATCACCCGATCCTGCCCAAGCCGACCCACGACGAGGCGTCGCGACAGGAATTCACCAAGAGCTTCAAGCAGTTCATCCAGCAGGGTCTGCTGCCGGGCCTGGGCCCCGTGTTCGGCGTCCGCGCCGCCAAGGCCTTCGAGCGCGAGCATGGCCGCGCCCCCGCCGACCGCCGCGACATCCGTTCGGCCATGGTCAAGGACCTCTATTTCCAGCACTACGCGGCGGCCAACCGCATCGCCCAGGAACTGCTCTGGGAATCGACCAACGTCACGATCGACCGTGAACTGCCCGAGCTGATCGAGAAGGCCCGCGGCCTCTCGGCCTCGGCCAAGGGCAAGCTCGACCTGCCCGAGGAATTCGAGACCCCGCGCTACGTCACCTCGATCGACATCCACTGCATGCCCGGCGGCTATGCCGGCGCGGTGACCCCGGACGACATCTCGACGGGCGCCCTCTACGACCGCGGCGTCTATCTCTACGCCATGGGCTATATGGGCCCGTTCAACGACGACATGGGCCGCTCGGTCTGCAACTACGTCAACCGCCGCCTGGACGGCTTCAAGCCCAAGCGGATCCTGGACCTGGGCTGCACCGTCGGCCACTCGACCCTGCCCTACAAGGAACTGTTCCCCGAGGCGGAGGTCTGGGGCGTCGACGTCGCCGCCCCGCAGGTGCGCTACGCCCACGCCCGCGCCGCCGGTCTGGGCCTCGAAGTCAACTTCGCCCAGATGAACGCCGAGGAGACCCGCTTCGAGGCCGGCTCGTTTGATCTGATCGTCAGCCACATCCTGCTGCACGAGACGTCGGGCAAGGCCATGCCGCGCATCTTCAACGAGTGCCACCGCCTGCTGGCGCCCGGCGGCTACATGATCCACGCCGACCTGCCGCCGTTCGACAACATGGACCCGTTCACCCAGTTCATCCTCGACAACGAGACCTGGTACAACAACGAGCCGTTCTGGGGCGCCATGCGCGAGACCGACCAGGTCGCGTTGGCCAAGGCCGCCGGCTTCCCGCCCGAAAGCGTCAAGTTCGACACCGCGCCGATGGCGATCATGGAGTTCGTCGCCCAGCAGGCCGCCGGCTACAGCCAGGACGCCAGCGCGGCGGTCTCCGACCGCGAGTTCGCCGCCGGCGAATACGCCCCCGGCGGCGGCTGGGAAGTCCTGATCGCCCGCAAGGCCTGAGTTAGAGTTTAAGGGGAAAACACGATGAACGCCCACGCTCCGCAGGCCGAGCGCCCGCACGTCATCCGCGACGCCAAGGGCAAGCGCCCCCAGTTCTACGAGGCCCCGGGCCTCGACCAGGCCATGTCGATGATCATGGTCCTGGCCAACGAACTGGCCGTGCTGCACGACCGTCTCGACAGCGCCGAACGCGTCCACGCCGCCAAGGGCCTGGACCTGGCCGCCGAGATCGAGGCCCTGCAGCTCGACCAGGCCGCCCTGGAGGCCCGCGAGGCCTGGCGCCAGGACTTCCTGGGGCGCCTGTTCTACCTGGCCCGCAAGGACGCCTCGGAAGCCGCCGCGGCCGACACAGCCGAGCGCTTCCGCGCCACCATCGAAGACATCGCCAAGACCTGATCCCAAGACCTCATCGAGTAAGCTGATGCCCGTCAAGACGCGTACCGCCCCAGCCGCCGCTGGCCTCCTGTCCCGCCTGGAGGCGATCGTCGGCGCCGGCGGCGTCCTGACGGGCGAGGCCGCCCTGCCCTTCGCCACCGACGTCTACCGCCGGCTGGAAACACCGCTGGCCGTGGTCCGCCCGGCCGACGTCGAGCAACTGCAAGCGGTCGTGCGCGAAGCCGCCACCGAAGGCGTCGCCATCGTCCCGCGCGGCGGCGGCGCGTCCTATACAGACGGCTACCTGGCGACCCGCGCCGACACCGTGCTGATCGACACCGGGGCCCTGTCCCGCATCGTCGAGATCAACCAGACCGACGCCTATGTCACCGTGGAGGCCGGGGTCACCTGGGCCCAGCTGAAGGACGCGCTGGATCCCCTAGGCCTGCGTACGCCCTTCTTCGGCCCGTTCTCGGGCCTGGCCGCCACGATCGGCGGGTCGATGTCGCAGCACGCCATCAGCCACGGCTCGGGCCTCTACGGCAGCTCGGCGGAGTCGGCCGTGTCGGTCGAGGTCGTCATCGCCGACGGCTCCCTGCTGCGCACCGGCTCGGCCGCCCGCGGCGCCTCGCCCTTCGCCCGCTGGTACGGACCCGATCTGTGCGGCCTGTTCCTGGGCGACTGCGGCGCGCTGGGGATAAAGGCGCGCATCACCCTGCCGCTGATCGCCAAGAGGCCCGCCTTCCAGTGCGCCTCCTTCGCCTTCGAAGACCTGCCGAGCCTCGCCCGCGCCATGCGGGCGGCGTCGATCGAGGCGCTCGACGACGAGCATTTCGCCATCGACGCGCCCCTGGCCCAGGGCCAGATCGCCCGCCAGGACAACGCCGCGGTCGTGCAGATGGCGCTCACCGTGCTGAAGAGCTCGCCGTCGCTGGTCGCGGGCCTCAAGCAGCTCGGCAAGATGGCCCTGGCCGGCGATCGCGCCCTGCGCAAGGCCGAGTACATGGTCCACTACATCCTCGAGGGCGTCGACGACCGCGAGGCCAAGGCGCGGCTGGACCGCCTGCGCACCCTGATGACGGCCGAGGGGGTCGAGATCCCCAACACCATGCCGACCATCGTGCGCGGCATGCCGTTCGCCCCGCTCTACAACGTGCTCGGCCCCAAGGGCGAGCGCTGGGCCCCGCTGAACGGCATCCTGCCGCACAGCCAGGTCGCCGCCTTCCACACCGCGCTCGAAGCCCTCTACGCCGGCCACGCCGACGAGATGACCGCCCGCGGCGTCTGGCGCGGCGGCATGTTCGAGGTGCTGCGCCCGTCCGGCTTCCTCTACGAGGTCGCCCTCTACTGGCCCGGCGCCCAGACCGCCTACCACGCCGGCGTCCTGCCGGCCGAGCACCTGGCCAGCCTGCCCCAGTACGCCGACGATCCGGCGACCACGGCCTTCGTGCACAAGCTCAAGGCCCAGATCATCGCGCTCTACGCACGGCATGGCGCCGTGCACTTCCAGCTCGGCAAGCTATATCCGTACGGCGACGTACTGGAGGCTCCGGCGCTGGACCTGGTCAAGGCGGTGAAGGCGGCCGTGGATCCGAAAGGCGTGATGAACCCCGGGGCGCTGGGGCTTTAGGCGCCTTTATCGACCCTCTCCCAGAGGGAGAGGGAGGGGCCCAGGCGATAGCCTGGGAGGGTGAGGGGTTACACCCTCTCCGATAAATCCACGATCGAACATCAGAAGCGTCGGCCAATCAGGTCGGGGACGGGACCGCCAGCGGCGTACCCCCTCACCCTCCCACGCCTTGCGGCGCGGGCCCCTCCCTCTCCCCATGGGAGAGGTTTCAAAAGCGCGCCTTCCGCCTTCACACAATAAAAAAGGCGCGGTCCTTTCGGACCGCGCCAGGCTACACGCTGCGCAGTTGCAGCGGGGACCTCGTCAGCTCCGGGCTTCGGGAGCCGCGCGCAAGGCGCGCATCAGGTTCTGCACGATCGCGTCGCGCTTGGCGTTCAGCTGGGCCTGCAACTCCGGGCCCGGCTGGAAGGCGTCGACCTCGGCATTGGCCAGCACGCCGTGGCTTTCCAGCACCGCTTCCAGCACGTGGACGCGGTCGGTCAGCACCCAGATCTCGCGGGTCAGCGACAGGATCGCCTCGCCCAGGTCGTCGATCTGGTCGACGGTCAGCATCCGGCGGTTCACCGGCTCGGAGATCGGGCGCTCGAAGGTCTTCTGGTTCATCGCGTTCATGTCGCTCGCTCGTTGACGGAAGGATCAGGCGGGCTTGTGAGCGCGCAGCACGTAGTAGGAATGGGTCGGAGCCTGGGTCGCGCCCTCGACGTCGACGAAGCCGATGTCCTTGCAGGTCTGGATCAGGTCCATGCTGGCCGAGGCGCGCCAGTAGGGCTCGCCGCCCCACTTGGCCAGGTAGTCGTAGCGCCACGAGGCCATCTTATCGATCTCGGCATAGCGCGGCACGTCGGCCATGATGATGTCGCCGCCCGGCTTCAGCATCCGGAAGGCCTCTTCCAGCACCGCCTTGATGATCCGCGGCGGCGCCTCGTGGAACAGGATGAAGGTGGTGACCAGGTCGAAGCTCTCGTCGGCGAAACCGGAGTTCTCGCCGCCCTTGACCATCAGCTTCCAGTTCCAGCCCTTCTCGTTGGCCACGCGGCGGGCCTGCTCGAGCATGCGGGCCGACCAGTCGATGCCGGTGATCTGAGCCTCTGGGAAGGTCTCCTGCAGGGCCTGGGTGAAGTGGCCCGAGCCGCAGCCGATATCGAGGATTTCCTTGTAGTCGCGACGCGGAGCCTGCTGGGCGGCCGCCCGGCGCTGGCCGAAGATGTCGCCGCCATAGCCGCGCGCCACCAGCTGCTTGTGCACCAGCTCGCCGTGGACATAGCCGGTGTGGTCGATGTGGTCCCAGCCGCCGGTGGTGCGGTGGAACCAGACCTTGCTCCAGTAGCTGGGCGGGGTCTCGCCGTCGCCGTAGTCCAGGGTGGCCGTGCCCTCGTCGAGGCTCTTGAGGTACGGCTCGATGACCGCGCGACGCTCCTCGAAGGCTTCGTCGCAGTGCGCGCCGTGGGTGCGCGAGGCCCATTCGCCGAACAGCTCGCGGATCTTGAAGATCTTGGAGTCGGCCAGGGTCTCGACGACCAGGGCGTGGCGTTCATCCATGTCGTCGGGCATGGTCTGGGCCGTGACGCCCTTCATGGCCAGTTCCGCCTCGGAGGCGAAGTGCAGGCCGAAGGTCGCCTTCGATATGCCCGCCTGGAAATCGAGCGACGCGCGCCCGCGTTGGGCCAGGGCCGGAGCGTCCATGAGGCACCTCTAAAACCTTGTTTCGATGAGGGACTTTACCCCCGGAGCGACGTCCCGAAAGGCGTGTCGGACCCGCTATCCGCACAACGGTCAGCGGGTGGTGAAGCTCGGCTGGCTCGACCGGGCGGCGATGCGGGCGGCCGCCGAAGCGTCGCCGGCGGCGTGGGCCAGCACCAAGTCCGCCGAGATCGCAACAGCCTGCGCCAGGCGCTCGGCCTGAGCCGGACCGGGCAGTTCGGGCCGGCAGATCAGCCCGCCGAAATAGTGGTCGACGCCCGGCAGCACCAACGCGTGGCGATCCCCCGGCGACGGCGCCTCGAAGGCGATCAGGCGCATGCGCCAGTCGTCGACGAAGCCCGGCAGCACGTCGGCGTCGCCGGTCTGCACCAGCAGCGGCGCGGCGGTGCTCGCGAACCCTTCGGCCGAGATCAGCGGCGGCGTGGCTGGCGGCGGCGACAGGGCGACCACGGCCTTGACGCGCGGGTCCAGCGTCGGCGCGCCGGGCGGCGCCAGAACGCCGGCCCCGCCGGCCGCCAGGGCAAGCAAGGCGCCGAACGAGTGGCCGGCGGCGGCGAGACCCGGAGTCCCCTGCCCTGCCAGCCAGTCCAGGGTCGCGGCCTGGTCCTCAAGGCGCGTGCGCCAGACGGCGGCCTGGTCGAAGGCCTCCCGCCGCGGATGGTCGGTGCTGTCGACATGCAGCGGCGCGGCGACCAGCAGGCCCGCCGCCGCCCAGCCGTCCAGCAGGGCCGCGTACTTGCCTGGCGCCGAAAAGGCTCCGTGCGAAAAGGCGACGGCGGCTTTGGCGGGTCCAGTGGGCCGCGCCACGGCCAGCCCGACGGAGCGATCGCCGACGGCGATCTCGACAATGTCCAGGCTCATCAGACGACCGCGCAGACCGTCTTCCATTCCAGGTAGCCGTCGAGGGCGACCTGGCCGCTGTCGCGCCCCCAGCCCGAGGCCTTGACCCCGCCGATCGGCAGGGCGTTGTCGTACATCGAGTGGCAGTTGATCCAGACGGTGCCGGCCTTGATCCGGCGCGACAGGCGATGGGCGTGCGACAGGCTCTCGGTCCAGATGCTGGCGGCCAGGCCGAACTCGCTGTCGTTGGCGGCGGCGACCACCTCGTCGATCTCGTCATAGGCCTGGACGACCACCACCGGGCCGAACACCTCCTCGCGGACGATGGCCATGTCGGAGGTCACGCGAGCCACGACGGCCGGGGTCACGAAGGTCCCCTCGTCGCCGCCCTGCACGCCGCCGGTCAGCACCTCGGCCCCGGCCGCCGCCGCCCCGGCCACGAAGCCGGCCACGCGATCTGCCTGCTTGCGCGACACCAGCGGACCCATGTGGGTGGCCGGATCCAGGCCGTGGCCCAGTTGCAGCCCCTTGGCCTGCGCCGCCACGCCCTCGACCACCCGATCGTAGACCGAACGGTGGGCGTAGAGCCGCGAGCCGGCCACGCACACCTGGCCGGCGTTGAAGAAGATGGCGTTGGCCGCGCCGGGGATGGCCAGGTCCAGGTCGGCGTCGGGCAGGATCACCACCGGCGACTTGCCGCCCAGCTCCAGGCTGACCTTCTTGAGGTTGCCCTTGGCCGCGTCGAGGATCGCCCGGCCCGTCGGGGTCGAGCCGGTGAAGGCCACCTTGTCGACGCCCTGGTGCGAGGCCAGGGCCGCACCGGCCTCGCCGCCCAGGCCGGTGACCAGGTTCAGCACCCCTGCCGGGAAGCCCGCCTGCTGCACCAGCTCGGCCAGGCGCAAGGCGGTCAGCGAGGTGTCCTCCGCGGGTTTCAGCACCACCGTGCAGCCCGCGGCTAGGGCCGGCGCCAGCTTCATGGCCGTCAAGACGAGCGGCGAGTTCCAAGGCACGATGGCGGCGACCACGCCCACCGGCTCGCGCAGGGTCCAGCTGGCCACCTGCTTGCCGGCCGGCTGGTAGTTGATCGAGCTGTCGATCGTGCGCCCCTCGATGGCGGTCGCCAGGCCCGCATAGTAGCGGAACTGGTTCACCGCGCCGGGGATCTCGGCCCAGCGACCGACGTACAGCGGCTTGCCCTGGTCTAGGGTCTCCAGCTCGGCCAGCTCGTCGATATTGGCCTCGATCAGGTCGGCCAGGGTCCACAGCAGGCGCGAACGCTGCATGGGCGTCAGCGACGGCCACTCGCCGCCGTCGAAGGCCTTGCGGGCGGCGGCCACGGCGGCGTCGACGTCAGCCGCGCCGCCCTTGGCGATCTCGGCCAGCACCACGCCGGTGGCAGGGTCCTTGGTCGCGAAGGTGTCGCCGCCATGGGCGTCGACCCAGGCGCCGCCGATGAACAGCTGCTTGCGACGCTTGGCGAGGAAGGCTTTCGCCCCCTCCGTCTGAGGTTCGACCGAACGGACGACGAAGGTCATGGCGCACTCCCCGGGACGCTGGAATTCCAGCCTCGACGCTAGTCCTCGCATCCTCGATTCACAGGGGTCGCGGACGGCCTATCCGCTGTGCGGGCGCCTTTGCGCGCAAGCGTTTGCGAACCGCGCTAGAGCCTAGGTTCAAGGCTCGTAACGGATGCTTTTCAGGGGCTTGGGATGACGACGATGAACGGACGCGGCGTGGACGAGATCCACGGCTACGCCCCCCTGCGCCCGGTGGCCGGCGCGGCCGCGCCCGACGCCTCGCCGGTCGTTCCAGGCGGCGTCTCGCAGGCCGCCCTCGACGCCGCCCAGGCCTTCTCCGACGCCCATGACGGCCTGGCTCTGCTGGTCTGGTCCGGCGGCGCCCTGCGCCATGAGGCCTATGCCCCGCACGTCACCGCCGACAGCCTGTTCGAGACCTTCTCGATGCACAAGTCGGCCCTGGGCCTGCTCTATGGCGCGGCGCTCCGCGACGGCGCCATCGCCTCGATCGACGATCCGGTCGGCCTCTACGTCGCCGAATGGCGCGACGACCCGCGCGGAGCGATCCCGCTGCGCCATCTGCTGGGCATGAGCTCGGGCCTGACCGTGCACAGCCTAGACAAGGGAGATCCCGTCGCCCTTTCCCTCATGCTGGGCGACCGCATCAGCGAAACCGCCCTCACCGTCCAGGCCGAGCGTCCGTCCGGCGAGGTCTTCGACTACTACAACGTCGCCGCCCAGGTGGCGGGGCTGGCCCTGTCACGCGCCGTCGCGGCCAAGGGGCTGGGCGATGCGGCGACCTACCTCTCCAAGGCGCTCTGGGCGCCGATGGGCGGCGCCGACGCGCGGCTGTGGGTCGAGCGCGAGGACGGCGAGCCGCGCTTCTTCGCCGGCCTCCAGGCCCGCGCCCGCGACTGGCTGCAACTGGGCCGCCTGATCGCCGGCGCCGGCGCACTCGACGGTCGCCAGGTGCTGCCGGCCGATTGGATCGCCGCCATCACGGCCGAGAACCCGCTCAACCCCGCCTACGGCCTCCTGGTCTGGCGCGCCGCGCCGATCGAGAACGGCAGGCGCCCCTACGGCCCCTCCACCGCTTACGCCGCCCCGCACGGCGCGCCCTTCCAGGCCGACGACCTCGTCTATTTCGACGGCTTCGGCGGCCAGCGCGTCTACGTCTCGCCCTCGCGCGACCTGGTCATCGTCCGCATCGGCCGCCCGCGCCTCGATTTCGACGACGCCGTGCTGCCGAATTTGATCGTCGAGGGGGTGGGGGAAGGGTTGGGATGGGGGTGACGCCGCGCGTTCAGCCCGCACCGCCGCTTCAAGTCATGCCGCCGCAACCACCCCCAACCCCGGCCCTTCCCCCATCGAGGGGGAAG
>NZ_PJRS01000042.1 GCF_002858925.1 Caulobacter zeae
CGAAGCGGCCGACTTGGCCCCCTCGGCGTCCAGGAACTGGTTGCACCCCCAGCCGACGAGCACCCCCAGCACCATCGCGCCGACGATCAGATAGGCGAAGCGTTTGTTCATGAAGGAGCCTTTGCGCACGCGGCGAACGCGCCGGGCGCCGCCTGGGCGTCCGTGAAGCGCGTGGATTTTGGGAAAGGGGCAGGCAGCGGGCGCGGCGAGGCCGGCCCGGCGGTGTCGGGAGCGCTAGAGCGCGAAGATCAGGATGCCGCGGCCTTCTGCAGGCGCTCGTAGCGGCTGAGCAGCCGCTCCCAGGTGACGCGCTTGATCGGCTCGCCGCGACGCAGCTTGGTCCAGGTCGTCTCGCTGATGCCGTAGACGTTGTTGAGGTGCTCGCGGGTGATGGCGGGCAGGCGGCTCTTCAATCGCTCGAAATGTTCGGCGGGGATCTGGATCACGTCCGGCATGGCGGTCCCGTAGCTCTGTTCAGGAGGCCGACATGAGCGGCCCGCATCTATCAAGACGCAGGCCATCGGCGTTTCCTCACGTCCGAAAGCAAAAATTTTTCCCCTTACCGATCCGTGACTTGGCTTCACGGCAAAAAGTTGTCGGGAAGGTGTGGGTTCGGAAACAGGCTGCGTCTTGAGGATCGGAAGCGCGAGGGGCGCGACCCAAATCCAAAGGGGATGCAAGTATGCGATCGAGGACCTTGAAGCGGATGATGGCCGGCGGCTGCGCGTATGGCGCGCTGATGCTCGGCGTCGCCCACGCCCAGGAGGCGGCCGCCCCCGAAGAGCCCCAGGCCGTCGAGGCCGTGGTCGTCACCGGCTCGCGCATCGCCCGCCAGGACTATGTGGCCAATAGCCCGATCCAGACCGTCGGCGCCGCCGCCATCGAGGCCACCGGCCAGGTGACGGTCGAAAAGGCCCTGTCGCAGATGCCGCAGTTCACCGGCTCGTTCGGCCAGGGCAACACCGGCTCGACCAGCACGGGCCTGAACGGCGGCCAGTCCTATGCCAGCCTCCGGGGCCTGGGCGCCAAGCGGACTCTGATCCTGCTCGACGGCCGCCGCCTGCAGCCCTCCAACCCCGACGGTTCGGTCGACCTCAACATCATCCCCGAAGCCCTGATCGAGAACGTCGAAGTCATCACCGGCGGCGCCTCCACCGCCTACGGTTCGGACGCCACCGCCGGCGTCGTCAACTTCAAGCTCAAGCGCACCTTCAACGGCCTTACTGCCGACGCCCAGTACGGCATCTCGGAAAAGGGTGACGCAGAGTCGTTCCGGTTCTCGATCACCGGCGGCTCGGACTTCGCCGAGGGCAAGGGCCGGGCGGTGCTGTCGTTCGACTACACCAACCGTGACCGCGCCCTGCAGAGCGCCCGCGACTACTACATCTTCCGCACCTCGGCGCCGGGCCTGTCGACCATCCCGCAGGGCACGGTGCTGTTCGGCGCCAACCTGCCGACCCTGGCCTCGATCAACAGCCTGTTCCAAGGCAGCTACGGCACCGCCGCCCTGACCGGCAACGCCGCCGGCCGCTACACCGGCCAGATCGGCTTCAACACCGACCAGACCCTGTTCTCGACCTCGGGCGTGCCGGTCCTGAACTTCCGCGACCCGCAGACCGACAACGCCTATATCGTCAACGCCAACGCCTCGGGCACCTCGCAGCAGGTGAACTTCGGCTACAACGGCAGCTCGATGCAGTCGGACCTCGATCGCTACGCCGTGTTCGCCAAGGTCGACTACGACCTGACCGACAGCATCAAGTTCTTCTCGCAGTTCACCTTCACCGACTACACCTCGGTGGGCGTCTCGAACCCGACCCTGGCCTCGAACGTCTACGGCCTGACGGTGCCGGTCTCCAACCCGTTCATCCCGACCGACTTCCGTCCGATCCTGGCCTCGCGCCCGACCCCGAACGCCGCCTTCACCTTCTACAAGGCGCTCGATATCCTGGGTCCGCGCATCCAGAAATACAGCTACGACGTCTTCCAGTTCACCAACGGCCTGTCGGGCGAGACCGGCTTCAAGGACTGGACCTGGGACGGCTACGTCTCGTTCAGCCGCGCCAAGTTCGACAACGAGCAGACCGGCGGCGCCAGCGCCAGCGCCATCTCGCGCCTGCTCAACAGCCCGACGGGCGGCACCGAATACTGCGCCGGCGGCTGGAACCCCTTCGGCAACCTGACGCCGTCGGCCGAGTGCGCCCGCTACATGTCGCGCCGCACCCTGAACCAGAACACCCTCGAGCAGCGCATGGTCGAGGTGAACGTCTCCGGTTCGCTGTTCGACCTGCCGGCCGGCACGGTGAAGTTCGCCGCCGGTACGGACTATCGCTCGAACGAATACACCTTCACCCCTGACAGCCAGCTGAACCAGCCCGACGGCACCAGCGACATCCTGGGCTACAGCGTGCTGCGCGACGCCGCCGGCTCGGTCGACACCTACGAGGTCTACGGCGAACTGCTGGTGCCGATCGTCAAGGACCTGCCCTTGGTGCAGGAGTTCAACCTCGACCTCGGCTACCGCTATTCCGACTACAGCTCGGTGGGCGGGGTGCAGACCTACAAGGCCGACTTCGACTGGAAGATCATCGAGCCCGTCCGCCTGCGCGGCGGCTACAACCGCGCCATCCGCGCCCCGAGTGTCGGCGAGCTCTACGCCCCGGTCTCGACCGGTTCGGTGGCCATCGGCACGGCCTCGTCGACCACCACTAACGGCGACCCCTGCGACGTGCGCTCGTCGTACCGCACCGGCGCCAACGCCGCGGCCGTCCGCAGCCTCTGCCTGGCGCAGGGCGTGCCGACCGCGATCATCGACAGCTACCAGCTGGGCACGGCCCAGGTGTTCGCCCTCACCGGCGGCAACCCTGACCTGCAGGAAGAAACCGCCGACACCTATTCGTTCGGCGCCGTCCTGCGCTCGCCGTTCGAGAACCCGCTGCTGAGCCGTCTGACGGCCTCGATCGACTGGTACGACATCAAGGTGAAGGATGCGATCGGCAGCCTGTCGATCGTCAACGCCTTCCAGTTCTGCTTCAACTCGGGCGGCTCCAACCCGTCCTACGACCCCAGCAACTACTACTGCTCGCTGCTGACCCGTAACTCGGCCAGCGGCGTGCCGACCAACCCCGTCCAGCCGCTGCTGAACCTGGGCCAGTTCCAGACCACCGGCGTCGACGTGCAGGTCGACTGGAGCTTCGACTTCGCCGACAGCGCGCTCGACATGATCCCGGGCTCGTTCGCCCTGAACGTGGCCCTGGGCTACACCGACAAGTTCAAGATCCAGAACCTGCCGGGCGCGCCGGTCTACGACTATGTCGGCACCATCGGCACGGGCGTGGAAAGCACCGCCGGCACGGCTCACCCGAAGTGGAAGTCGGTCACCTCGGGCACCTACACCTGGGGTCCGGCGAGCCTGGGCCTGCGCTGGCGCTGGATCGAGGCCATGGAGAACTCGGCCAAGGTCGTCACCCCGACCAGCACCTCGCGCGGCGTGAAGGCCTACAACGCCTTCGACCTGAACGGCCGCGTCGAGCTGCCCTGGGACACCGCCCTGCGCTTCGGCGTCAACAACCTGTTCGACAAGGCTCCGCCGCAGGTGGGCGACACCGAGGGCAACTACGACCCGCAGAACTACGACGTGCTCGGCCGCTCCTACTACGTGGGCATCCGCAAGCGCTTCTAGTCGAAGCCTGAAGCCAACCCGGGCGCGCTTCTCCCCCTTTGCGCGCCCGGCGCTCGCCGCCCAGTCAGCCCCGGCGGCGGCGAGGAAGGGCGCCGGTCTTGGCGGACCGGCGCCCTTTTCGCGTTCAGTGGATCAGCAGTCCCGCCGCGGCCATCAAGCCGCCGGCGCCCAGGGCGAGCGCCCCGAGGATTGGCCAGGGCGAGGCTGGAGCGGGCGGGTCCCAGCTCGTGATCTCGGCGTCGACGGCGCTCACCGCCTCGAAGGCGTCGCGGCGGCGGGGGTGAGCCGCCCAGGTCTCGAATTCTTCCTGGTCGCCTTGCCCGGCTTCGGGCGACCGCAGGCGCTCCAGCCAGGCGGCGGCTTCGCGGAGGTCGTCTTCGGTTCGGGTCATGCACACTCACTCCTGACCGCGATCATGCGGGCTGGTGTTGCGTGCGTGTTTCGCGCGGGACGCGCCCGGATATCGCCGGCCGTCCTGCGACCCTCTGCTCCCTAAACAGATGCGCTGCCAGGCTGCGATGGCGGTTTCGTCAAACCGCAACCTTGCCGCAACACTGGCGAAACCGAGAGCCGCCATGCCCCGGTTTCAGCTGGCTAAGCGCGGGGGCGTGCTCATGGACTTCCTGGAACAGACCCAGTTTCACAACCGCATCTGCGACACGCTGGAGACGGCGATGGCGGACGGACGCACGGTCGACGCCGCCGCCGTGCGGGCCGAGCGGACCTGCGCCGCCGGCCAGTGGCTGCATGGCGAGGGCCATCGGCGCATGCCCGGCAGTCACCTGCACCTGCACTGCCTCGAAGCCCACCGCGATTTCCACCGCATAGCGGGCCAGGTGGCCGACCAGATCAACCGCGGCGCGGTCGCCGACGCCCGCCGGGCGGTCCGCAACGGCGGAGCCCTGGCCGGCGCCAAGGCCGACCTTGCCGCCGCCTTCCGCAAGCTGCGCGTGGCGATGGAAACGTCGGCGGGGTAAGGGGCGAAACCTCGTCCTTCGACAAGCTCAGGATGAGGTTTTTCATCGCCGGCGCTTGAATGGTCCTCTTCCTGAGCTTGTTGAAGGACGAGGACCACCCATTGCTTTCAGCTTCTATTTGCCCTCCAGCCCCGTCCAGCCGCCGCCGATCGCCTGCACCAGGGCCACGGCCGCGGTCTGGCGCGAGACGCGGGCCGAGGCCAGGTCCCGGCGGGCCGAGAGGGCCGAGGCCTGGGCGGTGACGACGTCGGTATAGGCCACCTGGCCGGCGCGATACTGGTTCAGCAGCATCTGCTCGGTCTGGTCGGCGGCCTTGGAGGCGGTTTCCAGCAGGGCGTACTGGCGCTCGAGCACCCGCACTGCCGTCAGCTGGTTCTCGACGTCCTGGAAGGCGGTCAAGGCGGTCTGGCGGTAGTTGGCGGCGGCCGCATCATACGAGGCGCGGGCCTGGGCGACCTGGGCCTTGCGGGCGCCGGCGTCGAACAGGGTCTGGGCCGCCGACAGGCCCAGCGACCAGGTGTTGGCCGAGGCCGAGAAGAGGTCGCCCAAGACGCTGGCGGTCGAGCTGCCCGATCCGCTGAGGGTGAAGCTCGGGAAATAGGCCGCGCGGGCCACGCCGATCTGGGCGTTGGCGGCGGCGACGCGACGTTCGGCGGCGGCGACGTCGGGACGGCGCTCCAGCAGGGTCGAGGGCAGGCCGGTCGGGATTTCCGGCACGCTCGCGGTCCAGTTCGGATCGGCGGCGATGCGGAAACCGCTGGCCGGCTGGCCGACCAGCACGGCGATGGCGTTCTCGTAGGTGGCGCGGGTCTGGGTCAGGCCCTCCAGGCTGGATTGGGCGTTGGCCAGGGTGGTCTGGGCCTGCAGCACGTCCGAGCGCGGGGCGATGCCGGCGTCGTAGCGGTTTTGGGTGATCTTCAGGCTGCGCTGGTAGCCGTCGACCGTGGCCTGGACGAGGGCGATCTCGATGTCGCTCTGGCGCAGGCCCAGATAATTGGTCGCCAACTCGCCCTGGGCCGACAGCTGGGCGGCCGCCAGGTCGGCGGCGCTGGCCTGGGCGCTGGCGTCGGCGTTGCCGATCGAGGCGCGGATGCGGCCCCAGACGTCAGGCTCCCAGCTGGCGCCGATGCTAGCGGCGTAGCGCTTGGTGTCGCCCGAGCTGGTGGCCCCGCCGGCGCCCGGCGCGCTACTGGTCCCGCCGCCGCCCGAGCGCGTGCCCGAGGCCGACAGGTCGACGCTGGGGAACAGCGAGGCGCGCTGCTCGCGGACCAGGGCGCGGGCCTGGCGATATGCGGCCTCGGCGGCGGCGATGGTCTGGTTGTCCACCTTCACCCGCTCGGCCAGGGCGTTCAGCTGGGCGTCGCCCAGCAGGGTCCACCAGTCGCCGCGATCGAGATGGTCGGAGGGCGTGGCGGCCTTCCAGCCGTCCATCGCCTTCCACGCAGCGGGCGTCGGCGAGGCCAGCTTGGGCGTCTCGTAGGCCGGCGTCGTCGAGCAGGCGGCCATCAGGGCGACGAGGGGCAGGGCGGTCAGGAGGCGGGCGGTCATCGGGCGAGCTCCGGCGCGGAGGGCATGTGGGTCAGGTCGCGCTCGTCGCGCCGCTTGCCGCGCAGGCGGTCGAGATAGACGTAGACCACGGGGGTGGTGATGAGGGTCAGAAGCTGGCTGGCGATCAGGCCGCCGATGATGGTGATGCCCAGCGGCCGGCGCAGCTCGGCGCCTTCGCCGAAACCGATGGCCAGGGGCAGGGCGCCCAGGGCGGCGGCCAGGGTGGTCATCAGGATCGGGCGGAAGCGCAGCAGGCTGGCTTCGCGAACGGCCTCGATCGCCGTCAGGCCCCGGCCGCGCTGGGCCTCCAGGGCGAAGTCGATGATCAGGATGGCGTTCTTCTTGACGATGCCCAGCAGCAGGAACACTCCGATCAGGGCGATGATCGAGAACTCCATGCCAAACAGCAGGAGCGCCAGCACCGCCCCGACGC
Source organism: Caulobacter zeae (assembly GCF_002858925.1). Lineage (GTDB taxonomy): Bacteria > Pseudomonadota > Alphaproteobacteria > Caulobacterales > Caulobacteraceae > Caulobacter > Caulobacter zeae. The sequence continues at coordinate 6,641 of NZ_PJRS01000042.1, forward strand.
CGGCGGCGGGCAGGGTCGACAGCACCGTCACCGGGTGGACGTAGCTCTCGTAGAGGATGCCCAGCACGATATAGATCGCCACGATGGCCGCCGCGATCAGGAACGGCTGCTGCTTCATCTGCTCGTTGTAGCTGCGGGCGCTGCCCTGGAAGCTGCCGCGCACGCTGGTCGGCAGGCCGATGTCGGCCTCGGCCTGGGTGATCGCCGCCTGGGCCTGAGACAGCGAAACCCCGTCCGGCAGGTTGAACGACACGGTGGTCGCCAGCTCGCCGTTCTGGTGGTTGACGCTGGTCGGGGTGGCGTTCTGGCTGACGCTGGCGATCGCCGTCAGCGGCGTCATCGGCGTGGCCGAGGTGTTCAGCGTCGAGCCGGTCGAAGCGTCGCGCTGCGAGGGATTGACCGACGCCCCGCTGGTGCTGGCCGCCGTGGTCGTGCCGCTGGTCGAGGTCGGCACATAGACGTCGTTCAGCGCCTCGGGGCCCTGGGCGAATTTCTGGTCCCACTCCAGGATCACGCCGTACTGGTTGACGTCCTCGTAGATGGTCCCGACCTGGCGCTGGCCGAAGGCGTTGTAGAGCGCGTTGTCCACCGCCCGGGGCGTGACCCCCATGCGCGAGGCGCTGTCGCGGTCGATCGTCACCAGGGTCTCGACGCCGTTCTCCGACTGGTCGCTGTCGACGTCGGTCATGACGTCGGAATGGGTCTTCATCGCCTCGGCCAGCTTCGGCGCCCATTCCTTGAGGGCGGCGCTGGAGTCGCTGGTCAGGGTGTACTGGTAGGTCGAGTTGCTCGACCGGCCGCCCATGCGCACGTCCTGCACGGGGTTGAGGAAGATCGACAGGCCGGTGACCTTCTGCAGCTGCGGCCGCAGGCGGGCGATGACGGCGCTGCCCTTCTCCTTGCGCTGCTTGATCGGCTTCAGATTGACGAACATGAAGCCGCCGCCCGCGCGATTGCCGCCGGTGAAGCCGACCACGGTGTCGACGGCGGGGTCCTTGCGGATGATGTCGACGACGGTCCGCAGCTTGGCCTGCATGGCCTTGGAAGAGACGCTTTCGTCGGCCCGCATGCCGGCCATCAGCTGGCCGCTGTCCTGCTGCGGGAAGAAGCCCTTGGGCACGGCGATGTAGAGCCAGACGGTCATGCCGATGACGGCGACCAGCATGACCATCACCAGCGGCTTGGCGTGCAGGGCCCAGTCCAGCGTGCGGGCGTAGATCGCCTGGATCCTGTCGAACATCCGCTCGAAGAAGCGGGCGACGGGTCCTTCTTTGTGGCCCTCCGGACGGGCCTTCAGCATGTAGGCGCACATCATCGGCGTGGTCGTCAGGCTGATGACCAGCGAGATCAGCACCGCCGCCGACAGGGTGACGGCGAACTCGCGGAAGAGGCGTCCCACCTGGCCGCCCATGAACAGCAGCGGGATGAACACCGCCACCAGCGAGACGCTGATCGACAGCACGGTGAAGCCGACCTCGCGCGCGCCCAGCACGGCCGCCTTGAAGCGATCCATGCCCGCCTCGATGTGGCGCTGGGTGTTCTCCAGCACCACGATGGCGTCGTCGACGACGAAGCCGGTCGCGACCGTGATGGCCATCAGGGAGAGATTGTTCAGCGAGAAGCCCATCAGGTACATCACGCCGAAGGTGCCCAGCAGCGAGACGATGGTCGCGGCCGTCGGGATGAAGGTCGCCCGGGCGCTGCGCAGGAAGGCGCTGACCACCAGCACCACCAGCACGATCGAAATCAGCAGGGTGACCTCGATCTCGTGTAGCGAGGCGCGGATCGAGTTGGTGCTGTCGCTGGCCACCTGCACCTTGATGTCGGCGGGCAACTGCTCGCGCAGTTCGGGCAGAGCGGCGCGCACGCTGTCGACGGTCTGGATGATGTTGGCGCCCGGCTGGCGGGTGATCAGCACGATGATCGCCGGCTTGCCGTTGAACAGGCCCAGCGTGCGGGTGTCGGCGACGCTGTCGGTGACGCTGGCGACGTCCGACAGCTTGACGCCCGCGTCGCCCCGCCAGGCGACCAGCAGGCCCGCGTAGTCGGCCGCCTTGCGGCCGCTGCTTGAGGTGTAGATCTGGAAGCGCTTGCCGTCGCCCTCGACCGCGCCCTTGGGGCGGTTGGCGTTGGCCGACTGGATGGACGCGCGAACGTCCTCCAGGCTGACCCCGTACTTGTTGAGCAGGAACGGATTGACTGAGATCCGCACGGCCGGCAGCGAGCCGCCGCCGATCTCGACGTCGCCTACGCCCTGCACCTGCGAGACCCGCTGCGAGACGATGTTCGACACCGCGTCGTAGATCTGGCCGGGGGTCTTGGTGTCGGACGTCAGGGCCAGGATGATCACCGGCGAGTCCGACGGGTTCATCTTGCGATAGGTCGGGTTGCTGCGCAGCGTGGCGGGCAGGTCGGCGCGGGCGGCGTTGATGGCCGCCTGCACCTCGCGGGCGGCGCCGTCGATCTTGCGGTTGAGGTCGAACTGCAAGGTCACCCGGGACGAGCCCGACGAGCTCTGCGAGGTCATCTCGTTGACGCCGGAGATGACGCCCAGGCGCCGTTCCAGCGGTGTGGCGACGCTGGAGGCCATGGTCTCGGGGCTGGCCCCCGACAGGCTGGCCGACACCGAGATGGTCGGATAGTCCACCTGCGGCAGGGGCGAGACCGGCAGCACGAAGAAGGCGAAGACGCCGGCCAGGGCCAGGCCGATGGTCAGGAGGACCGTGGCCACCGGCCGGCGGATGAAGGGCGCCGACAGGTTCATGACGGCAGCCCCGGCAGCGGCTGGTCGACGCGATCTTCATCCCCCTTGTCGCGGCGCTTCTTGCCCGAGGGCGCGATGCGGTCGAAGGCGAGGTAGACGACGGGCGTCGTGAACATGGTCAGGAGCTGGCTGACCAGGAGGCCGCCGAAGATGGCGATGCCCAGCGGACGGCGCAGCTCGGCGCCTTCGCCAAAGCCCAGCATCAGCGGCACGGCGGCGAACAGGGCCGCCAGCGTGGTCATCAGGATCGGGCGGAACCGCAGGATGGCGGCCTGGAAGATGGCCTCCTCCGGCGACTTGCCCTCGTTGCGCTCGGCCTCGATGGCGAAGTCGATCATCATGATCGCGTTCTTCTTGACGATGCCGATCAGGAGGATGATGCCGATGATCCCGATCACGCCCAGGTCATGGCCGGTCAGCCACAGCGCCAGGAGGGCGCCGACGCCGGCCGAGGGCAGGGTCGAGAGGATGGTCAGCGGGTGGATGTAGCTCTCGTAGAGCACGCCCAGCACGATGTAGACGCAGACCACGGCCGCCAGGATCAGCCACAGCTGGTTGGAGAGCGAGTTCTCGTACGCCCCGGCCGCGCCCAGGAAGGTGTGGGTCACCGACGAGGGCATGGCGATGTCCTTCATCGCCGCGCGGATCTCGTCTACGGCGTGGCCCAGCGAGACGCCCGGGGCGGTGTCGAAGCCGATCGTGGTGGCCGGGAACTGGGCCACGTGGGTCACCTGCAGCGGAGACTGCTGCTCCTTGATGGTCGAGAAGGCCGCCAGCGGCGCAGGCGAACCGCCGCCGGTGCGCAGGTTGAGGTTCCCCAGCGAGGCCGGGTCGGTCAGCAGGCCGGGCTTGGCCTCCAGGATCACGCGGTACTGGTTGGTCTCGGTGAAGATGGTCGAGACGATCCGCTGGCCAAACGCACTGTAGAGGGCGTCGTCGACGTCCGAGGCGGTGATCGAAAGCCGGGCGGCGGTGTCGCGGTCGATGTCGATATAGGCGGCCGCGCCGGTGGCCGAGGCGTCGCTGTAGATATTGCGGACGGCCTTCACGCTGGCCAGCTTTTCGGAGAGCTTGCCGGCCCATTCCTTGACGGTAGCGGTGTCGGCGCCTTCCAGCGACAGGCGGTACTGGGTCGGACCGCTCTCGGCGTCGATGGTCAGGTCCTGGGTCGGCTGGAGATAGAGGGTGACGCCGGGCACGCCCGCCACGCGATCGCGCAGCCGCTGCATGATCTTTTCCTGCGAGCCCTTGCGGTCGCCCTTCAGGTTGATCTGCATCTGGCCGGTGTGGAGCATGCTGTTGTTGGCCCCGTCGACGCCGATGAACGACGCCACGCTGGCCACGGCCGGGTCCTGGAGGATCGCCGCGGCAGCCTGCTGCTGCAGGCCGGCCATACGCTCGTAGGACACCGACTGCTCGACCTCGGTGCGGGCCTGCAGCTGGCCGGTGTCCTGGGTGGGGAACAGGCCCTTGGGGATGACCATGTAGAGCACGCCGGTCAGCACCAGGGTGGCGACGGCCACGACCAGGGTGGCCTTCTGGCGGGCCATGACCCAGGCCAGCGCCGTCTCGTAGCGGGCCTCGATCTTCTCGAAGACCTCCTGGGCCTTGCGGCCGACGCGGCCGGGCTTGTCCTCCTCGTGGCTCTTCAGCCAGCGGGCCGACAGCATCGGCGTCAGGGTCAGCGACACCACGGCCGAGATCAGGATGGTGATGGCCAGGCTGACGGCGAACTCGCGGAAGAGGCGCCCGACCACGTCGCCCATGAACAGCAGCGGGATCAGCACCGCGATCAGCGAGATGGTCAGCGAGATGATGGTGAAGCCGATCTCGCGCGCGCCCTTCAGCGCCGCCTGCATCGGCTTTTCGCCCTTCTCCATGTGGCGGATGATGTTCTCGATCATCACGATGGCGTCGTCGACGACGAAGCCCGTGGCGATGGTCAGGGCCATCAGGGAGAGGTTGTTGAGCGAGTAGCCCAGCAGGTACATCACCCCGCACGAGCCGATCAGCGAGATCGGCACGGCCAGGCTGGCGATGATCGTCGCCCGCATGGAGTGCAGGAAGAAGAAGATCACCAGCACGACCATCACCACGGCCAGGATCAGCTCCATCTCCACGTGGTGCACCGAGGCGCGGATGCCGGTGGTGCGGTCGGCCAGCACCTCGACCTTCAGCGTCGCCGGCAGGCCGGCTTGCAGCTCGGGCAGCTTGGCCTTGATGGCGTCGACGGTCTTGATGACGTTGGCGCCCGGCTGGCGCTGGACGTTGACGATGATCGCCGGGGTCTTGCCGGCCCAGGCGCCCAGGCGGGTGTTCTCGGCGCTCTGCACGACGCTGGCCACGTCGCGGATGCGGATCGGGGCCTCGTTCTTGTAGGTGACGATCAGGTTCAGATAGTCGTCGACCGTCAGCAGCTGGTCGTTGGCGTTGATCGTGTAGGTGCGGGTGGGGCCGTCGAAGCTGCCCTTGGCGCTGTTGGCGTTCGAGTTGTCGATGGCGCTTTGCAGCTCTGCCAGCGTCAGGCCGTAGGAGGCCATGGCCTGGGTGTCGGCCTGGATGCGGATCGCCGGCTTCTGGCCGCCGCTGAGCGAGACCAGGCCCACGCCCGAGACCTGGCTGATCTTCTGGGCCAGGCGCGTGTTGACCAGGTTCTGCACCTCGGTCAGCGGCAGGGTGTCGGAGGTGATCGACAGGGTCAGCACCGGCGCGTCGGCCGGATTGACCTTGGCGTAGACCGGCGGGGCGGGCAGGTCGGCCGGCAGCAGCGAATTGGCCGCGTTCATCGCCGCCTGCACTTCCTGCTCGGCGACGTCGAGGGTTTCACCCAGGTTGAACTGCAAGGTGATGACGCTGGCGCCGGCCGTGCTGACCGAGCTCATGCGCGCCAGGCCCGACATCTCGCCCAGCTGGCGCTCCAGCGGGGCGGTGACGGTCTGGCTCATCACCTCGGGGCTGGCCCCCGGATAGAGGGTCTGGACCTGGATGGTGGGGTAGTCGACCTGCGGCAGGGCCGACAGCGGCAGCAGCCGAAAGCCGACCAGGCCGGCCAGCACGATGGCCGCCATGAACAGGGCCGTGGCGACCGGCCGCTGGATGAAGGGGCGCGAGGGGTTCATCGACCGTCCGCCGGCTTACTCGGGACGCCGACGACGTTCGCCGTCTTGGGCGCCGCCGCCGGGAGGCGCGCCTTCAGGACGCTTGCCGCGCTGGCCTTTCTCGCCGCGCTGTCCGCCCTGGCGCTGGGCCGCCTGGCCCGGCAGCTGCACCTTGCCGCCCTCGGTCAGGCGGTCGCCGCCCTCGGTGATGACCTTGTCGCCGACGGCGAGCCCTTGCGTGATCGCCACCTGGGTGGTGGTCGACTGGCCGGTCGTGACCTTGGTCTTGGTGACGGTCTGGTCGTCCTTCAGCTTCCAGACGAAGGCGCCGTCCGAGCCCTGGCGCACGGCGGTGGCCGGCACGACCACGGCGTCCTTGAGGGTGTCGAGCTGGATGCGGACGTTGACGAACTGGCTGGGGAACAGCTTGCCGCCGCTGTTGGGGAAGCGGGCCTTGCCCTTCACCGTGCCGGTGCCGGTGTCCACGAGGTTGTCCAGGGTCGAGAAGGTCCCCTGGTCCAGGGTGTTGGTGCGCGTGCGGTCCAGCACCGTGACCGGCAGCGTCGCGCCGCCGAACACCCGCTGCGAGATGCGCGGCACGTCGTCCTGCGGGACGGTGAACTCGACGTCGATCGGCGACAGGGTGGTGATCACCGCCACGCCGCTGGCGTCGCCCGAGGCGACGTAGTTGCCGACGTCGACGACGCGCAGGCCCACGCGGCCGCTGACCGGGGCGGTGATGCGCGAGAAGCCCACGTTCAGGCGGGCCGTACCGACCGCGGCGCGGTCGCTCATCACCGTGCCTTCCAGCTGCTTGACGGTGGCGGCCTGTGTGTCGACCTCCTGGCGGGCGATGGAGTCCTGCTCCAGCAGGGTCTGGTAGCGCTTGAGGGTCAGGCGGGCGACGGCCAGCTGGGCCTCGTCGCGGGTCAGGTTGCCCTGCGCCTCCATCAGCGCCATCTGGAACTGCCGCTGGTCGATCTGCACCAGGGTCTGGCCGGCCTGGACCATCTGGCCCTCGCGGAACAGCACCTGGGTGATGACGCCCGAGACCTGCGGCTTGACGGTGACGGTCGCCGCCGGCGTGACGGTGCCCAGCGCCTCGATCACCACCGGCAGGTCGGCCTTGGCCGCCGCAGCCACCGCCACGGTGCTGGCCGGACCGCCGCGACGGCCGCCGCCGCCCGGAGGGCCTCCGGGACCGCCGGGCCCGCCCGGACCCGTGTCGCCGCCGCCGCCGTTCAGCAGCGTCCAGGCCAGGACGCCCACGCCCGCTAGGGCGGCCAGGGCGACGGCGCCGCCGATGATCCGCGCCCGGCGGCTGGGCTTGCGGACGGCGAGGGACGGGCGGGGTTCGGTCATGGACGGCCTCTGGGCGCGAACGGGCGGCGACGAAGATGGTCGAAAACGCCGTCGCCCTTCAGGGACCCCGGCGGAAGCTTAAGCGATGCACGAAAAGTCGGGTCGCCGACCCTGGCGACCCGACGCTCAAGCTAAACTGCTAGAGGCGGCATTTGATCCATCGGCCGCCCTGGCCGCGGTACGCGTCGCGCTTGACGTCGTAGCTGCGGTACTTGGCCTTGCAGGCGCGCACGTGGCGCTGTTGCTTGGTTTCCTTGCCCGGCTTGGCCTGCTCGTGACGCGGCGCGGGCGCCTCGTGGCGGTCGTGACCTTGCGCCAGGACGGGGGTGGACAGGGCGAGGGCGCCGAGGGCGAGCGCGGTGACGACGACTTTCATGTCGATCTCCAGTGTATTGGGATCGACTGGCTAACAACGTCACGTCGCGACGATGTTGCGGCTTTGAAACGGCTTTCGGCGAACTTGCAACACGCCGTGGCGGGAGTTGGGCGGTGGTGCTTTTACTCCCGTCATTCCCGCCCTCGTGGCGGGAACCCCTGGCTCCGCTCGCACGTGGAGCGCAAGCGGATCGCTGGCGATCCGCCACTACTGCGCCTGCGGCTGACAGAGGGGTTCCCGCCACAGGGGCGGGAATGACGGGCGGGGAAGGGGGAATTACCCCCGGATCAGCGCCTCGCGCTCGGCGGGCGTTAGGGGACGCCAGCGGCCTTCGGGCAGGTCGCCCAGCTCGATCGGGCCGACGCGGTGGCGGAAGAGGTCGATGACGTCCAGTTCAACGAGATCGCACATGCGGCGGATCTGGCGATTGCGGCCTTCGGTCAGCACGAAGCGCAGGGTCTCCTGGCCCAGGCGGTCGACGACGGCGCGCTTGAGCTTGCGGCCATCCAGCTCCAGGCCGTGGCGCAGCCAGTCGATCTTCTCGCGGGTCAGCTCGCCCCGAACCCGGACGCGGTATTCCTTCTCCAGCGTCGACTCCGGTCCGATCACCGCCTTGGCCACCACGCCGTCCTCCGAGAGGATCAAGAGGCCGCGGGAGTCCATGTCCAGGCGACCGACCGGCGCCAGCTTGCTGTCGCGGCCGGGGACGGGACCGGGCTGGCCGAACTGGGCGGCCTTGGTCAGGAGGCGCACGGCCGGGATCTGTTCTCCCTCCGGCTGGGACGAGACGATGCCCACCGGCTTGTGGATCATCACCGTCATGGCCGCGCCCAGCTTCTGGGTCGCGCCGTCGTTCAGCACCAGGGTCTGGCCGGGCTGGATCTTGCGGCCGGCGTCTTCCACCACCTCGCCGTCGATGGTCACCAGGCCCTGGCCGATCAGGCCCTCGGCCTCGCGGCGCGAGCAGACCCCGCTCTGGGCCAGCCACTTGTTGACGCGCTGAGGCTCGGCCTCGTCGTAGGTGCGGGTCCAGGCCATGGGATCAGTCGGCTTTCGGGGGATAGGCGTGGGTCTGGCCGCGCGGGTCTTCCACCGCGCCGTCGTCGAGATAGGTGGGGCCGATCGGAACCTTGCCGTGGCCGTCGGGGATGTCGAGCACGTAGGTCGGCTGGCACAGGCCCGAATAGCGGCCGCGGATGGCCTTCATCAGCGCCTGGCCTTCCTCGACCGAGGTGCGCAGGTGGCTGGTGCCGGGGGCGAGATCCCCCTGGTGCAGGTAGTAGGGCTTCACCCGCGTCTCCACGAGCGCCCGCATCAGCGCGCCCAGGCTTTCGGGATCGTCGTTGACGCCCTTCAGGAGCACGGTCTGGCCGATCATCGGCACGCCGGCGTCGACCAGCTTCGCGCAGGCGGCGCGGGCGGCGCGGGTCAGTTCGCGGGCGTGGTTGGCGTGCAGGGCGACATAGACCGCCTTGGAGCCGCGCTTCAGCGCCGCGACCAGTTCGGGCGTCACCGCCGCTGGATCCACGGAAGGAATACGGGTGTGGAAGCGCACGACCTTGACGTGCTCGATCGCTTCCAGGCGGTCCATCAGGTCGGCGATGCGGCGCGGCGATAGCACCAGTGGGTCGCCGCCGGTGACGATCACCTCCCAGATCTGCGGGCGGGCGGCGATATAGGCGAAGGCCGCGTCCAGCTCGTCGGGCGACAGGGTTTTCAGGCCCTCGGGACCGACCATCTCGCGGCGGAAGCAGAACCGGCAATAGACCGCGCAGGTGTGGGTGGGCTTCAGCAGCACGCGGTCGGGATAGCGGTGGACGATCCCCTCGACCGGGCTGTGGGCGAAGTCGCCGATCGGGTCCTCGGACTCGGCGGGCAGGGTCGTCAGCTCGGCTTCGTCGGCCACGAATTGGCGCGCGATCGGATCGAACGGATCGGCCTCGTCGATCAGCTGCGCCATGTCCGGCGTGATGGCCACCGCGTACTGGGCGGCCACGCGCTCCAGCGCCGGCAGGCGGTCGGCGGCGACGAGCCCGGCCTCGGCCAGGGCGCCGGCGCTGCGAAGGGTCTTCTTGGCGGCGATCATGATCGCTGCGGGATATGCGCCGAACGGGCGTGGTTGGCAAATCTCGGTGTGGGGAACGCTACGATCCCCTTTATCTCCCGTCATTCCCGCCTCAAGGGCGGGAATGACGGGAGATATAGAGGTGAGCGCGTCACCGCGGGCTGTGGATCGGCACGCTGCCGGGCCAGGGCTCGGGGCTGAAGGGCGAGGAGGGCGCGCGGTCGAGCGCGCCCATCAGGGCGAGCGCCAGGGCGCCGCCGACGAGCAGCAGTTTCATCGTCTTGTTCCTGTTAGATGCGGTCGAAGAGGAGGGCGGCCGTAGGAAGACGATCTCAAATCGCGGCGCGCTTTACGAACGATGCCTTCTGCGCCAAGTTGTGAGTCTGGCTAACAAGCGAGGCGCGCGTGCGGCTTCCGCCCTTCGGCTCCCTGGTCGCCCTGGAGGCGGCTTATCGTCATCGCGGCTACAGCCGCGCCGCCGACGAACTGCACGTCACCCACGGCGCGGTCAGCCAGCAGATCCGCAAGCTGGAGGAGGAACTGGGCGCGGTCCTGTTCCGGCGCGAGGGCAACGACATGCTCCCTACGCCCACCGCCCGGCGGCTGGCCGAGCACGTGGCCGAGGCGCTGGCGATCCTCAAGGCCGGCGTGCAGACCGCGCGCCAGACCCTGGCGGGGCCGCTGGTGGTCAGCGCCACCTCGGCCTTCGCCAGCCGCTGGCTGGTGACGCGCCTGGCCCGCCTGGCGGCCGACACCGGCGAGGCCGACCTGCAACTGCGCATCGAGGACCGCAAGGCCGACCTGCGCACCGACGGCGTCGACATCGCCCTGCGCTTCGGGCGGGGGCCCTGGGAGGGGCTGGAGTCGATCCCGTTGCTGGGCGAGCGGCTGTTCCCGGTCTGCTCGCCGGGCTTTCTTGAGACCCACCCGATGAGCGGTCCGGCCGATCTGCTGACCGTGCCGCTGCTGCGCCACACCGGCGTGCACTGGGCGGTCTGGTTCCGGGGCATGGGCCTGGAGCCGCCGGAAATGATCACCGGCATCGCCTTCGACGACACCTCGGTGATGCTCGACGCCGCCGCCCAAGGCATCGGCGTCGCCCTGGCCCGCGAAGGTCTTTCCGAACGCGACCTGCGCGACGGCCGGCTGGTGCGGCCCTTCGCCGGCGAGGTCGAGGTTGAGACCGGCCACCACGTCGTCTGGCGCGCCGACGCGCCCCGGCTGGCGCGGATTCTCAAGGTGCGCGACTGGCTGCTGGCCGAGGTGGGGCGCGAGGCTTAGGCGTCTATCCCCACCATCGTCATCCCGGCCGTAGCGCGCAGCGCGGAGAGCCGGGACCCAGGGGCAGCCGCAATGCGCGGGCGGCCGCCCGGAGGTGAACCCGATGCTTCGCCCAGTCCCCTCGGTCCCGGATAAGCCCTGCGGGCTTTCCGGGATGACGAATTTCAGGGGCGCCGACCTTACTGCCCCGGCGCCCAGTCCGCGCCAGGGATCGTATTGACCATCCATGGGATGCCGAACCTGTCGGTGAGGCTGCCGTATCCGGGCGACCAGAAGGTGGGCGCGAACGGCATGCCGACCTTGCCGCCTTCGGAAAGGGCCTCGAACACCCGCTTGGCCTCGGCGGCGTCCTCGGTGTGGAAGGTGACGTCGAAGCCGTTCTTGGGCTTGTCGATGTTGGGGGCGAACTCGGGCGGCATGTCGGCGCCCATCAGCGACTGGTCGCCGACGTCGAGCCAGGCGTGCATCAGCCAGTCCTTGTATTTCGCGTCGACCGGCATGTCGGCGGGGCCTTCGCCGAACGGAAAGGCGGCGGTGACCTTGCCGCCCAGCACCTTGGCGTAGAAGTCGAAGGCCTGGCGGCATTCGCCCTGGAAGCTCAGGCTGGTGACGATCTTCATGGCGTCCTCCCTGGACATGTCTCCTTTGGGGAAACTAGCGCAGGAGAACGACGATCTGTCGACAGCGCGTCAGCGCACCGTCCTGGCCAGCCTTCGCGCGGCGGCCGAGGCGTCGACGATCGGTATCTCGCCCGCCGGGACGGCGGGCCGGGCGCCTTCAAGCAGGAGGATCTCGTCGGCCCTTCCGTCGTCGCGGGCGCAGTAGAGGCCCGAGGCTTCCTCGGTCCGCCAGTGGAAGGCCAAGCCGCGGTTGCGGGTCTGGCCGACCTTGCAGAGGCTCAGCAGAGAGGGGGATTGGCCGCGCTGGAATTGGGCGTCCGTGAAGCCCGCGGCGCGAACGGCTTCGCGCGCCTGGGTTCGCCGGCGATCCTGGGTGTCGGGACCGCATGCCTGGACGGTGAAGGCGACCAGAACGAGGACGGACAGGGCGAGCGCCTTCATCGTCTCAAACCTCGGCCACGGGAACCCACAGCACCTCGTCGATGCGCCGCGCGCCGGTGGCCAGCAGCGCCAGGCGGTCGAAGCCCAGGGCCGAGCCGGCGGCGGCCGGCATGTGCTCCAGGGCGGCCAGGAAGTCGTCATCGACGGGATAGCGCTCGCCGTAGACGCGCTGCTTCTCGTCCATCTCGGCCACGAACCGGCGGCGCTGCTCGGCCGCGTCGGTCAGTTCGCCGAAGGCGTTGGCCAGCTCCACCCCGCAGGCATAGAGCTCGAAGCGTTCGGCCACGCGCGGGTCCGACGGCTTGGGCCGCGCCAGGGCCGCCTCGGCCGTGGGGTACTCGCACAGCACGGTGGGGCGGCCGATGCCCAGATTGGGTTCGACCTTCTCGACGATGACGCGGCTGAAGACGTCGGCCCAGGTGTCGTCGGCCGAGACCCGGATCCCCGCCGCCGCAGCCGAGGCCGCCAGGGCGTCGCGATCGGTCCGGCCGCCCTCGCCGAGGCTGGCCAGCAAATCCACGCCGGCGTGGCGCACGAAGGCGTCGGCCACCGTCAGCCGCTCGGGCGCGGCGAAGGGATCGCAGTCCTGGCCCCGGAAGGAGAAGAGCTTCGTCCCGGCCGTCTCCGCCGCCAGGGCCATCAGGGCCGCGCAGTCGTCCATCAGGGTCTCGTAGGGCTCGCCGACCCGGTACCATTCCAGCATGGTGAACTCCGGATGGTGCAGCGGCCCGCGCTCGCGGTTGCGCCACACCTTGCCCAGGCTGAAGATCCGCTGCTCGCCCGCGGCCAGCAGCTTCTTGCAGGCGAACTCCGGCGAGGTGTGCAGGTGCAACGGCGCGCGCTGGCCCGTCAGGCTGATCGCTTCCGTCGAGAAGGCGTGAAGGTGCGCCTCGTTGCCGGGCGAGACCTGAAGGCAGGCCGCGTCGATCTCCAGGAAGTCGCGACTTGCGAACCAGCTCCGCACCGCCGCCGTGATCCGATTGCGGGCCAGCAGGAACGGACGACGGTCCTGGTGCTTGCCGGGGCTCCACCAGGGAGAAGGAGAGGGGGCTGACACTTTGGCTCTCGGCGGCTCGAAACGACGGAAGGGCTGGCGATCTAGCCCCGTTCGCTATAGAGGGGCACACGGATTCATCTGCAATATACGCGCGCGCGGTCAACGCGCCGTCGCCCGATCTTCGAGGACTCTCACGTGAAGGTAGCCGCCAGCTCGCTCCGCAAGGGCGCCGTCGTCGACATGGAAGGCAAGCTCTATGTCGTCCTGACCGTCGACAACATCCACCCGGGCAAGGGCACCCCGGTGACCCAGCTCAACATGCGCCGCATCAGCGACGGCGTGAAGGTGTCGGAACGCTACCGCACCACCGAGCAGGTCGAGCGCGCCTTCGTCGACCAGCGCAACCACACCTTCCTGTACCAGGACGGCGAGGGCTTCCACTTCATGAACCCGGAAAGCTACGACCAGCTCGTGGCCACCGAGGACGTGATCGGCGACGCCGCGCCCTACCTGCAGGAGAACATGACGGTCCAGCTGTCGACCCACAATGACGTGCCGATCGCCATCGAACTGCCGCGCACCGTGGTTCTCGAGATCGTCGAGACCGAACCGTCAGTGAAGGGCCAGACCGCTTCGTCGTCGTACAAGCCGGCCGTGCTCAGCAACGGCGTCAAGACGACCGTGCCGCCCTACATCACCGTGGGCACCCGCGTGATCATCCTGACGGAAGACAACAGCTATCAGGAACGCGCCAAGGACTGATCGTCCTTCGATCGCTTCCGAAAACAGATGATCCCGGCGACCGCGAGGTCGCCGGGATTTTTCTTGGGCGCTACTCGGCCGCCGCGACCTGGGGCGGGGCCAGGCGCGAGAGGGCCTCGGCCACGCCCGCGCCATAGGCCGGGTCGGCCTTGGCGCAGTTGGCGATGTGGCGCTGCTGGATGTCGGCGCTGGCGCCGCCCAGTGAACGGGCGGTGTTTTCGAACAGGGCCTGCTGCTGCCCGGCGTCCATCAGCCGGAAGAGGTCGCCCGGCTGCTGGTAGTGGTCGTCGTCGACGCGGTGGTCCCAGTGGGCGGCGGCGCCTTCGATGGCCAGCGGCGGCTCGGCCATGTGCGGATGGTCGACCCACTCGCCGCGGCTGTTGGGCCAGTAGGTCGGCGTGGCGCCGAGATTGCCGTCGACCCGCATCGCCCCGTCGCGGTGATAGCTGTGATAGGGGCACTTGGGCGCGTTCACCGGGATGTGCACGTGGTTCACCCCCAGCCGATAGCGCTGGGCGTCGCCGTACGAAAAGAGGCGCGCCTGCAGCATCTTGTCGGGCGAGAAGCCGATGCCGGGCACGATGTTGGCCGGCGTGAAGGCGGCCTGCTCGACCTCGGCGAAGACGTTCTGGGGATTGCGGTTTAGCTCGAGCACGCCGGCCTCGATCAGCGGGAACTCGCCCTTGGGCCAGACCTTGGTCAGGTCGAACGGGTTGAAGCGGAAGGCCTTGGCCTGCGCATCGGTCATGATCTGGACGTAGAGGGTCCAGCGCGGGAACTCGCCGCGCTCGATGGCCTCGAAGAGGTCGCGCTGGCTGCTCTCGCGGTCCTTGCCGACCAGGACCTCGGCCTCCGAGTCGGTCAGGTTCTCGATCGGCTGCTGGCTGCGGAAGTGGAACTTCACCCACACCCGCTCATTGGCCGCGTCGATGAAGCTGAAGGTGTGGCTGCCGAAGCCGTGCATGTGGCGATAGCCGCGCGGCAGGCCGCGCTCGCTCATCACGATCGTCACCTGGTGCAGCGCCTCGGGCAGCAGGGTCCAGAAGTCCCAGTTGTTCTGGGCGCTGCGCATGCCCGTGCGCGGGTCGCGCTTGACCGCGTGGTTGAGGTCGGGGAAGCGCAGTGGGTCGCGGAAGAAGAACACCGGGGTGTTGTTTCCCACCAGGTCCCAGTTGCCTTCCTCGGTGTAGAACTTCACCGCGAAGCCGCGGATGTCGCGCTCGGCGTCGGCCGCCCCGCGCTCGCCGGCCACGGTCGAGAAGCGCAGGAACACCGGCGTCTCCTTGCCCACTTCCGAGAACAGCCTGGCCTTGGTGAAGCGGGTGATGTCGCCGGTCACCGTGAAGGTCCCGTAGGCGCCCGAGCCCTTGGCGTGCATGCGCCGCTCGGGGATCACCTCGCGGTCGAAATGGGCCAGCTTCTCCAGCAGCCAGATGTCCTGCAGCAGGGCCGGACCGCGCGGGCCGGCGGTCTCGATATTGACGTTGTCATGCACGGGCGCGCCGTTGGCGCGGGAAAAACGGGCGTCCGACATGGCGGCCTCCGACGGTGTTGCGTGGCGGCAAGACTCGCCGATGGCGCCGGTTGCGGGCTTGAACGATCGCGTCGTTCAGAAGGTGCAAGCGGGGAGCCCCCTCAGTCGGCTTTGCCGACAGCTCCCACAGGGGGGGAGCATCTTCTTGGCGCGACCCTTCCAGATCCTCCCCCTCTGGGGGAGGTGGCCCGGAGGGCCGGAGGGGGCCTTCACAAAATTCGCCGCCTCACTCTTGACCTGGTGTTACGTAATAACATTTAAGTCGCCTCGACCGTTCGCATCCGGAGTACCCCATGGCTCGCCACAACCACCTGCAACGGGGTCTCGACGGCGCTGCGATCGGCCTTTCAGGCCTGTGCCTGGTGCACTGCCTTGCCCTGCCGGCCATGGCCGCCCTGTTGCCGCTGGCCGCGAACCTGTCGCATGCCGAGTGGCTGCACCCGCTGTTCCTGGCCATGGCCGCGCCGGTCTCGGTCTTCGCTCTGGCGCGCTCGGGCAACTGGCGGCGTCCGGGCATGGTGGCCCTGGCGGTCGCCGGCCTGTCGCTGATGGCGGCCGGCGCCTTCGCGCCAATGGCCGACTGGGCCGAAGCCGCCCTGACCAGCCTGGGCGGCCTGGCCCTGGCCGGCGTCCACCTGCTCAACGCCCGGATCTGTTCGTGCGCCGAGCAGGGCAAGCTGGAGCCGGCGGCTTAAGGGGCCTCATCCAGGAACGCCGCCACCCAGAAGAACGGCGCGTTCCAGTTCACCGCCACCTCGTTCTGCGTGAAGGCGTCGATGCTGTCGGTCCAGCAGGTCTGGGCCGCGCACTTGCCTTCCATCGTCTTGGCGACCTCGTCGCTGAAGGCGGTGTTGTTGGGCCCGCCCGAGATCACCCCGGGCGGCGGGGCGGGGTACTTGCCCTTGCCCACCCAGAAGCGGTGG
Source organism: Caulobacter zeae (assembly GCF_002858925.1). GTDB lineage: Bacteria > Pseudomonadota > Alphaproteobacteria > Caulobacterales > Caulobacteraceae > Caulobacter > Caulobacter zeae. Next base: position 22,864 of record NZ_PJRS01000042.1, read on the forward strand.
TGCGGATGCTTCATCGGTCGCGCGCCCCAACCTGTCACATAGGACTGGTCCAGCGGGTTGCGGCCCAGCACGTAGTCCATGGCGTCGGCGGCGGCCTGGCGATAGGCGGTCTTGCCGGTGAAGTCGAAGGCCAGGCCCAGCACCATGGCGCGGTTCATGATCACGCCGTTCGAGCCCCAGACATAGCGCGTCCCGGCGTCCGGCAGGCGATAGCCGGCCTGAAGATCCTCGGCGGCGTACCTGTCGGCGGCGGCGACAACGCCGGCGCGGGCGGCCTCGCGCACGGACGCTGGAACCTTGTCCGACAGGGCCAGCGAGATCACCCCCAGCGTCGAGGTCGAGCCCCAGCCGGGCGCCTCGGCCGGCTTGCCGGCGGCCGGCATGTAGGGCGAGCCCTGCACGACCTCGCCGTAAGACGCCTCGCCAGTGGTCGCCCACAGTTCGGCCGCGGCCCAGAACAGTTCGTCGCCCAGTTCGCCGTCGCCATAGCCGCCCCCGCCGTTGAACTGGCTGTGGGCGTAGATCTCCGGATTGCGCCGGGCCGCGTCGAAGGCGGACCGGGCCACCTTCAGGCAGCGGGCCGAGAAGGCCGGGTCGACGTCCTTCCACACCCGCGCGCACTGGGCGGCGACGGCGGCCAGGTTCAGGGTCGCGCCGGTGGTCGGATGGAACAGGTAGCGCGGGGCCGGGTCCTCGTGCGGCGCGGTCGGCACGCCGGTCCAATAGGCGTCGGTCAGCTTCTGGTGGGCCATGCCCGAGGCGTCGACATTGGTCAGCGCCAGCTGTCCCTTGTCCTGCTTGCCGATCGGCAGGGCCATGGTCGTTCCGGGCGGGACCTGCATACGCAGCAGGAACTCCAGCTCCCAGCGGGCCTCGTCCAGCAGGTCGGAGACGCCGTTGCCGGCTTCGGGGATGCGCTGGACGCCGTCGGCGAAGTCGGGCGTCTTGCCCCGGGCGGCCAGGCGCTCGTGATAGTTCACCAGCGTCCAGACGGCGATGCCTCCGTTGACCACGTATTTGCCGTGGTCGCCGGCGTCGTACCAGCCCTTGCTGGCGTTCAGCTCGTAGCCGCAGCCGGCCCAGACCTGGCCGCGGTGGTCCTGGCCGTTGAAGCAGGTGGCGCGGTCGGGCGCGTGGGCGGCCGGACGCGCCAGCTTGGGATCGTCGCCGTTCCTGGCCTCGATCGCGACGCCGCTGCGGTTCTGGTAGAAGAAGGCGAGAGCGTCTCGCTTGAGCCGCGCATAGGGATGGGCGTCGACGGCGAACGGCCGGCTGGTCCGCTGGCCGAGCTTCAGCCGATAGCCGTAGCCGGCCGGGGCGGCCGAGAAATCGATCTGGTGCAGGCTTTCGCCCGAGGCCGCGTCGGGGCCGACCACGCGGGTCTGGCCCTTGGCGACGACCCGGCCGTCCTTGTCTTCCAGCGTCCAGGCCAGGGGCGTCGTCGAGGTCTCCGGCAGCACCGCCAGCTTGCCTGCGCTTTCCAGTACGCCGACCTGGTTCAGGCGGATCGGCGCGATCGGTTCGGCCGCGAGGCTGGGCGAGGCGAGGGCGGCCAGGGCGGTCGCCGCCAGCAGGGCGAGCATCGAACGGTGCGGCAAGGGCTTCCTCCGGGACGCGAAACAGATGGGCGTCTTTTCGCGCCCCGGCGAGACCCTAGGCGATATCTGACAGCGTTGTCACGCGCTGGTGTGGCGCGACGGACTTCGGGCGATCCGAGCCCGCCGTCGGCCCTAGTAGCCCACGAACGGCAGCGAGGAGTGGTGGACGATGATCCGCAGCGCGCCGCGCTCGTCCTTCTTGAACACCCAGGTCTTGTCGACCACGGTCGGATTGCCGTCGGCGTCGCGAAGCTCCAGCCGGCCCATGGTGCTGGCGACCGCGCCGTTGATCTGGATGCCGACCGGCTTGTAGCTCACGCTGCGCCAGGGCAGCAGGGCGAAGCCGTCGTCATAGGGATAGGCTTTGTCGTGACCGACGAAATAGGCCATGGCGCCGGTCTTGGTCGTGCGGAAGGTCTGCGGCTGGCGGGTCAGGGTCGGCTTGAACAGCACGGGACCCAGTTGATAGCCATAGGCCTTGTCGATGAAGTCGCTGGCGACGGCCTTGGCCTTCTCGAAGTTGGCCTCGTTGCCGTCGTAGGCGACCGAGATCGACACCAGGCCCTTGCCCCAGGCCTCGGTCGCGGCGATGACCTCGGCTTCGGAGACGCGCGGGGTTATCGGCTGGGCGAGGCCGGCAGCGGGCGAGGCCGTTACGGCGGCCAGGGCGAGCGTCGAGGCGATCAGGAAGCGGCGGGTGGTCACGGTCATCGGGTCGTACCTCCGTTGGACAGCGGCGGCCGACATGGACCGCGCGCGATGGGCTGGACGCGGACGCTGACTGGCTACTGGGTCTTTCGGGCGCGAAGGGCGTCCCTGGAAGACAGGCTGGCGCCATGGGGAGAGCGGCCGCGCCGCCCGTCCGGGAACGAGCGCGACGGCGCCGGCGTGACATGGTGGTCGCCCCCCGAAGGCTCCGCCGGCACCTTCGGGAGAATTCGCCGATTTTGCAATCTATGAATGTATTGCGCGCGGATGCACCCAGCCGCCCGCCGTCAGGCCTGAGAGCTGCTCATCCGCAGCCAGCGCACGTCGAGTTCGCCATCAAGGTAATCGGCGCGGTCGGCCAGGAAGCCCAGGATGTAGGGCTCGTCGAAGTGCTTCAGCAGGGCGGCGCGGTCGCTCCAGGCCTCGTAGAAGACGAAGAGGTCGCGGTCGGCGCGATCGCGATGCACGTGATAGGCCACGCAGCCGGCCTCGCGGCGCGTCGGCGCGACCAGCGACACCAGCCGCGCCTCCAGCTGGTCGGCCATGCCGGGACGGGCGCGAGCCGTGCCGACCAGGGCGTAGGGACCTGTCTCGCCGGCGTCGGGCAGGGGCGGGCCGAAGGGGGTGTTGGACATGCTGGGCCTCATAGGTAAGGATATGTGCTTACCTAAAATGCTTCAGAGGTATGGTTCAATCCTTACCTTTGGCCTGGAGACCCGATGCCCGACGCCGACGGCCACCCCGAACCCGAGGAAATGCAGCTGGGCGCCTTGCTGGCGGCCCTGGCCGATCCGCTGCGCCGCCGCGTGATCGCCGAGCTGGTGCGCGCCGAGCCGCTGACCGAGCGCACCTGCGTCTCGTTCGGCTTGCCGGTCAGCAAGGCTTCGCTGACCCACCATTTCCGGGTGCTGCGCGAGGCGGGCCTGATCCGCCAGGTCGACCGCGGCAACAGCCGCGCCGCCCAGCTGCGCCGCGACGAGATCGAGGCCCGCTTTCCCGGCCTGCTGGCCCTGGTCGCGGCCGAGGACCGCGCCCTCTAGACACCGGTGTCTTTCCCGCTACGACAGGGAATAACGAGACAACAGGGAGGCGGCCGGATGATCGATCGTCGCGCGATGATGCTGCTGACCGGCGCGTGCCTGGCCGCCGGTCCGGCCCTGGCCCAATCTGGCGATGCGGTGCTGAAAACGTTGCTGGACGGCTTCGCCAAGGGCGGAACGGCCGACGACAAGCTGAAGGCCCTGGCCGCCCTCGATCCCCAGGCCCTGTCGCCCAAGGCCCGCCTCGACTACGACGCCGTGCGCATCGCGACGACGGCCGAAGCCGAACTGGTGCGCCGCTTTCCGTTCGGCGCGGGCGCGGCGGGGCCGTATGTCGTCACCACCCGCTCGGGCGCCTGGCAAAAGGCCCCGGAGGCCTGGGGCGACGCCGCGCCGACGATGGTCGCGCGCATCCAGGCCGAGACCGACCGCATCCGCAAGGACGCCGCCGCCGGCGTCGTCCCGCCCGCCTTCCTGATCGATCGCCTGGACAAGGCCCTGGTCGAGGCGCGGTCGAAATCCTCGCCGTCGGTGGGGGGCGCGCTGAACGGCCAGCGCAACGCCTTGCTGGCATTGAAGCCTCGCGCCGGGACCGCCGCCGGCGTGCGCTTCAAGGATCGCGAGGCCTATTACGCCGCCATGCTGAAGACCCAACTGGGCGCGCCCTTGGCCCCAGTCGAGGCCCGCCGCCGGCTGGACGAGGCCATCAAGGGCCTGCACGTCCGCGCCGACGTGCTGCTGAAGGCCCAGGGGCTGACCCAGGGCGGGGTGGGCGAGCGCCTGCGGGCGCTGATGGCCGACGAGCGCTTCCTCTATACGGACGACGACGTCGGCCGTGACCGCGCCATCGCCGACATGGCGCCTTGGCTGGCCAAGGCCCGCGCCCGTCTGCCCCTGGCCTTTGGTGATTTGCCCGGCGCGGTCGACGCGGTGTCCGTACGCCGCATGTCGCCCGCCGACGAGGCCGCCGGCCGTCAGGGCTATCGCGACCTGCCGTCAGCGGACGGGACGAAGCCGGGCGCCTATTATGTCGACCTCAAGCGCATCCGCGATCGGCCCAGCTGGAGCCTGCCGGCCGTGGTGCACCACGAGGTGCTGCCCGGCCATATGCTGCAAATCCCCAAGGAGGAGCTGTCGGGCGCGCATTCCTACCGTTCGCGCGTGGCCTGCCCGGCGGCCATGGAGGGCTGGGCCGTCTATGCCGAGCACCTGGCCTGGGAGACGGGCGCCTTCGAGGGCGAGCCGCTGGCCGAGATCGGCGGCCTCTACTGGATCCTGTTCCGCGCCGCCCGCGCCCGCATGGACATCGGGATCCACCTGGAGGGCTGGACGCCCGAGCGGGCCATGGCCTTCCTGGCCGAGGTGCAGGGATCGCCGGTGATCTTCGCGCCCTTCGCCCAGGAGGTCGAACGCACCGCCATCGCCCCGGGCGCGGCGGCCGGGCAGGGGATGTACTGGCTGGAACTGGCGCGCCTGCGTCGCGCCTGGGGCGGGACCCTGCGCGAGTTCCACGGCCGGGTGCTGGATCGCGGGACGCTGCCGCTGGCGATGCTGGCGCCGCGCTGACCCTCTCCGGCCCTCCGGGCCACCTCCCCAGAGGGGGAGGATTTATCGCTCCAGATGCTCCCCCCTTGGGGGAGCTGTCGGCAAAGCCGACTGAGGGGGGCGCCGAAGGCGGGTTACGCCGCCCCGATGTACTTCAGCAGCGTCACCATGTTCTCGATGTAGCTGCCCGTCGAAATCCCGATCTTCGGCTTGTCGGTCACGTACGGGGAGGTGTCCGACGCGTCGCCCACGTGGGTGCGGCTGAAGTCGCCCGGGGCCGGGGTGGGCGAGCCGTCGCCGATATAGGGGTTGCTGGTCGCCTTCAGCTCGGTCGGCCACCAGCCGGCCTCGTTCAGCGCCGCGATCAGGCCGGCGGCCTTGTCCGGCGCGCCGGCGGTCGCATCGCCCTTCAGGGCGCCGACGTTCAGGTCGGACACCGAGACGTCCTTGAGCGTGTAGTATTTCGGCAGCGCCTGACGGCCGCCCTTCAGCGGCGAGGCCTTGCTGGCGACCTCGGGCGGGGTGGCCTTCAGCGTCTCCAGCCGCTTGCGCAGGGCTGGAATGTTGACGCCCCGGAACGACGAGTAGTGCGCCACCGTGTTCTCGGGATTTCCATCGGCATAGTAGCGGCCGTTGACGACGTTGCTGCCGGTGCGGTGCACGAAGAGCGGCTTGTTGGTGCCGATCTCGACGAAGGTCGGGAACTGGCGACCCTTCTGGTATTCGACCGGCAGCCTGGTGGTCTCCAGCCAGTCCAGCGCCTCGGAGAGGCGGGCCAGGTACTTCGGATCGCCCGTCAGCTCGTAGAAGCCCATGCAGGCGGTGATGTTGGCCGCGGTGGTGTGGGTGGCGAAGGCCTCGGGTTCGTAGGTGCGCGCGCCCGACGGCTTGAGGTCGGAAACCTTGTGCTGCAGGCCCCAGCCGGCCTGGGGCAGGGGCTGCTGGCAGGCGACGAAGCAGTCCATGGCCTTCTTCACCGCCGGCAGCACGCGCGGGTCGCCCAGCGCCTGCCAGACCATGATCAGGAACTCGATGTTCTCGCCGGCCACGTCGTCGTTGAAGGTGATGTAGCCGGTGTAGTCGGGACGGCCGTGGTGGTGGAACTCGTCCTTCAGCGGGAAGCGCTGGGGCCAGCCGCCGACCGGGTACTGGCTGTCGAGGACGAACTGGATGGCCTTGTCCAGGGCCGGCTTGAAGGTCGGATCCTTCTTCTCGACATAGAGCCGCAGCAGGAACTGCGAGCTTTCGGCCGTGCCGGCGTCGTCGAAGGTGGCGTTGCCGTAGTAGTGCTGGAATTCCTCGAGCCGCCAGCCGTTCTTGCCGATGGTGTCGTACCACTTCCTGATCGACTGCTCGCCGGCCAGGTCGCCCAGATAGTTCCAGCCGCCGGCCGGGTGCTGGATCTTGATCAGGGCGCCGGCCACCTGCTTGGCGGCCTCGTAGTAATATTCGTCGCCGGTGGCGTGATAGGCGTCGAGGAACAGGTGGCCCATGGTCGCCGTGCCCGGCGGCTGCACCCAGATCATCGTCGGATAGGCCTCCATCTCGCCCCAGCGGCGCGAGAAGTCGGGCAGGTAGCTCCAGACATAGCCGCCCTGGTAGGCGACCTTCTCGACCATGAAGGTGGTGGCCCGCTTCATCGTCGCCAGCGCCGCTTCCTTGCTCGGCGCCTCGGCCGCCAGGGCCTTGAAGGGCGCCAGGCCCGCGGCGGCGGCGAAGGCGGCCGCGGTGGTCGCCAGCAGGCGGCGGCGGGAGAGGGGGCTGAGCGGCATCGACGCGATAACTCCAGAGCGGGCGGGCGCGACGCGGGGACGCAGGCGGCAGGGTCCGGAGGCTGGTCGCGACGCCTGTTTCCAAGCTGCGCCTTGGTTTCCTTCCCCGTCGAGGCGCAAAGCCTCGAATCCTTGCCGCCGTTGGCTCGGCGTGCGTTTGGACGACACAATGTCCACCGGTGTCATGATTGGCAAGCGCCTTGTTGGCGAGGCGACGCCGAATTTCCCCTGAGACGTGTGCGACAGGCCGCCGCGTTGTCTCAGGAGGCGATATCCAACAAATGACCACCATCGGTTCATGAGGCGACGCCGCCGCGCCGGAAAGGCAGCGGGCGACGCCGTCCTGTTGGGGAACAGGACGACACCCCCGGGTCGTATGGCCCGGGGGTGTTTTCATATGTGCTGTCGCACTTAAATGGCTGAGAGCGTTAACGAAACCCTTCGGCCTGCGTCGCGCGGTCGCATGGAGAACGACGTTCATTCGCAGTAAAGAATCAAACCATGCCGAGCCAAAACGATCATCTCAGGGAAGCCGAACGGCTGGAGCGTCAGGCCGAGATCGCCGACAGCGCCCACGCCCGCGAAGCCCTTCGCCGCATGGCCCAGACCTCGCGGATCACCGCCGCGATGGTCGGACTGATGGAAGCCTGCGCCGAGGACGCGCCCGCCGGCGCCTGCTGAGGCGACGCCGTTCAACGTGTTCCTGACGATCGCCGCGGCCTCGCGCAACGCGGGCTCCACATGGGGCCGGGCGACGGAGGGGGCATGGGGCAGGAGCTCATGGACGATGGCGTGCTGGCCAGCGCCGGCGCCTATTTCCACAGCGTGCTGGAAGCCAGCCAGGACTGCATCCGCGTCATCAGCCGCGCCGGTCTGATCGAATACATGAACCTGCGCGGCCGCGAGCTGTTCGAGATCGACGATTTCGACGGCCGCAATCGCGACCGCTACTGGCCCGACATGTGGCCGCCCGAAAGCCGCCCCGCCGTCGAGGACGCCCTGAACAAGGCCCTGGCCGGGGGCTCCTCGTCGTTCCGCGCCCTGTGCCCGACCGCCAAGGGCAATGTCCGCTGGTGGGACACCACGGTCTCGCCGGTGCTGGACGAGGCGGGCAGGGTGGTGCGGGTGCTGGCCGCTTCGCGCGACGTCACCGCCGCCATGCTGGCCGAGCGTCACCGCCAGCTGCTGGTCAACGAGCTCAATCACCGGGTCAAGAACACCCTGGCCATCGTCCAGTCGATCGCCGCCCAGTCGCTGCGCAACGCCGGGGTCGATCCGGCCGTGCGCCGGGCCTTCGAGGGCCGGCTGATGGCGATCGCCGCCACCCACAACGTGCTGACCGACGAGAACTGGGCCGCCGCCAGCCTGCGCCAGATCGTCGAGGGCTCGCTGCGGCCCTATCGCAACGCCGACCATGCGGTGCGGGTCGACGGGCCTGACCTGATGGTCTCGCCCAAGCCGGCGGTGGTCATGGCCCTGGCCTTCCACGAACTGGCGATCAACGCCCTGAAGTACGGCGCCCTGTCGGTTCCCGGCGGCAAGGTCGAGGTGCGCTGGACCTCGCAGCCCGGCGCGCGCCTCCTGGTCACCTGGACCGAGCGCGGCGGCCCGCCTGTCGCGCGGCCCTCGCGGCGGGGCTTCGGCTCACGGATCATCGAACTGGCCCTGGCCAGCGAGCTGGACGGAGAGGTCGAGCTCGACTACCGGCCCGAGGGCCTGGTCTGCACCCTGCGCGCGCCCTTGGCGGCGCTCGACCGGGTGGACGCCTTCATGGCGCTGCAGGCCTGAGGGGGAATCGTCTGCCCGCGCCTGAGACGAAAACCTCGTCCTTCGACAGGCTCAGGATGAGGTTTTTCGCCCCCCCTAAGCCGATGAGTGGTCCTCATCCTGAGCTTGTCGAAGGACGAGGGCCACGCACCGAGCCGGAAACCTCCGCCCTGCTGTGACGCTTTCCTGCCGCAAGTTCTTGCCATTCAGGCGAGGGCTCAAACAGGAAACGGGGGCCGAGTGGCCGATTTCGACTGGCGATCCTGGACGGTGAGGGCGCGGCATGGCGCGCTGGCCGTGGCCGCTTTCGTCGCCGCGAGAGCCCGTGGAACCATCGCCTTCGTTCGCCGCCATCCGCGCTGGATGGGCTTCTTCGGCCTGGTCTTCGCCGCCCTGCTGGCCGCCTTCGTCTGGATAGGCGTCAGCCTGCCGCTGTCGCGCTCGCTGGAGCCGCTCGACAGCCCGGCCGTCGTGCTGCTGGACGCCCAGGGCAAGGCCTTCGCCCGGCGCGGGGCCTACAAGGAGGCGCCCGTCGTCGTCGCCGACCTGCCCAAGTACGTGCCCGACGCCTTCATCGCCATCGAGGATCGCCGCTTCCGCCGCCACTTCGGCCTGGATATCTGGGGCATGGGCCGGGCGGCGGCGGTCAACATCAAGGCCGGCAAGGCCCGCGAGGGCGCCAGCACCATCACCCAGCAACTGGCCAAGAACGCCTTCCTCAGCAATGAGCGCACGCTTCGCCGCAAGGCGCAGGAAGCGGTGATCGCGGTGTGGCTGGAGCTGCGCCTGTCGAAGGACGAGATCCTCGCCCGCTATCTGTCGAGCATCTATTTCGGCGACGGGGTCTATGGCCTGGGTGCGGCCTCGCGTCATTACTTCGGCCGTCCGCCGGAGAAGCTGACCCTGGGCCAGGCCGCGATCCTGGCCGGTATGGTCAACGCCCCCAGTCGCCTGGACCCGGTCGACAATCCCAAGGCCGCCGCCGCCCGCGCCGACCGGGTGCTGGCCGACATGGTCGAGGTCAAGTTCATCACCCCCGAGCAGGCCGCCAACGCCCGCGGCGCCCGGGCCCGGGCCACGCGCGCCAGCCTGCCGGTCGGCGGCTATTTCGCCGACTGGGTCTCGCCGCAGATCGCCGACGCCTTCGAGACCGCCCGCTACGGCGAGGTCCGCGTGCCCACCACGCTCGACGGCCGCCTGCAGCGCCGCGCCGAGCAGGCGGTCAACAACGCCCTGGCCCGGTCGGGAACCCGGCTGAAGGCGGGGCAGGCGGCGCTGGTCGCCATGCGCCCCGACGGCAAGGTGGTGGCCATGGTCGGCGGCCGCTCGTACGCCAAGAGCCAGTTCAACCGCGCGGTCCAGGCCAAGCGCCAGCCAGGCAGCGCCTTCAAGCTGTTCGTCTATCTAGCGGCCCTGCGCGACGGGGCCCGGCCCGACATGCGGGTGGTCGGCGATCCGGTGACCATCAACGGCTGGACGCCCAGGAACTACGAGGGCGGCGTGGGCAGCGACCTGACCCTGCGCGACGCCTTCGCCCAGTCCAACAACATCATCGCCGCCCGCATCTGGCAGACGGCCGGCGGCGAGGCGGTGGTGCAGGCCGCGCGTGATCTCGGCATCAACTCGCCGCTGAAGGCCACCGACGCCAGCCTGTCGCTGGGCGCGGCCGAGACCACGTTGCTGGAGCTGACCAGCGCCTACGCCGCCGTCGCCTCGGGCCACATGCCGGTCGCGCCCTACGGCCGGCCGCGCAAGGAGGGCGAGGCTGCTCCGCCCAGCCGGCCGCTCGACACCGCCCAGCGCGCGGCGCTCTACGAACTGCTCGGCGCGGTGGTCGAGGAAGGTACCGGCCGCGCCGCGCGCACCGGCCAGCTGACCTATGGCAAGACCGGCACCACCCAGGAGCACCGCGACGCCGTCTTCGTCGGCTTCACCGGCGACCTGGTGGTCGGGGTGTGGGTCGGCAACGACGATCACTCGCCGATGAATGGCGTCACCGGCGGCGGCCTGCCGGCCCAGATCTGGCGCGACTTCGTCGGCCAGGGCCTCAAGGCCGGCCTGATCGCCCGCGACCGCGCCCCGGTTCCCCGCGTGCAGCCGCCGTCCGAGGAAGAGGGTCTGGAGCGTGAGCTGGAGCAGGATCTCGGCGGCATCCCGCGCTGGCTGCGGCGGATCTTCGGGGGGTGATCTAGGAACCTCCCCCCGTGGGGGAGGCGGCCGAAGGCCGGAGGGGGAGGTTTTCAGCCTCCGGGACGATGTGTGAGTTCGCAACCACACCCCCAACCGATCGCTGCGCGATCGCCTCGCCCATAGGGGGAGGTCCCTTGGCCAGTTACCGGCAAACCTCCACGCACCGTTTGGCCAAGGCCTGCGTCGCATCGACGAACGGCACGGTCAGGTCGTCCTGGCCCATGACCAGCGGCACTTCTGTGCAACCCGCCACCACGGCCTGGGCCCCCAGGCCCACCAGCCGATGGGCCAGCGCCGCCATGGTCTGGCGCGAGGCCGCCGACAGGTCGCCGCGCTTGATGCGATAGAGCAGGGCCATGAACTCGACCTGCTCGTGGTCGCCCAGCGTCACGGCCTCCAGCCCCAGGTGCGAAAGCCGGTCGCGGTAGATCGAAAGGCCGCCGGCCGTGCCCAGCACGCCGATGCGGGTCGCGCCGGCGATGCGGGCGGCCTCGACCGCAGTTTCCGGCAGGTCGATCAGCGGCAGGCCGCTGGACTTCACTTCATTGGCGAAGGCGTGGGCGGTGTTGCAGGCGATGGCCAGCACCTGCGCGCCCGCGTCGCGCAGCCCCGCGGCCATGGCCGCCAGCACCGGGCCGGCCGCGTCGCCGTCGGTGTTGCGGTCGGGGATCTTGGGATTGATGTCGACCAGCACCCGGATGTGGTCCTGCTCGCGCACCACCGGTGTGGCGGCCTGCAGCTTGGCCAGGAAGTCGAGGGTGGCGGCCGGACCCATGCCGCCCAGCACGCCGAGGACCTTGCTCATCGGGTTTCCTTTGCCAACACCTTGCGTGGTCCTCGTCCTTCGACAGGCTCAGGATGAGGACCAGATCCAACGCCATGATCAGTAGAAAACCTCATCCTGAGCTTGTCGAAGGACAAGGTTTTCGGCTCCTCAGCCCAGCGCCGGCTCCAGCACCGACTGGTAGCCGAACAGCCCTTGCGCGCCGCCGGTGTGCAGGAACACCACCCGCTCGCCCTTGAACGTTCCCTTGCGGGCCTGGTCGATCAGCCCCTTCATCGCCTTGCCCGAGTAGACCGGATCCAGCAGCAGGCCTGCCGTCCGCGCGGCTAGCGCCAGGGCGTCGATCACGCCCTGGTCGACCAGGCCGTAGCCTTCGCCCACATAGTCGCAGTCGGCCACGACCGCCTCGCGGCGCACCCGACCGGCCGCGCCGATCGTCTCGGCGGTGGCGACCGCCAGGTTGAAGACGTTCTCTTCCTGCTTGGCCTTGGGCGCGCGCACGCCGAAGCCGAGGATGGGGATGTCGACCGACAGCGCCGCGAAGCCGGCCACCAGGCCCGCATGGGTGCCGGCGCTGCCGGTGGCGGTGACCAGGCGGTCGATCTTCAAGTCGAGGCCGTCGGCCTGCACGACCAGCTCGCGGGCGCAGTCGACATAGCCCAGGGCGCCGACCGTGTTGGAGCCGCCGCCGGGGATCACATAGGGCTTGCCGCCCCGCCGGCGGACGATCTCGGCGCTGGCTTCCAGTTCTTCGTTCATGTCGGTTCCGCCCGGCACGAAGCGGATCGAAGCGCCCATCAGCCGGTCGAGCAGCACGTTGCCATTGCCCATGTAGTCGCTGGCCTTGGAGCCCGTGCGCTCCTCGAGGATCACCTCGGTCGAAAGTCCATGGCGGGCGCCGGCCGCGATGGTCTGGCGCACGTGGTTGGACTGCACCGCGCCTTGCGTCACCAGGGTGTCGGCGCCCAGGGCCAGGGCCTCGCCGAGCAGGAATTCCAGCTTGCGGGTCTTGTTGCCGCCGCCGGCCAGGCCCGTGCAGTCGTCGCGCTTGACCCAGAGGTCGATCCCCAGTTCCGCGCCGAGGCGGGGCAGGGGCTCGAGCGGCGTCGGCAAGTGGGCGAAGCGGGCGCGGGGAAAGCGGGCCAGGTGCATGCGGGAACTCCGATCCGGACGCCTGGAGATAGGCTGCGCGAGGGCGGCTGGCAAAGCGTTTCGGCGAGGCGTCGGGCCCAAACGGTGCTATGCTGGCGCTCGCCTGGCGGCCTCGACGTCGCCGGGCGCAAAAAGCCTGTCCCCGCGTACCCGCGGCTTGGTTTTCCCCATCCCGCGGGCCTGTCGGAAGGCCGGGCGGACGTTGGGAGAAAACGCATGAAAGCCAAGATCCTCAAGTCTCGGCCGCCGCCGCGCATCGGCCGCTCCGGCGCCAGGATGCTGCGCGGCTGGATCCTCGGCGTCGCCGTGCTGGCGATGCTGCCCCCGGCCGCGAACGCGGCGGGTTCGGTGCTGATCATCGGCGGCGGCATCGCCAAGGACTGCTCCGAAGCCGTGATCCGGGGACGCTACGACGACGACACCATGCGGCTGTGCACCACGGCGCTGGAGGTCGAGACCCTCTCTATGGGCGACCGGGCCCGCACCCTGGTCAATCGCGGCGTGATCCAGCTGCGGCGCCAGGCCTATGTCGAGGCGCGCGCGGACTTCGACGCGGCCGGCCGCATCGAGCCGAAGCTGGGCGAGGTCTATGTCAACCGGGGCGCGGCCCTGGTGGCCGAGGATCGCTTCGCCGAGGGACTGAGCGAGATCGACCGGGGCCTTGCCCTGGGCGTAAAGCAGCCCGAGCGCGCCTACTACAACCGCGCCCTGGCCCACGAGAACCTCGGCGACGTCAAGGCGGCCTATTACGACTTCCAGCGCGCGGCCGAGCTCGATCCGAAATGGACGGCGCCGAAGGAAGAGCTGGCGCGTTTCTCGTTCAAGAGCCGCTGAGGCCGCGCCTTTCCGGCGCGCGGGGCGGCGACGGAGGCGTGCCATGAAGCTGTTGTTGGCGGGAGCGGTCTCGACGGGCCTGGCGCTGGCGGCGAGTGCGGCGAGCGCCCAGACGGATGCCGGCCTGGCCCAGCAGCGCGCGGCCGCGCGGATGGAGATCGAGGCCCTGCGCCAGCAGCAGATGGCGCAGGGCCAGGAAGCCCAGGCCGCCCGCGACCGCGCGGCGGCGGCCCAGACCCTGCGCTCGTTGCAGGCGCAGGGGGCGAGCACGGGTCAGCCCTACCGGCCGCCGCCGGCCGAGGTCCTGCCCGAGCGGGGCGATCCGTCGGCGGGGCTGTCGCTGCGGCTGGACGAACTGGACCGCTTGACCGACGCGCGGCTGGCGCGGAGCAATGAGGTGCTGCGGGCCATCAAGCCCGCTTCGGATCGCTAGAGGGTCTTGCGCGCATGGAATGGGAAGGCGGCCGGCAGTCCGGCAACATCGAGGACCGGCGCGGTCTCGGACCTGTGGCGGCGGCGGGCGGCGGCATCGGAGCCCTGGTGCTGGCGGCGGTGGGCTACTTCGTGTTCGGCGTCGATCCGCAGACCACGCTGAACGCCGTCGAAGGCGCGCAGGCGCCGGCGGCCCAGCAGCAGGAAGGCCGGCGTGGTTCGGTGCAGGACGAGGGCGGCCGCTTCGTCGACGTCATCGAGACCTCGAACACCGACGTCTGGGGTCCGATCTTCGCTCGTTCGGGCGGCCGCTACGTCCCGCCGACCTCGGTCGTGCTTTATGACGACCAGACCGGCACCGGCTGCGGCCTGGGTCAGTCGGCGATGGGGCCGTTCTATTGCCCCGCCGACCTCAAGGTCTATCTCGACCTCAGCTTCTGGAACGAGCTGGAGAGCCGCTTCGGGGCCAAGGGCGAGTTCGCCCGCGCCTATGTGATCAGCCACGAGATCGGCCATCACATCCAGAACCAGCTGGGCGCCACCCGCCAGGCCGATCGCCTGGGCCGTCGCGGCGCCGAGAGCGGCTCGGTGCGGCTGGAGCTACAGGCCGACTGCTACGCCGGGGTTTGGGCCCGCCACGCGCCCGAGGTCTCGAGCATCCGCATCACCCGCGCCGACATCGAGGACGGCCTGGGCGCGGCGGCCGCCGTCGGCGACGACGCCATTCAGTCCAAGGCGCAAGGGCAGGTGATGCCCGACAGCTTCACCCACGGCACCAGCGAGCAGCGCATGCGCTGGTTCGGCAAGGGCTACGACGCCGGCAAGCCCGCCGCCTGCGACACCTTCGCCACGGACGATCTGTAGGGGTCAGGCGGTCGCCTGGAGCGGCCGGGTCCGCCGCAGTTCCTGGTAGATCGCCGCCATCATCAGCATCTCCAGGCCGATGAACAGCGAGTCCAGGACCGCGCGGATCAGCGGAATGATGTTCAAGGCGCGCGGAGCTTCGAGCGTCAGCAAGGGCAGGGACATCGCCGCCGCGAGTATCACGGCGGTCAGCACGATCGAGGTGAACTCGATGAGCACAATCCGGAAGCGCCGCTTGCGTGTCAGGCGTAGGGCGCTGGCCAGGGCGGTCGCGAGCGAAGGGGTTTCCTTGACCGCGATCGCGACCCCGGGGCTGATCAGGGCGTAAAGAGACAAGCTGACCAGGCTGGCCGTCAGGCCGATCTTCAGCTTGATCCAGGCCACGTCCTGCATCGGGGCGTCGGCCGCCACCGACATGGCCACCGCCGCCGTCGACAATGCCTCGCCGACCATGTTGGGCAGGGTGACTAGCAGCAGCACGCCATATACGGCCGGAAAGCTTGTCAGCGCGGCGCGCGTGGAAGTTTTCCAGTTGCGAACCCCAACGAGCACGCACCGAAGAAAAGCGCTGGTCAGCAGGGCGGTCAGGGCCACGCGCATGAACGAGGTCGCTGTCGGCCAGATGACCTCGTCGGCATGGAAGCCTCGAGGGGCCAGGTCGAAAAGCTGTTCCAGCCCCGTGCGACCCAGGGCCAGCGCCACGAGCACGGCCAGCAGGCCGGCCCAGTGAGCCTTCAGGATGCGACCGAGCGCGCCGAGCACGCGCCGGATCGAAAAGCGATCGTCCATGATTCCCCCGCCCAGCCGGAAGATACGGCCCGAGCAGCGCCTTACAAACCGTCGTTTCGCACGCGCTCTTGACCCGCGCGTCAATCCTCCTAGTGTCCGCCCTGTTCACCGGGGGGTCGCTGTCGCGGCTGAGATTGGGCTTGAGCCCTGACCCGTCGAACCTGATCCGGGTCATGCCGGCGAAGGGAGGGAACGCGGTCCGGAAGCGTACAGTCCAGGCCGTAAGACCGACTTAGCTCGACACGTCCGGGTCTCTTCAGTGCTTGAGGAGCCCGCAACATGAACGCCCAAACCCCCATCCTTCCGGCGACCGGCGACGTCGCCACCGGCCCCGTGCCGGGATCGCGGAAGGTCTACCAGGCCGGCGAGATCTTCCCCGACATCCGCGTGCCGTTCCGCGAGGTGGCCGTCCACCCGTCGGCCAACGAGCCGCCGGTGACGATCTATGATCCGTCCGGTCCCTACACCGACCCGAACGCGACCATCGACATCGCCAAGGGCCTGGACCGCGCCCGCGACGCCTGGGTCGTCGCCCGCGGCGACGTCGAGGTGGTGGCCAACCCGCGCGAGGTGAAGCCCGAGGACAACGGCTTCGCCCAGGGCAAGCACCTGGCCCCGCAGTTCCCCGACAACGGCCGCAAGATCTTCCGCGGAACGCAAGGCAAGCTGGTCACCCAGCTGGAATACGCCCGGGCCGGGATCATCACCGCCGAGATGGAATACGTCGCCATCCGCGAGAACCTGCGCCGCGAACAGACCCGCCCCTGCGTGCGCGACGGCGAGGACTTCGGCGCCAGCATCCCCGACTTCGTGACGCCCGAGTTCGTGCGCCAGGAAGTGGCCCGCGGCCGCGCCATCATCCCGGCCAACATCAACCACGGCGAACTGGAGCCGATGGCCATCGGCCGCAACTTCCTGGTCAAGATCAACGCCAACATCGGCAACTCGGCCGTGCTCGGCACCGTCGCCGAGGAAGTCGACAAGATGGTCTGGGCCACCCGCTGGGGCGCCGACACGGTCATGGACCTGTCGACGGGCCGCAACATCCACAACATCCGCGACTGGATCATCCGCAACAGCGCCGTGCCGATCGGCACCGTGCCGATCTACCAGGCGCTGGAGAAGGTCGGCGGCGTCGCCGAGGACCTGAACTGGGAAGTCTTCCGCGACACCCTGATCGAGCAGGCCGAGCAGGGCGTCGACTACTTCACGATCCACGCCGGCGTGCGCCTCCCGTTCGTCCCGATGACCGCCAAGCGCGTGACCGGCATCGTCTCGCGCGGCGGCTCGATCATGGCCAAGTGGTGCCTGGCCCACCACAAGGAGAACTTCCTCTACGAGCGCTTCGACGAGATCTGCGAGATCATGCGCGCCTACGACGTGTCGTTCAGCCTCGGCGACGGCCTGCGTCCGGGCTCGACCGCCGACGCCAACGACGAGGCCCAGTTCTCCGAACTGCGCACCCTGGGCGAACTGACCAAGGTGGCCTGGAACCACGGCGTGCAGGTGATGATCGAAGGGCCGGGCCACGTGGCCATGCACAAGATCAAGGCCAATATGGAAGAGCAGCTCAAGCACTGCCACGAGGCCCCCTTCTACACCCTCGGTCCGTTGACGACGGACATCGCCCCTGGCTACGACCACATCACCTCGGCGATCGGGGCGGCCATGATCGGCTGGTTCGGCACGGCGATGCTCTGCTACGTCACGCCCAAGGAGCACCTGGGCCTGCCCGACCGCAACGACGTCAAGGTCGGCGTGGTCACCTACAAGCTGGCCGCCCACGCCGCCGACCTGGCCAAGGGGCACCCGGGCGCCTCGATGCGCGACGACGCCATCAGCCGGGCGCGGTTCGAGTTCCGCTGGGAAGACCAGTTCAACCTCGGCCTCGACCCCGAGACCGCCCAGGCCTTCCACGACGAGACCCTGCCCAAGGAGGCGCACAAGACCGCGCACTTCTGCTCGATGTGCGGCCCGAAGTTCTGCTCGATGAAGATCAGCCAGGAAGTCCGCGACTTCGCCGCCGCCCAGGCGCCGAACACGGCCGAACTGGGCATGGCCGAAATGAGCGAGAAGTTCCGAGAACGGGGGTCTGAGATCTACCTGAAGACGGAGTGATGATCGCGGCCGGCGAGGCTTGTTCTCGCCGGCCGTCTTGATGCTGAAGCTGCGGTCGACTCAAGGTGGGCGAATGAGGTCGTTCCTGTTCGCCGCCGCCTTGGCCGCCGCATCGCCGGCTTCGCCCGTCCGGGCCGAGCCGGCCATGCGACCTACGATGACGGAAGAGGTCGTCGCCAAACCCCTTCAAGGCGTCTGGCGCTCACGCGGCTATGGCTGGGTCGTGCGGTTCGACGCTTCTGGACCCAGCCTATACCATCTGGCCGGCGAGGATTGCTGGCGCGACCCCCGCGCCGAGGCTGATCCCGACGGCGTGCTGAAGCTGTGGCGGCCAGTCGGCGCCGCCATCGAGACGGCCGGAGAGGCCGACGGCACGGTCTATCGGTTCGATCGGCTGAAGGCCCTGCCGGCCGCTTGCGCCGACGTCCGACCGTGGACGCCGCAACGGACCCTGGCCGCGGTCGCTAACACCTTCGCCGCCTATTACCCGCTCTCCCAGGAACGCGGTCTCGACTGGACCGCTCGGCGGCGCGACGCCTTCGCCGTCTTGGGCGACGCGCCGGACGACGCGGCGCTGTGGAAGGCGTTGGCCGTGCTGCTGCGCGGGATCGACGACGCCCATGTGGAGCTCGACGGCGTCGTCGACGGCCAAATGCGCACCCGACGGTTCGGCGAGGCGGCGGCGGTGATGCGGGCCAAGGCCGCTCCGGGCGGCGAGGCGGCCTGGACAAGGGCCTGGCGGGCGCAGGTGCTGGCCGCGCAGCCGGGCGTGCGCGAGGCGGCCGGCGGGCGGATCCTGTGGGGCCGCAAGGGCGAGGTCGGCTATCTGGCCCTGACCTCCATGGGCGGCTTCGATCCCCTGGCCGGCGACGACGACACGGCGCTGCTCGACGCCACGCTGGACGAGGCCGTGGTCGCCTTCGCCGGCGCCAGGGCGGTGATCGTCGACGTCAGCGACAATCGCGGCGGCTATGACGTGATCGCCCGCCGGATCGCCGCACGCTTCGCCGATCGTCGGCGCGAGGTCGGCTCGAAGGTCGTGGTCGGCGGCGACGGCGTAGCGCAGCCGCTGCTGATCACGCCGTCCGAGCGGCCGCGCTATCTCGGCCCTGTCTGGCTGCTGACCAGCCAGGTCACGGTCAGCGCCGGCGAGACCTTCACGCTGTCGATGCGGGCCCTGCCCAATGTGCGACAGGCGGGCGAGACGACGCGCGGGGCGCTGTCGGACCAGTTGCAGAAGCCGCTGCCGAACGGCTGGCGCTTTGCCCTGCCGGCCGAGCTGCATCGCGACGCCGGCGGCCAGGTGGTGGAAGGGCAGGGGATCGCCCCGCAGGTTCCGCTGCCGGTCTTTCCGCCCAATGACCCGCAAGGCCACGCCAGGGGGCTGGACCGCCTGCTGGGTCTGATCGGCGGGCGCTGAAACTTTTTCGCGGCGCCCCTGTCGGCTCCTGCCGCGTTGAAACGTCCTAAGGGGCGCAACAACGATCCAAGGGAGGATCCCATGACCTATGTCGACGGTTTCGTGGTCGCCGTGCCCAAGGCCAATGTCGAGCGCTACAAGGAGATGGCCACGCTGGCCGGCACGATCTGGATGGAGCTCGGCGCGCTGTCCTACGTCGAGGCCATCGCCGACGACGTGCCCTACGGCGAGCTGACCTCGTTCCCCCGCGCCGTCCAGCTGAAAGACGACGAGGTCACCGTGTTCTCGTGGATCACCTACGACAGCAAGGCCAAGCGCGACGAGGTGATGGCCAAGGTCATGGAGGACGAGCGTCTCAAGCCGTACATGAACGACATGCCCTTCGACGGAAAGCGCATGATCTTCGGCGGCTTCGAGGCCATCGTCGAGCGCTGAAACCCCCGGCCGTGGAACGCCGGCGACCCGGCCGGCATTCCACGCCCATGCTCGAACTGATCCTCGACCTCTGCAATCTCGTCGGCGGCTTCCTGCTGGCGATCGGCCTGCTGGCACTGCTGCCCAGGGCGGGCGACGACCTGGGACGGTTCGCCGCGCGCCTGGCGCCGTTCGGCTGGATCGTCGGGATCGCGGCCCTGGTCTGCGGCGGCTATTTCCTGATCGTGCACTTGGTCTCGGGGCCGCACGTCTTCCACTTCGAGATCGTCGGTATCGCCGTCGGCGTCCTGCTATTGTGGGACCGCCTGCGGGCCGGCGCATTGGCCCGTAGGTTGGGCGGAACCGGCGAGCTGCCGGCCAGCGGCGCGCAGGGCGCGGGCCTCGTCCTGGCGGTCTTCGGGATCATCGCCATGATCGTCGGGTTGCAGGGTCTGCTGACGCCCGATTGAGGTGTAAGGTCCGCTTAAGGCCTCGGGCGCAGACTCTCCGGCATGCGCGATGCGGTCAGGGAGGCCGTCATGTCGTCCACCGTCACGTCCAGCACCCGTCGGTTCAGCGATCACTTCGAACCGCAGGACATCGATCCTCAGGAGCAGCGCCGCCTGCGCGGCCACCTCGAGCAGATCGACTACACCGCCTTCATCTCCAATCGTGAGATCATGGCCCAGGCCCTGGGGCGGCTCGACGCCGGCCATTTCCAGAAGCTGGCCGTGACCACGGCCCAGGCCCGGGCGCGCTGGGCAGCGATGGCGCTGGCTATCAGCCAGTCGGGCCGCGCGCCCGACGCCGCCGAGGTCGAGAAGCTGGCGGCCCTGCGTCTGGCCTATGACGAGCTTTCCGCCGCCTATGAGGCCCTGCGCCGGATGGTCGAGCGCGGCTATGTCGCCTACGGGCCCGCCGTCTCGTCCTGACTTTCGGCGTTTTCGATTTCAGGAAAACGGGTTCGCGTCGGGAGAAGGTTGGGGGGAAGGGGCCTCCTCCCGACGCGTCCGCCATGGAGCGCTGCAACCCTGCCGGAGGTTGTGCGCAGGCGGTTCGGACATACGCCTAGGGGACGTCGCCCGAGCGAGTCGCCGCACCTGCGGCGTCGGATCGAATGTGCTCTTTATAGTTGTGTCGAGCAATCCATTTTTTCCACCGAGGGTCGAATTTCCTTCGGGGAAAGCTTTGCTGTGCGTCAGGGCAGGCGATCACCGCGGTGCAGAGGGTCGGGCAGGGGATCGCCGGCCTTCACGAACTGCAACGACACCGAGTTGATGCAGTAACGCAGCCGCGTCGGGGCCGGGCCGTCGGGGAAGACGTGGCCCTGGTGGCTGTCGCAGCGGGCGCAGCGGGTCTCGATGCGGACCATGCCGTAGGAGGTGTCGCGCACGGCCTTGACGTGGTCCTCGTCGAACGGCGCGTAGAAGCTGGGCCAGCCGGTGCCGCTCTCGAACTTGGTCTCGTGCTTGAACAGCGGCAGGCCGCACAGCCGGCAGCCGTAGACGCCGGGGCTTTTCTCGCCCAGCAGGCCGCCGCAGAACGGCGCCTCGGTGCCATGGTGCAGCAGCACGCGCGCTTCCTCGGCGGTCAGGTCGCCTTCCAGGCGCTCGCGCTCGGCTTCGGTGGGCGGGGTCAGGTCGAAACCTGTGGAAGAGAGGGTGGCGGCTTGGGTCATGCATGCCAATCTAGGGGCTCGCACGGCCCGCCGGTAGGGCAGGCCGCATCAAGGGACGGGAACCGCATGATCACCTCGACCACTCCGTACGTCGCCGAGCGCGAGACCGTGGCCACCCTGGGCGTCGTCTCGGGCGAGGCGATCATCGGCGCGCACATCTTCCGCGACCTGTTCGCCGGCATCACCAACATCATCGGCGGCCGCGCCGGGGGCTATGAGAAGGCCCTGCGCGAGGCCCGCGACATCGCCCTGCAGGAAATGATCGACGAGGCCCGCCGCCAGGGCGCCGACGCCGTGGTGGGCGTGGATCTCGACTACGAGGCACTCGGCGCCGACAACGGCATGCTGATGGTCACCGCCGCCGGCACCGCCGTGAAGCTGCGCTGATGACGATCGCCGTCGCCTTCCTCCAGCCCGGCTGGGCCGACTGGGAAGCCGGTCCCGTGCTGGCGTCCTTGCGTGAATATTTCGGCGTCCAGATCGAGATCGCCACCCCAGGCGGTGATCCGGAGACCTCGATCGGCGGGATCCTGGCCGCCGCCGACTACCGGTTCGACGATCCGGTGCTGTCGGACGCCGACGCCTATCTGCTGATCGGCTCGGAGGCCTGGCAGGGTTACGAGAACGACGCGGTGTTCAGCCTGCTGCGTCAGGCCCATGCCGACGGCAAGATCGTCGCCGGCATCTGCGGGGCGACCATCGCCCTGGCCAAGGCCGGCCTGCTGGCGGGCAAGGCCCACACCTCAAACGGCAAGTACTGGCTGGCCGAGCAGGCCCCCGGCTACGCCGGCGCCGAGGGCTATGTCGAAAGCCCCCGCGCGGTGGTCGACGGCAGGATCGTCACCGCCGCCGGCTCGGCGCCGGTCACCTTCTCGGCCGAGGTCACCCGGCTGATCGCGCCCGAGGCTTCGGAGCGCCTCGACGGCTATGTGGCGATGTTCGCCCGCGAGTTCGGCGAGGGCTGAGGCCCTGCGTCACCCTCGTCCTTCGACGGGCTCAGGATGAGGGTGATTGCCGAGGCAGGTTTGAGTTCCTCATCCTGAGCTTGTCGAAGGACGAGGAACTCATTCACTTCACCGCCGCCGCGCCCGCCCGGGCCAGGACGCCGTCCTGCTCGGGCGTGGCGCCGGCCACGCCGACCGCTCCGACGATCCTGCCATCGACCAGCAGCAGCTCGCCGCCCTCGATGGCCAGGGCGCCGTTGGAGATGGCGTTGAGGTTGCCGCCCTTCACCGCGTCCTGGAACGCCTTGGTCGGCCGGCGATAGGCGGTGGCGGTCTCAGCCTTGCGGCGCGAGACCTCGGGAGCCGAGTACGAGGCCCCGTCCATCTTCCAGACCAGCACCGGCTGCCCGTTCGGCTCGACCACCGTGATGGTCACGGCCACGCCGGTCTTCAGGGCCTCGGCCTCGGCGGCGGCGGCCACGGCTTTCGCCTCCCTCAGCGTGACGTTGCGGCCGTAGGGCTCGGCCGCCCAGGCGGTGGAGGCCGCCAGCAGGCTGGCGGCGATCAGTGCGATACGGATCATGGCAGCTTCACCTCGTCGTTGAGAGCAGTGATCTGCGGCTGGTCGCTGACGATGCGCAGCCGCAGTTCCGACGGCTTGGCGCCGGCCGGGATCTTCAGGCGGGCGGTATGGACCTTGGGCAGCAGGTCCTTCGGCGCGGCCAGGGCCGGCACGGCGGCGCTGGCCAGCACCTTGCCCGAGCCGTCGACCAGCTCCAGCTTCGAGGCCGTCGCGTCCTGGGCGCCCAGGCTGTGCACCTTGGCCGTGATCGCCGAGCCCTTCACCGTCACGTCGCCGCGACCGATGCCCAGGTCGGCGCGCTGGGCAGGATCGTCGCCCGGCGTCGCCAGGGCCATGTCGATGATCATGGTCTGGCCCGGTTGCAACACGACGGTCACGCCCTTGGTGCGCTCGAAGGCCACCTGCCGCGTCTCGCCCGCGCCGTCGATCGCGTCGTCGCCGGTGGTGTCGACGCCTTGCGTCAGCGTCCACTGGCCCGGCGCGACCATCCAGCCGGTCATGGTCGCGCTCACCGGCTTGTCCGACAGGTTGTAGGCCACGACCTTGAAGCCCTTGGCCGTTCCGTCCTTGACCAGGATCGCCACGTCCTCGCCTTTCGCCCCGTTCTCGAAGCGCCAGCTGACCAGGTGGCCCGGCGTCATCTGGCCGCGCTTGTTGGCGATGCCGCCCAGGCGCGAGCGTTGCAGCACGTCGGACGGGATCTCCACCCGGTCCGACCACCAGTGGCCCTCGGTGTGCATGTACATGTGCTGGTCGGCCCACTGGATCTCGTCGGCATAGGCCTTTTCGAGCCAGGTCTTGTCGCCGGTCAGGCCCCAGGCGGCGAAGCGCTCCATCGCTCCGCCCTTGGCGGCCGACTTGACGATGGCGTCCTTGTTGGCGTCGCCCAGGTTCAGCATCGACAGGGCGTTGTCGTTGAGATCGTTCAGCGACTTGATCCCGTTCTTGCCGATCCGCCACTGGATCGGGGCCAGGTATTTGGCGTCGCCCGTCCAGCGCCAGGCCTGCCAGAAGATCTGGAACGGCCCGCCCGCGCCCGAGCCTTGCAGCACCGTGCCGCCGCGCTCGGCGTCGGTGCGCCAGTTGATCTCGTTGGGATAGGAGCCGTCCGGCTTCACGTGCGCCAGGTAGCCGTCGGCCAGGCCCAGCACGATGTCGCGGGCGGTCTGGTCGCGGTTGTAGTCGCCGATCAGGATCGCCGGGTGCACGACGCCGAACGAGTAGGGCTTCTGCCACTCCCAAGGGCCTTCGCGGTACGAGATCGAACCACTGTACCAGTTGGTGTTGAAGTGGATGTGGCCGGCCGGGTTGCGATCGATGATCCCCGGCAGGGCCTTGACCGTCGTGAACAGCCGCTCGACGGCCAGCGGGTCGCCGTAGTCGAGATACATCGCCTCGCTGTTGGAGTTGATGCCCTCCTCGTAGGCGTGCAGCTCGTCGGTGGCGATGGTCGACAGGCCGTTCGTGAACATGCCGTTGCGATAGACCGCGTCGGTCAGCAGGTTCAGCGAGCCCTTCACCTTGTCGGGATCGACGCCCATCAAGGCCAGGCCCGGCCACTGTTGTAGAAGGTCGGTGTCGTCCGACAGGCCGCCGCCGAAGTCGCCGTAGGGGACCTGGCGCTCGTCGATCCACCAGTTGATGAACCTGGCCACCCGCTTGAGGTCTTCGGTCTGCCGGAAGGCCCACAGCGGGACGCCCGCGGGCGCCTTGGGCTGCTCGAAGGCCGGCCAGCCCTGGCTGCCATAGGTGATGTCGCCCCAGTATTCGCGGCCTTCCTTGTGGTCGGGATCCACGCGCAGCAGGTCGGAGATGTCGGCGTAGAGCCGGCGATAGAGACCCTGGCGCTTGGAGGTGGTGTGCTCCTCCACCAGGAAGGCCCAGTTGTCCTTCACCTGGTTGAAGCGGTCGGCCACGTGCTCGGCCCTGGCCTCCTCGCGGGCCTTGAACACCAGCCGCACCTTGGCGCCGTTCAGGGCCTTGGGTCCGAACTCGGCGCTGTCGGCGGCGATGGTCAGGTACAGGCTGTCGGCGGTCAGGGTGCGGTCGCGCAGGTCGAGCCACAGGGTGCGGGCCTGCCCGGCCTTCACCGAGACCGAGACGTCGATCATGTTGCGGCCCGGCCAGATCGGGTCCTTGACCTGGATGTTCAGCGGGATGACCGCGCCTGCCGCGCCCGGCAGGGCGGGGATGTCCAGCGCGATCCCGTCCAGGCCGTCGCGGGCGTTCTCCCAGCCATAGGCCCAGTTGCGGGCCAGGGCTTGCGCGGCCGGGGCGTCGCCGAAGCCCGACGGGATCATCACGTGGACGATCGGCAGGCCGGGCGCGGAAAGGTCGGCGGCCGGGCGCTTGCGCTGCGGGGCCGCGTCGGGGATCGCCACCACCGTCGCCCGCTCGCCGGCCGGGAAGCGTCCGGCGACATAGGCGTTGAGGTCGGAGAGGTTCAGATAGTCCGGCGCCACCTCGGCGCGGACCGTGTAGTTCATCTTGAAGACGCCGTCGGGCTCCTTGCCGGCGCTGACGTCATAGGCCCAGAGCTCTTGGATCGGGGTTTCCTGGTCGGTGTTGGTGAAGGTCAGCACGCCGCCCTTCAGCGGCTGGGCCAGGGCGGTCACCGATCGATACAGGTCCTTGGGGCGCACGCTGATCTTCGTCCCCTTGTCGCCGGCTTTCGCCGCCCAGGTCAGGTCGCCATAGGCCGTGCCCTGGATCTCCAGGCGGCTGATCGGCTCGTCAGGCAGGGCCAGGGTCAGCGCCTTGCCGCCCTCGACATAGGTGTTCCAGTCCGGCAGCGGGAAATAGTCGTCGCGGCCTTCCAGGCGCGAGCGGTTGTAGACGCCGGGCCAGGTGGTCTCGGGGATGCCGTCATTGGCCCGCCACATCCATTCCTTGATGTCCTTGGCGTCGGTGAACTCGACCTTGCGGATGCGGGTGGCCGGATCGGTCAGCAGGGGCGGGGCCTCGCCCGTCCAGCCATGGCGCAGGCGCCAGGCCGCGCGCGTGGCAGGATCGTCCAGCGTCGGCGCCGGGGCGGCGGCGGGGAGCGCCTCGTTGCGGGCCAGGGCGGCGACGCCGGCGGCGTCCAGAGCGCGGTCGTAGACGCGGATCTCGTCCAGGTCGCCGCCGCGCAGGAAGTTGTAGCGGCTCTGCACCTGGTGCGGAGCGATCACCCGGCCGGCGATGCCGAACTGGTCCAGGCCCGCGTCATAGACTCTCTTGGCCTCCTTCTTGGCCACAGGCTTGCCGTCGACGAACAGCTGCACCCCGGTCTGCTCGTCCCAGGTGAAGGCCAGGTGCGTCCAGGCGTCGGCGGCCGGCGGCTTGTCCAGCTTGAACGAGACGCGGGTGCGGGCCAGGCCGTTGTCGGTGACGAAGGCGTCGAAGCCGTGGCCGTTCCAGTCGATGCGCAGGAACGCCATGTCCCAGCTGGTGTGGTCGGCGTAGCCAACGCGGAAGATCACGAAGGGCGCGACGCCGACCGGATAGCCCGAGCGCCAGAAGAACGACAGCGTGCCGCGCTGGGCCTGGATGTTGCCCGGTGCGTTCCAGGCCAGGATCCCGTCGTCCTGGGCCGAGAGGGCGGGGCCGGCCTTGCCGGCCGGGATCACCGCCACCTTGTCGGCGAAGTTGGGGATCGCGTCGCCGGCGGCGTAGTCGGCCTTCAGGCCCTTGTCGCCGGAAACGTGGAAGAGGAGGGCGGGTTCGGCGGGGGCGGCCGCACTGGCCGCGCCGGCGGCGGCGAGAACCGAGAAGGCCGAAGCCAGAAAAAGCGCCGATTTCACTACGCTTCACTCCCTAGTCGTTCTTATTGGAAACCGGTGTCATGGTTCCTGCGACGCTTTTAGCGCGAGCGGCCCGCGTTGCAAACCGGCCTTGGCCTGATACGCCTTACGGAAGGGCGTGCGCGGCGCGAAGATGCTCCCCCTTTGGGGGAGCTGTCGACGAAGCCGACTGAGGGGGCCCGCCGAAGGCGGTGCTGACCCCCTCCGGCCTTCCAGGCCACCTCCCCCAAAAGGGGAGGATTTAGAAAGACAGATCACCAGGGGACGGACCGCATGTTCAACAAGATCCTGATCGCCAACCGGGGCGAGATCGCGGTGCGGGTGATCAAGACGTGCCGTCGGCTGGGGATCGCCACGGTGGTGGTCTATTCGGACGCCGACGCC
>NZ_PJRS01000039.1 GCF_002858925.1 Caulobacter zeae
GAGATCTTGCGCGGATCCTTGTCGATGCACGTCACCACGTGACCGAAGTCCGCAAAGCACGCCCCCGACACCAGGCCCACATAGCCCGTGCCAATCATCGCTACGCGCATGTCATCCCCTGCTCAATAAGAGCCCCGCCCAGCCGGCGGCACAAAAACACCGAGTGATTTTAATTCGACATTCCTTGTCGAAGCGCAATCACCAACTGATGACTATTCAAAAGAAATTTTTATGTGGCCAAAGTTTGTGCCTTGCGACGACATCGGCGACGAAAGACGCAACCAACCGTCCGGGATCGGAACGCCCTGCAAACTTGGCCATAAGGGGCATTAATCACCTTGACGACAAAAAGAGCATAGTTCGGGCAAGAATTATACTTACCTTGACCGTAGAGGCGGCGCTCTATGCGGAAAATGCCGCCGGACTTATCAAACACGCATTCGAACCGCCCACCGAACATGCTTAACAGGCCCGTCCCATGAGCCCCCTCGCCGCCTATCTGCGCGACTTGAAGCGCTCGCGGTTCTTCCTGCCCGGGGTGGGAATTGGCGCGCTGCTCGGGTTTGGCCTGTCGGCCGCGTGGTTCCAGACAACCTTGCCCCAGTGGCGGCCGACGGGCAGCGCCGCGGCCCGCACCGCCGTCAGGCTGGAGACCGTCCCCGGCGCGCCTATCGTCCTCAAGCGCGGCGCGGTCATCGTCTGCGAGGGGGACAGCCTGACCTACGGCTTCAAGCGTTGGGGAGAATCGATTCCCGGCATCAACGGCTCGCCCTCGCCGCGCAGCCCCACGCCCTATCCCGAAACCCTCCGCGGCCTGCTGGGCGACAAGGTCACCGTGGTCAATCACGGCAAGCCCGGCGACCAGACGCTGGACGGCCTGACCCGCTGGGCCCGCGCGCCGACCGGCGACCTGACCATCATCATGTACGGGGCCAACGACGCCAAGGTGCGCGGCAAGCCCGGCGCCCTGGACGTCAAGGTCTATGCCAGCCTGCTGGAGGCCCTGGTCCGCCGGCGGCTCGACGACGGCGGCCAGGTCATCGTGCTGCTGCCCCCGCCGGCCTCGGCGCGCGACACGCAAGCAAGGCTCGACCCGTTCCGCGAGGCCGCCGTCCAGGTCGCCGCCCGTACCGGGGTCGAGGCCGTGGACGCCGCCGACGCCCTGGCCGGGATCGGCGCGCCGCTGCAATACGACGGCCTGCACCTCAGCGACCGGGCCAACCTGGCCATCGCCAGCGCCCTGGCCCGGCGCATCCGCGTCGAATAGCCCCGCTCCGGACGCCTGCGACTCACCCTGAGGATGCTTGCGCGGGGGCCGGCGCGGACCCAGTCTCGCACGGCGAAGCTGGACGTTTTGCGATGGATGCCCTGCCGACGCCGCTTCACGCGTCCGACGGCGCCGCCCGCCTGCAAAGGCTGAACAGGCGGTTGGAACGGCTGCGCGATCTGGCCGAGATCCAGGCCCTGCTGGCCGGCGCCGAGGTGGACGGCGAAGCCTTCATGCAGATCGTCGTCGACCGCGTGCAGCACCTGCTGGGCGGCCACGGCGCGGTCGTCGAGCTGGTCGACGGCGAGGACATGGTCTATCGCGCCGTCAGCGCCGGTTCGGAGGCGCACCTTGGCCTGCGCATCCCGCGCGCCGGCAGCCTGTCGGGCCTGTGCGTCGAGCAGGCCCGCATCCTGGTCTGCGAGGACAGCGAGCACGACGAGCGGGTCGATCGCGAGGCCTGTCGGAGGGTGGGCCTGCGCTCGATGCTGTGCGCGCCGCTGTTCGACGGTGACCACGCCATCGGCGTGCTCAAGGCCATGGCCGGCGAGACCCGCGCCTTCGGCTACGAGGACGTCGAGCTGCTGCGCCACATGAGCCAGACCCTGGGCGCGGCGATCGCCAAGCGCGCCAGCTTCGGCGCCCTGCGCCGCCTGCTTCAGGAACGCACCGCGGCCTTCGAGCGCGTGGAACGGCGCAATCACAAGCTGGCCCTGCTGACCGAGCAGCTGCGCGAGGCCAAGGCCGAGGCCGAAGCCGCCAACCGCGCCAAGTCCGACTTCCTGGCGGCCATGAGTCACGAGCTGCGCACGCCGCTGAACGGGCTTGTGGGCTTCTCCGAACTGCTGGCCCGCGACGACCTGCCCCCGGAACGGCGGGCGGCCTATCGCGACTTCGTCCACGACGCCGCCCGCTCGCTGCTGACCATCGTCGACGACATTCTGGATCTTTCGCGGGTGGAGGCCGGCAAACTCGACCTGCACGCCGGCGAGGTCGATCCGGTCCGGCTGGTGGAAAGCTGCGTGGCCATGGTTCGCCCGCAGGCGCAGGCCAAGGGCCTGACGGTGACAACCCGGATCGTCGCGGGGGCCGAGCGCCGGATCGCCGGCGACGCCAACCGCCTGCGCCAGGTGCTGCTGAACCTGCTGAACAACGCCGTGAAGTTCACCGGCGCCGGCGGCGTCTCGGTGACGCTGGAGCCGGCCGGTCCGCCGGACGCGCCGACCTTGCGCGTCTCGGTGGCCGACACCGGCATGGGCGTGGCCGCCGAGGCTCGCCAGCGACTGTTCCAGGCCTTCGGCCAGGCCGACGCCTCGATCCATCCACGCTATGGCGGCACGGGCCTTGGCCTGGCGATCTGCAAGCGGCTGGTCGAGGCCATGGGCGGGACGATGGACTTCGACAGTGTCGAGGGCGAGGGTTCGACCTTCCGGTTCGAGATTCCCGCGACGCCCGCCGCCCCCGACACGGCGCCCGAACATGCGGCGGCCGAGACCCCGCGCTTGCGCGTCCTGGTGGTCGACGACACCCGCATGAACCGCGCCCTGGCCGAGGCGGTGTTGGGCTCGGCGGGACACTTGGTGACCGGCGTCGGCGACGGCGTCGCCGGCGTGGCGGCGGTGCGCGACGGAGCCTTCGACGTCGTGCTGATGGACGTGCGCATGCCCGGCATGGACGGCCTTGCGGCCACCCGGGCGATCCGCGCCCTGCCCCCGCCGGCCGGCGCCGTGCCGATCCTGGCCCTGACCGCCAACGCCCTGCCCTCCGAGATCGCCGCCTGCCTCGCCGCCGGCATGGACGGCCACGTGGCCAAGCCGATCGACATCGCCGCCCTGCTGGCGAGGGTCAGCGAGGCGGCGGCGATCCGGGCCGAGCGATAGCCACGGGCCAGTGCAGACGCAGACCTTGTCTGGGCATGGTCGCGTTTTGATTGGCCGCCCCAACCGCGCCACGATAGACCACGATCGGTTGAGTCGTTTGGTGAGGGACGCGTGCGGAGAGTCTATTGGGGTCTGTCGGGCGTTCTTCTGGCCACCCTCGGCGCTTTTGCGACCAGCACGGTCGCCGAGGAAGCGACGCCCTCCCCCTTCCCTTCGCGCCTCGCCCAGGCGATCGCGCCTCTGGATGTCAATCCGGACGGGCTGTCGGGTGGGGGCGCGCTCGTCCTGTCCGAGGCCATCGCCGCCAGCCGCTATGTGCTAATCGGCGAAAGCCACCACACCCGCGAGATCCCTGCCCTCACGACCCAGGTCTGCCGCCTGATGGCGCCCTCCGGCCTGACCGCCATGGCCATCGAGACCGGACCGGAAGCGGCCCGCGTCGTCGATTCCGCCATGCGATCGAAAGACCGCGAAGCCCGGGTCGCCGATTTCGTGCGCGCGCATCCAGACGGCGTCGCCTTCTTCAACGGGCGCGATGAAGTCCGTATGGCCGGCGATTGCGCCGCCGCCGCCGGACCGAAGTTCACGCTCTGGGGGTTGGACCAGGAGTTCCTCGGCTCCAGCGGCCATCTGCTTGAGGAAATGCTGGCCTCGAAGCCTGGTCCCGTAGCCCGGGCCGCCCTCACTGGTCTGGCCGCCGAGGACCGCAAAGCGACCGCCGCCGCGCTCGCATCAGGCTCGCCTTTCGACCTCTTCCTGCTCTCGGCCACGCAGGACGACCTTGATCGGGCCGCCGCCGCGGTCGCGAAGGATGGCGGGGCGCGCGTCCGCCATCTGTTCGGCCTGCTGACGGAAAGCCGCGCCATCTATCAGGCCTCGCGGTCGGGCCAGGGCGACGCCAACGGACGCCGCGCGAGGCTGATGAAGCGCACAATCGCCGCCCATCTCGCCGAAAATCCTGACGCGCGGGTCCTGATGAAGTTCGGCGCCAATCATGCCTACAAGTCGCTCAATCCGCTCGATCAGCGCGACCTCGGCGCCTATGTGGCCGAGCGCGCCGAGGGCGAAGGCGTCTCGGCTCTGCACATCATCGTGCTGGGGGCCAGGGGCTCGCATGGTGGCTACGGCGGCGTCGGGCGGCCCGCCGTTGTGCATTCCTTCGACATGAAGGACGACAAGGACCCGGACTGGCGCAAGGACGCCACGCTGGCGCGGGCGGCCGACGCTGCGCCGGGATCGTGGATGCTCGTTGATCTCCGGACGCTCAGGACCAAGGGCTTGTTGGCGTCCGCACCGCCGCAATGGCGTGAACTAGCGCTTGGCTACGATATCGCCATTCTGGCCCCGATGCTCACCGCATCCAGCCTGCTGGGCGCAGAGAAACCCGCGACGCGTTGATCCCATCGCTCAAGTTCGGCGCGCGCTCAAAGGAGATGAAAGCAAAGCCTCCGATGGGTGGGAAGCGGAAATCAGATCCCTCTCTCTAAGAGAGAGGGATTAAGGACGGCGCCAACTTCCGCAACGGTCGTAAAGCGAAGTTGGCTCCTGCCCCTACTTCGGGCGATCAAATCGCCGCCGCGAGCAAGTATCGGTTCGGCTCATCAACATCCCGGCGGCAGGCTGAGAGCCCCCCCCTCAGTCCCCGATGAAGCGGTACCCCACCCCCGGCTCGGTCAGCAGGATCTTCGGGTGGGCCGGATCGGCCTCGAGTTTCTGGCGCAGCTGGCCGACGAAGACCCGCAGGTACTGGGTGTCGTGCATGTGGGCGGGGCCCCAGACCGAGGTCAGCAGCTCCTTGTGGGTCAGCACCTTGCCGCGCCCCATGGCCAGCCTTGCCAGCACCTCGTATTCGCGCGGCGAGACCTTCACTACCGCCCCGTTGCGGGTGACCAGGCGCTTTTCGAGATCGAGCTCCACCGCCCCGGCCCGGATCGGCCCGACCGGCGCCTGGGTGGCCGCCTTCTGGCGCAGGGCCACGCGCAGACGGGCCAGCAGTTCGCCGACCCCGAACGGCTTTTCCACATAGTCGTTGGCGCCCCGATCGAGGGCCTCGATCTTCTCAATCTCGCGGTCGCGGGCCGACAGGATCAGGATCGGGCCGTCGTAGAAGGCGCGGGCCTTTTCCAGCACGTCCTTGCCGTCCATGTCGGGCAGGCCGAGGTCCAGCACCACCGCATCGGGCGACCACAGGGCGATGCCGCGCAGACCCTCCTGGCCGCCGTCGGCGCGCAGCGGGTCGTAGCCGGCGGCGTCGAGCGCGGGGCCGAGGAACCGGTGGATCTGCGGCTCGTCGTCGATGACCAGGATGCGGGGGCGAAGCGCGCTCATGAACCGCTCATAGCAGATGGTGCGGGGTGGCGACGCCCTTGGGCAGGCTGATCAGCATCCGCGTGCCCTTGCCGTCGTGGATCGGGCTGGCGGCGGCGATGCGCCCGCCCATGGCCTCGACGAAGCCCTTGGCGATGGCCAGGCCCAGACCAACGCCCTGGCTGGCGTTCGGCGAGCGGTCGCTGGGGTCCTGCAGGCGGCGGAACTTCTCGAACACCCGCACGAGATCGGCCGGCGGGATGCCCCGCCCCTCGTCCTCGATGCTGATCACGACGTGGGCGCGGTCCTCGTAGGCGGCGACCTCGATCCTGGTGCCCGCCGGACTGTAGGCGATGGCGTTTTCCAGGATGTTGACCGCCACCTGCTCCAGCAGGCTCGGATCGGCCTGAACGAGGCTCAGCGTCTCGGGGAAGTCGCGCACCAGCAACCGTCCTTCGAGGCGGCGGGTCACCCGGTCGCAAGCCGCCGCCAACACGTCGCGCACGTCGATCCAGTCGGTGCGCAGCTTTAAGCCCCCGCCCTCGATGCGGGTCATGTCCAGCAGGTTGGCGACATAGCCGTTGAGGCGCTCGGCCTCTTCCTTGATCCCGAGGGCGAGATCGGCGCGGGCCGGCGGCGACAGCTTGTCGCCATAGTCGATCAGGGTGGTGGCCGCACCCAGCACCGTGGTCAGCGGCGTTCGCAGGTCGTGGCTGATGGAGTTGAGCAGGGCGTTGCGGAAGCGGTCGGAGCGGCGCAGCGCCTCGGCCTCGACCGCGCCGGCCGCCAGCTCGGCCCGCTGCAAGGCGACCGCGCCCTGGTCGAGCAAGGCCAGCAGCAGGCGTTCCTCGTCCGAACCGCTGGCCAGGGCGCCGGCCTCGATCCCGGCCACCCCGGCCCGTGCGCCCAGGCCCTCCAGCGGCCAGAAGGTCCAGGCGGCCTGCGGCAGGGTGCCGGTGCCGGCGCCAGCCGGCTCGCCCTTCTCCCAGGCCCAGCGGGCGGCGGCCATCGGGCCCGCGCCGAGCTCCACGAAATCCGGCGCCCCGGCGACCGGCGCCAGTTCGCCATCGACCGGCAGGAACACTACGGCCCGCGCGCCCGAAGCGGCGGCGGCCTGCTCGGCCAGGGCCTGGGCGACGGCGGTCTTGCCCGAGGCGCCCGAGAGGGTGCGGCTGGCGGCCAGCAGGCTGGTCACGCTGGCCGCCCGACGCTGTGAGCCCTTGGCCTGGTCGCGCACCCGCCCCGCCAGCCCGCCGGTGGCCAGGGCCACGGCCCAGAACACGATCAGGGTCAGCACGTCGGTGGGCGAGCCGATGGCCAGGCTGTAGCGCGGGGCCAGGAAGAAGTAGTTGTAGATCAGGAAGGCCGCCGTCGCCGCCGCCAGGGCCGGGCGCAGGCCGTGCATGACCCCCGCCGCCAGCACGGCGGCCAGGTAGATCATCCCCAGCTCCACCCGGTCGAAGGCGGTGTCCAGCGCCCAGGCCACCAGGCTGGCGGCCGCCACGAAGCCGCCGCCGGTCAGGTAGGCGGGCCAGTCAAAGCGGCGCGGCCGGGGCGCAGGCGGCTCGGCCGCGCCCTCCCCGCCGGCGCCGGTGACCACGTGGATCGCCTGTCCCCGCGCCTCGCGCAGCAGCGCCGCGGCCAGCGAGCGGCCGGTAAGTTCACGCCAGCGCGAATCCCGGGACTTGCCGATCACGATCTGGGTGACGTTGTTGCGCCGGGCCCAGGCCATGACCGAGGCGACCACGTCGGTCCCGGTCAGCACGACGGTCGAGCCGCCCAGCTGTTCGGCCAGCTTCAGCGCCTCGCGGGTGCGGGCGGCGGCGACTTCGGGCGACGGCGGGCGGTCGGGACGCTCGACGTGGGCCACGGTCCACGGCGCGTCCATCATCATGTCCGACAGCCGCCGGCCGGCCCGGACGAGCCCCGCCGCCATGCCGTCGCCGCCGGCCAGCACCAGGATCCGCTCGCCCGCCGCCCACGGCCCCTCGACGCCCTTCTCGCGCATGGCCGCGACCAGCTGGTCGTCGACCGTCTGGGCCGCGCGGCGCAGGGCCAGCTCGCGCAGGGCGGTCAGGTTCTCGACCTTGAAGAAGTTCTCCGAGGCCAGGCGAGCCGTCTCGGGCACATAGACTTTGCCCGCCGCCATCCGCTCGCGCAGCTCGTCGGGGGTGATGTCGATCAGTTCTATGTCGTCGGCGCGGGCCAGCGCGCTGTCGGGCACGGTCTCGCGCTGGCGGGCGCCAGTGATGCGCAGGACGACGTCGACCAGGCTTTCCAGGTGCTGGACGTTGAGGGTCGTCCAGACGTCGATGCCGCCGGCCAGGATCTCCTCGACGTCCTGCCAGCGCTTGGGATGGCGCGAGCCGGGCGCGTTAGAGTGGGCGTACTCGTCGACCAGCAGCAGCTTGGGCTTTCGCTCCAGCGCCGCGTCGAGGTCGAACTCCAGATAGCTGCGCCCCCGGCTTTCGACCGGACGGCGGGGCAGCACGTCCAGGCCGCGCAGCAGGCTCTCGGTCTCGCGGCGGCCGTGGGTCTCGACCACGCCGACCAGCACATCCTGGCCCTCGGCCTTGCGGCGGCGGGCGGCGCGCAGCATCTCGTAGGTCTTGCCCACGCCGGGCGCCATGCCCAGGAACACCTTGAGGCGCCCCCGGCGGGCCTTGTTGGCGGCCGCCAGAAGCGCCTCGGGGTCGGGGCGGCCCCTTTCGGGGTATGAAGAGGGCTCGCCCGCCAACGGCTAGCCGACCATCGGGAAGCGCGCGTCGAGCGCCCGGTTGACGTCCAGCACATTGACCCGCGGCTGGCCGATGAAGCCCAGCAGCGGCGGCTTGATGGCCGCGTCGATCATGGCCAGCACCTCGCCCCGCGGCGCGTTGCGGGCGGCGGCGATGCGGCCGGCTTGCAAGCGGGCATATGCCGGCGAGATGTCCGGATCCAGGCCCGAGCCGGACGTCGTGACCGCGTCGGCCGGAATGACCGCGTCGGGAAACTGCGCCCGCAGCGCATCGGCGTCGGTCTTCTCCCTCTCGATCAGCTTGTCGTTCAGCGGACCCATGTTCGAGCCGCTGGAGGCCGAGGCGTCATAGCCGTTCCCCGCCGCCGACGGACGGCCGTGCAGGTAAGCGGGCTTGGCGAAGGCTTGGCCGATCAGTTCCGAGCCGACGACCTGGCCGTGGGCGTCGCGGACCAGCGAGCCGTTGGCCTGCTGCGGGAACGCGGCCTGGGCCACGCCGGTGATGGCCAGCGGATAGGCCAGACCCAGGATGATGGTGAAGAGGCCCATCGAAACGAGGGCCGGGCGAAGGTGCGAGATCATGACCTTCCAGCTCCTTTCCTAGAACCGCTTCGAGACGCCGACGTACAGTTGCGCGTCGGGGGTGTCGCGGTTCAATCCGAAATTGGCGCCGGCGTCCAGTTGCAGGGTCGGCGCGACGAGATAGGCGGCGGCGACGTCGGCCGAGACCTGGGTCACCGTGTCGGCGGGGTCGAAATTGGTGCTGGTCCACAGCTCGCCGACCAGGCTGAGACGATCGGTGACCGGGCGGGCCAGGTTGACGACGTTGGTCACCGCCGCGTGACGGCCGTCCCCGTCGGCGTCGAGCAGCAGGTCCACCTGCGGCCCGAAGGTCAGGGTGGCGCCCGAAAGCGCGATGCTGATCGGCACGGCCACGCCGCCCTCCACCTCGTCGTTGCCCAGGCCCTTGGCCGCTGTCGGGATCTTCACGTAGGGCAGCAGGGCAAGGCTCACCTTGTCGCCGGAATGGACGCGGGTCTTGTACCGGATCCACACGTCGCCGACGCCGTCGGTCTTGTCGTCGACGCCCGCCCCCTTCACGCGGGCCTGAAGGTAGGGCGTCCAGGTCAGCTGCAGGTCGCTGGTGTCGGTCAGGCCGTACTTCAGGGTCGTGGCGGCGACGGCGGTCGTCTCGGCCTTGATCCCGCCGGCCTTTACCTGGGTCCAGTTCACACCGTCGGCCTCGACCTGCCAGGCGCCCCTGGGGACCGAGCACGTGCTGTTGGCCTTGGTCGGGCGGTCGGTGCAGATCGGGGCCTCGTCGGCCCAGGCGGCGGTGGCGGCCAGGGTCGAGGCGGTGATCACGAGAAACGCGAACTTGCGCATTGGAATTCTTCGTCTTTCAGGAAGAGAGAAATCACTGGCCGCCGAGATTGGCCGCCAGGCAGACGATCCCGATCGCCACGAGGCCGAAGACCAGATCCCTGATGATCGAGCCCGGGGCGATCGGGGGTTTCATCAGGCCAGCCCCAGGGCGGAGACGGCCATGTCGATGAGCTTGATGCCCACGAACGGGGCGACGAGGCCGCCGACGCCGTAGATCAGGAGGTTGCGCGACAAGAGCTTGCCGGCGCCGATGGCGCGATACTTCACGCCCTTCAGGGCCAGCGGAATCAGGGCGACGATCACCAGGGCGTTGAAGATCACCGCCGACAGGATCGCGCTTTGCGGGCTGGCCAGCTTCATGATGTTCAGCCCGCCCAGCGCCGGCAGGGCGACCACGAACATCGCCGGGATGATGGCGAAGTACTTGGCCACGTCGTTGGCGATCGAGAAGGTGGTCAGCGCGCCGCGGGTGATCAGCATCTGCTTGCCCACCTCGACGATCTCGATGACCTTGGTCGGGTCGCTGTCGAGGTCGACCATGTTGCCGGCCTCGCGGGCGGCCTGGGCGCCGGTCTGCATGGCCACGCCGACATCCGCTTGAGCAAGCGCGGGGGCGTCGTTGGCGCCGTCGCCGCACATGGCCACCAGCCGCCCCTTGGCCTGCTCGGCCCGGATCAGCCGCAGCTTGTCCTCGGGCGTGGCCTCGGCGAGGAAGTCGTCGACCCCGGCCTCCGAAGCGATGGCCGCGGCGGTCACCGGATTGTCGCCGGTGATCATCACCGTGCGCAGGCCCATGCGGCGCAGGTCGGCGAAGCGGGCCTTCACGCCCGGCTTGACCACGTCCTTCAGGTGGATGACGCCGACCAGGGCGCCGTCCTCGCTGACCGCCAGCGGCGTGCCGCCCGAGCGGGCGATACGGTCGACGGCGGCCATCACCTCGGCCGGGATGCGCTTGGGATCGATGGCGAGGCTGCGATAGACCGCGTCCACCGCGCCCTTGCGCCACGAGCGGCCGTCGACATCCAGGCCCGACTGGCGCGTGGTCGCGCTGAACGGAATGGCGGTCGCGCCTTCCGGGGCTTCCAGGGCCAGGCCCTGCTGGCGGCCCAACTCGACGATCGAGCGGCCTTCCGGCGTCTCGTCGGCCAGCGAGGCCATGACGGCCGCGCGCAGGGCCGCGTCGGGACGCACGCCGGGGGCGGCGATCACCTCGGTGGCCATGCGGTTGCCGAAGGTGATGGTGCCGGTCTTGTCGAGCAGCAGGGTGTCGACGTCGCCGGCGGCCTCCACCGCGCGGCCCGAAGTGGCCAGGACGTTGACCTTCAGCAGGCGGTCCATGCCGGCGATGCCGACCGCCGAGAGCAGGCCGCCAATCGTCGTCGGAATGAGCGTGATGAACAGCGCGCCCAGCACCAGCGGATCGAGCACGACGCCCGAGAACTTGCCCAGGCCCAGCAGGGTGACCACCGCGATCAGGAAGATCAGGGTCAGGCCGGCCAGCAGCACGGCCAGGGCGATCTCGTTGGGGGTCTTGCGGCGGTCGGCGCCCTCGACCATGGCGATCATGCGGTCGAGGAAGGTCGAGCCCGGCGCGGCGGTGACCCGCACTTTGATCCAGTCGGAGACGACCGTGGTGCCGCCGGTCACCGCCGAGCGGTCGCCGCCGCTCTCGCGGATCACCGGCGCGCTTTCACCGGTGATGGCGGCCTCGTTGACGCTGGCCATGCCCTCGACGATCTCGCCGTCGGTGGGGACCACGTCGCCCGCCTCGACCAGGACGAGCTCACCGGGGACCAGCTTGTGGGCCGGGGTCGGGATGATCGTGCCGGCCTGCTCGTCGATGATCAGCTTGGCCTTGGTGGTGACGCGGGCGGCCCGCAGGCTGTCGGCGGCGGCCTTGCCGCGGCCCTCGGCCACGCTCTCGGCCAGGTTGGCGAAGAGCACGGTGGCCCAGAGCCACAGCGAGACCTGCAAGGCGAAGCCGGCCGACTGCTGGGCGGCGATGGCCGCGACGGCCGAAACCGTCGACAGCAGCGCCACGATCCAGGTCGCGAAGATCACCGGATTGCCGGTCAGCTTGCGCGGGTCGAGCTTGAGGAAGGCGTCCTTGGCCGCGCGGGCCAGGATCGGGGTCGAGAGGCCGCCGGCCAGGCTGGGGGCTTTGCGCCGCCCGCCCTCGCCCGCCTCGATGTCATAGGTTGTCATGGGAGGTTCGCTTTCAGTCAGCGTTGGGCGACGAAGGCGAGCGCCTGGAAGTGCTCGACGATCGGTCCCAGCGCCAGAGCGGGGAAGAACTGCAGGCCGCCCAGGATCAGGATCACCCCGATCAGGAGCCCGACGAAAAGGCCGCCGTGGGTCGGCATGGCGCCGGCCGTGGGGGCGAGCTTGGGCTTGGCCGCCAGGGCGCCGGCGATGGCCAGCACCGCGACGATGGGGGCGAAGCGCCCGAACATCATCGCCAGGCCCAGGGTGGTGTTCCACCAGGGGGCGTTGGCGGTCAGGCCGCCGAAGGCCGAGCCGTTGTTGGCCGTGGTCGAGACGTAGGCGTAGAGGATCTCCGACAGGCCGTGGGGACCTGCGTGCATCAGGCCCTTCAGCGCCTCTGGCAGGATCGCGGCCAGGGCGGCGAAGCCCAGCATGAACAGCGGGATCACCAGCACGGCCAGCATCGAGAACTGGATCTCGCGGGCCTCGATCTTCTTGCCCAGGTACTCGGGCGTACGCCCCACCATCAGGCCGGCGACGAACACCGCCAGCAAGGCCATGACGACCATGATCGCCACGCCCGAGCCGATGCCGCCGGGCAGGATCTCGCCCAGCTGCATCAGGAACATGGTCACCCCGCCGCCCAGCGGCATCAGGCTGGAGTGCATGCCGTTGACCGAGCCGTTGGAGGCGCCGGTCGTCATGGCGGCCCAGGCGGCGGTCGAGGGCACGCCGAAACGCACCTCCTTGCCTTCCATGTTGACGCTGGCGTCGACATGGGCGGCGACCTGGGCCGGCGGAGCCTGGGTTTCGGTGAGGTAGATCGCGCCCGCGCCGGCGCTCAGCAGCACCGCGGCGGCGATCACCAGGGCGCGCACGTCCTTCTTGGCCAGCACGCTGCGGCCGAAGGCGAAGAAGGCCGCCCAGCCCAGCACGTTGATCGACACCGCCGTGATCAGGTTGGTCAGCGGCGTGGGGTTCTCGAACGGGTGGGCCGAGTTGACGTTGAAGATGCCGCCGCCGTTGATGCCCAGTTGCTTGACGGCCAGCTGGCTGGCGGTGGCGAAGAGGGAAATCTTCTGCTCGCCGCCCTCCAGCGTGTGGGCCGTGACGCCGGCGGCCAGGGTCTGGGGCACGCCCAGAGCGACCAGCACCAGGGCCACGACCACGCACAGCGGCAGCAGGACCCACAGCGTGGTGCGGATCACGTCGCTCCAGAAATTGCCGACGTCCCCGCCCTTGTTGGCGATGAAACCGCGCGCCAGGGCGGCGGCGATCGCCGCGCCGGTGGCGGCCGAGACGAAGTTCTGCACCGTCAGCACCAGCATCTGGCTGAGCGTCGACATGGTGGTCTCGCCGCCATAGCTCTGCCAGTTGGTGTTGGTCACGAAGCTGACGGCCGTGTTGAACGCCAGATGCGGTGACAGCCCCGCAAAGCCTTGTGGGTTCAGCGGCAGCACGCCTTGCAGGCGCAGAACGCCATAGACGAGAAAGAAGCCCACGGCGTTGAAGGCCAGCAGCGCGCCGGCATAGCCGATCCAGCTCTGGCCCTTGCGCGGATCGATCCCGCCGGCCGCGTAGAAGAGCCGTTCGACCGGGGCCAGCACCGGGTCGAGCCAGGTGCGCTCGCCGTTCCAGACGCGCGACATGTAGACGCCCAGCGGCCAGCCGATGCCGACCGCCAGGCCAAGCGTCAGGGCGATCTCCGCCCATCCTTGCCAGTTCATTTGAGGTTATCCGAGGATCGTCAGAACCGGTCCGGCCGCATCAGGGCCGTGACCATGTAGGCCGCGACGACGATCGCCCCGGCCCCCCAAAGCGCGTTCACGAACAGGGTCATGCGCGCCTCAATGCGACGGCGAACAGGCCGAAGAGCACGAAAAGCCCTCCGCCCAGCGCCAGGAATGCGATGTCAGCCATGTCGGCCTCCTTCCGGTTTCGCGCGGAAGGGACCACGGCGCCGCGTAAGGGCTCCATTCGGGAGACGTATGGGCGGCATAAGGGCCGCATAAAGATCGTCGAGCGACCGGCTATGCTGCGGCGCAACACAAGATCAGCCTGAAAACTGCGGAGCCAAGCTTCACTGGAAACTAGGCCGCCAGCCTTTCGAACAAGGCGCTTTCGTGACCAGCGGGAGGCTTTGCAAGGATTATCGCCGCGTCGGCACTTTGTCCTTGTTTGCAGCGCAAAATCGGGAAACGGTGGAAGCCTTCACACATCGAACGCGTTCTTGGGTCATGTCGCCGCTGTTCCCCACCTTGGTCATCCTGGCCCTGCTGGCGCTGCTGGCCTGGCCCAGCATCGAACCCCGCCTGCGCCGCCGCCTGCGCGGCCGCGCCAAGCGCCGCGGCTATTTCCGGGACTGAACCCGCCTCTTGTGGACAAGAAAAAGCCCGCGGCTCCAGGAGCCGCGGGCTTTCCTTGTTTCCGGTTCGGCCCGACCTCAGGTCGTCGGCGTAGCCGCGATCGGCAGCTGGATCGACGCGTCGGCGTCGATATAGGCCGAAACGCGCTGGCCGGCTTTGATCTCCACGTCCTTGCCGTGCTTGATCAGGCCGAGCGGGCCGAACAGCACGGTGAGCGTGACGGTCGTGCCGTAGCGCGCATCGCCTTCCGCGCCCTTCTGGCCGCGCAGCTTGATCTTGGCCGGACCGGCCCGCAGGTATTCCAGGCGAATGTTCAGCTCGCCCGGCTTGCCCATCATGCCCTTCTTCTTGGCGTGGGTGACTTCGCCCGCGCCCTTCAGGCCGGCCGGAAGCACCGTGCCGTCAGGCAGGGTGACAGCCTCGGCCAGGCTGATGGTGAAGCGGTCGCCGGTCTTGGCGGTCTCCGAAGACAAGCCGTCTTCGACCTGGATGGCCAGCTCGGTGCCTTCCGGCGCGACCACTGTCTTGGTCACGGCCGCCGCAGCGGCTTCAGCCTCCGGCGCGGCCGTCTGGGCCTGGACCGCCGGAGCGGCAAGCATCATCGCCGCCACGACGGCGGACGTCCTCATCAGTTTCAAATCGATTCCCCCCGCGGGAGCCTCCCGCAAGTGGAGCTATACCGCCAAACTCTCGTCCGTAAACAGCGTTCTGCGAGCGCCGTTCGCCCCTACGACTCCAGCTCGATGTCCCAGTAGAGATAGTCGAGCCAGCTGGCGTGCAGGTGTCCGGGCGGGAACTTGCGGCCGCGGTCCTGGAGCTCGTGCATCGAGGGCCGGCGGGCGGTGTGGAAGGGGTGCATGCCCGCCTCGCGCGGGGTGCGCCCGCCCTTGGTGAGGTTGCAGGGCGCGCAGGCGGTGACGATGTTCTCCCAGGTGGTCCGGCCGCCGCGCGAGCGAGGGATCACGTGGTCGAAGGTCAGCTCGTCGGGCGAGCCGCAATATTGGCAGCTGAAGCTGTCGCGCAGGAACAGGTTGAAGCGGGTGAAGGCCGGCGGCCGCTCCTGCGGCACGTACTGCTTCAGCGACACCACGCTGGGCAGCTTCATCTCGAAGGATGGCGAATGCACCACGTGGTCGTAGGTCGAGACGACGTCGACGCGGTCCAGAAACACCGCCTTGATCACCTCCTGCCAGGGCCAGAGGGACAGCGGATAGTAGCTCAAGGGCCGATAGTCGGCGTTGAGCACGAGCGCCGGCATGCCGGACGGGGGACGGGTCAGCACCTGCATCAGGGCCTCCCGCTCACGGGACCGACAAGGTCCCTAAGGGGCTGGTACGCGGTCGGACTGAAGACGGGCCTCCTTCCTACGCAAATCAGGGAATCGCCATTCACTCCCGGACGCACAGAAAGGATGATCCCAATCGGCGACAGAACCAAGACGAAGCTTGCGAAAGTTCAACCCTGGCGCCCGAGATCGATCTCCCCGCGCCGAACGCCGCCGTAACAGGCCCAGAGAAGATGCGCCGCCACGCCGCGATAGGGCTTCCAGGCCTCGGCCCGGATGTAAGCCGCCTTCTCAGTAGGACGGGCGTCCTGGCCATCGGCCCAGCGCATGGCCTCCTGCAGGGCGATGTCGCCGCCGGGGAAGACGTCGATGCGGCCCTCGCAGAACATCAGGAAGGTCTCGGCGGTCCAGCGCCCGATCCCCTTGATGGCGACAAGCGCGGCGACGGCCTCGGCGTCGGGCATGGCCTTCAGGGCGTCGAAGTCGCAGGCGCCTGAGAGATGCGCGCCGGCGATTTCGCGCAGATAGCGCACCTTGGGTCGCGACAGGCCAAGCCGCTGCAGGGCCGGATCGTCCAGCGCCATGACCGCCTGCGGCGTCAGCTCCGGCAGGCCCGCCTGAACCCGCGCCCAGATCGCCGCGGCGGCGGCCACCGAGATCTGCTGCTCGACGATCATCCGGGCCAGGCCCGGAAAGCCGCCGGGCCGTAGGCGCCATTCGAAGACGGGCGTCACCGCCTCAAGGCGGGCGAACATCGGGTCGGCGGCGGCCAGGTGGGCGCGCGCGGCCGCGATCAGGTCGGGGGTGGGAGCAGAGGCGGAGATCACGCCGGCGAGGAAGCCCTCGCCGGGCTTCGACGGCAACCCGAAACTTGCGGACCCGCCGCGCGGTCAGCCGATGGCGACGATCTCGACCTCGCCGCCGGCCACAGTGGCGGTGTCTCCCACGCCCTTGCCCATCAGGGCGCGGGCCAGGGGCGAGACATAGGACACCGAGCCCTTGGCCGGATCGGCCTCGTCCTCGCCGACGATGCGGAAGGTCTGGGTGCGGCCGTCCTCGCGGTCGAAGGTCACCGCGTCGCCGAACTGCACGCTGGTGCGGCCCTCGTCGCGCTCGACCAGCTGGGCGGTGGAGCGGCGGGCCGACCAATAGCGCAGGTCGCGGGTGGCGCGGGCCATGGCGGTGCGGTCGTCGGCCACGCCGCCGGCGGCCTGAGCGGCGGCATAGGCGGCGCGGGCGGCGGCGAACTCGGCCTCGATCATCGCCAGACCTTCGGTCGTGACGAGATTGGGATGCTGCGAGATCGGACGGTCGGGAAGGTCGGCGGCGAACGCTTCGGCGTCGCCTTCCTTGGTGAAGGCCACGCTCATCGGTGCGCTCGCGAAGACTGGAACGAGAGGATCATCGGACGAAAACCCGGCTTGTCGCGGGTCGTTCCGCCGGCTCGCCTATGGCCGAGCCAGGCCTTCAGATCAAGATTGGCGGAAACGAGGGATGGACCAGGCCACCCCGGCGGCCGCCCCCGGATCAGGCCGGGGCGGCCGCATCGGACATCTTCGTCCTTACAGCGCGATGGCCAGCACGGCGCCGGCGACGCCGATGGCGGCCACCAGGAAGTAACCG
Source organism: Caulobacter zeae (assembly GCF_002858925.1). Lineage (GTDB taxonomy): Bacteria > Pseudomonadota > Alphaproteobacteria > Caulobacterales > Caulobacteraceae > Caulobacter > Caulobacter zeae. Next base: position 17,057 of record NZ_PJRS01000039.1, read on the forward strand.
ATGGCGACGCGGTCGAAGAGGCCTTCGAAGGCTTCGAAGCTACGGTTGGTCATGACACACATCCTTACAGTTGGTGCGCGCCGACCCCCTCGGCCGGCGTGGTCCAGTGGCGGTCTCTTGATGGCCGATCCATCTGAACAACGCTTAGATAACATGGATCTTAGCGCCGTCAAGATATCTTGACGCTGTTTGGATGGATTTTCGCTACGTAAGGGATAGAGTGCGCCTCGATGACTCTCGCCCAGCCCGAAGCCCGCCCCTATCACCACGGCGATCTGAGCCGCGCCCTCGTCGAGGCCGCCCGCAGGATCCTGGAGACCGAAGGCCCCGCGGCCCTGTCGCTGCGGGCCGTGGCGCGCGAGGCCGGCGTCAGCCCGGCCGCGCCCTACCACCACTTCAAGGACAAGGGCCAACTCCTAGACGCCGTCGCCCACGAGGGCTGGGTGGCGCTCGATGCGGCCCTGATGAAGGCCCGCCAGGACAGCGACGACGACCGCCGCCGCATGACCAGCCTGGGCGTGGCCTACGTGACCTTCGCCCGCGACAATCCCGCGCTCTACCGCGTGATGTACGACTGCTCGCGCGACAAGGACGCCCTTCCCGACCAGATGAAGGAGGAAGGCGCCTACTGCCAGGTGCGGAACACCATCGCCCACGCCGCCGGCGACGGCGTCTCCGAGATCGACCTGGAACTGGCAACGATCGCCGCCTGGTGCGCCGGCCATGGCCTGGCCGAGATGAGCGGCTTCAAGCAGTTCGAAAGCCTCAAGACCCTGCTCGGCGGCGAGGAGGCCTTCCTCAAGGCCGTGTTCGACCACCTGGGCATGTTCGCCAAGTTCGACAGGGGATGAGGCCGATAACCTCTCTCCTCCCCCGTGCAACGGGGGAGGGGGACCACGAAGTGGTGGAGGGGGCGAGACTGGGCTCCGAGCTTGAACTCGCCCCCTCCGTCACGCTGCGTATCCGCAGCGCGCCACCTCCCCCGCTACGCGAGGGAGGAGCTTGAAGGTGTTCGCCACCCGTTTCGCTCCCTCCCCCACCGGCTACCTGCATCGCGGCCATGCCTTCTCGGCGCTGACGGCCTTCGACGCCGCGCGGCGGGCCGGCGGCCGTTTCGTGCTGCGCATCGAGGACATCGACGCCACCCGCAGTCGCCCGGAATACGAAGCGGCGATCCTCGAGGACCTGGCCTGGCTGGGCCTGGAATGGGAACAGCCCGTCCGCCGCCAGTCGCAGCACCTGGCCGACTACCACGCCGCCATCGACGCCTTGCGCGAGCGGGGCCTCGTCTATCGCTGCTTTAAGACCCGCAAGGAACTGGACATCGGCCGCGCCCCGCACGAGCCGGCCGTCCCCTATCGCGGCGCGCCGCTCGCCGCCGACGAGGAAGCCGAGCGCCTCGCGCGCGGCGAGGCCTTCGCATGGCGGCTGTCGCTCGACGCGGCGAAACGGGCGCTGGGCGGTTTCTCCGGGCTCGCCTTCGTCGAGGAAGGCGCCGGGCCCAACGGCGAGACCGGCCTGATCGCCGTGCGCCCCGAAACGGCCGGCGACATCGTCCTGGCCCGCAAGGACGTCGGCGTCGCCTATCATCTGGCCGTGGTGCTGGACGACGCTCTGCAGGGGATCACCCACGTGATCCGGGGCGAGGACCTGTTCGAGGCCGCCCACATCCAGCGGCTGCTTCAGGCCTTGCTTGGCCTGCCGACGCCGACCTATCGCCACCATGGTCTGCTGGTCGGTCCCGACGGCAGGCGCTACGCCAAGCGCGACAAGGCCCAGACCCTGCGCGAGCTGCGCGCCGCCGGCATGACCCCGGATGTCCTGCGCGCCGAGATGGGCCTCTAGCCCGGGCCGCCGGCCTGCTCGACCAGCTGGCCCATGGCTTTCAGATAGCCGGCGAAGGCCGCCCGCCCTGTCTCGGTCAGCCTCACGCGGGTCAGCGGCTTGCGACCCACGAAGCTCTTGTCGATCGACACGTAGCCGGCCTCCTCCAGCTTGCGCAGGTGGATCGAAAGATTGCCCTGCGTGACCTCCAGCAGGGTCTTCAGCTCGGTGAAGTCGGCGACCTCGGCGCTGGCCAGATAGGCGACGACGCCCAGCCGTACGCGGCCGTGGATGACGTCGTCGAGCCCGCTGATGTCGAACCTTGCCGTCACGATCGTCTCAGGCGCCCAGGCCTGCGGGCCGGTCCATGGCCTGGCGCATCATGAAGAAGCCGGGTGCGGCCATGAAGGCGAACAGGCCGAAGCACGCGATCAGCAGATAGAGGCCGGCGCGGTCGACCAGCAGGCCCATGGCGACCCCCGTGGCCAGCCAGCCCAGCGAGACCGCCAGCATCCAGGCGCGCTTGCGCAGGGCGAAGACCGCGTACCAGACCGCGCCTTGCAGCACGAACACCACCGCCGGATGATACAGCCAGTAGCGGAAATCCTGGTTCTTCACGGCAGCCACGGCGAAGACGATGATCAGCGCCAGGTTGGCCAGGCCTGCGCCGGCGAAAGCGGCGTTGATGGCCCGGTGGGTCACCCCGCCCTTGGGCCTGCGGCGCTCGACCACGATGACGATCGTCATGAGGATCAGGAAGATCACCGTCGGCAGCCAGGCCAGGATCAGGTTGCCCAATCCGCCCAGGCTCACCAGGCCGTTCTCCTGGGCGACATAAATCAGGCATTGGATCCCGTATAGCAGGCCTGCCGAGCCATAGAGCCCGCCGCCGGCCACGCCCAGGCCGGCCCGCTCGGTCCCGCCCTCGGCCAGGCCGCGCAGGAAGGCCAGGTCGTCCTGCACCGTCTTCAGCTTGTCGTTCATGGGCGCGGCTCCGTCGGCGACATCATGCAGGCTCACAGGATTCGTCCCAACAGCGGCATGCGGCGCAGGACCATGGTCGACAGCCAGCTGAGCGCCGTCGCCCCGACGAACACCGCCGTCGCCTTGGCCAGACCGCTCCAGTCCTGCGGCAGCAGCATCCAGGCCAGCCACGAGGTGAACACGTAGTGCAGCAGGTACATGCCGTAGGCGTTGACCTGCAGGCTGGCGCCCACGGGCCCTGTCCGGCGCACGAAGCGCAGGAACGTGGCCAGGGCGGCGAAGGACAGCGTGGCGCAGGCCAGGGTGAACATCAGCCCCCCGAACACGTCGAGGAACGGCCGGGGCGGCGGGTTGGGCGAGAAGGCCAGGATCAAGGTCGCCACCCCGCCGACGATCGGCAGGACCGGCGCCAGCTGCCAGGCCCACCAGCGCCTGGCCAGCTTGCCGTCCGGGTCGGTCAGGCCAAGGCCGACACCCGCCGCGCCGACGGCGATCCCGGCCAGGAAGTAGACGAGGTAGTGCCCGATGCGGGCGGTCTGCACAGTGAACGGCCCGATCATGATCCAATGGCCGAACGGCGTGGTCATCGACAGCGGCAGGTAGGCCAGGGTGCTGGCCAGCACGAGCCCCCAGAAGAACCGGGCGGGCTTGCGCTCGGCGCCCTCGCCCAGCCGCGCCAGCCGATCGAGAAGGCCGGGCGCGACGGCGCAGGCCCCTGCCGCGATCGCCCCGAAGGCCAGCAGCACCCACAGGAACCAGGCCGGGCCGGCGGGCCAGAACGGCAGCTTGGTCCAGGCCTGCGCGAACGCCGCGAGCGACGGCGCGCCGCCCGACTGCAACCAGGCCGGATAATAGGCCAGCGGCGCCAGCAGGGCCGCGGCGACCACGAACGGAACGCCCAGGCGCAGGGCGCGACTCTTCAGGAACCCGCCAGCGCCCTTGGCCCGCAGGCCGTCGGCGACGAACAGGCCGGAGATGAAGAACATCAGCGACATGAAGAACATGTCGTTGACCAGGGTCAGGATCCCGAACGCCCCCACCCGCTGCGGATCCACGACCGGAAAGGCGGTCCACAGGATCGGCTGGGCGTCGAACGCCTTCGGGGCCGGTGCGTACGGATGATAGGTCATCGCCGTGTGGTGAAAGATCACCAGCAGGGTGACGAAGGCGCGCAGGGCGCCGACCGGAGCGTTGCGGCCGCCGGAGACGGCCGTCTTCTCTGAAGCGCTGAGCGGCGCGTGCATGGGTTGCCTCCCCTCCTGTCGAGGTTGGAGGCGACCTTGTACCAACCAGTTTATTTTGTAAACTTGTTAGAGAACGACGTTCCGATCATGAATGCGAAAAGCTGGAACCTCCTGAGTTCGTCATCCCGGCCGAAGGGCCGCGCAGAGGACCGCAGAGCCGGGACATGGGCGACTGGGCGCGGCGGCGACACGATCCCCAGACGCTTGCCGACAAGGTGCGGCGGCCTCTGGGCCCCGGCTCTCCGCTACGCTCCGGCCAGGATGCGATGAAGGGGTATTGCTCCTATGCCGCCGCCTGCGCGGCCCTGGCCGCGCGGGCCTGGCGCAACAGGCCGATCGCCCGCAGGGCCATTTCCAGGCGCGAGACGCCGAACAGGCCGACGCCCAGCACGACGAAGCCGTCGGTCAGCAGCACGGCGCTGATGTGCCAGGCCTCCGCTTCCGCCTCGAACACCGTCTTCAGGGCGAAGCGCACGACGAAGATGCCCAGCAGGAACAGGATCGCCGCCGGCGAGGGCTTGGTGTTCAGCTCGTGAGTGTCCGGATCGATGGCGATCGGGATCAGGCGGCCGCGCCACCAGCCGATCGTCGCACCCACGGCGAAGATCCCCGCCAGCCACAGCCAGTCGGTCCCGTGCGGCGTGAACTGCATGAAAAGGAAGACGGTCGCGGCGACCATGATCGCCGGCAGGATCCACATGAACTCCAGCTTCAGCCGGCGCTGTTTGTTCATGGCGCGAAAGCGCAGGGCGAAGACGATGGCCACCACCACCGCCATGACGCCATAGCCGATCAGTTTCTGATTGCCGTGGTCCACGACCGATTTCCCCCGAAAACGCGCGACAACACTCGCCGCGCCCCCGAAGGCGATGAGCAACCGAAAAGCCGGCTCGCGTCAATCGCGGGCCGGCCAGCTCCAGTAGCGATAGCGGTAGGCCGTCGAAAAACCACGCGCCGCATAGAGGGCTATGGCCGGGGCGTTGGCGTCCTCGACCTGGAGGTAGGCCGTTCGTGCGCCCAGGTCGCCTGCCTCGGCCAGCAACGAGTCGAGCACCCGGCGGGCGAGGCCCTGGCGGCGAAAGCCTGGATCGGTGCGCATGCCGAAGATCCCCACCGCCTCGCCATCGACGGCGCAGGCGCCGAGGGCGGCGGTGCGGCCGTCCAGGGTCAGGCGGGCGAACCGGGCCGGCGCCGGGATCCTGCCCAAAGCTTGCAGCCGCTCGTTGGCGTCGGCCGCATTGCCCTTGGCCGAAGCGACCAGCAGGGCCTCGAAGGCGGGATCAGGCTCACTCGACAGCTCGACCTCCGGATCGGCGACGCCGACGACCGGCCCGGTCATCAGCAGGGTCTCGCCGTGCAGCCTGTAGCCCCGGCGCTCCAGGCGGTCGGCCAGGTCGGCCGGCGCCGTCGCCCCATCGGTCAGCTTGAATCGGACGGGCAGGCCACGCTGGCCATAGAAGGCCTCGACCGCGTCGATGGCGCTTTCCGGATCGCGATCCGGCGCGCCCAGCGGCCAGCAGGCGTTGATCCGCAGCGAGAAGCCTTCGGTGGCGTTCAGCCGCCAGCCGCCCAGCCGTTTCCGCTCGCGCGCGGGCCAGGCGGCGTCGGCGATCGGCTCGAGGACGTGGGGGCTCATTTCTCTTTCAGCAGCGCTTCGACCAGGCCGCGGGCCTCGGGGCTGGACCAGTCGGCCTCGCCGGAGATGCGGGCGCGCTCGCGGCCCTGCTTGTCGTAGATCACCGTGGTCGGATAGCCGGCGGCGCGCGGCTGGAGGTCGAACGACATCTTGTAGGTCTTGTCGCGGAACGAGACGAGCGGCCGGTTGGCGGCCATCTCGGCCTGGATCAGGTTGACGTCGCTGTCGCGGTCGACGCTGATCGGCAGCACCTTCACCGGCTGGGTCGCGTAGGCGGCCGCCAGCTTGGCCAGGGTGGGCATCTCTTTCTTGCAGGGCGCGCACCAGGTGGCCCACAGGTTCATGACCACCACCTGGCCCTTGAAGTCGGCCAGGGTGTGGGGCTGGTTGTCCATGTCGGTGAAGACGGTGGCCGGCGCGGCGCGCGGCTGGGCCGGCACGTCCAGCTTGGCTAAAGACCCCTTCTTGAATTCCTTGAGGTCGGCGAGCTCTGCGGGTTTGAACGAAGCCTGGGCGATGACGTATAGGACCGCGACGACGCCGACGAGCATGACGGCGCCGATCGCCCATTTCAGACCGTCGCGCTTTTGCGGCCCACCCGACTGGACTTCGCTCATATGACCGACAACGCCTCCAAAACGCCCGCCGCGAACGGCCAGGGCCAAGCCATGTGGGGCGGCAGGTTCTCGGCCAAGCCGGCCGAACTGATGCAGGCGATCAACGTCTCCATCGGCTTCGACAAGCGCCTCTGGGCGCAGGACCTGGCGGGCAGCCGCGCCCACGCGCGGATGTTGATCAGCCAGGGCGTCATTGCAAGCAGCGACGGCGAGGAAATCCTCGAAGGCCTGGCCAAGATCGAGGACGAACTGTCCACCGGGACCTTCCCGTTCCGCGACGAGTACGAAGACATCCACATGAACATCGAGGCGCGGCTGCGCGAGCTGATCGGCCCGACAGCCGGCCGGCTGCACACCGCCCGCTCGCGCAACGACCAGGTGGCCGTCGACTTCCGCCTGTGGGTGCGTGACGCCGCCGACCGTTCCGCGGCGCAACTTCAAGCGCTTCAGAAAGCGCTGCTGGCCCAGGCCGAGACCTATGCCGACGCCCTGATGCCGGGCTTCACCCACCTGCAGCCGGCCCAGCCGGTGACCTTCGGCCACCACCTGATGGCCTATGTCGAGATGTTCGGCCGCGACGCCGGCCGCTTCCGCGACGCCCGCGCCCGCATGAACGAGTGCCCGCTGGGGGCTGCGGCCCTGGCCGGCTCGCCCTTCCCGATCGACCGCCACCAGACGGCCGCCTCGCTGGGCTTCGACCGTCCGACCGCCAACTCGCTGGACAGCGTCTCCTCGCGCGACTTCGCCCTGGAAGCCCTGTCGGCCGCCTCGATCACCGCCACGCACCTGTCGCGCCTGGCCGAGGAGATCGTGCTGTGGACGACGCCGATGTTCGGCTTCATCAAGCTGACCGACGCCTTCACGACCGGCAGCTCGATCATGCCGCAGAAGAAGAACCCCGACGCGGCCGAGCTGATCCGCGCCAAGGTCGGCCGGATCCTGGGCAGCCTGACCACCCTGACCGTCGTCATGAAGGGCCTGCCGCTGGCCTATTCGAAGGACATGCAGGAGGACAAGGTCCCGACCTTCGAGGCCTTCGACGCCCTGGAGCTGTCCCTGCTGGCCATGGCCGGCATGATCGCCGACCTGACGCCCAACACCGAGAAGATGGCCGCCGCCGCCGGCGCCGGCTTCTCGACCGCCACGGACCTGGCCGACTGGCTGGTGCGCGAACTGAACATGCCTTTCCGTGACGCCCACCACGTGACAGGCTCAGCCGTGAAGGCTGCCGAGACCAAGGGCGTTGATCTGTCGGACCTGAGCCTGGGGGAGTTCCAGGCGATCGAGCCGCGGATCACCGACGGGGTCTACGCCGTCCTCACCCCGGCCGCCTCGGCGGCCAGCCGCATGAGCTATGGCGGGACCGCCCCCGCCCAGGTCCGCGCCCAGATCGCGCGTTGGAAGGAAATCCTGGCATGATCCGCCCCGCCACCCTGCTCGCCATCGCCGCCCTGTGCCTGACCGGCGCCGCCCTTTCCGCCTGCGGCAAGCAGGCCGAGCTGGAGCGCCCGGCTCCGCTGTGGGGTCCGGAGAAGAAGGCCGCCGAAGCCTCCAAGCGTCGCGAGGCCTCGGCCCGCGCCAACCAGCCGGCGCGTCCGAACGGCACGCAGGAGAACATCGACCCGGCGTCAAGCAACCGCACGACCCGCGCGGCCCCGCTGCGCGGCGCGCCGTCCGACCCGTTCGGCGGTCCGTCCGCCGCCGGCTTCCCGTCCTCGACGCCGAACTGATCCCTCCGAAAGACCTTAAGTGAACCACTTCGAATACGGCCCCGAGGGCCTGGCCTGCGAAGGCGCGCCCCTGGCCAAGATCGCGGCCGAGGTCGGCACGCCCGTCTACGTCTATTCCCGCGCCACCCTGGAGCGGCACTTCACCGTGTTCCGCGACGCCCTGGTCAATGCCGGGGTCGTCGATCCGCTGGTGGCCTATGCGGTGAAGGCCAATTCGAACGTGGCCGTGCTGAAGGTGCTGGGCGACCTGGGCGCCGGCGCCGACACGGTCTCCGAGGGCGAGGTCCGCCGCGCCCTGGCCGCAGGCATCCCCGGCGAGCGCATCGTGTTCTCGGGCGTCGGCAAGAAGCGCGAGGAGATCGCCTTCGCTCTGAAAGCTGGCGTCGCCGAGATCAACGTCGAGTCCGAGCCGGAGATGGAGCTGATCGCCGCCGTCGCCGCCGAGCTGGGCGTGCGGGCCAAGATCGCCTTCCGGGTCAATCCCGACGTCGCGGCCGGCGGCCACGCCAAGATCGCCACCGGCAAGTCGGAGAACAAGTTCGGCGTCTCGTTCGCCGAGGCCGCCCGCCTCTACGCCAACGCCAGCAACAACGCAGCCCTCGAGCCCATCGGCGTGGCCTGCCACATCGGCAGCCAGATCACCGACCTCGAACCCATGCGCGCGGCCTTCACCAAGATGCGGGGCCTGGTCGAGCAACTGCTGGGCGAGGGCCTGTCGGTCGAGCGTCTGGATCTGGGCGGCGGCCTGGGCGTGCCCTATTTCAACCACCCCGAGCCCCCGCCTCCGGCGGAGTTCGCGACCATGGTCGCCGAGGTGACCAAGGGCCTGCCGGTGAAGCTCGCCTTCGAGCCGGGCCGGGTCATCGCCGCCAACGCCGGCGTGATGGTGTCGGAAGTCATCCATGTCCACGAGCGCCCGGAAGGCCGCAAGTTCCTGGTCATCGACGCGGCCATGAACGACCTGGTGCGTCCGGCCATGTACGACGCCTTCCACGACATCCGCCCGGTCCATCCCAAGGCCGGCGAGAGCGTCTACGACGTGGTCGGCCCGGTCTGCGAGACCGGCGACACCTTCACCCGCGACCGCGCCCTGCCGCCCTTTGGTCCGGGCGACCTGGTGGCCTTCATGTCGGCCGGCGCCTACGGCTCGGCCATGGCCAGCGAGTACAACACCCGCCCGCTGGTCCCCGAGGTGCTGGTCGACGGCGACCGCTACGCCGTGATCCGCAAGCGCCCGACCTATGACGAGATGCTGGCCCGGGACCTGGTTCCGGACTGGGTGTAGCTAAGCGAGAACCTCACCCTTCGACAGGCTCAGGGTGAGGTTCTCCACTGGTCCGCAGCGCCTGCCCTGGTCCTCATCCTGAGCCTGTCGAAGGACGAGGACCCCGCACAGCGGCAAGTTCTTGCCGATCGAAGACCGTTGGGCCTCATCGCCCGCAAAGTCTCGCCCCCAAACGCCCTTTGGGCTAGAAGCCTCGCCATGTCGCACAACACCTTCGGTCACCTGTTCCGCGTCACCACCTGGGGCGAGAGCCACGGGCCCGCCCTCGGCTGCGTCGTCGATGGCGTGCCCCCGGGCATCCTGCTGACGGCCGAGATGATCCAGGGCTTCCTCGACAAGCGCCGCCCGGGCAACGGCAAGTTCGTCACCCAGCGCCAGGAGCCGGACGCCGTGCGCATCCTGTCGGGCGTGTTCGAGGACGAGCGCACCAGCGGCCAGCGCACGACGGGCACGCCGATCAGCCTGATGATCGAGAACACCGATCAGCGGTCCAAGGACTATGGCGAGATCGCCCAGGCCTTCCGCCCCGGTCACGCCGACTATCCCTATTTCGCCAAGTACGGCGTGCGCGACTATCGCGGCGGCGGCCGCAGCTCGGCCCGCGAGACGGCCGCGCGGGTGGCGGCCGGCGCCGTAGCGCGGCTGGTGATCCCGGGCGTCACGGTGCGCGCGGCCCTGGTGCAGATCGGCCCCTACAAGATCGACCGCGCCAACTGGGACTGGGCGCAGACGCAAGAGAACCCCTACTGGTCGCCGGACGCGGCGATCATCCCGGTGTGGGAAGAGCACCTGGAGAAGATCCGTAAGGCGGGCTCCTCGACTGGAGCCGTGGTGGAAGTGGAAGCGATCGGCGTGCCCGCCGGCTGGGGCGCGCCGCTGTACGGCAAGCTCGACGCAGAACTGGCCGCCGCCCTGATGTCGATCAACGCCGCCAAGGGTGTGGAGATCGGCGAGGGCTTCGACAGCGCCGCCCTGACGGGCGAAGACAACGCCGACATGATGCGCCTTGGCCCCAATGGCGAGCCTGAGTTCCTGTCCAACCACGCCGGCGGCGTGCTGGGCGGCCTGTCGACCGGCCAGCCGGTGACGGCCCGCGTGGCCTTCAAGCCGACCTCGTCGATCCTGATTCCCCGCCAGACCCTCAACGAGGCCGGCGAGGAAATCGACCTGCGCACCAAGGGCCGCCACGACCCCTGCGTGGGCATCCGCGGCGTGCCGGTGGTGGAAGCCATGACCGCCTGCGTCCTGGCCGACGCCTTCCTGCGCCATCGAGGCCAGACGGGCGGCGGCGGGTTCCTGCCGGGCGGCGGCGGCGAGCGGGTCTTAGGGCGAAGCCGAACCTCCCCCGTGGGGAGGCGATCGCGTGAGCGATCGGTGGGGGGAGCGAGGGATAACAGCCCCACGCTTCGGTAGCTGAAAACGTCCCCCCTCCGGCCCTCCGGGCCACCTCCCCCAGAGGGGGAGGATCAGGAAGCGCCTACCCTCCGCCCTGGCGCTCGCGCCAGTCTTCCGGGCGGGTGATCATAGAGGAGCGCAGGAAGGGCGACTGGACGCGGTCGTACTCGGCGATGCCGAGGCCGCCGCAGATCCGGCCCAGCAGTTCGGATCCGCTGAGATCGGGGACAGGCTCGCCGTGTAGCTCTCGCCACAGCGCCTGGGCTTCCTGTTTGATCATGTCTTCGCGGCGTGGCATCGGTTGGATCTCGGCCTTTCGGCAGAAGAACCACCGAACTTTGAGACTCGTTCCTGACTTTTTTGTTTACAAATACTAAACGGGCCAAGCCGACGCATTTTCGCCACAAGAACTGTCGGCCAGACGACAGCGTCCTCTGGCCGCGGAGATCGTAAACCTTTGATCAGCTAGAACCCGAGAACCAAGGTTTCACGAGTTCATTTCATGCGCCCTTCCCGTCTGCTTCTCGTTCCCGTCCTGCTGGCGATCGCCGTCGGCGCCCAGGGCTGCCTGGCCGTCGCGGCGGGCGGCGCCGTCGTCGGCGCGACCGGAGCCGTGGTCGGCACGGCCGGCAAGGTCGCCGTCGGGGCCGGCAAGGCCGTCATCCCCGGCGAGAGCAAGAAGGACCGCGAAAAGCGCGAGTTTCGCGAGTGGAAGAAGGCCCAGCGGGACTGATCCTCTACGCCGCCGCCTGCGGAACCTGATCGCCCACGGCCACGCCTTGCAGATAGAGCGACAGCGGCCGGATCTCGTAGGCGCCGGTCGGATTGGCCTCGCCCAGGGCGCGGGCCACGTCGAGAGCCTCGTCCATGGAGGCGCAGTCGACGATGTAGAAGCCCAGCATGGCCTCCTTGGTCTCGGCGTAGGGACCGTCCATCACCACCGGCGGCTCCTGACCCTTGACCAGGGTCTTGGCCGAGCCCGTGAACCCCAGGCGCCCGGCCGGCCCCAGCTTGCCCTCGGCATAGAGCCGGTCGTGGACCACCGACAGGTTGGCCATCACCGCGTCGTCCTCGGCCTTCGTCCAGCCGGAGACCAGATCCTGGTCGTTGTAGCAGAGGATGGCGTAGAGCACGGCGGATCTCCCGGAGCATTGGGTGACGCAGGGGTATCGCGACCGTCGTTCTGTGGAAAGAGCCCTCTAGGCCTCGGGAGGCGGCTCTGCGTCCGTTTCCGACGCAGGTTCGTCAGTTCCCGCGTCGGTCGGCGCAGGACGCGGACGGCCCAGGCGGACGATCTTCTCCTCGGCGGTGCGCACCATGCGGGTCTGGTCGTTGAACTGGGCCAGTTGGGCGCAGACCGTGAAGAAGGCGCCGGGCATGCGGGTGTCGATCCCCTCGCTCAACGTCATCAGGTAGAGGCCGGCGGACTGGATCTTGCCGAGGATCTGCAACAGGTCGACGAGGTGTGCGGCGAAGGCGTGCAGGCTGGGAACCACCAGCAGGTCGCCAGGCTTGGCCGAGGCGATGGCCGCCTCCAGGCCCGGCTTGTGCACGGCCAGCGCATAGCAGGCGTCGTGGTGCAGCGCCTGGCAGCCGGCCGCCGTCAGCTTGTCCGCCAGAGGTCCGTCGAAGGTCGCGCCCCGAACGGGCGGGACCCGGAAGTAGCCGATCATCCGCATGGCGCGTGTGTGGCGAACTCCGCGCCGCCGCGAAAGGGGCGACGGCGTCAAAGTCGGGGATAAACGATCGCGAGAACCAAGAACCTCCCCCTCTGGGGGAGGCGGCCGAAGGCCGGCGGGGGAACGTTTTCAGCTGTCGAGAAGACGACTGGTTTCGTAGCCGCTCCCCCCACCGATCGCTTCGCGATCACCTCCACCACAGGGGGAGGTTCCTTGAAATCTAGAGGCTCAGCGCGCAGCTCTCGCCGATGGTCGGGCGCGACAGCACCACGCGCGACAGGCCGGGGAACTGCGGCTTCAGGCGCTCGGCGAAATAGAGGCAGATGCGCTCCAGGGTCGGGCTTTCCAACCCCGGGCGATCGTTGAGCAGGCCATGGTCGAGCTCAGTGGCGACGGCCTTGAGCGCGACGTCCAGGCTCTCGAGGTCAGCAACCCATCCGGCAGGCTGCATGACGCCCTTCACGCTGGCCTCGACGCGGAACGAGTGGCCATGCAGGCGGCGATAACGGTGATCGCCGGGGCCTTGCTCAATATAGTGGGCCGCATCGAAATGCGCGGCCTTCGTGATCTCGAAGACGGGTTCGGACATGGACTTCTTTTATGACTAGGCCTGGGAGGCTCTAGCGCGCGGTCCTGTCACCAAACCGAGCGCCCTATCCATCAGGGCAGGCCGAGATACTTGTGTGTCTGGACGCTTAAACGCCATTTGGGGTGGGCAAGGCAATAGGCGACGGCCAATTGCGTGTTCCTGTCGCGGTCCGGGCCATCCATCGGCTGGAGATAGAAGCGTTCGAAATCCATGTCCTCGAAGCGCTCGGGCATGGCCTTTTCCTGCGGGAAGACGAGCTTCAGCTCCTGGCCCGAGGTCTGCACCACCGGGGCGTCGGCCTTGGGGCTGACGCAGATCCAGTCGATGCCGTCGATGGCCGGCAGGGTGCCGTTGCTTTCCATGGCGATCTGGAAGCCGCGCGCATGCAGGGCCTCGACGATGGCCGCGTCCAGTTGCAGCAGCGGCTCGCCGCCGGTGCAGACCACCAGCCGGTCGTCCGGGCCGCCGGTCCAGGCGGCCTCGACCGCATCGGCCAGGGCGTCGGCGGTGGCGAACTTGCCACCGCCCTCGCCATCCGTTCCGACGAAGTCGGTGTCGCAGAAGGTGCAGACGGCCTTGGCGCGGTCCTGCTCGCGGCCGGTCCACAGGTTGCAGCCGGAAAAGCGGCAGAACACGGCCGCCTTGCCCGCCTGGCCGCCTTCGCCTTGCAGGGTCAGGAAGATCTCTTTGACGGAATAGGTCACGGGACCAGCGCCTCGCGCCCGGCCGCGTCCCATTCGGCGTAGCCCTTCTCGCGCAGTTCGCAGGCGGGGCATTCGCCGCAGCCGTGGCCCCAGGGGTGCAGCTCGCCGCGTTCGCCCTGGTAGCAGGTGTGGCTCTCGACCACGATCAGGTCGACGAGGTCCTCGCCGCCCAGCTGCTTGGCCAGGGCCCAGGTCTGCGCCTTGGTCAGGTACATCAGCGGCGTCTCGACGCGGAAATTCCGGTCCATGCCCAGGTTCATGGCGCTCTGCATGGCGTCCAGCGTGTCGCGGCGGCAGTCGGGATATCCCGAGAAGTCGGTCTCGCACATGCCGCCGACCAAGGCGTCGGTGCCCCGGCGGTCGGCCAGGGCTGCGGCGTAGATCAGGAACACCAGGTTGCGGCCGGGCACGAAGGTCGACGGCAGGCCGCGCTCGGTCATCTCGATGGCGCGGTCGGCGGTCAGGGCCGACTGAGCGACGGCGCCGAAGCTCCTGATATCCAGGACATGATCCTCGCCCAGGCGGTCGGCCCAGTGCGGGAAGCGGGCGGCGACCTGGTGGCGGACGGCCTGGCGGGCCTCCATTTCGATGGAGTGGCGCTGGCCGTAGTCGAAGCCCAGGGTCTCGACGCGAGCATAGCGCTCGAGCGCCCAGGCCAGGCAGACGCTGGAGTCCTGGCCGCCGGAGAACAGCACCAGGGCGGCGCCGGAGGGCGCGGAAGGCGTGAGTGATGCGGACATGCCCGCTCCTCTACACGACCTTGGCTTCGGCTGGAACGGCGGCGCGCCTGCCGTCACGGGCGCCGGCGCTCGCGGAACATCGTTTTGCGCTGTACCTTTTACGGGAATAGGCCAAGATACGGACCGTTGGGGAGCGGATTTCCTCTCTTTATTCAGCCTATCCGCACGCTTGACCCCAGGTCAGGCGATACACCCATTTTTCTAATTTTCGCAAAAATGCGAACTTCCAACAATTAGGTGACGTTGCGGAAAGTGAAAAGCCGTAACCTATCGCTGTTTACTTACATCGCCGCCAGTTGACAGCCAAAGAACGCAAGTATGCAATCTCGCAAAGTCGAAGCGGGTCTGCCGGACACCTGCGCGCCGATCTCCATCATGGAGATACGACAATGAAAACGTGCGGCGACGAGGAAACAACGGGACGCGGATAGGGGCCGCCAACAAGGCGTCATCGCGTCCAGGGAGGGATTTCGAATGACGCAGACCCCGCGCTTGCGGCGCCTCTTGGCCATGGGCGCTTCCGCCGCCGTACTGACCGCCGTGGCCGCCCCGGCCGCCTTCGCCCAGACACAGGTTCCGGCCAAGCCGGCCTCCGACAACGTGATCGAGGAACTGGTCGTCACCGCCCAGAAGAAGGAGGAAGCCCTCCAGGACGTGCCGATCGCGGTCTCGGCCTTCAGCCAGGGCAGCCTGGAAGCCCAGAAGATCGACGGCGGCCCCAACCTGCAGCAGGCCATCCCGAACGTCAGCTTCGGCAAGAGCAACTTCACCAACAGCTTCAACTTCCAGATCCGCGGCATCGGCTCCAAGGGCGTCGGCGTCTCGGCCGACAGCGGCGTCGGCGTGCACGTCAACAACGCCCCGCTTCAAGCCAGCAACCTGTTCGAGGCCGAGTTCTACGACGTCGAGCGGGTGGAAGTGCTGCGCGGCCCGCAGGGCACGCTGTACGGCCGCAACGCCACCGGCGGCGTCGTCAACATCATCACCGCCAAGCCGTCCGACCGCTTCGAGGCCCTGGGCCGCGTCGAGTACGGCAACTACGACACCAAGAAGGTGCGCGGGATGGTCAACATCCCGATCGTCGAGGAGAAGATGGCCCTGCGCATCGCGGGCGCCCTGGTGCAGCGCGACGGCTTCGTCACCAACACCTTCAACAACCACAAGGTCGACGACCGCGACCTCTATTCCACCCGCGTCAGCCTGGCGGTGAACCCCAACGAGCGCCTGCGCGTCAACCTGATGTGGGAGCACTTCAAGGAAGACGACAACCGCGCCCGCATCGGCAAGCAGCTCTGCACCAAGGACGACGGCCCGGCCACGGTCGGCGGCGTCGCCACCGGCACGTCGCGTCGCTACCTGACGCAGGGCTGCGCCTCGGCCAGCCTCTACAGCAACGCCGCCTATGGCACGGTCAACACGTCCGGCACCCTCTACGGCGTTCTGGGCAACCTGGTGGGCTTCACCAGCGGCGACCTCAACGCGGGCGACACGGTCACCCGCGACCTGCGCGAGATCGAGACGCGCTTCGACCCGATCTACCGGTCGACCTCGGACGTCTACCAGTTCAACTTCGCCTACGACATCACCGACCAGCTGACCTTCACGTCGCTGAGCTCGATCAGCACCGGCGACATCTATTCCAAGCAGGACTACTTCCGGAACATCTCGCCGGGCACGTTCAACAACACGGCCCTGACGCCGGGCGGCAACTTCACCGATCCGCAGACCGGCACGGCCAACACCTTCCTGACCTACGACATCTCGAAATCCAACGCCAAGCAGATCAGCCAGGAGTTCCGCCTGCAGTCGGCCTTCGACGGGCCGATCAACTTCAACGTCGGCGGCATCTATTTCGACTACCGCGGCGTCACCGACTATTACGTGGTCTCCAACGGCCTGACGATCTCGGCCCTGGCGCTGAACTTCCAGAACACCGGCAACCCGACCTGCAACCCGGCGACCACGGCCAACTGCATCGGCATCGACACCTCGCCCAACCCGACCGGCGAGGGCCACAACTACTTCGACAACCGCACGCCCTATCACCTGAAGGCCACGGCGCTGTTCGGCGAGGTCTACTGGCAGGCCAGCGAGGACCTGAAGTTCACCCTGGGCCTGCGCCAGACCCACGACAAGAAGACCTCGGACAACATCTCGACCGCCCTGCTCGCCCCCGGCTACGGTCTGATCACCGGCACGCCGGCGCAGCAGAAGTCGGACTTCAAGGAACTGACCGGGCGCCTGGGCTTCGACTACAAGGCCAACCTGCCGTTCACCGACGAGACCCTGCTCTACGCCTTCTATTCCAAGGGCTACAAGGGCGGCGGCGCCAACCCGCCGGGAGCCATCGGCGTGGCCGGCGTGGCGGCGACCTACCAGCCGGAATTTGTCAACGCCTACGAAATCGGGGCCAAGAACACCCTGCTGGGCGGCAGCCTGCTGCTGAACGCCACCGGCTTCTACTACGACTACCAGGGCTACCAGATCTCGAAGATCGTCAACCGCACCTCGGTCAACGAGAACATCGACGCCACCGTCTGGGGCGTCGAGCTGGAAACCCTGTGGCAACCGGTGAAGGGCCTGCGCCTCAACGCCAATGTCGGCTACCTGAACACCAAGATCAAAGACGGCGTGTCCTCGATCGACGTGATGAACCGCACTCAAGGCGACGCGGCCCTGACCCTGGTCAAGGCCGCCCGGCCGACCGCGGCGCTGGGCAGCAACTGCGTACTGACCACCGCGGGCGTGGCGACGATCATCGGGGCGGGACTGGGCGGCACCCTGCCGCTGGCCTGCGCGGGCCCCGGCACCGGCGCCAGCAGCTACTACAGCAACCTGGCCAACACCCTCTACACCCTGCCCACCGCCTCGGGCGGCGCGGGCCTGACCGCGGCCCAGGCCACGGCGGTGCAGACCATCCTGGCGGCGGCCGGCGGTCCGGCGGCCGGAGCCTCGACCCTGGCCGGGGCCCTGATCTCGCAGGGCTTCACGCCGGCCCAGGCCACCGGCCTGGTGACGGTGGCGCTCACGGCCAACACCCTGGCCAACGGCGTGGGCCTCTACAACTACGCCGCCGGGGCCTCGATCGACGGCCGCGCCGCCGACCTGTCGGGCAACGAACTGCCCAACTCGCCGCACTGGACCCTGTCGCTGGGCGCCCAATACACCTGGGACCTGCCGTCCGGCTGGGCCGCCACCGTGCGCGGCGACTACTACCGCCAGAGCGAGCAGTACGCCCGCATCTACAACACCGAGTACGACCGGCTGAAATCCTGGGAGAACGTCAACCTGACGCTCAAGATCGAGAAGCCGGAACTGGGCCTGTCGATCGACGCCTATGTGAAGAACCTGCTGAACAAGACGCCGATCACCGACGCCTACACCACCGACGACACCTCGGGCCTGTTCACCAACGTCTACACGCTGGAGCCGCGCCTCTACGGCGTCAGCCTGACCAAGACCTGGTGAACCTGATCGGGCCGGATCGGCTCGAGAAGGGGGCGGCGGAGCCAATCCGCCGCCCCTTTTGCTTTCAGTGCTGTGACTTAACGACTCTGCAAGGCCAAGTCGTCCAAGCTGTGAATTCCCCGACGACCAGCCCCCGGCCGCATGGAAACGCTCGCCCGCCTTATCGATCGCCGCGATCCGGTCGATCCCCACACGTCCTGCCGGACGGTGCTGGAGATCTTCGCGAGCGAACCCGCCCTCGCCGCCCTGGCGGTGACGCAGGACGGCGCGCCCATCGGCCTCGTCTACCGCGACGTCTTCGTCGGCCAGATGCTGGTCGCAGCCGAACAGCTCAACGAACGCCCCGTGTCCGAGGTCATGGACCCCGAACCGCGCAGCGTGCGCGTGGCGATGGAGCCCGGCGTCTTCGTCGACGCCCTGGCCCAGAGCGCCACCCCGGTCTTCCGCACCGCCTTCGTCGCCACCGACGAGAACGGTCTCTATGTCGGCGTCGGCGGCCTGGCCTCGCTGCTGGCCTCGCATCGCCGCAAGCAGCGCGAGGCCCGCGAGGCGATGGGCCTGGTCGAGCGCATGGCGCATGACATCGGCCTGCACCTTGACGGCGTACAGGCCTTCACCGACCGACTGGAACAGCAGCGCCTGGCGCCCGACGCGGCCGCCTGCGTGCGCGCCATCAGCGACACCAGCCGCGACATGAGCGACATCCTGGGCCGGGCCATGGACCTGCACCGGGCCGCCACCGGCGGCCTGTCGCTGTCGCCCGAACCGACCCGCCTGCGTGACCTGGCCGATGCGGTCGAGGCCCGCTGGGCCCCGCGCGCCGCCGAAAGCGGCTCGACCCTGCTGTTCTCCTACGACGGCGAGCCCGAAGCCGCCGCCCTGGTCGACCCCTCGCGCCTGCTGCAAGTGTTCGACGCCCTGATCGACGGCGCCCTGGCCCACGGTCGCGGCGTGATCGAGGCCAGCCTGCGGGCCCGCCTCGACGACGGCCGCCTGCGCCTGGAAGGCGACGTGCGCGACAACGCCGCCGCCGTCACCGCCGAGGAACGCCTGGCCCGTGTGTTCGACCCCCTCGGCGAAGGCCGCATGGACGACCGCGCCGAGATGGCGCTGGGCGTGGGCATGGCCCTGGCCCACCGCGTGCTGCGCGAGATGGGCGGCCAGGTGCGCGCCGAGCCCAATCGCGGCGCCGGCCTGACCCTGCGCTTCGCCCTGACCGCCCCCGCCGCCCAGGTCGAGACCCACGACGAGGAAGACCTCAGCATCTCGGCCCGCCCGGCCCACATCCTGATCGTCGACGACAACGCCACCAACCGCATGGTCGCCGAGGCGCTGTGTGAGATGTTCGACTGCACGTCCGAGCAGGTGGCCGACGGCGTCGAAGCGGTCGAGGCCGCCCGCACCGGCCGCTTCGACCTGATCCTGATGGACATCAAGATGCCGCGCATGGACGGGGTGGCCGCCACCCGGGCCATTCGCGAGCTGCCCGGCCCGGCCGGCGCCGCGCCCATCGTCGCCCTGACCGCCAACGCCGGCCCGGAGGACGTCGCCGTCTACCTGGCGGCCGGCATGCAGGACGTGGTCGAAAAGCCGATCAAGCCCGAACGCCTGGCCGTCGTGCTCAGCGCCCTGCTGAGCGGCGAGGACGAGCAGGAAGCCGCCTGAGCCGTCGAGGCCAGTATACGGCGCCTCAACCGTCACGAAAGCTGGACAATCAATAGTTGTCCATAGTGTTGGCTTGAGTAAAGTCCGCGACACATCGCCGCCGCTACTGGCGTCCCCGCTTCACCACCTCTAAGTTGATGAAGGAGCGGGAGACCATCGCGTCGTGTTGAATTCGGCCGAACAGCAAGCTTGGGAGTTCCTGAGCAAGGCGCCGCACTACGGCGCGCCGGCCGAGGTCGAAGCCCATTTCGGGCGCGCCCTGGCCGCCTTCGGCTACGACCGCTTTGCCGCCACCCTGGTCAACGCCGAGCGCTACGGCAAGGAGCCGCCGGCCCTGTCGCGCCAGGATTTCGAGACCTGGGACGCGCGCTACTGGAGCGAACGTCACGTCGTCCACGATCCCTGCGTCAAGCTGCTGCTGAAATCCTCCAAGTCGTTCGCCTGGTCGGACGCCAAGCCGCTGGGCGACCAGCGGGCCCAGGCCATGTGGGGCGAGGCGTCCGAGTTCGGCATGAACGACGGCTATGTTGTGCGGGTGTTCGGCCCGGCCGGCCACGAGGTGCTGATCCGCATGGCCACGAACGCGCCCGAAACCGACCCGGCCAACCGCGCCGTGGTCGAGAGCCTGGCCACGGTGTTCGGCACCATCATGCTCAAGCACTGGGAGCTACAGGACGACAAGCCCGACTACGGCGTGATCTCCGAGCGCCAGGCCGAGTGCCTCTACTGGGCCAGCCGCGGCAAGACCGACTGGGAGATCGGGGCGATCCTCGAGTTGTCGCCCCGCACCGTCCACCACCACATCGAGGCGGCCAAGAAACGCCTGGGCGTGGTCAAGCGGCAGGAGGCTGTGATGAAGGCCGGCGAGCTGGGCCTGCTGAAGGCCGAGTGAGCGCCCGCGAAACGCGCAACCGGAATGCGCGCGTAACGCCGGAATATGAAATTTCACAACCTTGAATGTGCATCGATCATCTGTTAGGTGTTCGACATAGCGCTTCGCACGCGTCCGGCTTCGCCTTGCGAAGCCCTTTTGCGCCAAGGTGTGCGTCAGCGCACAGAAGCCCCCTCCCCGATCATTGGTAATGGCCGCACGGACTGGGGCGGCGCGTCGCATAGGCCGTTTGGCCTATCGGCGATTGGGCGGATCATGCCGCCTAATGCGGGCTGTCCAGAACGGGGGACAGCCATGATCCACATCATCACCTGCGAGAACCGCCACCTCTACGGGCCCCAGCTGTGGGCCATGCACGAGGAACGCCGCAAACAGTGCGTCGAGAAGAACGGCTGGGTCGACCTGGTCGTGCTCGACGGCGGCGAGGTCGACGACTACGACGACGCCCGCGCCATCTACCTGCTGGGCTTCGACGACGACATGCAGCTGGAGGTCGGCCTGCGCCTGCGGCCCACCGACGACCGCTGCATGCTGGTCGACAAGTTCGCCCACCTGATCGCGCCCGACGAGACCCCCAAGAAGGGTCACGACGTCTGGGAGGCCAGCAGGCTTTTCACCACCGAGGCCTATCGCGCCAAGAAGGGTCCGGGTCGGGGGACCCGGGTGTTCGAGGCCTGGGCCGCGGCCATGGAGCTGGCGCTGGTCAACAACGTCACCCGCTTCGTCGGCATGATCGACATGGCGCTGTACCCCGGCATCATGAGCTCGCCGATCGACACCCGCCTGGTCGGACTGCCGCGTGCGTACGAGTTCGGAATCGTCGCCGGCTCGGAAATTCCCCTGTCGCAAGAACTGTTGCAGCGGGTGCGCGAATCGATCGCCATCGAATCGACGGTCGGCTATCACGTCGACGAACTCGACCTGCGGGCTTTCGGCGATCTCGCCGCCGTGCAGCGTCAGGTGCTGCGGGCGATGACGCCCCAGATTCTTCCGGGTTCGGAGCGTGACGAAACCCTTTCCGCGGAAGCGCTTTACCGCTTGCACGATGCGAGCGGCCAAGCTCGGCGGATCTGGAACGATCGCGCTCGGAAATCGGAGTTTCAGCTTAACGCTTAGGCGGAGCCCAAGCTCCACCTCAGCGACGTAGCGCCGCACCTGTCCTAGCTCGGCTTTCGCCTACGCCCCGGTCGTGTCATTTTACACAAACAACCGTTGGAGGCGAAAAAGTTGAGTGAAGAAACCGAAGGCCGGCGACCCAACCCGGTCGATCTGCACGTCGGCGGTCGAGTCCGTATGCGTCGCAAGCTGTTGGGCGTGAGCCAGGAACAACTGGCCGACTCCCTGGGCCTGACGTTCCAGCAGGTCCAAAAGTACGAGCGTGGCGCCAACCGCGTCAGCGCCTCGAAACTGTATGAAATCGCCCGCACCCTGCAAGTGCCGGTGTCCTTCTTCTTCGACGGCCTTGCCGACCCGATGAGCGGCGCCGAAGAGGACGAAGTCGGTCACCACGCCGAACGCGTTGTTCAGGAATTCCTGACCACGCCGGAAGGTCTGGAACTGGCCGAGGTGTTCCCGAAGATCAATCGCGGCCGCGTCCGCCGCCAGGTCCTGGACCTCGTCCGCGCCATGGCCGAGGAAGCCGCCCGCGCCGACGCCTGATCCTCGCGATCACTAAGTAAAAGCTTAGAAGAGCCTCGCCTCCCCCCAGGCGAGGCTTTTTCTATGGGGCCCGTTTCTTTGAGGGCCTGTCAGCCGGTGCTGGCCCGGCTCTGTGCCGCCAGCCAGATCCGCTTGGCCGTCTGCAGGCTGGCGGGCGCCAGGCCTCGCAGGTCATGGCTGCGCAGGAAGGTCAGGCCCAGCTCGCGGTCCTTGCGCCAGGCCACCTTCACGTCGTGCGCGAAGCCGCCGACGAGGTCGACCAGCTGCACGCTGGCCGGCGGGGTCGAGCCCGACAGCATCAGGATGCGCGCGCCGCCGTCCGAGACGTCCTTGATCACACAGTCCCAGGCGAAGGCGCCGCACAACACCTTGCCCGACCTGTTGGTGTTCAGGCGCGGCGCAGCGCGACGATCGGCCCCCGTGCCTGAATCAAACCTCGACATGACCTCAACAACGCACGGCGCGGTTAATCGGTCGTCGTTTTAGACGGTTTTTCCGACGTTTACCTAAGCTTGGCCGTGGATGGTTTGGGCGCCGGCTCAGGCCGCGTCCCGCCCAGGCTCGGGTCGCCAGCCGTTGTTCAGCAGGTCCAGCGCCATCAGGTGCGCCAGCTCCAGCACCTGGCCCTCGAGGCTGTCGAGCAGCTCCAGGCGGCGCGAGGGCGACGGCGTGTGGGCGTAGAGCGCGCACAGCACATGCAGGCGGGCGCGGATGCTGGGCGGCTGGAAGGTCGAATGCAGCACCGACGGGGCGCCAAGCTCGGCGTCGGAAACCCCGCGACGGCCAAACGGCCCCGACGGCGCGTCGTCGGGCGCGTCCCCAAGCCCCGGCCACGACGAGCCCCCCTGCCCCGCCCCCCATTGGACTGGCGCCTGGACCTGACCCTGCTGCTGCGACGACTTCCTGGACATGACTGAACTACGCTTTCCTTCCTCGGGGTTAGAACTCATCAGGCCACCAGGGCCGGGGCGCCGCAGCGCATGCCGTTGGTCCGCACGTCGGCCTCGCCCAGGCCCACGCCGACCAGGGCGGTCAGGCGGTTGATCGCCACGTCCAGGGGCGAGGCGGCCGCCGCCAGCAGCGGCTTCAGGGCGGCCAGGATCGACGACTCGCCCAGGCCCAGTTGCAGGCCCAGCAGGTTGACGTCCAGCGACAGGTTGCCGATCAGCGTGGCCACCGTGGTCGACACCAGATCGTTGGTCTTCACGGTCTTGACCGTGCCGGCCGCCACGTCGGCGCTGCTGAACACCACGTTGCGGAACGTCGCCCCGCCGAGATCGACCTTGGACGAGCCGTCGACGGTGAACAGCGGGGCCTGGACGATGCGGCCCTTGGTCGGGGTCAGGCCGACCTTGAAGTTGTTCAGCTTGGTGGTGTCGACCTGACCGATGGTCAGCGAGCCGACGCTGGGCTTGACCGCCAGGGTGGTCGTGCGCGCCTTGCAGTCCAGCGCGGCCAGCTTGGCCTCGCCCGAGGCCAGCTCGACCAGCAGCGGCACCTTGACCTGGGCCAGGCCGCCCAGGATGCCCGAGCCCAGGAGCTTGGCCTCGACATAGAGCCTCGTCTGGGCGGTGCGAATCACCACCGACTTGTCCTGCGTCACGGTCATGTACGGCGAGTTGTTCATCGGCTCGCCGATGGCCAGCCAGGCGTCGACGTCGGCCAGGCCCGGAACGGCTGTCCCCAGATCCAGCTGGACCTGGCGGGCGCCGTTGCTGAGCATCAGCATGGCGTTGGCGAGTTGCATGGCGTCGGTGCCGATCCCGGCGCTGGACCCGCCGGCCACGTGGTCCTGGCCGCCATAGGGGCCCAGATCGACCAGGGTGCTGAGCTTGACGCTCTGGCTGGAGGCCGTCGCCGAGGCCAGCACGGTGGCGGCGCTGGCGGCGCGACTGTCGCCGGCGGCGTTCAGCACGTCGGCCAGCACCGACAGCGCCTTGCCCGTCTTGACGTTGGTCGCCAGCAGGTCGTCGTAGCTGGCGGCGTTGATCCCCAGCTTGGTGTCCAGCGCATCGAGATAGTCGAAGAGGTCGACATCGGCGTCGGCCAGGGCGTTGTAGTCCATGACCGACAGGCTGACCTTGCTGCCGGTCAGGCCGGTCAGCAGGGCGTTGGCCACCCCGGCGTCGAGGCTGGCCAGCCGGGTTCCAATCGAGAAACTGGCGAGGTCGGCGCGCGTGGCCGTGGCCTGGCGGCGGATCGGGATCTTCTTCTTGCCCAGCAGGGCCTGGCCGAAGAACAGGTCGGCTTCGCCGTCCAGAACCACGCGGGCTGCGTCGGGGTCGACCTCGCCGGGCTTGAAGCGCTGGCTGGGACCGCCGGTCGCCCGGGGATCATAGCGCCCGCGCGCGACCTGCGCGGTGACCGCGCCGCCGACCGGGTTGATCTCGACCGTGGCGTTGGCCGCGGCCTGGGCGCGGGCGATATCGCTCGCGGCGGCTAGGGCCGCCAGGTCGGCCACGCCCTGAAGCCGGCGCGCCTGCAGGTAGACCGAGCCCACGTCGACGGCCAGGGCGGCCAGGCCGACGCCCCCGGTCAGGGCGGCCGCGGCGATGATCGCCACGCCCCCGTTCTGATCGCGAAGCCAACGGCGCATCATTCAGTAGCCTCCCAGGCGGACCGAGGCCTGGCGCGTGATCATGCTCGACGGCATCGGCGCGATCTTGGCGAAGGCGAAGACGACGGTCTTGGAGGCGTCGTAGGAGACCGCGACCACGGTGCGGTCGGAGCGCTCGGTGACGGTGGTCTTCACCAGGCTCGTATCGAGGCCGGAATAGTCGGCGACGCCCTCGGCGACGGCGGCCTTGGCCAGCGAGGCGCGCTCGGCGCCGGTCAGCCCGGCCACCGCCGCTCGTGCGGCGTCGTTGGCCACCTGCTGCACCGAGTGGGCCATCCAGAAGTAGGCGCCCCAGCCGAGCATGCCCACCACGAGCATGATCAGCATCGGACACACGAGGGCGAACTCGACCAAAGCGGTCCCGGTCCGGTCCGCGCCGAACTTCTGGAAGAACTGCTGTTTGCGCATCTACGCCTCCGCACATCCCTTGGGTTGCGGCATGAGCGTAAGTCGACCTTGGCTGTCGGCGAGTTCTCACGGAAAATCCGCGTTATTTGAAGTTCGCGTAGTTGAGAACTTGGCCTTAGTGCGACGTTGTGCCGCTGGGATAACACTGTTGTCCCCAGACTCGCGTGGCGGTAACTTTAAGTCGCAACCGACCAACCATTCCGAGAGTTTGTTTCAGCGATTGCGGAGCGTCCGGATTTTGCGTGGATCTGGAGAGGGTGATATGAAGTCGCGCGACATCGCACCGGCCAGGGTGACCGCCGGGGAAATCAGCAGGAATTTCGGTCAATGGCAGGACGTAGCCCTGTCTGGACCGGTGATCGTGACTCACCACGGCCGACCACGGGTGGTGATGATCTCGGCCGAGCACTACGCGGCCGCGGGCCTCGCCGAAGGACCGGCCGGCTTCGACAACGATTCCGCCTTGCAGACCGCCGAGACGGCCCGCTCGGCTGTATTGGGGCATCTCAACGAGGCCTTCGTGGCGCTCGACCCCGATCTCAGGATCACCGCCGTCAACGCCGTCTTCGAGGACCTCAAGGGGGCCAGCGCGGCGCAACTGGTCGGCCTGGCCTGGACCGAGGTGTTCAGCGCCCCGGTGCAGGCCCTGATCGGCGAGCAGTTCCGCCGCGTGCTGCGCACCGGCGAGACGCTGGAGTTCGAATCGGAATCGACGGTGCAGTCGGGCCGCTGCTTCGGCGTGCGCGTCTTCCCCTACCCTGGCGGCGTAGCGGCCTTGTTCGTCAACCGCACCGAGGAGCGCGACCTGCGCGCCCGCCTCGACCGCGCCGCCGCGCTGGAGACCGCCCTGTCTGTGCTGCCGGACGTGGCCACCGCCCGCCTCAACATTCGCGGCGTGCTGGCCTCGATGGACGCCGACTTCCTGCGGCTGACCGGCTTTTCCGAAGCCGAACTGCGCGACTGCCGGCTCAGCGACATCGTCCGCCCGGCCGAGCGCCGCGCCCTGACCCAGGCCGTCGAGCACGCGCTGCAGGGCGACGCCCCCACCCGCCTGCCGGTGACCCTGCTGGTCAAGGACGGGGCCGAGCGCACGGTCGAACTGGCGCTGGCCACGGTGCGCCGCGACGGCGTTCCGGAGGGCGTGCTGGCGGTGCTGTCGGCCTGATCCCGTCGCGCCGTCGCGGATCGAACTTGACCGAACGGAACATTCGCGCGTGCGCGCGCCTGGACGCTTGTGTTTTCAACGCCCGCGAGGCAAAGCCAAAACGTTGATTTTCGTATACGGAAATAACGTCATGGCGACCCCGCCCCCCACGCACCCGATCGACCGGCACGTCGGCGCGATGATCCGCGCCCATCGCCGCGCGGCCGGCGTCTCGCAGGAGGAGTTGGGCACGGCGTTGGGCCTGACCTTCCAGCAGATCCAGAAGTACGAGACCGGCGAGAACCGCATCAGCGCGTCCAAGCTGGTCGAGGTGGCCCGCGCCCTGTCGCTGCCTGTCGGGGCGCTGTTCGAGGGCGTCGACGTCGTCGCCAGCGGCGGCGAAAGCCTGATCGCCCGTTTCGTGAGCCTGCGCGAGGCGGGCCCGTTCATGGAAGCCGCCGTCGCCCTGCCCGAGCCCGTGCGCAACGAACTCTTCCGCCTTGCGACCGTATACGTCGCCGAGGAACAGGCGGCGGGCTGACGCCCCCGCCTACATGATGGTCACCGAATGCGAGGCGGTCAGCGTGCCGCTCACGCTGCACCCTGGCGATCCGGGAACCGTCGCGCTCGAGAAGGTGACCGTGCTGGGCGCCCCGTTCGTCCAGCTGGCCGTCGTCGCGCCGCCGCAGGTCCAGGGCGAGTTGAAGCCCATCCAGATCATGACCGAAGACGTGCTCGTGGGCAGAACGATCCAGGGCATGCCGTTGGCCGTCAGCAGATAGCCGCAGACCCAGTCGCCAGGGCTGATCGCCACACTGGAGATCACCGCCGTTGCGCCGCTGCTGTCGATGTTGCCCGTCATCTCGACCGAGCAATTGACGCTCGAAGCCTGCGGGTGCCCAACCGTCAAGTTTCCGCTCAGGGTGAAGTTCGAGACGGGACTTGGCGTGAACGTCGCGGCCGAGGCAGAACTGGCGGCGCCCGCGGTCGCCAGGGCAATGGCGGCGGACAGGACGGCTGCGTACTTGATCACGCTCAACTCCCCACGCTTTGTTGTTATTTGCCGCCAATACTTACATTGATATAAATTACCTGACAACCAGCCATTTCAACCCTGGGCGGCGCATCGCGATAGGCGACCGGCCAGGGCGACGAGCCGCTCGCTACCGGCGTATCGGAATTGGCCGGAACATATTGAATGGAGGGATCGCCCATCGCCTCAAAAGCCTAGGCGAGCTCGCCGCAGCCAGTGCGGAAGCGAAAGGAATACAACGGATTGTCGGGAGAAACCGTTGGTGGCTGGGGGCGGGATCGAACCGCCGACCTGTGGGTTATGAATCCACCGCTCTAACCATCTGAGCTACCCAGCCGCCGAAGCGGAGCGGGCTTATAAGCGCAAACCGGGGCGGGCTTCAAGCCCGGTTTGCGATCTCATCCACAACTGCGCTCAAACGCTTGGCCAGGCTGTCGGGACCGTAGTCTGCCAGCACGGCTTCCCGCGCCTTTCGGCCGAAAGCGACCGACAAGGCCGGATCGGCGATCAGGCCCGCGAGGGCGTCGGCCAGGGCCGCGGCGTCGCCGGGCGGCAGCAGGCGGCCGCTGGCGCCCTCGACGATCATCTCGTCGGGCCCGGGAATGGCGCTGGCGGCGACCGGCAAGCCGACGGCCATGGCCTCCAGCAACACCAGCGGAAATCCCTCCTGATAGGAGGGGAAGGCGAAGACGTCGCCCGTGGCCAGGAAGGCCGACGCGTCTCGCCAGCCGACCAGCCGTACGCGATCAACCAGGCCATGCTCGGCGATCAGGCCTTCGAGCTTGCCGCGCTCGTCGCCCTCGCCGGCGATCTCGACCTCGAAGGCAAGCCCTCGGTCGCGCAGCAGCGCGGCGGCGGCGACCAGCACGTCGAAGCCCTTCTTGGGATGCAGGCGGCCGGCGGCGACGATGCGCGGCGGGCGGGCGGCCTGCGCGAACGGCTGGGCCAGCATGCTCGGGATCTTCACGGCGTTGGGCACGAAGTGCACGCGCTGCGCCGGGATCCCACGCTTGACCGCCAGCTCGGCCAGGTGGCGACCAACGCAGACATAGTCTGTGCGGGTGGTCTCGATGTCGAACACCGGCTTGTGGACGCAGATGGCCAGGCGCGTCGTCTTCGGCGCGGCCTTCTCGAACAGGCGGGCCGGACGCTGGCCGTGGCTGAGAATGATCGCCGGCTTGACCGCCCGCACGATCCGCCCGGCCGCGCCCAGGGTCAGCGGGTCCCAGTCGGTGTGGGCGGGCATCGACAGCAGCGGCGGCGTCCGCCCCGCCTGCGCCTTGGCCACCGCCCCCCCGGCCCGAACCACGCCCGCGCAGATCCCGCCCCGGCGCGCCGCCCAGCCTTCCAGGATCGGCTGGTAGTCGAGGAACACCTGCTCCAGGCCGCCCAGACCCTTGCCCAGCATGGCGTGCAGGATGGCGGTCAAGGGCGGGCTCCGGAAACGAGTGGGAAGAGCGAATGGGGGAAAGGCCGGAAACTTCCCCGCGCCACGGTCGGTGTCAATGAGCCGCGGAAAATGGGATCGGCTGAAAATGGGCCGCCTCCCCCTCGCCCGCCGGACGAAAAGGCGGTTATGGTCGCCGCATGCGTTCTTCCCTGCTCTTCGCCGCCTCCGCCCTGCTCGCCATCGCCGCCTGCGGCCCCGGCGAGGCCCAAGACAGCAGCGCTCCGGCGGTCACCGCCGACGGCGGCCCGGTCGAGACCCGCGTCGCCAACGCGCCCGACCAGAAACCCGCCTTCGCCGGCCAGACCCGCGCGCCGCTGAAGGCCGCCGGCGTCGAGTACCAGGTGCAGGTCGTGGCCAAGGGGCTGGACCATCCGTGGGCCATCGCCTTCCTGCCCGACGGCTCGGCCCTGGTGACCGAGAAAGGCGCCGGTCGCCTGCGGATCCTGGCCAAGGACGGTAAACTGTCGCCCGCCGTGGCCGGCCTGCCAGCGGTGGACGTCAACGGCCAGGGCGGCCTGCTGGGCCTGGCGATCGACCCGCACTACGCCGAGAACGGCCTCGTCTACTGGAGCTACGCCGAGCCGCGCGACGGCGGCAACGGCACGGCCGTGGCGCGCGGCAAGCTGCTTCCCGGCCCCGCGCCCAAGCTTGAGAACGTCCAGGTCATCTGGCGCCAGACCCCGACCCTGGCCTCGGCCTTGCATTTCGGCGGCCGGCTGGTCTTCGCCCGCGACGGCGACCTGTTCGTCACCACCGGCGAACGCTCGATCCTCGAAGGCCGTCGCCAGGCCCAGAACCTCGACGGCACGCTGGGCAAGGTGGTGCGGATCAAGCCCGACGGCTCGATCCCCGCCGACAATCCCTTCGTCGGCCAGGCCGGCGCCAAGCCCGAGATCTGGTCGATCGGCCACCGCAACCTGCAGGCCGCCGCCATCAACCCCAAGACCGGCGAGCTGTGGACCGTCGAGCACGGCGCCAAGGGCGGCGACGAGCTGAACATCCCGCGCGCCGGCAAGAACTACGGCTGGCCGTCGATCACCTATGGCGAGGAATACTCCGGAAAGCCGATCGGCGACGGGATCACGGCCAAGGAAGGCCTGGAACAGCCGATCTATTACTGGGATCCGGTGATCGCGCCCTCGGGCATGGCCTTCTATGAAGGCGCCCTGTTCCCCGCCTGGAAGGGCAGCCTGCTGGTCGGTTCGCTCAAGGAGCACCACATCGCCCGCCTGACGCTGGACGGCGACAAGGTGGTCGGCGAGGAGCGCATCGCCGTCGAATTCGGCGAACGCATCCGCGATGTCGTCGTCGGCCCCGACGGCGCCGTCTGGGCGGTGACCGACGAGGACGACGGCAAGGTCATCCGGATCGTCCCCAAAGGCTGAACCATCGCTGGCGAGCGATTGACGAATCTACCGAAGGCTGCACGGCTGAGCGTGCAACCTTAGAGGTCGAGATGATCAGTCGCCGCCACGCCCTTTCCCTGCTCTCGTCGCCGCTGCTGGCGGGCCTCGCCGCCCCCGCCCTGGCCGCGGGCAGGGTGATCGCCGCGCCGATCACGCTCAACGACAAGCGGATTCTCCTCGACGTCGCGATCGGCGGCCAGGGCCCCTATCCCTTTGTGATCGACTCCGGCGGCGCGCTGAGCCTGATCCGCGAAAGCCTCGCGCAGGAGCTCAAGCTCAAACGCGTGAGAACGATCCAGCTGAACGGAAAGAGCTCGCCCATCTACGCCGCCAAGGACGTCGTGCTGGGCGGCGCCCTGCGACAGCCCGACGTGATGTTCGGCGGCGTCGACGGCGCCCGCCTCGGCGGACAGGGCTCGCTGGCGTCCGGCCTGCTTACCGCCGGCGACTGCGAGCTCGATCTCGACGCGGCACAATGGCGACTGTTTCCCGACGCGCCGCCGGACCGCACGGGCTACACCCGATTGAAGGCCGAGCTGCGGCAGGAAAGCCAGGGCGCGACCAAGCGCATCTTCGCCGACGTCATACTCGACGGCGAGCCGATCGAGGCCCTGCTGGACACCGGCTGGCCGCATGCCCTGTGCATTTCCCACGAGCAGGGCGTCGCGCGCGGACTGTGGAACGACACGACGCCCTTCGCCCCGATCCAGCTCTCGAACGGCGTGACGGGGACCGCGCCGAACCCCGGACGGCTGGTGCGCGTCAAGCGCCTGGAACTGGGCCCGATCGTGCTGGAACAGGCGCTCGTCGCCATCCGTCCCGAGGGCAAGCGCGGCGGCGGGGCGATTGCCGGCCTGCCCTTCCTGCGGATGATGAACTGGTCGCTGTCCACCGAGGCCCTGTGGGTCCGGCGCAACGCCCAGGCGGCCACCTCCAACAGCTATGGCCGCTCGGGCCTCTGGGTCGCCGAGCAGCGCGGCGCCGTGCGGGTGGAGGTCGTCGGCGCCGGCGGTCCGGCGGCCAAGGCCGGCGTGCTCCCGGGCGACGTCATCGAAGGCGGACGCGACCTGCAGGCGACCATCGCCCTGCTGGACGGGCCGGTCGGCCAGCCGATCGCCCTGATGCTCAAGCGCGGCGGCGAGACGGTGCGGGCCGAGTTCGCCCCGGCCGACTACCTCTAGCAGACGATCAATCGACCTCGCGGCGGGCGCGCCAGGCCTTGCGGGCCTCCGAGGGCTTGCCCTTGACCAGGGCTCCGGCCGCGAGGCCCGCCAGGAACGAGGCGGTGGGGTGAGCCAGGATGATGTCGGCCACCCGCTCTTCGATCGGGGCTTTGCGCTCCTTGGCCTGCTGGTTGGACTGGGCCAGCGCCCAGATCGCCACCACCGCCGCCGCGATCGCCGCGACGATGGCGTGGGCCCAGGCCGCGCCGACCAATGAGGCCAGGAAGGCGAACACCGCCATCGCGCCCGAAATCGCGGCGATCGCCGCCGCCATGACCAGGCCCGCGCCGCGCACCAGGCGCGAAGTCAGCCTGTCGATGAAATCGTCCACCATCGCCCTCTCCGTCGAACAGCCTCTTCGGCTAACGCACGAGGCGGAGTTTGGTGTCAGCCAGCCGACTTAAGGCGCGTCGACCAGCAGGTCGGCGACCGCCTCGCCGATCGCCAGGCTGCTGGTCAGGCCTGGGCTCTCGATGCCGAACAGGGCCACGAGGCCCGCCAGGCCGTGGGTGTCGGCGCCTCGCAGCTGGAAATCGGGCTGGGGCTCGTCGGGGCCGTGGATCTTGGGCCGCACGCCGGCGTAGTCGGGCGTCAGCACGCCATCAGGCAGAGCGGGCCAGAACTTGCGGATATAGGCGGCGAAGGCCTCGGCCCGGTTCGGATCGATCGAATAGTCCGGCGCCGGCACGTACTCCAGGTCCGGCCCGAACACCGCCTGGCCGCCCATGTCGTTGCGATAGTGGGTGCCCAGCGCCCCATGGATCGGCGGCGGATATACGAGGCGCTGGAACGGCGCCTTTCCCGTCAGGCGGAAATAGACCCCCTTGCCGTAGTGGGCCTTCGGGATCTGGTCCTTCGGAAAGCCCTCGATGCTGGCCGCCACATCCTGGGCCGAAAGGCCCGGCGCGGTGACCAGCAGGCGACAGGTCAGGCTGGTCGGCTCGACGCCGCCGGCCCGCACGGAAAAGCCGCCGCCCTCCAGCGGGGTCGCGCCCTCGAAGGGCGTCGACAAAACCACCGCCCCGCCGGCGGCTTCGATCTCGCCATGCAGGGCCAGCATGTAGTCGTGGCTGGCGAAGACCCCGCTTTCCGGCGACAGCAGGGCCGCGTGGGCGTTGAGGCCGGGCTCCAGCGCCTGGGCCTGCGCGCCGGACAACCGCTCCATGCCCTCGACGTCGTTGGCCAGGGCCTGGTCCCAGATGGCGTCGAGCCGGGCGATCTCGTCGTCGCTGGTGGCCACCACCAGCTTGCCGCACTTCTTGTAGGCGACCTTGTGGGCGTCGAGAAACGCATAGAGCCGCCGCCGCCCCTGCACGCACAGGCGGGCCTTCAGCGAGCCGGTCGGGTAATAGAGCCCGCCGTGGATCACCTCGGAATTGCGCGACGACACGCCCTGGCCGATGTGGCCCTCTGCCTCGAGCACGGCCACGACCAGCCCCCGCTGCGCCAGGGCGTAACCGCAGGCCAGCCCCACGGCGCCGGCGCCCACCACCACGGCGTCGAAATCGAAGTCAGTCATTTGAACGCCACCGGCTTACGCGCCCCGTGCCGGACGCCAAGTGTGAGAATGCCCCGCTCGCGGATGCGGTAGAGGACGATGCAGGGTGGAACAGTCACGCCCCGGACACCGGGTCCGTAGGACGGCTTCAGGCCGTATTCCTCAGGCGCGTTCGCCAGGCTGTGGCAGCGTTGGATGAGGTGATCGACAAAGCCGGCCGCCGCCTTCGGCTTGTCAGCCGCGATATCGTTACCGATCGCGCTGATGTCCTTCACGGCCGACGCGCTCAGGCGAACCGGCTTCAAGCCTGATCGTCCTGGGCGTCCGCCATATCCTCGTATCTGGTCTTCAGGGCGTGCAGAAACTCGAAGGCGTCCACCTCACCGGCGCCCGTGGCCGGATCGGCCTCGATCCCTTCGGCAAGAGCCTGAAAGGCCGCCTCGCCGCCGAGCAGCTCGACGGCGCGGAAATGTTCGAGTTCGAGCAGCGCGGCCACGACGGCTTCATCGAGCGAGGCGAACTCCCCGCTCTCGACCCGCGCGTTCAGATCCTCGACGGCGCTGGCCGGAAGATTGACCGAAACCATCGAAGCGCTGCGAACCGGCTTGTTCATGGCTGGAAGCCTAGCACGAACCTCCTTGTCCGCCATGGCTCATGGCGCGCCCGACGCTCGCGCCTACATTGCGAGCTCCACCAAACTTGACCATAAGCGGAGAAGGAGATTTTCCATGACCGCACGCCTTCTCGCCCTGGCCCTGAGCCTCGCCGCCGCCGGACCAGCGCTCGCCGATCCCGCGCCGCCCGCGCGCGAATTGACCGAGGGCGTCATCTGGCAGAGCAAGCCGGGCCCCATGGACCTCGATCGCTATTATCCGGAAGAGGCCCGCCGCAGGAATCTCTCCGGCTGGGCGTTGATGCGCTGCCGGGTGACGCCCGAGGGCAGGATGGAGGCCTGCCGCGCGCCGGCCTCGTCGCCCGAGGGCGTCCATTTCGACGACATGGCCCTGAAGCTGGCTCCGAAGTTCCGCATGGCGCCGGCCACGGCGGACGGCGCGCCGGTGGGCGGGGCGATGATCACTATTCCGATCACCCTCGTCGGCGGCCCCGACGGCGGAAAGCCGGCGCCGGTCAGCTTCCAGCCGGGCCGCGCCGCCGCGGCCCTGATCCCGGCCAAGGACGGCTCGATTTCCTGCCCGCGGCCCGACAACGCCGACCAGCAGTGCCGGCTGCACGCGATCACCTGGGAAGCTTCGCCGCCACCCCACATCGCCGGCCCGCTGATCGCGGCCCTGGGCCCCGTCAACGGCATGGCCAACCTCGAATGCACGGCCCGCGACGGCGCCTTGACCGACTGCGGGGCCAGCGGTCCCGAGCTGTCTGCGGCGGCGCGCGAGGCGATGCTGGCCCTGGCTTCCCAATTGAAGCCGCCGAAACGCACAGCCAACGGCGCGCCCACCGAGGGCCAGCGCATCTTCGCCGTGTTCGACTGGACCGCGCTCAGCCGGATCTATGGCGCGGTTTACGGCGGCAAGGACCGATAGGGAGGGCCTTTAGCCCTCCCACTGCCCCCACAGCTTGGCCGCGGTCGCCTTGGCCTTATCGACCGCAGCTTCCTTGACATGACCATAGCCGCGGATCTCGGACGGAACCTGGGCCAGCTTGAGCGCCAGCGCCTTGTTCTCGGCCCGCAGGCCCGCGCCCAGACGGTCCAGCGTGACCTCGTAATCGGCGATCAGGCCGCGCTCCATCCTGCGCTCCTCGGTCTTGCCGAAGATGTCGAAGGCCCCGCCGCGCAGGCCCTTCATCCGGGCGATAGCCGGGAAGGCCAGGTCCAGCATCCAGCCGCCGAAGGCGATCTTCCGCGGCTTGCCGTCCTTGCCCTTGGGCGCGATCAGCGGCGGCGACAGCCAGACCTTGGCCTTGCCGCCCTTGAAGGTTCCCGCCAGCTCCTTGGCGAAACGGCCGTCGGTATAGAGCCTCGCGACCTCGTACTCGTCCTTGTAGGCCATCAGCCTGTAGAGGTTGGTCGCCGCCGCGCGGGTCAGGAGCAGCTCAACCCCCTCGCCCACCACCGCGACCTCGGCATGGCGAACCTTGGCGATGCGCTCGGCGTAGCGGGCGGCGTAGTGGGCGTCCTGGTAGGCGACCAGGTCTTCCACCCGGCGGGCGATCAGGGCGTCCAGCGGCTCGGTCTCGGGCGTGACGACCGCCACCGGCTTGTCGCCGGCCGCGGCCGGGTCGAAGGCGATCTGGCGGCCCAGCTCGAAGGCCTGCAGGTTGGCCTCGGCGTCCACTCCGTTCAGCTTGATGGCGCGATAGAGGGCGCGACTGGAGACCGGGATAACCCCGCGCTGCCAGGCGAAGCCGACCATGATCATGTTGGCGTAGATGGCGTCGCCGAAGCGGGCCTCGGCCAGGCGCTGGGCGGGGCAGGCGTCGAAGGCCTTGGTGGCGGCCTTGACCCGGCGGGCCATGGCGCCGCCGTCGAACTTCACGTCGCGGCTGGTGACGAAGTCGGCGGTGGGGGCGAAGTCGCTGTTGCCGAAGGCCATGGTGCGGTCCTTGGCGTAGAGGGCCAGGGCCTCGGGACTGGCGGCGACCAAGAGGTCGCAGGCGATCAGCACGTCGGCGCTGGCGGCGGGCACGCGGCCGCCGACCACCGTCTCCTCGGTCTCGCCGATCTTGACGTGGCTGAACACCGAGCCGCCCTTCTGGGCCAGGCCTGTCATGTCCACCACGCTGCCGGCGCGGCCGTCGACGTGCGCAGCCATGGCCAGGATCGAGGCCACGGTGGTCACGCCGGTGCCGCCGACGCCGGTGAAGATGATCCGACGCACGCCGTGGAACTCTTCGAAGGCCGGCAGCGGCGTGGAATCGGCCGACAGCGGCGCGGGCTTGGCCTCCTCGCCGGCCTTCTCGGCCCCTTCCAGGGTGACGAAGGACGGGCAGAAGCCCTCAAGGCACGAATAGTCCTGATTGCAGCTGGACTGGTTGATCTTGCGCTTGCGGCCAAAGGCGGTGTCGAGCGGTTCCACCGACACGCAGTTGGACTTCACCGAGCAGTCGCCGCAGCCCTCGCAGACCAGCGGGTTGATGAACACCTTCTGGGTCGCCTTGGCCATGGTCCCGCGCTTGCGGCGGCGGCGCTTCTCGGTGGCGCAGGTCTGGTCGTAGAGCAGCACCGTCGTCCCGGGGGTGTCGCGCAGCGCCTTCTGCACGGTCATGAGCTCGGAGCGCGGGAAGACCTCGACGCCGGGGGCCAGATCGGTGACCCCGGCATAGCGTTCCAGCTCGTCGACGACGATGACCGTCTTGGTCACGCCCTCGCTGGCCAGCTGGCGGGTGATCTGGGCCGGGGTGAAGCCGCTCTCGGCGCGCTGGCCGCCGGTCATGGCCACGGCGTCGTTGAACAAGAGCTTGTAGGTGATGTTGGCCCCGGCCGCGACGGCGGCGCGGATGGCGAGGGAACCCGAGTGGTTGTAGGTGCCGTCGCCCAGGTTCTGGAAGACGTGCTTCTCGGTGGTGAAGGGCGCGGCGCCCACCCAGGTCAGGCCCTCGCCGCCCATGTGGGTGTTGAGGTCGGTCGAGGGATCGTTGAAGCCGGCCATGTAGTGGCAGCCGATGCCCGCCAGCGCCCGGCTGCCTTCCGGCAGCTTGGTCGAGGTGTTGTGCGGGCAGCCCGAACAGAAGAACGGCTTGCGCGCCTGGTCCGAGGCCAGGCTGACGGCGGCGACGCCGGCGGCCGAGACGCGGTTCAGATAGGCCCGCGCGCGCTCCATATGCGGCCCGTCGGGCAGGCGGTCGTAGATGGCCAGGGCGATTTCGGCCACCGACAGCGAGCCCAGCTCCGACAACAGCGGATGGCCCTTCTCGTCGGTCTTGCCGATGATCCGCGGACGGGCCTGGGCCGGCAGGTCGTAGAGCGCGGCCCGGGCCTGGGGCTCGATCAGGGCGCGCTTGTGCTCGATCACCATCAGGGTCTCGAGGCCGGCGGCGAAGGCGCGCAGGCCGAGCGGCTCCAGCGGCCAGGGCATGCCCACCTTGTAGACCGAGACGCCCAGGTCGGCGGCTTCCTGCAGGCTCATGCCCATGGCCGAGAAGGCCTCGAGCACGTCCTTGTAGGCCTGGCCCTGGCAGACGATGCCCAGGCGGGCCTTGCCGACCTTCACATGCGAAGCGCCCAGCACCACGCGGTCGATCTGGTTGGCGCGGGCGAAGGCCAGGGCAGCGGGGATCTTGTGGAGGCGGAGACGGCGCTCCTTCTCCATCGGCTGATCCTTCAGCCGGATGCCAAGGCCGCCGGGCGGCATGGCGAATTCGGGAATGACCGCCTGGTGGCGACCCAGCGAGACGTCGATCGTGACGCCGCTGTCCATGGTGTCGGCGAGAGCGATCAGGCCGGTCCACAGGCCCGAGAACCGCGACATGGCGATACCCAGGATGCCGTAGTCCAGCACCTCCTGCACGTCGGCCGGCGACAGGACGGGGATCTCGAAGTCCTGAAAGGCGAACTCTGACTGCGACGGCAGGGTCGAGCTTTTGCAGGCGTGGTCGTCGCCGGCCACGGCCAGGACGCCGCCGGTCGGGAACGTGCCGGCGAAGTTGGCGTGCTTGAAGACGTCGCCGGTGCGGTCGACGCCCGGCGCCTTGCCGTACCACATGCCATAGACGCCATCATGCGTAGCGCCGGGGAAGAGGTTGGCCTGCTGGCTGCCCCAGACCGCCGTGGCGGCGAGGTCTTCGTTCAGGCCTTCCTTGAAGACCACGTCGTGCGCATCGAGCAGCTTGCGGATGCGGGCGGCCTGCTGGTCGAGCCCCCCGAGCGGCGAGCCGCGATAGCCCGACATGAAGCCGGCTGTGTTCAGGCCGGCGAGTCGGTCCAGGCGCTTTCTATCGAGCAGCACACGGAGCAGCGCCTGCACGCCAGTGATGAAGGCGCGACCATCTTCGAGCACATATTTGTCGTCGAGCGTGACTTCCGAGTGCCGCATGGCAAAAATTTTCCTCCCGGGTCTTTTCGCCCGTAAGGCAATATCTTATAGAAGCGCGGAAATTGTTTGCCCAAGGCGTGCCCGACTCAGGCGGGCTTTGCGCAAGATCGACGCGTCAAACACCCTCTGGGGGGAGGAATTCTTGTCCGAACAACTCGACGCCGTGGATGCCAAGATCCTGGATCTCATCCAACACGACGCCGGACTGTCCGTCGCCGAGATCGCCGAGCGAGTCGGGCTGTCCTCCAGCCCGTGCTGGCGGCGTATCAAGCGGCTGGAAGACGCCGGCGTCATCCAGCGCCGCGTGACCATCCTGGACCGCGAAAAGCTGGGCCTGGGCTTCGAGGTCTATTGCACCGTGAAGCTGTCGCTGCCGACCAAGGAAAACCTCGAGACCTTCGAGCACGCGGTCGCCAAGTGGGCCGAAGTGGTGCAGTGCGCCACCGTGACCGGCGCGGCCGACTACGAGATGCGCATCGTCACCCGCGACATGCACGCCTTCGACGAGTTCCTGCGCGACAAGATCCTGTCGCTGGGCCTGGTGTCGAACATCGAGAGCCGCATCGTCATCCGCGGCGTCAAGAACTCGACCGCCGTGCCGCTGGGCCTGGTCAGCCCCTACGTCAGCCCGCTGGGCTGAGGGGCGTTCGTTCGAGGGCGGTGGGGGCCGCCCTCGACGAGACCCCTTGCCCCCCCTTGCATCCGAAGACGGACCGTCCTCTCCTAGGCGCAAGGTCGAGCCACATCGACCGGGAGGACAAGCCCCATGGGCCAGCACGCCGACCAAGCCGGCGAACACCGCGCCTCTAGCGAGGAGCGCTATCGCACCTTCGCCGACTTCTATCCCTTCTATCTCTCCGAACATCTCAACCGCACCAGCCGCCGGCTGCACGTCATCGGCACGGGGCTGGTGATCGTCAGCCTGGTGATGGGCTTCACGGTCAGCCCGTGGTTCTTCCTGCTCGCGCCGCTGATCGGCTATGGCTTCGCCTGGGTCGGCCACTTCGTGTTCGAGAAGAACCGCCCGGCCACCTTCACCTATCCGCTCTACAGCCTGATGGGCGATTTCCGGCTGTTCTTCGAGACCGTGGCGGGCCGCCGGCCCTGGTAGCGGCAGAAAACTGAAACGGGGCTTTCCGATTGGCGCCGCGTTTGCTGGTCAAGCTGGCAAGCGACCTAATTCGAGAAAGCCGCCGCCTCATGTTCCAGAAGAAGAAAGACGCCCCCGCCCCGCTGGCCCTGGAGCCGCTGGCGGCCGCTCCGACGCCCGCGCCGCTGGCCCAGGCCGCCGCGCCCGCGCCGCCGCCGCGTCCCAAGCCCGCCTCGCTGATCGCACAGGGCCTGACCATCCGCGGCGATGTCTCCGGCGATGGCGAACTGCACCTGGACTGCGTGGTCCAGGGCGACATCAAGGTGGGCAAGCTGGTCCTGGGCCCCAACGGCCGCGTGGAGGGCTCGATCGCCGCCCAGGCCGTCGAAATCCACGGCAAGGTGATCGGCGCCGTCGCGGCCCGCCAGGTGCGCCTCTACGGCACAGCCAAGGTCGAGGGCGACATCGCCCACGAACAGCTGGCCATGGAGAGCGGCGCCGACTTCCAGGGCCGCAGCGTCAAGTTCACCCGCCCCGCGCCCCAGCCCGCCCCTGCCCCGGCCGCCCAGGCTCCGGTCGCGCCCGCGGCCTACGCGCCCGCCGTCGGCTGACCCTCTGGCAACCGGGCGGGAGGTCCGGGTATTGTTCGGATCGAAGCGCCCGACCGCGCCGAGCTTTTCGGGACAGTAGCCGATGACCACCGCCGCCCGCCTCGCCCTGCTCCTGGCCGTTCTCGCGGCGGCCGGCTGCTCGCGCAATGACGACAAGGCCGCCGCCCCGGCCGCCGTAGCGTCCTCGGCCAGGAGCGAGGCCGCGCCCGCGGCGGGCGGTCCGCCCAAGCCGCTGCGCGCCGGCCTCTGGAAGACCACCGCCAGCACGCCCAGCGGCGAGCAGAGCACCACCCAGTGCGTCACTGAGGGCCATGACCCCGCCGCCGAGGCCGCCAAGGCCGCGCCGTGCGGCCAGCCCCAGGTCACCCAGGTCATCGACGGTTTCACGCTGGAACTGACCTGCCGCAAGGACGCCATAACCTACAGCCTGGCCGGCGTGGTGAAGGGCGACTTCCAGACCCACACGACCACCGACCTTGAAATGAAGGTGCAGGCCTACGGCGCGTCCAAGACGATGCGGCTGCACAGCGAGAGCGTCTATGTCGGCCCCTGCGAGGTCAGGGATGAGCAAGCGCCGCCGCAGCCCAAGGAATAGGCGCCGAGCCTAGCCAAAATACCTTATGTGGCGCCCGCGCCACAAACGCCGAGCTTCGCGGAGAACGTCGCTTTTTTACAGGAACAGCAAGGCTTGTAGGTTCATTGTCTCTGCATGGGGGTTCCGTGAGTTCGAGGAGCCGATGACGATGAGCGGTCCGCATCTGACCGTCGTGCCGGAAGAAACCGCCGGCGCTGAAGTCTACAACCTTACCCGTGGGCCGGAGACGACGGCCCAGCGCCTGCAACGCCTGCAACAAGAGGCCCGCCAGCTGGCCCGTGAAGAAGTCGAGGCCCTGGAACGGGACCTGCTCGCCCTGGGCGAACGGGCCCAGCAGATCGCGCACGGGGGCGAGGCCTATGCCGTAGGCCTGCGGGAGATGGCCTCGCGGCTGTCGTCCGAGCTGCCTCAGAAGGCCCAGTCGCTGCGCGCCATCCTGGAACGCACAGCACGCGACTGATCCACAAAGCAAACGGCCCGGAAGCCAAGCCTCCGGGCCGTCGAATTCTCGATGCTTGCCGACGCATTTTCTAGCGACGAACCGGCATCCGCTTCGTTTGAAAATGCTTCGATGCCTGATCGCAGCGGGCCTTACAGGCCCGGCAGCTTGATCTTGCCCTGCTTGTCGCGGGTGATGACGATCGCGCCGCCGCCCGTGAGGGTCTTCAGGCGCTCTTCCTCGGCGGCCGCGTCGACCGGCACCGGAGCCGTGGCGCCGGCCTCGGCCGCCGTGACCGCGCCGGCGGTCTTGTCGTCCTTGCGCCAGAACATGACCTTCTTGGCGAAGCTCTCGTCCTTGTGCGCCAGGTCGCCGTTCTCGTCGTCGACGACGAAGCGGATCAGCGGGTCGGCCTTGTCGACGCCGGCCTTGGAGACCAGCAGCTTTTCACCGTCGGTGCGGTTGGCGGCCAGGCTCTGGCCCAGCAGGGCCTGACGCGCGGCGCTTTCCGGCTGCAGTTCCTGCGGACGCGGCTCG
This sequence comes from Caulobacter zeae, assembly GCF_002858925.1. Lineage (GTDB taxonomy): Bacteria > Pseudomonadota > Alphaproteobacteria > Caulobacterales > Caulobacteraceae > Caulobacter > Caulobacter zeae. The sequence goes on from NZ_PJRS01000039.1 coordinate 58,210, forward strand.
CCAGGCGCCGGCGGGCGCAGGCTGTAGTCCGGCGGAACGACGAGCGGAGCCTTGGTGACGACGCGGAACTCGTCGGGGACCACCTTGCTCATGCCCAGGGCCTTCGAGGCCGACTGGCAGCCGGCCAGACCGGTGGCGGCCACGGCGGCCAGCACGCTCAGGGTCGCAACCCGGTTGAACTTCATGAACCCATGCTCCAGCGGCCGCCCCCGGGGCCGAAAATCGGACGCCCTCGATACGACATCCGAAGGCGGGCGCCAATGTCCTTCGAATTTGTGGCCTTGCTTGGGCGCTAAGCCCCGGTTTGGCCCCTATTCCGTCTGGTGTGAGAGCTTGTTCTCTTCACCGATGAAACTGTCCAGCAACAGGAACGCCACCCCGACGCTGATGCCCGAGTCGGCGACGTTGAACACCCAGGGGAAATAGAGTCGCGACACGTCGATGAAGTCGACGACGTAGCCATAGATCACCCGGTCGATCAGGTTGTTGCCGATCGCCCCGCCGATGATCATGCCAAGGCCCAGGGCCGTCAGCGGCCGCACGGCCTTGCGCGCCCAGATCGAGAGGCCGACCACGACCGCGGCCGAGAAGACCGTCAGCAGCCAGCGCCCCCACTCGGCGTGGTCGCGCAGCAGGCCAAAGCTCATGCCGTAGTTATGGACCATGGTCAGCTTGACCGGACCCAGCAGCGAGGCGCTGGAGCCCTGGGCCGAGCCCAGCAGGCCCAGCACCCAGAGCTTGGAGATCTGGTCGAGCACCACCGTGGCGACGGCGACTGCGTAGGCGGTCCAGCCCAGGCGGGTGATCTTCAAGGTTAGCTCCCAACTGAGCCCTCCCCCTCGATGGGGGAGGGTTGGGTGGGGGTGGCTACGGCCGTACGAGTTGAACCGCCGCATCACCCCCATCCCCGGCCCTTCCCCCATCAAGGGAGAAGGGAGATTATGCCCTTTGCGCGTCCCAGAGGGCCACGGCGTCGGCGTCGCGAAGGCTAAGCTCCGGATAGCGGGGGTCGGTTCCCACTTCCGGCAGGATGCGCCACGAACGGGCGCACTTCTGACCTTCGGCCTTTACCGGATCCACCGACACGCCCTTGACCTCGTCGATCGTGAACGCGCCGCCCTCGCCGGCGACCAGGGTCGCGGCGCTGGTGCGGAACACCTCGGCGGCGTCCAGGCCCTCGAAGGCGGCCAGAAGTTCGGCGTCGGCGATGTGGACGACCGGCGCGGCCTCAAGGGCCGAACCGATGCGCTTTTCGCGGCGCTCGACTTCCAGGGCCCCGGTGACGACGCCGGTGACGGCTTCGACTTTGGCCCAGCGTGCGGCCTCGGCCTGGTTTTCCCAGGCCGCCGGGGTCTGCGGAATCACGCGCAGGGCCACCGGGCCGGCTTCGGGGAAGCGGGTGACCCAGGCCTCTTCCATCGTGAAGCTGGCCAGCGGGGCCAGCCAGATGGTCAGGCGATCGAACACGTAGTCCAGCACGGTGCGATAGGCGCGGCGGCGCAGGGCCGTCGGCGCGTCGCAATAGAGGCTGTCCTTGCGGATGTCGAAGAACAGGGCCGACAGGTCGCCCTGGCAGAAGTCGACCAGCGGCCGGATCACGTCGGAGAAGCGATAGCTCTCGTAGGCGGCCTTCACCTGGCCATCCAGCTCCCACAGGCGGTGCAGGATGAACTTCTCCAGCGGCGGGAAGTCGGCGTCGTCGGTGACCCGCTCTTCCTCGGTGAAGCCGGCCAGCGCGCCCAGCAGGTAGCGCATGGTGTTGCGCAGCTTGCGATAGGCGTCGGTGGTGGTGGCCAGGATCGTCTTGCCGATCCGCTGGTCTTCCGAATAGTCGACCATGGCCGCCCACAGCCGCAGGATCTCGGCGCCGGACTCCTTGGTGATGGCCTGGGGCTCGATCGTGTTGCCCTTGGACTTGGACATCTTCTCGCCGTTCTCGTCCATGGTGAAGCCATGGGTCAGGACGGCCTTGTAGGGCGCGCGGCCGCGCGAGCCGCAGCCTTCGAGCAGGCTGGACTGGAACCAGCCGCGATGCTGGTCGGAGCCTTCCAGATAGAGGTCGGCCGGCCAGGCGCTGTCGTCGCGGCCCTCGATGGTGAAGGCGTGGGTGCAGCCGCTGTCGAACCAGACGTCGAGGATGTCGACGACCTTCTCGTACTGGGCCGGATCATGCACGCCCAGGAAGTCGGCGTCCGGACGGGTGAACCAGGCGTCGGCCCCGCCCTCCTTGATGGCCGCCAGGATGCGGGCGTTGACCTCGGCGTCGACCAGCGGGTGGCCGGTGTGCTTGTCGACGAACATCGCCAGCGGCGTGCCCCAGTTGCGCTGGCGGCTGATCAGCCAGTCGGGACGCGTCTCGACCATCGCGCCGATGCGGTTGCGGCCGGCGTCGGGGTGGAAGGCGGTGTCGGCGATGGCCTGGACGGCCGTCTCGCGCAGGGTCTTGCCGCCCAAGGCCTCGACCTCGTGGTCCATGCGGATGAACCACTGCGGGGTGTTGCGGAAGATCACCGGGGCCTTGGAGCGCCAGCTGTGCGGATAGCTGTGCTCGACGCGGCCGCGGGCCAGCAGGTTGCCGGCCTCGATCAGCTTGTCCATCACCGCGCCGTTGGCGGGGCCGAACTTGCCGGTCTTCTTGCCCTCGGTCTCGATGACCTTGAGGCCGCCGAACAGCGGCACATGGGCGTAGTAGGCGCCGTCCGGGTCGACCGTGTCGGGGATCTCGCGATGACCGTGGGCCAGCCAGACCTGATAGTCGTCGGCGCCGTGGCCCGGCGCGGTGTGCACGAAGCCCGTGCCCGCATCGTCGGTGACGTGGTCGCCGGCCAGCAGCGGGACGGCGAAGCCGTAGTGGCTGTCGAGGTCGGCCAGCGGGTGAGCCAGGACCATGCCCTCGCAGTCGACGCTTTCGACCTTCTCGAAGGCGGCGACCTTGGCGGCCTTGAAGACCGCCTCGGCCAGCTTTTCAGCCACGATCAGGCGGTCGCCGACCTGGGACCAGGGCGCGAACTCGAGCCCCTCCTCCAGCGCCTTCACCTCGAAGACGGCGTAGGGGATGTCAGGGTTGTAGGAGACCGCGCGGTTGGCCGGGATCGTCCAGGGCGTGGTCGTCCAGATCACCAGCTTGGCGCCCTGGGCCGCGTCCGAGCCTTCGACGACCGGGAACTTCACCCAGATCGTGGGCGAGACGTGGTCGTGGTACTCGATCTCGGCGTCGGCCAGGGCCGTGCGCTCGACCGGGCTCCACATCACCGGCTTGGAGCCGCGATAGAGCTGGCCGCTCGAGGCGAAGCGGTGAAATTCCTCGACGATCTTGGCTTCAGAGGTGAAGTCCATGGTGGCGTAGCGGTTCCACCAGTCGCCCAGCACGCCCAGGCGCTGGAACTCGACCTTCTGGGCCTCGATCCAGCCGGCGGCGTAGGCGCGGCATTCGCGTCGGAACTCCTCGGCCGGAACCTCGTCCTTGCGACGGCCCTGGCTGCGGAACTTCTCCTCGATCTTCCACTCGATCGGCAGGCCGTGGCAGTCCCAGCCCGGCACGTAGTCGACGTCGTAGCCGAGCGCGAAGCGCGAGCGGACGACGAAGTCCTTCAGCGTCTTGTTCAGCGCGTGGCCGATGTGGATGGCGCCGTTGGCGTAGGGCGGGCCGTCGTGCAGCACGAACAGCGGCGCGCCGTCGGCCTGGCGCTTGGCGCGGACCGCGCCGTACAGGCCCTTGTTGGACAGGGCCGCCCAGCCCTCGAGGATCTCGGGCTCCTTCTTGGGCAGGCCCGCGCGCATCGGGAACGGCGTGTCGGGAAGGAAGACGGTTTCGCGGTAGTCGCGGGCGGGCGCGGCGTCATCGGCCATGGGAAGGCTATCCAGCTCTGGAATGTCGGAAGAAGGCGGGTGGAACCCGGCGCGCGCTGGAGGTCTCGTCCGGCGGCGTCACGCCGGGCGGATAATTCGCGCGATCTTCCGAACGAAACTCATGGAGCGAGGGGATAGCAGAGCGACGTCCGCCCGCAAAGGGGAGCCTGACAAGGAAACGGCCGCTCCAGATGGAGCGGCCGTCTGCTTGGTGCGTGGTCCTCGTCCTTCGACAGGCTCAGGATGAGGACCATTGCAGGCTCGGTCAGCAGAGAACCTCATCCTGAGCTTGTCGAAGGATAAGGTTCCGCCGCGAAGGATCAGCCCAGCTTGGCCAGCTCTTCTTCGCTGATGTCGGCGCTGGAATAGACGTTCTGGACGTCGTCGTCCTCATCCAGGGCGTCCAGCAGCTTCATCAGGGTCGCGACGCTGTCGCCGGTGACCTCGTTCAGCAGCTTGGGCTTCCAGACGATCTTGGTCGAGGAGGCTTCGCCGAACTTGGCTTCGAGAGCCGACGACACCTCGTTGAGGTCCTCGAAGGCGGTGTAGACGGTGTGGCCGCCGTCTTCGCCCATGTCGCTCTCGACGTCCTGGGCGCCGGCCTCGATGGCGGCTTCCATCATGTCGTCTTCGCTGGCCTTGGCGGCCGGATACTCGATCTGGCCCAGGCGGTCGAAGTTGAAGGTCACCGAGCCGGTGGCGCCCAGGTTGCCGCCGTACTTTGAGAACAGCGAGCGGACGTTCGACGCCGCGCGGTTCTTGTTGTCGGTCAGCACCTCGACGATCACGCCCACGCCGCCGGGGCCCATGCCCTCGTAGCGGATCTCGGTGTAGTCGGCCGCATCGCCCATCTGCGACTTCTTGATGGCGCGCTCGATGACGTCCTTGGGCAGGCTTTCGGCCTTGGCGTTGTTCACGGCCAGGCGCAGGCGCGGGTTCATGGCCGGGTCCGGCAGGCCCGTCTTGGCCGCCACGGTGATTTCGCGCGACAGCTTGGAGAACAGCTTGGAACGCGCGGCGTCGGCGCGGCCCTTGCGGTGCATGATGTTCTTGAATTTCGAGTGGCCGGCCATTCGGAGGCTCTTCTCTGATCTGACGATGGAATGGGTTGGCGGCGCTTCTACCGCCTGGAAGCGTGTCTTGTCACCCCAGGGGGCGCTCGCGACCCGCCCATTCCATCGCCGGACGCAGGATCAGGCGACCTTCAGCTCCACCACCACGTTGCCGCGGGTGGCCTTGGAGTACGGGCACACCTGGTGGGCCTTGTGCAGCAGGTCCTCGGCCACCGCGCGGTCGACCTCGGGAGCGTTGAGCGTCAGGCGCACGCCGATGTGGAAGCTGACGTCGTCCTTGATGAGGTCGACCTCGCTGTCGAGGCTGTGCTCGCCAAGCTTGACGCTCTGGTTACGGGCCACCAGGCCCAGCGCGCCGAGGAAGCAGGCCGCGTAGCCCGCCGCGAACAGCTGCTCGGGATTGGTGCCCTCGCCATTGCCGCCCAGCGACTTGGGATAGCCCAGCTGGACGTCCAGGTGGCCGTCGTCGGTCTTGGCGGTCCCCTGGCGCCCGCCCACGGCGTGGGCCTTGGCGGTATAAACGGCGGTGTCGGTCATGGAGGGCTCCTGTGCTTGCCTCCGGGGGAGTTGGGCCGGAGATCGTGACGGATGCAAGCGGGAGTGGATTGTATGGAAGACGCCTTGCCTGATCCCTCTCCCGTGGGGAGAGGGAGGGGCCCGCCGCGAAGCGGTGGGAGGGTGAGGGCGTAGGAACACCTACAGGCAAAACCAAGGTTACTTCACTTGCCTTCCGAAGATCGTCGTCGAGGCTGGCGTAATGGATAGGATCGCCAGCGCTCGCCGCCTTCGCCGCACCCAAACCTTCGCCGAGACCAAACTCTGGGAGATCCTGCGAAACGGACGCCTGGATGGCTCCAAGTTTCGACGTCAGATGCCGATCGACCGCTACTTCGCGGACTTCGCCTGCCGAAAAGCGAGACTAATCGTGGAGCTCGACGGCGCGGCGCATCGGGAAACCGCTGACTACGATGCGAGACGCACCGAAGTTCTGGAACATCACGGCTTCATGGTAATCCGGTTCGACAACGAGCAAGTTCTAATGGATCCGGGCGGCGTAGCCGAAGCGATCCAGGCGGCGCTCCGGCTGACGGTGTAACCCCTCACCCTCCCGGGCTCTGCCCGGGCCCCTCCCTCTCCCCATGGGAGAGGGTCCTACGAAGTCACCTATACTTCCGGAACGCTCTGCTTCAGCCGCCCACCGACCCGGATCGGTTCGACGCGCACCGCCAGGCCCGTGCGGTCGTCGGTCTCGACGAACACGCCGCAGACCGTGGCCGGGCCGCTGGCCGGCTGGTAGCGGCCGCCGCTGATCTTGGTGGTGAAGCGCCGCAGGGGCTCTTCCTTCTGGTTGCCGATGACGCTGTCGTAGTCGGCGCAGGCGCCGGCGTCGGTCTGGTAGGCGGTGCCGCCGGTCAGGATCTGGCAGTCGGCGGTCGGCACGTGGGTGTGGGTGCCCACCACCAGGCTGGCGCGGCCGTCGCAGTAGTGGCCCATGGCCATCTTCTCGGAGGTGGCCTCGCAGTGCATGTCGACGATCACCGCGTCGGCGACCTGGCCCAGCGGCGCCTTGTCGAGCTCGCGATCAGCGGCGGCGAACGGGTCGTCCATGGCGTCCATGTGCACACGGCCCAGCAGGTTCACCACAAACACGGTCTTGCCCGAGTCCGTCTGGAAGAGGTGGCTGCCGCGCCCCGGGGCGTCCGACAGGATCGGGTAGTTGGCCGGACGGATCAGGCGCGGCTCGCGCACGATGTAGGTCAGGGCCTCGCGCTGGTCCCAGCTGTGGTTGCCCAGGGTCAGGCAGTCGGCCCCGGCGTCGAACAGCTCGCGGGCGGTGTTCTCGGTGATGCCGAAGCCGGCGGCGGCGTTCTCGGCGTTGATGATGACGAACTCGAGGCCCAGTTGGCGACGGAGGCCCGGCAGGTGGTCGGCCAGGCCGTCGCGGCCCGACTTGCCGACGACGTCGCCGAAGAAAGCAAAACGCATGATCGATCAGTCCTTTCGGACCTCGATATACTCGTTTTCGGTCAAGATCGCGTCCAATCGTTGATCATGCCGTTCGTCGGGCACGCCGTGGGTCTCCTGGCCCTGGTACGCCAGGCCCAGGAAGAAGACGTCCTTGCGACCGCGCAGGGCTTCCAGCGCCCGGTCGTAATAGCCCCCGCCCTGCCCCAGCCGGCGGCCCTCGCGGTCCCAGGCCAGCAGAGGCGCGACCACCAGGTCGGGCTGGACGATCGGGTTATGGGCGACCGGCGCGACCATGCCGATGGCGTCGCGGGCCAGGGGCTCGCCGGGCGTCCAGGTGCGGAAGACCATCCGGCCGTCCTTGCCATGCGGATCGGCGCCTTCGACGCTGGGCAAGGCCAGCCTCCAGCCCTCCCCGGCCAGCCAGTCGGCCAAGGCGCGGGCGGAAACCTCCGAGCCCAGGCCGTGATAGAGCGCGGCGACCTTGCCCTTCGGATCGGGGAAGCGCGCCGACAGCGGCTCGCGCGCGACATCCACCGCCATCCAGTCGGCCTCGGGGTGCTCCAGGGCAAGTTGCTTGCGGCGGTTGCGCACGAAGACGCGCAGGGCGGTCTTGGCGGCGGCGGGGTCGGCGATGGTCATCGCGACCTTCTAGCCGAAGGACGGGCATAAAGGGAAAGGGTGGCGGCGCCGCGAAGAACCGTGAAGACGTTTCAATCCACTCGAACCTGTTAGTTACAGGTGGGCCCCGTGTTCCCGCAGCCACGGCCACGGGAGGGAACAGGTCCCGATAGAGAGATTAAGGTCCCTGGGAATAGAAATCTTCGACGAGAGCCGCAGCACGACCCGCCGTGGAGCAATATAGGGCGTCGGGTCGGCCCGCGATAGGGGCTCCGTATCCGGCGCGTTGTCGCGGCTGTTGATACCCCTCAGTCGCTTCGCGACAGCTCCGCCAAAGGGGGAGCATCTTGCCGCCTCAGGTCCTCCCCCTTTGGGGGAGGTGGCCCGGAGGCGCCTTACCCCGCCGCCAGCTTCTCGATGCGCTCGGCCGCGGCGTCGATGGCCTTGATCGCGCGGATTTCGACGCGGGTCTGTTCGTTCTGCAGGCGGGCCAATTCCGACTGGTTGTGCGCCAGGCGCAGCTTCAGGTCCGACAGCTCGTCGGCCAGCAGCAGGGCGCCCATCAGGAACAGGCGCGTCTCGCCCAGTTGGCCGACCTCCTGGCTGACCTGGCGGACCTGGCGGTCGAACAGGCGCGCGATCTCCAGGAGATGGGCCTCCTGGCCGTCTTCGCAGCCCACGCTGTAGGGGCGGCCGTTCACGTGGATGGTCAATTGCGCCATGGGCTCAGGCCTTCGCGGGCGGATCGGGGTCGAACGGCGGGTCGTCCTCGTCGTACAACGCTTCGGGGTCGTCTTCGGTCTCGTCGTCTGAGAACTCGGCGGGCGCGGCGCCCTCCTCGTCGTCGTGGACGCCTTCGCCGATCAGGCTCTCGTCGCCCAGGGCCGCGCGGATCTCGGCGATGGCGCGGCCCAGGGCCTCGCTGGCCTGCTCGCCGGCCTCCTCCAGGGCGCGCTCGCGGACGCGGGCGGCCTCCAGGTCGGCGGCCAGCTGGGCGGCCTTCTCGACCACCGCCGCGTCGGCGACGGGCGCCTCGAACAGGTCGCCCGAGGCCGGCTGGGCGACGACGCGCGCGCGCTCGGCCCGTTCGGCGGCGATCTTCTGCTCCAGGTTCGCGACGGCGCGCTCCAGCCGCCGCGCGGCCAGATCGAGAGCGCTTCCTTCGCCCGGTATCATCGGCAAGTTCCCATCATGCGGCGCAACATATAGATCGTCGCCGACTTCGCCACCCGGCGTGACCACAATTGGGCGATGTAACGAGCGTCACAACAATAGCTAATGTCTTGTGAGCGTTCCTGGGCTTGACTTCGCCGCTTTCGACCGCGAAACCGCCTGCAAAATCAAGGAACGCCGCTCGCTTCCGAGCGGGTCCGATCGTGAGGAGAAAGACCACATGGCCCTTCGCGTCGCCATCAACGGCTTTGGCCGTATCGGCCGCCTCGTGCTGCGCTCCATCGCCGAGCACGGCCGCCGTGACATCGAGGTGGTGGCGATCAACGATCTGGGCCCGGTCGAGACCAACGCGCACCTGCTGCGCTACGACAGCGTGCATGGCCGCTTCCCGGGCGTCGTCACCTCGGGCGAGGACTGGATCGACGTCGGCACGGGCAAGATCAAGGTCACCGCGATCCGCAACCCCGAAGAGCTGCCGCACGCCGAACTGGGCGTCGACATCGCCTTCGAATGCACCGGCATCTTCACCGCCCGTGACAAGGCCGCCCTGCACCTGAAGGCAGGCGCCAAGCGCGTGCTCGTCTCGGCCCCGGCTGACGGCGCCGACAAGACCATCGTCTACAAGGTCAACCACGAGACCCTGACCGCCGACGACATCGTCGTCTCGAACGGCTCGTGCACCACCAACGCCCTGGCCCCGGTGGCCAAGGTCCTGCACGACCTGGTCGGCATCGAGCGTGGCTACATGACCACGATCCACAGCTACACCGGCGACCAGCCGACGCTGGACACCATGCACAAGGACCTCTACCGCGCCCGCGCCGCGGCCCTGTCCATGATCCCGACCTCGACCGGCGCCGCCAAGGCCCTGGGCCTGGTTCTGCCGGAACTGAAGGGCAAGCTGGACGGCTCGTCGATCCGCGTCCCGACCCCGAACGTCTCGGTCATCGACCTGAAGGTCGTCACCGGCCGCGACACCTCGATCGCCGAGATCAACGCCGCGCTGCAAGCCGCCGCCGACGGTCCGATGAAGGGCGTCCTGGCCGTGACCACCGACCCGCTGGTCTCGACCGACCTCAACCACATCGCCGCCAGCTCGACGGCCGCCCTGCCCCAGACGCAAGTCATCGAAGGCAAGCTGGCCCGCGTGCTCAGCTGGTACGACAACGAGTGGGGCTTCGCGACCCGCATGAGCGACACCGCTCTGGAAATGGCGAAGTTCCTCTAAGGAACGACCAGACCCCCGCCCCGCAAGGAGCGGGGGTTTTCCTTGGCCCAGGACGTTGATGTCGAACGCGCACTCCGCCCCCGAGAGCTCACGCAAGCGCCGCCTGGCGCTGGCGAGCCTGGGGGCCGTCGCCGCGATCGGCCTCTTCGCCGCCCGCGAAGCTTTCGCCCCGGTCTGCTACTGGGCTGGCCGGCTGACGATGTCGCTGACGTCGGGCGGCGGCCACCAGCTGACGCCGGCGGCATGGCTTCCCGAGAACGCCCCTTCTTGGGGAGCTATCGGCGTCGCCATCGGCTGGCTCGGCCTGTGGGCCATGACAGCCTTCCTCGTCCGGCGAGACGCGCGCCCTTGGGCGTTGACCGCGCCGTTGATCCTGTTCCTGACCGTCGCTTGGTTCACCTCGCGTATGGTCTATGCCTGCAACATCATGTGAGTGACCTCGCAATGACCTTCCGCACCCTCGACACCGCCGATCTCGCCGGCAAGCGCGCCCTGGTCCGGGTGGACTTCAACGTGCCCGTCGACGGCGGCCGGATCACCGACGACACCCGCCTGCGCGCGGCCCTGCCGACCATCGCCTTCCTGTCCAAGGCCGGCGCCAAGGTCGTTCTGCTGGCCCACTTCGACCGCCCCAAGGGCAAGGTCGTGCCGGAAATGAGCCTCGGCTTCGTCGCCGAGCCGCTGTCCAAGCTGCTGGAGCAGCCGGTGGCCTTCGCCAGCGACTGCATCGGCCCTGAAGCCGCCAAGGTCGTCGACGGCCTGGAAAACGGCGGCGTGGCCCTGCTGGAGAACGTCCGCTTCCACGCCGGCGAGGAAAAGAACGACGCCGAGTTCGCCGCCGCCCTGGCCGCCAATGGCGACGTCTATGTCAACGACGCCTTCAGCGCCGCCCACCGTGCCCACGCCTCGACCGAGGGCCTGGCCAAGCTGCTGCCGGCCTATCCGGGCCTGGCCATGCAGCGCGAACTCGAGGCGCTCGACGCCGCCCTCGGCAACCCGAAGAAGCCGGTGATCGGCATCGTCGGCGGCTCGAAGGTCTCTACCAAGCTCGACCTGCTCAACAACCTGGTCGCCAAGCTGGACCGCCTGGCCATCGGCGGCGGCATGGCCAACACCTTCCTGTTCGCCCAGGGCCACGACGTCGGCGGCTCGCTCTGCGAAAAGGACCTGGCCGACACCGCCCGGGAGATCATGAAGAAGGCCGACGCCGCCGGCTGCGAACTGCTGCTGCCGGTCGACGTGGTCGTCGCCAAGAAGGTCGCCCCGGGCGTGGAAACGGCCGTCCGTCAGCTGAACGAAGTGCAGGCCGACGACCTGATCCTCGACGCCGGCCCGGAGAGCGCCAAGAAGCTGCTGGCCGCCATGGACCAAAGCGTCACCTTGATCTGGAACGGCCCGCTGGGCGTGTTCGAGGTGCAACCTTTCGACGAAGCGACCGTTTCGGCGGCGAAACACGCCGCGTCGCTCGCGAAATCGGGTAAGATCGTGGCGGTCGCTGGCGGCGGTGATACCGTCGCGGCGTTGAACCACGCGGGCGTGTCGGCCGACTTCACCTTCGTCTCGACGGCGGGCGGCGCGTTCCTGGAATGGATGGAGGGCAAGACGCTTCCGGGCGTCGCGGCTCTCGAAGCCTAAAGGGAGGATCCCGGCGAGCCGAGAACGGCCACGGGACCATCAGCCAAGTCGGAACGCCTCGCCCCGAGCCTTTCGGGGCGCAGGCCTCCGCTCTCGGGACGCCGGACGAGGAACCGGCCCCGGGATATCCGGGCAAAGAGCGCACAAGCGCCGCGCCCCAATAACAAGAACCAATTCAACGACTTCAAAGCTTGCAGGAGAAATACGTGGCGAGGATCACGCTTAGGCAGTTGCTGGACCATGCGGCGGAGCATGAGTACGGGCTGCCCGCCTTCAACATCAACAACATGGAGCAGGGCCTGGCCATCATGGAGGCCGCCGACGCGGTCGACAGCCCGGTCATCATCCAGGCCTCGCGCGGCGCGCGGAACTACGCCAACGACATCATGTTGGCCAAGATGATCGACGCCCTGGTCGACATCTACCCGCACATCCCGGTCTGCATGCACCAGGACCATGGCAACGGCCCGGCGACCTGCGCCACGGCGATCCAGTACGGCTTCACCTCGGTGATGATGGACGGCTCGCTGATGGAGGACGCCAAGACCCCCGCCAGCTACGAATACAACGTCGACGTCACCCGCCGGGTGGTCGAGATGGCCCACGCCTGCGGCGTGTCGGTCGAGGGCGAGCTGGGCGTGCTGGGCTCGCTGGAGACCGGCATGGGCGAGGCCGAGGACGGCCACGGCTTCGAGGGCAAGCTGTCGCATGACGAGCTGCTGACGGATCCGGACCAGGCGGTCGACTTCGTGCAGGCCACCGGCGTCGACGCCCTGGCCATCGCCATGGGCACCAGCCACGGCGCCTACAAGTTCACGCGCAAGCCGGACGGCGACGTCCTGGCCATGAACGTGATCGAGGAAATCCACCGCCGCCTGCCCAACACCCACCTGGTGATGCACGGCTCGTCGTCGGTGCCGCAGGACCTGCAGGACATCATCAACGCCTATGGCGGCGAGATGCCCCAGACCTGGGGCGTGCCGGTCGAAGAGATCCAGCGCGGCATCAAGCATGGCGTGCGCAAGATCAACGTCGACACCGACAACCGCATGGCCATCACCGGCGCCATCCGCAAGCTGCTGATCGAGAAGCCGCAGGAGTTCGACCCGCGCGCCTATCTGAAGCCGGCCAAGGAAGCCATGCGCAAGGTCTGCCAGGCGCGCTTCGAGCAGTTCGGCTCGGCCGGCCACGCCGGCAAGATCCGCGCGATCTCGACCGCGGCCATGGCCAAGCGCTACATCTCGGGCGAGCTGAACGCCAAGTTCGGCGCCCCGGCCGGCAAGGCCGCCGCCGAGTAAGCCGTCCCGCCTCGCGCAGGAACGAGGGCCCTTCCGGTTCGCCGGGAGGGCCTTTTTCGCGGGCTCAGGGCCTGATCGGGCGCCGCTGGATCAAGTCGAGGCCAGTCGGTTGAGGACCGCGCCAGCGAGGCCGCACAGCAGCACGCCGCCCAGGTACCACAGGCCCACGAACACGAAGGTCGAGTGCGGGCAGTGCAGACCATAGACGCTGGCGGCCAGGCCGCCGGCGAAGACCCCCGCCGCGAAGCCCGCCAGGATCGGCCGTTCGGTCTCGACGCCGCGCAGCACCGTCAGGGCCAGCAGCAGGGTCGGCAGGGCCAGGGCGACGATGTTGAAGAAGCACGCGCCCACCGAGGCCGGCGAGAACAGCCGCGCCAGCTTGGCGGGCTCCAGCTGCATCGCCTCGGTCACGCCGCCAACGGCGAAGACCAGCAGCGCGATGACCGCCACGACGATCGCCGTCGGGGCGGGCGGACCGCGCCGGATCAGGCGAGCCAGGCCGTCGAAGCCCGCGGTGGCCAGGGCGGCGGTGTAGGCCATCTTCAGCCAGAAGAACGGTTGCTGGTGCGCGGTGGCGATGTCGGGGCGCAGGTCCAGCCAGAAGAACACCAATAGCAGGGCCGCCAGCCCGCCGGCGACGCCGATCTCGGCCAGCCGCCAGGCCGGACGCGTGGCCTTGGGCCGCCAGCCCGCCCCATCGGGCGTGCGGACGGCGAGCACGCCGTCATCATAGGTCGCGTCGTCGAAGGCCAACCGCTTCCCCCCGCAACAGGCTTGTTCTATCGGCCGTCGTCCCCTGGCGGCGCGTGCTCGTGAGAGGCGCTCTCAAAAGCCGGGGCGAATGCGTAAAGGTTAGGCAGCGGAAGTCAATACCACCGTTCTGCGAGCCTTGTGGAGCGGCTGTGGACAGCCTCACAATGCCTGGTTGAGCGGCGCCGGCGACCGTGAGAGACCGGCGCGGCGCCTGATCAAGCGGCGACCGCCCCGCCCTGTCGACGTCGGTCGAGCAGAACGGCCAGCCCAACGCCGACGGCGTAGCAGGCCAGGTCCTTCACGTCGAAGACCCCGCCGAACACCACGCGCGCCACGCGGCTGCCACCAAGGCCGGCAAGCTCGAGCACGTTCAGCAACTGACCCAGCTCAATGATCGCGCCCAGGCCCAGGGCTGTCGCGGCGGCTCCGGCGCGTCCCAGGGGCGTGACGGCCCTCACCGCGAAATAGACCAGGGCCGTGGCCAGCACGTCGCCCAGATAGGGGCGCACGAAGCCGTCGCGCACGAACAGCGCGATGACCACCTCGACCACGAACAGGATCGCGGCCGCCGCCAGGTGTCCAAGCCGAATCCGCATGCGCCCTCCCCGCTCGAAGGCGGGGAGAAGGCCGTGTCGGACCGCCTAGTGCAAGGTGGGGCGGACGGAAGAGCGTCGCCACAGCTGGGCGGTCAGGGCGTTGGCCACGCCCAGCCAGCCGAGATCCGGCGCCGAGGCGCCGCCGACCTTGCGGGCTTCCACCGCATAGGCCGCCGAGGCGCCCAGCGAAGCGGTGGCCACGGCCAGTTGCCCGCCGCCGCGCTTCGTGCCGAAAGCCAGCCACAGGGCGTTGAAGCCCTGGGTCAGGCTCCACAGGGTCAGCGCCCGGGTGCGGGCGGGGCTGGACGGCGCGTTCCAGGTGCGCAGGCCCGACAGGGTCATGGCGATGAACAGCGGCGGCAGCAGCAGGCTGGTCAGCGGCTTGGGCTGGTGGGCGACCGGCTCGTGCATCTCGGCATAGCCGACCGCGTACTCCTCGTCGTCGATCACCCGCTCGTGGCGGCGGCCCAGCAGCGTCGCGGCCAGGATCGCGCCGCCCGCCAGGGCCAGGCCTATGGCCAGCTGGACGCCGGCGCTGTTGCCGCTGGTGTCCGGCTGGAACGCTTCGCGGCCAGGCAGGGCGCGGGGGGCGTACGGCTTGCCGGGGGTGATGCGCATTGACGGACTCCTCGTTAACTCGGAACCCTAAACCGTCCAGTTTCCGGCTTGGTTCCAGATGAACAGCGCCCCCGCGCCCATCCTGCTACGTCCCGCGCGCGTCGTCGAGGTCGAGACGATCCGCGCGCTCGAACGCGCCTCGGCCCAGCGCTTCCTGGGTCTGATGGACGCCATAGCCGCCGACGAGCCGACCCCCGCCCCGCTGCTGGCCCGGCGAATCGTCGAGAGCGGTCTGCTGGTCGCCGAGATCGGCGACGCGATCGTGGGCTTCGTGATGTTCAGGCCGCTGGAGGGCGGGCTCTATGTCGAACAACTGGACGTGCTGCCGGCCTTCTCCGGCCGCCGGATCGGCGCGGCCTTGCTGGATGCCGTCGGGGTGCGCCTCGACACGGGAGGAGCTCTGGTGCTGTCGACGTTCCGAGATGTGCCCTGGAACGCGCCGTACTACGCACGGCTGGGGTTTGCTGAGGTCGGCGCGCTGACGCCCGCCATGGCGGAAATTCGCGGCGAGCACCTGGCGCGCGGCCTGGACGAAGGGGCGCGAGTGTTCATGAGGCGACCTGTCACGCGCGACGCCCCCTAGGAAGCGGCTCCTGGGATCCATCGGGCCGATACGTCACCTAGAGAAGCGACATCCACGATCTGATCGAGGCTGCAGAGTTGATAGTGGGTGTAGTTCTCCCGCCCGAACGGCGCCAACTGACCACCGCCCCAACCATCTAGCCAACGTGACGTCGTCACTTTCAACAGGGGCCAGGTGTAGCGCCGAAAGCCGCTGTCGCCGCCGATCGGCTGCAGGTTCTCGTTCGGCTCCTCGATCGACGGATGAACGAACTCAGCATGCACCAGCACAGCCGAAGCCGAGGAGAAGGTGATCTCCAGATCGCGTGGCGGGTTGCCCACGATGCCTGAATAGACCGCCACGATCACCGGCCCGCGTAGCATGCAGCTGGCCGTGACGATAAAGCCGGCGCAGGGCGTCGGTGGCAGGTCGTCCACCGGTTCCCAGCGCTCGAAGACGTTCATGCCCGTGTCTTATCGCGGCAGCAGCGAGATCGCCGTGCTGGCCACGGTGCTGACCGGCAGGGCCTTGAGGTCGGGCGACTTGATCACCGCCACGTGGCCGCGGGGGCCGCACAGGGCGGGATCGGAGGCGTCCGAGAACAGGGCGATGGTCGGCGCGCCGGCCGCGGCCAAGAGGTGCGTGGGGCCGGTGTCGTTGCCGACCACCAGGGCGGCCTTGGCCCCAAGCACCGCCAGTTGGGCGAAGTCGGTGCGGCCGGTGAGGTCGCGGGCCTGGCCGGCCGCCTTCTGGATCTGGCGCGCCATGGCGCTTTCCTGCGGACCGCCAATGATGACGATGTCCAGGCCCTTGGACTTCAGGAGGGCCGCCAGCTGGGCGTAGCTCTCGACGGGCCAGCGCTTCTCGGGCCGGTGGGCCGAGCCGCCGGGCACCAGCAGCACGTAAGGCTTGGGCGTCACCGCGCCGGCGACCGGGCGGGCGTCCTTATGCTTGCGCAGGATCCACGACAGGTCCGGCGGCGGGGCACTGCCCGGTTCGGTCGGCGCGTCGGGCCAGATGCCGGCCTGGCGCAGCTGGTCGGCGTGCCGCTCCAGGGTGTGCATGTGATAGCGGGCGCGGCCGCGCTGGGGCAGGCTAGCGCCCTTGGCGATGCCCGACCACTGCGGCGGGAACGGCCGCAGGGCCTGGAAGTACCAGCCGGTGCGGTTGTTGGTCTGCAGGTCGTAGACGCGGTCGTACTTGGCCTTGCGGATACGGCCCAGCATCTTGAAGAGGTCGCCAGCGTCGCTGGGACGGCCGTCCACCTCGACGGCGTTGAAATAGGGCGACAGGCGGGCCAGGGCCTCGAACGGCGGAGTCGTCAGAAGGGTGATCCGGGCGCGCGGATGCGCCTCGCGGATCTTCTTCATCGCCGCCAGGGCCAGGACGAAGTCGCCCAGCGCGCCCAGCTTGATGACCAGGACCTTCTTGATCTCCTTGCTCAAGCCTTCGACTCCAAAACCACCGCCCCAGCCTTCCGGGCGGCCATGACGCGCGCATAGACCTTAAGGGTCGCCTCGACCATCGCGTCCACAGAATACAACCGCCGCGCTCGCGCGCGCGCCGCCATGCCCATCGACTGACGTCCAGCGGCCCCTGCCTCGCAGGCCTCGTTCAGGGCCTGGGCCCAGGCCTCGGCGTCGCCGGGCGCGGCCAGCCAGCCGGTCTCGCCGGGAACCACCGTTTCGCGCGTGGCGCCATGGTCGGCGGCGATCACCGGACGGCCCATGACCTGCGGCTCCACGGCCGTGCGGCCGAAGGCCTCCGGCTCCAGCGACGGGGCGATGGCGAGGTCGGCCAGCAGATAGGCGGCCGGCATGTCGTCGCAATGGCCGACCAGCTTGACGCTGTCTTCCAGGCCCGCCTGGGCGATCATGTGCTCAAGCTCGGCGCGGTAGCTCTTGCGGCCCTGGTCGTCGCCGGCCAGCAGCAGAAGCACCCGCGTATCGTTCAGCGCCTTCAGCCGCGCGACGGCCTCGATGGCCAGGCCCTGTCCCTTCCAGCGGGTCAGGCGGCCGGCCAGCAGCACCTTCAGCCGGCGCTCGTCGGGGGCGACGCCCCAGGCCTTGCGCAGGGCCTCGACGCGGTCGGCCGAGACGAAGCCGGGCTCGAAGCGCGACAGGTCCACCCCGCGCGGGATCGCCACCACCTTGTCTGGGTGGATGCCGTGCTCGGCGATGACGTGGGCCCGGGTGTATTCGGAATTGGCGATCACCAGGTCGCCCTTGGTCATCACCGCATTGTACCAGCGCTTGAGCGCGGACTTGGCGTTGTAGACCCCGTGATAGGTGGCCACGAACGGCACCTTGGTCGCGTGCGCCGCCCACAGGGCCGGAAAGGCCGGCGCGCGCGAGCGGGCGTGGACCAGGGTCACCTTCTCGCGGCGGATCAGGTCGATCAGCCGGGCGGCGTTGCCCAGCATGATCAGCGGGTTCTTGGACTGGGCCGGCATCTGGGCCAGGCGGCCGCCGTCGGCTTCCAGCCGCGAGGCCATGCGCCCGCCGCGCGTCGCCACCAGGGCCTTGCCGCCCTGGGCCACCACGCCGTGCGCGACGTCGATCGTGGTCTGCTCGGCGCCGCCGGTTTCCAGTTCCGGCGTCACCTGCAGAAGGGTGAATTCATCGGGAAGGATGGACACGCCGCGCTCTGAAGAGGTTAGGAGGGTTAGTTAGCGAAACGAACAAGGCCGCGCCATGACCGAAGTCCGCGATTTCCACCCGGGCGAGGAAAATCAGCATCTCGCGTACCGCAGGATCGACGGCGAAGGCCCCACGGTGGTGTGGCTGGGCGGCTTTCACTCCGATATGACCGGTACGAAGGCCCAGGTCCTGGCCGACCAGGCCCTGGCCACGGGCGGCGCCTATGTCCGCTTCGACTATTTCGGCCACGGCGAATCGTCGGGCGCCTTCAAGGACGGCACGATCAGCCGCTGGCGCGCCGACGCCCTGTCCGTCATCGACGAACTGACCGAAGGGCCGCTGGTGCTGGTCGGCTCGTCCATGGGCGGCTGGCTGGCCTGCCTGGCCGCCATCGCCCGGCCCGAGCGCGTGAAGGCCCTGGTGCTGATCGCCCCCGCCCCCGACTTCACCGACAAGCTGATGACCCCCGAGCTGTCGGACGAGGCCAAGGCCGCCATCGCGCGCGACGGCTTCTGGATCCGGCCGTCGGAGTACGACGACGGCGGCTACGCCATCACCCGCAACCTGCTGGAGGACGGCGCCCGCTGGTCGATCCTGCCCGGCCCCGTGCCGATCGACGTGCCCGTGCGCGTGCTGCAAGGCGGGGCGGACGCCGACGTGCCCTGGACCCACGCCCTGGAGCTGGCCAACGGCCTGACCAGCCAGAACGTCGTCTTCTCGCTGATCAAGGACGGCGACCACCGCCTGTCGCGTCCTCAGGACCTGGAGCGCCTGGCAGCCGCCGTGGCCGAAGCCCGCGTGCTGGCCACGCCCGTGGACGACGACCCGGTCGCCCGCCGCCTGGCCCGCGCGGCCGCCGCCCGTTCGGCTGGCCAGGCCTCGGCCGCGGCCTGGGCGGCGGCGGATCTGGGCGACGACGAGGACTGACGGCGCAAGGCCATTGCCCAGGGTCGGGCCGCATGGCCAAGCTCGCGCCCAGGTCGATTCGGCCTCGAGTTTGAGCGGGGGTTTCATGCGTCTTCACAAGTTTTCCATCGCTGCCGCCCTGGGAGGCGCGCTGTCCATCGCCTCCAGCGCGCAGGCTCAAGCGCCCGCGGCGTCCTCGCCCAGCGAAGACCTTCGCTGCTTCGTGGTGACCTCGCTGCTGGCCGCCAGCGACGACGAGAGCGCCAAGCAGATCGGCCAGATGGGCGCGCTCTACTTCATGGGCCGCATCGACGCGAAGCTGTCGGACAAGAAGATCGAGGACCAGATGGTCGCCCTCAGCGCGGGCCTGACCGAGGCCGACACCCGCGCCATGCTGGTGCGTTGCGGCGGCGAACTGGAAAAGCGCGGCGCGACGATGCAGGAGATCAGCAAGCGCGTTCAGGTCCGAGAAGAAGCGGCCGCCGCGGCCAAGAAATAGGCCTCAGCCGCCGTTCGCCAGGATGGCGGCCAGCCCTTCCCGATAGGTCGGATAGGCTGGCCGCCACCCCAGTTCGGCCTTGGCCAGGGCGTTCGAGACGCGCTTGTTCTCGGCGTAGAAGCGGCGAGTGGCGGGCGACAGGCCCAGGGCGTTGAACGGCAGGTCGGGCGGGACTGGAACGCCCAGCAGCCGGGCGGCGTGCTCCATGACGTCCTGCGGCGGGGCCGGCTCGTCGTCGCACAGATTGTAGACCGCCCCGGCGCGGGGCTTTTCCAGCGAGGCCAGCAGTCCCGAGACGATGTCGTCGCGGTGGATGCGGCTGAATACCTGGCCCGGCTTGACGATTCGGCGGCCCTCGCCGGCCCGCAGGCGGTCGAAGGCGCTACGGCCGGGGCCATAGATCCCCGGCAGCCGGAAGGTGGCGATCGTCAGGCCCATGCCGCGGCACACCTGGCGCCAGTCGCGCTCGGCGCCGACCCGGCGCGCGCCCTCGACCGACTGGGCCTTCAGCGGGCTTGATTCGAACACCCAGCCCCCGTCGAAGTCGCCATAGACGCCGGTGGTCGACAGATAGCCGATCCAGTCGGGGAAAGCCTCGGCGGCGGCCAGGGCGGGAATCACCGCCTCGAGGGCCGGACAGCCCTCGCCGGTGGGCGGCGAGGTCACCAGCACCGCGTTCACGCCACGCATGGCCAGGGCCATGGCGGCCTTGTCGTCGGGATCGACGGCGGAAAAGCCCAGGGCCTCGACGGCGGCCCGCGCCTGCGGCGTGCGGCCCGTCGCGCTGACCGACCAGCCGCGCGCGGCCAGAGATTCGGCGAAGGCGGCGCCGACATAGCCCAATCCGAACACGAACAGACGCAAACCCAGAGCCCCGCCCTCAAATCCAAGGGACCAATGAGCCGTCGAAACGGGCCTTTCCGCAAGTGCGGCATTCATCCCCAATGAAGTTGCGCGACAGTGCTTGCCAAGCACGGAACGCTCTGCCATAAGCCGCCTCCTCGTCGCGGGGCGCTGCTTTCAGCCTCTTCGATGCGGGCGTAGCTCAGTGGTAGAGCGCCACCTTGCCAAGGTGGATGTCGAGAGTTCGAATCTCTTCGCCCGCTCCATTCCCTCCCTTGCGGAGACGGATGGACGAGACAAGAAAATCGGTGCGCGGGCGTAGCTCAGTGGTAGAGCGCCACCTTGCCAAGGTGGATGTCGAGAGTTCGAATCTCTTCGCCCGCTCCATTTTCTTCCTCTTCCTCACATTCTGATCCGGATGCGAAGCGGGGCCGTTTGGCCCGGCGGCAAATCCTGCTCTAACCTCCCCCTCGTTCATTCCGGGGAGCGTCCATGCGTCATCATCTTCTCCGCCTCGCCGCCGGCGCGGCCCTGTCGGCCGTGCTGCTGGCGAGCGGCGCGCATGCGGCCGCCCCGACCGCTTCGGCCCGCCTGACCGAGGCCGTGAAGGCCTATGAATCGGTCTCGGCCATCGACGACGAGGAAAGCGGCTCGGACGCCGCCCGCTGGCGCCTGCCGCCGGTCGGCCCCAAGGCCGACGCCGACCGCAAGGCCAAGTACGAGAAGGCCAAGGCCCTGCTGGGCGAGGTCGACGCGGCCGGCCTGTCCGACGACGAGAAGCTGACCCGCCAGATCCTGGCCTGGAGCCTCGACGACAAGCTCACGGGGCTGTCGTTCGACGAGAGCCGCATGCCGTTCAGCAGCGACGGCGGCTTCGACGTCGCCCTGCTCTATCGCGCCAGCAGCGCCCGCCTGAAGACCGAGGACGAGGCCAGGAAGTGGATCGCCCTGCTGGCCCAGGCGCCCGACTGGTACGCCGCCAACATCGCCGAGGCCCGGCGCGGGATCGCCACAGGCTTCGTCCATACCCGGATGACCGCCCAGTCGGTGCTGGAACGCGCCCAGCGCACCGCCGCCACGCCGCCCTCCGAGGATCCGCTGCTGGCCCCGCTGCGCGCCCTGCCCGCCAGCGTGCCGGCCGAACGCAAGGCCGCCCTGATCGCCGAAGGCGAGGCCGTGCTGAAGGCCAAGGTCGCCCCGGCCCGCGCCAGCTTCGTCGCCTTCATGCAGGACGAATATCTGCCGAAATCCGCCAAGAGCCTGGCGGCCGGCGACCTGCCCGACGGCAAGCGCTACTACGCCTTCCTGGTCAAGCGCTACACGACCACCGACATGACGCCCGACCAGGTGCACGAGATCGGCCAGGCCGAGGTGCGCCGCATCCGCGCCCGGATGGAGACGGTGATGAAGGAGGCCGGCTTCAAGGGCGACCTGCCGGCCTTCCTGACCTTCCTGCGCACAGATCCGCGCTTCTACGCCACCAGCCGCCAGCAGCTGCTGGAAAAGGCCAGCGAGATCGCCAAGCGCGCCGACGACCAGTTGCCGGCCCACTTCGGGGCCCTGCCGCGCCTGACCTACGGCGTGCGTCCGGTGCCGGCCAGCATCGAGAAGGGCTACACCACCGGCCGCTATTTCGGCGGCGACCCGAAGGCCGGCCGCGCCGGCGGGCTGATGATCAACACCTCCGACCTGGACCAGCGCGGGCTCTACGAGCTGCCGGCCCTGGTGCTGCACGAGGGCGCGCCGGGCCACCACGTCCAGACCTCTCTGGCCCAGGAGCAGGCTGGGCCGGAGTTCCGCAAGAACCTCTATTTCAGCGCCTTCGGCGAGGGCTGGGGGCTCTATTCGGAATGGCTGGGCGAGGAGATGGGGATCTATCGCGACCCCTACGAGCTCTTCGGCCGCCTGTCCTACGAAATGTGGCGCGCCTGCCGGCTGGTGGCCGACACCGGCATGCACTGGAAGGGCTGGAGCCTGGAACAGGCTCGCGCCTGCTTCACCGAAAACAGCGCCCTCTCCTCGACCAATATCGAGGTCGAGCTGAAGCGCTACGTCTCCTGGCCTGGCCAGGCGCTGTCCTACAAGATCGGCGAGCTGAAGATCCTGGAGCTGCGCAAGCGCGCCGAGACCGCCCTGGGCCCGAAGTTCGACGAGCGCGCCTTCCACGACCTGGTGCTGCTGGGCGGCTCGACGCCCCTGGCGGTGCTGGAGGCGCGGACCGACGCCTGGATCGCCGCGCGGAAATAAACGGCAAGCTGCGCCACGTCCCGGGGTTGACCCCATCGTCGCCCCGGGCCGAACCTCCCCGCTTAAAAAGGGAGGTTTCATGTCCTACGCCTCGAAGCTCGCGGTCGGCGGCGCCCTGCTGCTGGCGCTTTGCGCCTGCTCCGACCAGAAGGCCGCCAAGAGCGACGCCCCGGCCAAGCCGGCCAGCGAAAGCGCCGCCGCCCCGACAGCGGCCAAGCCGCCCGCCGACCTGCCGGCCGGCGACTACACCCTGGACAAGACCCACGCCGACCTCAGCTTCAAGGTCAATCACCTGGGCTTCTCGTGGTACACGGCCCGCTTTTCCGACTTCGACGCCAAGCTGACCCTCGATCCGAAGGCGATCGAGAGCGCCCATATCGAGGCCAGCATCAAGACCAGCTCACTGCTGCTGCCCGCCCCGCCCAAGGGCTTCACCGAGGAGCTTCTGGGCCCGCAGTGGCTGGATGCGGCCAAGTACCCCGCCATCACCTTCCGCTCGACCAAGGTGGCCAAGACCGGCGACGACACCGCCGACGTCACCGGCGACCTCACCCTGCACGGCGTGACCAAGCCCGTGACCCTGAAGGCCAGGTTCAACGGCGGCTACACCGGCTATCCGCCCATGGATCCCAACGCCCGCATCGGCTTCTCGCTGACCGGCAGCTTCAAGCGTTCGGACTTCGGCGTCTCCTACGGCGTGCCCCAGCCGGGCTCGACCATGGGCGTGGGCGACGAGGTGCAGGTGGCCATCGAGGCCGAGCTGCTGAAGCCCAACCCGCCGGCGGCGGCAGCCGCGCCGGCGCCCGGCCAGCCCTGATCGAGACGCCTGTCCCCGTCGTCGGACGGGGACAGGCGAACGACCGACACAATACAATCAGTAGTTTAGATTTTCGCTGGACGCGCGAAATAGGAAAGTTATCCTACAAGAGGAATATCAGCCTAGGCTGATGCTCATGGGCGTCATTGGGGGCGCCGCTCTTGAGGGACCATCATGCTCGCTCAAATCCTGGAGGAGGCCTGGGCGATCTCGCCCGACCCGCGTCGCGACCGGCTGGCCGCCGCCTTCGTCACCCACGCCGTGGCCCTGGCCACCGGCGTCGCGCCGATCGACATCGCCTCGGACAAGCGCACCAACAAGTCGGCCGCCCGCGCACGGCAGATCTCGATCTACCTGGCGCACGTGATCTTCCACTGGCCGCTGACCCGCGTGGCCTTCGCCTTCGGCCGCGATCGCACCACCTGCGCCCACGCCTGCCACCGTATCGAGGACCTGCGCGAGGACCGGGTGTTCGACGCCCGCATGACCGCGCTGGAGGCCTGCGTGCGCCAGGCGCCCGAGACCATTCCCGACCTGGCCGGCATCGAGTTCCAGCGCGCGGGGCTGGGCCGATGAGCGCCGCCGGCATTCTCGAGGGCGAACTGGAGGCCGAGCATCTGGCCGACCGCGCCGCCCGCCTGTTGGCCCGCGCCGGCTCGGTGATCGAGGCCAGGGGCCTGGCCTACGCCGTACGCTTCGCCCGCGGCCGCCGCCCGATGCTGGTCATCGACGAAGCCGCCTTCCGCAAGCTGTTCGCTCGGCTGGTTCCGCGTACCGACGGCGGCTGGCGGCTGTCGTCGCAGGCTCCTTCTCCGCCGCCCGGTCGTCCCGGCTTCGTAGAGGGCGAGAAGACGGTAGTGGAGCCCGACGGCCGCGCGACGACGCACCGCGCCAATCTGGGCGAGGCCCCGCTGGACTGGCTGCTGCACCGCAAGCACATCACCCGGGCCGAGCACGCCGCAGGCGAGAAGCTGTCGGCCGACGCCCATGCCTCCGGGATCGTCGGCCGCCTGACCATGCGTTGGGACCCGACGCCGCGATCGGGCGGCGGTTCGCGCCTGGAGCCGATGGAGCGCGCCCACGCCGCCCGCCAGCGCCTGGGAAGGGCCATGGAGGCGGTTGGGGCGGAGGCCATGCCGATCCTGACCCTGATCTGCCTCACCGGCACGTCTCTGCAAGGAACCGAGGTAGCCCTGGGCATGAAGCCCAGAACGGGCAAGGCCGCCCTCAAGGCGGCCTTGCAGCGCCTTGCGGCGCATTACGGGATGGCGTGAACCCTCCCGCCTGTCCTGAAGCGACCTACGACGCCTGTTGGGCGTGCTTGATGTCGCGCATCTGGTCGTGGCCGGCCTTGACCTTGGCGTAGGCCCCTTCGATGGCGCGGCGGGTCTCCGGCTGGATATCCACGTCGCCCAGGGCCTTTTCGTACTTGGCCTTGATGTGGTCCTCGCCGTCCTCGACGGTCTTGACCACCGCCTCGTCGCCCTTGGTCAGGGCGTCGCGGACATTGAGGAACACCCGGTGGGCGGCGGCCAGGATGCTGCCGTCGTCGTCCGGCGTGCCGCCCAGGCGGCGGACCTCGGCCTGCAGGTCCGAGACGATGACGCGACGCTCCTGGGCGCGGGCCTGGAACAGGCTCTTGAAGCGGCTGCTCTCGGCGTCCTTGGCGGCTTCCTCGTAGCCGTCGGCGCTGTCGATGGTGATCTCGACCAGGCCGTTGACGAGCTTGATATGGTCTTCGTTCGTATGGGCCATGCTTGGGCTCCCTGAGCTTCGAATGGAGAGACCGCAGCAACGCGGCCTCTCCGGAAAAGGTTCGAAGCGGAGCCTTACGGTTTCTTCGATTGCAGGAAGGTCCAGGCCGTGCCGGCCGCGGTGATCGCCGCGCCGCGTGTGCGCTTGTTGATCAGCAGGCCGGCCAGCACCGCCCCGCCCAGCACGGCGACGGCCAGCGGTACGGTGCGGCCGCCGATGTGGACTTCGCGGCCGGCGATGGTCAGCGGCTTCTTCGCCGGCGAACCGACGGCGTAGTCGGCGATCGGAGCCTGCGGATCGGCGGGCTTGGACTGATGGTCCAGGAAGTTCGAAACCTTGTCCGACAGCGTGTCGATCAGGCTCTGGCGGGCGCGGGCCGGGCCGGCGCCGTTGGTCTGGCCGGGATTGAGCGTGGGGTCGTAGGCGACCATGGCGTCTGTCTCCATGTCCTTGTGAAGGGGTCGCGGAGATAACGCCGTGCGGGCAAGGGCGATCCGTCAGGCCTCGCGTGGAGGTTTCGGCGACAGGCTTGCGCCCACATGGTCGATACCCAGTTCCAGGGCGCGCGCGGCCTGGCGCTGGCGCTCGGCGTAGCGGGCCTTTTGGTCGTCGCTGCGACTGTCGTGGCAGCGCGGGCAGGCCACGCCCTCGACATACAGCGGCGAGGCCCGGTCGGCTTCCGACACCGGCATCCGGCAGCCCCGGCACAGGGCGTGCGTGCCCTGCGACAGGCCATGGCCGACGGCCACCCGCTCGTCGAACACGAAGCACTCACCGCGCCACAGGCTCTCATCCTGCGGCACGCTCTCCAGGTAGTTCAGGATCCCGCCCTTGAGGTGGAACACCTCCTCGACGCCGCGCGCCTTCAACAGAGCCGTCGACTTCTCGCAGCGGATGCCGCCGGTGCAGAACATCGCCACCTTCGGGGCCGGCGCGGCCGGGTCCCAGGTCTGGCGGAAGGCGTCGAACCAGGCGGGGAAGTCGGCGAAGCTGGGGGTCTTGGGATCGATCGCCCCCTCGAACGTGCCGCAATCGACCTCGTAGCCGTTGCGGGTGTCGATGACGATGACGTCGTCCTGCGCGATCAGGGCGTTCCAGTCGGCCGGGTCGACGTGGACGCCGTGATTGTGGGCCGGATCCAGATCGGGCTCGCCCAGCGTGACGATCTCGGCCTTCACCTTGACCTTCAGCCGGTGGAACGGCGCATGGTCGGCGTCGGCGAACTTCAATTCCAGCGCCTCGCAGCCCGGCAGAGTGCGGATATGGGCGATGACCGCGTCGATCGCCTGCGGCGTCCCGGCGATGGTGCCGTTGATCCCCTCTCGCGCCAGCAGCAGCGTGCCCTTGACCTTCAACCCGCAGCACAGCTTGGCCAGATCGGCCTGGATCGCCTCCGGGTCGTCGAAGGTCGCGAAGCGGTAGAGGGCGGCGATGCGCCAGGTCGAGGTCATGGGCGGGCCATAGAAGATCGTACGGGTCTGCTCAAGCACGGCCGGAACCAAGCGCGCACAACGCGGGTTACCGGGCCATGAGCATCCTGATCACCGTCATCATCGCCCTCGTGCTGCTTGGCCTGGCCCTCTACGCCGTCCAGCGCTCGCCGATCCCCTCGCCCGTGAACTGGCTGATCCAGCTTCTGCTGATCGTCGTGGCCATCGTGTTCATCGGCAATCGGGCCGGGTTCTTCTAGGGCGCAAGGAGACGACCTCGTCCTTCGACAAGCTCAGGATGAGGTCGAATTCATGCGTCGTGGCCTGACATGAACCCTCACCCTGAGCCTGTCGAAGGGAGAGGGTTCACGCGCTGAGCCTCACGCCGCCAGCGCCGCCGCGTCGCGCTGGATGCGGGCGACCATCGACTTGAGGCCGTTGGAGCGCTGCGACGACAGCGCTTCCGACAGCCCCAGGCGCGCCATGGCCGCCGAAGCGTCGAAAGCGGCGATGTCCCCGGCCTGGGCGCCCGAATAGAGCCGCAGCACCACGGCGATCAGCCCGCTGACGATGTGGGCGTCGCTGTCGCCGCGGAAGCGCACGGTTCCGTCGCCCTGCGGCTCGGTGACCAGCCACACCTGGCTGGCGCAGCCGCGCACCTTGTTCTCTTCGGAGTGCTCCTCGGCCGTCAGCGGCTCGAGGTCCTTGCCCAGCTCGATTACGTAGCGATAGCGCTCTTCCCAGTCGCCGAGCATTTCGAACTCGTCGGCCAGTTCGTCGAGGGCGGCGTCGATGGGGCTGGTGCTCATGGCGCGGCATCTAGGCGGGCCGCGCCCCTGATGCAAGCCGTCAGGCGCCGGGCAGGCTCACGATCGCGGTCAGCCCCTGCCCCGGCGCCGACTTCAGGCGCAGCGAACCGTTCATCGCCCGGGTCAGCAGGTCGACGATCGGCAGGCCAAGACCCACCCCCTCGCCCGTCCGCGTAAGAGACGCTCCGCCGCCCTGCTCGAAGGGCCGCAGCAGCCGCGGCAGGTCGGCGGCGTCGACGCCCTCGCCCTGGTCGCGGATCGAGATCTCGACCACGCCCCCGGCCACGCGCTCGGCCTCGATGGTCACCACCCCGTCCCGCGGCGAATGGGCGACGGCGTTCTGCATCAGGTTGGAAAGGATGGTGCGCAGGCCCCGGCGGTCGGACAGCACGCCCGGCATGCCCACCAGGTCCGGCGCGCTGAGGACCACGCCCCGCGCCTCGCACTCGGCCCGCAGCTGGGCCATCACGTCCTCGACCGCCTCGTCCAGCGGCTCGGCGGCGACGTCCAGGTCGGTGACGTGGCCTTCCAGGCGCGCGATCTCGACGATCTGGTTGACGAGTTTCAGCAGCTTCAGGCCGCTCTCGTGCACCAGCTTGGCGTACTCCTTGTATTGCGGCGAGCCGAGCGGGCCGTAGAGCTCGCTGGCCAGAATCTCCGAGAAACCGATGACGGCGTTCAGGGGCGTGCGCAGCTCGTGGCTGACCATGCGCAGGAAGGAACGCTTTTGATCGTCGAGGGCGGCCTTGCGGCGCGCGCGGGCGGCGGCGCGGCGAAACGTCGCGGTGGGGCCTTCGGCGCCCCGCTGCGCACCGCGCGAATCAGCCCCAGCCACGCTTTCGGCGGGCTCTTCGGCTGTAAACGAAGCGTCCGCGGACGCCGTCTGAGACATATGAAACTCCCGGACCTTCTGTCCGCAAAGGCATTCTGTGCCACCCTGAACCAACCCGCTTACGAAACCGTTTCCGTCCACAAGAAGCTGGACTCGGCCGGTCGCCCCACAATTGTGCGCGCTTGGGGGATCGGCCGAAGCGGGGTTAGGATTCACCAATAACGAACCTTTTGAGGCGGACCCGTCCCCTTGGACATCGACCCGGTGCAGCCGCGGCAGGATGAAGCCGCCTTTCGCCCCGCGCTCGGCGCGGGCGAGACGGCGCGCGCCTGGCGTCTGGGCTGGCTGGCCGCGGCCCTGCTGGCCGGCGGGGCGGTGGCCTTCACTCCGGGCTCGACGGGTTGGCCGATCTGGACGGCCCTGCTGGCCGGCGCCCTGCCCGCCATCGCCGCCCTGCTGCTGGGCGACAGCGAGGACGAACGCACCCAATCGATGCTGCTGGTCGGCTGGGCCGCCGGCGGCGCGATCGCCGCGGCCCTGACCGGCGGCGTCTCGGGCGCCATGAGCGCCTGGTGCCTGGCGCCCGTGGCCGCCGCCTCGACCCTGGCCGCCCCGCGCCGCCTGGCCGAGGGCGCGGCCCTGGCCCTCATCGGCGGCGCCATGGCCGCCCTGACCCAGCTGTCGGGCCTGGCCCCGCCGCCGCCCACGGGTCCCACCGCCTTCATCCTCGGCTTCCTGGCCGTCGCCACCACCGGCCTTGGCCTCGCCGCCGGCCTGATGCTGACCCACCGCCGGGCCGGCGAGCGCGACGTGCGCAACCTGTCGGAGCTGACGGCCCTGTCCACCCTGCTGGACGGCCTGCCGTTCCTGGCCTTCGTCGTCACCCTGCAAGGGCGTGTGCGCACCGTGCGCGGCGTCGCCCCAGAAGGCGCGGCGCTGGACAGGATCATGATCGACGGCCTGTCGCACGCCGCCGTCGCCGGCGAGCGCGCCCGCGTCGACTTCGCCCTGGGCCAGGCCCTGCGCGAGCACCAGGCGACCCTGACCTTCCCGGCCGCCGAGGCCCCGGAGAAGACCCTGTCGCTGACCCTGCGCCGGGTCGGCCCCGGCATGCTGGTCGGCGTGCTGCGCGACGTCACCGCCGAGACCCGCCACGTGCAGCAGCTGGACCAGGCCCGCGCCGACGCCGAGCAGCTGGCCGCCGGCCGCGCCCGCTTCCTGGCCAATATGAGCCACGAGCTGCGCACGCCGCTGAACGCCATCATGGGCTTCTCCGACATCATGCGCGCCCGCATGTTCGGCCCCCTGACCGACCGCTACGGCGAATATGCCGAACTGATCCACGAAAGCGGCCGCCACCTGCTGGACCTGATCAACGACGTGCTCGACATGTCGAAGATCGAGGCCGAGCGCTTCGAGCTGTCGCGCGGAGAGTTCGACGCCCGCGAGGCCGTCAACGCCGCCATGCGCCTGCTGCGCGTGCAGGCCGACAGCGTGGGCGTGCAGCTGCGCGGCGTGCTGCCGCCGGGCGAGCTGGACGTCGACGCCGACCGCCGCGCCCTCAAGCAGATCGTGCTGAACCTGGTGTCCAACGCCCTGAAGTTCACCCCCCGCGGCGGTCAGGTGACGGTCACGGCCGACGGCCACGACGGCATGCTGGAGATCGTGGTGGCCGACACCGGCGTCGGCATCAGCCCCGAGGACCTCGAACGCCTGGGCCGCCCCTACGAGCAGGCCGGCGGCGTCGACCAGCGCGCCAGGGGCACCGGCCTTGGCTTGTCGCTGGTTCGCGCCTTCGCCCAGCTGCATGGCGGCGAGATGCATGTCGAAAGCCGCCTGGGCGCGGGCACCAGCGTCTCGGTGCGCATGCCCATCCTGCTGGCAGCCCCCAAGCCCCCTGAGAAGCCCGAAAGCCCCACGGCCACCGCCGACGCCATGGAGCCGCTGTTCGCGCCGGCCCCGGAAGCCTCCGAAGAGCCCTTCCTGGGCGAAAACGTCATCCGCTTCGCCCCGCCGCGCTGAGGCGCGGCCTGAGGGGCAGTGCGCTCTATCGCCACAACAGCTAGACGTGGCCAAGCTCCAGCATGGGGGATAAAGTTCCCCTACATGACACCTTCTGGAGCGATGGTATGATGCGTCGTTATCCAATAGCGGCCCTAACGCTAGCGCTCGCTGTGAGTTGTCATGCAAACGCAATTGCAGAGGAAAAGCTGCCAGTAGCTTTTTCCGCGACGGCTAATGATTCTGTTGGACGGCAACTTGCCTTTCACTTTCGCGATCAAATTGGGCGCTCGGGCAGCTTCACTCTGAGCAACGACGCGATTCTGAAGGTCTCTATCGTTACGATGGATCCCGACGATGGCGGCAACCAAACGATCTACAATTACACATTCCTCATCAAAGGCGATGAGAGAACTCTCGATAGCTATTTGAGCGGAGGCGTAGGCGTCTGCGGAAAACAGCGTGTGCAAAGCTGCGCCATCAACCTGATGACGTCTTTGGGCGAGCAGGTAGAGTTGATCCGCCAGGCTATATCGGGAGCTCAGAAGTCGGACTTCAGATAGAAAAACCTTATTAGTCCGACCAATTGCATGCCCCCTACACCGCCACACTCAGAGACGGATCGGCCCGCAGTCGCACCATGTCGCGGCCCGGCGGGCGGCCGTAGAGGCGCGCGTACTCCCGGCTGAACTGCGAGGGGCTGTCGTAGCCCACGGCGAAGCCCACGCCCGCCACGTCGCGGCCCTGCACCATCAGCAGGTTGCGCGCCTCCTGCAGGCGGATCTGCTTCTGGTATTGCAACGGGCTCATGGCGGTCACCGCCTTGAAGTGCCGGTGCAGCGAGGTCTCGCTCATGCCCGCCACCCGCGCCAGTTCCTCGATGCGCATCGGCTCGGCATAGTGCGCGCGCAGCCAGCGGATGGCCCGGCGCACCTGGTCCGGCCGGCCGCCCGACGAGGCGATCTGGCGCATCATGCCGCCCCGCTCGCCGTTCAGCAGGCGCCACATCAGCTCGCGCCGGACCATCGGCCCCAGCACCGCCGCCTCGCGCGGACGGTCCAGCAGGCGCACCAGCCGCATCACCGTCTCGATCAGCTCATCGTCCATCCGGCTGATCGCCAGGGCCCGGGTCGGCGTGATCTCGGGCACGACCTCCCCGGCCTCGACCAGCAGGTCGGCGATCATGGCGGGGTCCAGCGGGATCCCCACAGCCAGGTAGGGCGCGGCGATCACTCGCCCGCTGACCGGCAGATCGGCCGACACCACCAGATATTCGCCGGCGCGATAGGGATAGCTCTCGGCCCCCAGGGTCGTGGTCTTGGACCCGTCGAGGATCAGGCACAGCATCGGCTCATAGACCAGCTGCTGGGCCTCGGTGACGGTCGTGCTGGCGATCAGGTGCAGGCCCGGCGGGACCAGCGGACCGACGCCGTCCGTCGAGGCCGTTCCCAGATGGCTGCGCACCAGGGCGACGAGTTCGGGCAACTTGCTCATGGCGACATTCAACCGCTGAAGGCCTTCCCGAGCAATGACGATCATCCCTATGGCAGGATCGTGCAAGAGGCTGGCGGCATCCGTCTACGGCCTCCACCCGGTCTCGGCTCATCCTGCAAGCTCCTCAGAAGGAGCTTCCCCATGACTTCCACCGCCCCCCGCACCTGGTTCGTCACCGGCGCCTCGCGCGGTCTCGGCGCCGACATCGTCCACGCCGTCCTGGCCGCCGGCGACCGCGTCGTGGCCACCGCCCGCAACCGCCAGGGCTTGGTCGAGACCCTCGGCCCCGACGCCGACAACCTGCTGTCCCTGGCCCTCGACGTGACCCGCCCCGACCAGGTGCAAGCCGCCGTCGACGCGGCCCTGGCGCGCTTTGGCCGTATCGACGTGCTGGTCAACAACGCCGGCTACGGCCACCTGTCGGTGTTCGAGGAGTCGACCGCGGCCGACGCCCAGGCACAGTACGACACCAACGTCTTTGGCCTGATGCACGTCACCCGCGCCGTGCTTCCGGCCATGCGCGCCCAGCGCTCGGGCCGGATCTTCAACGTCTCGTCGGTGGGCGGCATCGTCGGCGGCGAGAGCGGCACGCTGTACTGCGCCTCGAAGTTCGCTGTGGAGGGCTTCTCCGAATCCCTGGCCGGCGAGGTCCGCCGCTTCGGGATCCACGTCACGGTGGTCGAGCCCGGCTTCTTCCGCACCGACTTCCTGGAGCCGACCTCGGTGCGCCACGCCTCGCACGCCATCGACGACTACGCCCAGGTCGCCGCCGACCTGAAGGCCTTCTACGACGCCCGCAGCCGCAACCAGGCCGGCGATCCCCTGCGCCTGGGCCAGGCCCTGGTGACCCTGGCCAACGCCGAACGGCCGCCCGTCCGCTGGTGCGCCGGCACGGACGCCCTGGCCATGGTGCAGGCCAAGATCGACAGCCTGCAAGGCGAGCTGGACGCCTGGCGCGACCTGTCGGCCTCGACCGATGGCGAGTTCGACTTCAAGCCGGAAGCCGAAACTACCACCGCCTGGCGCTGAGCCTGGAACCGAAAACCTCGTCCTTCGACAAGCTCAGGATGAGGTTTTCTACCGCACGGCCTCTACCGGTCCTCACCCTGAGCCTGTCGAAGGGCGAGGACCACATCACCAAACCAGAGCCCAGATACAGAAAAAGCCGGCCCGCGAACGCGGAGCCGGCTTTTCGTCGCCCTTACGGCGAGACTTGGAGGCTTTAGGCCTTCTTCGCGGTGAAACCAGCGAACTTGGCGTTGAAGCGCGAGACGCGGCCGCCACGGTCCATCAGCTGGGCGT
Organism: Caulobacter zeae; assembly: GCF_002858925.1. Classification (GTDB taxonomy): domain Bacteria; phylum Pseudomonadota; class Alphaproteobacteria; order Caulobacterales; family Caulobacteraceae; genus Caulobacter; species Caulobacter zeae. The sequence continues at coordinate 91,155 of NZ_PJRS01000039.1, forward strand.
TGCCGCCCGTCCACGCCGGGTGGGTGCGCGGGTCGATGTCGAGCGCCAGGTTCGCGCCTTCCTTGCCGTAGGTCGAGCGGGTTTGGTAGCTCGAGCCGTCGGTGAGGGTGACGGTGATGAAGTGGTAGTCGGGGTGAATGTTCTGTTTCATCGGACGGTCCAACCGACTAGAGCGCGGCGTGAAATGTGGGTGAGCACCACCAGCGGGGTGGCCCTCGAAGACGCGCGGCTATAAAGAACCCGCGCGATTTTGGCAAGGACCCAGTTGATGACCGACGTTAACGGCGGCGAGATTTCGGCCGATGGCCGCCCCGGCGCCGGCGCCGAACTGGCCCAGAGCCTGAGCGAGGCGGCCGCCCGCCGCCCGCGCCGCAAGGACATCCGGCCCCTCGCCCACCTCCTGCCGTTCGTTCGCCGCCACATCGGCGACGCCCTGGCGGCGGGGTTCTTCCTGCTGTTCTCGACCAGCGCCACCCTGGGCCTGACCGCCGCCTTCAAGGAGGTGATCGACAAGGGATTCGCCAAGGGCTCGCACGGTTCGGTCAACAGCGCCTTCCTGCTGCTGGGCGGCGTCGCCCTGGTGCTGGCCGTGGCCACGGCCGCGCGCTTCTTCTTCGTCACGCGCCTGGGCGAGCGGGTCGTGGCCGACCTGCGCCGCGCGCTCTATGGCCACGTGCTGTCGCTGGACCCGGCCTACTTCCTCAAGACTCGCACCGGCGAAGTGCTGTCGCGCATGACCACCGACGTCACCCTGATCGACCAGCTGGTCGGCGCCTCGGCCTCGATCGCCATCCGCAACACCCTCAGCCTGGTCGGGGGCCTGGGCTACATGGCCGTGGTCAGCCCCAAGCTGGCGGGCTTCATCGTGCTGATGGTGCCGGTTGTGCTGGTGCCGATGTTCCTGATGGGCCGCAACGTCCGCAAACTCTCCGCGACGGCGCAGGACCGCTTCGCCGACGCCGTAGGCTATGCCGGCGAGAGCCTGGACGCGCTCGACACCGTCCAGGCCTTCGTGCGCGAGCGCGAGGCCGACCGCCGGTTCGGCTCGGCCGTCGAGACCGCCTTCGACGCCTCGGTGCGCCGCATCCGCGCGCGGGCCATGATGACCTCGGTGGTCATCACCCTGGCCTTCGGCGGCGTGACCCTCCTGCTGTGGTTCGGCGCCCAGCTCGTCCTGAAGGGCGAGATGACGCCAGGCACTCTGGCCCAGTTCGCCCTCTTGGCGATCATGGCCGCCGGCTCGGTCGGCGCCCTTGGCGAGGTGTGGGGCGATGTCCAGAAAGCCTCCGGGGCCATGGACCGCATCGCCGAGCTGTTGAACGCCAAGCCCGGCATCGCCCCGCCGCAGGCGCCCAAGGCCCTGCCCTCGCCCGTGCGCGGCGAGATCGCCTTCAGCGACGTGGCCTTCGCCTATCCGGGCCGCCCGGACCTGCCGGCCCTCAACGGCTTTACCCTGACCGTGAAGCCGGGCGAGACGGTCGCCCTTGTCGGCCCCTCGGGCGCGGGCAAGAGCACCGTGCTGCGCCTCTTGCTGCGCTTCTACGACCCGCAGGGCGGCGCGATCCGCCTGGACGGCGTCGACCTGCGCGAGGCGACGCCCGCCGAGGTGCGCGGGACCATGGCCCTGGTCGCCCAGGACTCGCCGTTGTTCTCGGGCTCGGCCATGGACAACATCCGCTTCGGCCGCGCCGACGCCACCGAGGACGAGGCCCGCGCCGCCGCCGACGCGGCCCAGGCCACCGGCTTCATCTCCGCCCTGCCCCAGGGCTTCGACACGCCCGTCGGCGAGCGCGCCAAGACCCTGTCGGGCGGCCAGCGCCAGCGCCTGGCCATCGCCCGCGCCCTGGTGCGCCAGGCCCCCATCCTGCTGCTCGACGAGGCCACCAGCGCGCTGGACGCCGAGAACGAGCGACTGGTGCAGCAGGCCCTGGACGCGGCCATGAGCGGCCGCACCACCCTGGTCATCGCCCACCGCCTGGCCACCGTGCTGCAGGCCGACCGCATCGTGGTCATGGAGGAAGGCCGCGTGGTCGAGGAAGGCAAGCACGCCGACCTGGTGGCCAAGGGCGGCCTGTATGCGCGCTTGGCCCGCCTGCAGTTCGGCGTCGAGGCGGCCTGATCACGCCTGCCTCGGTTGACGAAGCGCGCGCGGGCGGCGAATGCTCGCGCCCTTCGTCCTGGGGGTGCGTATCGTGATCGACAAGTTGGCCGTCCTGAACCCGTTCGCGAAGCTGCCGGACGAGGAGACCGCCGCGCGCGCGGCCCGCGCCGGGGCGGTCGGGGCCTGGCTGACCGCCGTCGGCAGCGTCATCGGCGCGGCCATGATCTTCTTCCGGTTCGACACCTACCTGGCCAAGATGCGCGAGGCGGCCCTGGCCGACAGCGCCGGCCGGGACCCGGCCGTCACCCAGGCGGTGCTGGCGACCATGGGACCGACCATGGCCTGGGCCACCATCGGCTTCACCATCGCCATCGGGCTCGTCTATGTCTGGCTGGGCGTCGTCCAGTGGCGGCGGCTGACGCGGATGATCCCACTGATGATGCTGCTGTTCGCGGCCTATGGCCTGCTGACCACGGCCCTGGGTCTGGCTGGCGGCAAGGCCGTCATGGGCCTCGTGGTGCCGCTCCAGATCGCCTTCAGTCTGCTGCTGAGCACGGTCGCCCTGCTGTGCTTCATCGCCGGTACGCGCGGCGGCTTCCGCCTGCAGGCCCTGCGCAAGGCCGGCTAGCCGGCCGCCTTCTCGGCCTCGATCGCCTTCTTGATCAGGGCCACATGGGCCACCTGGTCGCGCAGGGCCTGGAAGGCCGGGCTGGACGGGCCGTCAGGCTGCTTTTCCGCCCAGTCGACCAGGACCAGCAGCGCCTCGCTGATGCGGCCGATCTGGCGGCCGTAGCTGCCCACCTCGTCCAGCACCCGCGCCTCGACCTCGGGACTGCGAGACTGGCCCAGATTGACGGTGAACAGCGAGAAATCGCCAAAGCTCCACGACCACGGATTGATGGTCTGGGTCAGTTGGCGCGGAGCCAGGGAAAGCTGGAACGGTTGGGTCATGCGGGCCTCCCGGTCTGGAGAGGCCAGCATGCGCCGCTTGCAACGCCCGCGTGTGACGTTCCGGCGGACGGCGTTGAGGAAACGCCCGTCTCGCCCAAACCATGATCAGCCGCGCGCGGCGACCGCCAGACCCGGGAAGTCGCTGAACACCCCGTCGACCCCGGCGGCGTACAGCGCCTTCAGCACCGCCGTGACATCCCCGCGCTGGGCCAGGTAGTCGGCGGCGCTGGCATTACCCCGCCGCAGGCTGGTCGGCAGGAAGTAGTTCTCGGCCCGCACCGTCCAGGGATGCACCAGGAGACCCGCGGCATGGGCGTCCTTCACCAGCAAGGTCGTCGGCAGCAGGGTCTGCTTGTCCTGCGGGACGATCATCGTCTTCTCAGGGCCCAGGCCGTCGGCATAGGCCGCCACGCCCTTCAGGCCCTCCGGCGTGACCAGGTCAGCGTACTTGACGCCCGGCAGGTCGGCCGGACCGCCCTCGCCCGCCACCAGCAAAACGAGGCGCGCGGGCGTCTTCAGGCGCAGGGTCTTCAGCGGTCCGACCTCGAAGCACTGCACGAACACCGGCGCGGTCTTGGAGTTGAGGTCGTTGCGCTTCAGCGCCTCGATCATCCGCCCCTCGATGGGCAGGCCGATCGAAGCGAAATAGGCCGGGTGCTTCATCTCCGGATAGACGCCGATCGTGCGGCCCACGCGCTTGCTCTCGGCGCGGGCGAAGGCGACCACCTCGTCGAAGGTGAGCACGCCGGTCTGGCCGTCGAAGGCGGCGCTGGCTGGACGCAACTGCGGCAGCCGCTCGCGGGCCCGCAGGCTCTTGATCTCGGCCAGGGTGAAGTCCTCGGTGAACCAGCCCGTCAGGCTTTCGCCGTCGATGGCCTTGGTCGCCTTGCGAGCGGCGAACTCGGGCCGGGCGGCCACGTCGGTCGTGCCGCCGATCTCGTTCTCGTGGCGCACCACCAGGTGGCCGTCCTTGGTGACGACGAGGTCGGGCTCGATGAAGTCGCAGCCCTGGTCCACGGCCAGGCCATAGGCCAGCAGCGTGTGCTCGGGACGCTCACCCGACGCCCCGCGATGGGCGATGACGATCGGCTTGCGCACCCCGGCGCGGACCATGGTCGGGATCATGCTGGCGCCCATGGTGCCGGCAAGGGCGGCGGTCGTCATGGCGCGGCGGGTCAGTAGGGTCATGGGCGCTGATTAGCGCGCGGGTGTGACGGTTTGGCGAGGGGCCGATGGCGGTTTGGCGCCGCCATCTTGCCTTCTTGGACCTTGTGCTCAGGATCCATGTTCCCGCCGCTCAGACCCAGGCAGGACGGCCCTCGCCAAGCGGGCGAGGGAGGCGGAGAAGAAAAGCTCACCCGCAAATGAAAAAGGGCCCCGGAAATTCCGGAGCCCCTTCCAAGCCAGTCTGGCGACGCGCCTCAGCCGGCCGCTTGCAGGGCCTTCAGAACCTGCGGGTGCAGCTCGGGGTTCGAGGCCAGGATCGAGGCGCCCTGCACCGGGTCGCCGTGCTCTTCGATGGTGGTGACCTTGCCGCCCGACTCCTGAACCATCAGCACGCCGGCGGCGACGTCCCAGGGCTTCAGGTTGCGTTCCCAATAGGCGTCGAAGCGGCCCGCGGCCACCCAGGCCAGGTCGAGCGAGGCGGCGCCGAAGCGACGAACGCCGGCGACCTTCTGGCTGACCTGGTGCAGTTCCTTCAGGAACTGGCCGTGGCCGGGCTTGCCGACGAACGGCACGCCGGTGGCCAGAACCGACTCGTCCAGGTGCTTGCGGGCGGCGACGCGCAGGCGCTTCTCGGCGCCTAGGAACGCGCCACGGCCCTTCTCGACCCAGAACAGGTCGTGGGTGATCGGGTTGTAGGTGACGCCGGCGACGACCTCGCCCTCACGCTGGAGGGCGATGTTGACCGCGAAGTGCGGGATGGCGTGCATGAAGTTGGTGGTGCCGTCCAGCGGGTCGACGATCCAGGTGTGGGTCTTGTCGGTGCCCTCGACCATGCCGCGTTCCTCGCCGAGGAAGCTGTAGCCCGGACGCGCCTTGCTGAGGATCTCGAACAGGGTCTGCTCGGCCTTGAGGTCGGCGTTGGTCACGAAGTCGCCCGCGCCCTTCTTGGAAACCTGCAGCTCGGTGACTTCGCCGAAGTCACGGGCCAGACCCCGGGCGGCCTTGCGCGCGGCGTCGATCATCACGTTGAGAAGGGCGGAAGGCGTGGGCACGGGCGGATATCCTATGGAATTCCCTGCACCGGCGCGCAGACGCGCGGCGGCGGGAGACGGACGATGGCAGTGGGAAAGAGCGGGCGCGGAACCTAGACGCGACGCCGCCGGAAGGCAAGGCGGGGCAGATTGTCGCGGTTTCGACCTCCCCCTTGAAAAAGGGGACCGATCGGTCAATTTTAAGGGCGGCGGTTGATCCAGCGCAAAGCGAGGGGTCGCGCCACGCGCAAACTCCCCATAGCGCAAACAAGGAACGACCCTATGACCAAGCTCCCCCTGATCACCGCCGCCGCCTTCGCCCTGCTGGCCGCGGCTCAACCGGTCGCCGCCGAAACCCTGCTGAGCGGCGCCTCGCAACGCGTCTCGGTGACCGGCAAGCCCTCGGCCGTCGTCAGCGACGAGTTGACCCGCGCCGCCCGCCAGGTGTGCGTCAAGGCGCTGAAGAGCAGCCGCCACCCCAACTACGCCTCGTGCGTGACCGAGACCCTGGGCCAGGCGCGCGCCGACTACGCCGCCCTGCGCTCTGCCGCCGCCAACGCGGCCGAATAGGGCCTCCCCCGCCACGCCGCTGGGCCCCTCCTCCCGGCGGCGTGGAATTGTCGGGAAAAAACTTCGCGGCCGTGTCACGTCTGGCGCCCTGGCCTCGTCCTGTCGGCGAGCACCTGGGGATACGCCGATGACTACCGCCGACATGATCTTCGAAAGCCGCCGCCACGCTATGACCGGCCTGGCCTATCGCATGCTCGGCTCGCGGGCCGAGGCCGAGGACGTGGTGCAGGACGCCTGGCTGCGCTGGCGCGAGGTCGACGAGGCCAGCGTCGACAACCCGAGCGCCTTTCTCAACCGCGTGGTCTCGCGCCTGTGCCTGGACCGGCTGAAGTCGGCTCGCGCCCGCCGCGAGCTCTATGTGGGCGAATGGCTGCCCGAGCCGGTGGTCGATGTCGACGAGACCTTCGGCCTGGGCGAGAACCTGACCGTGGCCTTCCTGCTGGCGCTGGAGCGCCTGACCCCGCTGGAACGCGCCGCCTTCCTGCTGCACGACGTGTTCGACACGCCCTTTTCCGAGATCGCCGCCACCCTGGACCGATCCGAGGCCGCCGTGCGCCAGCTGGCCGCCCGGGCCCGCGACCACGTCAAGGCCGGCAAGCCGCGCTACAAGCCCAGCGCCGACGAGGAGCGCCGCCTGACGCAGGCCTTCATCGCCGCGGCGATGAGCGGCGACGCCGCGACGCTGCGAGGCCTCCTGGCGCAAGACGTGGTCATGCACGCCGACGGCGGCGGCAAGGCCTCGGCGACGATGAACCCGGTGTTCGGCCTCGAGAACGCCGTGCGCCTGCTGGAAGGCATCGCCCGCAAGTGGCCCCACCCCGGCGACACGAGCGTGCGCCTGGCGCGCATCAACGGCCAGCCCGGCGTGGTGCTGTCGCACGCAGGCGTGGTGTTCCAGACCTGGGGCCTGGATATCGTCGAGGGCCGCATCGCCGCCGTCTACACCATGCGCAACCCCGACAAGCTGGCGCGGGTCGCACCTTAGAAGACCCCTCGGGCGCTTCGCGACAGCTCCCCAGAGGGGGAGCATCTGAGGCGCCAAGATCCCCCTCTGGACGAGCTGGCCCGAAGGACCGGAGGGGGTCTCGCCACGCTTAGGGCAACGGAACCTTCACCAGGCTGTCCTTGGTCTCGCAGGCCAGCTTGCCGGCCTTGCCCGCCGCGCCGGAGATGTCGTCGACCTTGGCTTCCTGCCGCCAGTTCTTGGGCAGGCCCTTGTCGCCGGCGAAGTCCATGCCGAGGTCCATCCACTTGTCGGCGGCGCAGTCGAGGGCGAACAGCATGATCGGGCCCTTGCCGGCCGGCCAGGCCTTGTACGGCCCGCCGCCCTTGCCTTCGGCGATGCGCAGCACCACCAGGCCGGACTTCTCGTCCACCCTCAGGAAATCGGCGTCATAGAAGGTCTTGGCCTCGCCGGGGGCCGGTTTCCAGGTCTCGGCGGCCGTCGGAACGGCGGCCATGACCAACATAGGTACGCTGAGCAAACACGCTACGAGCCGCTTCTGCATGGCGGTCCCTCCCCGTTATGGTTCGCGGGAAGGACGCTATGCCTGTCGCACAATCACGGCAAGAGAACGCCGTTATGCGCGCTCGGCGGCGTGTTGGGCGTGGATCAATATGTACCTGACGGCCGCTCCCAACTCCGTAATTCCCCGCGAAGGTGTTGTGTCCCGAGAGCTTGGCGAGATGGTTTGGGTGTAGCCTCCGGTTTGGCCTGGCTGGAGGAACAGCGATGCTCGTGAAGCTGCATGGCAATGCGACGACGACGCCGAAGGTGCGTGCCTACATCCAGGCGA
>NZ_PJRS01000048.1 GCF_002858925.1 Caulobacter zeae
GCGCGACGCCTTCCTCTTCAACTTCGTCGAGCTCTACAATCAGACCCGATTGCTATGCCTCGATCACAAGGCTCCCGCCGAACTCCTCGCCAAGCTCTCGGGACACAACACGAAGGCGGGGAAACTCGATGCGAAGCGATCTGGACTCCTCAATGTCGATCCGCTCCAGGCGGCCGGGGCGTCCCGCAAGGCCGGGACGTGCGCCTGACCGCGAATGTTCGGGAAGAACGGCCCCGGCGAGCCGTCCGCGTCGGGAAAGGCTTGCATTCTCCGCGTTTCACGACTATCTGCGCGCCATTCCACACGTGGACGTTCGGCAGCGTCGGGGAGACATCCCGTCGTCGCCGTTCCGGTCCCGCCTCCAGAATGGTCTGGAGCGGGGGTGTCCACGGAGGTTCAACCGGAAAAAGGATAAAGGCCCGATGGCTCTTCCCGAATTCTCCATGCGTCAGCTCCTGGAAGCCGGCGCCCACTTCGGTCACCAGACGCACCGCTGGAACCCGAAGATGGACCGCTACATCTTCGGTTCGCGCTCGAACATCCACATCATCGACCTGTCGCAGACCATCCCGCTGCTGCACCAAGCGCTGGTGAAGGTCCGTGAAGTCGCCGCCGCCGGCGGCCGCGTGCTGTTCGTCGGCACCAAGCGCCAGGCTTCGGATCCGGTCGCCACGGCCGCCAAGCGCTGCGCCCAGTACTACGTGAATCACCGCTGGCTCGGCGGCACCCTGACGAACTGGCGCACCGTCTCGGGCTCGATCGCTCGTCTGCGCGAGCTGGAAGGCATCATGGGCGGCGAAGGCGCCGGCCGTTCCAAGAAGGAACTGCTGCAGCTGACCCGCGAGCGCGACAAGCTGGAACTGTCGCTGGGCGGCATCAAGGACATGGGCGGCATCCCCGACATCATGTTCGTGATCGACACCAACAAGGAAGCGATCGCGATCCTTGAGGCCCGCAAGCTGAACATCCCGGTCGTCGCCATCCTCGACACCAACTGCGATCCGGACGGCATCACCTACCCGATCCCGGGTAACGACGACGCCGCCCGCGCCCTGCAGCTGTACTGCGACCTGATCGCCGACGCCGTCCTGGACGGCCTGGCCGCTGGTCAAGCCGCTTCGGGCGTGGACCTGGGCGCTTCGGTCGCTCCGATCGAGCCGGCTCTGGCCCGCGAACTGACCCCGGAAGCCGCTCCCGAAGCCGCCGCCGAGGAAGTTGCTGCTCCGGCCGCCGACGAATCGGCCGCCGGCTGATTTTTCTTCGGCCGCCGGCCTCCCTCCGGGGAGCGGCGGCCGTCGCGCTACCGACACGCGACCGGGCTATCAAGCCCGGTCGCTAAACGTTTGAATCTGGAGATTTTCCATGGCTGAGATCACGGCTGCGCTGGTCAAGGAACTGCGCGAAAAGTCCGGCGTCGGCATGATGGACTGCAAGAAGGCCCTGGCCGAGAACAACGGCGACATCGAGGCCTCCATCGACTGGCTGCGCGCCAAGGGCCTGTCCAAGGCCGCCAAGAAGGCCGATCGCGCCGCCGCCGAAGGCCTGGTGGCCATCGCCGTGTCGGAAAGCGGCGCGGGTGAAACCGCCACCGCCGTCGAAGTGAACGCCGAAACCGACTTCGTGTCGCGCAACGACCTGTTCCAGGTCGCCGCTCGTCAGATCGCCGGCGCCGCCCTGGGCACCGACGGTTCGATCGACGCCATCACCAGCGCCAAGCTGGCCGGCGGCGAGACCGTTCAGGACCACCTGACCAACCTGATCGCCACGATCGGCGAGAACATGATGGTCCGTCGCGCCGCCAAGCACAGCGTCGAGAACGGCGTCGTCGCCTCGTACGTCCACAACGCCACCGCGCCGGACCTCGGCCGCATCGGCGTGCTGGTCGCCCTCGAGTCGACCGCTGGCGACAAGGCCGCCCTGCGCGAACTGGGCCGCAAGATCGCCATGCACGTGGCCGCGACCGCTCCGCTGTCGCTGTCGCCGGAAGATCTGGACCCGGCCGCCATCGAGCGTGAGAAGGCCGTGTTCACCGAGCAGGCTCTGGAGTCGGGCAAGCCGGCTTCGGTCATCGAGAAGATGATCGAAGGCCGCATCCGCAAGTTCCTGGAAGAAGTCGTGCTGCTGAAGCAAGCCTTCGTCATGAACCCGGACCAGACCGTCGAGCAACTGGTGGCCGAAGCCGGCAAGACCCTCGGCGCGCCAATCACCGTGAAGGGCTTCACCCGTCTCGCCCTCGGCGAAGGCGTGGAAAAGAAGCAGGACGACTTCGCCGCCGAAGTCGCCTCGATGACCGGTCAGGCCTAAGGCTGATCAAGACAATGAAGGCGGCGGGCCCTGGGCTCGCCGCTTTCAAGGTCGATAAAGGAAGGGCGCGGCGCGGATCGAACGCGCGCCGCGCCCTTTTTTTGCGCTTGTACGGCGTCGCGCCGCCATGGCGCAAAACCGATCCCACTTTTGTGTAACGCGCACTATGGTGCGTGCCGACGACTCAGGAAGAGCCCGGTTCATGTCTGATCCCATCCCCGCCAAGCCCTATCGTCGCCTTCTGCTCAAGGTTTCCGGCGAAGTGCTGATGGGCGACACGCCCTACGGGATCGACACCAACACCGTTCAGTCCGTCGCCCTGGACATCGCCGAGATCGTCAAGTCCGGCGTCGAGCTGTGCCTGGTGATCGGCGGCGGCAACATCTTCCGCGGCATGGCCGGCGCGGCCAAGGGCATGGAGCGCTCCAGCGCCGACTACATGGGCATGTTGGCCACGGTGATGAACGCCCTGGCCATGCAGGACGCTCTCGAGCGCATCGGCGTCGAGACCCGCGTGCAGTCGGCCATTCCGATGGCCACCGTCTGCGAGCCCTATATCCGCCGCCGCGCCCAGCGCCATCTCGAGAAGGGCCGCGTGGTGATCTTCGCCGCCGGCACCGGCAACCCGTTCTTCACCACCGACACCGCCGCCGCCCTGCGCGCCGCCGAGATGCAGTGCGACGCCCTGTTCAAGGGCACCAGCGTCGACGGCGTCTACACCGCCGATCCCAAGAAGGATCCGACCGCCCAGCGCTACGACCGCCTGACCTACATGGACGTGCTGGCCAAGGACCTGCGCGTCATGGACGCCTCGGCGGTCGCGCTCATGCGCGACAGCAACATCCCGATCGTGGTGTTTTCGATCAAGGGGCGGGGCAACCTGCTCAGCGTGCTGCGTGGCGAAGGCACGCACACCGTCGTCGCGAACGCCTGATTTCATAAAGCGAAGAGAGCCCACGCCATGGCCGCCGCCGAAAAGCCCGTCCTTTCCCGCTACAAAGACCGCATGGACAAGGCCGTGCTCGCCCTGAAGGACGAGTTCGGCTCCCTGCGCACCGGCCGCGCCTCGGCCAGCCTGCTCGACCAGGTGATGGTCGAAGCCTACGGTTCGAGCACGCCGCTGAACGCCGTGGCTTCGGTCAGCGTGCCCGAGCCGCGCCAGATCAACGTCAGCGTCTGGGACCGCGGCGTCGTCGTCTCGGTCGAGAAGGCCATCCGCGCCTCGGGCCTGGGCCTGAACCCGGTCGTCGAAGGCCAGAACCTGCGTATCCCGATCCCGCCGCTGACCGAGGAGCGCCGCAAGGACCTCTCGAAGATCGCCGGCAAGTACGCCGAGCAGCAGAAGATCGCCGTGCGCAACATTCGTCGCGACGCCAACGACGACCTGAAGAAGGCCGAGAAGGACAACGCGGTCAACGAGGATGAGCGCAAGAAGATGGAAGCCGAGGTCCAGAAGCTGACCGACGAAGCCATCAAGCGCATCGACGAGGCCTTGAAAACCAAGGAACAAGAGATCATGCAGGTCTGATCGTCCTCTCTGGTCAGGCCCGACTAGCGGGCTCCTGGGGGATGAGAAGGGAAGGCTAAGAGCGCATGTCGCCGAAGACCGGCCTGCAGACCAAGACCGCGCGCCCCGGGGGCGAGGCCGGCGCGGGACTGCATGCGGCCATCATCATGGACGGCAACGGCCGGTGGGCCAAGCGTCGCGGCATGCCGCGCGCGCTGGGCCACCGGGCCGGCGTCAATGCGCTCAAGCGCACGGTCGAGGGCGCGCCCGCGGCCGGAGTCGGCGTGCTGACGGTGTTCGGCTTCTCGACCGAAAACTGGCGTCGTCCGGCGCAGGAAGTCTCCGAGCTGATGGGCCTGCTCAAGGCCTATGTCGAATCGGACCTCGATCGGCTCAGCCGTGAAGGCGTCCGCGTGCGGATCATCGGCCGGCGCACGGGCCTGTCGCCCGACGTGCTGGAAGTGATCGAGCGCGCCGAGCGCCGCACCGCCCATAATGACAGCTTCCTGCTGCAGGTGGCCTTCAACTATGGCGGCCAGGCCGATATCGCCGACGCCGCGCGCCGGTTCGCCGAGCGTGTGGAGCGGGGCGAGGCTAGGGCGGCCGACCTGGACGAGGCGACGTTCGGCTCGTTCCTTTCGACCTCGGCCGCGCCGGCCCCGGACCTGATCGTGCGCACCAGCGGCGAGCACCGGATCTCGAACTTCCTGCTTTGGGAATGCGCCTACGCCGAACTGGTGTTCCAGGACGTGCTGTGGCCCGACTACGGCCCCGAGCACCTGGCCGCCGCCGTCGCGGAATATCGTAGCCGTGACCGGCGCTATGGAGGCATTGCGGCCGATGACGTCGCCGTCGCCGGCTAAGCGCTTCAACTGGAGCAATCTTGGGACGCGCGTGGCTTCGGCCACGGTGCTCGTGCCCACGGTCGTGGCCGCCGTCTGGTTCGGCGGCGTGTGGTTCCTGCTGCTTCTGGCCGTATGCACCGCGCTCCTGGCGCGCGAGTGGGGCATGATGAGCGCGCCCAAGGCCCCGGTCGGCGTCGCCGTCGCCGTCGGCGTGGCGGTGTTGATCTCGCTCGTCGCGGCGTTCCGCGGCCACTACATCCTCACCTGGCCCCTGGCGGCCGCCGGCGCGTTCGCTGCGGCCCTGCTGGCCCGCGGCGCGGTGGAGCGCCGGGCCGACGCGGCCTATGGCGTCATCTATATCGCGCCGGCCTGCATCACGCTGCTGTGGCTGCGCCTCAGCCCGGCTGGCCTGTCATGGACGCTGCTGCTGTTCGCGGTGACCTGGTTCGCCGACATCTTCGCCTACGTCACCGGCAGCATCTTCAAGGGCCCCAAGCTGTGGCCCCGGTTCTCGCCCAACAAGACCTGGTCGGGCTTCTTCGGCGGCCTGCTGGCCGCGGCCCTGGCGGCGATCGGCGTCGACCTGCTGGCCGAGGCCCTGCCGCGCCTGCCCGACATGGACCTGACCTGGCCCGTGGCCGCCGTGATCGGCTTCCTCGGCGGGCTGGCCACCATGACCGGCGACCTTTGGGAATCGATGCTCAAGCGCCGTTTCGGCGTGAAGGATTCCGGCGACCTGATCCCCGGCCATGGCGGCCTGCTCGACCGGGTCGACGGCCTGATGTTCGCCGCCATCGTCGTGGCCGCCGTGCGCCTGTTCGACCAGTGGGGATGGCTGCCTTGACCACACGTAAGGTGGTGGTGCTGGGTTCGACCGGCTCCATCGGCGTTTCCACCCTTGATCTCTTCGAGCAGTCCAAGGTCCCGGTCGAGATCCTGGCCCTGGCGGCCGGCCGCAATGTCGAGCGCCTGGCGCAGCAGGCGCTGCGCTGGCGGCCGAAGCTGGCGGTGATCGAGGACGAGGCCCTGCTGGGCGACCTGCGCGAGCGCCTGGCTGGTTCCGGCGTCGAGGCCGCGGCCGGTCCGGCCGCCGTCGCCGAAGCGGCGGCCATGGGCGCCGACTGGGTGATGTCGGCCATTGTCGGCGCGGCGGGCCTTGCCCCGACGCTTGCGGCGGCCCGCACGGGCGCCGTGGTGGCCCTGGCCAACAAGGAAAGCCTGGTCTGCGCCGGCCCCGAACTGCTGCGCATCTCGCGTGCTGCGGGCGGGACGGTGATCCCCGTCGATTCCGAGCATTCGGCGATCTTCCAGGTGTTGCAGCCGGCCTGCCTGGACCGCGTCGCGCGCCTGATCCTCACGGCCTCGGGCGGTCCGTTCCGCACCTGGACCCGCGAGCAGATGGCCCTGGCCACGCCCGAGCAGGCCATCGCCCATCCCAACTGGTCGATGGGCGCCAAGATCTCGGTCGATTCCGCGTCGATGATGAACAAGGGGCTCGAGATGATCGAGGCCTCCTACCTGTTCGACACCCCGGAAGACCGCATCGGCGTCGTCATCCACCCGCAATCGGTGATTCACAGCCTTGTGGAATACACCGACGGCTCGACCCTGGCGCAGCTGGGCCCGCCCGACATGCGCAGCCCGATTTCCTATGCCTATTCCTGGCCCGAGCGCCTGGCCTGGCCGGCTAAGCCCCTGGATCTTGGGGCCTATGGCCAGCTGACCTTCGAGGATCCGGACCTTGCGCGCTTCCCGCTGCTGGGCGTCGCGCGCGAGGCCCTGCGCCTGGGCGGCGGGGCGCCGACGGCGATGAACGCGGCGAATGAAGTCGCCGTCGCGGCTTTCCTTGACCGACAGATCGGCTTTCTCGATATTGCCGCGTCGGTTGAGGGGACGCTGGAACGCATGAACGGGGTAGGGGACCTCGCCGTAACGGCAGGTGACGTTCTTGATACAGCCGTCATGATCGACGGTTCCGCTCGCCGTATTGCGGCCGAGGTTGTCGCTCACAAGCGGCATTAGGAAGTGACCGGGGAGCTCTGATTCCAAGCCGATGATCGGTCTTCTGATCGCGATCGTGTCCATGGTCATCGTGCTGTCCGTCGTCGTGACGGTGCACGAACTGGGACATTATTGGGCCGCGCGGGCCTGCGGGGTGGCGATCGATCGCTTCTCCATCGGCTTTGGCGCGCCCCTGGTTTCCTGGCGTGACAAGCGCGGCGTGGAATGGCGGATCGCCGCGATCCCGCTGGGCGGCTACGTGCGCTTCGCCGGCGACGAGAACGCCGCCAGCGTGCCCGACCAGAACGACCTGGACGCGATGAAGCGCGAGATCGCCGATCGCGAAGGCGCCGCGGCGCTCAAGCAGTATTTCCATTTCAAGCCGGTCTGGCAGAGGGCGATCATCGCCGCCGCCGGTCCGATCGCCAATTTCATCCTGGCCATCCTGGTCTTCGCGGTGATGCAGGTGGCCATCGGCGACCTGAAGACCCAGGTCATCGTGCAGGGCGTAGAGCCCAAGAGCGCCGCCGCCGCCGCTGGCTTCAAGCCCGCCGACGTGATCGTGAAGATGGATGGCAAGGCCGTCGAAAGCTATCGCGACGTCGCCGCCTATGTGAGCCTGCGCGCCAAGCTGCCCGTGCAGTTCACGGTGCAGCGCGCCCAGCAGACGCTCGAGCTCACCGCCACGCCGACGCTGGTCGAGCAGAAGGACGAGATCGCCGGTCGCGTGAAGGTCGGCCGTCTGGGCGTGGCGCTCGGCGGTCGCGGCTATTTCGAACGGTCCTCGGTCTGGATGGCGATCCCGCGCGCCACGGTGCAGGTCTGGGACATGCTCAAGACCATCGGCTTCTATCTCGGGCGCCTGGTGACCGGCCAGCTGCCGGCCGACCAGATCAGCGGCATCATCGGAATCGGCAAGACCGCCGGCGCGGTGACCCAGGCCAGCGTCGAGGGCGCGCCCGACCTGAAGACCATGATCATCCGCACGGTCGCCAGCCAGGCCATCCTGATCGCCAGCCTGTCGGTCAGCATCGGCTTCATGAACCTGCTGCCGATCCCGGTTCTGGATGGCGGGCACCTGCTGCTCTACGCCTATGAGGCCGTCTTCCGGCGACCTCTGCGGGCCGACTTCCAGGCCGCCGGGTTCCGCGCCGGCCTTGCCCTGATCCTTTGTTTCATGCTGTTCGCGGCGTGGAACGACCTCAACCGCTACGACGTGTTCAAATTCATCGGCGGCCTGTTCACGTGAACGATCGCCGCCCGTCCATGATTGGTCCCATGAGCAAAATTCGCGCCCATAGCGCCGCGTTCGCCACCGGCGTTGCGCTTCTCTTCGGCTCCACCGCCCTGATCGCGCCGCAGACGGCGTTCGCCCAGGCCCAGGCCTCGGGCGTGGTCCAGCGCATCGTCGTGCAGGGCAACGAGCGGATCGAAGCGGGCACCGTGCTCTCTTATCTGCCGATCCAGCCTGGCGAGACGGTCGATCCGGCCCGCCTCGACCTGGCGCTGAAGACCCTCGGTCGCACCGACCTGTTCGCCGACGTCTCGATCGAGCTGGTGGGCGGCGACCTGGTGGTCAAGGTCGTCGAGAACCCGATCATCAACCAGGTGGTCTTCGAAGGGAATTCGGCCCTCAAGGAAGATAAGCTGAAGGACGAGGTGCAGATCCGTCCGCGCGGCATCTTCACCCGCGCCAAGGTGCAGGCCGACGTCCAGCGCATCATCGAGCTCTATCGTCGTTCGGGCCGCATCTCGGCGACCGTGACGCCCAAGGTTGTCGAACTGCCGCAGAAGCGCGTCGACCTGGTGTTCGAGATCAACGAAGGCCCCAAGAGCGGCGTCCTGGGCGTCAACTTCCTGGGCAACAAGGAGTTCTCGGACAACGAGCTCTCCGACGTCATCGTCACCAAGGAGTCGCACTGGTACAAGTTCCTGACCAGCAACGACAACTACGACCCTGACCGGATCGAGTACGATCGCGAACAGCTGCGCAAGTACTACCGCAACCGCGGCTTCTTCGACTTCCGCGTCGTGGCCACCACGGCCGAGCTGGCCACCGACAAGAACGGCTTTGCGGTCACCTACACGATCGACGAAGGCCCCAAGTACAAGTTCGGCAAGGTCACCGTCGAAACCGAGCTGAAGAAGCTGGACGGCAACCTGCTGGCCCAGATCCTGCCGATCAAGACCGGCCAGATCTACGAAGACGAGCGCATCGAGCAGGCCACCGACGCCCTGACCTTCGCGGCGGGCGCCGCGGGCTTCGCCTTCGTGGACGTGCGTCCGCGCTACGTGCCCAACCGCGAGACCCAGACGGTCGACGTCGTGTTCTCGGTGCGTGAAGGTCCGCGCGTCTATGTCGATCGCATCGACATCGTCGGCAACACCGCCACGCTCGACTATGTCCTGCGCCGCGAAATGGAAGTCGCCGAGGGCGACGCCTACAACCGCGTGCTGGTCGACCGGTCGCGCAACAACATGCGCCGTCTGGGCTTCTTCAAGGACGTGACCATCGAGGAAGTGCCCGGCGCCGCGCCGGACCGCACCAACCTGCGGGTCAAGGTCGAAGAGCAGCCGACGGGCGAACTGTCGTTCAGCGCGGGCTACAGCTCGGTCGACCAACTGGTGCTGGACGTCGGCGTCACCCAGCGCAACTTCCGTGGCCGCGGCCAGAACCTGCGCGCCCGCGTGTCGGTGGGCTCGCTGCGCCAGCAGGTCGACTTCGCGTTCACCGAGCCGCGCTTCCTGGGCCGTAATTTGGCCGCGGGCGTGAACCTCTATTCGTATCGATATGACCTCAGCGAGTTCGCGGCCTACGACACCAAGTCGTTGGGCGGCGGCTTCACCATGGGCTTCGGCTTGACGCAAAACACCTCGATGAGCCTGCGGTACACCCTGCGCCGGGACGAGGTGGACGTGGCCGACAGCTACTGCGCCAACGGCAGCGTCTCGACGATCCTCTGCCTGCAGCGCGGCGCCTACATGACCTCGCTGGTCGGCTATGGCCTGCGCCTGGACAAGCGGAACGACCCGCTGCGTCCGACCCGCGGCTTCTTCGCCGACCTGAACCAGGACCTCGCCGGCTTCGGCGGCGACGTGAACTACCTCAAGACCGAGGTCGACGGCGGCTGGTACTGGGGCTTCAACAAGGACTTCGTGTTCAGCGCCACCGGTTCGGCGGGCTACATCGAAGGCTGGGGCGGCGACAGCGTTCGCATCAACGACCGCTTCTACAAGGGCGGCCAGACGTTCCGCGGCTTCGAGACGGCGGGTATCGGCCCGCGCGACACCGCCAGCGACAACAGCGCCCTGGGCGCCAAGCTGTACGCGATCGGTTCGCTGGAGCTGACCATCCCGACCTTCCTGCCCGAGCAGTACGGCATCAAGGCCGCGCTGTTCTCCGACTTCGGCACCGCCGGCCAGCTGGACGACGTTGACCGCCAGGTTTCGCCCGGCCAGTTCAGCACCACGATCAAGGACAACCTTGGTCTGCGCGCTTCGGCTGGCGTCAGCATCGACTGGAAGTCGCCGATGGGACCGATCCGGTTCGACATCAGCCGCATCCTGGCGAAGGAAGACTACGACCGGACGGAAACCTTCCGTTTCTCCACCTCCACTCGTTTCTAATCTCCACAAGGCTTTAGACGACATGTCCTCCAAGTTCTTCGCCGCCGCCGCTTCGGGCCTGGCCGCGTTCGCCGTGGCCTCGGGCGCCTTCGCTCAAGCCGCCGCCCCGCTCGCCAAGGCTCCGGCCGCTCCGGCCGCCCCGGCGGTCACCCACGGCGCGCCGATCGCCAGCCTGTGCGTGTTCTCGGCCGGCGGCGTGCGCGGCGGGTCGCAGACCGGCAAGGCGCTCGACGCCCGCATCAAGGCCCTGCAGACCACCGCCGAGCAGCCGCTATCGGCCCGCGAAAAGGCCCTGCAGACCAAGATCGACGCGTTCAACGCCGCCGCCAAGACCCCGGCCCCGGACATCAACGCCCGCGAAAAGCAAAAGGCAGACCTGGAGCTGGAGCAGAGCGCCCTGCAGCGCGACGTCGCCCACATGCAGATGGAGCTTTTCGCCACCAACGAAACCGCCCAGCAGTCCTACGCGACCGAACTGCAGCCGGCCGTGATCTCGGCCTACCAGTCCAAGCAGTGCGGCGTGCTGCTTGAGCGTAGCGCCGTGGCCATCTTCAACCCGGCCATGGACATCACCCCGCAGATCGTCGCCGCCCTGGACGCCCGCGGCAAGGCCGGCACGTTCCAGGCCCTGGAGCGCACCAAGCTGACGCCGCAGCAAGCCGCCCAGCTGGCCGCCCAGCTGCAGCGCTAAGCACTGGGAGCGCCCGCTCGGCCTTTGCGGCCGGGCGGGCGCTTTCCGTTACGGCATTGACTCGGGGCGGCTTTCGGCCGCCTACACTTCGTCCGTATCGGGCGATTCCCGGGACGGCCGTCGTCGAGAGGTTTGCATGCCGGACCCCCGTTTTTTCGAGACCCTGGGTCCGGTTTCCGTGTCCGTCCTGGCCAAGGCCGGAGGCGCGGAACTGGCCGATCCCGGCCTGGGCGAGCGCCTGATCGCCACCGTCGCGCCGCTGGACGGCGCGGGACCTGACGCCGTCTCCTTTCTTTCCGATCCCCGTCGCGCCAAGAACCTTTCCGCCTGCAAGGCGGGGGCGATCTTCATGCGTCCTCAGCATCGCGAGTTCGCGCCGGAAGGCTGCGCCGTGCTGCTGACTTCGCATCCGCAGGCCGCCTGGGCGGCCGCGACGGCGCTGCTGTATGCGCCGCGCCGCCACGACGCCGGCGCGCCCGCCGTGCACCCCTCCGCCGTTCTGGAGGAGGGCGTGCGCCTTTCGCCCGGCGTGGTGATCGGGCAGGACGTCCGCATCGGCCGCGGCACGACGATCAGTCCCGGGGCCGTCATCGGCCCGGGCGTCGCCATCGGCCGTGATTGTTTCGTGGGCGCCAACGTCGTCGTCGGCTTCGCGCTGATCGGCGATCGCGTCAGCCTGCACGCCGGCTCGGTGATCGGCGAGGCCGGCTTTGGCGCCGCGCCCGGCGCCAGGGGCGTGGTCGACCTTCCGCAGCTGGGCCGCGTGGTGCTTCAGGACGGGGTTACGCTCGGCGCCAACAGCTGCATCGACCGCGGCGCCTTTGACGACACCACGGTCGGCGAAAACACCAAGATCGACAATCTGGTCCACGTCGCACACAACGTGCAGCTGGGCCGTAACTGCGTGCTCGCGGCCTATACCGGGCTGTCGGGCACCACCGTCGTCGGCGACGGCGTCGCCTTCGGCGGCAAGGCCGGCGTCGCCGACCACTTGACGATCGGCCCCGGCGCCAGCATCGGGGCGTCCGCCTCGGTGTTCAAGGACGTGCCGGCGGGCGAGACATGGACAGGGTTTCCCGCGCGACCGATCAAACGGTGGCTGCGAGAAACCGCATGGCTGTCGCGCAGCGCGCGCAGCCGGGGGATGAAAGACGAGGCATGAGCCAGACCGAAACCGCGGCCCCGCAGACCGACATCGACATCGCCGAGATCCTCGCCCGGATCCCGCACCGCTACCCGTTCCTGCTGGTCGACCGGGCCGAAGCCTACGAGCCGCACAAGTCGATCGTCGGCATCAAGTGCGTGACGGTTAACGAGCCGTTCTTCCAGGGCCACTTCCCGGGCAATCCGGTGATGCCGGGCGTGCTGATCATCGAGGCCCTGGCCCAGACGGGCGCGGTGCTGATGAGCAAGTCGCTGGAAGTCGACACCGCCGGCAAGACGATCTTCTTCATGTCGGTCGACAACGCCCGCTTCCGCAACCCCGTGCGCCCGGGCGACGTCCTGCGCATGGAGGTCGAGGTCCTGCGCGCGCGTTCCAGCATCTTCAAGTTCAAGGGCGTGGCCAAGATCGGCGACAAGGTCGCCGCCGAGGTCGAGTTCGCCGCCATGGTCGTGGAGACCCCGACGAAATGACCAAAGTCCATCCGACCGCCATCGTCGACGCCGCCGCCAAGCTGGGTGAAGACGTCGAGATCGGGCCGTTCTGCATCGTCGGCCCGGACGTGACCCTGGAGGCGCGCGTGCGCCTGCTGTCGCACGTGGTGGTCGATGGCGTCACCACCATCGGCGAGGACACCGTCGTCCACGCCTTCTCGGCGCTGGGCGGTCCGCCGCAGCACCTGGGCTACAAGGGCGAGCGCACACAGCTGGTCATCGGCCCGCGCAACACGATCCGCGAGCAGGTGACGATGAACACCGGCACGGCCTCGGGTCGTGGCGTGACCACGATCGGCGCCGACGGCTTCTTCATGGCCGAGGCCCACGTGGCCCACGACTGCACGGTCGGCGACAACGTGGTGCTGGCCAAGGGCGCGACCCTGGGCGGCCATGTCGACGTCGGCAACTTCGTGTTCGTCGGCGGCCTGGCGGCCATCCACCAGTTCTCGCGCGTCGGCCGCTACAGCTTCATCGGCGGCCTGGCGGCTGTGACCAAGGACGTCATCCCCTATGGTTCGGTGTGGGGCAACCACGCCCACCTGGAGGGGCTGAACCTCGTCGGCCTCAAGCGCCGGGGCTTCTCGCGCGAGACCATCAACGCGCTGCGCGCGGCTTACCGCCTGATGTTCGCCGATGAAGGCACCTTCCAGGAACGCCTGGACGACGTGGTCGAGACCTATTCGGCCACGCCCGAGGTGATGGAGATCGTCGACTTCATCCGCGCCGACGGCAATCGCCCGCTGTGCCTGCCCGAGCGCGAGGTCTGATCTTGCGCAAGCTTGGACTGATCGCCGGCGGCGGGGCTCTTCCCATCGAACTGGCGGCGCACTGCGAGCGCGCCGGTCGGCCGTTCTCGGTGATGCGGGTCAGGGGCTTCGCCGATCCGTCGCTGGAGCAGTATCCCGGCGCCGAGGTCGGCATCGCCGAGTTCGGCAAGGCCTTCAAGGCGCTAAAGGACGAGGGCTGCGAGGCCGTCTGCTTCGCCGGCGTCGTCGATCGCCCCGACTTCTCGGCCCTGATCCCCGACTTCCGGGGCGTGAAGGTGCTGCCCGGCCTGATCAAGGCCGCGCGCGAGGGCGACGACGCCCTCCTGCGTCGCGTGCTGACCGAGTTCGAGAAGGAAGGCTTTATCGTCGAGGGCGCCCACGAGGTGCGCGGCGAGATGACCCTGCCGGCGGGCCCGCTGGGCCGCTACGCGCCGCGCGAACAGCACGGCGCCGACATCGACCGCGCCCTGACCGTGGCCCGCGCCATCGGCGGGCTGGACGTGGGGCAGGGGGCCGTGGTCTGCGACGGCCTCGTTCTGGCCGTCGAGGCGCAGGAAGGCACCGACGCCATGCTGCGCCGGGTCGCCGACCTGCCGCAGGCCGTGCGCGGTTGCCCCGAGGCGCCCAAGGGCGTTCTGGCCAAGGCGCCCAAGCCGATCCAGGAAACCAAGGTCGACCTGCCCACCATCGGCGTGGCCACCATCCAGCGCGCCGCGCGCGCCGGCCTGGCCGGCGTGGTCGGCGAAGCCGGCCGCCTGCTGATCGTCGACCGCGACCAGGTGATCGCCTGTGCCGACGACCTGGGCCTCTTCGTCTACGGCGTCGAGCCGCGCTGATGTCTTCCTCCCGGCCGCTGACGGTCATGCTGATCGCGGCCGAGGCCTCGGGAGACAATCTCGGCGCGGGCCTGGCCAAGGTCTTGCGGACGCGGCTGGGCGACCAGGTGCGCTTCGTCGGCCTGGGCGGGGCGCGGATGGCGGCCGAGGGGGTACAGAGCCCCTTCGACATCTCCGAACTGTCGATTCTGGGCCTGTTCGAGGGCCTGAAAGCCTATCCGCGCGTCGTGCGCCGCCTGAAGGACGTCGAGGCCCTGGCCGCGCGCGAGAAGCCCGACGTGGCCGTGCTCATCGATTCCTGGGGGTTCAATATCCGCCTCGCCAAGCGCTTGCGGGCGCTGGATCCCTCGATGGCGCTGGTCAAGTACGTCGCGCCCCAGGTCTGGGCCTCGCGTCCGGGGCGGGCCAAGGTCCTGGCCCGGGCCGTCGACCTGCTGCTGGCCACCCAGCCGATGGACAAGGCGTTCTTCGACGCCGAGGGCCTGCCCAGCGTCTTCGTCGGCAACCCGGCCCTGGCGCGCGACTTCAGCGGCGCCGACGCGGCCCGGGCCCGGGCCGCGATCGGGGCCGGTCCCGACGATCCGATCCTCGCCGTCCTGCCGGGCAGCCGGCCGTCCGAGATCGAGCGCGTGCTGCCGGCCTTCGAGGACGCCGTGCGCATCCTCAAGGCCGACCGCCCCGGCCTGCACGTCGTCGTGCCCGCCGCCCAGACCGTGGCGACGGCGGTCAAGGCGCGCGTCGCCGGCTGGCCGTTCCGCGCCCATGTGATCGAGGACGACCAGGCCAAGGACGACGCCATGAAGGCCGCCACGGTCGGCCTGGCCTGTAGCGGCACGGTGACGCTCGAGCTGGCCCTGGCTGGCGTTCCCATGGTGGTCGGCTACAAGATCGGCGCGATCACCTATGCGTTGCTCAAGCGCCTGATGACGCCGCGCTGGGTGACGCTGTTCAACATCGCCGCCGACAAGGAAGTGGCGCCCGAACTGTTGCAGCACGACTGCACGGGCGAGCGCCTGGCCGCGGCGCTGGCAGAGCGGCTCGACGATCCGGTCCTGCGCCGGCGGCAGGTGGCCGAGCAGTATGCGGCGCTCGAGCGCCTGGGGCGCGGCATGCCCGATCCGGCCGAGGCGGCGGCCGACGCCATGCTCTCGTTCCTGGAAAAGCGAAGCGCCAAAACGGCTTAAGACCCGCTTCACGCCTGTGGATTAATCTTGCGGCAACCTTGTGCGCCTCGCGCCGCCGTGGAGCCCGCCTGTGTCGGTCCTGCCGATTGGAGCCGTCGTCCCGAACCTCGCCTCGGTGCAGCCGACGGCGACGATCGCGCCCGCCGGTCCGCAGGGCGGCCAGACCGGGCAGTCCGGTCTGCCGCCGCCGGCCATGCTGGCGCAGATGGCCATGGCCGAGGCGACCGAGGCGTTGGGCAAGATCGTCGCCCAGCCCGGCGCCGCGCCGCAAACCCCCGACACTGTCGAGAGCCTGCTGAAGGGCGGGGCTACGGGTCAGGCGCGCGAGATCCTGCTCGCGAGCTCGACCGTTCAGGCCAGGGTGGTTTCCGACATGGTCGGTCGCGCCGCGCCGGCCCAGGGCGGCATGGCCCCGCTGCTGGCCGACCTTGAGCGCGTCTCGACCTCATCCCAGGCGCCAGTCCTGGTGCGCCAGGCCGCCGCCAACATGCTGGCCCTGCGATCGCCCATCGACGGGGCGGTGACCGCCGGCGAAATCCGCCAGGCCTTCGGTCGCTCGGGCCTGTTCATGGAAAGCCGTCTGGCCGAAGAGGCGCCCGCGCCGGGCGCCGCGCCGCTTGCCGCCAAGGACCTGAAGGCGGCCATGCTGGTGCTGCGGGCCGCCGTGGCCAGCTGGAGCGCCCAGACCGGTCCGGCGGCGCCGGCGGCTGCATCAACGCCGTCGACGCCCTCGCAGACCGCTGGGGCGGCTCCGCAACAGGTTCCGATGCAGCAGGGGGCGGTTTCGGCCCCGCTGGTCCAGCAGGCTTCGCCTCAACTCGCCGCGTCGATTGCGGCTCCGCTTCCAACCACGACCCAGGCGCCGCCGCCGCCGCTGGCCGCCGCCGCACCCGAAGTCGAAGCGCCGCCGCCCGCCGCGGCCGCGCCAGTCCCGATGGACGACGCAGGGCCCGAGTCGCCGGTCGCCCGCTTCCTGGCCGCCGTGGCGCCGCCGCCGGCGCCGCGACAGGCGGCCCAGCCCGCTGCGGCGCTGCTGGTCCTGGCGCAGGAAGCCGCCGCTGGTTTCGAGGAAGCCCCGGTCGTCCGCCAACCGGCCACGACCCTGGTTCCGCTCGTCCCACCGCCTGGCAAGGGGCCGCCGCCGCCGTTCGCGGGCGGGCCCGTGGTCGCACAGCCGGCGGCTGCCTCCACCCTGGCGCCCGACGCTCATCCGGCCCTGGTCGCCCAGCAGCTCTCGAAGGGCGTCGACGCCGCTCTGGCGCGTCAGGAACTTCTGCAGGCCGCCTCGCTGCCCGAGCGCGCCGACGTCGCGCGCCCAGCCGACAGCCGCCTGGTCGACGACAAGCCTGGCCCGCGCTGGGTGTTCGACGTGCCCTTCGCCACGCCGCAGGGCTCGGCCGTGGCGCAGTTCGAGATCAGCCGCGACGGCGGCGGAGGCGGGGCTGCCGGCGGCGTCGCCGAGGCCCGCACCTGGAAGGTTCGCTTCTCGCTCGACGTCGAGCCCATGGGCCGCATCGACGCCCAGCTGGCCCTGACCGGCGAGCGGGCCCGCGTCTCCCTCTGGGCCGAGCGTCCCGAAGCCATGGCCCGCCTGCGCGGCGGCGAGGAGATGCTGAACGCCGCCCTGCGCGAAGCCGCCCTGGAGCCTGAGGTGGCCTTCCACGCTGCCGCGCCGCCGCCTGCGCCGCTGGCCGCGCCCGGCCGCTTCCTGGACCAGGCCACATGACCCGCGTCTCCGGCCCCCGCATCGCCGTCGCCCTGCGCTACGACGAGCCGAACGCTCCGCGCGTAGTCGCCAGCGGCCGTGGCTGGGTGGGCGACAAGATCGTCGAGACTGCCCGCGAGCACGGCGTGCCGCTGGAGGAGAACCCGGCGCTGGCCCAGGCCCTGTCGACCATCCCGATGGAGGAGGAGATTCCCGAGGCGCTCTACGTCGCCGTCGCCGAGATCCTGGGCTTCATCCTGCGCTCGGCCAATCGTAACTGACACCAAGAAAGTTACGGTAGGGGGCTGGGTCTCGCCAGCGCGGCGCCTATATCGGCCTGGACCCCTTCCAGGAGCTTCCATGACCGACCTCTCGGCCTTCCCGATCGCCAGCCGCTGGCCCGCCGCTCATCCCGACCGCATCCAGCTCTATTCGCTGCCCACGCCCAACGGCGTGAAGGTGTCGATCATGCTGGAAGAGGTGGGCCTGCCGTACGAGCCCCACCTGATCGATATCGGCAAGAACGAGACTTGGACCCCGGAATTCCTCAGCCTCAACCCCAACGGCAAGATCCCGGCGATCATCGATCCTAATGGTCCCGGTGGAAAGCCGTTCGGCCTGTTCGAGAGCGGCGCGATCCTGGTCTACCTGGCCGAGAAGACCGGCAAGCTGCTGCCTGCCGATCCGGCCGCGCGCTACGAGACCCTGCAGTGGGTGTTCTTCCAGATGGCCGCCGTCGGCCCGATGTTCGGCCAGCTGGGCTTCTTCCACAAGTTCGCCGGCCGCGAGTACGAGGACAAGCGTCCGCTGGAGCGCTATCGCGCCGAGAGCCAGCGCCTGCTGGGCGTGCTGGAGACCCGCCTGGAGGGCCGCGACTGGCTGATGGGCGACGAATACACCATCGCCGATGTCGCCACCCTGGGCTGGGTGCGCAACCTCGTCGGCTTCTACGAGGCGGCCGACCTCGTCGACTTCAAGAGCCTGAAGAACGTGCCGGCCTGGCTGGAGCGGGGTCTGGCCCGTCCGGCCGTGCAGTGCGGCCTGAACATCCCGGCGCGCAGCTGATCCTGCAACGGAGCGGGCGGCGACAGCCGCTCGCTCCGGCGCCATAAGCAGGCCACCTCTCATCGGCGGTCGATTCTGATGTCGCTCTTTCCCGAACTCGACGGTCCGCCGTCCGACCGCCTGTTCTTCGGGATCTTCCCTGAGGCTCCCGTGGCCGAGGCCATCGCCGGTCGGGCTCGTGACCTGAAGGGGCGCCTGGGCCTTTCGGGCGCGCCGCTGACGCCCGACCGGTTCCATGTCACCCTGCACCATATCGGCGACTATGCCGGCCTGCCGCGCGGCATCGTCGCCCAGGCGCTGGAAGCCGGCGAGGCGGCGGGCGCCGCCGCGCCGTTCGAAGTAAGCTTCGACAAGGCCGCCAGCTTCAATAACCGCGGCAACAACCCGTTCGTCCTACAGGGCGGGGAGGGGCTTTCCAGCCTTCATGCCTTCCAGAAGACCCTGGGCCTTTCGATGGCGCACGCAGGCCTGGGCAAGCAGGTGGCCAAGCAGTTCAATCCGCACGTGACGCTGCTCTACGACCGCGCCCTGGCGCCCGAGGCAGCGGTCGAGCCCGTGTCCTGGACCGTATCGGAGTTCGTGCTGATCCACAGCCTGCTGGGCCAGACCCGCCACATCGTGCTCGGGCGCTGGCCCCTTAAAGGGTGATCTAGCGATCCTGCACGTTGCCCGAATGGGTCGTGTTCTGGCGCAGGTTCCCGTGCCGGCCCTGTTCGGACAGGTTGACGTCCGCGTTGCCGGGATCGGGCGATTGGAGGCCCTCGCGGCTGGCGTGGCCCTCGATGTCAGGCTTCTGGCCCTTGAAGGCGCGCTGTTCGGGCGGGATGGGCGGGGCCTTGGACATGGTTTCCTCCTTCTGTCTGTCGGAGGAAAACCGTTGGGACGGCGGGGCCGTTCCTAGCGCCAAGCTCGCTGTCAGGCCGCCGGCGGCGCCGGTCGCGAGACCACGAAGGCCGCGCAACCCGCCATGATCGCGCCGACCAGCAGGCCCAGCCACAGCTTGGGCCGGGCGGCGAGCAGGAACACGGCCATGCCGCCGGCCATGCCCAGGCAGGCGAACACCTTGGCCTTGCGCGGGATCGCGCCATTGGCTCGCCAGGCGCGGACCGAGGGGCCGAAGCGTGGGTGGTTGAGCAGCCAGGCCTCGAGTTTCGGCGAGGAGCGCCCAAAGCAGCCGGCGGCCAGGATCAGGAAGATCGTCGTGGGCATCAGCGGCAGGAAGGCGCCGATGATCCCGAGCGCAGTGAACGCCAGGCCCGCGATCAGGTAGCCGGTCCGCACGCCTCGCGAGGTCGGCAGAGCCGGCGCCTCCGGGGCGTCCAGTTCCAGGGCCGGCGGTTCAGCCGAAGGCGGCGTCGACATAGGCCTGTACCCGTGAGAAGGCGGCTTGCGCGCCCGCGATGGCGCGCGCTTCGCCCGCTTCGTCCAGTCCGGCCGCGTCGAGGGCGGCGGTGAACTGCCGCCAATGGGCGGCGCGACCGTCAGGATGGCCCGCAAGGTGGCGCGCGCCGAGGTTTTCGTCGAGCCCCAGCTTGGCCGCGGCCTTGAACAGGAAGGCTGCGCCCAGGTTCGAGCCCTCGGCCACGTAGAGCCAGCCCAGGGCGGTGGCGAGGTCGGGCTCGCTGTCGGCCGTGAAGGCCGGCGGCGGCAGGTCGGCCAGGGCGGGAAGGCCAAGGTCCGCCCGGTCGGCGGCGATCTGCGCCAGGCGCCGGCGACCGTCGAGGTCGGGCAGGCGCTGGGCCAGTTCCGGACGCTGGTAGAGGCCGTCGATGTCCCGGTGGAACCGATACTGCACCTCGAGGAAACGCCCGTAGCGCTCGCGGTCGGCGAAGGGGCGGCCGGCCATGATGCTTTTGTCGAGCCGATCGTGGGTCGCCTCCGTTCCGGCCTTCAGCCGCTTGGCGAGGGACGGGGCTTGGGCGAGAGCGAGATCGGTCATGGGGCTAATGTTGTCCTGTCGCGAGTGAGACGCAACTGCTCCAGGTCAAATCCGGACCGCGTCCGATGTGAAAATGCTAATCGGATGGGGAAGGGGCCGACTCGCGGCCGAAAGTTCTGGAGCGCGCCCGGTGACGGTGACGATCTACGGCATCAAGGCCTGCGACACGATGAAGAAGGCCCGCACCTGGCTCGACGAGCACGGCGTGGCCTATGCCTTCCATGACTACAAGACCTCGGGCGCGGTTCGCGCCGACGTCGAGCGCTGGGTCGAGGCGCTGGGCTGGGAGACGGTGCTCAACCGCGCCGGCACGACCTTCCGCAAGCTGCCCGACGCCGACA
The DNA here is from genome assembly GCF_002858925.1 of Caulobacter zeae. Classification (GTDB taxonomy): domain Bacteria; phylum Pseudomonadota; class Alphaproteobacteria; order Caulobacterales; family Caulobacteraceae; genus Caulobacter; species Caulobacter zeae. The sequence continues at coordinate 20,472 of NZ_PJRS01000048.1, forward strand.
AGACCGGGATCGACGCCAAGAAGGCCGTCGAGCTGATGCTGGCCCAGCCTTCGATGATCAAGCGGCCGATGCTGGACGTCGACGGCAAGTTGCTGGCGGGCTTCAAACCCGATCAGTATACGGCCATTCTCGCCTGACGAGCGCACGCCGCTTGCGCGATTGACGCGAGTTGGCGAACTTTGGGGCGACAAGCGCCGCGTCCAGCGGCTAAGTCTAGGGGAAACAGCCGGTTCGTCCGGCGGCAGGGCATTGAGTGGGCGTGACTTCGGGGCTTCCCTACGATCTGGCGATCTTTGATTTCGACGGCACGCTGGCCGACAGCGGCGCCGTGGTGCTGAAGCTCGTCAACCCGATGGCCAGGATGTACGGCTTCAAGAGCGTCACCGACGAGGAAGTCGAGATGCTGCGCGGCCGCCCCAATCGCGAGATCATCAAGTATCTGGGCGTATCGGCCTGGAAGATCCCGATCATCGCCGCCCACGGCAAGAAGCTGATGGCCGCCGAGATCGGTTCGATCGGGCTGTTCCCGGGCGTTCCGGACATGCTGAAGGCCCTGTCGGCAGGCGGCGTGCGCCTGGCCGTGGTCAGCTCCAACAGCGAGGCGACGATTCGCACCGTGCTGGGGCCGGACCTGGCCAAGCTGATCGACTATTACGGCTGCGGCGCTTCGCTGTTCGGCAAGGCCAAGAAGTTCACCAAGGTCATCAAGACCGCCCGGGTGAAGCCGGGCCGGGTGATCTCGATCGGCGACGAGACCCGCGACATCGACGCGGCCAACGCGCTGGGGCTGGCGTCCGGCGCGGTGACCTGGGGCTATGCGACCCGCCAGCTGCTGGTCGACCACGCGCCGACCGTGCTGCTTGATGCGATGGACGACATCGTCTCGCGCCTGACCCTGCGCGCCGACGCGCCGGCCGTCGCCACGGCCTGATCCGCCTTACGAAAGTTTCATCTCGGCGGGCGCCTCCAAACGGCGCCGTCAAAGTCTCTTCCCTGTACGAGACGAAAGCGACAGGCTCTCGTCGGACTTTCGAGGGGAACGAGTCATGGAAGACATTCTGGTCCCGCTGGGCTTTTTCGCGATGATCGCCGCCATCGTGTTGGTGCCCACGTGGCTGAAGGCCCGCAACAAGCAGGAAATGCAGGCCACGGTCCGCACCGCGATCGAGAAGGGGCAGGCCCTGCCGCCCGAACTGGTCGACGCGATGACCAAGGACATCAAGCCGCCGAAGGAATCGTCGTCGGTGCGCGACATCCGCGCCGGCGTGATCCTGATCGCCATCGGCGCCGGCCTGGCCGTCATGGGCCTGATCCTGGGCCAGCGTCACGACGAGGCCTTCCACCCGCTGCTCGGCGCGGCCGCCATCCCCGCCCTGATCGGTATCGCCTACGTGGTTCTCAGCTTCTTCAACCCCAACAAGGGTTACCGGCCGGACGCCTGACGCAGGCGCTTGGGGGACGAGGGGACTTTCATCATGGGCATCGAACGCCCACCCACCACCGGTCACGACGTCGAGCTGGCGGCCCTGGCCGCCACCGGCGATCGCCGGGCCTACGGGGAGCTCGTGCGCAGGCACGGCTCGTCCGTGCGGGGCCTGCTGCGTCGCCTGGGGGCGGACCCGGCCACCGCCGACGACGTCGCCCAGGACGCGTTCCTGGTCGGCTTCGAGCAGATCGCCGACTATCGCGGCGAGGGGGCCTTCGGCGGCTGGATCAAGAAGACCGCCGCGCGGCTCTATCTGCGCAAGGTCAAGCGCGACGCACGCCTGATCTTCTCGGACGCCGCGCCGGAGGAAGCGCCGCCGCCTGTCTCGGGCGACACGCCGGGCGATCGGCTCGATCTCGACGAGGCGCTGAAGGGGCTTTCGCGCGGCGAGCGCCTGTGCGTTTCGCTCTGCTACGGCGCGGATTGGTCACATGCGGAGGCTGCTGAGGCCTTGAACATCCCGATCGGCACGGTCAAATCCCATGTCAAACGTGGTCTGGATAAACTCAGGGCCAAGCTGGCCCCGAACGCGGACGTTTCGGCGCGGAGGGAAGGTCATGGTTGATCGCGACTTCGATGCGCAGCTCTCACGGCTGTTCGCCGACCCGCCGGCGTTGCCCGACGCCGAGGCCTTCCACGCGCGGGTCGAGCGCCGACTGGATCGGGGCTGGGCGCTGCGTCGCCTGGCGATCGGGGCGGCCGGCGGCGTCGCCGGGCTGATCGCGGTCGGGCAACTGATCGCCAGCCGTTTCGCCACCGACCTGCGGGCCGCGTCCAGCGAGGGGGTGTCGACGGTGGATCTGGGCGTCGACAAGGTCATGGACCAGGTGAATCAGTTCGTCGCCACGCCGGCCAGCGTAGAAACCCTTTGGCTCGGCGCCGCTCTTGCGGCTATCGCTCTGGCCTTCGCCGTCACCCGACTGGTCGAAGAGTTCTAATCCGGAGGCGGCCCCGCCGCGCTCCGGGCGTCCGCAATAGAGCCGGAGCGAAGCTTGTCCGCCCATCGCCAGGAGACGGTCCGCCGTCTCGCCGCCCCCGATATCGCCGCCCGGAAGGGCGGCGTTCCGATCGTTTGCCTCACCGCCTACACCGCCCCGGTGGCCGCCGCTCTCGACGACGCCTGCGACGTCCTGCTGGTCGGCGACTCGCTGGGCATGGTCGTGCACGGCCTGCCCAACACCGTCGGCGTGACCATGGAAATGATGATCCTGCACGGCCAGGCGGTCATGCGCGGCTCCAGGAAAGCCATGGTCGTGGTCGACATGCCGTTCGGCTCTTACGAGGGCGCGCCCGAAGAAGCCTACGCCAATGCCGTCCGCATCATGAAGGAAACGGGCGCCCAGGCGGTGAAGGTCGAGAGCGGTCCCACCGTGCCCGACACCATCCGCTATCTCGTCGATCGTGGCGTGCCCGTGATGGGCCACGTGGGCCTGCGTCCGCAGGCCGTGCTGGTCGACGGCGGCTTCAAGGCCAAGGGCCGCGACGAGGAGGGCCGCCAGAAGATCCTGGCCGAGGCCCGCGCCACCGCCGACGCCGGCGCCTTCGCCGTGGTCATCGAGGGGGTCGCCGAGGCCCTGGCCCGCGAGATTACCGAAGCCATCGCCCCGCCGACCATCGGCATCGGCGCCTCGGCCGGCTGCGACGGCCAGGTGCTGGTCAGCGACGACATGCTGGGCCTGTTCGACTGGACCCCCAAGTTCGTCCGCCGCTATGCCGACTTGAAGGGCGCGATCGAGAAGGCTGCCGCCGACTACGCCCGCGACGTCCAGGACCGCAGTTTCCCGGGCCCGGCCGAGACGTATTACGCCAAGAAGGATTGACGTTGAGGAACCTCCCCCCGTGGGGGAGGCGGCCGAAGGCCGGTGGGGGGAGGTTTTCAGCTTTTGCTGCGCCGGCCGGTCTGGCGACAACGCCCCCCACCGATCGCTTCGCGATCGCCTCCCCCACAGGGGGAGGTTCCTCTCCCTTCCAAACCAGGGTTCCCCGCCGTTGCGGCGGCGGCGGACACGCTATAGGTTCGCCGCCTGCGTCGCGGCCAGGGCCTCGACTCCTGATGTTTCAACCTTGCGTCGTCCGGAACTGTCCGGGCAGCGACGCCCCCGGCGCCGCCGGCGCCCGTACTGGAGCCTCGTTCGTGGTCGATGTGTTTGACGAGGTCGAAGAGCAGCTTCGCTCCGACCGCTACAAGACCTTCGCGCTGAAGTCGCTGCCCGTCCTGGGCGCGGTCGCGGCGGTCGCGGTTCTGGGCGTGGGCGGCTGGTGGGGCTGGACCGCCTACGAGAGCAGCCGCGCCAACAAGGCCTCCGAAGCCGTGCAGGCCACCCTCGAAGCCTACGAGAAGGAAGGGCCCGCCAAGGCCTTCACCGAGTTCGAAAAGCTGTCGAAGGAAGGCAACGCCGGCTACCGCACGCTGGCCTTCATGCAGATGGGCGGCATCCGCCTGGACGAGGGCAAGACCAAGGAAGCTGTCGGTTATTTCGACGAAGCGGCCAAGATTGCTCCCGATCCTGTCATGGGTGACATAGCGCGCCTCAAATCCGCCTTCGCGCGCATGGACACGGCTCCTTATCAGGAGATCGAGTCGAGGCTGACCCCGTTGACCGGCGAGAAGAGCCCTTACCGCGTGCAGGCCAAGGAAGCCCTGGCGTTCGCCAAGCTCCAGGCCGGCAAGACGGCCGAGGCGCGCGGCGATTTCGTCGTGCTCTCGCTGCTGTCGGACGGTTCGGACGACACCCGCCAGCGCGCCCAGGCCGCGATCCAGATGATCGATTCCGGCTCGGCCAAGGCCCTGCCGGCCGCCGTCAAGGCCGCGGCCGCGCTGCCGCCGCCGATCCAACTCGCGCCCGGCCAGCTGCCGCCGGGCCTGCAACCCCAAGCTCAATGAGCCGCCGACCCATGACTCTGAAGCGTTCCCTGCTGCTCGCCGCGATGATGTCGGCCGCGGTGTCGGTGACCGGTTGCTCGACGGTGTCGAAGCTCAACCCCTTCGGCAAGGACGACAAGAACAAGGCCACCGCCAGCCAAGGCCAGCGGATCTCGGTCATCGCCTTCGACCAGAAGGTCGAGGCGGCCGACGGCCTGAAGGGCGTCGACTTCTTCCTGCCCGAACCGCAAGCCCAGGCCGACTGGCGCCTGCCGGGCGGCAGCCCCGAGCAATCGGTCGAGCACGTCGCCGCCGGCAAGGACTTCGAGATCGCCTGGCGCAAGGGCTTTGGCCAGAAGGCCAACCGCACCTTCCACATCACCGCCAACCCCGTTTCGGCCGAGGGCAAGATCTTCGTGCTCGACGGCGAGGCCAAGGTCTCGGCGCTCGACGCGGTCACCGGCGAGACGCTGTGGCGCAAGGACCTGCGCCCGGCTCGCCAGCCGGGCAAGCGCGGCTTCCTCGGGATCGGCGGCCGCAAGGACGACACCCGCGGCTTCGGCGGCGGCGTGGCCTATGCCGACGGCAAGCTCTATGTCTCGTCGGGCTTCCGCTTCGTGGCCCAGCTCGACGCGGCCACCGGCAAGGAAAACTGGCGCCAGGCGACCAGCACGCCGGTCCACGCCGCGCCGACCGTGGCCGACGGCCGCGTCTTCGTGGTCTCGACCGACAACGAACTGCTGACCTTCTCGGCCGCCGACGGCGCGCCGGGCTGGACCTATCAGGCCCTGATCGAGCCGGCCCGCATCCTGGGTGGTTCGAGCCCGGCGATCAGCGGCGACACCGTCGTCGCCGGCTTCGCCTCGGGTGAACTGGTGGCTCTGCGCACCGGCAACGGCAACGACCTGTGGAGCGAGGCCCTCAGCCGCGCCAGCCGCACCAACGCCCTGTCGGAAATCCGCGACATCGCCGGCCGTCCGGTGATCTACAAGGGCGACGTCTACGCCGTCAGCCACTCGGGCGTGTTCTCGGCCACCGACCTGCGCACCGGCCAGGCCCGCTGGACCCTGCCGGTCACTGCCATCACCACGCCCTGGCCCGCCGGCGACGTGGTCTATGTGGTCGACAAGGCCGGCCAGGTGATCTGCGCCTCGCGCGACGGCGGCCAGGTCCACTGGATCCGCGACCTGAACGAGACCGACAAGCTCTCCAAGAAGCAGAAGAAGAAGCTGTCCAAGCGTCCGCGCATCTGGTCCAGCCCGATCCTGGCTTCCGGCCGCCTGATCACGGTGTCCAGCTACGGCGAGGCCGTGGCCCTGAACCCCAAGACCGGCGCCACGGAAAAGACCCTGAAGATCGGCGCGCCGGTGCTGCTGGCCCCGATCGCCGTGGGCGACAAGATCTACGTCACCACCGACGACGCCGATCTGATCGCCATCCGTTGATCCGATCCGGGGTCCTTTGCGGCCCCGGTTGAACTCGTAACCCGTCCCGGGCCCGGGCTGGCGAATCGCCGGCCCGGGCTTGTTGCTTTGCCGGGACCCGAAAAATCGACTACTGACCGCCTATGCCTTTGAAACTCGCCATCGTCGGCCGCCCCAATGTGGGCAAGTCCACGCTGTTCAACCGCCTCGCCGGCAAGAAGCTGGCCCTTGTCGACGACCAGCCGGGGGTCACCCGTGACCGCCGGTTCGCGCACGGCCGCCTCGGCGACCTCGATCTGGAGCTGATCGACACCGCCGGCTTCGAGGACGTCACCGACGAGAGCCTCGAGTCGCGCATGCGCGCCCAGACCGAGCTGGCGATCGACGAGGCCGACGTGGCCCTCTTCGTGTTCGACGCCCGCGAGGGCCTGACGCCGCTCGACCGGATCTTCGCGGAGATGCTGCGCCGCCGGAACAAGCCGGTCGTGGTCGCGGCCAACAAGTCCGAAGGCAAGCAGGCTGAGATCGGCGCCGCGGAAGCCCACCAGCTGGGCCTGGGCGAGCCGATCCCGATCAGCGGCGAGCACGGCGAGGGCATGGCCGACCTCTACGCGGCGCTTCTGGCGGTGACGCCCGAGGAGCTGCAGGAAGAGTTCGAGGACGACGACGACGACACCAAGCCGATCAAGATCGCCATCATCGGCCGTCCGAACGCCGGCAAGTCGACCCTGGTCAACCGCCTGATCGGCGAGCAGCGCCTGCTGACCGGCCCGGAGGCGGGCATCACCCGCGATTCGATCTCGGTCGACTGGACCTGGGACGGCCGCAAGATCCGCCTCGTCGACACCGCCGGCCTGCGCAAGAAGGCCAAGGTCAACGAGAAGCTCGAGAAGCTCTCGACCCAGGACACCATCCGCTCGATGACCTTCGCCGAGGTCGTGCTGCTGGTGATGGACGCCACCCATCCGTTCGAGACCCAGGACCTGCAGATCGCCGACCTGGCCGAGCGGGAAGGGCGCTGCGTCGTGTTCGTGCTGGCCAAGTGGGACCTGATCGAGGATCCGGGCCAGATCCTCAAGGAGTTCAACGAGCACGCCGAGCGCATGCTGCCCCAGCTGCGCGGCGCGCCGGTGGTGGCGCTGTCGGGCGAGACCGGCCGCGGTGTCGAGCGCCTGATGCCGGCCGTGATCAAGACGCACCGCGACTGGTCGACCAAGGTCAAGACCCGCGACCTGAACGACTGGCTGCAACTGGCCATGCAGCGCCACCCGCCGCCGGCCGTCAACGGCAAGCGCGTGAAGCCCAAGTACATGGCCCAGACCAAGGCGCGTCCGCCGACGTTCGTGCTGTTCTCCAGCCGCGCCGACCAGATGCCCGACCACTATCGCCGCTATCTGGTCAACAGCCTGCGCGAAAGCTTCGACCTGCCGGGCGTGCCGCTGCGCATCACCATCAAGTCGGGCGCCAACCCCTATGCCGACGCCGACCAGGGGTATGTTGTTAAGGGCAAGCGCGCCTTCGAGAAGAAGGAAGCCGAGAAGGCCCGCCTGAAGGCCTCGCGCAACACGGTCAAGAAATCGGCCCAGAGGGCGGCGATCCTGGCCGAAGCGTCGGCGGACGCCGGCGCGGTCGCCGCGGGCAAGGCAGCTTCGACCAAGGCTGTCTCGGCCAAGGCCGTCTCCGGCAAGGCCGGGGCGATCAAGGCCGACGCCGGCAAGGGGGAGGCGACCAAGTCCGACCCCGGCAAGGCGGCCGTCAAGTCGGTGAAACCGCAGGGGCCCAAGGCCCAGAAGAAGGTCTCGACCACCCCGAGCTACAAGGTCGGGACCAAGACGGCCGGCGGGAAGGCCGGCGGCCCGCGCCGTCCGGTTGCCGGCTCGCGCGTCGTGCGGGGCAACAAGACGCCCGGCGGAAAGCCCAAGGGGCGCTAGCTCAAGGCGGGGAGGAGCCTAGAACTCCTCCCAGTCCTGGCCGACGGCGACGCCCGGTCGGAACGACTGGGCGATACGGCTGTGGGCGGCGGCGACCGGGTTCTCGGCGGCCGGACGCGGGGCCGGCGACGCCGGGCGAGCGATCGCCTGGGCGGGCGCAGCCCCGGTCTCGAAGCGCGAGACCAGCTCGGCCAGCGACGAGGCCTCGTTGCGCAGGCAGGCGGCCGCGGCCGTGGCCTCCTCGACCATGGCGGCGTTGCGCTGGGTCACCTGGTCCATCTGGTTGATGGCGGTGTTGACCTGGTTGAGGCCGGTGGCCTGTTCATGGGCCGACTGGGCGATCTCCGAAATCAGGGTGTCGATCTCGGCGATGCGGCCGACGATGCCGGTCAGGGACTGGCCGGTGTCGCTCACCAGCTTGGCGCCGCGATCGACCTGGCTGCTGCTGTTGGCGATCAGGCTCTTGATCTCCTTGGCCGCCTCGGCCGAGCGCTGGGCGAGCGCCCGCACTTCCTGGGCGACCACGGCGAACCCGCGGCCGGCCTCGCCGGCGCGAGCCGCCTCGACGCCCGCGTTGAGGGCCAGGAGGTTGGTCTGGAAGGCGATCTCGTCGATGACGCCGATGATCTGGCCGATCTTGCCCGAGCTCTGCTCGATCTCGCCCATGGCGGCGATGGCGTCGCGCATGATCTCGCCCGAGCGGGTGACTTCCTGCCTTGTGGTCGAGGCGGCGGTCGAGGCCGCACGGGCCCCCTCGGCGCTGCGGCGCACGGTGGCGGTGATCTCGTCCAGCGCCGCGGCGGTCTCTTCCAGGGAGGCCGCCTGCTGTTCGGTGCGCTTGGAGAGGTCTTCCGAAGCCCCGGTGATCTCGTTGGAGCCGTTGTGCACGCCCTGCGTCGACTGGCCGATCTCGGTCATCGCCTGGCGCAGCGACTGGAGGGCGGCGTTGTAGTCGCTCTTGATCGAGGCGAAGCGACCGTCGAAGGCGGCGGTGATGTCGGCGGTCAGGTCGCCGCCGGCCAGGCGCTTGAGGTTGTCGGCCAGGGTCAGGACAACGGCGCCCTGTTCGGCCTCGGTGCGGCGCAGGGCCTCGTTGGTCATCCGCTCCTGCTCGGCCTGGGTGATGTCTGTGCAGAACTTGATGACCTTGCAGGGCTTGCCCGCGGCGTCGAACACCGGGTTGTAGGCGCCCTGGATCCAGATCTCGACGCCGCCCTTGCCCTGGCGCTGGAACTTGCCGGCGAAGAATTCGCCGCGGCCCAGGTTCAGCCAGAACTGCTTGTACTCGTCGCTGCGGGCGAAGTCGGGATCGGCGAACATGCTGTGATGGCGGCCGCGGATCTCGTCCAGCGAATAGCCCACCGTCTTCAGGAAGTTGGTGTTGGCCGCCAGGATGGTGCCATCGAGCTGGAACTCGATGACGGCCTGCGAGCGATGGATCGCCGCGACGGTGGCTTCCAACTCGGCGAGACGCTCGTCGGCCGCGGCGCGGCCACGCTTGAACGCAAACGGCATTGTTCAAACCCCCGAGGGATCGCGCCCAGGCAGCGCTGCATCCTTAGGGTGAGACTTCGAGTCTTATTCCATGCTTAACGAGCGCCGGTTTCCGAAAGCGTCGTCTGCGTCAGGTTGTCGCAGTTTAATGTTTTTGGGTCTTGTGTCGTGGAGTCGACCACCAGCTTGACCGCAGAAAATCCGTATTTTCCGTCAGTTGCGAAAGTTTTTGGACTAGTCTGTATTGTATACGGTTCAACTAAACCTGCGAATGTTTACGGGGTTCAGTCAAGCGCTGACGCTTGCTGACTCTTGACCTCGTTCCTTGAAGCGGACCACGCCCTTGGGCGGCTCGCGGCCAGGGCGAGCCAGGTCGACGACGAAGGGGGCGATCTCGGCCGGGTCCTGCACGGTCATCGGATCCTCGCCCGGGAAGGCGCCGGCCCGCATCTTGGTGCGCATGGCGCCGGGGTCGATGCTGAAGGCGCGGACCTTGGTGTTCTCCATCTCGTCGGCATAGCAGTCGACGATGGCTTCCAGGCCAGCTTTTGAAGCGGCGTAGGCGCCCCAGAAGGCCCGGTGGCTCTTGGCGACGCTGCTGGTCAGGAAGATCGCCCGGCCGGCGTCCGAGGCGCGCAGCAGCGGGTCCATGGCCCGGATCAGCCGCCAGTTGGCCGTCAGGTTGGTCGACAGGATCATGTCCCAGCCCTTGGGGTCCAGGTGCCCGACGGGCGTGAGGGCGCCCAGCACGCCGGCCGCGCCGACCAGGATGTCCAGCTTGCCGAAGCGCTGGTGCAGGGCCGCGCCCAGGTGATCCAGGCCGTCGGCTTCGCGCAGGTCCAGCGGCACGAGGGTGGCGTGCTCGCCCGTGGCGGCGAAGATCGCGTCGTCCAGGGCTTCCAGCGCGCCCTGGGTGCGGCCGATGGCGATGACGTGAGCGCCAGCCTTGGCCAGGCCAAGAGCGATGGCGGCGCCGATGCCGCGCGTAGCGCCGGTGACGAGGGCGATGCGGCCGGCCAGCGGCGTGTCGGTGGTGGTCATGAGCGTTTCCTGCGCCTCTCGCGGGCGTTTATCTGTCGGGGTGATCAGGCGTCTTCGTCGGCCGGCCGCGCCGCATAGCGCTGCGCCAGGACCGAACAGGCCATCAGCTGGATCTGGTGGAAGATCATCAGGGGCAGCACCAACACGCCGGCCGTGGCCCCGGGAAACAGGATGCCTGCCATGGGCACGCCGGTCGCGAGGCTCTTCTTGGAGCCGCAGAACACGATCGCCACCTCGTCGGCCTTGGAGAAGCCCAGCAGGCGCGCGCCCCACATGGTGGCCAGCATGACGAGCGTCAGCAGCACGCCGCAGACCAGCAGCAGCGTGATCAGCTCCAGCGGCGAGACCTTGCGCCACAGGCCCTCGACCACAGCGGCGCTGAAGGCCGAATAGACCACCAGCAGGATCGAGCCGCGGTCGACGCGTCCCACCAGGGTTTTGTGCTTCTCGATCCACTTGCCGACCAGCGGCCGGGCGATCTGGCCGGCGATGAACGGCAGCAACAGCTGGATGATGATCGACTTGATCGAGTCCCAGCCGCCGACGTCGCCGTGGGCGTTCATCAGCAGGCCGACCAGCACCGGCGTCAGGAAGATGCCGAACAGGTTCGAGGCCGAGGCCGCGCAGACGGCGGCGGCGACGTTGCCGCGCCCGATCGAGGTGAAGGCGATCGACGACTGCACCGTCGAGGGCAGGCAGGCCAGGAACACCATGCCCGCCGCCATGGTCGGCGTCAGCACCCCGACCTTGCTGATGGCCAGGCCCAGGATCGGGAACAGCACGAAGGTGAACGCCAGGATCGTCAGGTGCAGGCGCCAGTGGGTGACGCCGGCGACAACGGCCTCGCGCGACAGCTTGGCGCCGTGCAGGAAGAACAGCAGGGCGATGGCCAGCTTGACCACCCAGCCGGTGATCACGGCCGCCTGTCCCTGGACCGGCAGGAACGAGGCCAGCACCACCATGCCGAACAGGGCGATGATGTAGGCGTCGATCTTCAGCTTGGAGAGGACGGCGGAAATGGGATTGGCCAAGAAGCGACTCTCAAATGGATCGTCGCCCGGTCCGTCCGGGCGATCCGAGCGGCCGAAAGATCAAGCTAGGCGGGCCGCATACCGGGGGTAGCGCAGCTTGGGTCCTCCGAACAAGTCGAAGGACCCTTGAAAGGCGCTGATTAGGCGCTGACCAGCAGCGACAGCTGCTTTTCGGCCTGGTCGTTGCGGCCTTCGGCGATCTCGCGATCGGTCAGGCGGGTGGGGTAGTCGCCGGTGAAGTAGTGGTCGGTGAACTGCGGGGCGGCCGGATCGCGCGGGGCGCATTCCAGGGCCTCGTACAGGCCTTCCACCGACAAGAAGCCCAGGCTGTCCACTTCCAGGAACTTGGCCATCTCTTCCAGCGACTTGGTGGCGGCCAGCAGCTGTTCGCGCTCGGGCATATCGATGCCGTAGAAGTCGGGCCACTTGATCGGCGGGCTGGCCGAGCGCAGGTGCACTTCCTTGGCGCCGGCCTCGCGGACCATGCGCACGATCTTCAGCGAGGTGGTGCCGCGCACGATCGAGTCGTCGATCAGGATGACGCGCTTGCCTTCCAGCACGGCGCGGTTGGGGCTGTGCTTCATGCGCACGCCCAGTTCGCGGACGCCCTGGGTCGGCTGGATGAAGGTGCGGCCCACATAGTGGTTGCGGATAATGCCCAGGTCGAAGGGCAGGCCGCTCTCGGCTGCGTAACCGATCGCCGCCGGCACGCCGCTGTCGGGCACCGGTACGACGACGTCGGCCTCGACGCCGGTCTCGATCGCCAGGCGACGGCCCATGCGCTTGCGCACTTCATAGACCGAGCGGCCGTTCACGACGCTGTCGGGACGGGCGAAGTAGACGTATTCGAACACGCAGGGGCGGGCGGCCGGGGCCGCGAACGGGCGCAGCGACTTCACGCCGGTGTCGCTGATCACCACCATCTCGCCGTGCTCGACGTCGCGCACGAAGCGGGCGCCGATCATGTCGAGGGCGCAGGTCTCGGAGGCCAGGACGGGCTTGCCGTCCAGGTCGCCCAGCACCAGCGGGCGGATGCCCAGCGGGTCGCGAACGCCGATCATCTTCTTGTTGGTGATGGCCACCAGGGCGTAGCCGCCTTCGATCTGGCCGATGGCGTCGATGAAGCGGTCGACGATCTTGGCTTTGCGCGAGCGGGCGATCAGGTGAAGGATCACCTCGCTGTCCGAAGTCGACTGGAAGATCGCGCCTTCCTGCACCAGGCGCTCGCGCAGGGTCAGGAAGTTGGTCAGGTTGCCGTTGTGGGCCAGGGCTAGGCCGCCGGTCTCGAGATCGGCGAACATCGGCTGGACGTTGCGGATGAAGCTGCCGCCGGCCGTGGAGTAGCGGGTGTGGCCGATGGCCATGTTGCCCGGCAGGCGCTGGACGAGGTCGGCGCCGGTGAAGGCGTCGCCGACGTGGCCCATGTGGCGTTCGGTGTGGAAGCGGGCGCCGTCGAAGGCGGCGATGCCGCAGGCTTCCTGGCCGCGGTGCTGCAAGGCGTGCAGGCCCAGCGCCGCGATGGCGGCGGCGTCACGGGCGCCGAACACGCCGAACACGCCGCATTCCAGGCGCAGCGTGTCGTCCTCGGGATCGCGCCAGGGCGCGGACGAGAAGCGGTCGGTCGACTGGCCGATAGACGTCATTGCGATTTCTCCACCAGGTCGTCGAGCTTCCGACGCTGGTCCTTATCATAGCCTTCTTCGCCGCGTTCGGCGTTGGACGGTTTGTCGCTGGTCCCGTCGCGGACGGCGTCCTCGATGGCGGGGGCCAGCTTGCCGGCCAGACCCGCGCCCTTGGGGGCGAACACCTTCAGCACCTGGGCGCTGGCGTTGGACAGCGGATAGAACATCGACTCCGACACCCAGGCCGGCACGCGGTCGCGCGGCGTGGCCATGTGGAAGACGAGGTTGAACACGCCCAGCACCACCAGCGCGCGCAGCAGGCCGAAACCCAGGCCGACCAGGCGATCCAGCAGGCCCAGCGTCCCGTCGGCGTGCAGGGTCTTGGTCAGCTGTCCGCCGATCAGGCGCAGGGCGACGAAGGCGATGACGAAGGTGACCAGGATGGCGGCGGCGGTCGCCGCCCAGTCCGGGTCCATGAATTCACGGAAGAGGGGGCCGGTCAGGCGCAGGCCCAGGAGAGCCACCACGGCGGCGAGAATGAACGACAGCGCCGAGGTCAGCTCCCGCGAGGCGCCGCGGAAGAAGCCGACGGCGCCGGAAACCAGCAGGATCAGTCCGGCGATGATGTCGAACGGCGTCACGCGTGCGAGCTCCAGATGTCGTTCTCGATTCGGCGGACCGCGTCGGCCAATCGCGCCGCGCCGGCCACCGGCAGGGCGCCGCCGCCTTCGGGCAGGCCCGACAGCGGTCCCAGCGCGCGGCCGAACCCGAGCTTGGCGGCTTCCTTCAAACGCGACTCCATTCGGCTCACGGGCCGGATCTCGCCGGAGAGGCTGACCTCGCCGAACACCACGCAGTCCTGCGGCAGGGCGACATCCATGGCCGAAGAGGCCAAAGCAGCCGCCGCCGCGAGGTCGGCGGCGGGTTCGGTGATCCTCAGCCCGCCGGCGACGTTCAGATAGACGTCCTTGTCGCCAAAACCAAGGCCGCAGCGCGATTCCAGCACCGCCAGCACCATGGCCAGTCGCCCGGAGTCCCATCCGACCACGGCGCGCCTGGGCGTTCCGTACGCGGAGGGCGCGACCAGGGCCTGGAATTCCACCAGAACGGGCCGCGAGCCTTCGATGCCGGCGAACACCGCGGCTCCCGCCGCCCGCTCGCCGCCTTCGTTGAGGAACAGGGCCGAAGGGTTCTTCACCTCGCGCAGGCCGACGTCGCCCATCTCGAACACGCCGATCTCATCGGTGGCCCCGAAACGGTTCTTGGCGCCGCGCAGGATGCGGAACGGATAGCCGCGCTCGCCCTCGAAGCTGAGCACAGCGTCGACCAGGTGCTCGACCACGCGCGGACCGGCGATCTGGCCGTCCTTGGTGACGTGGCCGACCAGCAGGATCGCCACGCCCTTCTGCTTGGCCAGGCGCACCAGCTCGGTGGCGCAGGCGCGCACCTGTGTCACCGTGCCGGGGCCGGCTTCGTGGGCGTCGCTCCACATGGTCTGGATCGAGTCGATGACCACCAGGTCGAACCTGTCGCGCTTGAGGCCGTCGAGGATGTCGCGCAGACTGCTCTCGGCGGCCAGCTTCACCGGCGCGCCGGCCAGGCCCATGCGGTCGGCGCGGCCCCGGATCTGCTCGACGGCCTCCTCGCCCGAGATGTAGGCGCAGGCCACGCCGCGGCTCGAGGCGTTGGCGCAGACCTGAAGCAGGAGCGTGGACTTGCCCACGCCTGGGTCGCCGCCGATCAGGATCGCCGAGCCGGGCACCACGCCGCCGCCGCAGACCCGGTCGAACTCGTCGACGCCGGTCAGGATGCGCGGCGGAGCGGGGGTGTCGCTTTCCAGGCCCGTAAACTGAAGGCCGCGCGCGCGCGTGGCCTTTGAGGTCGACATGGCGCCGGGCGGGCGTACGCCGACCTCTTCGACGAGGGTGTTCCAGCTCTGGCAGGCGGGGCATTGCCCGGCCCACTTGGTCTGGACCGCGCCGCAGGACTGGCAGGCGTAGGCGGCGCTGTCGCGGGCCATGGGGTCTCCTGATTCTCGAATGGGTGCAGATTACAGGCTGGACCCGCCCTGCGCCAAAGGCGGACGCAGGGGGGGGCGTGGCGATGTCGCCGAACCTTGTTCCCGTTTTTGGTGTGTTCGGTGTAGATAAGTATCGGGGGGCGCAGATTCAGGATCTTGCTGGAGGCGCCTAGATGTCCGTGGTCGAACCCGGAGCCGTTTCTTCCGATCTCGTGGGCCGCGTGAAGCGGATCCTGCTGACGCCGTCGCCCGAGTGGGAGCGCATCGACACCGAGCCCGCCACGATCAAGGGGCTCTATGTCGGCTACATCTGCATCCTGGCGGCGATCCCGCCCGTGGCCGGCCTGGTGGGCAGCCTGGTGTTCGGCCACGGCATTCCGGGTCTGGCGACGATCCGGCCATCGCCCGTCGGCGCGATCATCGGCGCGGTCGTCGGCTATGGCCTGTCGCTGCTGTCGGTGTTCGTGCTGGGCCTGATCATCGACGCCTTGGCGCCGTCGTTCGATGGGCGGAAGGACAAGCTTCAGGCCTTCAAGGTGGCTGCCTATTCCGGCACCGCCGGCTGGGTGGCCGGGATCTTCGGCCTGTTCCCGCCGCTGGCGATCATCGGCGGCCTCGCGGGCCTCTACGGTCTCTACCTGCTCTATACGGGCCTGCCGCGGGTGATGAAGGCGCCGAAGGAGAAGGCGATCGGCTACACGGTCGTGACCGTCATCTGCGCCATCGTGCTCTATGTCGTCATCGGCATGATCACCGGCGCCATCGTCGGCGCGGCCGCGATCGGCGGCGGGATTGCGGCCTCGAAGGTGGCGGGCGCCGACAGCGGCTCGGTGACGCTCGGCGGCCAGACCTACGACCTGGGTAAGATGGACGAGGCCAGCAAGAAGATGGAGGCGGCCGCCGCCTCGATCGAGGCCGGCAAGGACATCCCCCTGACCTCGCCGGACGTGCTCAAGGGCCTGCTGCCGGGCGCGGCCGGCGGCTACGCGCGCACCTCCGTCGAATCCAGCTCCGGCGGCGCCGGCGGCATGGGCATGTCGGTGGCGCGCGGCGACTACGAGAAGGACGGCAAGCGCTTCACCCTGGCGGTCACCGACCTGGGCGCGCTGGGCGGCATGACGGCCATGGCCTCGGCCATGAACGCCCAGAGCACCTCGGAAACCGAAACCGGCTACGAGAAGACCAGCACCGCCGGGGGCCAGCTGACCACCGAGAAGTGGGACCGCGAGGCCAAGTCCGGCGGCTACACCGTCGTGATCGGCCACCGCTTTTCTGTCGAGGCCAATGGCGACGCCGAAAGCATCGACGACCTCAAGCGCGCAGTGGCCTCGGTCGACGCCCGCAAGCTGAACAGCCTGGCGCGGTAGGCGGTCAGTGGGGCGGGGCCTTCAGGCCTCGCCCAGCACCACGCGACGGGCGCGGCCGGCCAGGCGCACCAGCAGTTCATAGGCCGTTGTGCCCGCGGCGGCGGCGGCTTCGTCGACCGGCAGGTTGGGGCCGATCAGCTCGACCAGGGCGCCGGGACGCGCCGCGTCGCAGTCGGTGACGTCGATGGCGATCAGGTCCATCGACACCCGGCCCAGCAGGCGGCGGCGCGCGCCGTCGAACCACACGTGGCCGGCGGGGCTGGAGCCGCGCAACACGCCGTCGGCATAGCCGCAGGCCAGCACCGCCACCCGCGTCGTCTCCGTGGCCGTGAAGGCCGCGCCGTAGCCGATCGACTCGCCGCGCGGCACGACCCGCACCTGCAGGATCGGCGCTTCCAGCGTCGCCACGGCTTTGAGCCGAGCGTCGGTCACGTCGCGCGGGCCGCCGCCATAGAGGGCGATGCCCGGCCGGCATTGGTCGAAGTGATAGTCGCCGCCCAGGAACACCCCGGCCGAGTTGGCCAGGCTCCTGCGGGCGTTGGGAAACAGCGCCGCCGCGTCGCGGAAGCGGGTCAGCTGGCGGGCGTTGAGCGGATGCTCCGGCTCGCCGGCGCAGGCCAGGTGGCTGACCACCAGCGAGACGTTCAGATGCTTGAGGCGGTCCATCGACGCCGTCAGCACGGCGGCCTCCTCGTGGCGCAGGCCAAGCCGGTTCATGCCGGTGTCGACGTGGATCGCCGCCTCCAGCACGCCCTTGCCGGCCTGGCTGTTCCAGGCCTCGACCTGCGGCAGGCTGTTGAGCACCGGGATCAGTCCGCCCTGCACCAGAGTGGGGCCCGAGCCCGGCGTCGCGCCGTCCAGCACGTGGATCCTGGCCTCGCGCTCGCCCAGCGCCTTGCGCAGCGCCACGCCTTCCGACAGGCGCGCCACATAGAAGCTGCGCGCGCCCTCGTCCCACAGGCGGCGGGCGACCAGACCCGCGCCCAGGCCATAGCCGTCGGCCTTTACCGCCGGCGCCAGTTCGGCGTCGCCGGTCTGCGTCTTGAGCAGGGCGTAGTTGGCCGCGAGGGCGTCGAGGTCGAGGGTCAGGCGGGCGTCGGTCACGGCTGCGGAGGTAGCCGACCCGCGCCCGCAAGGCCAGTGCAGATGCTGTGGAGATGCGGCCTAGCGGGTGCTCAGGAACTGGCCCACCAGCGCCTCGACGCCGCTGGCGACGATCTGCACGCCGATGCACATCAGGAGGAACGCCATCAGCCGCGACATCACTCGCGCGCCGTTGACGCCCAGGAACGACAGCACCCGGTCCGAGGCGCGATAGAACACCCAGACCATCAGGGCGATGACGGCGACGGCCAGGCTCGCGCCCATGAAGAACGGAACCACCGAATGGCCTTCAGCCGGCCGCTGCGACGACAGCGCGATGGCCACGGAGATCGCGCCTGGTCCCGTCGTGAACGGCATGGTCAGCGGGAAGAAGGCCATGTCTTCGGCGCGCGACTTGGCGGGCGAGCTGGCCTGGTCGGCCTTGCGTTCTTCGTGCTCTTCCGGGGTCATCAGCAGGGCCCAGGCGCGGATCGCCACCACCAGGCCGCCGGCCACGCGCAGGGCGCCCAGGCTGACCCCGAAGAAGTTCAGCACGTAGCCGCCCAGCAGCAGCGAGCCCAGCAGGATGAAGAAGGCGTAGAGCGCGATGGTCGGCGCCAGCCGCTTGCGCGTCTCGGCCGGATGGTCGGCCAGCATTTGGTGGAAGATCAGCGCCGCCCCGACCGGATTGACGATCGAGAACAGGGCCGGAAAGGCCAGCAGGAACGCCCCGACGAAGGTCGAGACGGGCAGGGGGCTGAATTCCATCTGGCGGCGCTCTTTCTCTGAATCGCGCGCCGAGCGTTGCCCGACGCGCATCCGGAGGTAAAGCGCGAGGCGGCTATTCGTCGTCGCCGCTGCGCATCTGGTGGAAATAGTGGTCGCGCGACAGGTTGCCGAAGCGCGTGGTGTCGCTGTTGAACGACAGGCGCACCGTGCCGATCGGACCGTGACGCTGCTTGGCGATGATCACCTCGGCCAGGCCTTGCAGCTTGTCCATTTCCTCTTGCCAGGTCAGGTGCTCGGGCGTGCCTTCGCGCGGCTCGGCCCGGCCCACGTAGTAGCTTTCGCGGAACACGAACCACACCATGTCGGCGTCCTGCTCGATCGAGCCGGATTCACGAAGGTCAGACAGCTGCGGGCGCTTGTCGTCGCGGCTTTCGACCTGACGCGACAGCTGCGACAGGGCGATGACCGGGCAGGCCAGTTCCTTGGCCAGGGCCTTGAGGCCCATGGTGATCTGCGAGACTTCCTGCACGCGGCTGGCGTTCGAACCGAGGTCCGAGCCGGTGACCAGCTGCAGGTAGTCGACGACGATGAGGTCGAGGCCGACCTGGCGCTTCAGGCGTCGGGCCCGGGCGGTCAGCTTGGCGATCGAGATACCACCGGTGGCGTCGATGTAGAGCGGCGCTTCCTGCAACTCCATGGCCGCGTCGCGCACGCGCCCGAACTCGCTGGCGTCGATCTCGCCCTTGCGGAGCTTGTCGCCCGACACGCCCGAGGCGTCGGCCAGCATACGCAGGGCTAGCTGCTCGGCGCTCATTTCCAGCGAGTAGAAGGCCACCACGCCGCCGTTGACGGTCTTGCGGCTGCCGTCGGGCTGGGGCTCCCAGGCGTATTTCTTGGCGACGTTGAAGGCGATGTTGGTCGCAAGCGCTGTCTTGCCCATCGACGGACGACCGGCCAGCACGATCAAGTCCGACGGATGGAGGCCGCCGATCTTCTGGTCGAGGTCGATCAGGTCGGACGCCAGGCCCGACATGCCGCCGTCGCGCTGGAAGGCTTCGGCGGTCATCTCCACGGCGCCGCGCAGGGCGTCGCCGAAGCTGACGAAGCCGGAGCTGGCCGTGCCGCTTTCGGCCAGGGTGTAGAGCTGCTGTTCGGCCGCCTCGATCTGGTCGCGGGCCGGGCGTTTCTCGTCGCCGTGGCCGTGGGCGGCCGAGGCGATCTCGCCGCCGATGCGGATCAGGTCGCGGCGCAGGGCCAGGTCGAACACCGCCCGGGCATAGTCGCCGACATTGGCGGCCGGCGGGGCGCGGTCGACGAGGTCGGCCAGGTAGCGGATGCCGCCCAGCTCCTCGAACGCCGGATCGCGCTTGAACTCGTCGGCCAGCAGGATCGGCTCGGCCAGCTGGCCCTTGCGGATGTGCGTCTCGATCGACTGGAACAGCCGCTGGTGGAAGGGCTCGTAGAAGTGGCGTCCCTGCAGGCTGTCGGTCAACCGCTCATAGGCCGAGTTGTCGTACAGCAGCACGCCCAGCAGCGCCTGCTCGGCTTCCAGGTTGTGCGGTGCGACGGAGATCTGAGGGGCATCCTGCGCGGGCGGGCGCAGGTCGAGAGCTGGGACCAGGGACATCGCCATAAGTTAACGCGAACGAGGCCGCGACGCGCGTTCGGAGCGTGGTCAACGGCGCAGATGGATGGGGATGTTCTGTGTATATCTTCGAAGCGACAAAAGGGGACGCAGGCTGATCGCCGCGTCCCCTTCGAGTCTTACCCTAGGTCAACTTACCAGTTGTAGCTGAGGCGGGTGTAGAGGAACCGGCCGTTGAAACCGAACGGCGAGTAGTTGGGGAAGCCCACCACGCCGCTGGTGCTGTTGACGGCCGCCGGCGTGCGGTTGGGGTATTCGTCGAACAGGTTGTTGGCGCCAACGGCCCAGGTCAGCTTGTCGGCGAAGGTGCGACGGGCTTCCAGGTCGATCACCGCCTTGCGGCCGGTCCAGTAGTCCAGCGAGGCCGTGGCGTTGGGTTGCAGCACGGTGCCATAGCCGGTCAGCTTCAGCGTCGCGCCCCAGGGGCCTTTGCTCCAGTCGCCGCTGGCCACGAACTTCGTGCGCGGGGTGCCGCGTTCGAAGGTCTGGACGTTGACGCGGGCGAACAGGGCCGGGGGGACCGGCAGAGACGACAGGGTGTTGGTCGTCGGCAGGCGGGTGACCTCGGTTTCGTTGTAGTTGCCCGCCAGGGTCAGGTCGAAGCGTCCGGCCTCGGCCGCGTCGAGGCGGTAGCGCACCACCACGTCCACGCCCTTGGTCGTCGTGTCGACGCCGTTGATGAAGAAGCGCGCCGTGGTCACGCCATAGGGGGCGAGCAGGGCGTAGATCGCCTGCTGGGTCGCCGTGCCGGTGGCGCTGCCCTGGATGTTTTCCGAGAGCACGATGCGGTTGTCGATGTCGATCTGGTAGGCGTCGACCGTCACCTCGAACGGGCCGCGGTGATAGACGAGACCCAGCGAGTAGTTGGTGCTCTCTTCCGGCTCCAGCGCCTTGGCGCCCAGTACGGCCGAGACCGGGCTGGTGGCCGGGAAGGTGCCGACCTCGGTGGCCGTGCCGCTGATGATGTTGGTCGAGGTGGCGGTGAAGTACTGCTGTTGCAGGGCCGGGGCCCGGAAGCCGGTCGACACCGCGCCGCGCACGGCGAAGCCGTCGAGGATGTCGTAACGGGCGGCGATCTTGCCGGTCGTCTTGGTGCCGAAGTCCGAATAGTCCTCGAAGCGCGCGGCGATATCGACGTCCAGCTTGTCGGTCACCTGGCTGTCGAGGTCGACATAGAAGCTGTAGTTGTCGCGGCTGACGTCGACAGCGTTGCTCGGGCGGAAGCCCGGGAAGCCTTGCGCGCCGGCCGCCAGGCCGTTGTAGCCGCCGTTGGCCCACGAGGCCTGCTCGCCGGCGACGATGTCGTAGCTTTCCTTCCGGTACTCGGCGCCGAAGGCCAGGGTCGAGGGCTGGGCGAAGGCGGCGATGGCCAGCGGGCGGGTGATGTCCAGCGAAGCCACGGCCTGGCGGTAGCGCATCGAGCCGGCCTTGAACGAGGTCGGCGAGGCCGGGCCGTACGAGGCGTTCAGGCTGTCCTTGACCCCGTATTCGATGTCGTTCTGGCCGTAGGTGAAGCTGGCGTCGATCGTGTAGGCGCCGGCCTCGCCCTTGGCGCCGAAGGCGGCGTTGTAGTCGTCGATGTCGGTGGCGATCTTGGGCAGGAAGCCGTTGGGATAGATCGACGGGATGTTGGCGGCGTTGTTGGCCAGGCGCGGGAAGGCGGCGCTTTCGCCGTCGCGGTGCTGGTAGCCCAGCCAGCCATAGGCCTTCCAGGTCTCGCCGATCGGAACGCCGGCGTTGGCGAACAGCGACTTGCTCTCGATCTCGGCGTCGCCGTAGCGGGCGGTGACGACGCCCGGGCTGAAGGCCGACGAGACGTCGCTGCGGTTGGTCGGGTTGCGCTTGGACCAGTCGGCGGTGACCGTCAGGTAGCCGTCCTCGCCGATGCCGAAGCCCTGCCAGACCGACGCGGTGTAGGTGACGCCGTCGGTGGCCTTGCGGCCGTCGGTGTCGCGCGAGGTCTTCACCTCGGTGTTGTAGAGACCGTAGCTGGCGGTCGCGCCGCCACCGCTGCGCGCTTCGCGAAGGCGCAGGTTGACGACGCCGGCGATGGCGTCCGAGCCGTATTGGGCCGCCGCGCCTTCGCGCAGGATCTCGACGCGGTCGAGGGCGGCGGTCGGGATGGTGTTGAGGTCGAAGGCGGCCGAGCCGCGGCCGACCGAGCCGTTGACGTTGACCAGGGCCGCGGCGTGGCCGCGCTTGCCGTTCAGCAGCACCAGGGTCTGGTCGGGCGCCAGGCCGCGCAGCGTGGCGGGACGCACCGAGTCGGTGCCGTCCACGGCCGACGGGCGCGGGAAGTTCAGCGACGGCGCCAGGGTCGACAGCGCCTGGGCCAGTTCGGTCGAGCCCTGGCGGGTCAGCGCCTTGCTGTCGACCACGTCGACGGGCGAGACGGTGTCGAGGCGCGAGCGGCCGGCGGTGCGGGTGCCAGTGACGACGACTTCCTCGACGGCGGTCTGGTCGTCGGTGGGCTGAGCGTTGGCGGTGGAGACGGCCAGGGCCGAAGCCGAGGCGGCGGCGAGCAGCAGCAGTTGAGTACGCATGGTGTAATCCCCTCAAAACGCTGTCGGTCGGGGGCGCTTTCGCGTCTCGTTCTGGCCGACAGGCGGTTAGACAGGCTCAACCTGCGCGAACGCCGCTCGTCCTACAATCTGAGCAATTCTAGGTTTCGGCGCAGAAAAAAACGGCGCGGATTGCTCCGCGCCGTTCTCATTCGTCTGCGAAGGTCCTGAAAAATCAGGCTTCGTAGTCGCCTTCTTGCGAGCCAGCGCCGCCTTCCAGGAGGTCCTGGGCGGCTTCGGCGTCGGCCAGGCGCTCTTCCTCGAACTGCGAGGCGATGACGTTTTCGCCGCGCGCCTGGCGCTCGGCTTCGTCGGCGCTGCGCGCGATGTTGAGCGTGACCGTCACGGTCACGTCAGCGTGCAGCTTCACCTTCACTTCGTGGACGCCGAGCGTCTTGATCGGCTTGTCCAGCACGATCATCGAGCGGTCGACCTTGCCGCCTTCGGCCTTGATGGCGTCGGCGACGTCGCGGCCCGCGACCGAACCGTACAGCTGGCCGCTTTCGCCAGCTTGACGGATCATCACGTACTGCGTGCCGTCCAGCGCCTCACCGGACTTGCCGGCGGCTTCGCGGTTGCGGACGTTGCGGGCTTCGATCTCGGCGCGTTGCGCTTCGAAAGCCTTCAGGTTGTTCGAGTTGGCGCGGAGAGCCTTGTTGCGCGGCAGCAGGTAGTTACGGGCGAACCCGTCCTTCACCGTCACCACGTCGCCCAGGACGCCCTTGCCTTCGACTCGTTCGAGCAGGATCACTTTCATCGTGGCGTCTCCCTTACTTCACGACGTAGGGGAGCAGAGCCAGGAAGCGGGCGCGCTTGATGGCCTTGGCCAGTTCGCGTTGCTTCTTGGCCGACACCGCGGTGATGCGCGACGGCACGATCTTGCCGCGTTCGGAAACGTAACGCTGCAGCAGCTTCACGTCCTTGTAGTCGATCTTCGGAGCGTTGGCGCCCGAGAACGGGCAAACCTTGCGGCGACGGAAGAACGGACGGCGAGCGCCGCCGGTGGCGGCGGCCGGAGCCGCGGCTTCGGGAGCAGTCGTATCGGTCATGATCTATTTCTCCCTTACGCTTGCGGAGCGAAGTCTTCGCGCGGGCGCTCAGGGCGTTCCGAACGCTCAGGGCGGTCCGAACGCTCGGGGCGATCGCTGCGCTCGCGGTCGCGACGGGCCAGAACCGGCGACAGTTCCAGGTCCAGCTCTTCCACGCGGATGGTCATGAAGCGCAGCACGTCTTCGTTGATCGACAGCTGGCGTTCCATTTCCTTCACCGCCGGCGCCGGGGCGTCGATGGCGAGCAGGGAATAGTGACCCTTGCGGTTCTTCTTGATGCGGTAGGTGAGGTTACGCAGACCCCAGTATTCGATCTTGGCGATGTGACCACCACCTTCTTCGATCAGGGTCTTGATTTGCTCGTTGAGAGCTTCGGCCTGTTGCGGCGAGATGTCCTGCCGCGCGATGACCACGTGTTCGTAGAACGACATGTTTTCCTCTTCCGTTATGGAAAGCGGCGCAGTCGGCGGCGGAAGTCCGACGACCACGATGGATCCTGTGCGACGAGCGGGATAATCCCGGCCCCGTGAAGGGTTCGCGCAAGACCGCCTTCCGTGAGAACGCGCGCTACTACAGGAAACGGGGGGCGGAGGCAAGGCTGGCCTCGCCTTTGCCGCCGACGTGACGGCCGGACGGCGCCTGTCTCCTGGGCGACTCTAATAAAAGGCGAGGGCGGAGTCGCTTTCCTGACGGAAGGCAGCTTGCCGTTAATACCTCAGGTGGTTAGGGAAGGGGCATGCGGGGTGCAACCGTTAAGAGCCTGATCCTTGGCGGCGCGTTCGCGCTGTCGATGACGGCTGTCCCGGTGATGGCCCAGGCGATCAGGAAGCCCGACCTGTCGGTGTCGTCCAACGATGGCCGCTTTACGGGTTATTCGGCGGCCCTGCCGCTCGACCTGTCGTCCGACGCCGAAAGCACCACCTTCGTGGCCAAGGTCGCCGGCAGCATCGAGCAGCCGACCTACGACTTCAATCTGAACATGACGGCCAAGGCCGACCAGGGGCCCAGCCCCCGCGCCCTGGCGCTGGGCGCGTCGCTGAACAAGCGCGAGGCGGGCGTCCGCTCGTCGCTGTCGCGGCTGTTCGGCTTCGGCGACCTGCCCAAGTCCAACTATGTCAGCGTGTCGGTCGACATGAACGCCACACGCTCCATGGTCCTGCCGGCCTCGATCCCGGTGGCCCGCGCCAATGTCCGCTCGGCCCTGACCCTGGACGGCCGCCAGATCGCCTCGATCGGCCTGGGCGGCGGCACCATGGGCGACGAGGGCGTCGACTTCAGCCTGATCCGTCCGTTCGACATCCCGGCCGAGTTCTCGGTCAGCGTCCGCGCCGAGGACGAACGCGTCCAGGACGGCCGCTTCATGGTCAAGCTGGTCAAGACCAACTGGTGACCGCGGGCGCAGCCGCGCCGCTTTCCTGACAATCCGCCGGAATTTCCCGAAAGCCTGTCCGACCAGCGGGCGCCGGCGAGGGCGGATTTGCGCCAGCGCACGGGCCTTTCCTTCCTGATCGCTCCACCAGAGGGGGAGCGGATACATGCAGAAGTCGGTTCTATGGGGCGCTTCGATAGCGGCGATGCTGGTCGGCGCGGCGCCGGCCGTGGCCCAGGAGGCGCCGGTCGCGGTCGAGGACCTGGTCGTCACCGCCCAGCGGCGCGAGCAGAAACTTCAGGACGCGCCCGTGGCCGTCAGCGCCTTCGGCGCGAAGGCGCTCGACCAGTTGCAGATCACCAGGGCCGAGGCCCTCGGCGCGGCCGTGCCCAGTCTCTATGTCTCTCAGATCAGCGCTTCGCCCTCGACGGTGCAGGTGGCCCTGCGCGGCGCGCTGGACCAGACCGGCGGCATGATCACGTCGGAGCCGCCCGTCGGCATCTATGTCGACGACGTCTACCAGGCCCGCCTGTCCGTCGCGAACCTGGACCTGGCCGACATCACGCGGGTTGAGGTGCTGCGCGGGCCGCAGGGCACGCTCTACGGCCGCAACTCCATGACCGGCGCGCTGAAGTACGTCACCCGCCAGCCCGGCGACGCGCCCGGCGGCTTCGTCGAAGCCTCGTGGGGCGACTACGGCCTGCAACGTTACCGGGGCAGCGCCGGCGGCAGGATCACCGACCATGTCGGGGCCACGGTCTCGGCCCTGTTCTCCGACCGCGACGGCTGGCAGCAGAACACCGCCCTCAAGCGCCGCGTGGGCGAGCGCCGAGACGCCGGCGCCCGCTTCTCCCTCGGCCTGGTCGACACGGGCCCGCTCAGCGCGACCTTCTCGGCCGCCTATGCCCGCACCGACACCGACGGCCAGCACTTCTCGCCGCTCGACCCCGCGACCCTGGCGCCCCTGGCTGGCGGCGAATTCGGCTCGACCCGCTCGCCGCTCAACACCGACACCAAGACCGAACAGAAGAGCCTGGCCCTGCACCTGGGCTATGACCTTTCCGGCATCGAGCTGAAGTCGATCACCGCCTACCAGCGTCTCGACGATCGCTGGAACCTGGACTTCTCGGGCGGCCTGGTCACCGGCTCGGGTCTTGTTCCCGGCTTCCTGCGCGGCAGCTCCACCCAGCAGGAGCAGGCCAGCCAGGAGTTCCAGGCCCTGGGCGAGGCCTTCGGCGGCCGCCTGCAATGGATCGGCGGCCTGTTCTGGTTCAAGGAGACCGGCAGCCAGGTGCTGTCCGACACCGTCGGCTCGGGCATCTACGGCCCGTTCCCCGTGCCGCTGTTGCCGACCACGATCCACGCGACCTCGGAAAGCATCGCCGCCTACGGCCAGCTGGAATGGCGTTTCACCGAGCGCCTCAAGGGCTCGGCCGGTCTGCGCTGGACCCGGGACGAAAAGACTATCGCCGGCACGATCCAGAACGGGCTGGTCGCCTATCCGCCCAGCCTGACCAGCCGATCCAACGCGGGCGAGTGGAAGGTCTGGACCCCGAAGTTCAATCTTCAATACGAGGCCAGCGACGACGTCATGGTCTACGGCACGATCGCCCGCGGCTACCGCGCCGGCGGCTTCGTGGCCCTGTCGATCGCCGAGCCGTCGATCTTCACCAAGGCCTACGACCCCGAATCCGCCTGGTCCTACGAGGCCGGGGCCAAGATCGAGGCCTTCGACCGCCGCGCCCGCCTGAACCTGGCCGCCTACGTCCAGCAGCTGAAGGACCTTCAGCAGAACGTCATCAGCAACGGCTCGATCCTGACCCAGAACGCCGCCGAGGCCCGCATCGCCGGGCTTGAGGTCGAGGCCGCCGCCACGCCGGTGAAGGGCCTGGATCTCTTCGCCTCGCTGGCCCTGACCGACGCCGAGTACGAGAAGCTCGACCCCGCCACCGCCGCCGCCCAGGCCGGCGCTGACACCCTGCCGCTGATCTCCAAGGTCCAGGCCCAGGTGGGCGGCTCCTGGCGCATCGAGCCGGAGGCGTTGAAGGGCGGGGCGATCATCGTCTCGGCCGACTATAGCCACCGCGGCCCGCGCTATGCCGAGGCGACGAACGCAGAGGCTGGCCGCATCGGCTCGGTCGACCGCGTCAACGCCAGCCTGGCCTGGGAATCGCCTTCGGCGGCCTGGCGGGTGTTCGTGCAGGGCCGCAACGTCTTCGACGCCAAGGACTACGTTTCGGGCGCCGTCTTCATCCCCGGCCTGATCGTCTACCGCCTGGCCGACGAGCCAGCCATGTGGAGCGCTGGCGTGAAGGTGAAGTTCTAGCCCCCTATCTTCGTCATCCCGGAAGCCGCGCAGCGGCTATCCGGCGACTGTGTTGGGTCAAGGCTGTTTGAGCCAGGGCTGGCCGGCCTTGAGCATGCTGTTGGCGGCGACGACGAGCTTCCTGGCGATGGCGACGAGGGCGACCTTT
>NZ_PJRS01000040.1 GCF_002858925.1 Caulobacter zeae
CCTCTCGCCGATGCCGGGCCTGGTCGTCTCCATGGACGTCGAGGTCGGCCGCCAGGTCCGCGAGGGCGAGGTCGTCTGCGTCCTCGAGGCCATGAAGATGCAGAACATCCTCCGCGCCGAGCGCGACGCCGTCGTCAAGGCCGTCAACGCCAAGCCCGGCGATCCGGTCGCCGCCGACCAGGTGCTCGTGGAGTTCCAGTGACGCCTGTGTTTAGGTCGCCGGCGAAATCAATTGGGGGATGATTCCGTGGACGTGAAGCACAAGCTGTTCGGCTTTTCGGGTCGCATCCGGCGTCTCGACTACTGGCTGCTGAGCATCGGCGCCAATATCTGCATCGCTATCGTCGACAGCCTTCAGACGCTGGCGCTGAACGGGTGGGACATCAACGCCCTGGAGAACAGCGACAATCTCGTCAGCGGCGGGATCTCGCTTGTGTTCAGCCTGCTGAACCTTTGGATCACCATCTGCCTGATGCTCAAGCGCTGCCACGACCGCGACAAGGGCGGCGGCTGGGTGGCGTTCTTCCTGCTGGTGCCGATCGTCGGCTGGATCTGGGGCTTCATCGAGCTGGGCTTCCTGGACGGCACGCAAGGCCGCAACCGCTTCGGGCCGTCGCCCAAGGGCATCGGCGGCAGCGAAGAGGACGACGTGGCCAAGGTTTTCGCCTGAGGGTGTGACCCGGCGGCGACTTCCGCTCGCGCTCGCCTGCGCCTAGGTTCCGCCAAGAAGAGTCGCGGAGCCTTAGATGAACGGTCGGATCGATTGGGCGGAGCTGTTCCTGTCCTCAACGGGCAGGCTGGCGCGCGCGCCGTTCCTGATCGCCTCGGCCGTGCTGATCGGCGTGGCGGTGCTTTACGAGGCCATCGCCGGCGACGTGCTGCGGCTGCTGACCGGCTGGCTGGTCTATACGGCCCTGTTCTACAGCGGCGCCTGCGTGCTTTCGAAGCGCCTCCACGACCGGGGGCGGTCGGGCTGGTGGGCGGCGCTGGTGCTGGTGGCCCTGGTCGCCGTCTGGCCGACCCCGCAGCACTTCCTCGACTTCGTCTTCGCCCTGGTGATCGTCTGGGCGATCGTCGAGCTGGGCGTGATGGGGGGAGAGCAGGGGGCCAACCGCTACGGCCAGCCGCCCTTGAAAGCGCCCGCGATCTAGTCGCCCTGCACCGGCGGGGCGGCGTCCTCGACCGCGCCGAACATCTTGCGGAAGCTGGCCTTCAGGGCCTCGTCGGCCTCGTCCAGCGTCACCGGCAGGCCAAGGTCGACCAGGCTGGTCACCCCGTGCTCGACCTGGCCGCAGGGCACGATGCCGGAAAAGTGCGACAGGTCGGGCTCCACGTTCAGGCTGATGCCGTGGAAGCTGACCCAGCGGCGCAGCTTGACGCCGATGGCGGCGATCTTGTCCTCGCGCGACCAGCCCGGCCCCTTGCGCTCGACCCACACGCCCACGCGCCCGTCGCGCATCTCGCCGGTGACGTTGAAGGCCGAGAGGGCGTCGATGATCCAGGCCTCCAGCGCCGCCACGAAGGCGCGCACGTCGCGCCCGCGCCGGCTCAGGTCGAGCATCACATAGGCCACCCGCTGGCCGGGGCCGTGATAGGTGAACTGGCCGCCGCGGGCGCTCTCGAACACCGGAAAGCGCTCGGGCTCCAGGAGGTCGGCGGTCTTGGCCGAGACGCCGGCGGTGTAGAGCGGCGGATGCTCCAGAAGCCAGATCAGCTCGCCCGCCGCACCGTCGGCGATGGCGGCGGCGCGGGCCTCCATGGCGGCAACGGCTGCCGGGTAGGGCACGTAGCCGGTCGAAACCGCCCACCCCGCCGGGGCGCCGTCCGGGCGCGACAAATCGGGAAGGCCTTTGTCTTCAAGGTTTAACGGGCGATCAAGCATGCGGCCTTAGTCTTGCATGAGCCGGGGCGCGGTCATCCCGCCGCTCGGCAACTTCAGTTCCAGGGGCCTTACTTCGTGAGCCAGGTCAACGCCGTCAATGTCGAGATTTCCGTTCTGCTCGGCCGGTCGATCCTGCCGATGCAGCAACTGCTGCGCATGGGCCGCGGCGCGGTGATCCCGCTGGACGCCAAGACCAACGACGAGGTCTGGATCCTGGCCAACAATCACCCGATCGCCCGCGGCGAGATCCAGATCAACGACGATCGCATCGCCATCCAGGTGACCGGTCCGGCCGACGTCTACGATTACATGGCCGGCGGCGCCTGAAGTTCCCTGTGGGTTCTTTGAGATAATCCAACTCTCCTCTTCCCAAAGCCGATTCAGTTTGCTACCTGCCGCGCCTCACCACGAGCGGTCGTGGCGGAATTGGTAGACGCGCAGCGTTGAGGTCGCTGTGGGGCAACCCGTGGAAGTTCGAGTCTTCTCGACCGCACCAGGTGAACTTGCGTAGAGCGCGGCAGGCTTCGGTTTCCGAATCGCCTTCCGCGCTCTAACCATTTTTCGGCCAAGGTTTGGGAGCAACCGCCCGCCAAGCTTCGGCTTTCAATCATTCGGATCACGCGCGCGCAGCTTAAGCCTCGCCTAAAGTTCAGGAGGTCCCCATGACCCGGGAAACAGCCGACCTGAGCGAAGACGCGCGCCACGCCCTGTCCATTCCCGAGCCGGAGGTCGTCGAGGATCTCGAGGACCTGGCGCTCGGCGACGACTACGCCCTCAAGCCCGACTATGTGGAGATGGTGGTCGACGCGGCCGATCGCGGCGACACCGCGCGCCTGTCCGAACTGGTCGGGGCCCTGGATCCCGCCGACGTCGCCGACCTGATGGGCTTCCTGTCTGCCGCTTATCGCGAGGAGGTCATCCCCGTCCTGGCGCCCCACGCCCTGGGCGAGATCATCTCCGAGCTCGAGGACAACATCCGCGAGGAGGTGCTGGAGGCGACCCCGTCGGTCACCCTGGCCCGCGCGCTGGAGGAACTGGACACCGACGACGCCGCCGACGTCATCGACGACCTGGACGACACCAAGCGCTTCCAAGTGCTGGCGGCCATGGGTGAGACCGACCGGGCGGCCATCGAGACCACGCTGTCCTATGAAGACGAGACCGCCGGCCGCCTGATGCAGCGCGAGTTCCTGGCCGCGCCGCAGTTCTGGACCGTGGGCCACACGATCGAGCACGTGCGCCAGTCGGGCGACAGCCTGCCGGAGCTGTTCTTCGACGTCTATGTGGTCGACCCGTCGTACACGCCCGTCGGCGCCCTGCCGATCAGCCTGCTGCTGACCAGCAAGCTGGAGACACCCCTGGCCGAGATCATGGAGCCGGTGACCGAGATCACCGTCGACATGGACCAGGAGGAGGTGGCCTACATCTTCGACAAGTATCACCTGATCAGCGCCCCGGTCGTCGAGCCGGGCGGGCGGCTGGTGGGCCAGATCACCGTCGACGACATCGTCGGCGTCATCCGCGAGGAGGCGCAGGAAGACATTCTGGCCCTCGCCAACGTGTCCGACGTCGGCCGCGACGCCAGCGTGGTCGAGATCGTGCGCTCGCGCCTGCCGTGGCTGCTGCTGAACCTTCTGACGGCGACCATCTCGGTCTCGGGGATCGCGCTGTTCCAGGCCGAGATCTCCAAGCTGGTGGCCCTGGCGGTGCTGATGCCGATCGTCTCGTCGCTGGGCGGCAACGCCGGCACCCAGACCCTGGCGGTGGCCGTGCGCGCCCTGTCGAGCAAGGAGCTGACCGCGGCTAACGCCACGCGCATCGTCATGCGCGAGCTTTTGGTCGGCGTCATGAACGGTCTGACCCTGGCGGTCGTCATGGGGGCGGCGGTCTATGTCTTCTACGACAATCCCAAGCTGTCGCTGACCGTGGCCCTGGCCCTGGTGGTCAACATCTTCACCGCCGCCGTCGGCGGCATCCTGGCGCCGCTGGCCCTGGAGAAGATGGGTCGCGATCCGGCCGTGTCGTCGTCGATCTTCGTGACCTTCCTGACCGACTTCGCGGGCTTCTTTTCGGTGCTGCTGATCGCGGCGCTGCTGTTCAACTAGACCTGGCGAATTCTTTCCCCGGGACGGGAGAAGCGACACCGAACGGCGCCAGTCTTGCGCGGGACGAGGCGAGGGCATCCGCCCCTGTTTCAAATTGGGTCGTTTCTCGCGATGAAGCCGCGTCATCAGGTCTCCCGCGCCGCCGTCGATCTCATCAAGAGGTTCGAGGGCTATCGGCAGAAAGCCGCCCAGCTGCCCGACGGCCGCTGGACGATCGGCTACGGGCACACCCTGACCGCCCGGGGGGGCGCAACCGTCTCGGAACAGGACGCCGAGGCCCTGCTGCTCTACGACCTGATCACCGTGGCCCACGCGGTGAACGAGCACACCTACGCCCCGCTGAACCAGAACCAGTTCGACGCCCTGACCTGTTTCGCGTTCAACATCGGCACCGAGAACTTCATGCGCTCGGGCGTGCTGCGCCGGATCAACGAGGGCTCGCTGCTGCAGGCCGCCTGCGCCATGGAGATGTGGCGCAAGGCCGACTTCGAAGGCGAGCGGATCGTCATCGACGCCCTGGTGCGCCGTCGCGCCGCCGAGAAGACCCTGTTCCTGACCCCGCCCGACGGCCAGTGGGTGCCCGCGCCCAGCCCCGTGCTGCGGCCCAAGGTCGATTACGACGCCAGCTGCGCCGTCCCGAAGCAGACCCCCGCCGCCGTCTCGGCCCGGCTGGAGGGCGACAAGGCCGTCGCCGAGCGTGAGGAAGGCCCCGCGCCCCTGACCCCGGTCGTCCCGGAAGAGGACGCCCCCAGCGCCAGCCAGCAGGCCGCCGCGGCCGTCAGCGCCCGCCTGGAAGCCATCCTGGCCGACGAGCCGGTCGCTCGCCCGGTCGACAAGCCCGTGCAGGACCTGGCCATGCCGGAGCCGCCGGCTCCCGTGGCGGCCGCCGCGCCCGCGCCCGTGCTGCATGCGCCCGTCGAGCCCGCGCCGACGCTCGAGCCCTTCCGCCTGACGCCGGAAGAGCCGGTCCCGGCCCAGGCCCCGCTGTTCGTGCCCGATCCGCCGGCCGCGCCCGCCGCGCCGGCTCAAGTCGAGCCGACCCTGTTCGAGACCGCCCGCGAGCCGACCCGCTCGCCCTTCAATCTGGGCGGCTTCTCGACCAGCGGCGCCGAGGTCGACATCCAGACCCTCGACGTGCCGCTGAACCCGCCCGAGCAGCCGGTGTTCGGCAACGGCAGCCTGCTGGTCAGCCTGGGCCTGCTGGGCCTGGCTTTGTTCGGCGGCGGCGTGCTGTGGAACCTTTCAGTGGCTTCCGATCCGGGCCTGACGGCCGTGCGCATGTTCGGCTGGGGCGCCAGCGTCATCGGCGTCATCTGCTTCGCGGTCTCGGCCTATCTGCTGCTGCGCAAGCTGGGCGGCCCCGATCTCGACGAGGAATGATCGTCGAACGTCGTGGCTGAAAGGCCGGTCGGACCCCTGATCGCCGAAGAAAAGAGCATGAACGCCCACCGGTCTCGTTGATCGGCGGGCGTTTGTGCTATGCCTGCGGGCATGACGCTGCAAACCGCACCCTCGATGGACTTCGCGCTCGGCGAGACGGCCGACGCGATTCGTGAAACCACGGCCCGCTTCGCCGCCGACAAGATCGCGCCGCTGGCGGCCAGGATCGACGAGACCAACGCCTTCCCGCGCGAGCTGTGGGTCCCGATGGGCGACCTTGGCCTGCACGGCATCACGGTCGAAGAGGAGTTCGGGGGGCTGGGCCTGGGCTATCTCGAGCACGTGGTGGCCATGGAGGAGATCTCCCGCGCCTCGGCCTCGGTTGGCCTGTCCTACGGCGCCCACTCCAATCTCTGCGTCAACCAGATCCGCCGCTGGGCCACGCCCGAGCAGAAGGCCCGCTACCTGCCCAAGCTGATCAGCGGCGAGCACGTCGGCTCCCTGGCGATGAGCGAGGCCGGCGCCGGCTCGGACGTCGTCTCGATGAAGCTGCGCGCTGAGCAGGTCGGCGACCGCTACGTGCTGAACGGCACCAAGTTCTGGATCACCAACGCCCCGCACGCCGACGTGCTGGTGGTCTACGCCAAGACGGGCGAGGGCAGCCGCGGCATCACCGCCTTCCTGGTCGAGAAGGGCATGAAGGGCTTCAGCGTCTCCAAGAAGCTGGACAAGATGGGCATGCGCGGCAGCGACACCGCCGAGCTCGTGTTCGAGGACTGCGAGATTCCCGAGGAGAACGTCATGGGGCCGGTGGGCGGCGGCGTGGGCGTGCTGATGAGCGGTCTTGATTACGAGCGCGCCGTGCTGTCGGCCGGTCCCCTGGGCATCATGCAGGCCTGCCTCGACTACGTGCTGCCCTATGTGCGCGACCGCAAGCAGTTCGGCCAGGCGATCGGCTCGTTCCAGCTGATGCAGGGCAAGGTCGCCGACATGTACGTGGCCCTCAACTCGGCCCGCGCCTACGTCTACGCCGTGGCCCGCGCCTGCGACGCCGGCAAGACCACCCGCTTCGACGCCGCCGGCGCGATCCTGATGGCCAGCGAGAACGCCGTGAAGGTGTCGCTGGAGGCCATCCAGGCCCTGGGCGGCGCCGGCTACACCAAGGAATGGCCGGTCGAGCGCCTGCTGCGCGACGCCAAGCTCTACGACATCGGCGCGGGGACCAACGAGATCCGCCGCTACCTGATCGGGCGGGAACTGGTCGGGGCGTAGGCCGGATCAGCCCTCCGGGCGAGCATCCTCGCGACGAGCTGGTCGACCTTGGCGACGACCGCCGCGCGCAGGGCCTCCTTCTCGCGGGCGCGGCGCGAGCGGCCCCGACGAGGGGGCGGCTTCCTGGTCTTGGGTCCGGCCATGGGGCCTCCATACGGGCACGGGATATCGCCCGGGCGCCGAAGGGCGCTCGGATCGGGGAGGGGGCGGAGCGCCGGGCTGCGCCCGGAAGCTGTTTGAGCAAGTACCGTTTCGACGAAGCCCGGACGCTCCGCGCCGCCGTTTTCCATCAGCCTCCGGCCGGCGGCGCTGTTGACGCCTTGCCGGAACGCGCCCGCCGGTTTCCCGAAAGGCGCGCCGCGGGGCGGGGATGTCCTGGGTAGGAGCGTCTCTCCCGTCTGTCCCCGACGAAGCCGACGGCGGGCGGGCCTGGCCAGCGCCAGGTCCCGAGCGTCCGGCTTTCCTGGCCGGACTCGATCCCGCTCGACTGCATCCCGAAACCGCGAAGGTCGCTGGCCGCGCGCCCTCCCCATCGCTTCGAGACCCGGCGAGTATGGGGCGAGGGGAGCAGGCGGGGGTATGGCGGGGTAAGGGTGAGGCTTTTCAGCGGCTTACGGCCGGGAGGGCGTTGCGCGGGCGGGGCGCCCTGGATCCTTGACCTCGTTTGAAGCGCCGCAGTCGCGCGTCCGCGCGTACCCCCTCAGTCGCTCCGCGACAGCTCCCCCAGAGGGGGAGCATCTTTGAGGAGCGCCGACACCAATAAATCCTCCCCCTCTGGGGGAGGTGGCCCGGAGGGCCGGAGGGGGCAGAGCCCATTGACTCACTCATAACTCGTCAGTTATAGAAATCGCATAACCCGTGAGTTATCGATTTCGCCCATGGAAACCCAGACCGACCTCCTGTTTCGCGCCCTGGCCGACCCGACCCGTCGGGCCCTGTTCGAGCGGCTGTGCCGCGAGGGCGAGCAGACGGTGGGGGCGCTGACGGCGACGGCGGGGGTGTCGCAGCCGGCGGTGTCCAAGCACCTGGCGGCGCTGAAGGCGGCCGGGCTGGTGGCCGACCGGCACGAGGGCCGGCAGACCCACTACAGCCCCCGCACGGCCGCCCTGGGGCCGCTGGCGGACTGGACGAGAGAGATGGCGCGGTTCTGGGAAGGGCGGTTCGACGCCCTCGAGGATCTGCTGAGCAGGATGGACCAATGACCGATACGCGCACCGCCGTCGTCGAGCGGGAATTCTCGCATCCCCCGGAAAAGCTGTGGCGGGCCCTGACCCAGCCGCACCTGATCGAGGAGTGGCTGATGAAGAACGATTTCGTCCCCGAGGTTGGGCGCCGCTTCCAGCTGAAGGGCGAGTGGGGCGGCACGCTGGACTGCGAGGTCCTGACCCTCGAGCCGGGCCGGGTGCTCGCCTACCGCTGGGACTTCGAGCACGAGGACCCGGCCTATGGCCTCAAGAGCATCGTCACCCTGACGCTGACGCCGACGGAAAGCGGCACGCACCTGCGCATGGAGCAGGCCGGTTTCCGCCCCGACCAGAAGCAGGCCTATGGCGGCGCCCACGCCGGCTGGAAGACCTTCTTCGACAAGCTGGACGGGCTGCTGGCGAAGGAAGGCTGACGGTGCGTGGTCCTCGTCCTTCGACAAGCTCAGGATGAGGACCAAGGCCAGGCTCGGGCGATCAAGAAACCTCACCCTTAGCCTGTCGAAGGGCGAGGTTTCCGCCCCAACCACAACAAAGGGAGGAAAACCATGAGCGGCTTCATCCGCCAGAGCCACCGCTGGCTCTCCATCGCCTTCACCCTGGGCGTGCTGACCTACATCGTCGTGATGAGCACGCGCGGCCAGCCGGCGGCGTGGGTGGGCCTGCTGGCGCTGATCCCGTTGATCCTGCTGCTGGTCTCGGGGCTTTATCTGTTCGCGCTGCCCTATGTGCTGCGCTGGCGGAGGAAGGGCTGAGCCATGACGGGCGATACGGCGCCGGTGAAGCTGCTCTCGGGCGGCAATCCGCAGATCCCCAAGGGCGACGGCGACGGGCCGGTGCAGGCCTATATCGCCGCCATGCCGGGCTGGAAGCGCCAGGTGGGCGAGCGGATCGACGCCGTGGTCGCCCGCGAGGTTCCCGGCGTGCGCAAGGCGGTGAAGTGGAACTCGCCGTTCTACGGGGCGCCGGAGGGCGAGGGCTGGTTCCTCAGCCTGCACTGCATGACGAGGTACGTGAAGGCAGCGTTCTTCAAGGGCGCGGCCCTGGAGCCGCCGCCGCCGGGGCCGTCCAAGCAGGCGAACGTACGCTATCTCGATATCTACGAAGACAGCCTGAGTGATGGGGGCTGGGACGAGGCCCAGTTCGCCGACTGGGTGCGGCAGGCCGCGGCCCTGCCCGGCGAGAAACTGTGAGGGAGTAAGCAGATGAAGGCGGGAGCCACCGGCGAGCCCCAGAGCGGGACGGACGCCAGCAAGCTGATCGACGAGCGCATCGCCTCGCTGGGCGACTGGCGCGGCGAGACCCTGGCCAGGGTGCGGGCCTTGATCCACGCGGCGGACCCCGACGTGCTGGAGGAGTGGAAGTGGCGCGGCACGCCGGTGTGGTCGCACGCCGGCATCGTCTGCACCGGCGAGACCTACAAGGCCTACGTCAAGCTGACCTTCGCCAAGGGGGCGTCGCTGCCCGATCCCAAGGGCCTGTTCAATTCCAGCCTGGAGGGAAACACCCGCCGGGCGATCGACATCCCGCAGGGCGCGGCGATCGACGAGGCGGCGCTGAAGGCGCTGTTCCTGGCGGGCGTGGCGCTGAACCTGAGCAAGAAGGGGAAGCGCTGAGCCTTCCCTTCTTCCCGTCATTCCCGCCCTTGTGGCGGGAACCCCTGGTTCCGTTCGCACGTGAAGCTCAAGCGGATCGCCGGCGATCCGCCTCACTCGCCCTTGCGGCTGACAGAGAGGTTCCCGCCACAAGGGCGGGAATGACGGGAGGTGGGGAGGGAACAAAGAAAAAGCCGCCCCGGTCGCCCGGGACGGCTTTCTCGTTTCGCTCTCGCGACGCCTTAGTACTTGAAGGTGGCGCCCATGAAGAAGCGGCGGCCGGCGTAGCCGGTGTTGATCAGGCGGATGTCGCCGGCCCAGCTGGTTTCGTCTTCCTTCGTGAGGTTCTTGCCCTCGGCGAAGAACGACAGGCCCTTCACCGGCGTGCGCCAGGTGATCTTGCCGTCCAGGTAGCCGGTCGGGTCGCGGAAGATCGGGTTGCCCGACTGGTCCGCGGCGGTGACCAGGTATTCCGAACGGTAGTTGTAGGCCAGGCGGGCGTTGATCGGGCCCTTATCGTACCAGAGCGTGGCGTTGTAGCTGTGCTCCGACAGGCCCGGATAGGGCAGGGACGAGCCGTCAAGCGAGCTGAACACGCCGACGTCCTTGGCCTTCTGGTAGGTGTAGTTCAGGTCGACGCCGAAGCCCGACAGCAGGCCCGGCAGCCAGGTGAAGGCGGTCTTGGCCGTCAGTTCCAGGCCCGAGATCTTGGCGCCGTCGCCGTTGATGTAGGTGTTGTAGTAGTACAGCGTGCCGTCGCCGAAGATGTCCTGCTGGCCCAGGTTGGTGCGCTGCGACAGGTAGAACGACTTGATGTCCTTGTAGAAGAAGCCGGCCGACAGCTGGGTGTCGGTGTCGGGGTACCACTCGAACGACAGGTCGTACTGGTCGGCGCGATAGGGCTTCAGGGCCGGGTTGCCGGCCGAGCAGCTGTCGGGACCGTCTTCGGCCGTGCCGTCGTTGGTGTAGTTGATGGTGCAGGTGACGTTCGGGATGATGAAGTTGCCCAGCGGGCGGGCCATCAGCTGGGCGTAACCGGCGCGCGCGCTCAGGCGGTTGTCGATCAGCCAGGTCTGGATGTTGAAGCTGGGCAGCCAGATCGTGTAGTCGCGCTTGAACGTCGCCTGGGTGTTGGACACCGTGTTGGTCGAGGCCACGCCATTGACCAGGCGGGTTTCGTTGCGGGTCACCTGACCGGTCGACGACGTCTCGGTGTAGACGCGGCGCAGGCCGAAGTTGCCCAGCACCTCACGGCCGCCGAGGTCGAAGCCGTAGTCCAGTCGCAGGTACTGGGCGTTGGTCTTCTCGTCGATGCTGTAGGGGATCTGGTCGTAGGTCTTACCGTCGTTGCCGACGCCCTGATACAGGTTGTTCAGGTTGAAGTGGCTGGTGTCCAGGTACTGGGAGATGCCGGCGAAGGTCGGGTACTTCCAGGTCGAGGGCAGGCCGTTGCCGGCATAGTAGAAGTTCGACGGCAGGTCGGTCATCGCCGCGGCGAAGACCTGGTTGGAGAAGGCGCGCGACCAGTTCTCGGTCGAGTTCCAGTAGCTGGTCTGGTAGGCGTTGCCGAGCACCGGGTTGGTCTGGTCGGCGGCCTGGCCGTTGACCACCGTGGCGGTCGAGTTGACCGAGTTGGCGTAGATGACGATGTCGTCCAGGGCGCTGGTCGGGTTGGCGCCGCCGTCGATCACGCGACCGCCGTAGCCGTAGCCCGAGATCGCCGCGTTGGAGTAGCGGCCGCCGAACTTGATCGACTTGATGATCGGCAGTTCGGTCCGGTACTCGAAGTCGATCTTGTACTGGTCTTCCGAGTTGGCCGACTGCGAGGGACGGTACTGGATCTGGTACTGGTTGACCGCCGCCGCGTCCGACGGGCTGAAGCCCGGGGCGAAGGTGAAGATCGGCGCCGAGGTGCCGTCGGCCAGGGTGACCTTCAGGCCGGGCGTGTTGAACGACACCGAGGCGTTGTTGGTCTCGCTGATGGTCTCGGTCGAGGCGTTCGAACCGACGAAGTCGATCTTCCAGCGCTCGTTCTGGTAGTTGAAGCCGTAGGTGACGTACTCGGAGTCCGTCTCGTAGGTGAAGTCGCGCGACGAGATGCTGAAGGCGTTGTTGCCGCCGCGGTTGGCGGTGCCCAGGCAGTCGCCGATGACGAATTCGGTGACGTTGTGGTTGGCGTCGACCTTCACGCCGGGGACGTTCTGGGCCGTGGCCGGCGTCACGCGGGCGCAGCCGGGACCGTAGTTCAGGGCGTCGAGCGACGTCAGGCCGGTGCCGTAGTTGATGTCGTTCATCACGTCTTCGCGCTTGTTGCGCTGATAGGTGACGTACGCCGTCAGGTCGTCGGTGAAGCGGTACTGGGCGGTCAGTTCGGCCGAGGAGCGCTTGGAGTCGCGGTCCCAGACGCGGTAGCGCGGCACGCGCGGGCTGTAGTCGTACCACTGGCTTTCGCAGGCGGTGCGGGCCTGGGCGGTCGACAGCACCGACGAGTCCGGGGTGACGACGCTGGCGCAGCTGGCTTCGGTGTTGAAGCCGCGCAGGTAGTCGTTGACCGTCTGGTTGTAGGCCGGGTTGTAGTACTCGACGGTCTTCTCGGCGGTGTTGTCGAAGTCGGCCAGGCGGGCCCACGAGTTGCCGTCGTAGTAGTCGCCGCGGGTGATGACGCGGTCGTAGGTCAGGTTGCCCATCAGGCCCAGGCGGCCTTCGAACAGCTGGGTGGCGCCGAACAGGTTGCCGCGCGGCTTCCAGCCGCCCTGGGTGTCGAGCTTCTGGCCCGAGGCGGTCATCGAGAAGGTCGGCTTCTTGAAGTCCAGCGGCTTGTTGGTGGTCACCGAGACCGTGCCGCCGACGCCGCCTTCGGTCATGTCGGAGGTGAAGCCCTTGAAGACGTCGATCGACTTGACCAGTTCCGAGGGCAGTTCGCGGAAGTCGTTCGAGCGGCCGCCGCCGCCGTAGACGCTGAGGTTGCCGGCGGTCGACAGGGCGCCCACGCCGTTGATCTCGACGCGGTTCAGGTCGGGCTCGACGCCGCGGATCGACACCGCGTTGCCTTCGCCGAAGTCACGCGCCAACTGCACGCCGGTGATGCGGCCCAGGGCTTCGCCGACGTTCTTGTCGGGGAACTGGCCGATGTCTTCGGCGACGATCGAGTCGGAGACGGTGTTCGCGCGCTTCTTGCGGCCCATGGCCGATTGCAGGCTGGCGCGGGTGCCGACGACGATGACTTCCTCGACGGCGGTTTCCGTCGCTGCGCCGGTGTCCTGGGCGGGAGCCGGGGCCGGAGCAGGAGCCGTCTGGGCGAGGGCCGAGCCGCCGCCGATCATCAGCAGGATGGCAGCCATGCCCGTGGTGCGCAGCAGTCCGTTATCGCGTCGGACCTTGGTGTTGACCTTCATAGTATTCCTCCAAGCGTGGGCGGCGAACCGCCCGGACCAGCGGCGTCTCTCGAGGCGGCTGGCTTTAAAGTCATGAGATGGAAGCCTGGGCGGTTGGAGCGTCCGACGAAGACCGGCAGTCGAATCGGAAGTCCCGGGCCCGGGCCGTTGCGATGCGCGAAGGTCGAGGACAGGACAGGCCCGGCGGCGCTGTGCGCTCTGGCGGGCAAGTCCTGACGGCGGGCCTGGGGTAAGGAGCTGACGCCTAGACGGCCGGCGGCGAAACGCTGCGCCGGTCCGTATCTCGATCTTCTGCGATCGTGCGCGTGTTGCGGGCACGCGGCACTGTCTAAGGCGGTCTGTCGTCCGTCGCGGACCTTTGGTCTCTGCGTACGGAACGTATCCATCCATTTCCAAACCGAAGCGCGGAGTCAACGGTCCGGAGACAAAATTACGTCCGTGAGGCCCATAGTCCCATTCATGTGACAATTAAAGCACTTTATTCCCATATCATGGAATGCTTTCGCAACAATCGGGATTAGTGCTTGATTTTGGCGCTCGTCCTGCCCAGTGTGGCGACATTCGGCGCGTCCGCGCGCCCGGCCGACGGCAAGATCGGGATCGAGAGGAAGCGACAGGAGATGCCCAAGCGGCCCTTCCCAAGCTCCAACCGTCCCCTCCGAACCGCCTGCCGTCTGGGGTAGTTAGCAAGGAGGGACAGTCATCCCACCGGTCGCTTCGGCGGCGCGCCCGGAGCCATCGGAAGGCGGCTCAGGCGCGACGAGGATACCGGTGTCTATAGCGGTCTTTTAGTCACTACAGATTGTGGTCGCGTTTCTCGGCGTTGTGTGTGCGTGCCGTGGTCGACGCTTCCGGAAGGCGGGTTCGCAAGGGGTTGCGAGCGCGCCGGCAAGCACTGACCGTCCCGTCCTGCAGAGGGCGGGGCGAATTCCATTTCTGGGGGGCTCTGCCGGGCGTGATTGCGCCTGGCGAGTCTGTCGGCCGCGCTGTCGAGACGCGCGGGCCGGGCGCATGGGCGCCGAGATTTTCTATTCGCAAAACGTCGTTCCGAAACGAAAGAAGCCCCGGACCGTGTCCGAGGCTTCCGATCCGTTCACGGCCCGCGCTTGGGCGCGGGGCCGAAGGACGGCATTTGTCCGCAAAGGGCGCTGGAGGTCAGATTTGACCCATG
Source organism: Caulobacter zeae (assembly GCF_002858925.1). Classification (GTDB taxonomy): domain Bacteria; phylum Pseudomonadota; class Alphaproteobacteria; order Caulobacterales; family Caulobacteraceae; genus Caulobacter; species Caulobacter zeae. Next base: position 14,003 of record NZ_PJRS01000040.1, read on the forward strand.
GTCTTCACGGAGCGTTCCAGCGCGTTCGCGATCGACAAATGAGACACTGGATCACCTCCTTTTCGGCTGCGCGTCACAACCTGACGCACCACTAAGGTTGGGTGGGCGAGAGGCGTTGGCAAGAGGCGTGGTGTCGTGGGGCTCTTCGACGAGGCGGAGAGGGGGCAGCCCCGGTTCGCGCAAAGGGGGGACGATGCGCGATCCGGGGCCGCGCTCCTGGTAACCGGCTAGAGGGCGCGCCAGGCCAGGAGGATCAGGGTCCAGAGACCAAGGTTGAGGGCCAGGGCCGCCACGCGGGGGCCGTTCACGCGCGCGGCGAGGGCCACGGCGCGGGGGCGCTGGGCGGTCGGGGCGGCGGAAGCGGCGGTGCGGGTCACGGCGATGGTTCCTCTGAAGGGGTGGGCGGCGCTGCGTGCGTCGCTCTTACCCTTCTAAGATAGGAAGCCGGCCGATGGTTTCATATGCGACAAAACCGACGCGCCCCTGCATGGTCCTGCGCGAATTGTCGCAGAGAGTCGCGCCATGCCTGCCTGGGATCCCGACGTCTATTCCCGCTATCGCGCCTATCGCGACCGGCCGGCCCTGGACCTGATGCTGAAGATCCCCCGCGACCTGGATCCGCGCGAGATCTGGGACCTGGGCTGCGGTCCGGGCGAGCACGCCGCCCTGCTGGCCGCGCGGCATCCCGGGGCGGTGGTCCACGGCCTGGATTCCAGCCCGCAGATGCTGGAGCGCGCCCGGGGGCAGGGCGCGGACGTCGACTGGGTGCTGGGCGACATCGACGTCTGGCGTCCGGCCCTCGCGCCCGACTTGATCTTCACCAACGCCGCCCTGCAATGGCTGGTCGGGCACGAGACGCTGTTTCCGCGCCTGCTGGACAGCCTGGCGCCCGGCGGGGTGCTGGCCTGCCAGATCCCCCAGGTCGAGGACGCCGGCTGGCGGAGCAGCCTGCGCGAGGTCGCCGGCCAGGGGCCATGGGCCGGCAAGCTGGCGGCGCTGGACGGCGTGCGCCAGGGCCACGATCCGCGCGCCTATCACGACTGGCTCTCGCCGCTGGCTTCTGACCTCGACGTCTGGGTGACGACCTATGTCCACGCCCTGGAGGGCGAGGACCCGATCGTCGACTGGACCTCCGGCACCAGCCTGCGGCCCTATCTGGAGCGCCTTGAGCCGGGCGAGGAGACGGCGGCGTTCCTGGCGGCCTGGCGGACGCGATTGGCCGAGGATTATCCCAGGCGCGCGGACGGGATCACGCTGCTGCCGTTCACGCGGCTGTTCGTGGTGGCGCGGCGGTAGACGTTACTGATCCCTCTCTCTTCGAGAGAGGGAGGGGCCCGCGCCGCAAGGCGTGGGAGGGTGAGAGGTTACACTCTCTCCGAATGGAGCGCGGCTAGTCGGTTATTCGGCGGTAGTCGCGGGATTTCGCTCGTAATTGAAGGAATCGAGGTTCGCCGGCTGACGGTGAAACCTCTCACCCTCCCACCGCTTCGCGGCGGGCCCCTCCCTCTCTCCAAGAGAGAGGGACCAAACTCTCCAAGAGAGAGGGATCAAAAAAACTACCCCATCTCCGCCAAACTCTTCCTGCGCCGAAGCTGCGTTACCGGAACCGCGAGGCTGTCCAGGGCCAGGGCCGCCGCCTCGAAGCCCGCCGCCACGGCGGGTTCGAAGGCTCTCCAGTCGCGGATGTCGACGCCTTCGAGCTTGGGGGTGATCAGCACGTCGCTGGCCTCGCGGCTGGCGGCGAGATCGCGGCCGGTGGAGACGGTGGCCGCGCGCATCAGGAGGGCGACGATCGGCGGGCCCTTGCGCCACTCGCCTGAAAACAGCCAGCGCCAGAACGAGGGCGGGGTGACGATGTCGTCGGCGGTGATGCTGCGGCCGCGGGTGACGTCGACGCCGATGATCGGCCCCAGCTGGAAGGCGCGCATGACGTCGGCGGGGAAGTTCTTCATCACCGCCCCGTCGACCAGCACGGCCTCGCCGTCGGTCACCGGCGGCAGCACGCCCGGCAGCGAGATCGAGGCCCGCAGCGCCTGGTGCAGCGGTCCGGTACGGTGCAGGTGGTAGGCCCCCGAGGTCAGGTTCGACGACACGCAGAAGAACGGCAGCCACAGGTCGGCGATGTCGATGTCGCCGAAGTGTTCGTGCAAGCGGTCCTTGACCTTCTCGCCGCGGGTCATGGCGATCAGGGGGAAGGCGATGTCGTCCAGGGGGCTGGAATCCACGAAGGCCTTGCGGATCCGGGTCTCCATCTCGCCGTCGTCCCAGCCCATGGCCAGGCCCGCCGCGACGATGGCCCCCATCGAGGCGCCGCCGACGAAGTCGATGGGCACGCCGCGCTCGCGCAGGGCCTGGACGGCGCCGACGTGGGCGTAGGCCCGCGCGCCGCCGCCGGAGAGGACCAGGCCCACCGATTGGCCGGTGAGCACCCGGGCCAGCCGCTCGACGTCGGCCAGGCCGTTTTCGCGCAGGTGGAACAGGCGCGCGGCGTCGGTGGCCTCCACCCAGGCCTGCGAGCCCTGCGGCCGCTTGGCGCCGGGCGGCTGGATCAGGATCAGGTCGATCAGCCGCTGGGCCTGCAGGGGGCGCGAGGCGTAGGTCGGCAGCTCGACCGGCGGGCGATGGTCGCCGCGACCGACGCGGAACAGCCGGTCGACCTGGCGTCCGACCACGTGCTTCCAGGCGGTTTCGCCCATCTCGGCGACATACAGCACGAAGTCGTGGGTGCGCTCGACGCGACTGAACCACTCGGTCGGAGCCAAGAGGCTTTCACCGCCCTCGACGGTGACGGCGTAGCCCAGCGAGCCGATGCAGCGGGCGATGCGCTCGACGATCGGGCGGATGGGCGGCCCGTCGCTGGCGGCGATGAAGCCGTAGACCGACGGATCGCCGATCGAGGCGTGGGCCCCGGCCTGGCGGGCGCGGCGAATCATCAGCCGCGACAGTTCGATCATCACGTGGGGGTCGCGCTCGACGGCCTCGAAGAAGGCCGTGCGGGGCAGGGCTAGGACCTCCGAGTCGCGCAGGGCCACCATGTGGGCCGAGTGCGGGGCGCCGGCGATCATCGCCATCTCGCCGGCCGGTTCGCCCGGACGGATCACGCCCAGGAACTGCGGCTCCTGGCCTTCTTCCCGCCTGAAGGCTCCAAGGCGGCCGGTGCGCAGGAAGTAGAGGTGGTCGGAGGCCTCGCCCGGCGCATAGAGTAGGGAGCCGCCGGGCAGGGAGAACCAGGCGGCGTCGCCCTCGCGCCCTTCGCGCGCGAACAGCCGGGCCAGGGCCGAGTCGGCCATGAAGTCGGGTAGGGTGACCACGGGACGGACGCTAGAGCTAGTTCGCGCCGGATGAAACATCTGATCCTGCGAGCGTGACAATCGGCGGGCGGGCGGCGGGCGGGCGGCGCGCGGGCGAAAACCTCGTCCTTCGACAAGCTCAGGATGAGGTTTTTCTGTTGCCTGGGCTTGTAAGATGCCCGCGCTTGTAAATGGTCCTCATCCTGAGCTCGTCGAAGGACGAGAACCACGCACCGGGGGCGATGTCAGCGATGTCGGCAAAGGTCGAATATCGCCGCTTTCGGTGTGAAACGGAAAAGGCTATGCCTCGCTTATGCCGAAGCTGAACACGCTTATTGACAAGAACAGCGCTTCGTTCGCGAAAAACGCTGCCCACAACACGGCCCTGGTGGAGGAACTGCGCGAAAGGGTCGCGACCGCGGCCCTGGGCGGCTCGGAGAGCGCCCGCAGCAAGCACGCCGCCCGGGGCAAGCTGCTGCCGCGCGAGCGGGTGGAGCGCCTGCTCGACCCGGGCTCGCCGTTCCTGGAGATCGGCCAGCTGGCCGCCTTCGACCTCTACAAGGGCGAGGCGCCTGGCGCGGGGATCATCGCCGGCATCGGCCGGGTGTCGGGCCGCGAGGTGATGATCGTCGCCAACGACGCCACGGTGAAGGGCGGCGCCTATTTCCCGATGACGGTGAAGAAGCACCTGCGCGCCCAGGAGATCGCCGAGCAGAACCGCCTGCCCTGCGTCTACCTGGTCGACAGCGGCGGCGCGAACCTGCCCCACCAGGCCGAGGTGTTCCCCGACCGCGACCACTTCGGCCGCATCTTCTTCAACCAGGCGCGGATGAGCGCGAGGGGCATCGCCCAGATCGCCTGCGTCATGGGCTCGTGCACGGCCGGCGGCGCATACGTGCCGGCGATGAGCGACGAGACCGTCATCGTGCGCGAGCAGGGCACCATCTTTCTGGCCGGCCCGCCGCTGGTGAAGGCCGCGACCGGCGAGGTCATCTCGGCCGAGGAACTGGGCGGGGCCGACACCCACGGCCGCCGCTCGGGCGTGGTCGACCACGTGGCCGACGACGATGAGCACGCGCTGGAGATCGTCCGCTCGATCGTCGCCAACCTGAACGCCGAGAAGCGCCATGAGGCGGTGATCGCCGACGCCGAGCCGCCGCTCTACGATCCCGAAGAGATCTACGGCGTCGTGCCGACCGACGTGCGCGCGCCCTACGACGTGCGCGAGGTGATCGCCCGCATCGTCGACGGTTCGAAGTTCGATGAGTTCAAGGCGCTGTACGGCGCGACCCTGGTCTGCGGCTTCGCCCGCATCTGGGGCCAGCCGGTGGCGATCCTAGCCAACAACGGCGTGCTGTTCTCGGAAAGCGCCCTGAAGGGCGCGCACTTCATCGAGCTGGCCTGCAAGCGCAAGATCCCGCTGGTGTTCCTGCAGAACATCTCGGGCTTCATGGTCGGCGGCAAGTATGAGGCCGGCGGCATCGCCAAGGACGGCGCCAAGCTGGTGACGGCGGTAGCCTCGGCCGAGGTTCCGAAGTTCACGGTGCTGATCGGCGGCAGCTTCGGGGCCGGCAACTACGGCATGTGCGGCCGGGCCTACAGCCCGCGCTTCCTGTTCACCTGGCCCAATTCGCGGATCTCGGTGATGGGCGGCGAGCAGGCCGCCAGCGTGCTGGCCACGGTCCACCGCGACGCCGCGACCTGGACCGACGAAGAGGCCGAGGCCTTCAAGGCCCCGATCCGCCAGCGCTACGAGGACGAGGGCAATCCCTACCACGCCACCTCGCGGCTGTGGGACGACGGGATCATTGATCCGGCTCAAACCCGCGACGTGCTGGGCCTGGCCATATCGGCCAGCCTGAACGCGCCGATTCCGGAGACCACCTTCGGCGTCTTCAGGATGTGACGGTTCAAGCGGAACCTCTGCTTTGGGCGTATCGTTGACGAGGGCCGTGCGTGGACCCCGCCCTTCGACGAGCTCAGGGTGAGGTCCAAGGCGCGGATCGTAGAAAAACCTCATCCTGAGCTTGTCGAAGGACGAGGTTTTCGCCCCAGTGTGTGACGGCGGACTTCAACAAGGAGCGTGCTCATGACCAACCCCATCGCCGACCCGATCGTCGAGGTGCCGGACACCGACGCCATGAGCCCGCTGGTCCACATGGAGTCCACGCCCGAAGGGGCGGTGACGGTGTGGATCAACCGGCCCGAGAAGAAGAACGCCTTCGACGGCGAGACCATCGCCGCCCTGGCCCAGGCCTTCGAGACCCTGCACGGGGCCGAGGGCGTGCGGATCGTGTTCCTGCGCGGCGTGGGCGGCACGTTCTGCGCCGGCGCGGACCTGGAATGGATGGCCGCCGCCGCCGAATGGGACGAGGACGACAACCGCGACGACGCGCTGGTGCTGGCGCGGATGCTCAAGGCCCTGCACGACATCCCGGCCCTGACCGTGGCCCTGGTCGAGGGCTCGGCCTTCGGCGGCGGCGCTGGCCTGGTGGCCGCCTGCGACCATGCGCTGGCGACGGCGGACGCCAAGTTCGCCTTCTCGGAGGTGAAGCTGGGCCTGACCCCGGCCACCATCAGCCCGTACGTGATCGCCGCCCTGGGGCCGCGCACGTCGAAGCTGCTGTTCGCCACCGGCCGGGTGTTCGACGCCGACGCGGCCTGGAGCTATGGCCTGGTCGACGAGGTGTTCGACGACGTCGAGGGGCTGGTCGCCGCCCAGGACGCCCTGATCGAGGAGGTCGTGGCCTGCGCCCCCGGCGCGATCGGCGACGCCAAGGCGCTGGTCAACGACTTCGCCTTCGAGAAGATCGATCGCGGCCTGATCGACGACAGCGCCCGCCGCATCGCCCGTCGTCGGGTCTCCGACGAGGGGCAGGAGGGCGTGCGGGCGTTCCTGGCCAAGCGCAAGCCCAGCTGGATGGCCGAGGGCTAGGGCCTAGCGAGCCGGCGTCCTGTCGCGCGCTTCGATGATCAGCGACAGGACGACGCCCGTGGCCATGCCGATCAGCATCCACAGGCTGCTGGTCACCAGCCAGGAGCCGACGACGGCGTCGAGGGCCCGGCTGAGCCAGAACAGCACGAACATGCCGTAGTAACGGACCTGGGCGAGTTGCTCGCCCAGGACGGCGGTGGGCAGTCGGTGGCCGATCGCCAGGGCCAGGATCACGGCGACGCACAGCGGAGCCCAGGACGGCGGGGTCTCGCCGGTCATTCGCCAGGCCGTCAGGCCGGCCGCGATCACCGCGGCCAGGAAGGCCAGCGCGCCGAAGAGGCGCAGGGGCTTGCCCATCTCCAGATGCCAGGCCTGCATCCCCTGCGCGCCGCCGCGGAAGTCGACGGCGGCCGCCACGCTCAGGGCGAGGATCATCGACGGGCTGATCACGTCGACGTCGAACAGCGGCAGGCTGAGCGCCCAGGCGAACGGCGCCACCTGTCCCAGCAGGCGCTGGTGCAGGGGAAGGGCCAGGCCCGAGGCCGCATCGGTGGTGACGAAGGTCCAGGCCAGCAGCAGGGCGCCCAGGCCCGTCACTGCGAGCGGACTCCACAGGGTGTCGGGCAGGAGCGCCGACACCGGCAGCAGCACGAGGCTGAGCGGCGCCCAGCCGATCCGTTCCAGCGCGCCGGCGCGCCAGGACCGGTGGATCTCCCAGGCGGTCTTCAGGCGCAGGTAGCCGTAGAGATAGGACAGCTGGCCGGCCAGGATGACGCCCGCCGTGGCGACATAGACCGCCAGCAGGGCCAGGGGCGACAGGTTGTTGACGGCGGCGATCAGCGGGGCCAGCAGCGGCGCGCCCAGCGTGAACCAGATCATGCCCGAGCTCAGCCGGGGACGCTCATAGCGCCGGCGCCAGAGGGCGACCGTTTCGGCGTCGAAGCCGGCCATCAGCACCCCATCGCCGGCGCCGAGGCGCTCGAGCAGGGTCTTCATGACGATCTCGAAGCGCGGATTGAGACGGCGCCACAGCGGGATCTTGGCCGTCGGCGGCCCCTGCAGCACGGCCACGACCGCGCGGGCCTGATCGTCGTTGCGCAGCAGGCGGTCGCGGCGCTCGACGAAGTCGCGGCGCTGGATGATCGCCTCGGCGGCGGCCGAGGGTTCGAAATGCAGGTCGTCGCGCCGCCAGCGGAAGGCGTCCACCGCCGGCGCGAGCAGGGCGTCCGACCGGGGCGCGGTTTCCAGCAGCAGGTGGGCCAGCCGGGTCTCGACCTCGTCGGCGACCGTGATCTGTTCCAGGGCCTCGGCGTTCAGCACCGCGTGGAAGGCCGCCTCGAGCTCGGCGGCGGGAGCGACCTCCTGACCGCGCAGCAGCAACTCGAGGCGCTCGATCCGCGCGGCCAGCTCCTGGGCTTCAGGCGTGAGCGGCGCGGGCGAGGGGGGAGCAGGGCGCTCCAGCGTCGCCAGGGCGATCGGTGCGGCGGAGGCTGCGGCGGCAAGCGGATCGCCGGCCTGCACGTCGGGCTCGCCGTCGCCGTCGCCGTCGTCATCTTCCTCCCACATCCAGTCCCAGTCGATCCGCGCGACCGCCTCGTCGTGGGCTTCGCGCAGGCGCATGAAGCCCTCGGCGTCGTCCTCGGGATTGGTGACGCGCAGTTTGCGGGCATAGGCGCGGCGGATGGCGTCGCGGTCGCGGGTGGGCTCTATGCCGAGCACGTCCCAGATGTCGTGGCTCACAGGAAGCTCTCGCCCTCGAGTTCGTCCAGGGCGGCCAGCAGCTGCTGGCGCGCGGCGTCGATCTGGCGCGGGTCCTGGCCGTCGAGCACGCCCTCGAACTGCGACAGCAGCATGCCGACATGCTCGCGCACGTCGCCCAGGAACATCTCGTAGCAGCGCTGGGCGCGGGCCATGGCGGCGCGGTTGGCGTCGGTGTCGCGCGGATTGACCTTCAGCGCGGCCAGGGCGGCGCGGCGGGCCTCCAGGTCGGGGGCGTTGCGGTCGTCCTCGTCGACGATCACCAGCTGCCGGCGCTCGTTGGTCTGGGGCACCAGGACGTCGATCTCGATCAGGCCGTTGACGTCGTAGCTGAAGCGGCATTCCAGCGAGATCTCGCCGGCCTTGGCGGGCGGCACGGGGATCTCGACCTCGCCCAGGCGGACGTTCTCGGAAACCATCCGCGCCTCGCCCTGGTAGATGCCGAACAGCACCTTGCGCTGGCCGTTCTGCATGGTGCTGAAGATCTTCGAGCGGCTGGCCGGAACCACCGTGTTGCGCTCGATGACTGGCGAGAAGATGCCGGTGCGCAGCACCCCGCCAGGCCCCTGTTCGGCGACGTCGACGCCCAGGGAGTAGGGGCAGACGTCGGTCATCACGACGTCCTTGAGAGCGGCGTCGCGGCTCTTCAGGCCCGCCTGGATCGCGGCGCCGATGACCACGGCCTCGTCGGGATGGACGGCGGTGGAGGGGAAGCGGCCGAACATGCGGGTGACCGCGCGACGCACGACGGGCATGCGCGTGGCCCCGCCGACCAGGATGATCTCCTTCAGGTCGTCCGGTCGCAGGCCGCCGTCGCGAAGGGCGCGGGTGACCGGCTCCTTCAGCTTGGCCAGCAGCGGCGCGGCGGCGGCCTCGAAGTCCTCGGCGGTGACCTCCAGCGTGTAGGCCTGGTCCTTCCAGGTGACCGCCATCTCGGCGCGGTCGGCGGTGGTCAGGGCGCGACGGGCCTTCTCGGCGGCGGCGTCCAGGCGGGTGGAGAGCGCCTCGCCGAGCAGGTCGGCGGCGAAGGCCTCGCGGTGGGCGGTCCGCATGCGGTCGACCAGCACCTTGTTGAAGTCCTCGCCGCCCAGCCGGTTGTCGCCGGTGGAAGAGCGCACCTCGATGACGCCTTCGAAGATCTCGAGCACCGACACGTCGAAGGTGCCGCCGCCCAGGTCGAAGACCAGGAAGCGGGTCTCGTCGGCCAGTTCGTGGATGCCGTAGGCGAGGGCGGCGGCGGTGGGTTCGTTGAGCAGGCGCTCGACCTTCAGCCCGGCCAGTTCGCCCGCCCGGCGGGTGGCCTTGCGCTGCTTGTCGTTGAAATAGGCCGGCACGGTGATGACGGCCTCGCGCACCGGCTCGCCCAGATAGGCTTCGGCGTCGGCCTTCAGTCGCGCCAGCACCAGGGCCGACAGCTCCTCGGGGCTGTAGGACTTGTCGCCCAGCCGCGTGGCGCGGGTCGTGCCCATGTAGCGCTTGAAGGTCGTGGCGGTCAGGTGCGGGTGGGTCGAACGCCGCTCGCGCGCGGCCAGGCCCACCAGCAGGGAGCCGTCGTCGTCGAGCCCCACCGCCGAAGGGGTGAGCACCGCGCCCAGGCTGTTGGGCACGAGCTCGGCCTTGCCGTCCCGCCAGACGCCCACGGCGCTGTTGGTGGTTCCCAGATCGATGCCGATGATCACGCGACGCTCCCCCGTACGCAAACTCAAGCTTGGGTTTAGCCTCGCCGGCGTCGAGAACCAAGGGCGCGTGCATGGTGGGAGCAGGGCTGCGGGCGGGCGGGGGATTTATCCCCTTGCTCCCGCCGTAAAAACGCGCATCTAGGCCCCATGCGCCGGTTCGACTTTTCCAGCCCCGACTTCGCCCAGGCCTTCAAGGCCTTCCTCGACGAGCGTCGCGGTTCGCCCGCCGACGTCGACGCCGCGGCCGCGGATGTGCTGGAGGCCGTGCGACACGGCGGTCTGGACGCCGTGCTCGACTACACCCGCCGGTTCGACAAGGTGGAGCTGACGCCGGAAACCGTGCGCGTCACCGCCGAGGAGATCGAGGCGGGCGCGGCCGAATGCTCGGCCGAAGTGCGCGAAGCCATCGCCTTCGCCGCCGCCCGCATCCGCGCCTATCACAGCCGCCAGCGTCCGGCCGACCAGGCCTGGACCGACGAGGCCGGCGTCGAGCTGGGTTGGCGCTGGACGCCGCTGGAGGCCGTGGGCGTCTATGTGCCCGGCGGCCGCGCGGCCTATCCCTCGACCGTGCTGATGAACGCCGTGCCCGCCCAGGTGGCCGGCGTCGACCGCATCGCCATGGTCACCCCGCCCGGCAAGCTTCAACCCGCCGTGCTGGCCGCCGCGAAAGAGGCGGGCGTCACCGAGATCTGGCGCATCGGCGGGGCCCAGGCCGTGGCCGCCCTGGCCTATGGCGCGGGTCCCATCCAGCCCGTCGACAAGATCGTCGGTCCCGGCAACGCCTATGTCACCGCCGCCAAGCGCCGCCTGTACGGCGTGGTCGGCATCGACGCCCTGGCCGGTCCGTCCGAGATCGTCGTCGTGGCCGACGCGCAGAACAATCCCGACTGGATCGCCGCCGATCTCCTGAGCCAGGCCGAGCACGACCCGGCCGCCCAGTCGATCCTGATCACCGACGACGAGGCCTTCGCCGCCGCCGTCGAGGCCGCCGTGGCCGAGCGCCTGAAGACCCTGTCGACGGGCGAGGACGCCGCCGCCTCGTGGCGCGACCACGGCGCGGTGATCATCGCCCCGCTGGACGAGAGCCCGGCCCTGGTCGACGCCATCGCCCCCGAGCACGTCGAGTTCGCCATGGAGAACCCCGAACGCCTGTCGGACCGGGTGCGCCACGCCGGCGCGATCTTCCTGGGCCGCCTGACGCCGGAAGCCATCGGCGACTACGTGGCCGGCTCCAACCACGTGCTGCCCACCAGCCGCGCGGCGCGCTTCCAGTCGGGCCTGTCGATCTACGACTTCATCAAGCGCACCTCGATCGTGAAGTGCGACGCGGCCTCGTTCGGGATCCTGGGTCCGCACACCGCGGCGCTGGCGCAGGCCGAGGGGCTGCCGGCCCACGCCCTGTCGGCGTCGATCAGGTTGCCTTCGAAGAGCTGACGGGCAAATCTCGCCGTACGATGTCAGACACGCCCAAGCACTTCCTGAAGACGATCGCCATCGACGAGGATTCGCTGGCGGCGGCCTCGCGCGACCAGGAGCAGGAGCGCCAGGTCGCGATCTTCGACCTGCTGGACGAGAACTATTTCGAGCCGGCGGAGGCGCAGGGCGGGCCCTATGACCTGAAGCTGTCGCTGATCGAGAATCGCCTGGCGCTCGACATCGCCGGCGGCGGCTACGAGAAGCGGCACCTGCTGTCGCTGTCGCCGTTCCGCGGGGTGATCCGCGACTACTTCATGATCTGCGACAGCTACTACCAGGCGATCCGCAACTCGACGCCCCAGCAGATCGAGGCCTTGGACATGGGCCGGCGCGGCCTGCACAACGAAGGCTCGGCCCTGCTGCGCGAGCGGCTGGACGGCAAGGTGAAGACCGATCTCGACACGGCCCGGCGCCTTTTCACCCTGATCTGCGCGCTGCACTGGCGGGGCTGATCGTGGTCGATCTGCCCGATGCGGTGCTGTTCACCTGCAACTACAACCGCGTGCGCTCGCCGATGGCGGAGGCGCTGTTCAAGCGGTTCTACGGCACCCGGGCCTATGTCGACTCGTGCGGCCTGAAGCCGGATCCGGCCGGGGAGGGGATCGACCCCTTCGTGGTGGCGGTGATGGACGAGATGGGCGTCGACGTGGCCGCCCACCAGCCCAAGACCTTCGACGAGCTGGAGGACGACAGTTTCGACGTCGTCGTGTCGCTGACGCCCGAGGCCCAGCACCGCGCCGTGGAGCTGTCGCGCGACCGGGCCGTCGAGATCGAGTACTGGCCGACCCATGATCCGACCCTGGTGAACGACGGCTCGCGCGACGCCATGCTGGCCGCCTATCGCGAGGTTCGCGACACGCTTTCGGCCGCGATTCGCGCGCGTTTCGGGACACCATCGACGTTCGGGGGGTGAATGCGCTATAAGCCCCGCCTCGCAGCCGCGGCTCGCGTCACGACTCGTTTCCGGGTCGCGCGGGCCGCGTTGCTATTGAACCCCTGTTGAGAGGCCTGATGGCTAAGGAAGAACTGCTCGAGTTTCCCGGTACGGTCAGCGAACTGCTGCCCAACGCCACCTTCCGCGTGAAGCTCGAGAACGATCACGAGATCATCGCCCACACCGCCGGCAAGATGCGCAAGAACCGCATCCGCGTGCTGGCCGGCGACAAGGTGCTCGTTGAAATGACGCCCTACGACCTGACCAAGGGCCGTATCACCTACCGCTTCAAGTAAGCCGGGCGCGCACATGACGGTCGCCCAGCCTTCGCTGGTCCTGGCCAGTGCGAGCCCCCGGCGCTTGGACCTGTTGGCCCAGGTCGGCGTAACGCCCGACCGGGTCGATCCCGCCGACATCGACGAGTCGCCGCTGCGCGACGAGGCTCCTCGCCGCCATGCCCTGCGCCTGGCGCAGGAGAAGGCGCGCGCCGTCGCCGCCCGCTCGCCGGGCGATTTCGTGCTGGCCGCCGACACCGTGGTGGCCGTCGGTCGCCGCATCCTGCCCAAGGCCGAGACGGAAGCCGACGTTCGCCATTGCCTGAAGCTGCTGACCGGCCGCGCCCACAAGGTGCTGACCGGCGTCGCGCTGGTCGGGCCGGACGGAACGATCAGCTCGCGCGTCGTCGAGACCCGGGTGGTGTTCAAGCGCCTGTCCGACGCCGAATTCGAATCCTACGTCGCCAGCGGGCAGTGGCGCGGCAAGGCCGGCGGCTACGGCGTGCAGGGCGCGGCCGGCGGCTTCATCGTCGACCTGCAAGGCTCCTATCCCAGCGTGGTCGGCCTGCCGCTGTACGAGACGCTGTGCATGCTGGAAGGCAAGGGCTGGACCCGCCGCGAGGCCGCCGCATGAGCGAGCGTCGCGCTTACCTCTACAAGGGCGTCGGCGAGACCGTCGGCGTCGTCACACTGGACGGCCGCCCCGAGCGCCTGATCGTGCAGTGGCCGGGCGACGACGTCCTGGACGCCGAGGGCGTGCGCGGCGTGGCCCGGGTGAAATCCGTCGAGCGCGCCTTCGGGGCGGCCTTCGTGGCCCTGCCGGGCGGCGCCGACGTGCTTTTGCCGATCAAGCCCGACATGCCCAAGCTGGTGCAGGGCGGCCTGGTCGAGATCGAGATCCGCACCGCCTCGCGCGCCGACAAGGCCGCCGTGGCCCGCTTCGTCGGGGAAGGCCCCGTGGGGGAGGGAGCCGAGCCGCGCGTGCTGGCCGCCGCCCCGACGCTCGAAGAGCAGCTGCGGCACTATGTGAAGGCCGGCTCGCCGACCACGGGCGAGCGCGCCCTGGAGGCGGTCGAGGCCGCCGAGGCCGATATTCTCGAAACCGTCTTTTCCCTGCCGGGCGGCGGCGACGTCGCCATCGAGACGACCCGCGCCCTGACCTCGGTCGACGTCGACCTGGGCGGCCGGGAAGGCGACGCCAAGCGCGCCGCCCGCCAGGCCAACATGGCCGCGATCGCGGTTTCGGCCCGGGTGCTGCGCTTGAAGGGCCTGGGAGGCCTGGTGGTGTTCGACCTGGTGGGGCGCGGCCACGACGGCCAGGCCCTGACCGTGGCGGCCCGCAACGCCTTCGCGCCCGACAATCCGGGCGTGGCCATCGGGGCGATCAGCAAGTTCGGGGCGCTGGAGATGGCCCTGCCGCGCCGCGCCCGGCCGGTCATGGAACGCCTGGTGGACGCTCGCGGCGGCTGGACCGCGCCCTACGCCGCCCGTCGCCTGGCCCGCGCCCTGGAGCGGGAAGGGCGCGCCGATCCCGGCGGCCGACTGGCCGCCCGCTGCGCCCCGGCCGTGCTGGAGGCCTTCGCCGAGCTCGACGCGGGTCTTGCCGAGCGCCTGGGTCGCCGTTTCACCGTTTCGGCCGAGCCCGGCTGGAGCAACGACCGTATCGAGGTGTCCGCGGCATGAGCAGCGCCTGTCCCATCTGCGGAAAGCCCGCCCAAGCCGAGGCGCGTCCGTTCTGCTCCAAGCGCTGCGCGGACGTCGACCTGCAGCGCTGGCTGTCGGATCGCTACGTCGTGCCGGGCGGCCAGGACGACGAGGAAAACCCTCCATCCACAGACTTCGACAATTAGTCGAAAAGGGCGCTGGACAAGCCCGGCGGGCTCTCCTATAGACCCCCTCCTCGCCGCCGGGCGAGGCCAGAAGCGGCCTTCACCGCTTCGAAGGCCCAAGGGCCTGGGTAGCTCAGTTGGTAGAGCAGCGGATTGAAAATCCGCGTGTCGCTGGTTCGATTCCGGCCCCAGGCACCACCTTCCTTTCAAGCTGTTCCAAGTCGACGCCTAGGCGAGCTGTCGTTTCGTCTCGCCTTCCTGCGACCGGGCAGGGCGGGCTCAGCGCCTTCCGGCCAAGCTTTCGGCTAGGTCGGCAGGGCGACGGATTCTTGTCCTGCGAGGACATTTGCGTGCGGTCGCAGAGATTCTGAGGCGCCTCGTTTGGAGGACATCTGACCACCCCGCGCGCACTTGCCGGAAGATCGCTGTTTTGTCGCTATGCTGCGGTGCGGCGCCAATATTCCCTTTGATAGGGAAAAACCGCTCCGAAATCCTGATTTGCCATTTGTGCAATGCAGCAAAGGGCGTTCATCGGGGGTGACTGTCGTAAATTTATGCCCAAGCGGCCCCCTTGACGGTGCGAAAAGGGGTTGCCAAAGGACCCATGCCGCAATTCTAACATTGCGGTAAGGCCTGGGCTTCGAGAGGAGCTCCGGTCACTCGCGCTTCGAAACGATCCTTCACGGCGGGCATGAGCCTTCCGCGGCGGGCGTAACGGGTCGAGCGCAGCGAAGCGGGTTCGCCCACCTTCCGAGAGATCGGATGGGAAAGCGGGCTTTTCAAGTTAGGGTGGAGACGCTCTCGCGCGACGACCCTCGGTCCAAACGTGCTAGACCAATCAGGAACTGGCGACAGATGCTCGACATTAAACGGAAGACCCCCCTCATCGCTCTCGTCGGCGCCATGGCGCTGATGGCGAGCGCCCCGGCCTTCGCTCAGGACGCCGCCGCTCCCGCGCCGGCCACCACCGAAGCCGCCGCTCCGGCCGCCACCCCGGCTGCTGAAACCCCGGCCCCGGCCGCTGACGCCGCTCCCGCCGAGGACGCCGGTGAAGCCGCCACCGAAAAGATGAAGTCGCACTCGCTGACCCCGGTCGGCATGTTCCTGGCCGCCGGCATCGTCGTTAAGGTCGTCATGATCGGCCTGATCCTGGCCTCGATCTTCTCGTGGGTTCTGCTCATCACGAAGCTCCTCGAGTTCGCCAGCCTGAACAAGCAGACCGACCAGTTCCTGGAAGCCTTCCGCGGCGCCCGTTCGATCTCGGACATCGCCCGCATCGGCTCGTCGGAAGAATTCGAAGGCAACCCGCTGGCCGACATGGCCGCCGCGGCCGCCCAAGAAGTCGAACTGTCGCGTCAAGCTGGCCTGCAAGTCGGCGGCGAGCACCGCGACTCGACCCTGGCCCGCGCCACCTACGCCATCAACGCCGTGCAAGCCTCGCTCGCCAAGCGTCTGTCGGGCGGCATGGTGTTCCTCGCCTCGGTCGGTTCGGGTGGTCCGTTCATCGGTCTGTTCGGCACCGTCTACGGCATCATGACCTCGTTCATCAGCATCGCGAACACCAACACGACCAACCTCGCCGTCGTGGCCCCGGGTATCGCTGAAGCCCTGCTCGCCACCGGTATCGGTCTGTTCGCCGCTATCCCGGCCGTTATCTTCTACAACTACTTCCAAACCCGCATCTCGGCTTTCGGCACCCGCTCGGAAGGCTTCGTTGCTGAACTGATGAACGCTATCTCGCGTCAGCTCGACAAGGGGGCGTAAGACCGATGGCCGCCAAACTTTCGGGCGGCGGCGGCGACAGGTTCAACGTCGAACAGAACAGCGAGATCAACGTCACGCCCTTCGTGGACGTCATGCTGGTCCTCCTGATCATCTTCATGGTGGCGGCTCCGCTGGCCTCCGTGTCGATCGAAGTGAACCTGCCGCCGGCGGTAGCGAAAGCATCGCCTAACCCGCCGAAACCGGTCTACATCTCCATCAAGTCAAACGGTCAGCTGTACATCGGCGACGATCGCACTTCGATTGACACGATGGGTGAGGACCTGACGAAGAACATCGGCAGACGCGACCCTTCGAAGGAGCGCATCTTCATCCGTGCTGACGAAAAGACGCGCTACGGCTCGTTCATGGAGGTGATGAACACCCTCCAGGACAACGGGTTCTACAGCGTGGCTCTCGTGGGCCGTGATGAGAACAGCTGAGGGGTGATGCATGGCTGAACAACAAACGCCCGAGCATCGCCACTACGATCCGCTGACTTCGGAAGGCCCGCGCCGGAAGAAGGGCATCGGCACCTTCGGCGTCGCGACGATCATCGTGATCGGCCTGCACGCGGCTCTCTTCGCCTACCTGGCGAAGCAGAAGTTCGAAGCAGTGCTGAAGGAGTATAGCGACGAAGCTGTGGACGTGGAGCTGCCTCCGCCTCCGCCGCCTCCGCCGCCGCCTCCTCCGCCGCCGCCGCCGCCGCCGACCAACGCTCCGCCCCCGCCTCCCGCGGTGGTGCAGCCGAGGCCGCCGATCGCGCCGCCGCCGGACGTGACGCCGCCGCCGCCGCTCCCGATCCCGCCCGTCAAGGAGCGGGTCGAGCAGACGGCGCCGCCGATCATCTCGTCGGCTCCGCCGGCGCCGGTGACGGCTCCGCCGGCCCGCGCTTCGGTCGTGACGCGTCCCGACTGGGCGCGCAAGCCGAACGCGGACGACATGGCCCGGTACTATCCGGACCGTGCGCAGCGGATGGAAGTCGGTGGTCGTGCGACGATCCGTTGCACGGTGAACGCCAAGGGTTCGCTCGAGAACTGCTCGGTCGTGTCGGAATCTCCGGCCGACTACGGTTTCGGCGACGCGGCCCTGAAGCTGTCGCGCCTCTTCCGCATGAAGCCGAAGACCCTCGACGGGGCTCCGGTGGACGGCGGCGAGATCACGGTGCCGATCACCTTCCAGGTCCCGCAATAGCGACCGACCTGGGACGATCCCAAGAAGACGCCTCGGAACTCCGGTTCCGGGGCGTTTTTCTTTGCCCGCAACGGCGGGCGAAGGCGCGGCGGCATCAAGGCCTGTTCGAGGCGTGAAAATTTCCCCGCGTGACGCCTTTTCGCCGCTTGATCCCGGGGGCGGGTCCGACTAAGAACACGCCTCTCGCGGAGCCGCCTTAGCTCAGTTGGTTAGAGCGCTAGATTGTGGATCTAGAGGTCCTCGGTTCGAGCCCGAGAGGTGGTACCACGAGACGATGAACAGGCCCGGCGGCGACGCCGGGCTTTTTCTTTTTCGTCGTTCAAGCCGTCACGTCTCGAGGCCGCGCCATTGCGTCGCGGCGGCGGACCGCCGCATGGCGAGGCCTGGCGGTCCGTGGGATTTTCCGGGCGCGGACGAGGTTTCGTGGGACGGATCGTCGCGCACTTGCACGGACCATAGCCAAGTCGCGTGCAACGTGCGTACGGTGACGTTCACGACACCGCCGCTTGAGCGGGCCCGCGTGCGTCGCGGAGCGAGATCGGGGAGGAAGCAATGGCGGACGGCGCTATGGGAATCGTTCCGACGGAAGAGCAATTGGCCGCCGCCGCGCTGGACGTGGCCGGGCTGCTGGGATTCGCCGACCTGCTGCCGGCCTACGCCGCGGCGCAAGGCGGCGAGAAGCTCGACGTGCTGAACGCCATCGTGCGCGTGATCGCCGCCGATGTGCTGGGGGTCGAGCCCGGCGGCGACCGTATCGCGCCCGAGTCGGTGCTGTTCCTGGGCCAGGACTAGCGGCGCTCGAGAGGCGGCGGCGTTATCGCAGGCCGACGCTCTCCTTCCACATATCCATCATTCGCGGCCGTGCGGCCGGCCTTGCTGGCGCTGCCTGAAATGGTGCGCCGTGCTTCTAAGGCTCGGTCCAGCCGCCGCCGAGGGCCTGGTAGAGCGCCACGGCGTTGAGCAGGCGGGCCTCGCGCACCTGCGACAGGGCAAGCTCGGTGGCCAGGAGGCCGCGCTGGGCGTCCAACTCCTCCAGATAGGCGACGTAGCCGGCCTGGTAACGCTTGTGGGCGTGGCCCAGCGTGCGCGCGGCGGCGTCGCGTTGCAGGCGGGCGTGGTCCTCCTGCTCGGCCAGGCGGCCCTGGCCCTCGAGCGCGCTCTCGACCTCGTTGAAGGCCGTCAGGGCCGCCTTGCGATAGGCGAAGGCGGCCTGGTCGCGACGCGCGGCCGCGGCGTCCGAGGCGCCGCGCAGGCGGCCGCCGTCGAAGATCGGGGCCAGCACGCTGCCGCCCAGGCTCCAGGTGGTCAGCGGATCGACGTGCAGCACCTTCAGCCCGCCGGCGGCGGCCGACAATCTCACCTGCGGCAGGAAGGCGGCGCGGGCGGCCGCCAGGCTGGCGTCGGCGCCTGCGAGCGTCGCTTCGGCCTGGGCGATGTCGGGGCGGCGCTCCAGCAGGGCCGAGGGCAGGGGCGCGGCCGGCTGTGGCACGGTCAAGGCGTCGAGACCGCCCCGGGCGATCGGCCCCGCGCCGTCCTCGCCGGCCAGCAGGGCCAGGCCAGCCTCCTGGCGACGGACGGCCAGTTCCAGGGCCGGCACGCGCTGGGCGGCGGCCTCCAGCTCGCCCTCGGCCTGACGCAGTTCGAGATTGGAAGTCACGCCCTGCTGGGCGCGGCGGCGGGCGCGGGCGGCGGCCTCCTGGCGCGAGACAAGGGTGGCGCGGGCCGTGGCCAACTGGGCGTCCAGCGAGGTCACCGAGACATAGGCGCGGGCCACAGCAGCGGAGACCGACAGACGGGCGGCGTCGCGGCCATAGCGGCTGGATTGCAGGCTGGCGCGGGTGGCGGCGTCGCCGGCCCGCAGCCGGCCCCACAGGTCGATCTCGTAGGCGGCCTGAAGCTGGCCCTGGGCGGCCAGCGGTTCGGCCGGCGTGCCGAAGGCCGAAAGCTCGCGCTGCTTCTGCACCCCGCCCGCGGCGTTCAACGTCGGAAGCAAGGCGGCGCGCGACTGAGCGGCCAGGCCCTCGGCCTCGCGCACCCGGGCCTCGGCGATCCCGAGGTCGGCGTTGCGGACGAGGGCGACGGCGATGAGTTCGGAGAGGCGAGGGTCGCCGAAGGCCTTCCACCAGTCGGCGGCGACGGCGTCCTGGCCGGCCGGCGACTCGGCGCGCCAGCCGGCGGGAGGGCTGACGGCGGCCTCGCTGGGCGGGGCGGTCTTGGGGCCGGGCGTGGCGCAGGCGGCGAGCAGCAGCGTCGTGGCCAGCAGAGGGAAGGCGCGGCGCATCAGCGGCGCTCCTTCTCGCGCGGCGCCTGGGCCAGGTCGACCTGGGCTTCGACCGACATGCCGGGCCGCAGGCGGGCCAGATCGGCCTGGCCGGCGTCGAGCACGATGCGCACGGGCAGGCGCTGGGCGATCTTGGTGAAGTTGCCGGTGGCGTTCTGGGCCGGGAGGATGCTGAACTCCGAGCCGGTGGCCGGCGAGATCTGCTCGATGCGGCCGTGGAAGCGCCGGTCGGCCAGGGCGTCGACCGTGACGCTGGCGGGCTGGCCAGGGCGCATTCGGCCGGCCTGGCGCTCCTTGAAGTTGGCGATGATCCAGCGCTGCGGCGGCACGAGGGAGACAAGCTGGGTCCCGGCGGTGACGAACTGGCCCTGGCGCACGCCGATCTGGCCCAACTGCCCGTCCGTGGGGGCCAGGACGAGGGTGTTGTCCATGTCGATCTGCGCCAGCCGCAGGGCGGCGCGGGCGGCGGCGACGGCGGCCTCCAGCCCCTGGCGCGAGACTCCGACCGAGCGGACGTCCTGGCGGGCGATGTCGCGGCCGGCCTGGGCGGCCACGACCTGGGCCTCGGCGGCGCGCAGGGCTGCGCGGGCCTGGTCGCGTTCGCGCAAGGAGACCGAACCGTCCGTGGCCAGGTCGGCGACGCGGGCCATGTCGGCGCGGGCGCGCTCTAGCTGGGCCTGGGCCGAGCCGATGTCGGCGTGGCGGGCGGCCAGGGCGGCCTCGCGCGAGGCCTGGGCCTGGGTCGAGTTGGCCAGATCCGCCTCGCGGGCGGCCAGGGTGGCGCGGGCCTGGTCGAGCCGCTGGCCGTAGATGCGGCGGTCGATCTCGACCAGGGGCTGGCCGGCGCGCACGGTCTGGAAATCCTGCACCAGCACCTTGGTGACATAGCCGCTGAGCTGGGGCGCGATGACGGTCACCTGGCCGCGCACATAGGCGTTGTCGGTGCGCTGCACCGAGCCGGCGAAGGGCGGCAGCTTCCACAGGAACAGGATCAGCAGCACGACGGCCAGCGTGACGGCCGCCGTCAGCACGATGGCCCGCAGGCCCGGCGGCTTGGGCCTGGCGGGAGGCGGGGCGGCCGCGGCGGCGCGGTCCTCTGGCTGAGGCGAAGGCGCGGTGGGCGGCGGCGGGGCGGCGGCGTCGGTCATGCGGGTTCCGAGGCGGGCTTGGGTGGTGTCTGGGGCGGTGTCGGAGTGGCGGCGCCCTGGCGCTTCATGCGCACGGCCAGCAGCACGAACAGCAGGGCGGCGTAGAAGAACTGGGCGACGGCGATGATCCCGATCACCCGGAAGACGTCGTTGAAGGCCAGGATGTTGGCCTGCTGGACCAGTTGCTGGGTCAGCAAGGCCACGCCGTCGGCGGCGCGGAAGGCCGGATCGCCTTGGGTGGCGGCATAGGCCCCGCCATAGGCCTGCAAGGTCGCAGCGACGGCCGGGTCGGAGCCGGTCAGGTGCTCGGCCAGATAGACGGCGTGATGCTGGGCCCGCACGGTCTGCAGCGTGCCCAGCAGCGAGGCGCCGAACAGGCCGCCCAGGTTCTGGGCGACGCCGAACATCACCGAGAAGGTGATGATCGAGCCCAGGCCCCGGGTCAGCAGTTGGCCGATGCCGAACATGAAGGCCGGCCCCAGGAACATGGCGGCGGCGAAGGCCAGCAGGGCCTGGCTGAGATAGAGGTTGGCCGGCGCGGTCAGCACCGTGGCGCGGGCGTCGAGGAAGGCGCCGAGCGCGATCAGCAGGATCGAGCCTAGGAACTGCGGGGCCAGGGTCTTCTGGTTGAGGGTCGTGGCGCTGACCACGACGCCGGCTATGGTGGCCAGCAGGACCATGCCGTAGAGCAGCCGCTGCTGCTCGGCGGCCAGTCCCAGGGCGTTCATCAGGCCGGCTGCGCCGACGCTCTGCTCGGACAGGATCAGCCGCACCAGGGCGATGTTCAGGCAAAAGCGCAGGAAGGCGCCGGTGGCCACCCAGCGGGTGTCGATCAGCGGGTGGATGCGGCCGTGCTCGACCAGCGAGGCGACGGCGATCATCACCACGGCGGCGGCCAGACACCAGCCGAGCCACGGCGCCTCGAACCACCAGACGATGCGGCCAAGGCCAAGCACCGCGACGATCAGGCCAAGGCCGCCGCCCAGCAGGGCGAAGGTCAGGACGTCGGTCTTTTCGAAGACGTGGATGCGCACCCCGTGCGGCAGGCGAAACAGCAGCACGGCGGCCAGGCAGGCGGCGGCCAGGCACGCTTCCAGGGCGTAGAGGCCGTGCCAGTAGGCGGCGTCGAGCAGGTCGGTGGAGATCACCCGGGCCAGCGGCGCGCCCAGCTGCGAGACGCCGACCCCCAGCACCAGCGCTCCCATCCGGAACGAGGCGGGGAAGGCTTGCAGCATGTAGAACATGGCCAGGGCGCTGAGCGCGGCGGCGCCGACGCCGCTGATCGCCCGCAGGGCCAGGGCCATCGGATAGTTGTCCAGGAACAGGTGGGCGAAGGCGGCCACCGTGTAGAGGCTGAGGAACACCAGGGTGAACCGGCGGATGCCGAACTGCTGGCGGTACTTCACCAGCAGGAGGTTCATCGAGATGTTGGTCATGATGTAGATCGTGGTCAGCCAGGCCCCTTGCGTGGGGGTCAGGCCCAGCGAGCCCTGGATGGCCGGCAGGTTGACCGAGATCAGCGCCGTGCCCAGCGAGCCGGTGACGCCGATCAGCAGGCTGATCAGGCCGTGGACGATGCGGAAGGGCAGGGGAAAGTCCGGCGTCGAAGGCGAGCCGGGCATCATCGGCCGCTCGTGCGGCAGCCAATCCGGGGTCTGGCCGATCGTCTCGCCGTGCCGGGGCATCGCGCCTCTTGGTGCTGACGACGTCACTGTGGGATGCGCCGCGTCGTCGGTCAAATGTCGTCGATGACGCAGGCTTGGGAGCGTGGCCGGGCTGCGTCTTGAACGAAATTCCTCAGACCTCGGCGCATCTTGACGCTTGCGCCAAATTCGAACGCTTGTAAGGGTTCCCTAGGGGTAAAGGGGATTGAAGTCTTGAGTTCGACCACCGAGATCGCCGCCGGCCAGGACGCCGAGGCGCAGGAAACCGAAGCCGTCACCAAGAACCTGGTGTTCACGGCGGCCGAGCGGCTGTTCGCCCTGCACGGCTTCCAGAACGTGTCGGTGCGCGACATCACCGCCGCGGCGGGCGTGAACCTGGCGTCGGTGAACTATCACTTCGGCTCCAAGGACGCCCTGCTGTTCGAGATCTTCAAGCGGCGCACGGCCGAGCTCAATCGCGAGCGGGCCCGCATGCTGCACGAGGCCAACGACAGGAACGAGGGCGCCCCGCCGGTGCGCGAGATCCTGGCTGCCCTGCTGACCCCGCCGCTGCGCTGGCTGGCCCCCGACCACGAACGCCGCATCTCGCTGCAGTTCCTGATCCGCGCCCGCAGCGAGGGCACCGACGAGATCCGCAGTGTGCTCAAGACCGACGTCTCGCACCTGCGCCGCTTCTCCGACGCCCTCTTGAAGGCCCGCCCGGACCTGTCGCCGGAGGACGTCTACTGGCGGCTGCACTTCACCCTGGGCATGCTGCACAACAACCGCTTCGCCGAGTTCGACCGCCTGAACGTGCTGTCGGAAGGCCAGACCAGCGAGGCCGACGTGGTGTCGCTGCTGGAGCGGATGCTGGCCTTCGCCGAGGCCGGCTTCGCGGCTTGAGGCTAAACCCCTCTCTCATGGAGAGAGGGAGGGGCCCGCGCCGCAGGCGTGGGAGGGTGAGAGGGTACGCTCTCACCGATGAAGCGCCCCCACTTCGTCATCCCGGAAAGCCCGAAGGTCTTATCCGGGACCCAGGGGGGCTGGGCTCGGCAGCCAGTTTGGGCGCCCCGGCGGATATCGACGCAGTGCGGCGGCCCCTGGGTCCCGGCTCTCCGCTTCGCTGCGGCCGGGATGACGGCTTAAGGCGAGAATTGGGATTCACGGCCAAGGGTGAAACCTCTCACCCTCCCACCGCTTCGCGGCGGGCCCCTCCCTCTCTCAAAGAGAGAGGGTTTGGCGCGTTTGCACGAATCACCGGCATGTGAGGAACGATCGCCGGGCCTGGGGGTTAAGGTGCCCCATGGCTCGGCTCGGCATCACTCATGAGACCCGCTACGCTTACGAGCGCCCGGTGGCGTTCGGGCCGCACCGGCTGCTGATCCGGCCGCGCGACAGCCACGCCATCCGCATCGTCGAGGCCAGGCTGGCCACCTCGCTGCCCGGCCAGACGCGCTGGAGCTATGACGCCAGCGGCAACTGCGTCTGCACCTTCCTGCCTGAGGGGCGGGCCGATTTCCTGACCATCACCAGCAGCCTGGTCATCGACCGCTTCCCCGCGCCGCTGAGCGACCAGGCGATCGACGACCCGCACACGGTTTCGCCGATCGTCTACGGACGCGAGGACCGGGCGGTGCTGGACCCGTTCATCCGTCCGGCCACCGAGGACGCCGACCGGGTGATGCTGCGCTGGCTGCGCGAGCAGATGGAGCGGCCCGACGAGCCGGCGCTCGATTTCCTGCTGCGCCTGAACGCCACGATCCACGACCAGTTTGAGTATCAGGCGCGGTCGGCCGAGGGCACGCAGAGCCCGGCCCTGACCGTGGCGCGCAGGGCGGGCACCTGCCGCGACTTCGCCTGGCTGATGGTCGAGGCGCTGAGGCGGCTGGGCTACGCGGCGATGTTCGCCACAGGCTATATCTACAGCCCCTCGCACGGCGGGATCCGGGGCGCGGGCGCGACCCATGCATGGTGCGAGGTGTTCCTGCCCGACCTGGGCTGGACCGAGTTCGACCCGACCAACGGCCTGGCCGAATCCGAGGACCTGATCCGGGTTGCCGCCACCCGCACGCCCGCCGAGGCCCTGCCGGTCTCCGGCACGGTGATCGGCGATCCGGGCCTTTCCGAGCTCAGCGTGGCCGTCGACGTGCAGCAGCTTGACGCGCTGTGCGAGGCGGCTTGAGCCTTATCAAATGAAAAGCGCCGCCAAGGCGCGTAGAGTGATGTTCAGACGGGAGGCGCCGCCATGATGACCAAGCCGTTCCAGCACCAGAAACCCACGACGGACTTCGCGTTCTCGAAGTCGGAGCCCAAGGCCCAGCACGGCCAGAAGCCCGCCAAGGAATGCGTCGAGCTGAAGGACGAGAAGCGCTCGTTCGAGCCGCGTCCGGGGCACTAGGCCGCCCCAAATCGTCATCCCGCGGAGGCGCGCTTACGCGCCGTAGACCCCGGACCCAGGGGCCGATGCACGGCAGCGGCTCCCGCCGACCGCGCCTGATCCCCCCACCGCGCCCCGTCTCCTGGATCCCGGCTCTCCGCTGCGCTGCGGCCGGGATGACAGGGTAGGGAGAGCGGGCGAGGCTCACCCCCGCCGCAGGATGAACTCCAGGTCCTGGACCTCGCCCACCGGGAAGAAATACTCGCCCGCCTTTTCGAAACCCATGCGGCCGTAGAGGCGCTGGGCGCCGAAGTTCTCCGACCAGACGCCGATCCACAGCGGGCGCGGGCCGTCCTTTTCCAGCCAGTCGAGCACGGCGTTCAGCAGCAGCGAGCCGCGGCCGCCGCCCTGGTGGTCCTTCAGCACGTAGATTCGCTTGAGCTCGCCATGACCCGGCTCGACGTCGGGGTGGGGCAGGTCGCAGGGACCGGCCAGGGCGTAACCGATCGCCTGGCCGTCGTGCTCGAGGATCCAGCTGGCCTTTTCCGGATCGGCCAGGTCGCGGCAGGTGCGCTCCAGGCCGTAGGCATAGGCCAGGAAGGTCTCCAGGTCCTTGGGCGGATAGAGGTGCGCGAAGGTCTCGGCGAAGGTGCGCGCCCCGAGGGCGGACAAGGTTTCGGCGTCCGCGAGGACGGCGCGGCGCAGGGTCGTGCTCATGGGCAGGTGATGCCTCGAAAAAGGCGGTGCGGACAAGCCATGTGACGCGTTCTTGAAATGCGATTGGTCTTATGGCGACCGGCCGACAAAGGGCCTAGGTAGGGGCCGCCATAGCGCGGTTTTTGGGGTCGGCCTCGGGCCGGACCGACCCCCATGCTTGCCAAGCGCGCACGGGCATGTCATGACAACGTTGTCATAGGGTGGACGAAATTGACCAAGAAAAAAGCCGATAACGGTGAGACGGGCCGCGACGTCCTGGTGCTCCTCGGGGGCGCCGGCGACCTGGCCCTGCGGATGCTTCTGCCGTCGCTGTATTTCCTGGAAGTCGACCGGCTGCTGCCGCGCGACCTGCGCATCTTCGGCGTCGCGCGCGGCGACCTGGACGGCGCGGGCTACCGCAAGCTGGTGCGCGAGCACCTGGGCAAGCGCGCCAATGTCGAAGAAGCCGCCTGGGAGCGCCTGGCCGCCCGCCTCGACTACCTCTCGGTCGACATCACCAAGGAGGAGGGCGCCAAGGCCCTGGCCGGCAAGATCGGCGGCCACGACTCGCTGACGGTGTTCTTCGCGGTTTCGCCCAGCCTCTATCCGTCCGCCTGCCAGGCCCTGCAGGCCGCCGGCCTGACCGGCCCGTCGACGCGCCTGGTGCTGGAAAAGCCCATCGGCCGCGACCTCGAAAGCTCCAAGGCCACCAACGCCGCCGTCGGCGCCGTGGTCGACGAGAGCCAGATCTTCCGCATCGACCACTATCTGGGCAAGGAGACGGTCCAGAACCTCACCGCCCTGCGGTTCGCCAACGTGCTGTTCGAGCCGCTGTGGGACAACAAGTCGATCGACCACGTCCAGATCACTATCGCCGAGACCGAGAAGGTCGGCGACCGCTGGCCCTATTACGACGAGTACGGCGCCCTGCGCGACATGCTGCAGAACCACCTGCTGCAGCTGCTCTGCCTGGTGGCCATGGAGGCCCCGTCGGGCTTCGATCCCGACGCCGTGCGTGACGAGAAGGTCAAGGTGCTGCGTTCCCTGCGCCCCTTCACCAAGGACAACGTGGCGCACGACACCGTCCGCGGCCAGTACGTGGCGGGCGTGGTCGAGGGCACCGCGCGCGCCGGCTATTTCGAAGAGGTCGGCCAGCCGTCCAAGACCGAGACCTTCGTGGCCATGAAGGTGGCCATCGACAACTGGCGCTGGGCCGGCGTGCCGTTCTTCCTGCGCACCGGCAAGAACCTGCCCGACCGCCGCACCCAGATCGTCGTGCAGTTCAAGCCCGTGCCGCACAACATCTTCGGCCAGGTGACGCAAGGCGAGATGCAGGCCAACCGCCTGGTCATCGACCTGCAGCCGGAAGAAGACATCTCGCTGTCGGTGATGACCAAGCGTCCGGGCCTGTCGGAAGAGGGCATGCGCCTGCAGTCGCTGCCGCTGTCGCTGAACATGGCCGCGCCGGGCGCCCGTCGCCGGATCGCCTATGAGAAGCTGCTGCTGGACGCGTTCCGCGGCGACCGCACCCTGTTCGTCCGTCGCGACGAGGTCGAGGCCGCATGGCGGTTCGTCGACGGGGTGGCCAAGGCCTGGGCCGATGCGGGCATCGAGCCGGCGACCTACGCCGCCGGCACCTGGGGGCCACCCAGCGCCGCCTCGCTGATCGCGCCGCAAGGCCGCGGCTGGAAGTCGTAAGAAGGGTATCCGCAACATGCCCAAGATCGAAGTCTTCCCGACGCGCGAGGCCCTGTACGACGCGGCCGCCTCGACCATCGCCGGCGCCCTGACCACGGCCGTGGCCACCCACGGCAAGGCCGGGTTCGCCGCCACCGGCGGCACGACGCCCGCGCCGGTCTACGATCGCCTGGCGACCCTGACCGTTCCCTGGGACAAGGTCACCGTCACCCTCAGCGACGACCGCTTCGTGCCGCTCGACCATCCGGGCAGCAACGAGGCCCTGGTGCGCCGTCACCTGCTGACCGGCGACGCGGCCAAGGCCGCCTTCGCGCCGCTCTATTTCGACGGCGTCGACCACGAAGCCTCGGCCGCGAAGGCCGAAGAAGGCGTCGCCCAGGCCCTGCCGTTCGGCGTGGTGCTGCTGGGCGTCGGCGCCGACGGCCATTTCGCCTCGCTGTTCCCGGGCAACCCCGCCCTGGCCGCGGGCCTGGATCCCGACACCGACCGCCTGGTCGTGGCCGTGCCGAAAGGCGAGCCGGCCCCCGACCTGCCCCGGATCAGCCTGACCTTCCAGGCGTTGATTCAGGCGTCGCTGATCGTGTTGCTGGTCACGGGCGAGGCCAAGCGTGAGCTCCTGGCCGGGGAGGTAGATCCCGACCTGCCGATCGCCAGGATCCTGAAGCAGGACCGCGCCCCGGTCCGCATCCTCTGGGCGGAGTAAGTTCTGATGGCCCTCAATCCCGTCATCGCGCAGATCACCCAGCGGATCATCGAGCGCAGCCGTCCGACCCGCGAGGCCTATCTGGCCCAGATGGAAGCCGCGTCCCTGGCCCAGCCGGGCCGCGCCAAGCTGTCCTGCGCCAACTGGGCCCACGCCTTCGCCGCCTCGCCGGCCGCCGACAAGGTGCGCGCGCTCGACCCGAACGCGCCCAACCTCGGCATCGTCTCGGCCTATAACGACATGCTGTCGGCCCACCAGCCGCTGGAAGAGTATCCGGCGCTGATCAAGGAAGCCGCCCGCGAGGCCGGCGCCACGGCCCAGTTCGCCGGCGGCGTGCCGGCCATGTGCGACGGCGTCACCCAAGGCCGTCCCGGCATGGAGCTGTCGCTGTTCTCGCGCGACGTCATCGCCATGGCCACGGCCGTCGCCCTGACCCACGACGCGTTCGACGCGGCCATGTACCTGGGTGTCTGCGACAAGATCGTGCCGGGCCTGGTCATCGGCGCCCTGGCCTTCAGCCACCTGCCGGCAGTGTTCGTGCCGGCCGGCCCGATGACCTCGGGCCTGCCCAACTCGGAGAAGGCCCGCATCCGCGCCCTCTACGCCGAGGGCAAGGTCGGCCGCGACGAACTGCTGGCCGCCGAGAGCGCCAGCTATCACGGCCCGGGCACCTGCACCTTCTACGGCACGGCCAACACCAACCAGATGCTGATGGAGCTGATGGGCCTGCACCTGCCGGGCTCGGCCTTCGTGCATCCCAACACCCCGCTGCGCAGCGCTCTCGTCAAGGAAGCCGCCCGTCGCGTCGCCGCCGTCACCCACAAGGGCAACGAGTGGATCCCGGTCGGCCGCGTCATCGACGAAAAGGCCGTGGTCAACGGCGTTGTCGGCCTGATGGCCACCGGCGGCTCGACCAACCTGGCCTTGCACATCGTGGCCATGGCCCGCGCGGCCGGGATCATCCTGACGCTGGAAGACCTGGACGACATCTCCAAGGCCGTGCCGCTGCTGGCCAAGGTCTATCCGAACGGCTCGGCCGACGTGAACCACTTCCAGGCCGCCGGCGGCATGGCCTTCGTGGTGCGCGAACTGCTGAAGGCCGGCATGGCCCACGAGGACGTGCTGACCATCGCCGGTCCTGGCCTGTCGAACTACCACCAGGAGCCCTACCTGGACGGCGACGAGCTGAAGTGGCGCGAAGGCTCGGAAACCTCGCTCGACGAGGCCATCCTACGCCCGGTCGAGAACCCCTTCAGCAAGGAAGGCGGCCTCAAGCTGCTGGCCGGGAACCTCGGTCGCGGCGTGATCAAGATCTCGGCCGTGAAGCCCGAGCACCACGTGATCACCGCGCCCGCCGCCGTGTTCCAGGAGCAGGAAGACTTCATCGCCGCCTTCAAGCGCGGCGAGCTCGACCGCGACGTCGTGGTGGTGGTGCGCTTCCAGGGCCCGTCGGCCAACGGCATGCCCGAACTGCACAACCTGTCGCCGTCGATCTCGGTGCTGCTGGACCGCGGCCACAAGGTGGCCCTGGTCACCGACGGCCGCATGTCGGGCGCCTCGGGCAAGACCCCGGCCGCCATCCACGTGACGCCGGAAGCCGCCAAGGGCGGGCCTTTGGCCTACGTGCAGGACGGCGACGTCATCACCATGAACGCCGACACCGGCGAACTTTTCATCCATGTGGACGAGGCGGAACTCCTCGCCCGCACGCCTGCACCAGTCCCGGCGTCCAAGCCGGGCTTCGGGCGCGAACTGTTCAGCTGGATGCGACACGGGGTCGGCGCCGCCGACGCCGGCGCGTCCGTGCTGTTTGCTTAAAGGGAACGGGAAACCCATGAACGGCGCCAACGCACACGGGCTGGGTCTGGTAGGCGATATCGGCGGGACCAACGCCCGCTTCGCCCTGGTCGACTTCGACGGTCCGGATCCCCGGCTGATCGAGCCCACCGCCTACAAGGGCGAGGACTACGACACGGCCGAGGACGCCATCGAGGACTATCTGGCCAAGGTGGGGGTCAAGCACCCCGACCAGGCCGTGGTCGCGGTGGCGGGCCCGATCGAGCATGGCGCCGTTCACTTCACCAACATCGACTGGCGCCTGTCGGAAGACAGCCTGCGCCGGGCGGGCGGCTTCCGTAACGCCCGGCTGATCAACGACTTCACGGCCCAGGCCCTGGCCGCGCCGCGCCTGAGCCCCAAGGACCTGCGCCAGATCGGCCCGCTGCCGACCTCGGGCGAGGGCGATCTGGCGATCATCGGCCCGGGAACCGGCTTCGGCGCCGCCGGCATGGTGCGCCGCCACGGCTGCGACACCCCGCTGACGACCGAAGGCGGCCACATCTCTTTCGCCCCGGTCGACGAGCTGGAGATCGAGATCCTGCGCGGCCTCCAGGCCAAGTACGGCCGGGTGTCGGTCGAGCGGATCCTGGCCGGTCCGGGCATGGAGGACCTGCACGTCCTGCTGGCCAAGATCGAGGGCCGCCCGGTCGAGGAACTGGCCGCCAAGGCCATCACCGAAGGCGCCGTGGCCGGCCGCGAGTGCTGCAAGACCACGGTCGAGCGCTTCTGCGCCATCCTCGGCTCGGTCGCCGGCGACCTGGCCCTGGCGCTGGGCGCGCGCGGCGGCGTGTTCATCGCCGGCGGCATCGCACCGCGGATCATCGACCTCCTGGAAGCCAGCGCCTTCCGCGAGCGTTTCGAGGCCAAGGGCCGGCTGAGCGACTATGTGCGCGACATCCCGACCCACGTGATCCTGCACCCGCATACCGCCCTGATCGGGGCTGCGGTTGCGATGACGCCGGACGGCCAGGCCTCGATTTCGTAGGGCTGGTTTTCCTGAGCCAGTGCGTGGTCCTCGTCCCCATCGGATCGCGCCGCTGGCGCGGCCCGCCCAAGGGCATGCTTCGACACGCTCAGGATGAGGACCACGGCCGGCGTTCTGGACGTATAGAAACCTCATCCTGAGCCCGTCGAAGGACGAGGTTTCCGCCGCGGAAGTCGCCGCTAGAACCCCCGCTTTGGGCCCCTTCGTTCAAAAAGGGGTCGCCTTGACAAGGTTGTCATGGCTTGTTGTCTCGCTTGAAGGCTGAATCAACGCCGCGCGAGGCCATTTCTTGAACGCCAAGGTTACGATCCACGACGTCGCCCGCATGTCGGGCGTTTCGATCAAGACCGTGTCGCGGGTGCTGAACCGCGAGCCCAACGTCAAGGCCGACACCCGCGACCGGGTGCAGGAGGCCGTGGCGGCGCTGAACTACCGTCCCAACATCTCGGCCCGCAGCCTGGCGGGCTCGAAGGCCTATCTGATCGGCGTGTTCTTCGACAACCCCAGCCCCGCCTACGTCACCGACGTGCAGTTGGGGGCGATCGGACGGTGTAGGACGGAAGGCTATCACCTGATCGTCGAGCCGCTCGATTCCGAGGGCGACGTCGAGGAGCAGGTGGCGCCGATGCTGGCCACCCTGCGGATGGACGGGGTGATCCTGACCCCGCCGGTCTGCGACGACGTGCGCGTGCTGGACGTGCTGGACGCCGAGGGTGTGCCGTATGTGCGCCTGTCGCCGGATAAGGACCTGGACCGCTCGGCCTATGTGCGCATGGACGACATGGCCGCCGCCTATGACATGACCGCCCACCTGATCAAGCTGGGCCACAAGGACATCGCCTTCATCAAGGGCCACCCCGACCACGGCGCGGCCCACCTGCGCTACGACGGCTACGCCAAGGCCATGGCCGACCACGGCCTGGTCGTGCGCGAGGATCGCGTCGCCCAGGGCTGGTTCTCCTTCCGCTCGGGCTTCGAGGCTGCCGAGACCCTGCTGGCGGGCGAGGACCGGCCGACGGCGATCTTCGCCTCCAACGACGACATGGCCCTGGGCGTCATGGCCGTGGCCAATCGCCTGCGGCTGAACGTGCCCGACACCCTGTCGGTCGCCGGCTTCGACGACACGCCCGGCGCCAAGGTCGTATGGCCGCAACTGACCACCGTGCGCCAGCCGATCCAGGCCATGGCCGCGGCGGCCGCCGACCTGCTGCTCAGCGGCGCGCTGAAGGGCGAGGACGGCGTCGCTCCTTCGCGCCTGCTCGACTTCGAGCTGGTGGTCCGCGAAAGCACCGGACTGGCGGCGGGGTAGGGGCGACTGTCGCTCCCCGTTTCGTCTTGGTGAAAAAATCTGCTCGCCGCTGCTTGCGGCGGGGTTGAACATTGCGATCGGCTCACCATATGAGCGTCAGAGCTGATCGCGCCCTGCCTGTCAGGCAAGTTGCGCAATGTGCTCCATCGCCCATCTCGTGCGGCGTTTCGAACGCCGCCTTCGGGCTTTCCACCCTTTGTTGAACTTTTGGTTCGGCGACACGCCGAGCCCTGTCTGGAATTAAATGAACACCAATACCGCCCGTGCGGCCGCCGCTCAGCGCAAGCCCCGCACCCAACCGCATTCGCGCGCCGTGACGCCGCCTGCCCGCACCGAGTGGGCGTGGCCGGGACTCACCCGCGCTGAACTGCGCGAACACATCATCGAACAGATCGGCTGATCACGGCCCTCGCGGCCGGCGCCAGGCCGGCCGCATGCTCGGCGCCGCGAAGCCTTTTCCCGCAAGGCTTCGCGGCTTTCAGCCGATAAATCGTACAAACACCCAAAGAGAATTTTGTTACGCGATTGACAGCGTTGTCCATTGACAGCGCTGTCGCGTTACTCCTAGGTTGCATCCGCCGACCCCCGAGAAGGGTCGGAGAACAAGGGAGGATGCGCAAGGCATCCCGCAAAACTGGCGAACTTGCCCACGTCGACACCGTCGGCGGAGATCGGCTCTCTGCGGCCGTAACCTAGGGGAATGCTCATGATTTCGAAGACTTACGCGACCCGGTACGCGCTGATGGCGGCGGCGTCCTCGGTCGTCCTGATGGGCGCGGGCCAGGCCCTGGCCCAGACCGCCGCCACCGATGCGGCGGCGCCGGCCTCGGCCCAGGAACCATCTGCGGTTGAAGAAGTGATCGTCACCGGCTTCCGCGCCTCGCTGCAGAGCGCGCTGTCGGCCAAGAAGAACTCGAACCTGATCATCGAGTCGGTCACCGCCGAGGACATGGGCAAGTTCCCCGACCAGAACATCGCCGAGTCGCTGCAGCGCCTGCCCGGCGTGCAGATCGACCGCGAGAACGGCCAGGGCACCCGGGTGCGTATCCGCGGCCTCGACCAGAACGTCACCGTCCTGAACAACGACATCTTCGTCTCGGGCATGGAGCTGTTTCGCCTGGGCGAGGGCAAGATCAACCAGACCAACTCGCTGGAAGGCATCCCGTCCGAACTGATCGGCGGCGTCGACGTCTACAAGTCGCCGGACGCCTCGCTGCTGGAAGGCGGCCTGGGCGGCATCATCAACCTGAAGACCCGCAACGCCCGGTCCCTGCGCGACGACGTCACGATCGCCGGCGACCTGCGCGGCAACAAGGCCGGCGAGACCGACTGGAACCCGACCGGCTCGCTGGTGCTGGGCTACAAGTTCAGCGACCGCTTCGCCGTGCTGGGCACGCTGTCCTACGACAAGACCGAGCTGCACACCGACGTGCTGGGCGGCGAGAACCGCGGCGGCTGGGCGTTCAACGACCGGCCGGTGGTCGGCGGCGGAACCCTCGACGTGTGGTCGCCGGAATATCGCTACGCCACCTATCGCGACCAGGAGCGCAAGCGTCTGGGCGCGTCGATCAACCTCGACTTCGCCCTGACCGAGTCGCTGCAGCTGACCGGCGACTGGTTCCACTCGGACCTGAAGATCAAGACCAGCGAAGCCTCTATCAAGTTCCCGTTCGCCAACGAGAACGCCACCTACGCGGCCGGCGCCAGCGTCGACAGCAACGGCGTGCTGCAGAGCGGTACGGTCACCGCCAACTCGGCCGAGGGCACCTCGTACCTGCAGGACTCCCAGGCCAAGACCGACAACTTCCAGGTCGCCTTGAACTGGGACAACGGCGGGCGGGTGACCGGCAGCGTGCGCGCGGCTTATTCCACCGCCGACTACGAGAGCGCCAGCGCCAACAACGACGTGCGCTACACCCAGTACACCGTGCGCAACGGCACGGCCGCGGGCCTGACGCCCAACGCCACCGCGCCGGCGACCTTCACCTACAGCTACGCCAACGGCGACAATCCGCGCTTCACGCCGGCCAACGCCGCCCAGTTCACCACGCCGTCCAGCGTGTTCGCCAAGTCGCACTGGGTGTTCGGTGAAGACACCCAGATCGACAACACCTCGATCCGCGGCGACCTGAAGTGGCGGCCGGAGTTCGGCGAGAGCGGCGACCTGGTGATCAGCGCCGGCCTCCGCTACGCCGAGCGCAAGATCGACTCGGAGTTCTGGCAGCTGCTGGCCGACTATTCGGGCAAGGGCGAGCTGAACGGCCGGTCCTTCGGCCAGGACTGGACGCCGTACGGCTACTTCCAGGACGGCGCCATCGGCTTCAAGTCGTGCGGCCTGCCGGCCGGCACGCCGGGCCGCCCGAACTGCGGCCAGACCGCCACCGACGATGGCCGCTTCGGCGCCTCGCCGGCCCTGATCACGCCCTACCAGACGGCGGCGTCGAACCCCGAGCGGTTCGAGACCCTGACGGTCGGCGGCATCACGGCGCTGTTCCAGAACCGCAGCCAGATGGAAAATCCGGTCGCCTGGCTGTCGAACCTCTATTCCTCGACGCCGTTCAAGAAGTTCGCCGACCCGATCCAGTCGTTCCGCATCAAGGAGCGCACGACGACCGGCTATGGCATGGTCGACCTGGGCGGCTCGGACGATCGCTATCACGTCAACGCCGGCGTCCGCGTGGTCCGCACCGAGCTGACCATCGACTCCAGCGGCACCCCGACCACGCCGTGGTACTGGGGCACCGACAGCTGGAACGGCGTGATCGGCAATCCGGACGCCATCAAGACCACCCGCGAATATACCGACGTCCTGCCCAGCGCGAGCGCGGTGTTCGACGTCAACGACAGCGACAAGGTGCGCGTGTCGGCGGCCCGGGTCGTGTCGCGTCAGGACCTGTTCCAGCTGGGCCAGGGCTCGGCCTTCAACTTCACCCGCAGCTCGACGCCGGGTCCGAATCTCAACCGCTTCCTCTACACTAACGGCAGCGGCGGCAACCCGGACCTCGACCCGTACCGCGCCTCGCAGTTCGACATCGCCTACGAGCGCTATATCGGTCGTAGCGGCATCGTCTCGGGGGCGTTCTTCTACAAGAGCGTCGACTCGTTCATCCAGACCGACACCGTGCCGCGCACCGTGGCCGACGGCTCGGTCGAGGGGGCGACCCTGGGCGTCTACACCGCGCCGGTGAACGGCGACGGCGGCAGCATCAAGGGCGTCGAACTGGCGGCGCAGTACGCCTTCGAGAACGGGTTCGGCTTCAACGCCAACTACACCTTCTCGGACTCCGAGACCTCGAAGTCGAACGACTATGACGACAACCTGCCGATCCCGGGGGTGGCCAAGCACGCCTTCAACCTGCAGGGCTTCTACGAGGGCCACGGCTTCGAGGCCCGCGTCTCCTACGCCTGGCGCGACAAGAGCTACCAGGGCGACTTCTCGTTCGGCTCGGGCGCGGACCGCCACAGCCTGGGCACGTGGGAGCGGGCCTATGGCCAGCTCGACGCCCAGGTCGGCTACCAGGTGACCCCGGCGATCAAGATCGTGCTGGAGGGCATCAACCTGACCGAGGAGCCCACCGGCCGTTATCTCCAGTGGGAGAACCTGCCGTTCCGCTACGCCACGGCCGATCGCCGCATCGTGCTGGGCGCGCGGTTCAAGCTGGGGATGTAAGTCCTCTCATGCCGGCGGCGGACAGTCTTGCGAGCCCGCCGCCGGCTCTTTTCCTGACACGCGCTCCGCCAGAGGGTGCGAACGGGGAGGAAACGCCATGGATCGCGCCATAGGCTCGATCGCCATCCTCGGCGGCGGCACCGCCGGCTGGATGGCCGCCGCCGTGCTGGCCCAGGTGCTGCGCGGGACGAAGACGACGATCACCCTGGTCGAAAGCGCCGAGATCCCCACCGTCGGGGTGGGCGAGGCGACCATCCCGCCGATCGTCGACTTCCTGCGGCTGCTCGAGATCGACCAGGGCCAGTTCATGGCCGCCACCGAGGGCAGCTTCAAGCTGGGCATCCGCTTCGACGACTGGCGGGTCGTGGGCGAGCGCTACTGGCATCCGTTCGGAACCTTCGGGCCGTCGGTCGACCGTCGGCCCTTCCATCACGTCTGGCATCGGCTTGTCGCGGCGGGCGACGATCCCCGTCTCGAGGCCTACAGCCTGGCTACGGCGCTCGGCGACGCCGGCCGCATGGCCTTCGCAGACGGGCAAGGGCTTGACGGGCAAGGGCAGGGGCCTCTTGGCGGCATGCGCCATGCCCTGCATTTCGACGCCGGCCTGGTGGCCAGGTTCCTGCGGACCTATTCCGAGCAGCGCGGCGTGCGCCGGCTGGAGCGGCGCGTCGAGGGCGCGACCCTGAAGGATGACGGCTTCGTCGAGGCCCTGGTCCTGGATGGCGGCGAACGACTGGAGGCCGACCTCTTCATCGACTGTTCGGGCTTCCGCGGCGTGCTGATCGAGGGCGCGCTGAAGACCGGCTACGAGGACTGGAGCGCCTTCCTGCCCTGCGACCGGGCGGTGGCCGGCCTGACCGGGCGCGACGCCAACCCGCCGCCCTTCACCCAGGCCGCGGCGCGGCCGGCCGGCTGGCGCTGGCGGATCCCGCTGCGCCATCGCACCGGCAACGGCTATGTCTATTCCAGCGCCCATGTCAGCGACGACGAGGCCCTGGCCGACCTCGAGGGAGAGGCCGGCAAGCTGCTGACCGAGCCGCGCGTGCTGAGGTTCACCGGCGGTCGCCGCAAGGCGTTCTGGAACCGCAACGTCGTGGCGCTGGGCCTGGCCTCGGGTTTCATCGAGCCGCTTGAGTCGACCAGCATCCACTTCGTGACCAGCGGCCTGATGAAGCTGCTCGACCACTTCCCGGACAAGGATTTCGACGGCGCCAACATCGCCGACTACAACAAGGCGCTGATCGCCGAGTACGAGGCCGCGCGCGACTTCATCGTGCTGCACTACCAGCCCACCCGGCGCGACGAGCCGTTCTGGCGCGAGCGGGCGGCCGCGACGCTGCCGCCGGACCTGGCCGAGCGCCTGGCGCTCTACCGCGGCACGGGGCGCATTCCGCACCGGCCGACCGAGCTCTTCACCGAGCTGTCGTGGTTCTACGTGCTGGAGGGCATGGGCGTGCGGCCACAGGCCTACGACCCGCTGGTCGATCTCTCCAACCTTTCACAGGTGCGCGAGGGCCTGGCGGGCTGGCGGCGGCGCGTGGCCGAGATCGTCCAGGCCGCGCCCCTGCACGACGCGGCGCTGGACCAGGTGGCCGGACAGAGGCGACCCGCGGCCTGAGGGCAGTACGGAACCTCGCGCAACGAAACGATACAAAAAGAGGATAGACAGCGCTGTCAAGAAATGGTGTCTGATCGATGTGACCGCTATCGCCACGCGCCTCGAAGGGGCGGCGGGCAGGGCGGTCGCGCAACGAAACCAGGGAAGGAAACCGCTTTGGCCGATCGGCGCGCGACCGCGTCGCCGGGGCCTCGTCTCCGCTTCTCGTCATTCATCCCGCTCCAGCGTCGACGCTGTATTCGTCGACGGGATGCCGCCTTCGGCTGTTCGGTCCCCCCTCCGGCCGACGGCGGTGGCTGGAGGCCCCTCCTGCAAGGGGTTGCTCCCACTGCGGCGCGGCGGGCTCGCCGCGCCGATCTTTTCCGATTTTCTCGCTTTCAAGGGCACCGTCATGAACCTTCGCCGTCCGCTCCTTCGCGCCTCGTCGCTGGCCTTGACCGTGGGCCTGGCCCTGCCGGCGCTGGCGGCCGAGCCGAGCCTGATCGCGACGACGCCGCAGACCACGGCCCATCCGGCGCTATGGCCGGCGGCCAAGAGCCCGGCCAGCATCACCGACGCCAAGACCGAGGCCTTCATCACGCAGCTGATGGGCAAGATGAGCGTCGAGGAGAAGGTCGGCCAGACGATCCAGGGCGACATCGCCTCGATGACCCCGGCGGACCTGGCCACCTATCCGCTGGGCTCGATCCTGGCCGGCGGCAACTCGGCGCCCGACGGCAACGACCGCGCCACCCCCAAGGCCTGGACCGACCTGGTCGACGCCTATCGCAAGGAGGCCCTGGCCAAGCGTCCGGGCCGCACGCCGATCCCGCTGATGTTCGGCATCGACGCCGTGCACGGCCACAACAACATCGTCGGCGCCACCATCTTTCCGCACAATGTGGGCCTGGGCGCCATGCGCGACCCGGCCCTGATCGAGCGCATCGGCCAGGCCACCGGCGAAGAGGTGGCGGTGGTCGGCGGGGACTGGACCTTCGGGCCGACGGTGGCCGTGCCGCGCGACGACCGCTGGGGTCGCTCGTATGAGGGCTACGGCGAGGATCCCGAGATCGTCGCCAGCTATTCGGGCCCGATGACCCTGGGCCTGCAAGGCAGGCTCGTCCCCGGCAAGCCGATCGCGCCGGGCCGCATCGCCGGCAGCGCCAAGCACTTCCTCGCGGACGGCGGCACCCAGGACGGCCGCGACCAAGGCAATGCGGTGATCTCCGAGCAGGAACTGGTCGCCGTCCACGCCCAGGGCTATCCGCCCAGCATCGACGCCGGCATCCTGACGGTGATGGCCTCATTCTCCAGCTGGAACGGCCAGAAGATCACCGGCAACAAGACCCTGATCACCGACGTCCTGAAGGACCGCATGGGCTTCGAGGGCTTCGTCGTCAGCGACTGGAACGCCCACGGCCAGCTTCAGGGCTGCTCGAACGTCTCGTGCCCGCAGGCGATGAACGCGGGGCTCGACATGTACATGGCCCCCGACAGCTGGAAGGGCCTCTACGAGAACACCGTGAAGCAGGTGAAGTCGGGCGAGATCCCGATGGCGCGGCTGGACGACGCCGTGCGGCGGATCCTGCGGGTGAAGGTCAAGTCGGGCCTGTTCGACCGCGTTGCTCCCCAGGTGCAAGGCAAGTTCGACCGCCTGGGTTCGGCCGATCACCGCGCCATCGCCCGCGAGGCGGTGTCCAAGTCGCTGGTGCTGCTGAAGAACGACGGCGTGCTGCCGATCAAGGCCGGGGCCAAGGTGCTGGTGGCCGGCGACGCCGACGACATCGGCAAGGCCTCGGGCGGCTGGACCCTGACCTGGCAGGGCACGGGCAACAAGAACAGCGACTTCCCCAACGGCCAGTCGATCTGGGGCGGCCTGAAGGAGGCGGTGGAAGCGGCCGGCGGCAAGGCGACCCTGGCCAAGGACGGCAAGTTCGCGGGCGAAAAGCCCGATGTCGCCATCGTGGTGTTCGGCGAGGATCCCTATGCCGAGTTCCAGGGCGACGTGGCCAACCTGGCCTACCAGCCCAACGGCAAGATCGATCTGGAGCTGCTCAAGACGCTGAAAGCCCAGGGTATCCCGGTGGTGGCGGTGTTCCTGTCGGGGCGCCCGCTGTGGGTGAACCCCGAGATCAACGCTTCGGACGCCTTCGTCGCGGCCTGGCTGCCGGGCTCGGAAGGGGGCGGCGTCGCCGACGTGCTGGTGGCCGGCAAGGATGGGAAATCCAGGCGCGACTTCACCGGCAAGCTGTCGTTCAGCTGGCCCAAGCGCGCCGATCAGGGCCCGCTGAACCGCGGCCAGCCCGGCTACGACCCGCAGTTCGCCTATGGCTACGGCCTGTCCTACGCCAAGCCCGCAAAGGTGGCGCAGCTGTCGGAGAGCGCCGGCGACCTCGGAACCGCCGCCAGCGTCGACCGCTACTTCGTGGCCGGCCGGGTTCCGGCCCCGTGGATGCTGAGCTTCTCGGGCGCCGGCGCGGTCAAGACGATCGACGCCGGGGCCCAGGAGAACGGCCGCCAGGCGACCTGGAGCGGGGAGGGCGAAGGCCTGCTGGCCGTTCAGGGCCCGCCGGTCGACCTGTCGCGCCAGACGACCGGCGACATGGCCGTGCTCGTGAGGTGGCGAGTCGACAAGGCGCCGGTTGCGCCGGTTTATCTGACTGTCGGTTGTGGCGAATCCTGCGGTGGGAGGCTAGACGTAACGTCAACGTTGTCAGGCTCGAAAATCGGCGAATGGCGTTCAGCCAAGATCAAACTTTCCTGTTTCCAGGCGGCGGGCGCCCAAATGGCGCACGTTTGGTCTCCGTTCGGCCTGAGCACCTCGGGGCCGCTGACGATTTCGCTCACCGAAATCCAGTTGGCGTCCAACGAGGGCGACGCTTTCTGTCCCAAGTAACCCCCCACCAAGACAAAGGAGCGGCCGCATGATCCGCGCGCGTCGTTCCCGCATCGTCGCTACCATCGGCCCGGCCTCGGGTTCGCCGGAAATGATCGTCAAGCTGGCCAAGGCCGGCGCCGACGTCTTCCGCCTGAACTTCAGCCACGGCGCCCACGAGACCCACGCCGCCGTCTACGCCGCCATCCGCGCGGCGGAGGCGGTGGTCGGGCGTCCGCTGGGCATCCTGGCCGACCTGCAAGGGCCCAAGCTGCGCGTCGGCAAGTTCGCCGACGGTCCGGTTCAGCTGAAGCCCGGCCAGGCCTTCCGGTTCGATTCCGATCCGACCCCGGGCGACGAAACGCGGGTTCATCTTCCCCATCCCGAAATCCTGACCGCGATGAAGCCGGGCGCGACCCTGCTGCTCGACGACGGCAAGCTGCGGATGACCGTGACCGAAGCCGGCCCCGGCTACGCCGAGACCAAGGTCGTCAACGGCGGCAAGCTGTCGGAACGCAAGGGCGTGGCCGTGCCGGACGTCATCATCCCGATGTCGCCCCTGACGCCGAAGGACCGCGAGGACCTGGCCTTCGCGCTGCGCCTGGGCGTCGACTGGATCGCCCTGTCGTTCGTGCAGGCGCCGGAAGACATGGCCGAGCTGCGTCGCATCGTCGAAGGCCGTGCCGCCGTGCTGGCCAAGATCGAGAAGCCGCAGGCCTTGCAGACCCTGGGTCCGATCCTGGACCTCTGCGACGGCGTGATGGTGGCTCGCGGCGACCTCGGCGTCGAAATGGCGCCCGAAGAGGTGCCGGTGGCGCAGAAGGAAATTCTGCGCGCCGCTCGTGAGCGCGGCATTCCGGTGATCGTCGCCACCCAGATGCTGGAGTCGATGACCAGCTCGCCGACCCCGACCCGGGCCGAGGCCTCGGACGTGGCCAACGCCGTTTACGAGGGCGCGGACGCGGTGATGCTGTCGGCCGAAAGCGCCGCCGGCGACTATCCCGAAGAGTCGGTGGCGATGATGAACCGCATCATCGAGCGCGTCGAACGCGACCCGCGCTGGCCCGAGCTGATGCAGGCCGAGCAGCCGCATGTCGACGAAGACGCCGACGTGCTGGTGGTCGCCGCCGCCGGCGCGGCCAAGTCTGGCTCGACCAAGTGCCTGGTGGCCTTCACCACCACGGGCGCCACGGCTCGCCGCCTGGCCCGCGAACGGCCGCTGCAGCCGGTGCTGGCCCTGTCGCCGAAGATCGAGGCCGTGCGCCGCATGGCCCTGGTCTGGGGCGTCGAGCCGCGCGTCTCGGCCCAGCCCGACAGCCTGGAGGTCGTCACCACCGACGCCGCCGCCCGGGCCCTGGAGCTGGACCTGGCCAAGCCCGGCGAACGCATCCTGATCGTCGCCGGCACGCCCTTCGGCGCCCCCGGCGCGGCCAACCTGCTGCGCCTGGCGCATGCGCCGTTCCCGGTGAGGAAGCGGTAGAAGGAACCTCCCCCTCTGGGGAGGCGATCGCTTTGCGATCGGTGGGGGGAGGACGGCCAGCGCCTCGGCGGCTGAAAACGTCCCCCCTCCGGCCCTCTGGGCCACCTCCCTCATGGGGGATCTTTACGACCCGAACGGCTCGGGCAGCAGCCGCTCGTAGCCCTTTCTCACCGCGCCGTAGCACTCGCAGGCGATGGCCTCGAGGCCCGGGCGGTCGAGGATGTCGACGACGCCGCGGCGGTAGCGGATCAGGCCCTTGGCCTGCAAGGCGCCGGCCACGGCGGTGACCGTGGTGCGTTGGACGCCCAGCATGTCTGCCAGGAACTCCTGGGTCAGGCTTATGGTGTCGACGTCTATGCGGTCGCGGAAGCCCAGCAGCCAGCGGCAGAAGCGGGCCTCCACCGCGTGCAGGGCGTTGCAGGCCACCGACTGGATCGCATGGCCGAACAGCGCGTCGTTGTGGCGCTCGATCAGGTCGCGCAGGACCGGGCTGCGCTCGACCCCTTCGCGCAGGGCCGAGGCGCTGATGCGCGAAACCCCGCCGGGCGCCTGGACGATGGCGCGCGACAACGACTGGCGCGACGAGATCGCGGCCATCAGGCCAAGTCCGCCCTCGCGGCCGATGGTGGCCGACTCGATGGCCGCGCCGTTCTCCATCAGCGTCATCAGCGAGATGACGCAGTCGTGCGGGAAGTAGACCGTGTCGATCGGGTCGCCGGGATCGTACAGCAGCTTCCCCTTCTCCAGGTCCTGATGGGACAGCTGGGCGGCGATGTAGCCGAAATCCTCGGGGGGCAGGGAAGCGAGCAGACGGTTCTTCAAGGGATGTAGAGGCCCTGTCATGGCGAATCGAACGCCGGCTTGCGGCAAGGGTTGCAAGCTATAGGCAGGACTGAGGTGCGGCGCTGTCAGGTAGCCGACGCAATGCAGGCGCTGTCGGGCCTAAATCGAGTTGGCGCTATATTGTGGCCATATGAGCTGTAATAGCTCCGACTATCTCGCATATGTCGGGTTCCCGACGAAGAGTGTTGAAGGGGGCTGAAACTACAGCGAAATCAACGAGCGATCAGGACTTTCCCCAAGGAAAAGGCCGCGCCGTCGCCGGCGCGGCCCTGATCTTCGGTTAAGTCCGTGAACGGACTCAGGCGATGCCGATATGGGCCCGATCTCCAAGGTCGGGCTTGCGATCGGTGAGGTTGGCCTTGGCGATTTCCCAAGCGAAGCGGATCGCGCCGCCCTTGGATATCCAAAGCTCGGCGTCGCGGGCGTCCAGGCGCAGCAGGGTCAGGTGCGGGTCATCCTGGCCGTCGGGATACCAGGCGGCGACGATGGGCGACCACCAGCGCCGGATGCGGGCGGTGTCGTGGTCGCGGCTCAGGCGTCCGCCGATGCAGGCCTGGAAGTCGCCGTCCTTGGCCTGGACCACG
Source organism: Caulobacter zeae (assembly GCF_002858925.1). Lineage (GTDB taxonomy): Bacteria > Pseudomonadota > Alphaproteobacteria > Caulobacterales > Caulobacteraceae > Caulobacter > Caulobacter zeae. Next base: position 56,862 of record NZ_PJRS01000040.1, read on the forward strand.
AACATGGCGTCGCCGCCATCGGCCGCCACGGCCCGGGCCAGATCGGTGTCGTCGCGGGTGAAGAACCATATCTGGCCGGTCTCCGGTTCGGCGAAGGCGGTCATGGGCTGGTAGTGCTGGTGGCTGTGGACGAGACCCAGCATGCCGAAGCGGGCCTCCTCGATCTCTTTCCAGAGGCGCTTTTCGACGTCGGTCTTGTCGTTGGGATCGGTGCTCATGGCGGCTCCTGCGCTTTGCGGTAAGGCAGGAGAACCGGCCGGGGAGGGGGCGGTTCCTAGGGCCAAGGTCTGGACCCCGCGCTCTCGCTTGCATAAATGACGAATACGAACTCGCCTTAAGCGAGCGTCGGCGTGTTCCAGCGCTGGCGATGGTTGGAGGGACGATTGCAGGATCTCAGCTATTGGGCGCTGGTCTATGGCGCGGCGATCGTACAGGTCGTGCTGGCGGGCCTCGTCTACCTGATCCCGTTCTGGGCGGCCTCCAGCCGGGGGCATCCGCGCAAGATGTCGATCCTGGCGCTGAACCTGCTGCTGGGATGGACGGTGGCGGGCTGGGCGGCGGCGCTGATCTGGGCTCTGACCCGGCCGTCGCCGCGCGAGTTGCCCGAGGACGAGCAGATCCTGCGCTTTGCTGGCCTGCGCGACCAGGGCCTGATCACCGAGGCCGAGTTCCTGGCCAAGAAGCAGCAGATCCTGGGAAGCCCGGCCTGACCGGGCTTCCCGCGGCTTTCTAGAACCCCATCAGCCGCGCATAGCGGTCGCGGTGGAACGAGGCCCCGCCGAACAGGGCTTCGGCCACGCGGGCCCGTTTCATGTAGAGGCCGGAGTCGTGCTCGTCGGTCATGCCGATGCCGCCGTGCATCTGGACCATCTCGTTGGAGGCCAGGTGCAGCACCTCGCAGGCCTTGGCCTTGGCGAGGGACGACAGGGCGCGGGCGTCGGCGCCGGCGTCCAGGGCCTCCAGGGCGGCCTCGACGCACGAGCGGGTCGTCTCCAGGTCGGTGAACCACTTGGCGGCGCGGTGCTGCAGGGCCTGGAACGTACCGATGACCTGACCGAACTGGGTGCGGGTCTTCAGATAGTCGAGCGTGATCTCGAAGGCGGCGCTGGCCGTGCCCAGCATCTCGGCCGCCAGGCCCGCATAGGCGCGGTCAAGCACGGGCTCGAGGATCGTCCAGCCCTTGCCGACCGCGCCCAGGACGGCGTCGGCGCCGACCTCGACGCCGTTGAAGGCGATCTGGGCCGCGCCGCGGCTGTCGGCCAGCGACAGGTGGGTGCGGACGACGCCGGGCGCGCCGCCGGGCACGAGGAACAGGGTGACGCCGTCGGTGTCGCCGCTGGCCCCGCCGGTGCGGGCGGCGACGATCAGCAGGTCGGCGGCCTCGCCGTCGAGGACGAACGTCTTGGTCCCGTTCAGGGCCCAGCCGTCGCCGCTCGTGGTGGCTGAAAGCGCGATCCGCGTCGGATTGTGGTGGGCGTGCTCGTCGATCGCCAGGGTGGCGACGGCCTCGCCGGTGGCGATCCTGGGCAGCCAGGCGGCCTTCTGGGCGTCCGAGCCGCCCAGTTCCAGCGCCGAGGCGGCGATCAGGGCGGTGGAGAGGAGGGGAGAGGCGGCCAGGGTCTTGCCGGTCTCTTCCAGGATCAGCCCCAGGCCCAGATAGCCGAAGCCCGAGCCTTCGTAGGCCTCGGGCACGACCACGCCCGCCCAGCCCATCTGGCCCATCTCGCTCCAGGCGGCCGGATCGAAGGTCTGCCTGGAGCCCTCGTTGCGCAGGCGGCGCAGGGCCGAGACCGGGGCGCTTTCCTGCGACCAGGCCTTGGCGGCGTCGCGCAGCATCGTCTGTTCTTCGGTCAGGACGGCCATGTCAGGCGCTCTCCATGTCTTGATGGCGGACGGCCCAGTCGAGGGCCTGTTCGAGACGGTCGTTGCCCCAGAAGAGCTCGCCGTCGGCGGTGACGAAGGAAGGGGCGCCGAACAGCCCGCGCTCGCGGGCCTGGCGCACGTGGTCTTTCAACTGGTCCTTGATCGGCGCCGAGGCGGCGGCGGCCAGGACGTGCTCGGGTCCCGCGCCGACGCCGGCGATCAGCGGGGCCAGGACCTCGGGGCTGCCGATGTCGAGGTCGTCGACGAAATTGGCCTGGTAGACGGCGCGACTGAAGGCCGGAGTCCAGCCGTCCTCCAGCCCGCAGATCGCCACCCGCGCGGCCAGCAGGCTGTTGCGCGGGAACTGGCTGGGATGGTGCAGCGGCAGGCCCTCGCGGTCGCAGACCCGTTGCAGGTCGCGCCACATGTAGTCGCCCTTCACCGGGAAGGCGTTGAACGGGCTGTCGGTCAGGCCCTGCTGCTCGTTGAACAGCGGGCCGACGATGAAGGGGCGCCAATGCACCACCACCCCGGCCTGGTCGGCCAAGTGCTCCACCCGCATGGCGGCGGGATAGGAGTAGGTGGAGGCGAACTCGTACCAGAACTCGATCATGACCTTGTCTCCGCTGCTTGGCGGAAGGCTGTCACTGGTGATCGAGCAGGCCAAGCACGCGCTTGGCGACGACGTTCAGATTGACCTCGCTGGTGCCGCCTTCGATCGAATTGCCCTTGGCGCGCAGCATGGCGCGCAGGGCGGCGATCTCGTCGGGGGCGAAGCCTTCGCCTTCCCAGCCCAGACCTTGCAGGCCCAGCGCCTCGACCAGCAACTCGGTGCGCTCCTGGTTCATCTTGGCGGCGGCGTACTTGATGATCGAGACGGCGGCGCTGGGGCCCGAGCCGGTCTTGGATTCCGCTTCGGCTCGGCGGACGGTCAGCAGGAAGGCGTGGGCGTCCATCTTGTGAGCGGCGAGGCGCGCGCGCAGGTCGCCGTCGGCGATGCGGCCCTCGCTGTCGACGCCGACATGGGCCTTGGCCGCATCGACCGGGTCGAGACCGCCGCCGCCGCCGAAGCCCGAGGCGCTGATGTTCTGGCGCTCGTACTGCAAGAGTCGCTTGGCGATCTCCCAGCCGCCGTTGACCTTGCCGACCAGCTGCTCCTTGGGAACCTTCACATTGTCGAAGAAGGTCTCGCAGAACGGCGAGGAGCCGCTGATCAGCTTGATCGGCCGGGCCTCGACTCCGGGCGAGGTCATGTCGAACAGCACGAACGAGATGCCCTCGTGCTTCTTGCTGGTGTCGGTGCGCACCAGGCAGAAGATCCAGTCGGCCTGGTCGGCATAGCTGGTCCAGACCTTCTGACCGTTGATCAGCCAGTGGTCGCCCTTGTCCTCGCATTTCGTCTGGAGGGAGGCGAGGTCGGAGCCGGCGCCCGGCTCGCTGTAGCCCTGGCACCAGCGGGTCTCGCCGCGCACGATGCCGGGCAGGAAGCGCTGCTTCTGCTCCTCGGTGGCGTACTCCAGCAGCACCGGGCCGAGCATCCAGACGCCGAAGCTCATCAGGGCGGGGCGGGCCTTGATGCGGCGCAGTTCCTGCTCGAGCACCTTGTTCTGGGCCTTGGAAAGGCCGCCGCCGCCGTACTGGGTGGGCCACATCGGCGCGGTCCAGCCCTTGTCGGCCATGCGGTCGAGCCAGAGCTTGGCGTCGGGGTTCTTCCACTGCGCCTTGCGGCCGCCCCAGGGGGCTTCCTTCTCGTCCGTCATCGGCGTGCGCATCGACGGCGGGCAGTTGGCCTCCAGCCAGGCGCGCGTCTCGGCGCGGAAGGTGTCGAGTTCGGTGGCGCCGAAGTCGGCCATGGCGGGCTCTCCCTGGATCGTGCCGGGCGCTTGGCGGCCCGCTTCGGCGCCCAGACTACGCCACGCAACGCCGGGAGCAAGTCGATTCAAACAATCGTTCGCATCGCCATGCGCGACGAGAACGTCCTGGACGCGTTATAGAAGCGCCGATGACGTTTCCCGGTCCGGGATTCGCCGTTCAGGGGTCTTGATGTCCGCGCCAGAACTGAGACCCGCCGCTCTGGCGGTCGCACCGACTCTCGCCGCCATCCTGGCCGCCTCGGCCGGCGTGCTGCTGCTGGCGTCGGGTGCGACCCCGTCCGAGCCGACGCGTTTCGCGATCCTGCTGGCCTTCGCGCCGTCGGCCCTGATCGAGATCAGTCACTTCGTCTCGTCGATCATCGGCCTCGTGCTGGTGCTGCTGGCCTTCGGCCTGCGCGCGCGCCTCGACGCGGCCTGGTGGGCCAGCCTGGTGATGCTGGCCGCCGGCGCGGTGCTGGCGATCTTCAAGGGCCTGAACTGGGAAGAGACGGCGACCCTGACCGCCTTCTTCGTGGCCATCCTGCCGTTCCACGAGGCTTTCCCGCGCAAGGCGGCCCTGTCGCGGATGGAGATCACGCCCGGCTGGCTGCTGTCGGCGGCCGCGGCCATCGGCGGGGCGGCGTTCCTGGGCTGGTGGATGTTCAACCACGTCGAATACGCCGACCGCTCGTGGATGCGGATCATGGGCGACCGCGAGGCCGCCCGCGCCATCCGCTCGTCGATCGCCGCGGCGGTGGTGCTGATGGGCATCGGCGTGTGGCGGCTGATCGCCACCCCGGCCACGCCCCCCGTCGTCGACGACACCGACCCCGACTTCGACCGCGTGCGCGCCATCCTGGCCAAGGCCGAGGCCGCCGAGCCGGCCTCGAACCTGGCTTTGCTGGGCGACAAGCGCTTCCTGTTCTCGGCCTCGGGCGAGAGCTTCCTGATGTTCGGCGTGCGCCGCCGCTCGTGGATCGCCCTGGGACCGCCTATCGGTCGCCACGACGAGCGCATGGAGCTGTTCTGGCGCTTCCGCGAACTGGCCGACGCCCATGCCGCGCGCGCCGGCTTCTACGCCCTGGGGCCGGAAGACCTGCCTGACACCGTCGACCTGGGTCTCGCGATCCAGAAGACCGGCGAGAGCGCCATCGTGCCGCTGGAGAGCTTCACCCTGGCGGGCCGCCGCCGCGAGGTCCTGCGCCGCAACTGGCGCAAGGCCGGCGAGGGCGGGGCGGCGTTCGAGGTCCTGCCGGCCGGCGCGGCCATGACCGTGATGGCCGAACTGCGGGTGATCTCCGACGCCTGGCTGGGCCACCACGCGGGCGGCGAGAAGAGCTTCTCGATGGGCGGCTTCGATCCGCGCTACGTGGCCGAGTTCCCCGTCGCCCTGGTGCGCTCGGAAGGCCGCATCGTCGCCTTCGCCACCCTATGGACCACGGCCCACAAGGCCTCGTTCTCGATGGACCTGATGCGCTACTCCGACGAGGCGCCCAAGAACATCATGGACTACCTGTTCGTCGAGCTCCTGCAGTGGGGCAAGGCGGAGGGCTATACGGCGTTCGAGTTCGGCATGGCCCCGCTGGCGGGCCTGGACGACCGGCCGCTGGCCCCGATCATGTCGCGCGTGGGTCGCCTGCTCTACGAGCGCGGCGAGGGAATCTACAATTTCCAGGGCGTGCGCCGCTACAAGGACAAGTACGACCCCGTCTGGCAGCCGCGCTACATTGCCGCGCCTCGACGCTGGGCCATCCCTTTCCTGCTCGCCGACATCGGCCTGTTGTCGTCCGGCGGCATGTCCGGCCTGACGAAAAGGCCGCGGCCTAATAGCGCGGGTCGCCCGTCTTAAAGCCCAGAAGATTGAGCGCGTGAGCGGCCAGAAGCAGGGTCGCCACCGCCGTCGCCATCATCATCGGGCGCCACGGCGCCATGCGCGGACCCTTTGCCGGGTTGGAAGGGCGCGCGCCCAGCCAGCCGAACAGCACGGTGAGGGCGAGCGTGGTCGCGCCCGCGATCAGGGTGAGGGTCATGTCCATGGGCCGCAGATGGCCTGCGACAATCGGTCTGGCAATAGGTTAATACGCATTAACACATTGGAACCAAATCCTCTGTACATACCTTGGTAACTGTGTCTGTTAACCTGTCCACAGGAACGCTAAATCTAGCGTTTACCGTCGCGTTTACACGCTAGGAATCGGTGACTAGCGTGGGTCCCCAGGTGCGGGGAGAGCGATTCGCATGACTGCTGCAGCGCCATGGAGCGTAAAGGGAATTGACCCGAAGGCACGGGAGGTCGCCAAGGACCTCGCCCGTCGCTCGGGCATGACCCTTGGCGAGTGGTTGAACCGGATGATCATCGAGGGTGATTCAGCCGGTTTCGACGCGCCTCCCGCCGATCCCGTTAACGATACTGGTCGTTCGAACGGCCGCTCTGTTTACCTTGAAGCCGATCGCGCCGAGGCGCCGCCGCGCATCGAGGCGCCTGAGCATCCCGCCGACGAGGTGGGCCGCATGGCGTCGGCGCTTGACCGCCTGACCCAGCGCATCGAGGTCGCCGAGGCCCGCTCGGCCCAGGCCATCACCGGCATCGACCAGTCCGTGCGCGGCGCGTTGCAGCGCCTGTCGCATTCCGAACGCGAGCAGATCGCCGTCGCCGCCCGCTTCGAGGGCCTGGCCGACGAGATCAAGACCGAGCAGGGCCGCAACGCCGAGCGCCTGCGCCGCATCGAGAACGAAGCCGCCGGCCCGCGCTCGGCCGAGGCCCTGCGCGCGCTGGAAAGCGCCGTCGGCCGCGTGGCCAACCACCTGTACGAAGGCGAAGGCCGCACCCGCGAGACCCTGGCGGCCCTGGAAGCCAAGGTCGCCGCCCAAGCCGCCGCGCCCGCCGCCGGCCTCGTCGACGAGGTCGTCGCCCGCCTGCAGGAACGCCTGGAAGCCGCCGAGGCCCGCACCGCCGATGCGTTGCAGCAACTGGGTGGTTCGTTCCAGGCGCTGGACACCCGCTTGTCGGCCGTCGAGGGCGAGGGCGGCAGCGCCCAGAAGCGCCTCGAGGAACTGGCTGGCGGCCTTACCGCCCGCATGGAGGCCGCGCGCGCCGAGATGGCCGCCAAGCTGCGCGAGACGGCCGACGGCCGCTTCGACCGCATGGAGCGCAAGCTGGGCGAGATGACCGCCCACATCCAGGCCGCCGAAGCCCGCTCGGCCCAGGCGATCGAGCGCATGGGCCGCGAGGTCGTCGGCCTGGCCGACGCCTTCAACCGCCGCATTCAGACCTCCGAAGCCCGCCAGGCCAACGCCATCGAGCAGGTCGGCGGCGAGGTGGCCCGCATCGCTTCGAGCGTCGAGCACAAGCTGAACCGCGCCGACAGCGTCCAGGCCCAGGCCCTCGAGAAGCTGGGCGTCGAGATCGCGCGCATCACCGAGAAGCTGGCCGAGCGCATCAGCGCCTCTGAGCGTCGCAACGCCCTGGCCATCGACGACGTCGGCGACCAGGTGGTCAGGGTCACCGACCGCCTGAACCAGCGCGCCGAGCGCAGCTCGCAGGAACTGATCGACCGCATCCGCCAGTCGGAGGAGCGCACCGCGCGCCTGCTCGACGAGGCCCGCGAGAAGATCGACACCCGCCTGGCCGACGCCCAGCGTCGCCTGGCCGAGACCCCGACCCCCGCGCCGGCGCCGGCTCGTGCTGCCGCGCCCGCGGCTTCGCCGTTCGACGCCGACCGCTTCTCATTCGGCGCCGAGGCTGTCTCCGAGGACGTGTTCGACCAGCCGGCCTTCCCGCAGGCGACCTTCCAGGCCCCCGCCGTCGCCCCGCAGGCCGCCGCGCCGGCCCCGACCGTCGACAGCGGCTGGTCGGCCTCCAGCGGCTTCGACGCCGACTTCCCGGTCGAGGAGCCCGAGGCTCCCGGCTTCGCCGACGAGGACTTCGAGGCCGCCGACGGCTTCTCCGCGACCCCGCGCATCGAGGCGCCGTCGTTCGAGGCCGACGCCTTCGATCCCGAGCCCGAACTGCCGATGGCGCCGGCCCGCGCCCTGTCGACCCGCGAGGTGATCGAGCAGGCCCGCGCCGCCGCCCGCGCCGCGGCCGCCGGCGCCGAAACCAAGGCCAAGGCGAAGACCAAGGCCGACAAGGCCGCGGCCAAGTCGCTGTTCGCCGGCTTCGGCAAGGCGCTGCAGAAGAAGGACAAGCGCACGTCCTCGACCCTGGTCACCGCGCTGCTGGTCTCGGCCGGGGCCGCGGCCCTGGGCGTCGGCACGGCCGGCCTGACCCTGCTGCCCAAGGACAACGACGGCGCGCTCAACGACCGCGTGGCCCGCGCCATCGCCGGTCGCGCCGCCGACATCGAGATCAAGACGGGCGAAGCCGACACCACGCCGGCCCAGCCGCGCGTGGCCATGGCCGTCGTCACGCCCGCCGCCCAGCCGGGCGCGGCCCAGGCGTCCGCCGAGGCCGAGGCGCCGGCGCCCGCCGCCGTCGACGAGGGCGCTGCCCTGTTCGCCGAGGCGGTCAGCCGCCTGGAAGCCAAGGATCGCGGCGGCCTGGTTCCGCTGCGCAAGGCCGCCAATCTGGGCCAGCCCAAGGCCCAGTTCCTGCTCGCCAAGATGGCCGAGATGGGCGAGGGCGGCGTCAAGAAGGACCTGGTCGAGGCCCGCCGCTGGTACGAGCGCGCGGCCCAGGGCGGCGATCCCAGCGCCATGCACAACATCGCCCTGTTCGCCTATCGCGGCGACGGCGGGGCCAAGAACCTGACCACGGCCGCCAACTGGTTCCGCAAGGCCGCCGAGACCGGCCTGGTCGACAGCCAGTTCAACCTGGCCCAACTGTACGAGAACGGTCGCGGCGTCGCCCAGAACCCCGCCGAGGCCTATCGCTGGTACCTGATCGCGGCTCGCGCCGGCGACGCCGACGCCCGCGGTCGGGCCTCGGCCCTGCGCGGCCAGCTGACGCCGGAAAGCCAGCGCATCGCCGAACGCTCGGCCGAAGCCTTCCGCTCGCGCCTGGCCGCCGCGCCGCGCACGACGCAAGTGGCGACCGCCGCCGCGCCGTCGGCCGGCACGGCCACCGCCCAGCGCGCGTTGTCCAGTCTCGGCTACTACCAAGGCCCCAAGGACGGCGTTTCGTCGCCAGCCCTGCGCATGGCCGTCCAGGCCTATCAGCGCGACCAGAACCTGCCGGCCTCCGGCGCCTTGGACGGCGAGACCCTGAACCGCCTGTCGGCCTTCGCGCGCTGATCTCAGCCCGGGCCCGAAGTTCGCAAGCGCCCTCGAAGCCCGCTCCGGGGGCGTTTTGCTGTCCACTTCCAGCGTGGACCTCGCCGCCGACCTCGGTAATAGTCACCGTTTCGACGCAAACCGGGCCGGGTGAAACAATCCCAGGCGCGGTTCGGACTAGGGTTTGCGCGATCGGCCGGGACGCCGGCGGTCGCGGACGGGGCGGGGGAAGGCCTTCGGGCCTGCCGGAGGAGTGACGAGCTGATGACGGATCACGTGACCGAACGCGTGCCGGTTCCGCGCGCCGTATGGGTGTTCGGCCTTTGCACGCTGGCGCCCTTCGTCATCGCCTCGGGGCTGTTCTGCTACGGACCCCAGGGCCAGCGCGGCCCGGCGCTGGTGGCGCTGCTGGCCTATTCGACGGCGATGCTCTCGTATCTCGGCGGCGTGCGCTGCGGGCTCGAGATCGACCACGTCCAGCCCCGCTGGATGACGCTGGGCCTGTCTCTGCTGCCGCCGCTGGCCGGCGTGGCCCTGATGCTGGGAGCCGAGCGCTTCGGCGCCGCCTGGCAGCTTTCCGGCTTCCTCTTCGTGTTCCTGCTGCAATGGCTGTGGGACGTCACCAGCCACGAGGGCCCCGCCTGGCGTCCGCGCCTGCGCACCCTGCTGACCACCGGCGCGGCCCTGTCGCTGGCCTTCGCGCTCGAGCAGGCGCTGGCGCTTTAGCGCGTCGCAACGGCCTTGCGCGCCAGCGGATCGTCGAGGCAGGCCTTGGCCACCGCGTGGTTCAGCTTGGCCTTCTTTCTTTCCAGCCTGTGGGTCAGCGCGCCGCCCGCGGCGGCGCCGGCGAAGGGCATGACCACGTTGCCGCCCACGCCGACCACGGCGCGGACGATGCGGTGCTCGTTATACTGCTCGGCCTCGGCGCGGGCCTTGCGGCACCTGGCGCTGTCGTAGCGCGGATGGCTGGCGTCGAGCCTGGCGACGGTGTCGCGCGGGGCGGGATTGCTGGCGCAGGCCGACAGCACCAGGAGGGCGGCGAGGCTCGGGATCAGCGGACGCATGGAGCGGGGTCTCCCTGGTGGAGGTTTCCGGGCAAACGCCGGTGATCGCTGGAGCGATCCCAGGGTGAAGCTTGGAGCGCTGGGCGTGGTCCTCGGTCGCCTCAGTCCGGCCGCAGAGACTTGGGACCTACCGCGTGCACCCGCTTGCCGCCCAGCGCGCCGGCCAGGGGCGGGGCGGAAAACAGGCCCGCGAACGCCGCGTCGAGGATGTTGAGGCCGCCGGCATAGGCCCCGAAGGCCGGCAGGATCAGGCGCTGGCCGTCGGTGACGAAACAGCGCCTGCGCACGCTGCCGCGACCGCTGGAGACCCGCGCCGCCGGGTGCAGGTGGCCTGCCACCTCGCCGGGCTGCGGGCCGGGCTCGGGCTCGTGGCGCAGGATCAGGCCGCCGATGGCCATCTCGTCGATCACCTGGCCGGGCAGGGCGCGCGGACCGTCGGCGTCGTGGTTGCCCACCGCCCAGATCAGGTCGCGGCCGACTGACAACGCGCGCAGGCGCTCGGCGTCATCGGCGGCGAGACGATCCTCGGCCGCACCGTCGTGGAAGCTGTCGCCCAGGAAGATCAGCGTCGCTGGCGCCAGGGCCGCGACCTCGGCTTCCAGCCGCGCCAGGGTCTCGCGGGTGTCGTAGGGCGGCAGCATCTGGCCGAAACGCGCGGCGTAGGACGAGCCCTTCTCGAAGTGCAGGTCGGCGACGACCAGGGCGCGCTCGGCTTCCAGCCACAGGGCGCCGGAGCCGCGCAGCACCACCGTTCGCTGGGCCACCAGCACCGCCAGGCCGCCACAGTCTCTGGACTGGAACCTGGTCATCAAGACAGCGCCTCCGCGATCAGGTCTTCCTCCGCCTCGGCCAGGATCATGTCGCTGGCCGCGTCGCCCGGGGCGCGCTCGCGGCCGATCTCCAGCATGATCGGCACGGCGAAGGGCGAAACCTTGTCCAGCGCCGCATGGCGGATGCGGCCCTTGATACGGGCCAGAAGGTCGCCCAGCCGCGCCACGTCCAGCTGGCCGGTCGCCGCGTCGGCGCGGGCGCAGCGCAGCAAGAGGTGGTCGGGCTGGTGCTTGCGCAGCACGTCGTAGATCAGGTCGGTCGAGAAGGTCACCTGCCGGCCCGACTTCTCCTCGCCGGGATAGCGCCGCTCGATCAGGCCGCCGACCAGGGCGCAGGCCTTGAAGGCGCGCTTCATCAGGAAGCTCTCGTTCAGCCAGTCCTCGAGATCGTCGCCCAGCATGTCCTGGTCGAAGAGGTCATCGAGGTCCAGCTCGTCCATCGGCTTCAGCGACCAGATGTTCAGCGCGTAGTCGTTGCAGACGAAGCCCAGCGGCCCGACGCCCAGGCGGTCCAGCCGGCGGGTCAGCAGCATCGCCAGGGTGGTGTGGGCCAACCGTCCCTCGAACGGATACATGACCATGTGGAACCGCTTCCCGCGAGGAAAGGTCTCCAGCAGCATCTCGTCCTCGTCGGGGATCCGCGAACGGGCCTTCTGGTAAGCCATCCACTCCTGCACGTCCGGGGGCAGGGCGGTCCATTCGGTCTCGTCGTGCATCATCTTGCGCACGCGCGACGCCAGATAGGTCGAGAGCGGGAACTTCGAGCCGCCCCAGCTGGGCATCTTCGGGTCCTTGGCCGGGGCGGGGCTGACATAGGCGTCGGCGCCCACCAGGCTGTTGAACTGCCAGACTTGGCCGGCGAACACGAAGGTGTCGCCCGGCGTCAGCTGCTCGAAATAGCCTTCCTCGGCCTCGCCGATCTTGCGACCTCCCATGGGGCGCCGGCCGCCGCCGATACGGACGTTGACCACCGCCGGCGAGACGATGGCGCCGACGTTCATGCGGTGGCGCTGGACGACTTGCGCGTTGCGGGCCTTCCAGAAGCCGTCGGCGTCCTCGACGATCCGGCGGAAGCGGTCGTAGGTCTTCAGGGCATAGCCGCCGGTCGAGACGAAATCGACGACGGTCTCGAAGTCTTCCCATGACAGGTCGGCATAGGGCCCGGCGGTGCGGACTTCGTCATAGAGATCGACCAGCCTGAAGGGCTCGGAGCAGGCGCAGCCCATCACGTGCTGGGCCAGGACGTCGAGGGCGCCGATGCGGGCCGGCTCGCCGTCGAGGTGGTTTTCCAGGATAGCGTCGGCGGCGGCGCGGCACTCCAGCATCTCGAAGCGGCTGGCGGGCACGAAGAGGGCGCGGCTGGGCTCGTCCAGGCGGTGATTGGCCCGGCCGATCCGCTGGACCATCCTGGAGGCCCCCTTGGGCGCGGCCAGCTGGATGACGAGGTCGACGTCGCCCCAGTCGATGCCCATGTCCAGCGTCGAGGTGCAGACGACGGCGCGAAGGTCGCCGCGCGCCATGGCCGCCTCGACCTTGCGCCGCTGCTCGGCCGACAGGCTGCCGTGGTGCAGGGCGATCGGCAGGCCCTCGTCGTTGAGCTTCCACAGCTCCTGGAAGGCGAACTCGGCCTGGAAGCGGGTGTTGACGAAGATCAGCGCCGTGCGGGACTGGCGGATGATCTCGTAGACCTCGGCCATGGCGTGCTGGGCGGTGTGTCCCGCCCACGGCACGCGGCCGCCGGAGACGAGGACCTCCACGACCGGCTGGGCGCCGCCGGAGCCGAGGACGAGGTCGACGGACGAGATCGATGAACGAGGAACCTCCCCCCGTGGGGGAGGCGATCGCGTAGCGATCGGAGGGGGGAGGGCGTCCGGCGTTTCGGAAGCTGAAACCGCCCCCCCTCCGGCCCTCCGGGCCATCTCCCCCGGAGGGGGAGGATCTTGTTGCTTACCAAGCCACCGCCGCACCAGGTCCGGGTCATCGACCGTCGCCGACAGCCCCACCCGCCGCATGCGCGGCGCGAAGGTCTGAAGCCGCGCGATGTCCAGCGCCAGCAGGTCGCCGCGCTTGGAGGGCCACATGGCGTGGGCCTCGTCGACGATCACGCACGACATGTCGGCGAAATACTCCCGCGCGCCCTCCCAGGCGCAGAACAGGGCCAGTTGCTCGGGCGTGGTCAAAAGGATGTCGGGCGGGCGGATGCGCTGGCGGGCCTTGCGGCTCTCGCCGGTGTCGCCGGTTCGGCTCTCCGCGACGATCGAGAGGCCCATCTCGCGGATGGGCGTCATCAGGTTGCGCTCGACGTCGACGGCCAGCGCCTTCAGCGGCGAGATGTAGAGGGTGTGGATCCCGGCGGGCGCGTTTCGCGGCGGGCGCTCGTAGAGCTCGATCAGGCTGGGCAGGAAGCCCGCAAGGGTCTTGCCGCCGCCGGTGGGCGCGATCAGCAGGGCGTCGCGGCCGGCCCTGGCCTTCTCGATCATCGCCAGCTGGTGGGCGCGCGGCGACCAGCCGCGGGTGGCGAACCACTCGGAGAAACGCGGGGGAAGCAGGTCGGCCGGAACCATCGCGGTGGCTATAGCATGTTCCTGTTCTGTTTCTGGCGGGGAATCGACTTAGCCGCAAAGAACGATGTGCGAAGTTTGCCCTCGTTCGCCAAGCTTCCTAGGGTCGGCTCCGAAAATCTCGGAGTTCGCCATGTCCCGCCGCGCCACCCTTCTGCTGACCGCCGCCTTGGCGCTACCCGCCCTGGCCCATGCGCAGGGCGCCAAGGTCGATAGCAGCCCGATCGATCCGGCCAAGCTGTCGGAGATCACCCGCGTGCTGGCGAGCGACGAGTTCCTGGGCCGCGCCCCGGGCGGTCCGGCCGAGCAGAAGACCACCGACTACATCGCCGCCCAGTTCAAGGCGCTGGGCCTGGAGCCGGCCGGCGACGCCGGGTCCTACACCCAGAAGGTGCCGCTGGTGCACACCCGCATCGACGGCCCGGTGGCCATGAGCTTTGCGACCGCCGGCGGCCCGGTGGCCCTGGCGCAGGGCGAGCAGGCCCAGGTCATGACCCTGCTGCCGGTCGACAAGGTGGCGATCAAGGACGCTCCGCTGGTGTTCGTCGGCTATGGGGTTTCGGCTCCCGAGCGTGGCTGGGACGACTTCAAGGGCGTGGACCTGAAGGGCAAGGTCGCCGTCTTCCTGATCAGCGACCCCGACCTGGAAGCCGAGGCCGGCGAGCCGGCCTTCGGCAAGTTCGGCGGCAAGGCGGCCACCTATTACGCCCGCTGGACTTACAAGTACGAGGAGGCCGTGCGTCGCGGCGCGGTCGGCGCGCTGATCGTCCACGAGACCCTCGGCGCCGGTTACGGCTGGTCGACGGTGAAGGCATCCAACGGCGAGGGCTACGACATCGTCCGTCCCGACCCGGCCAAGGAGAAGCTGCAACTGCAAGGCGGGATCCAGCGTGACGTGGCCGTCGACCTCTTCAAGCGCTCGGGCCTCGATTTCGAAGCCCTGAAGCGCTCGGCGCGCGAGCCGTCGTTCAAGCCGGTGGCGCTGACGGGCGCGGCGTTCTCGGCCGCCTACAAGGTGGCTCACGAGCCGATGGTCAGCCACAACGTGGTCGCGCGCCTGCCGGGTACGAGCCACGCCGACGAGAGCATCATGTACGCCGCGCATTGGGACGCCTACGGCGTGGGCGCGCCGGACGCGCAAGGCAAGACGATCCGTCCGGGCGCGGCCGACGACGCCATCGGCGTGGCGGGCGTGATCGAGGTGGCGCGGGCCTTCAAGCAGGGCCCGGCGCCGCAACGCTCCATCGTCTTCGCCGCCTGGACGGGCGAGGAGCGTGGCCTGCTGGGCTCGGAATACTACGCCGTGAAGGCCGGCGATGCGGCTCTGGGCAAGATGGCCGCCAACTACACCCTCGACGTGCTGCAAACGGCCGGCCCGGCCAAGGACATCGTGCTGGTTGGCGCCGGCCAGAACGAACTGGAGCAGGGCCTGGCCAAGGCCGCGGCCGCGCAAGGGCGCACGGTGACGCCGGACGCCAAGCCGGAACGGGCGCTGTTCTATCGCGCCGATCACTTCTCGCTGGCCAAGCGTGGCGTGCCGGTGCTGCTGGTGATGGGCCTGGGCGGCGGGGCCGACCTCTTGAACGGCGGCCGCGCGGCCGGCGACGCCTGGGTCGCCGACTACACCGCCCGCTGCTACCACCAGCCCTGCGACGCCTGGAGCGCCGACTGGGACCTGCGCGGCGCGGCCCAGGACGTGGCCCTGGTCTACGAGGCCGGCAAGGCGATCGCCAACTCGCGCGTCTGGCCCGACTGGAACGCCGGTTCGGAGTTCAAGCCGGTGCGGGCGGCCAGCGCGGGTCAGCGGAAGTAAGCTTCGAAGCACCAACAAGCTCGTCATCCCGGAAGCCGCGTAGCGGCTATCCGGGCCCCAGGGGACTGGGCGCGGCGGATCGATCAAGCGCTCCGGCGGCTGCCGACGCCATGCCGCGGCCCCTGGGTCCTGGCTCTGCGCTTCGCTGCGGCCGGGATGACGCGCTTTTGGGGGGGGGGAGGGGAGTTCCCCGTTCGTTTCCCCGCGCCGAAGTGTTAATCCACGCTCGTGAGCGCGCTTCCTCCGAATCTTGACCTTGCCCCGGCCCTGGTGGTTCTGCCCGGCCCGCGCGCCGGACTGGCCGACGGTTCGGGCGAGGGGCGGGTGATCCGGCCGCCGGACGCGCGCGACCTGTTCGAGCACGGGCCGGTGCTGGTCGCCCACGCGGCCATGACGGCCAAGCGCCTGAACCTGCACGCCCCGCTGCGCTATCCCGGCATCTTCGACGTGCTGGAGCTCTATGCCTTCACCCGGCCGGCGACCTTCTGCGCGCCGTCGTCGGTGGGGCTGGCCATGGCCTTGGGCCTGCCGGAACCGAAGGGCGCGGCCGCCCAGGCCCAGACCCTGCGCGAGGCCGCCGACTTCCTGCTGCGCGAGCTGGCCCTGACGCCCCATCCGTCGCGGGAGGAGGCCCTGGCCGTGGCCGAGACCCTGGCTCGCGCCGGATGGTCCTGGGGGGCGGCGGTGGTCGGCGCCCTGCGCTCGGTTCCGGTCGGCAACCAGTTCAGGAGCTCCGGCCTCGACGTCTGGAGCCGGCTCGTCGAGTGGGAAGACCAGGCGCCGCTGGGCGAGCCGCTGTCGCGCCCGATCGACCCCGAGGCCGCCTCCGAACGCCTGAAGTCGCTGCTGACCCGCGCCGGCCTCGACGAGGTGCGCGAGGCCCAGGACACCTACGCCCGCGAGGCGTCGTTCGCCTTCCAGCCCCGGGAACGTGAAGGCGAGCCGCGCATGATGCTGGCCGAGGCCGGCACGGGCGTGGGCAAGACCCTCGGCTATCTGGCCCCCGCCAGCGTCTGGGCCGAGGCCAACGGCCCGTCGGTGTGGATCAGCACCTATACGCGCGCCTTGCAGCGCCAGATCGAGCGCGAGAGCTCGGCCATCTATCCCGATGCGCAGGTGCGGGCCCGCAAGGCGGTGGTCCGCAAGGGCCGCGAAAACTACCTGTGCCTCCTGAACCTGCAGGAGCAGGTCAACAGCGCCCAGCTAGGCAATGGCGACCTGGTGGGCCTGGCCCTGGCCGCGCGCTGGGCGCGGGTCAGCCGCGACGGCGACATGACCGGCGGCGACTATCCGGCCTGGCTGCCGACCCTGTTCGCCGTGCAGCCGTCTGCTCAAGCGAGCGCCGCCAACCTGGTCGACCGCCGGGGCGAGTGCATCCACGCCGGCTGCCAGCACTATCGCGTCTGTTTCATCGAGAAGGCCGTGCGGGCCTCCAAGCGCGCCGACATCGTCATCGCCAACCACGCCCTGGTCATGACCCAGGCGGCCTTCGACGGCGCGCGCACGGCGCGGGGCCTGAAGGGCGACAACGAGACCACGGCGGTCAAGCGCGTGGTGTTCGACGAGGGTCACCACCTGTTCGACGCCGCCGACAGCGCCTTTTCGGCCGCCTTGTCGGGCGCCGAGGCCGCCGAGCTGCGCCGCTGGATCCGTGGTCCGGAAGGACGCGGGCGGCGGGGCAGAGGGCTGGAGGCCCGGCTGCTCGACATCCTGGGCGACAAGGAAAGCGCCCGCCAAGCGCTGAGCGCGGTGATCCAGGCCGCGACCGCCTTGCCGGGCGAAGGCTGGTCGGGCCGCATCGCGCCGCCGGACGGCCAGGTCAATCCGATCGGGCCGATCGAGAACTACCTCGTCGCCGTCATCGAGCAGCTGCGCGCCCGCACCAGCGAGCGCGGCGGGCCGGAACTGGGCCTGCAATGCGCCGCCCGCCCGGCGGTGGACCTGGTGCGCGAGCGGGCCGGAGAAGCCGCCCGGGCCCTGGCCGGGGTTGAGGCGCCGCTGCTGGCCCTGGCCCGCCAGCTGGAGGACGTGCTCGACGAGGACGCCGAGCACCTGGGGCCGTCCGAACGCGCCCGCATCGAAGGCGCACTGCGGGGCCTGGACCGCCGGGCGCGCATGACCTTGCCGGCCTGGCGCTCGATCCTCAAGGCCATCGACGAGGACGCCGAGGACGATCCCGACTTCGTCGATTGGTTCGAGGCCACCTTCCTCTACGGCCGGGTCGTGGATGCGGCCTGCCGCCGCCACTGGGTGGATCCGACCGAGCCGCTGCGCGCGGCGGTGCTCAGCCCCGCGCACGGCGTGCTGGTGACCAGCGCCACCCTGGTCGATCCGGCGCTGGAGGATCCGTTCGCCCTGGCCGAGATGCGCAGCGGCGCGGCGCGTCTGCCGCAGCCGCCCAAGGTGCTGCGCCTGGCCTCGCCCTTCGACTACGAGAAAAACGCCCGCGCCTTCGTCGTCACCGACGTCAACAAAGAGGACGCGCGCCAGGTCTCGGCGGCCATGCGCGAGTTGTTCCTGGCCGCCAACGGCGGGGCGCTGGGCCTGTTCACCGCCATTCGTCGGCTCAAGGCCGTGCACGAGCGTATCGCCGCGCCCCTGGCCGACAAGGGCCTGCCGCTCTACGCCCAGCACGTCGATCCGCTGGAGGCCGGCGCCCTTGTCGACATCTTCCGGGCGGAGGAGGACGCCTGCCTCCTGGGCACTGACGCGATCCGTGACGGCGTCGACGTGCCCGGCCGCAGCTTGCGCCTGCTGGTCTTCGACCGCGTGCCCTGGCCGCGTCCGGACATCCTTCACAAGGCCAGGCGCACCAAGTTCGGGGGGAAGGGCTACGACGACTCCATCGCCCGCGCCCGCATCAGCCAGGCCTTCGGCCGCCTGATCCGTCGGGCCGAGGACCGGGGCGTCTTCGTGATGCTCGATGCGGCCGCCCCCACGAGGCTCTTTTCAAGTCTGCCCGAAGGGGTGACCATCGAGCGACTCACGCTCGTGGAAGTCATTGAAGCGACGGCCGCATTTCTGTCCGAAGCGCGCGATTAAACGAGCCGTGAGCATCCTCCGTGGGGGGAGGATTCCAGGAGGAAGACTTGGCGTTTCGTTTGGGGGCGACGGCCCTGCTGCTTGCCGGCCTGCTGGCCGGTTCCGCGTCCGCGCAGGAGTTCGTGCGGGGCGACTGCCTCAACGTGGTCCAGCCCACGCGCGGCCTGCGTTTCGAGAATGATGACCACGCCCGCTGGTACAAGCGGTTCTGGACCGGCAACTGCCAGGACCTGAACCTGTGCTTCCCCGGCTCGCCCAACTGGAACGACATCGTCAGCAAGCTGCTGGTCAAGGGCGGTCCGGCCGAGAAGCCGGCCCTGCTGCCCAAGGCCTGCCGCCTGGGCCAGCTGATCGGCATGGAGTGGGCGCGTGATCGCCGTATCAAGCGGATCAGCACCCAGGACCTCAAGCGCTTTTCCAACATCCTCGACGACGCCGGCGACCCGCTGAAGGGCGTCGAGGCGGTCGAGGTCAAGGCGCGCGCCCTGCTGGCCAAGCCCCAGGGCTGACCGCCTGGCCAAGCCGCCCCCGAACCGTCGTATTGGCGACGTGCGGCCGTCGAATTTGTGCAATCGAACGCGTATAGAGGAGCGGTCGGGGAGAAGAGCAGCGAAGGGAGAGATCCTATGGCCGCAGCGCGCCTGACCACGACCGATATCGCCATCGACGACAGGGCCGCGCCAAGCGAGGTCCGCTCGTCCCGCGCGCTTGTGCAGGCGGTGCGGTGGCGCAGCGGCCTGTCGCAGGCCGAGTTCTCGCGGGCCTTCGCCATTCCCCTGCCGGTGCTGAGCGAGCTGGAACACGGCGAGGCGCGGCCAGATGCCGCCATGCTGGCCTATCTGCGGGTCATCGACCACGCGCCCGACGTGGTTCGCGAGGCCCTGACGCGCGCTGGCCTCTAGGCTGCCGCACGCGGATGGCCCAGAAGGGGGACAGCTTCCTCCGTCAGCGGATTCCGCCATGTCCGATCCCGAAGACTACAGCCGCGGCTTCGGCGGCGAGGCGCTGGCGGCCCGCCTCCGGCGCGTCTCCGAGCGGATCGACCGTGACGGCTCGCGGGTCTATGCCGCCCGCGGCGTCAAGTTCGAGCAGCGCTGGTACGGCGTCCTGCGCCAGTTGGTCGAGCGCGGCGCCCCGATGGCGGTGGGCGAGATCGCCGCGATCCTGCGCATCACCCACGTGTCGGTCAGCGAGGCCAGCCGGTCGATGGAGAAGGCCGGCCTGATCGTCTCGCAGGTTTCGGCCCAAGACGGGCGCCGCCGCCTGATCGCCCTGACCGACGAGGGACAGGCGATGGTCGCCAGGCTCGGCCCTGTCTGGGACGCGTTCAACACCGCCGCGCGGGAACTGGACGCCGAGGTCGGCGACCTTGTCCGGCGGCTCGACCAACTGGACGACGCCTTGGACCGCCGGTCGATGTTCGATCGGATCATGGATGGAATTTCATTGGACGACCCCGGGTATGGGAAGGATATGTAGGCGCCTACATATTTCTTTCGGAGGGGACCATGAGCACCACGCGACGCATCTTCCTGGGCGCGGCCGCCGCCTCGCTGGCCGCCAGCGCGACCGCTTCGGCCGCGACGGGACAGGCCGCCGGCGTCGTGATCAACGGCAATCTGCTCCTGCCCATGGATAGTGAGAAGCCGCTGGACCAGGAGGCCCGCGACCTCGTCAAGGCGTCGGGCCTGACGGCGGCCAAGCTGACGATCGGCGGGCCGGGCACGGAAACCAGGGCCGAGACCGCCGCCTCCATCGCCGACATCGACAAGGTCGTGGCGCTCAATCCCGACCTCTATCTCAAGGTCGCGTCCGTCGCCGACTTCGCCCGCGCCAAGGCGAGCGGTCGTCTGGGGATCATCTATTCGTTCGAAGCCGCCGAGATGTTGGAAGGCGACCTTGCCGCCATCGACCAGTTCCGCGCCGCCGGCGTGCTGGTCATGGGGCTGAGCTACAACCGGACGACGCCGTTCGCCTCGGGCACGATGTCGTCGCCGCCGACCGGCTTGACCGAGTTGGGGCGGCGCGCGGTGGAGCGCATGAACGCGACAGGCGTGACGATCGACGTCAGCCACAGCGACGAGCCGTCCAGCCTGGGCGCCATCGCCGTGTCCAGCAAGCCCGTGCTGATCACCCACGCCGGGGCCGCCGCCGTCCACGCCCATCCCCGCAACAAGTCCGACCGGCTGATGAAGGCCCTGGCCAATCGTGGCGGGGTCATGGGGATCTATGAGCTGAGCTATCTGACGACGGCGCCGGCCCAGCCCTCGCTGGACGTCTATTTCGCCCACCTGATCCACGCCCTGAAGGTCTGCGGCGAGGACCATGTCGGCATCGGCAGTGACGCCCTGCTGTGGCCGTTCGACACCTCGTCCGAGAGCATGGCCCAGTGGAACAAGAGCCTGGAAGAGCGCAAGGCCGCCGGCGTGGCCGCGCCCGGCGAGGGGCCGCCGCCGTTCGTGACCGGGCTGAACCGCCCGGATCGCTGCGCCGTCATCGCCGACGAACTGCGGCGGCGGGGCTATTCGACGCGGGTGGTCGACAAGGTGATGGGCGGCAACTTCCGGCGGGTCTTCGCCGAGACCTGGACGGCTTAGCCCTTTTTCCGCTTCTGCGAGAACAGCCAGGCCCGCCAGGCGTCGTCGTGCATCATGTCGGGCGGCACTACGTGGGCCATGCCTGAATAGGAGACGAAGCGCACGTCGCCGCCGGCGT
Organism: Caulobacter zeae; assembly: GCF_002858925.1. Lineage (GTDB taxonomy): Bacteria > Pseudomonadota > Alphaproteobacteria > Caulobacterales > Caulobacteraceae > Caulobacter > Caulobacter zeae. The sequence continues at coordinate 77,814 of NZ_PJRS01000040.1, forward strand.
CGGCCAGAGCCCCGGCCCAAGCCAGGTCCGGCGCGTAGGGGTTCTCGCGGTCCTTGTCGCCGTGGACGATCATCACGGGCGTCGGCGCGACCTTGGCGGCCAGGGCGCGCTCGGGCGGCACGCCGGAGAAGGCCGCGACGGCGGCGAACTTGCCGGGCTCCAGGGCCGCGGCGTTCATCGCCGCCGAGCCGCCCATCGAGAAGCCGACGAGATAGATGCGGTCGGTGTCGATCGGCAGGCGGGCCGAGAGGTCGTCGATCAGGGCCAGGATCGCCGGCAGGCTGGTCCCGGGGCGCGAGGCCAGCAGCCGGTCGGCGCCCTTGGCGTAGTTGGCGGTGCGGATAGGGGCCTGGGGCGCCAGCACGAAGGCTGGGAAGGTCTTGGCCGTGCCGGGGCGGGCCCAACTGCGCACGAACGGGCCCATCTGGGCCTTGTTGTCGTGGCCCACGGCGCCCGAGCCGTGCAGCACCACCACCAGCGGCAGCTTCTCCTTGGTCGCCGGCGACAGCAGCCGATAGGGCAGGCGCACGCCGTCGGGCGCGGTGAAGCTGGCGGCGGCGAAGGCCTCGGCCGGCGGCAGGTCGGACGGGGTCGGCGTCAGGGGCGTGGTCGCGTAGCTGCGCGTCTCGACCGCGAGCTTGGGGGCCGGCGCGAGGGCGGGCGCCTCCGAAGGCGTCGAGGCGCAGGCGCCCAGCAAAAGGCAGGCGAGCAACATGAGCGGCTTTTGCATGGCGTTTGCATAACCTGCTTCGCGCCGCTTGTCTGGAGGCGGAGCAACCCCGGCCATGACCTGCGGGTTTATCTCTCGACGCCCTCGCGGGCGAAGCATGGGAGAAACCGGTCATGATCGGTCACAGGCATCATCAGGAAGACGGCCGCCACTTCACGCACGGCACCTCGGCGACCACCGCCGACTGCGCGGCCGAAGGCAAGCTGCGGCCGGAGGACCGCCATATCGAGGCGCCTCATTCCAAGCAGGCGGACAGGCCGCTGGCGCACAACGAAAAGCACGACCAGCTGGCCGAGAAGGTCGAGTGCTCGGAAAGCCGCCAGGAAGCCCTGCTGGACGAGGGCCTGGAAGAAAGCTTCCCGGGCAGCGACCCGGTCAGCGTCAAGCGGATCACCTGACGAAAGATCAGGCCTCGCGCGGGAAACGCGCGGCGGCGCGGGAGGCGAAGCTGCCGTGGGCGGCTTCGCTTTCGGCGGCGACGGAGGCGGCTGGCATGACGACGCTGCTCTTGCGGCGACGGCGGCGCTGGCGCTGGGCCGAGATGTCCGAGAAGCGCATGGCGCCGCGCTCGCGGGCGTCGCGGCGGACGGCTTCGATGTGGCTGGCCAGGTAGACGACGGCGATGCCCGCGACGTCGGCGGCGAAATCGGTGAAGCTGGCGCTGCGATGGGCGAACAGCTGCGCGACTTCGGCGCTGGCGCCCAGCAGGATCGCGGCGATCGCCAGGTCGTTGCGGCGCATCTTGGGGAAGGCCAGGAAGGCCATGGCGGTCAGGCCGCCGAACGCCAGGGCGTGCGCGGCCTTGTCGCTGAGCCCGAAAGCCTGTTCCAGGCCCTGGAACGGGCCGAGCATCAGGGTTACGGCGCTGGCCGCCCCGACGAACAGCACGGCCTTGGCGGCGATAACGACATGGTTGGGCGTCAGCATGGGCTCGGCTCGCGGTGGAGCCTTGAGTCCTAAGGCCGCATGCCTCGCAAACCGTGAAGGAACACGGTCAACGGAAGATGACTATTTCTTCGGACTGACCGGCCGGCTCCTGGCCTTGTCGGAGGCGTCCTTGGCGGTCTTCCAGGCGTGGTAGGCCTCCAGATACGGTTGCCGGCGCAGGATCTTCGAAGCGGGGTCGACGATCACCGGAACGGCGTCGCCGACGCGCACCCGGCCCGTCCCATCGGCCATCGGCAGGGTTACCATCTTGCCGCCGACCTTGACCTCCACAGGCATCGGGAAGCGCCCGGCCGGGGTCTTCCAGGCCAGCACCAGGTCTTCGCCGTCGCGGGTTTCGACAAGCTCCGGCAGGGCGGCGTGGCGCAGATAGGTGTCGAAGAACCAGCGGTAGTCAGCGCCGGTCGCCTCGCTCACCGCCTTGATGAAGTCGTCGGTCACCGCGTAGCGCGGGGCGAAGTTGCCGGGCTTGGGATCGGGGCGGCCATAGACCAGCACCCGGGTGGCGGTGAAGAAGGCCTCGTCGCCGATCAGGCCGCGCAACGTGTGCAGCATGTTGGCGCCCTTGTAGTAGATGTCGGTTCCCGGCCCGACCTTGGCGTCGTAGACGGCTTCCTCCTCCATCGGCTTGCCCGAGACGATGGGGAACTTGTTGAAGCTCTTCACCCGCATCTCGTTCAGGCGGACCATGTATTCCATGTCGCCGTGCAGCCACTGCGAATAGAGCGGCTGCATGTAGGTGCCGAAGGCCTCGTGCAGCCACATGTCGTCCCAGTCGACATTGGTCATCTGGTTGCCGAACCACTCGTGGGCCAGTTCGTGCTCGAGCAGCCAGTCGAAGCCGTAGATTTCCTTGGCGTAGCCGGCGCCGTAGGCGTTCAGCGTCTGGTGCTCCATGCCCAGGTGCGGTGTCTCGACCGCGCCCATCTTCTCCGAGCGGAACGGATAGGGCCCGATCATCCCCTCGTAGAAGTCGAGCATCGGCGTGAACTGGGCCAGCAGGTCGCGGCCCTTGGCCTCGTTGCCCTCCAGGGCCCAGAACTCGATCGGGAAGCTGTCGCCGAAACGGCTGCGGTAGAGCGCGGTCAGGTGGACATAGGGGCCGATGTTGAGCGCCACGGCGTAGGTGTTGGGCGTCTTGATCCGCCAGTGGAAGGTGCGCCGCCCGCCGCCGGCCTCGGTGACGTCGATCAGGACCCCGCCCGACGGCGCCGACAGCCCGGCCGGAACGGTGACGTGCAGGTCGACGAGGTCGGGCTCGCCGGTCGGGTGGTCGATGCACGGCCAGAAGAGGTCGCAGCCCTCACCCTGGACGGCGGTGGCGATCCAGGGGCGGCCGTCGGGGGCCTTGGTCCAGACGAAACCGCCGTCCCACGGCGCGTTCTTGGCCTCTACCGGCACGCCGGCGTAGCGGATGCGCACGGCGGTGGTGCGGCCGGCCGGGATCGGGGCCGGCGGGGTGATCGAGAGGCGGCCGTCCGGATTGCGCCAGGCCGTGGGCGGCAGGTCCCGGCCGTCCAGCGACACCGCCGACACCGGCAGTTCACGGTCGAGGTCGAGCACGATGGTCGCCAGCTCGCGGTCGGCGCGCAGGGCCAGCACGGCCTCGCCGGAGATCGACTTGCGCTCGGGGAAGACCTCGATCGACAGGTCGACATGCTCGATATGCACGCCGGCCTGGTCGGGCTTCAGCGCCCCGCCGGTGGCCAGGGTCTGGGCGGTGGGGGCGGCGCGCGCGGGCTTGGTCGGCTTGGCGGGCGCGGCGGCGATCAGCAGCGGCAGGGCGGCGGCGAGGGCCAGTGCCCGGACGGACGACGAAGGCAAGACGACTCCCCGCGATGATCAGGCGTCATCGGTAGGGGAGGCGGGGGCGAAGGCCAAGCCTTTGAATCCCTCTCTCGCAGAGAGAGGGGTTTTACAGCTTCTCGCTGATCTTGATGGCCACCTTGCAGCCGGTCTGGATGACGGCGCTGAGCAGCGGATAGGCCGTGGCCTCGTGGGCGCCTTCCTCGATGGCGAGGTCGCGGTGCATCAGCTCGTCGTCGCGGAATTTGGAGAGCTCGGCGGCCAGGGCCGGGTCGCGGTCCTTCAGCTCGTCGATCTGGCCGGCGTAGTGCTTCTCGATCACCGACTCGACGGCCTCGGTGCAGGCGTGGGCGGCCTTGTCGCCGATCAGGGCGGTGCCGGCGCCCAGGGTGAAGGCCGCCAGGCGCCACAGGGGCGACATCAGGGTCGGGCGCACCTTGCGCTCGGACAGCAGTTCGTCGAAGCGCGACAGGTGGACCTGCTCGTGGCCCTCCATCTCCTTCAGCTGCTCGGCGATGCGCTCGCGGCCGCGGGCGTGCTTCATCACGGCCTGCTGGCCGCGATAGATGTGGACGGCGGCCAGTTCGCCGGCCTGGTCGACGCGCAGGATCTCGGCCAGGCGCGCGGCCTGGGCGCCGCGGCCGGGGCGGGGCGGAACGGCTTTCTGCTGGGCGGCGCTCATCGTCAGGCCTCCTTGGAGCGAAGGGCGGCGAAGGCCGAGGCGACGGCCAGGCCCAGCGAGACCAGGGCGTTCCAGCCGGCCATCGACAGGCCCAGGAACACCCAGGCGGCCTTGTCGCACATCGGAGGCTGGATCTTGGCGCCTTTCAGCATGGCCACCAGGTCGTCGGAGGTGGCGAGGCCCCCGCCGGTGCAGGTGCTGGGACCGGGCCACCACTTCCATTCGACGCCGGCGTGGAAGGCCGCCAGGCCTGCGCCGTAGAGGAAGATCGCGCCCAGCAGCCACAGGGCCGGCGCGCGCAGGCGCGTCCAAAGGGGCGTGCGTTGCAGGATGGTGGCGATCAGGCCGACCGTTCCGGCCACCCAGTAGACCTCGCGCTGCTTCAGGCACAGGTGGCAGGGCGCCAGGCCCCCGAAGCTTTCGAACGCATGGGCCGCGCCCAGCATGATCGCGCTGGCGGCGAAGGCCAGGACCGGCCAGTGCCTGGCGACCCACGCCAGGGGCGGACGCTTGGGAACGAGGGGACCGGTGGTCACGGCCGGGGTGTCGGTGGTCATACGGCGCACGCGCCTCCGCTGCTTCCCCCCAGGAAATGGCTCGCGGCGAGGCCGATGACAAGGAGCAGGATCAAACCGCCGGCCACCAGGGCGAGGCGCCGTTCGATCACCGGCAGCAGGGTCGGGCCGAACTTCTTGACGACGAAGGCGACGAGGAAGAAGCGCGCGCCGCGGGTGACGACAGAGGCGAAGATGAACATCGGGAAGCTGAAGGCCGCCAGGCCCGAGGCGATGGTCACAAGCTTGTAGGGGATGGGGGTCAGACCCTTGGCCAGGATCACCCAGACCCCGTACTTGTCGTACCAGCACTTGAATTCGGCGAGGCCCCCCGCGTGGCCGGTGGCGGCCATCATCCACTGGCCCACGGGGGTCAGGAAGTAGCCGATGGCGTAGCCCAGGATGCCGCCCAGCACCGAGGCCAGGGTGCAGATGGCGGCGTAGCGCCAGGCCTTGTCCGGCCGCGCCAGCACCATCGGGGCCAGCATCACGTCGGGCGGGACGGGGAAGAACGAGCTCTCGGCGAAGGAGACCGCGAACAAGCTCGTGGGAGCGTGACGCGAGGCGGCCAGGCCCATGACCCAGTCGTAGAGGCGGCGCAGCATGCGAACTCCCGTTTGCGGATGCGCCGTTGCTAGCAGGGGGCGGCGCGCTTGTCCCGGGCGATGCGACGACGATTTCCCGTTCTTTTTGCGACGCCGCGAAGGCGGGCGCTGAAGCATGCCCCAGACAATAAAACGCCCCGTCCTCCAGGCGCCGGGCCGACATGGCGCGGAGGAGGACGGGGCCACGCGGTCGCCGCAACATTACGACCGCGTGTCTCGGTTAGGACCTTTGGGGTCCTAGAACTTGACCGCCAGCGAGACGCTGTAGTTGCGTCCGGGAGCGGTGTAGCCGTCGACGATCACCGCCGGCACGGTGGCCGAGGCGGCGGCCGACTGGCCGCGCACGTCCGACCACCACCAGTACTTCTCGTCGGCCAGGTTGAAGACGCCGCCGCGCAGGGTGACCGCGTCGGTGACGTTCCAGTAGGCGGTGGCGTCGGCGGTGGTGAAGGCCGGCGGGGCGAAGCAGCCGCCCGTGCAGGTGACGCCCAGGCTGTCGACCGACTTCTTCTGCACGTGCATGACGCTGAACTGGCCGCCGAAACGACCGGCCGGATCGCGGTACGACAGACCGGCCGTGAACTTGGCCGGATCGACCGACTGCAGCGGGGTGCTGACGCCCGCCGTGTTGGTCGAGAAGCCGCGAGCATAGGAGGCCGCGCCGATCAGGCGCCAGTTGTCGGCGATGATGACTTCGCCGCGAGCCTCGGCGCCGCTGATCTCGGCCTCGGCCAGGTTGACGAACTGGAACACCGCGGGGTCGGTGGGGCGGAACGAACCGCTGACCTGCACCTGCTCGATGAAGTCGTCATACTTGCCGGTGAAGCCGGTGACGCTGATGTTCCAGGTCGGCTGGCGCAGGCGGAAGCCCAGTTCGAAGGTCTGGCTGGTCTCGGGCTTCAGGTCCGGATTGGCGATCGCGGTGTAGAAGCTGGTCGGGTTCGAGAAGCCGTTGTTGACCTGCGACGGGGCCGGGGCCTTGAAGCCGGTGGCGGCGTTGGCGAACACGCTGATCAGGTCGGTGGCCCGCCACACGGCCGACAGCTTCGGCGAGAAGCGCGAGTCGCTCTGGCCGACCGCGGTGTTGGCGGTGAACAGCGGATCGTTCTTCGGGTCCAGCTTGTAGTAGTCGTAGCGCAGGGCCGGATAGAAGGTGACCGGACCAACCGCGAACTCGTCCTGCACGTAGCCGCCGAACAGGGTGTAGTCGGTGGTCGGGAAGGCGCGGTTGGGGAAGGTCTCGCCGGCCGGCGGCACGGTGCCGTCGCGCAGGCCCTGCTGGCGCGTCAGCGAGGCGTCAGCGCCCCAGACGATGCTGTGGTCCACGCCGCCGAAGCTGGCCTTGCTGGTCAGCTCGACCGCGCCGCCGAACACCTCGTTGTCGAACTTGGCGTCGCGGGTGCGGTCGGCGGCGGTGTAGCGGTCCTCGGCCGAGAACTGCCGGGTGGTGCTGTCCTGATAGTAGAGGGTGGTGCGGGCGCTCTGGATCAGGCCCTGGCCGCCGGTGAAGGCGTGGGCCAGGCTGACGCGGTCGCGGCGCATCTTGTCGAAGGCGGTCAGCCCGACCACGGCGGTCGAGGCCGGGGTGGCGTTCGGGGCGACATAGGTGATCGCCGACAGCACGTTCCAGTCGATGTCGCGATCCAGGTGGTCGACGGTCAGCGAGAACTTGTTGCGGTCGTCGAGGTTGAACACCAGCTTGCCGAGCACGGCGTTGGAGCTGTTGTCCTCGGGGTTGGCGACCGTGCGGCGCACGTCGCGCAGGGCGGCCGTGCCTTGGGTCTCGGTCTCGTGGCCGTCGCGGCGGGTGTAGGCCAGCAGGCCTTCCCAGCGGCCGCTGGCGCCGGCGACGAGGGCGCTTTCGCTCCAGCTTTCGTCGGCCGAGCTGTAGCCGACGCGGCCGCGGGCGGCGATCGACTTGCCTTGCAGGACGTCGGAGGGATCCTTCGTGAAGAAGCTGACCGAACCGGCCAGGCCGTCGCTGCCGTAGAGGGCCGAGGCCGGGCCGCGCACGATCTCGACCGATTTCAGCACGTCGACGTCGACATAGTCGCCGCGACCGGCGGCCTGGGCGCCGAAGGCGTAGCCGTCGGGCACGCGCACGCCGTCGACCATGATCAGGACGCGGTTGCCCTCCAGGCCGCGGATGGCGAAGCCGGCGTTGCCGTCACGACCCGTCGAGGCGCCGGCGGCGGTGAAGCGGGAAGGGGCGCTGCGCACCGACACGCCCGGCTCGAACCGCACCAGGTCCTTCACGTCGTTGACCAGGGCGTCCTCGATCTCCTGGCTTGTCGTCACGGAGACGGTCGCGGGGGCGTCCAGGACGGACTTCTCGCTGCGCGTGGCGGTGACGGTGACCTTGTCGACTTCGGCGCCGTCGGCCGACGGCGCATCGGCCGCGAAGGCCGCCGTGGCGAAGAGCAGAGCGCCGGCCGAGACGGCGGCAAGATAGGCGAGTCTGTTGCGCGGCAAAGTTCGATCCCCAGTTTTCGGCCTCAGATGCGAATTGTTCGCATTCGTTGGATGGGGAGCTACGACCGTCTGGCGGCTTGGTCAAGTTATTTGCAATTGATTCTTAGATTCATCCGCAATAGGAGCCTCTCCAACGCACCGATCGTCCTGGAAGGGGGATTCCGATGAAGACCATGCTCGCTTCGGCGGCGCTGCTGGCGGGCCTGGGCCTGTCCGGCCTGGCGCACGCCCACTCGCCCTACATGCTGCCTAGCACCTTCGACGTCTCCGACCGCAAGGTCGTGACCGTCCAGGGCTCGTTCACCGAGAGCTTCTTCACCCCTGAAGTGGTGATGAAGTCGGACACCTATGCGGTGGTCGGTCCGGACGGCGTGCGTAAAGCCCTGACGCCGACCTATCTGCGCGAGCTGGCCCTGGTGGAGGCGCCGATCGAGACCGCCGGCACCTACCGCATCACCACCGGGCAGCGCGCCGGCCGCGTCGGCAAGGCCACGCTGGTCAACGGCGAGTGGGAGTTCCTCGAGCCGGGCAAGGCGCCGGCCGGCGCCGAAGTGGTCGACATGCAGAGCATCACCACCGCGGACGTCTACGTCACCCGCGGCGCGCCCAGCACCGGCGCCCTGGCCCCGGTCGGCAAGGGCCTGGAGTTCCAGGCGATCACCCACCCCAGCGATATCACCACCGGCCAGCCGGCCAAGTTCGTGGTGCTGTACGATGGCAAGCCGGTGGCCGGCCAGGAGGTCACCCTGACCGCCGGCGGCGACCGCTACGCCGACGTCAAGGCCGCCCCGGTCACGGTCAAGAGCGACGCCCAGGGCCGTTTCGAGCTGAAGCCCGAACGCTCGGGCGTCTACCAGGTTCAGGCCCGCTACCGCGTCGCCCCGGCCGCCGCCGGCCAGCCCGGCCAGAGCCACACCTACTCGCTGACCTTCGAATCCCTGCGCTGAGAGCCGACATGATCCGCAACACCCTGATCCTGGCCGCCGTCCTGGCCGCCGTCTCCGCCCCGGCCCTGGCCGCCTCGCACGCCCGCGACACCTTCATCAAGGAGCAGGACGTCAACGGCGACGGCGTCGTCACCAAGGAGGAGTTCGTCATCACCCGCGACCAGCTCTTCAAGGCCATCGACGCCGACAAGAACGGCGTGCTGTCCAAGGAAGAGTATGTCGGCGAGTTCAAGGTCCGCCTCGAGAAGCGCCTGGCCGCCTCGACCGAGACCGCCGAGAAGAAGGAAGAAGAGCGCGTGCGCCAGATGCGCCAGGCCGACGTGCGCTTCGGCGTCCTCGACAGCGACAAGAGCGGCGGCATCACCCCGGCCGAGTTCGCCTATTCGGGCTGGCGGATGTTCGTGACCCACGACACCAACAAGGACGGCGTGGTCTCGGCCGCCGACCCGGTGGCCGCGGACACGAACTAAATCCGCCAAACCTCGCCCTTGGGGGGGCGCGCCCCCGGCTTCTTGATCCCCTTCTGGAGCCGGGGGCGCTTGCCCGCCGCCTAGTCTTCTGGTGCGTAGACGCGCACCCAGTCCACCAGCAGGCTTTCGGGCAAGGCTGCGTCGTCGACGCCGCGCCGGCCCGTCGTCTCCGCCCACCGCCCGCCGACCGCCAGGTTGAGGATCAGGTGGAAGCGCTCGTCGAAGGGCCGTCCGCCCGCCCGGGTGAAATAGGGCTTGCCGTCCAGCAGCCAGGTCAGCCGGTTCGGCGTCCATTTCAGCGCGAACACGTGGAAGGCCGTCAGGTCGCCCAGCGCCGTGTCGGCCGAGTCGCTGCGGTTGGCCTTCAGCGTGGGGCCATGATGCGCCGCCGCCCGCACCCGGTCGCGACAGGACCGGCAACGCACCCCCAGGTTCACGGCCTCGGCGATGTCGATCTCGCCCGACAGCGGGTAGGGGCCGTAGTTGTCGTGCTCGGGCAGCATCCAGATCGCGGGCCACAGCCCCTGGCCCAGCGGCAGCCTGGCGCGCACCTCGATACGGCCGTAGCGGAACGAGGCCAGGCCCTTGGTGCTGACGCCGCCCGAAGCGTAGTCGCGGCTCACCCGCGGGCCGCCGTCGCGCCGGGCGGGGCCCGACGCGCGCTCCTTGCGGGCGTTAAGCCGCAGCACCCCGCCAGAGACCGTGACATTGGCCGGCGCGTAGCACTGGCGCTCCTCGTTGCCGCCGCCCCAGCAGTCGGTCGCCGCCGTCCACCGGGCCGGATCCAGCCGATCGCCGTCGAACTCGTCCGACCAGATCAGTCGCGGCGCCGCGACGGCCGGGCAGGCGATGGCGGCCAGCAGCAAGGCGAGCAGTAGGCCTCTCACCGGATCGCCGTGGTCGAGCGGCCGCCGGCCGGCAGGCCCAGGATCACGCGCCCTTTGGCGGACTTGGGCAGTACGACCTCGACATCCGAAACCCCCTTGGCCGCGCCGGCGGTCAGGACCCAGCCCGCGCCGTCAGGCTGGACGTCGAGATCCAGGGCGTCGCGCGCCGTCCACCAGTCGCCGAAGGCCTGGGTCGAGCCCATCCAGGCCCGGCCATTCCAGCGATCGGCCAGGGCTTCCTCGAACCTTAGCTTGTCGCCGACCGTGTTGGGGTGGATCAGCACCGTGACCACGCCGCCGTCCCGGGCCACGCGCGTCACCAGGGCGTCGGCCGCGTCGAGCCGTTGCAGCAGGGGCGGGGCCTTTTCGTCCTCGATGGCGACGGGGAACTCGAACACCGGCTGCAAGGCGCCGTCGGCGCGACCGTCGGTCAGCTGGAAGGGCAGGTGGGTCAGCACCGTGTTGGCGGTGATCGACGAGGAATAGCGATAGCCGCTGGCGTCCAGGGCCTGGGGCAGGGTGAACGGATAGGCCAGCCGTCCGGGCCGGAACGAGACCACCTGCGCGCCCGCCAGCCGGTCGAGCAGGAACTTCGACACCCGAAGCTCGCCCAGGATCGTGGCGCCCTTCACCGTGTCGACCGTCTCGACGAAGGGGCGGTAGCGCGGGTAGCGCTCGCGGCCGTCGCCCAGCGGCATCGCATGCTCGAAGGCCCCGGAGTGGGCGACGGTGTGGCTGCCCACCTCCTGGCCGCGCGCCAGCAGGCCTTTGACGTCGGCCACGGCGGCGTCGTCGAAGAACACCTTGTCGTTGTAGTCCTTCATGTACTTGGTCTGTACGAAGAAGGTCCCGCGGATGTTCCGGGCCTTCAGAGCGTCGGCATAGGCCAGGGCGTTATGCACCGACGGCCCGTAGTCGACGTCGTGGGTGAACAGGATCGACACCTGCCTGCCGGCGGGCGTGGTGGAGACCAGCCAGGGCATCGGCTCTCCGGCGACGTAGAGATCGCGCACCCAGCGGAACAGGCTGTCCAGCGACGGCTCGTACCCGTTGACGTAGCGCCGGGCGAGGGCCTCGGCCCGGCCGTTCATGGCGCGCTGGGCCAGCGAGCCGAGGTCGACGCCCAGCACGCAGGCCTGGCCGCCGACCCGCCGGCAGGCGGCGGCGACCGAGCCGTCGTCGAAGCGGGCTGCCACCTCCGCCGTTCCGGGCGCGTAGCCGACGCTGGCGACCTTGGCCTCGCCGGTGGAGGAGGCGACGATCTCGTCGCTCTCGGGCTCGCCGGTGGTCTTCGTCCAGCGCATGCGCAGGCGGGAGGAGGCTTCTGTTCCCTCGCCGACGCCGAACAGCTCGCCAAGCCCGCCGCCCGCCAGGTTGAAGGCCAGCACCGTGCCGCCGTCCCGCACGTGCTGGGCCAGGGCGCGCAGCTGCTCTGCGCTCAGCACGCGACCCGAGATGATCGGATAGACCAGCACCACCTTGTGGGTCAGGGCCTTGGCGGGATCCTCCGTCACCGTGATCGGTACGCCGTGGGCGCGGAAGCCGCGCACCAGCCCCAGCCACCCCGACTGCGGGTCGGTGACCAGAATCGCCAGGCGATGGGGGCCGCCCTTGTCGAACTGGGCGATGCGGGTGCGGGGCGGCTCGATGATCTTCGAGGCCTTGGCCGGGCCGCGCACGCCGGGGAAGACGTGCATCACCGACGGATCGGGCCGCTCGCGCCACCACCACCAGCCGCCCGCCAGCAGCACGGCGAGGATGAGCAACAGCAGCGGCAGGCGACGGCGGGTCATGAGGCCTCCAGTCAAGCGCGAGACATCCAAACCCGAAAACGCCCGACGCGCGAGCCCGTGATTTCGTGATCCGCAAGGTTGCCGGCGCGCCGCGAAGCTTTCCCTTCGGCGCGGGGGCTTCTATATGCGGACGCCTCCTTATTCTCGTTCGCCCCCGGAAAGACGCCCGTTCCATGGCCCGCATCCTGATCACCTCGGCCCTGCCGTACATCAACGGCATCAAGCACCTGGGCAATCTCGCGGGCTCGATGCTGCCGGCCGACGTCTATGCGCGCTTCCAGCGGGCCCGGGGCCACGACACCCTCTACATCTGCGCCACCGACGAGCACGGCACTCCGGCCGAGCTGGCGGCGGCCGCCGCCGGCCAGGACGTTGCGACCTACTGTGAAGAGCAGCACGTGTTGCAGCACGACGTGGGCCGCGCGTTCGGCCTGTCGTGGGACCACTTCGGCCGTTCGTCCTCGCCGCAGAACCATCGCCTGACCCAGCACTTCGCCGAGGTGCTGGAGGCGCAGGGTCTGATCGAGGAACGGGTCGACCAGATGGTCTACTCGATCGACGACCGTCGCTTCCTGCCCGACCGCTACATCGAGGGCACCTGCCCGCACTGCGGCTTCGAGAAGGCGCGCGGAGACCAGTGCGACAACTGCGGCAACCTCCTGGACCCGACCGACCTGAAGGACCCGTACTCGGTGATCTCGGGCTCGCGGAACCTCGAGGTGCGCGACACCAAGCACCTCTACCTGCTCCAGACCAAGATGGCCGACCGCATCCGCGCCTGGGTCGACAGCCACCCCGACTGGCCGACGCTGGCCAAGTCGATCGCCTACAAGCACCTGGACGAGGGCCTGATCGACCGCGGCATCACCCGCGACCTGGCCTGGGGCGTGCCGGTGACCAAGGACGGCCTGCCGCGTCCGGGCATGGAAGAGAAGGTCTTCTACGTCTGGTTCGACGCCCCGATCGAATACATCGCCGCCACCCAGGAGTGGGCCGAGGCCGCGCTGGATCGTGACTGGCGCTCGTGGTGGCGCACCGACGCCGGCGCCGACGACGTCCGCTACGTCCAGTTCATGGGCAAGGACAACGTGGCGTTCCACACCGTCAGCTTCCCGGCGACCATCCTCGGCTCGGAAGAGCCGTGGAAGAGCGTCGACATGCTGAAAGCCTTCAACTGGCTGAACTGGTACGGCGGCAAGTTCTCGACCAGCAGCAAGCGCGGCGTGTTCATGGACGCGGCGCTCGACATCCTGCCGCCGGACCTGTGGCGCTGGTACCTGACCTCGAACTCGCCGGAAGGCAGCGACACGGCCTTCACCTGGGAGCAGTTCGCCAGCGCCGTGAACCGCGACCTGGCCGACGTGCTGGGCAACTTCGTCAACCGCATCCTGAAGTTCACCGAGAGCAAGTTCGACGGCGTCGTGCCGGAAGGCGGGCAGATCGGTCCGCTGGAGGAGAAGCTCTACGCCGACGTCGCCGAGCGCCTGGCCGACCTCGCCGAGCAGATGGACGCCATCGAGATCCGCAAGAGCGCCCAGGCGTTGCGGGCCCTTTGGGTGGTCGGCAACGAGTACCTGCAGGAAGCCGCCCCGTGGACGGCGATCAAGTCCGACCGCGACCGCGCCGCGGTGATCGTGCGCACGGCCCTGAACCTGGCCGCGCTCTACGCCCGCATCTCGGCCCCGTTCATCCCGTTCGCCGCCGAGAAGATCGGCGAAGCCTTCGGCCAGGCCTGGCCGCCCGCGTGGCCGTCGTCCGACGTCGCCGCCGAACTGTCGACCGTCCCGGCCGGCCAGACGGTGCGTGCGCCCGAGGTGCTGTTCAAGAAGATCGACGACGACATGATCGCCGAATGGGCCGCGCGGTTTGGGGGCGCGGAGTAAAAAGATCCTCCCCCTGAAGGGGGAGGTGGCCTGATGGGCCGGAGGGGGAAGTCCCTGCGGAAACTGGTGAAGTCGTAGGCGTGGGAGGTTACATCCCCCTCCGTCGGCTTCGCCGACACCTCCCCCTTCAGGGGGAGGATCTGAAACCGCTTCCCCTTCGCCGCCCACCGCTCTACGAGCGGGCCATGCCGCTCGTCGCCCGTCTCAGCCTGTTCTATGTGGCCATCTATCTGGTCATCGGGGTGAGCCTGCCATACGTGGCCACCTTCCTGCGGGCGAGGGGGCTTTCCGGGGCCGAGATCGGCGCGGTGCTGGCCGCGCCGCTGCTGCTCAAGCCATTTACCGGGGCGGCGCTGGCGGTCTGGGCCGACGGGTTCAAGCTGCGGCGCTCGCCGATGATCCTGCTGGCGGTCGGCGCCGCCTGCGCCTACCTGGCCATGCTGATCGCGCCGGGCTTCTGGGGCCTCCTGGTCTGCTGGCTGCTGGGCGCGACCCTGTTCTCGACCATCTCGCCGCTGATCGACGTGGTCACCCTGCGCCGGGCGCGGCTGGAAGGCTTCAACTACGGCCTGCCGCGCGGGTCGGGCTCCAGCGCCTTCATCGCCGCCAACCTGGCCATGGGCGTCGTTCTGACCTTCATCGGCGCCGAGGTCATCGTCGTCTGGATCACGGTGGCCGCCCTGTTGACGGCCTTCGCCGCCTTCGCCCTCGTGCCGGCCGAGCGGGTGCACGAGGAGGGCGAGGCGCCGGCCAAGCGCGACCGCTGGAAGGGCCTGGGCAGCCTGCTGACCGACCGGGTGTTCGTGCTGGCGGTGGTCACCGCCGGCCTGATCCAGGGTGCGCATGGCTTCTACTACAGCTTCTCGACCATCCTCTGGCGCAGGCAGGAGATCCCCGAGCCGATGATCGGCGTCTTGTGGGGCGTCGGCGTCGCGGCCGAGGTCGGGTTCATGTGGTTCCTGGAGCCCTGGCGACGGCGCGTGGGGCCCGGCAAGCTGCTGGCCATGGGTGCGGGCGCGGCGGTGATCCGATGGACCGCCTACGCCTTCGCTCCGCCGCTGTGGGCGCTGTTTCCGCTACAGGCGCTGCACGCCTTCACCTTCGCGGCCAGTTTCCTAGCCTCGCTGCAACTGATCGAGCGCCTTACGCCGCCCAAGAGCGCCTCGGCCGCCCAGGCCCTGAACTCGGCGGTGTCGCAAGGCTTCACCCTGGGCCTGGCGACCCTGGCTTCCGGCCCGCTTTTCGATGCGCTTGGCGTGAAGGGCTACTGGGCGATGGCGGCGCTGGGGGTGGCGGGGCTTTGCGGCGCGCTGGTGCTGGGACGGAGTGCGCGGGTCAAGGCGGGGGCTTAATCGCTCTCCCTCCCCCTTGATGGGGAGGGCTGGGGTGGGGGTGATGCTGCGTTCGATGTTGCACCGCCGCCAATTCAGCAGGTCACCCCCATCCCCGACCCTTCCCCCATCAAGGGGGAAGGGCGAAGGGGGCTCAGATCTCGTACGAGATCTCTTCGCCTTCCAGCCAGGCCACGATCTGCTCAGCGGCGGCCACCGGATCGACCTTTGTCGTGTCGATGACCAGTTCGGCCGCCTCGGGCGCCTCGTAGGGGCTGTCGATGCCGGTGAAGTTCTTCAGCTGGCCCGAGCGGGCCTTCTTGTAGAGGCCCTTGACGTCGCGGCTCTCGGCCACGGCCAGGGGGGTGTCGACGAAGACCTCGACGAACTCGCCGTCGGCCAGGATCTCGCGCGCCAGCTGGCGCTCGGCCCGGAAGGGCGAGATGAAGGCGGTCAGCACGATCAGGCCGGCGTCGACCATCAGCTTGGCGACCTCGGCCACCCGGCGGATGTTCTCGACGCGGTCCTCCTCGGTGAAGCCGAGGTCCTTGTTGAGGCCGTGGCGCACGTTGTCGCCGTCCAGCAGGTAGGTGTGGCGGCCCAGCGCGTGCAGGCGCTTTTCGACCAGGTTGGCGATGGTCGACTTGCCCGCGCCCGACAGGCCCGTCAGCCACACCACCCGGCCGCGCTGGCTCTTGAGCGCCGCGCGCGATGCCTTGGAGACGTCGGTGTGCTGCCAGTGGATGTTGTCGGCCCGGCGCAGGGCGAAGTTCAGCAGGCCCGCGCCGACGGTGCGGTTGCTGATCCGGTCGATCAGGATGAAGCCGCCGAGATCCCGATTGTCGGCATAGGCCTCGAACGGGATCGCCTGGTCGAGCGAGATGTTGACGTGGGCGATCTCGTTGAGCTCCAGCCGCTTGGCGGCCGTGTGCTCCAGGGTGTTGACGTTCACCCGGTGCTTGATCTCGGTGACGCTGGCGCCGACCAGGCGCGCGCCGATCTTCAGCAGGTAGGAGCGACCCGGCGGCAGGGGCTCGTCGTCCATCCAGACGAGTGTCGCCTCGAACTGGCCTGCGACGGCGCAGGGGCTGTCGGCGGCGACCAGCACGTCGCCACGGCTGACGTCGACTTCATCGGCCAGGGTGATGGTCACCGACTGGCCGGCCACGGCCTGGTCCAGGTCGCCCGGCAGGGTGACGATGCGCGACACCCGGCTCTCGCGGCCCGAGGGCAGCACTTTCACCCGGTCGCCCGGCTTGACCACGCCCGAGGCCAACTGGCCCGAGAAGCCGCGGAAGTCGAGGTTGGGACGGTTGACCCATTGCACCGGCATGCGGAACGGTTGGGCTTGCAGGCTGTCCTCGACCTCGACGCTCTCCAGCCAGTCCATCAGGATCGGGCCGTCGAACCAGGCGGTGTGCTCGCTCTTCACCGCGATGTTGTCGCCGCCCAGGCCCGAGATCGGGATCGGGGTGAACACCGACAGGCCGATCTTCTCGGCGAAGGCGCGGTAGTCGGCGACGATGGCGTCGAAGGTCGCCTGGTCCCAGCCGACCAGGTCCATCTTGTTGACCGCCAGCACCACGTTGCGGATGCCGAGCAAGGACACGAGGTAGCTGTGGCGACGGGTCTGGGTCAGCACGCCCTTGCGGGCGTCGATCAGGATCACGGCCGCGTCGGCGGTCGAGGCCCCGGTGACCATGTTGCGCGTGTACTGCTCGTGGCCGGGGGTGTCGGCGACGATGAACTTGCGCTTGTCGGTCGAGAAGAACCGGTAGGCGACGTCGATGGTGATGCCTTGCTCGCGCTCGGCGGCCAGGCCGTCGACCAGCAGGGCGAAGTCGATCGCCCCGCCTTGCGTGCCGACCCGCTTGGAGTCGGCCTCGAGGGCGGCCATCTGGTCCTCGAAGATCATCTTGCTGTCGTAGAGCAGCCGGCCGATCAGGGTGGACTTGCCGTCGTCGACGCTGCCGCAGGTGATGAAGCGCAGCAGCGACTTGTTCTGGTGAGCCTCGAGATAGGCTTCGATGTCTTCGGCGATGAGGGCGGACTGGTGAGCCATCAGAAGTAGCCCTCCTGCTTCTTCTTCTCCATCGAGGCGGACTGGTCGTGGTCGATGACCCGCCCCTGGCGCTCGCTGGTGGTGGTCAGGAGCATCTCCTGGATGATCTCGGGCAGGGTCGAGGCGGTGCTCTCGACGGCGCCGGTCAGCGGGTAGCAGCCCAGGGTGCGGAAGCGCACGCTCTTGATCTGCGGCTCTTCGCCGTCACGCAGGCGGAAGCGCTCGTCGTCCACCATGATCAGCGCGCCGTCGCGCTCGACCACCGGCCGCGGGGCCGAGAAGTAGAGCGGCACGATCGGGATGTTCTCCAGATGGATGTATTGCCAGACGTCCAGCTCGGTCCAGTTGGAGATCGGGAAGACGCGCAAGGATTCACCCGGGTGCTTGCGGGTGTTGTAGAGCTTCCACAGCTCCGGACGCTGGTTCTTGGGGTCCCAGCGCTGCTCGGCCGAGCGGAAGCTGAACACGCGCTCCTTGGCGCGGCTCTTCTCCTCGTCGCGGCGGGCGCCGCCGAAGGCCGCGTCGAAGCCGTACTTGGCCAGGGCCTGCTTGAGGCCTTCGGTCTTCCACAGGTCGGTGTGCAGGGCGCTGCCGTGGTCGAACGGGTTGATGCCGCGCGCCTCGGCCTCGGGGTTCTTGTGGACCAGGAGGTCGAAGCCCAACTGCTGGGCGATCTTGTCGCGCAGCTCGTACATCGCCTTGAATTTCCAGGTCGTGTCGACGTGCAGCAGCGGGAAGGGCGGCTTGGACGGATAGAACGCCTTGGCGGCCAGGTGCAGCATCACCGCGCTGTCCTTGCCGATCGAATACAGCATGACCGGGTTTTCGCACTCGGCGGCCACCTCGCGCATGATGTGGATGCTCTCGGCTTCCAGGCGCTGCAGGTGGGTGAGGCGAGCGGGGGTGATCAGCGGCATGGTCGGCTCGGAAGCGACGGCGGGCGCCTGGGGTGCAAGCTGGGTAAGGGCCAAGACGGTCGTCCGCAAACAGAAAGACTTCGCCCGCGCCGAGCGGCGAGAGGGAAGCACCGGGGGAGCCTGCGACCTAGGTCTCCGGGGGGCTTGGAGCAAGGCGCAGAAATCTAGGGGCGCTGTCAGCTTGTGTGGGCGCCGTTGCATCAACATGACCAAAAGTTCATTCGAGCATGGCCGTGGATTGCGGCATAACGGCGCTATCGGATCGACGGGTAAGCCGATGTCATTCTTGTCAGAACTCCTCGCGGCGATCGTGCTGTGGCTCTCGGCCACGGCGCTTTGCCAGTTCGGCGTGGTGATCGAGGAAAAGATCATCAAGCCGAAGGTCGAACGCACCGTCGCGCGTTCGCCTCGCGAGGCCGCGCGCCTCGAAACCGCGCCCAAGATCATCTGTCCCGAGCAGGCCGCGCGTCTCGCCCGCGCCTGATCCGTCCGCCCCGGGATCGTCGGGGCGACGCCTCCCAGAATCGCGCAACACTCGGTCCGCTTTGGGGAAAACCGCGTCAACCGGCTATGCGCGGGCGCCTTTCGCGGCTAGGTTTACTCGCCTGCGCGATGAAGGGGCTTGCGCGCTGCGTCGCTGTGAGAGGCCCCCTCGTCGTTCGCCTTGGGACAGTGGCTGCGTATGAAGCCTAAGAAGCGCCGACCGCTCGACTTTTCCACCCTGCCGGTGGAGACGCCCCGCGATGATGCGGCGAATACGGCTGGCCTGCCTGAGTCGGAACCGTCGGCCTTCGATGTCGCCGAGCCGGATCCCGATGCGCCGATCAGCGAGCCGGACAACGATCTCGACATCGCCGACCTGCCGGGGACGGGCTTCCTGGCCGCGCCGCCGCGCGGCGCGCGTCCGCCGTCCTACCAGCCGCCCGAGCCGCAAGCCGAGCCGGCGCCCGAACCGCTGACCTCGGCGATCGCGCCTGAGCCCGCGCCCGAGCCTGAAGCCGAACCCGCGCAACCCGCCGCCGATCCGTTCGAACCGGTGCTGCGCGAGGACCGTTCTTCGGCGCGCCGTTCGTTCTTCCGCGGGTCCTCCCCGCCGCCTGAACCGGCCCCGCCCGAGCCCGTCTCGCCGCCGGAGCCCGAGCCGGTCGCCGTGGCGCCGCCGCCTTCGCCCGAACCCATGCCCGAATTCGCCCCGCCGCCGGAACCGCGAGCGCGCCGCACGCGCGCCGCCGAGCGCCCGCCGGCCGACGACCTGCCGCCGCTGCCGACCTTCCTGACCGCGCCCGCCGCAGCCCAGCCGCCGGCCCCGCGTCCCGAGCCCGAACCGCCGGCCAAGTCGGAGCCGGCCGCGCGTCCGGCCGTGGCCGAACGTCCGGTGCAGGCTCTGGCCGAGCGCGCCGAGCGCAAGCCGATGCCGGGCGGCGTCTACTGGAGCATGGCCGTCTGCGTCGCCGCCCTGTGGGCCGTGGCGCCGGTGATGTTCGCCATGGGCTACGGCCCGACCCTGCCGATGCCGGTGACCATGGCGGTGTTCGCCGCCCTGGCCGCGGGGCCGGCCGCCTTCATCCTGCTGGCCGCCTACATGCTGCGCCAGGCCATGGGCGTTTCGGCCGAGCTGCGCCGCACGCGCCAGCTGACCGACCAGTTGCTCACGCCCGCGACCCTGGCCGCCGCCGGGGCCACCGGCGTTGTCGACGCCCTGAGCGGCCAGATCGACGCGGCCACCAGCGCCGCCGACGCCGCCCGCGAGCGCATCATCACCCTGCGCCAGGCGCTGGCCGAAGAGACCGCCCGCCTGGTCGAGGCCGCCGATTCGTCCAGCCGCATGGCCAAGCAGCTGGCCGAGGGCCTGGGCCATGAGCGCACCGCCATGCAGGCGCTGTCGGCCGCCCTGGACACCCAGTCGACCGGCGTGGTCGACGCCATCGGCAGCCAGGCGCGCATGGTCGCCGAGGCCTCCGACCTGGCCGAAACCCAGCTGCGCGAAGCCGAGGCCGCCCTGGCCGCCCGCGCCGCCGACCTGGCCGCCGCCGCAGCCGAGGCGTCCGACGCCGCCCGCGTCGGGGCCGAGGACCTGTCGCGCCAGATCGCCCGCCTGGAGACCGCCGGCCAAGGCGTCGGCGATCAGATCGGCAATGTCGAGCGCAGCCTGGCGTCGCAGCGCGCGGCCCTGGTGACGGCCGCCCAGGCCCTGCGCGCCGACCAGGAGGACTTCTCCTCCGAGACCGAGACCCGCACCGCCCAGCTCACCGAGTTCGTGGCCTACACCCGCGTCGGCGCCTCCGAGCTCGGCGACATCGCCGCCATGGGCGCCGAGGTGCTGCGCGGCCTGATCGTCTCGTCCGGCGACCAGCTGCGCGAGATGACCGAGGCCGCCCGCGCCGAGCGCGAGGCCCTGGCCGCCGAGACGCAGGCCGCGTTGGCCCGCCTGGAAGCCGCCGCCGCCGACCGTCGCGGCGATCTCGAGGGCGAGCTGACCCGCGCCATGAACGCCATCACCGACGCCGCCCAGCGGGCCGGGGAGGGCGTCGAGTTGCGCGTCGAGACCGCGCGCGGCCGCGTCGACCAGCTGAACGAGATCGCCTTCTCGGCCGGCCAGAAGGCCGACGCCGTGTTCGAGTCGCGCATGCAGGAAGCCCGCAACCTGATCGAGAACGCCGCCCAGGTGGTCGAGCAGGCCGGCGCCCGCACCGCCCAGAAGCTGGCCGAAAGCGTCGAGACCGCCCGCACCGCCATCGCCGAGATGGAGCGCCTGCTGGTCGAGGCCGGCCAGAGCAGCGCCGCCCTGCCGGGCGAGGCCCTGGCCCGCGCCGCCGAGGTGCGCGCCCAGATCGAGAAGGGCATCGACGACCTTCGCGCCGCCGCCCGCCGCACCGCCGAGGAGACGGCGGCCATCGACCAAGCCTTCCAGGATCGCGTGCGCCGCAACTACGAAATGCTGAGCGAGGCGGTGACGCAGATGAACGCGGCCGCTTCCCAGACCCCGAGCTTCGTCGCCCCGCAGAGCCGCGGCGCTTCGGCCCTGGTGCGTCCGCCGCAGCCTGCGCCCCAGCCGGTCCCGCAACCGGCGCCGCCGCCCCAGCAGCGCCAGGCGCCGCCTCCGCCGCCTCCGGTCCAGCCCGCGCCGCAGCCGCCGCGCGCCCAGACCCCGCCGCCGGCCTATCCCAACGATGACTTCGCACCGCTGGAGCCGCCGCCGCGCCAGCGCCTGAAGCTGACCCCGACCGCCACCGACGACGAGTTCCGCACCATGTTCGACGCCGCCGGCGGTCGCGGCGCGGCGCCGACCCCGCCGCCTGAACCGGCGCAGGACGAGGGCGGCTGGAGCTGGAAGAACCTGTTGGGCGACATGCAGTCCAGCTCGCCGGGCGACGCGGCCCTGGGCGAGAAGCTGGCCGGCGAGATCCTGGCCATGGGCATCGACCCGTCGGCCCTGCTGCCGCGCGGTCGCATCGACGAGATCGCCGCCGCCATCCAGACCCACGACGAGGCCGGCGCCCGCGAGGTGGTCAAGAAGCTGGCCCCGGCCGCGATCCGTCGCCTGGTCCGCCGCCTGTTCTCCGACGCCACGCTGAAGGCCAACGCCGAGCGTTTCGTGCGCCGTTACGCCGGCATGGTGAACGAGGCGGCCCAGCAGGATCGCGAGGGCTTCCTGGTGGCCGCACTGCTGGCCTCGGAAGCCGGCCGCGCCTACCTGCTGCTCGATGCGGCGGCCAGCGACCTGGCCTGATCACGTGCTGAAGCGCGCCTTCGACTTCGCCGCCGCCGCGGCGGGCCTTGCCGTGCTGGCCCTGCCGCTGGCGGTAGTGGCCGTGCTGGTGCGCGCCACCTCGCCGGGGCCAGCGGTCTACTGGTCGCAGCGGGTGGGGCGGGGCAACCGCCTCTTCCCGATGCCGAAGTTCCGCACCATGCGGATCGACACCCCCGAGGTCGCCACCCACCTGCTGGACGATCCGCACCGCTGGCTGACGCCGGTCGGGCCGTTCCTGCGCAAGACCAGCCTCGACGAGCTGCCGCAGCTGTGGAGCGTGCTGGTCGGTCACATGAGCCTGGTGGGCCCGCGCCCGGCCCTGTTCAACCAGGACGACCTCGTGGCCGCTCGCACCGCCGCCGGCGTCCACGTGCTGCGTCCCGGCGTCACCGGCTGGGCCCAGATCAACGGCCGCGACGAACTGGCCATCCCCGAGAAGGTGGCGCTGGACGCCGAGTACCTGGCCCGCGCCTCGTTCCTGTTCGACCTGAAGATCCTGCTGGGCACCGTCGCGCCCGTGGTGCTGGGCAAGGGCGTGCGCGCCTAGCCCCGGAACGTCGCCGTGTACGGAGCGTTGGCTCGGTGCATCAACACGGAGACACGCCATGAAGAGGATCGTCATGACCGCCGCCGCCTTCGCCCTGGTGGGCGGCGCGGCCTTCGCCCAATCGACCATCGCCCGTGACGAGACGCTCAGCGCCAAGGGCAGCTTCACCGTCGGCCAGATCGAGGACGCCGATGTCATCGACTCCGCCAACCGGAAGGCCGGCGAGGTCGAGCACGTGCTGCTGGACGCGGCCGGAAAACCTACCGCCGTAGTCATCGAGATCGACCGCGTCGGCCCCGACAAGAAGGTGGTGGTGGCCTTGGCCGACGTCTCGGTCGCGCCCGAGCCGGGCGATCCGAACGACTATCTGGTGCGCACCAAGCTGACCAAGGATCAACTGGCCAACCTGCCGGACTGGAAGCCGTAGAGGCGGTTTCGCTACGTCCCGTAGACCCCCGCTTCGCGGGGGCTCTACGGGGAAGAGTCAGGCGAGTTCGCCGTAGGCCTTCTCGACCGCCGCCACGAACCGGGCGTCGCCCGCCAGATCGGCCGGGAACACCGCTTCCAACGCCAGGAAGGCGGCGACATCGCCCTTCACGTCGCCCGGCAGGGCCTGGACCACCGTCAGCAGGCGATCCGCCAGCGGATCGGTGATGGCCACGCCCTCGGCGGCGCGCAGCTTCAGGAACCGGAACCAGGCGGCGATCGGCACGGCCAGGCGCTCGACGCTGCGGTCGGCTTCCAGGGCGTCCTTCACCGTGCCCAGAATGCGGAAGGGCAGTTTCTGCGAGCCGTCCCAGGCGATCTGGCTGAGGAAGTGGCGGATCTCGGGATTGCGGAAGCGGTCGAGGATGGCCTCGGCGTAGGCGGCCAGGTCCAGGCCGCGCGGGGCGGTCAGGGTCGGGATGATGTCCTTGGCCATCAGGTCGCGGGCCAGGGCCTCCAGCGCCGGATCGCCGACCGCCTCGAACACTGTCTCGTGGCCCTTCAGCAGGCCGGCATAGGCCAGGGTCGAGTGCACGCCGTTCAGGAGACGCAGCTTGGCGCGCTCGAAGCCGCGCACGTCGTCGGTCAGGGTGACGCCGACGCTGGCTAGATCCGGCGCGCCGTCGCCCAGCACGTCCTCGACCACCCACTGGGTGAAGGCCTCGCGCTGGATCGGCCATGCGTCGGCCAGGCCCGTGGCGGCCTGCACCCGGGCGCGCAGGGCGTCGTCGGTGGCCGGAGTGATGCTGTCGACCATGGTGCGCGGGAAGGCGCCGTTCTGCTCGATCCAGGCAGCCAGGGCCGGGTCCACCGCCTGGGCGAAGGCCACCGTCGCCGCCTTCAGCCGCCAGCCGTTGTCGGCGAGGTTGTCGCAGGCCACCACGGCGTAGGGCGCCAGGCCGGCCGCGAAGCGGCGGCGCAGACCCTCGACGATGTAGCCCACGGCGCTGACCGGGCGGCCAGGCGAAGCCAGGTCGTGGACGATGTCGGGATGTGCCTTGTCCAGCTTGCCCTCGCCGGTCAGGGTGTAGCCCTTCTCGGTGACCGTCAGGCTGACCATCCGGGTCTGCGGCGCTGCCAGGCGCGCGAACACCGCCTCCGGGTCTTCCGGGGCGACCAGCACCTCCAGAATCGAGCCGATGACCCGGAAGCTGGTTTCATGATCCAGCTGGGCCAGGGTGTAGAGGCCGTCCTGCGGCGATAGCGCATCGCGCACGCCGGGGCTCTTCAGCGAGACGGCGCAGATGCCCCAGCGCGGGTCCGTGGACAGCAGTTGGTCGAAATAGAAGGCCTGGTGGGCGCGATGGAAGGCCCCGGGACCGAAGTGGACGACGCCGATCTCCACCTTGTCGCGCTCGTAGGCCGGCAGGGCCACGCCGGGCAGGGCGGCGGGGAAGCTGGTGGCCGAGAGGCGCAGGGCCTGGCTGGCGGCGGTGTCGGTGGTCACGGGGCGCCTCGATAATGATCCGGCGGGTCTTCAAAGCCCGCTCGAGCGCTTAGATGAGCCAGGAAGACACCGGTGGCAATGGTGGTTTCGCAAAGACTTCCGTAGCGGCGCCCGGCGGCCGGGAAACCCGCTCGGCGTTATAATTTTCACATAAAACCGATGCGTGCATCGCCACCCTGGCTGGATAGGGGAAGAGCATGCGTACGATTCTGACGATTTTGGCCTTGCTGGCCTTGGGCGCGTGCAGCCGGGTGCAGGCCGATGCGCCCGCGGCTCAGCGCGCGGCGGTGACCAAGGCCTGCCTGGACGGCGAGCTCGATGCCTTCGGGCTGAAGCTCGATCGCGTGGGCTGCGCCTGCGCGTCCAACGTCCTGCAGGCCCAGCTGTCGCCCAAGGCGATGACCGCGCTGGAGGACTATGCGCGCGGCCGGGAGGACGGCTTCGACGCGGCCCGCGCTGGGCTGGTCGGCGACGAGAAGCTGATGCTGGACCCTAAGCGTCCGGCCGGCGCGCCCGACCTGCGCAAGGTGGCGGCCGACTGCCTCTGATCGGGCGATCAGGACAACCATACAAGCAAGTGGGCAGACAACAGAGTGGGGGAGATCATGCAGACCAAGCGCTATTTCGCCAGCCGGCGCGACTTCCTGGCCGCGGGCGGCTTCCTGGCGGCCAGCGCCGCCCTGGCCCCCGTCGCGGCCTATGCCCGCGACCCGCGCGTCGGGGCCTTGCCGCCGACCCCGGCGCCGGGCGGCCCGCCGGAGGCGCGTTGGGCGCAGCTATCCAAGGCGCTGTCGGGCCGGCTTCTGCGCCTGGGCGACGCCGACTATCAGGTGATCGCCCTGCCCAACAACCTGCGCTACGCCCACACCCTGCCGCAGGGCGTGGCCCGCTGCGCCTCGGCCGACGAGGTCGGCTTTGCTGTCCGCTGGGCGCGCGAGAACAACATCCGGCCGATCATCCGCGGCGGCGGCCACTCCTATGCCGGCTATTCGGTCACCGACGGCCTGCTGATCGAGACCAGCCTGATCAACTACGCCCGCTACGACAGGACGACCGGCGTCGCCCGGTTCGGGGCCGGCGCCCGCAATCGCGACCTCTATCGCCTGCTGCGCGCCGAGGACCGCGCGGTAACCCATGGCCGCTGCCCGTCGGTGGGCGCGGCGGGCTTCCTGCTGGGCGGCGGCATCGGCTTCAACATGCGCGCCCACGGCATGGCCTGTGACCAGCTGGTCGAGAGCAAGATCGTGTTGGCCGACGGCGCCCAGCGCCGGCTGCTGGCCAAGGCTCCCGACTCCCGCGACGCCGACCTGTTCTGGGCCTGCCAGGGCGGCGGCGGCGGCAATTTCGGGGTCAGCACCGAGTTCGCTCTCCAGACCTTCGACGTGAAGGGCAAGGTCGTCACCGTCTTCGACCTTTCCTGGAGCCGCACGCCGGAAATCCGTCCCAGCGTCTCGGTCGAGGCGCTCGGCGCCATGCTGATGGAGGTGCTGAACGCCGCGCCCGGCAACCTCGGCTCGCGGGTGTCGTTCGGGGCGATCACGCCGCTGCAATACAAGGCCGGCTACGACGTGCCGATCAGCGTGCTGGGCCAGTACGCAGGCCCGCGCGAGGAACTGCTCAAGATCCTCAAGCCCGTTCTCGACGCGGCCGCGCCCACCGGCGGGGCGGGGATCAACGAGCTGCCCTACTGGGCGGCGCAGGACTTCCTGCACGAGGACGGCTTCGCCACCTTCTACCAGGAGCGCTCGGGCTTCGTCAGGAACCCGAAGTTCGGCCTGGAAGACCTGGCGCTGGGCTTCAAACACCTGCGCCAGTGGCCGGGCGTGAACGGCTACTGCGACCTGCGCTTCTTCCAGACCGGCGGGGCGATCAACGTCCCCAAGCCTGGCGACACCGCCTTCGTGCACCGCGACAGCCACTGGCTGATGGTGGTGGGCCTCTATTGGAGCGAGGGCGACAGCCACAACAAGATCCTGCTCGACGCCAACCGCGTCTGGCAGGACGAGTTCTACGCCGCCATGTGGCCGCGCGCCGGCGGCGGGGCCTACCAGAACTTCGCCGACCCCTCGCTGTCGCACGACCCGTCCAAGGCGGATTACTTCGCCACGGCCTATTACGGCGACAACCTCGGCAGGCTGAAGGCGATCAAGGCCAAGGCCGACCCCGACCGGGTGTTCAACTTCAACCAGGCGATCCCGCGGCCTTAGGCCTGGCAGCCGGCGTGGCCTCTCAGGCCGCGTCCAGGCCGATGTCGAGCACCGGGGCCGAGTGGGTGAGGGCGCCGACGCTGATCACGTCGACGCCGGTCTGCGCGATCGCGCGAACGGTCGTCAGGTTGACCCCGCCCGAGGCCTCCAGCACCGCCCGGCCCTTGGCCAGCGATACGGCGGTCTTCAGGTCATCCAGGCTGAAGTTGTCGAGCATGACCACGTCGGGGCCGTGCTTCAGGGCGTCTTCCAGCTGGTCCAGGCCGTCGATCTCGACTTCCACCTTAACCAGGTGACCGGCGAAGGCGCGGGCCCGGCGGACGGCCTCGCCGACCCCGCCGCAGGCGGCGACGTGGTTGTCCTTGATCAGGATGGCGTCGTCGAGGCCGAAGCGATGATTGACCCCGCCGCCGCAGCGTACGGCGTACTTCTCCAGGGCTCGCAGACCCGGCGTGGTCTTGCGGGTGTCGACGATGGTCGCGCCCGTGCCCTCGACGAGGCGCACATAGGCCCGCGTCAGGGTGGCTATGCCCGACAGGCGGCCCAGCAGGTTCAGGCCCGTCCGCTCGGCCGCCAGCACGGCGCGGGCGTTCCCCTCGGCGCGGGCCAGCACGGTTCCCGGCGCGGCGTCGGCGCCGTCGGGCGTGACCACCTCGAAGGTCGCGGTCGGGTCAAGGGCGGCCAGGGCCAGGCGCGCGCACGACAGGCCCGAGACCCGGCCGTCCTGGCGGCTGGCGAAGAGCACCGACAGCCGGGCGTCGGCGTCGATGCAGGCCAGGCCGGTGATGTCGCCGGCCCGGCCCAGATCCTCGGCCAGGGACAGATCGACGATGGGGCGGACGAGAAGGTCGGGCAGCGGCTCGATACGGGGAAGGAGGGTCAAAATACGCTCTTCAAGGCAATGTCGGCGTCGGGAGCGAACAGCGGCGAGACGCTGTCGTCGGGGCTAAGAGTCTGGCGCTCGGTCCACTCGCCCTCGAACGGGCGGCGGAAGACGTGCAACTGGGCGTGCTTGACGTCGATCACCCAGTATTCGGCGATCCCGGCGGCGGCGTAGGCCCGGCTCTTGGAGCCGAGGTCACGCTTGAGGGTGGCCAGCGAAGACTCGATGACGAGGAACACCTGATCGGCGCGCATGAAGAAGCCTTCGGCGTCGCGGGCGATCACCGCGCCGTCCGGGTCGAAGGCCGAGATATCGGAAACGCGGACTGTACCGCCGTTGAGCACTTCGTAGCGGTCAGTCAGGCCCAACTGCGAGAGGGCCAGATTCAGCGCGAGCGACAGACGGGCGGCGGTCCGCGCATGAGGCAGGGATTCCGACGACATCCGCACCAGCCTTCCGTCTTCGAGTTCCACGCGGGTGGCGTCGTCGCGATCGAAAATTCCGGCCCGGAGCATGGTCTCCAGGTCGTCGACGGTCAGCAGGAACTCAGTCACGCCCTGTTCGGCGAAGCCTTCGGCCACGCCGTCGAACGGGTTGTCAGATGGACCGAGGTTCGTGCTCATGGTCGCGTCTCCGTTCCCCTTACGTACCACTACTCGGCGGCGTGGCGCAAACCGGCCTGGACCGGGTCGAGGGTGACGAAGGTGCGGACGGGGGCGGTCTTTTCGGGGAAGTCGGCGCGGTAATGACCGCCCCGGCTTTCCTCGCGGGCGAGGGCCGCGTCGACGATCAGGCGGGCGGCGACCAGGGGCGGGCAGGCGCCGTGGGCCGCTTCCAGGGCGGCGATTTCGGCTTGCAGGCGGACGAGGCCCGCCGCATCGCGGATGACGCCGGCGTCGCGGCTCATGGCCTTGCGCAGGGCCTGGAAGGCGGCGTCCGGCAGGTCGGGCAGCGCGGCCAGCGACACCGGCTCGCCGCCGACTTGCCCGTCAGCCGCCGCAGCGCGGCCCGCGCGGGCGCCGAACACGGCCGCTTCCAGCAGGCTGTTGGAGGCCAGCCGGTTGGCGCCCTGCACGCCGGTGGAGGCGCATTCGCCGGCGGCGTAGAGGCCCGGCAGGTTGGTGCGGCCGTCCAGATCGGTGGTCACGCCGCCCATGTGGTAGTGCACGGCGGGCGTGACCGGGATCATCTCGCGGCGCGGATCGACGCCGGCGCTCTGGCAGGCCTCGAACACGGCCGGGAACTCGTGCGGGAAGTGTCCGCCCACCGCCGTCGTGGCGTCGAGGAACGCGCCGCGGCCGGCGGCGCGCTCGGCGTGGATGGCGCGGGCCACCACGTCGCGCGGAGCCAGCTCCTTGGCCGGATGGTAGTCCACCATGAAGGCGCGGCCATCGGAGTTGCGCAGAATCGAGCCCTCGCCGCGAAGAGCCTCGGTGGCCAGGGGGGCTGGATCACGGCCGATGTCGATCGCGGTGGGATGGAACTGCACGAACTCGGGGTCGGCGATCTCGGCCCCGGCCAGGGCGGCCAGGCCCAGGCCCTCGCCGCGCACCTGGGCGGGCGTGGTGGTGACGGCATAGAGGCCGCCGACGCCGCCGGTAGCCAGGATCACGGTCTTGGCGTGGATTTCGACCAGTACGCCGTCGATCTCGGCCAGCACCCCGACCACCCGGCCGGTTTCGTCCTGGAGCAGGCGGCGGGCGCGGGCGTTCTCGCGCACTTCGATGCTCGGCGTGGCGCGCACGGCGGCCACGACGGCGGCCATTATCGCCGCGCCGGCGCCGTCGCCGCCGACGCGGGCGACGCGGGCCTTGGAGTGGGCGGCCTCGAGGCTGAGCACGAAATCGCCATCGGCTTTCCGGTCGAATGGCGCGCCGATGGCGGCCAGGGCGCGGACGGCGGCGGGACCTTCGCGGGTCAGCAGCGCCACGGCCTCGCCGTCGCACAGGCCGGCGCCGGCGGCGATGGTGTCGGCCGCGTGCAGCGACGGGGTGTCGTTGCCGGCCAGGGCGGCGGCCAGGCCGCCTTGCGCCCAGGCGCTGGAGCAGCCGGTGGCCAGCGGCGTCGGCGACAGCACCAGCGCGGTCTTCGCGGCAAGCGCGGCGCTGAGGCCGGCCAGGCCCGCACCGAGGATGATTGGGCCGTCGAAGGTGATGCGTTCGATCATCTCGCACTCCACTCCCTTCCCCCTCGATGGGGGAAGGGTCGGGGATGGGGGTGAACGCTGCGGTTCAGCCATCCGAGGAAGACGAAGGCGGGCAGTGATGCGGAAGGGCCGCGTCACCCCCATCCCAACCCTTCCCCCATCAAGGGGAAGGGCCTTTAAATCAGCTCCACGTCCACGTGGTGGCGCGCCTTGACCAGGTCGTAGCGGGCCGGGGCGGCGGGCGGGGGCAGGTCGATCATCCGCTGCACGGCCTGGCGGGCGCGACCCAGGACATCGGCGTCGACCGTGACCTCGTACTGCTCGTGCACCAGGGCGTCGTAGATGTTCTGCAGCGTGATCCGCTTCATGTGCGGACACATGTTGCAGGGGCCGATGAACTGGGTTCCGGGGCTTTCGGCCTGGACGTTGCTGGCCATCGAGCACTCGGTGATCAGCACCACCTGGGCCGGCTTGCGGGCCGCCACGTAGTCGTTCATCGCCGCGGTCGAACCGGCGAAGTCCGAGGCCTCGAGGATCTCGGCCGGGCATTCGGGGTGGGCCAGCACCTCGGCGCCGGGCCAGGCCGCGCGCATGTCGGCGATGTCCTGGGTGGTGAAGCGCTTGTGCACCTCGCAATGGCCGGCCCAGGCGATGATCTTGACGTTGGTCTGGCGGGCGACGTTGCGGGCCAGGAACTCGTCGGGGATCAGGATGACCTTGTCGGTCCCCCATTCCTTGGCGGCCCACTCCACCACCTGCACGGCGTTGGCGCTGGTGCAGCAGATGTCGGTCTCGGCCTTCACGTCGGCGGTGGTGTTGACATAGGTGACCACCGGAACGCCCGGATGGCGCTCCTTGATCAGCCGCACGTCCGCGCCGGTGATCGACGAGGCCAGCGAGCAGCCGGCCTTGAGGTCGGGGATCAGGATCTTCTTCTCGGGGCTCAGCACCTTGCTGGTCTCGGCCATGAAGTGCACGCCGGCCTGGATGATGATCGCCGCGTCGCTCTTGGCGGCCTCCTTGGCGAGCGCGAGGCTGTCGCCCACGAAGTCGCCCACGCCGTGGAAGATGTCCGGCGTCATGTAGTTGTGGGCCAGGATGGCGGCGTTCTTCTCGCGCTTGATCCGGTTGATCTCCGAGATCAGCGGCGCCTGCAGACGCCATTCCATCGGGGTGACGTGGTGCTTGACCTTGTCCCAGACGGCGGCGGTTTCCGCCTCGATATCGGCGGTGAAGGCGAGGGGCGCGAAACCGTCGGCCATGTCGTCCTCTCTTATGCTCAAAGTGAGCATTTCCTGGGCCTCAAAAAACGCCGGGCAAAGGTTGCGGCTCCGTCCGGCGTTGCGGCTTATGCTGAAAGTGAGCATAAGGGGCTATCCACATATAGCCGCTCGTTCCGGGAATGCAAAGCATGCGGACGAAAAATCCCGCGCGGCCGGGCAATCACGCCTGTTCGGTCGAAGGGCAGGTCAATGCGGGCGGCGGGTCTCGAAGGCTTGGTCTATGGCCCGCACCAGCGCGTCCAGCGCATAGGGCTTGCGCAGAAGCGGCCAGGGCGCGGCGCGGGCTTCCGCCAGCTCCTGGCCGGTGTAGCCGGAACTCAGCAGGATCGGCAGCTCGGGTCGCTCGGTCGACAGGATGGAGGCCAGATCCACCCCGCTCTTGTCGCCGGGCATCATCACGTCGGTGAGCAGCAGGCCAAGGTCGGGATGGGCCCGGGCCATGCTCAGCGCCTCGTCGGCGTCACCGGCCCGGCGCACGTTGTGGCCCAGCTCGATCAGCATGGCCTCGACCAGGTCGCCGACCTCGACGTCGTCCTCGGCCAGAAGCACCTCGACGCCGGGGCGGGGAGCGGGCGGGGCCACCGGCGTCGCCTGCAGGATCGCGCCCTCGTGGCTGGCCGGCAGCAGCAGCGACACCGTCGTGCCCTGGCCCGGCTTGGAGGCGATCTCGACCTCGCCGCCGCTCTGGCGCACGAAGCCGTAGACCTGCGACAGGCCAAGCCCCGTGCCCTTGCCCGAAGCCTTGGTGGTGAAGAACGGCTCGAAGGCGCGGGCGATGGTGGCCGCGTCCATGCCCTTGCCCTCGTCGCGCACCGAGACCCGCAGGTAGGCGCCGGGCTTCAGCTCGCCGCGCGGCTTGTCGACGGTCTCGGGCCCGGACTCCACGACGATCGCGCCGCCCGGGGGGCTGGCGTCGCGGGCGTTGACCACCAGGTTCAGCAGGGCGGCCTCGAACTGGCCCGCGTCGATCCGCGCCGTGCGCGTGCCCGAGCCCAGGCTGAGCTTCAGCGGCAGCACCTCGCCGACGGCCCGGCGCAGCAGGGCCTCGCTCTCGGCGATCAGGCGGTCCACCCGGCAGATCTCCGGATTGAGCGGCTGGCGGCGGGCGAAGGCCAGCAGGTGCTGGGTCAGCTTCTCGCCACGTCTGGCGGCCGAAAGCGCCGCGTCGACCATCTTGTCGCGCCGGCGGGCGTCGTCGGGATGGCGCTGCACGGCGTCCAGGGCGCCGATGACCACGGTCAGCAGATTGTTGAAGTCGTGGGCCACGCCACCGGTCAACTGGCCGATGGCTTCCAGCTTCTGGGCTTGGTTCAGCGCGGCCTGGGCCAGGTCCCGCTCGGCGACGGCGGCGTCGACCTTGTCGGCCAGCAGTTCGTTCATGCCCGTCAGCTTGGCCTCGGCCTCCTTGGCGTCGCTGACGTCGAAGGCGATGCCGATGAAGCCCGCGAAGCTCCCTCCGGGGCCATAGCGTGGCTGCGAGAACGATTTCAGCCACCGCCACTGGCCGTCTGGCCGGCGATAGCGCGCCTCCAGGCTGAACGGCCTGCGCGAGGCCTCGCCGGCGATCTGGGCCTTGAGGATGGTCGGCAGATCCTCGGGATGGATGCGGGTGCGCCAGTCCAGCGTCAGGGCGTCGCGATAGTCGGCGCCGGCGAAGTCCACATAGGCGGCGTTGACGAACTCGCGCGCGCCGCCCATGCCGGTGATCCACATCAGGGCCGGGGCGCTGTCGGCCAGAGCGCGGAAGCGGGCCTCGCTCTCCCGCAGGCCTTCCTCGGCCTGGCGGCGCTTGGTGACCTCGAAATTGACGCCCAGCACGCGCACGGCGCGGCCTGCTGCGTCGCGCTCGATCCGGCCCAGGCCATGGATCCAGCGCTCGCCGTCCGGCCCGTCGACCAGCCGATACTCGACCTCGTAGAGCGGCCCGCTCTTGATCGCCCGTCTGATCTCCTCCTGCACCCGGGGGCGGTCCTCGGGATGCACCGCGGACGCCACCTGCTCGAAATCCAGCGGACCGTCCGGGGGCAGGCGCAGGTTGCGACGCGCGGCCGGCGACAGGTGCAGGGCCCCGGTGGTCACGTCCCATTCCCAGGGGCCGACGCCGGCGGCGGCCTGGGTCACGTCCAGCCGCGTCTCGGCGTCCTGCTGGCGGCGGCGGGCCTCGGCCAGGCCGATCACCGCCTGGCGCATGCCGTGGGCCACCGCCGTCGTGGCCGTGGCCGAGACCAGGTACAGCACCATCGAGGCGGTCTGCGGCTCGCTCAAGGTGTCGGCATACCGGCCGGCCCACAGCCACCAGCCGAGCGCCGCCCCGCTGGCGATCGGCACGAGCCCCCAGCGCCAGCCGGCATACAGCGTCACCAGCACCATCGCCGGGAAGAAGGCCTGGGTCGCGCCCAGGGTCTGGTCGGGCCCGAGCAGGGCGAAGCGCATGCCCAGCGCCGCCAGCGTGGCCACGATCGCGGCCAGGGCCGCCCGCCAGAACGGCGGAGGAACCTCTGGTATGAGCCACGCGCTTAGCAGGGCGGACGCCGCAAGGCGCGGCGTCGGCGTGGGGGCGAGCGGATCGTTTTTGTTCATTCTTGCTCCGCGCTCATGAGCAGGCTTGCCAAGAGCATGGACACGCTTACCTAGGACACGCAACACGGGAGATCATGAATGGCGACCGCTCCGAACATCGGCATTTCGGCCAAGCAACGCGCTGACATCGCGCAGGGACTGAACAAGGTCCTGGCCGACAGCTATGCGCTCTACCTCAAGACGCACGGCTATCACTGGAATGTTCGCGGGCCCTACTTCCAGTCCCTGCACATCCTCCTGGAAGGCCAATACAACGAAGAATGGGCCGCTCTTGACCTGATCGCCGAGCGCATTCGCGCCCTGGGCGAGCTGGCGCCCCAGGGCTACGCCGCCTTCGGCAACCTCTCCAGCATCAAGGACGGCGACGCCGAAAAGGACTGGGAGGGCATGATCAAGGAACTCCTGGCCGACAACGAGACGGTCATCGCCACCCTGCGCGGCGCCATCGACGCCCCGGACGAGGCGGGCGACGAAGCCACGGTCGACCTCTACACCCAGCGCCTGGCGGCCCACGAAAAGCACGCCTGGATGCTGCGCTCGACCCTGAGCAAGTAATCCGACCACCCCGCGTGCCGTCCTCAAGGCGACATCCGGGCAAGAAGGCCGCCGCGGTGCTGATCGCCGTCGGCGGCCTTTCTGCGTGCGCCACCGCCTATCACCTGCCGCGCCAGCACGGCCGGGCCGCGGGCCTAGCCAGCCAGGCGGGCGCGCTGTCCGACGCCGGGCTGGCGCGCTACACGGCCGACATGGACCCGGCGATGCTGGCCCTGGCCCGCCGCCACGATCCGCGGCCGCGCAAGGACTACTGGGGCCGCGTGCGAGGCTGGGAGGTGATCGACATCGCCACGATCCCGGTGCTGGGCGATGGCGCCCCAAGCTTCGAGGACGCGCGGCTGATCAACGCCTACCGCGCGCCGGCGCCCCTGCCGATCGAGGCGGCTCGGCCCTTCGTGCTGAAGACCTCGGGCGAGGAGCGGGCGAGGGCGCTGCACTGCCTGACCCAGGCGGTCTATTTCGAGGCTGGCTTCGAGCCCGCCGAGGGCCAGCAGGCCGTGGCCCAGACCGTGCTCAACCGTCTGCGCCATCCGGGCTATCCCAAGTCGATCTGCGGGGTGATCTACGAGGGCTCGCTGCGCAGCACCGGCTGCCAGTTCAGTTTCACCTGCGATGGCTCGCTGGAGAAGACGGTGGTCCCGACGATGTGGGACCGCGCCCAGGCCGTGGCCCGGCGGGCGCTGTCGGGCTTCGTGATGAAGGACGTGGGCGTGGCCACCCACTACCACGCCGATTACGTGGCCCCTTACTGGGCGCCGACCCTGGTCAAGCTGCGCCAGGTCGGCACGCACATCTTCTATCGCTGGACGGGACCGTCGGGCACGCTGGCCGCGTTCAAGGGCCGCTATGCCGGCGGCGAGACCCGGATCTCGACCGCCACCCTGATGGGCGCCGACCCGCGCACGCTGGAGGCCGCCCCGCCCGCCGTGCTGGCCCAGAACCTCGCCCAGGCCCTGGGCGGGCCCGCGCCGACCGCGGCCCTCAAGGACGCCCGAGTGGTGGTCATCCCAGATGCGGCCGCGCCGGGCGGCGAGCGGATCAGGGTCGAGGGCAGTGTCGCCGGCCGCCGCATCGCCACGCCCGAAGAGATCGCCCGCATCAACAAGGCCCTGGAAGTGCTGCCCGAGGTCCAGGCCGAAGCCGCCGCCGGGCCCGTTTCGCCGCCGCCGCCCGTCGAGGCGCCGCCGCCCAAGCCGAAGCCCAGGCCGCCGAATCTGCTGAATCCGCTCTAAAAGATCCTCCCCCTCTGAGGGAGGTGTCGCCGAAGGCGACGGAGGGGGGCGTTCTCAGCCGCCGCAACGTCGGAAGGTCATCACCAACTCCCCCCACCGATCGCTGCGCGATCGCCTCCCCCAGAGGGGGAGGTTCCAAAGAAAAAGGGGCGACTTTCGCCGCCCCTTTCAAACTTCGACCGGACCCAGTCCTACCAGGCGCCGATCTCGTTGGCCTCGGCGTGGCTGATGGGGTGGTGAGCCTTCTTGTGGTCTTCCTCGGCCAGGAAGCGCACGGCTTCCAGGGCGGCCATGCAGCCCATGCCGGCGGCGGTCACGGCCTGGCGGTAGACGTCGTCGGTGACGTCGCCGGCGGCGTAGACGCCTTCGATGGCCGTCGAGGCCGTGCCCGGCTTGACCTTCAGGTAGCCCCCGGGACCGACTTCCAACTGGCCGGCGAACAGTTCCGACGACGGGGCGTGGCCGATGGCGATGAACACGCCGTCGGTCTTCAGCTCGGTGAACTCGCCGGTCTTGATGTTCTTCAGGCGCACGCCGGTGACGCCCATCGGTTCGCTGTCGCCCACGACCTCGTCGATGACGCTGTCCCAGACCACCTCGACCTTCGGATGGGCCAGCAGGCGCTCTTGCAGGATCTTCTCGGCCCGCAGCTCGTCCTTGCGGTGCACCAGGGTGACCTTGCTGGCGAAGCTGGTCAGGAACAGGGCTTCCTCGACGGCCGTGTTGCCGCCGCCGACCACCACGACTTCCTTGTTGCGATAGAAGAAGCCGTCGCAGGTGGCGCAGGCGCTGACGCCGAAGCCCTGGAACTTGCTCTCGCTCTCCAGGCCCAGCCACTTGGCCTGGGCGCCGGTGGCGATGATGATCGTCTCGGCGATCCAGTCCTGGCCGCTGTCGGTCTTGACGACGAACGGACGCTTGGAGAGGTCGACCGACATGACGATGTCGCTGACGAACTCGGTGCCCACGTGCTCGGCCTGGGCGCGCATCTGGTCCATCAGCCAGGGGCCCTGGATGACGTCGGCGAAGCCCGGATAGTTCTCGACGTCAGTCGTGATGGTCAGCTGGCCGCCCGGCTGGATGCCGGCGATGAGCACGGGCTTGAGCAGCGCGCGGGCGGCGTAGATGGCGGCGGTGTAGCCGGCGGGGCCCGAACCGATGATCAGGCAGCGCGTCTGGCGGGGAGCGGTAGTGGACATGGGCGATATCTAGGCGCGATTCCGCTCCTGCGCTACATTGCACGCCATGAACCCGTTGCTGGAACGCATCACGATCGATCCTGGCAAGGCCGGCGGTCGCCGCTGCATCCGCGATCTGCGGGTGCGGGTTCAGGATGTCCTGGAAATGTTGGCGGCAGGCATAACGCCCGATGACGTGCTGCGAGAGTATCCGTACCTCGAAGCCGACGACGTGCGGGCTGCGCTCGCCTATGCCGAGGCTTGAGGCAAACGGTCGACGTCTCAGTTATTTTTCGGCAGACCCTGACGGGGAGGCGGCCGTCATACAGATCGGTCGCTGAGTTGATAGGGGAACCCATGAAGGGCGGACTGACGATCGGCATTGGCATCGGGACGGCGATCGGCGTCGCCCTGGGCCTGGCCACGAACAACATGGCGATCGGCATCGGCGTGGGCATCGCCATCGGCGGGGGCCTGGGCACCATGCTGGAGGTCGCCAAGCCGGCGCAGGCCAAGGCCGACGGCAAGAAGGGCGAGGGCGGCGACAGCGGCTCGACCCATTCTTCGGACAACAGCTCCTCGTCTTCCGCGTCCGACTGCGGCTCGTCCTCGGACGGCGGCTGCGGGGGAGATGGCGGCGGTGGCGGCGGGGATTGACGGCTCGTCCACGATTTCAGGGTTAATATGGAAGCAGTATCCAGACAGATTGTCTGGATAGAAGCTCCACGAGTTCGCCCATGACCGCTTCGCCCGAAATCGAGATCGCCGGCCGCAAGATCGGCGCGGACCATCCGCCCTATGTGATCTGCGAGCTGTCGGGGAATCACAACGGCAGCCTCGACCGTTGCCTTGAGATGGTCGACGCCGCCGCCGACACCGGCTGCGACGCCATCAAGATCCAGACCTACACCGCCGACACCATCACGCTCGACGTCGACCGGCCCGAGTTCAAGATCCACGGCGGCCTGTGGGACGGGCGCAGCCTGTACGAGCTGTACGAAGAGGCCCACACGCCGTTCGAATGGCACGCGGCCATCTTCGAGCGGGCCCGCAAGCGCGGCGTGACCATCTTCTCCAGCCCGTTCGACGAGACGGCGGTCGACCTGCTGGCCGGCCTCGACGCCCCGGCCTACAAGATCGCCTCGTTCGAGGCCGTCGACCTGCCGCTGATCCGCTATGCGGCCGCGCAAGGAAAGCCGCTGATCATCTCGACCGGCATGGCCAACCTGGCCGAGATCGAGACCGCCCGCAGCACCGCGCTGGAAGCCGGCGCGCCGGGCGTGCTGCTGCTGCATTGCGTGTCCAGCTATCCGGCCACCTTCGCCGACGCCAACGTGCGGACTGTGGCCGACATGGCCGCCCGCTTCGGCTGCCCGATCGGCCTGTCGGACCACACGCCGGGCACGGCCGCCTCTGTAGCGGCGGTGTCGGTCGGCGCCTGCGCGGTCGAGAAGCACTTCACCCTGGCCCGCGCCGACGGCGGCCCCGACGCCGCCTTCAGCCTGGAGCCGGCCGAATTCAAGGCCCTGGTCGACGACACCAGGAACGCCTGGGCCTCGCTGGGCCGCGCCCACTACGACGTGCTGGGCTCCGAGCAGGGGTCCTTGCTGTTCCGCCGCTCGCTCTACGTCACCGCCGACGTGCCGGCTGGCGCAATCCTGACGCGCGACAACGTCCGCTCGGTGCGCCCGGGCAACGGCCTGCCGCCGGCCGATCTCGACAAGGTGCTGGGCCGTCCCGCCGCCCGCGCTCTGACCCGAGGCGAGCCGCTGGCCTGGGACATGGTGGCCGGCTAGGCCGCCACCAGCGCCTTCAGGCCGCTCCAGCCGACGTTCATCAGGGCGTCGACGAAGCTCATATAGGGCGTGAACTCGGGCCGGCCCTGCGGGTACTCCGCCAGATAGCAGGGCTTGAAGCGGACGGGGAAGCCGGCGGCGGCGAAGACGCCGTCCTCTTCCATGTAGTCGGCCGAGCCGGTCGGCGAGATGTAGGCCTCGGCCTCCACCGCGCGGCAGATGGCCAGCAGGTGGTCGGAGCGGGCGCCGGCGGCGTTCAGGCTCGAGGCGCGGATGAAGCGGGTCTGGATCCCGATCCGTTCGGCCGCAGCCTGGGCCAGGCCGCAGGTCAGGTCGGCCAGGGCGCCGTCGGGCTCGCGGGCCAGTTGCTCGGACACGAAGGCGAAGCCCTCGGCGAAGAACGGGCGCTTGCCATAGGCGTGGCGGATGGCGGCCAGGTGCTTGTCGCGCCAGGGCTGGCCGTCGTCGATTCGGATGGCGTGGATCGGCGTGTCGCGGTCGTGCTTCCTGACCGGAACCGTCAGCATCAGTTCGCCCTGGGCGGTGAGGATCCGGTTGCGCGACTGCCACGAGCGGCGGGCGAACTGCACGTCGTCGAGGAACACGAAGACGTCGCTGGCCGCCATCAGTTGGAAATAGCCCAGATAGGGCAGATAGGTCGGCTGCATGATCGCCGCCGTCTTCAGAGGCGAGGCGACGCTCATCCGGTCAGGGCCAGGCCGCCGGCGGCGGGGGCGGTCCAGGCCTGGGCGAGGGCGGCGTCGACCTCGGCCAGCTTGGCGCTCTTGCCGTAGGGCTCCCAGGCCCCGCAGACGAAGGCGGCGCTGAAACGCTCGGTCAGCTTCGTGCGCAGCTGGCCAAGGCCGGCGATGGCGTCGCGCGAGTGATAGATCCAGCGCGGCTGGGCGCCCGAGTGCAGCAGGGCGCCGGTTTTCAGCGACCCGAAGCCCGACAGCAGGCCGCGGATCTCGCCGGGCAGGGCGCGCAGGTCGGCTTCGCGCACGCACTCGGCCACCACCAGGGTCTTGCCGCCGCTTTCGTACAGATAGGCCCGGAAGCAGTCGCCCTTGGCCGTGAAGTTCTGGACGTAGACCGGGCAGGGGCCGTCGAAATCCGCCTCGAAAACGTAGGTGAAGAAGCTCTTCTTCACCAGCGAAGGCGTCGAAAGGCCCATCGGCTTGAACAGCGGCGTCGGATTGGCTGCCCAGACGACGGTGTCGCCCGCCGCGTGCTCGGCCATCACCTGGCGGGGCGAGATCAGGCTTTCGAAGCGGATGTCGACGCCCAGGGTCTCCAGCGACCGGCGGCAGGTCTCGAACAGGGCGGTGAAGCCGCCCGCCGGCAGGCTGGCGGTGACGTTGGCGGTGCGGCCCGAGAGGCCGCGCGGCACGCCGTACAGCTCGTCGGCCCATTCGTTCGAGGCCTTCAGGGCGACCAGGGCCGGAGTCTCGGCGCTCGCCGGATAGACCCGGTTGATGGCCAGCGGGATGGCCGCGTCGCCGTGCACGGCGGCAAGGTCGGCGCTCAGGTGCCAGCGGCAGTATTCGGCCAGGGTCTCGGCGATGGGCGAGGGATAGGCGGCGATGCGGTCGGCCAGGCTGTCGCCGGCGGGACGGGCGATGCGCAGGCTGGCGCAGTCGACGGCCGGGCCGCCGAAGTCCCAGGTGAAGACCCGCTTGCCCGCGCCGTCGAGGCTGAGCGAGCCGAAGCGGTTGTCGAAGGTCTCGAAGGCCGCGCCCTGCGCCTTCAGGCGTTCGACCAGGGCGTCGCCCTGGGGGCCGAAATAGACGCAGCCGTCGCGCATCTCGGCGCCGCTGACGACCTTGGGGCGGGCCACGCCGCCGAGGGCGTCGAAGCGTTCGTGCAGCTCGATGTTGCGCCAGCCCAGGCGATGGGCTTCGAAGGCGGCCATGATCCCGGTCAGGCCGCCGCCGACGATGCGGATGCGGCCGCTCACGAGGCGGTCCCCCAGACGACGAGATCGCTGTTGCTGGGCACGCGCACGCCGGCCTGCAGGTTGTCGAAGCAGACGCGGAAGACGTCGGGCTCACGCAGGCCCAGTTCGTCGCGCAGGCGGTTCACGAGGCCCGCCTCAGTGTAGAACAGGTTGAAGAGGCCTTCTTCGCCGGTCTCGGGCGTGGCCAGGCGGAAGCCGTCGGGCTCCTCGGCGACGCCCCGGCCGTAGCGATAGTCGTCCACGAGGCGCGTGCGGACGAACACCTCGGCGTTCGGCGCAAGCTTCTCGCGCACGGCGGTCAGAACCCGGTGGGCCTGGGCGTTGGTCAGGTAGCAGAGCAGGTTGGGGATCAGCAGGACGTCGATCGGTCCCTCGATCCCGTCGGGCAGGCCCAGCGACAGGTCGGCCTGGATCAGGGTCGCGGCCTCGCCCAGGTTCCAGCGGGCGTCTTCCAGCGCCGCGGCCGAATAGTCGACATTGACCAGGGTCCAGCCATAGGCGGCGTAGAGCGACAGGTTGTTGCCCGTGCCGCCGCCCAGTTCGACCACCTTGCCGGCGCGCTGGTGCAGGCCGCGCTTGAAGAAGTGGCGGGCGATGAACTCGTCGGGGTACTTCAGACCCCGGATGTCGGGCAGGGCGCGCATGTCCGTCCGCCCCCGAACCGGAGGCCCCTCAAAAGCTGGCGCGAACCGGTGGAGCGGTCGCGGCAGCAGCCTGGGGCCGCTTTGCCGAATACTTTGTTAACCCTGTCCTTAAGGGATGCGGCGCGATTGTCGCACCCGGCTCTACGCCCGCCGGTCGCCGCCGTAGTTCAGCAGGTCTTCCCGGCTTCTCACGAAGGCCCGCACGTCGTCGGAGGTGAAGGCGCGGTTGGCCGGATAGAGCGCGTCATAGACCGCCGCCACGAAGGCGTAGTCGTCGGGCCGGTCGACCGTCCAGCGCACCGCGCCCTCGCCGGGGGCGTCCGGCAGCCAGGCCAGGTTCCAGCGGTCGGGATTGTTCCAGACGTCCCAGGTGACGTGCTCGCGGGCCTCGGGGCTGTTCGCCAGCGCGGCCGCGCGGCGCAGGCCCGCGGCGGTGATCACCTCGACGTCGAGGCCCTTAGGATAGGCCGCGCCCTCGGGGCTGTTGCTGGTGTAGTCGGCGCGCGACGACAGGTGCAGGTCGATGGTCGCGTCGATCACCGCCGGATCGGCCAGCGGGCAGTCGGCGGTCAGGCGCACCACGTGCTCGGCCGGATGGGCGTCCAGCGCGCCGACGAAGCGTTCGAGCACGTTGTCCAGCGGGCCGCGATGCACGGCGATCCCGTCGCGGCGCACGGCCGCCTCGATGGCGTCGTCCAGCGGATCGGTGCTGGTGGCCACCACCAGTTTGTCGATGCGGCGCGAGCGGGCGACGCGTTCGATCTGGCGGATGATCATCGGCGCGCGGACGATCGGCATCAGCACCTTGCCCGGCAGGCGGGTGGAGCTCATGCGGGCTTGCAGGACGGCGAGGATCATCCGGTCAGGCTAGAGCGCGGCCTTGCGGGCGTCCATCCGGGCCAGGACCTCGGCGGCGGCGCGGCCGGTCTCGTCCACCGGCTCGTAGGTCCAGCCGTGGAAGGCGCCGCCATAGGGACGGGCCGCGCCCTGGCGCTCGAGCTCTTCGTGGAAGAGCCGGAACTTCACGCTCTGGCCTTCCATCTTGAGGATGAACACCGGCTTGCCGGTCGAGGCCGC
Organism: Caulobacter zeae; assembly: GCF_002858925.1. GTDB lineage: Bacteria > Pseudomonadota > Alphaproteobacteria > Caulobacterales > Caulobacteraceae > Caulobacter > Caulobacter zeae. The sequence goes on from NZ_PJRS01000040.1 coordinate 119,667, forward strand.
CTCGGTGGCCATGTTGGTCGAGTCCTCGGTGACGAGGATGTAGTCGGCCGCGGCCAGGAAGGCGAAGTAGGGGTTGGGGCCTTCGCCGTCCCAGATGATGCCGGGCACGTCGCGCAGGCGGGCGGCCAGCAGGGCGCGGGCCGGCTCGGGCGTGCGGCGCGAGAAGGTCATCAGCAGGCTGCCGCCTTCCTGCTCCAGAGGCAGCTGAATCTCGTGCGCCATCTGGGCGGCGCGTTCCACCGGCAGGTCGAAGGCCTTGGACTTGCCGCCCAGCAGCACCGCCACGCGCGGGCGGGGCAGGGCCTCGATGGCGTCCTTGAACTTCTCGTATTCGGCGTCGAGGCGGCCCTGGCTGACGCGATGCGGCGAGCCGGTGATCGGCACGACGTTGTCGCCGGTCAGGCGGTCGTGCTTGGGCGGGATCACCAGGTCGAACATGTGGGCCGGGACGCGCGGATCCTGGATCTGCACCACATAGGTCTTGCCGCTCGACCATTTCTTCAGGCGGATCGACAGGGGCAGGGTGGCGCGGCCGGCGGCGACCCACAGGTCGGGCCAGGGCGGGGTGATCTCGCTCTCGGGCGTCAGCCAGCGGCGCGGCAGCCAGGCCAGCCACCAGGGCAGGCGGCCGGTGCGCCCCTTCCAGCCCACGCGCTTGACGACGATCCTGGCGGGGCGCTTGCGCGCGATGGCCTCGGCTAGGCCTACAGCCTGGGCCTCGATGCCGGCGCGACCGTCCGAGACGGCCCAGATGGTCAGCGGTTCGGAACCTGGCGTCTGATTGGCGCTCATCGCTCCAGCCCTCAAAACGGCGAACGCCGCGGAACCACCCTGAACAGGCGACTCCGCGGCGATTGGCCGAACTTCATGGCGGGTTTGGGGCTGACCCCTAGACCCACTCGACCTTGAGGATCTCGTAGGCCTTCACGCCGCCGGGCGTGTTGACCTCGACCACCTCGCCGACTTCCTTGCCGATCATGGCGCGCGACAGCGGCGAGCTCAGCGAGATGCGGCCCGACTTCACGTCGGCCTCGTGGTCGCCCACGATCTGGTAGCGAGCCTCTTCTTCGGTGTCCTCGTCGACCACGCTGACCGTGGCGCCGAACTTCACCTGCGAGCCGGAGAGCTTCGAGACGTCGATGACCTGGGCGCGAGCGATCTTGTCCTCGATCTCGGCGATCTGGCCTTCGATCCAGCCCTGGCGTTCCTTGGCGGCGTGATATTCGGCGTTTTCCGAGAGGTCGCCGTGCGAGCGCGCCTCGGCGATCGCGGCGATCACGGCGGGCCGTTCGATCGTCTTCAAACGCTTCAGTTCTTCGTCGAGGGTTTGATAACCCACGACGGTCATCGGCACTTTTTCCATTGTGGATTTTAGCTCGGTTCGCCCTAAGGGAGGAAGACTTCCAGTCGCTGGCGATCGCGACCGGGGGCTGAGAGGATAGGCGCCGCATTCCGGATAAGCAAGCCTCACGCGCCCTAAGGGTTGCGTGGCCAAGCTGACGAAGGCGCCCGGTCCTCAGGCCCGTCGCGAACCGCGCGTCGCAGTTCCCGCCAAGCGGTCTGCCGGCAGTTGGAACTGGCCGACCAGTCGGGCCAGCTCGCCGGCGTCGTCGTTCAGCGCATGGGTCGCCGCGGCGGTCTCCTCCACCAGGCCCGCGTTCTGCTGCAGAACCTGGTCCATCTGATTCACCGCCGTGTTCACCTGCGTCAGGCCCTGGGCCTGGTGTTGGGCGCTGGCGGCGATCTCGGAGACCAGGCCGTCGATCTCGGCGATCTGCAGGACGATGCGGTCCAGCGCCTCGCCGGTGCGGCCGACCAGTTCTACGCCCTCGCCGACCTGGCGGGTGGAGGTGGTGATCAGCTGCTTGATCTCCTTGGCGGCCTCGGCCGAGCGCTGGGCCAGGGCCCGAACTTCCGAAGCGACCACGGCGAAACCCTTGCCGGCCTCGCCCGCGCGGGCGGCCTCGACCCCGGCGTTCAGGGCCAGGAGGTTGGTCTGGAAGGCGATCTCGTCGATCACCCCGATGATGCGCGAGATCTGGGTGGCCGAGGTCTCGATCGCGCCCATGGCGTCGACCGCCTCGCCGACCACCTCGCCCGAGCGGCGGGCGTCGTCGCGAGCCCGGGCCACGACGGCGGCGGCCTTGCGGGCGCCGTCGGCCGTCTGTCCGACCGTGGCGGTGATCTCGTCCATGGCGCTGGCGGTCTCGGCCAGGTTGGCGGCCTGCTGCTCGGTGCGGCGCGACAGGTTGGCGGCGGCGTCGGCGATCTGGTCGGAGCCGTGGCGCACGCCCGAGGCGCGCTCGTCGATGATGGCCAGGGCCCCGGCCAGCTTGCCGGCCGCCTGGTTGAAGTCGGCGCGCAGCTGCTCGTACGACTCGGAGAACTCCTCGATCAGGCGCACCGACAGGTCGCCCTTGGCCAGGCGCGACAGGCTGGCGGCGAGGGCGTCGACCATGTCGGCGCGCTGGCGCTCGGCGGCGGCCTGCACGGCGGCGTGGGCGATGCGGCCTTCCTCTTCCGAACGGCGGGCGCTGTCGGCGGCGGCGTCGGCCTCGCGGGCCTCCTGCATGGCGGCCTCGGCCTTGGCCCGGGCCCGCTCGGCCAGGCCGATGACGCGGTGGATGCTGAAGGTCGCGGCGATCAGGGCGCCGGCCTCGACGATCAGGATGACGGCGTGGACCAGCACCCGGCCCAGGCTCGCCGAGCCGGGGAACACGGCGGTGGGCAGCAGGTAGCTGAGCGCCAGGTGGTGCACCGCGACCGTGGCGGCGGCGGCGGCGATGACGGTCCAGTCGCAATAGACCACCAGCAGGGCCAGGGCCGCGAAATACGCCATGTGCATGTCGATCTGCCAGTCGTGGCCGCCCAGGGCGGCGACCAGCAGCGAGACCTGGGCCATCAGCGCCACGCCCGACAGGATGCGGCCCGTGGCGGTCTCGCCCCGGTGCAGGACGGCGCCGGCCGCCAGGGCCGTGACCATGACCGTGGCGACGGCCATGCCGAGCACCGGTTCGCCGACCAGGAAGCGGGCGGCGACGACGATCGGGGCCATCAGGGTGGTCAGCAGCAGGATCAGCCGGCCGCCGGAGCGGCGCTGCGCGTCGAGATTCGAGGGCTTCGTGCTCATGGACGGGGCTCCAGGACGGTCTTGGCGCAGACGCCGGCGGCGTCGGGATCGAGCAGGACGAGGGCGCCGGCGGCGCGCAGGCGGCCGCCCAGCGTGGCCGGGTCGCCGCGCAGGACCAGGATGAAGGGAACCGCGCCGGCGCCGGATATGTCGCCCGCCGAGGTGGCGGCGCCGGCGGCGCGGGCGGGGGTCCACCAGGGCGGGAACACGGCGGCGACGCGTCCAGGGTCGCGCGGCGAGGAGCTGGACAACGTTACGGCCAGTAGAGTGACGATGATCGCGGAGGTTGCGGCCAGTGTCCGACCGAGAGCGTGAAGCAGATCACGCCAGGTTCGAACACGCGACAGGGACAACCTTGATCTCCGGGCAAGCTTAGCCATGGACTGGCGGCTTCTAGGGAGAGGTTTTGCGCATCCGTGGTGTGTGAAGTCTTAAGATCGCGGCCGAGCGTCGCCGTGTCGCAGGCGCAGGCTCGGCCGTGAGTTGCAGGGTTTCTTCCTAGTCGGCGTAGGCGTACTCGCCGCCGCGCTGGAGGGCGGCGCGATAGGCCGGGCGGGCGTGGATGCGGTCGAGGAAGGCCTTCACCTTGGGGCGCGAACCGGCCCCGGCGCGCGACACGGCCGCCTCCAGCGGGAAGCTCATGATCACGTCGGCGGCGGTGAACTCCGGCCCGGCGAACCATTCGGACTTGGACAGCTCGCCGTTCCAGTAGTCGATATGGCTCTTCAGCTGCGGATCGACGAACCCCGACTGGGCCTTGGCGGCGATGGCCTTGACCAGGCCCTTCAGCAGGCCCGGCGCGCGGGCGGGCAGGGCGGTGAAGACCAGCTTCAGCAGCAGCGGCGTCATGGCCGAGCCCTCGGCGTAGTGCAGCCAATAGGTGAAGCGGAGGCGCTCGGGCGTGCCGGCCGGCGGAATCAGGCGGCCGTTCCCGTAGGCGTCGAGGATGTATTCGATGATGGCGCCGGTCTCGGCGATGGTCTTGTCGCCGTCGGTGATCACCGGCGACTTGCCCAGCGGGTGGATGGCCAGCAGCTCGGGCGGGGCCAGCATGGTCTTGGCGTCGCGCTCGTAGCGCCTGACCTCGTAGGGGACGCCCAATTCCTCCAGCAGCCACAGCACGCGCTGGCTGCGCGAGTTGTTCAGGTGGTGGACGACGAGCATGGCGTTTCCCCTATGGATTTGCCTCAGCATGGCGCGGCGACGCGCGCGTCAGTCAAGCCTTGTCACAGCACGCTCTCGACGATGTGGGCGCGATACAGCACGGCGATCAGGTCGGTCTGGGTGATCACCCCCACCAGCCGGCGGTCGCTATCGACGACCATGGCCTCGTGGGTCTGGCCGCTGGAGAGGATCGGCAGCAGGGCGGCGATCGGGGTGCCCTCGCGCACCCGGTGGACGAACGGATCGAGCGCGGCCTCGACGGTGCGGCGGCGGTTGGCCTGTAGTTCGGCCCGCCGGGCCATGCCGATGACGCGGCCGTCCTCGTCCACCACTGGGGCGGCGCGCAGGTCGTGGCTCTGCAGGAAGGCCAGGGCGCTTTCGGCCGACTGGGCGCGGTCCAGGCGGATGACGTCGCGCGACATCACCTCGCCGCAGCGGATCTGCGAGTGCAGACGCTGGTGGGCCTGGATCTCGACCTCGCGGAACAGGGCGTCGAGGTCCTCGCGGCTGACGTCGAGCAGCTCGCCGTAGCGGGCCAGGGCCTTGTCCAGGTCGCCGGCGTCATAGCCGATGCGCGAGGCGGGCAGGGGATCGGCCGTGCCGTGCGGGCTGGGCGGCGGCGCGGGAGCCCTGTGCGGATAGGAGCGGCCGACCAGCCGGTTCCAGGCCATGCCGGCGGCGACCAGCAGCACCGAATCCACGGCCACCGGATTGAGCGCGAAGAGATAGCCGGCCTTGGTCACGGCCGGTCCGCCGATGACGGTGATCAGGGCCACCGCGCCGCCGGGCGGGTGCAGGCAGCCCAGCAGGATCATCACCGCGATCGCCAGGCCCACCGCCAGCGGGGCTGCGACCAGCGGCTGGTTCGGCAGCAGCATGGCCACGGTTATGCCGATGAAGGCCGAGACGACATTGCCGCCGATCACGCCGCGCGGCTGGGCCAGGGGGCTGGCGGGGACGGCGAAGATCAGCACCGCCGAGGCCCCGATCGGCGCGACCAGCAGCGGATGCAGCCAGTCGCCGCCGCCGACCGCGAAGCGTCCCAAGAGGCCCGCGAACAGCAGGCCCAGCAGCGCGCCGCCGCCGCCCTTCAGCGCGTCGAGCGGGCGGATGGGGGTCTTGCCGCGAAGAAGGGTGAGAAGGCGCTGGGTCATGGGGCTCGATAGGCCAGGACGACGAGGCCGGCGACGGCGCAGGCCTGGGCGAAGGCGATCAGGATCAGCCAGGTCCCGAACGGCTGCTTGCGGGTCTTGTGGCGCAGCCAGCGCTGGGCCATCAGCGCGCCGGGCGCGGCGCACATCGCCGCCGACAGCAGCAGCACGCGCTCGGGCACCCGCCGCTCGCCACGCACGGCGGCGGCCTTGTCGTGGGCGAACAGCAGGAAGCAGAACAGGTTAGCGGCCAGCAGGGCCAGGGTGATGATCAGGGTCATCGCACGGCGTCCGGCGGCGCGTGGTCCAGGGCGGCCAGGTCCGGCTCCATCCAGCCGCGACGCGCCTCGACGCTGAACAGCCGCTCGCGCGACCAGAAGCCCAGCGGCCAGGCCTTGTCGCCCAGCGGCGTGGCCAGCAGGCGGGCGGCCGCTTCGCCGTCGTCGAGATCGGCCGGCAGGGCGGCGACGAAGCCCCGGATGGCGGCCAGATAGGCCTGGGTGATGGTCTCGTGATAGCCGCTGGCGTCGTCGTTCACCCCGCCGACGGCTTCGTTGTAGGCGCGGATGATTCCCGGCAGGTCGCGCTCCAGGCCCTCATCGCGGGTGCGCACCAGACGCAGGGTGGCCGTCAGGTGGGCGGCGTGGGTCCACTGCGCCTTGGGCAGGCTGCGATCCAGCAGCCGTTCGGCGAGGCGGGCGACATCGTCTTTGGAATAGGCGGTCATGCTCAGAAGCTCGGCTTGGCCAGCATCAGCCAGACGATGGCCAGCACGGCGGCGAAGGCGGGGAAGCCTAGCACGAACCAGGCGCGGAACAGGCGGTGGTAGCGCTCGGGCAGGGGCTCGCCGGCCTTGGCGGCGGCGTCGGCCAGGTCGCGCAGGCGGATCTGGATCCACACCACGGGCAGCCAGCACAGGCCGGTGACGACGTAGAGCACCAGGCTCAGCCCGATCCAGCCGCTGAAGAGCGGATAGCCGACCACATGGGCCAGGGCCGCGCCGGTGATCGGCTGGACGATGACGGCGCTGGCGGTGAACACGGTGTCGGCGATCACCACCACCCGGGCGGTGTGGGCGATCAGGGCCGGCTGACCGGTGCGGTGGGCCATCAGCATGAAGAAGGCGATGCCGGCGCCCGTGCCCAGCAGCACCGTGGCGCCCACCACGTGGGCGGCCTTCAGCAGGAGATAGAGGTCCATCAGCGTTCGTCCAGCAGAGCGAGGGCGGCGATCGCCAGCATGGCGGCGGGAATGCTCTTGACCAGCGGGCCCAGCGGGTCGAGCCACAGGTCTGGCCGCACGATCGCGCCGCCGGCCAGATAGCCGGCGGTGACGGCGATCATGCCCAGCAGGGCCAGGCGCGCGGTGCGGCGGTGGGCGACCATCAGCGCCAGGGCGATGTCGACGATCCCGCCGCCGACCACCAAGGCCTGGGCCAAGGGCTGCGGCATGTCGGCGCTGGTCAGCAGGGCGACGGCGGCGTCCCGGCTCACCGTGATCCCGATCAGGCCCGAGACCAGCCAGAAGGCGCAGAGCGTCGCCAGGATCAGCGGCTTGGCCAGCCAGGCCTTGGCGAACCAGCGCTCCTGCACGCCCGACGGCATGGCGGCCAGGATCTGGTCGAGCGAATGGGGGACGAGGCCCAGCCGTTCGGCGTGCGCGGCCTCGCCGGCCACGCCCAGGCGCAGCTGCTGGAGGGCGGTGCTGCGCATCGGGCTGCGCCAGCCGAGGAAGGCCAGGGCGTCGGCGGCCTTGGCCGGGATCGCCGCCACGGCGGGCGGCAGGGCGACGACGGGGGCGGGCGCAAGGCCCAGCCAGCCGCGCAGCCGGACCAGCAGGTCGGCGAGGGCGATTGGCTCGGCATGGACGAGGTCGAGGCTCTGGCCGGGCGCGGTCTCGGGGCGGATCGCCGTCGCCACGGCGGCGGCGACATCCTCGGCGGCGACAACCTGGACGCGGGCCTGGGCATGCACGGCGGGGATCGCCAGCGGGAACGCCGCCAGGGCCCGCAGCAGCGCCGTGCCGCCATAGGCCGCCGGCGCGATCACCAGGCCGGGCCTCAGGATGATCCAGTCGATGGCGCTTTGCGCGATCAGGCTTTCGGCCGCCTGCTTGGTGGCGCCGAACGGATCGACGCGACCGGGCGCGACCCCGGCGGCCGAGATGTGGACGAGCCGCGCGCCGGTCGCCTGGCAGGCCTCGACCAGGCGGGCGACGGCCTGGGCGTGAACGGCCTGCAGGTCGTCGCGCGGGCCGTCCTGCAACGCGCCGGCGCAATTGACCACGGCGTCGGCGCCGGTCAGCAGTGCGGTCCAGTCGGCGGCGCCGGCGGTGCGCAGGTCGGCGGCGCGCCAGTCGACGCTCGGGAACCGCCGGCGCGCTTGGGTCAGGTCGCGGCCCACCCCGACCACCGCATGGCCGTCGGCCAGCAGGCGGGCGGTCACGTAGGATCCGATCAGCCCGTAGGCTCCGACGACGACGATGCGCATGGCGGCGTTGTTAGCGGGGGAAAGCGCGGCAGTGAAGGGCGTGGGTCCCCAAAGATGCTCTCCCTGAGGGGGAGCTGTCGCGAAGCGACTGAGGGGGGGAGGGACTGCTGACGTTGGGGGATGTGCTGAGGTCATCAGACACTTCCCCCTCCGGCCCTTCGGGGCAACTCCCCCTTCAGGGGGGGGGGATCTTGGTCGGTGAACCTCCCCCTCCTGGGAGAGGCGGCCGAAGGCCGGTGGGGGGACGGTTTCAGCTTTCGGGGCGGTGGCCGGTTTTGCAGTTTCTCCCCCCACCGATCGCTGCGCGATCGCCTCCCCCTCCTGGGGAGGTTTCTCAGTGCGCGGGCTGCCAGAATTCCAGGTTGCTGATCTGGCGTTCGAGGATGGCGATGCGGTCGCGCAGGTCGCGGGTGGCGGTGAGGCTGGCGGCGGTGACCGCTTCCTCGCGCATGGCCTTGAGGGCGCGCTGGGCGTCGCCGACCTCGACGATGGCCTCGTAGCAGGCGGCCCACAGGGCGCGGGCCCGCTCGCGCTCCATCTTGGGATCGAGGAACGGCGGCTTGAGGGTCTGGGCCAGTCGGTCGAGTTCGGCCAGTTCCTCGCCCCGGCCCTTGCGGACCAGGATGTCGCGGAACGGCGTGTCCTCGCTGATATCGTCGATCAGCGCCTCGAAGATCTCGTGGGCCAGGCCCTTGAGGCGCGCTTCGCCAAAGCCGATCCGCTCCAGCGCCTCGTCATAGGGGCGCGCCCAGCCCGGATGGTCGACGGCCGCGATGGCCACGGCCGCGTGGAAGGGGTTCAGTCGACGGCCGATCTGCTCGCGCGCGACGCCGCGGATGCCAGGATCGGGCGGACCGCGCTCGCGGCCTTTCCAGCCGCCGCCACCGCCGCCGCGCGGGGTGAACGGGCGCCCCTCGCCATAGGCGCCTTGCCCGCCGCCGCCATAGGCCGGTTTGGGGAACAGGACGTCGAGCTTGGCGTAGAGATCGTCCTTGTAGGCGCTGGCCAGGTCCTTGTCGGCGATCGTGCCGGCCGCCGCGCGCAGGCGCTGCTTGAGGCCCGCCTTGCGCTCGGGCGTGTCCAGCGGCTCCAGGTCGCGCTCGCGCACGAACAGCGCCTCGACGAAGGGGGTGGTCTGGGTGACCTGGGCCTTCAGCGCCGCCGGGCCCTGCTCGCGCAGCACGTCGTCGGGATCCTTGCCGCCGCTGACGATCGAGAAGCGGAACGAACGGCCGGGCTTGAGCAGGGGCAGGGCGCGGTCGATGGCGCGGCTGGCGGCGCGCTGGCCGGCCTTGTCGCCGTCGAAGCACAGCGTCGGCTCGGGATGCAGGCGCCACAGCGCCTCCATCTGCTCTTCGGTCAGGGCCGTGCCCATGGCCGCCACGGCCGAAAGGTTCGCCCGCTGGCAGGCCACGACGTCCATATAGCCTTCGACCACCAGCAGCGGGGTCTGCTCGTTGGGAGCCGCCGCTTGGGCCGCATGCAGGATCTTGCGGGCGTCGTAGAGGCCGTAGAGCACCCGGCTCTTGTGGAAGAGGCTGGTCTCGGGACCGTTCAGGTACTTGGCGCGGGCGTTGGGATCCATGGCCCGGCCGCCGAACGAGACGACCTTGCCGCGCGTGTCGGTGATCGGAAACATGATCCGGTCGCGGAAGCGGTCGTAGGGCGCGCCGCCGTCCTCGGGCGCGATCAGCAGGCCCGCCTCGACCAGGTCGCCGGGCTTAGCGCCCTTGGCGACCAGATAGTCCTTCAGCGCCGTGCGGCCGTTGGGGGCGAAACCGATGCGAAAGCGCGTCCACTGGTCTTCGGGCAGGGCGCGGCGGTCGAGATAGGCGCGGGCGTCCTTGCCCACCGGGCGGCGCAACTCGGCCTCGAACCAGGCCGCGGCCAGCTCCATCCAGTCGCCCAGACCCGCGCGCTTGCGGTCGTCCTGGGCGGCGCGGGCGTCGGGCTCGGGCAGGGACATGCCGGCCTCGGCGGCCAGCCGTTCGACCGCCTCGGAGAAGGTGAGGCGCTCGGTCTCCTGCAGGAAGCTGATGATGTCGCCGTGCTTGCCGCTGGAGAAGCAGTGGTAGAAGCCCTTGTCGTCATTGACGAAGAACGACGGGCTCTTTTCCTTGGTGAAGGGCGACAGCCCCGCGTACTCGCGACCCTGCCGCCGCAGCTTCACCGTCTTTCCGACCACGTCGGAGGGGCGAAGGCGGGACTTCAGTTCTTCAAGGAAGCGGTCGTCGAAGCGCATGGCGTTAGGGCGCCAACATAAGCTCCTCCGCGCGCGAAGGCACGCCTTGCTCACCGACAAACTACAGGGGGCGTGGGACTTATCCCTGCGTCTTCCACAAGTAGCTGGGCGCGGGTGCAAAGAAGCGTCGCATTAGGAACAGGCCTTTCGGCCCCTCCGTTCTCAGCCCGTGGGACGCCTCGACGCGTCCCGACGCCACATGAGAGCCACGGAGAAGACTGATGCCCGAGTCCCGCTGGAACGACCGTGAAGGCCGCTTCGAAATCGACCGCGACCGAGATTTCGACGACGAGCGCGGCTACGGCTACGACGCCTCGCGCGCTGATGGGCGCCGCCAGGATCGCTACGCCCAGGATCCCGACTGGCGCGACCGCTACGCCGCCCGCGAGCAGCGCAGCTACGGCGAGCCGCGTCGCCGCTCGGGAAGCGCCGAGCTGCGCCGGGCGATCAGCCAGGGCGGCGACATCGGCTATGGCTCGATCCGCTCGGGTTCGGACTACGCCTCGGGCCGGGGCTATCGGGCGCCGGGCGATTACGGCCAGGTCGGCGGCTTCGACTTCGGCGGCTCCACGGCCGACTACGGCGGGGGCGGCTATCGCGGCGAGGCGCCCGACTATGGCGACCGGGCCTATTTCGACCGCCGTCACGAGCGCGAACGCAACTACTACACCGACGGTCCGGGGCGGGGGCGCCAAGACCGTGAGCACTGGGCCTATGCCCGCCATCCGCGCGACCGCCACGACGAGGATCGCGGCTGGTTCGAGCGGGCCCGCGACGAGGTCTCCGCCTGGATGGGCGACCACGACGCCCAGCGCCGCCGCGAGCACGACGCGGCCATCCGCGCCGACCATCGCGGCCGGGGTCCCAAGGGCTATCGCCGTTCGGACGAGCGCATCCGCGAGGACGTCAGCGACCGGCTGACCGACGACGGCTGGCTGGACGCCTCGTCCATCGAGGTGGCGGTCAAGGACGGCGAGGTCACTCTGAGCGGGACGGTCCACGCCCGCGACGACAAGCGCCGGGCCGAGCTGTTGGCTGAGAGCGTCTCGGGCGTCGACAACGTGCAGAACAACCTGCGCCTGGATCGCGGTCCGGAAGCCAAGGCCGGCGATTGGAGCCTGCAGGGCAATGCGCCCCAGCAGGGCGTGACGGGCAAGGCCTAAAGGCGTGCGTGGTCCTCGCCCTTTGACGGGCTCAGGGTGAGGACCATTTCACAGGACGTGCAGTAGAACCTCATCCTGAGCCTGTCGAAGGACGAGGTTCGCCTCCCATTTTTCCGCTTAGGTACTGTTCCCTAGCTTGGCTGGCGGGCCGCTTGGGACCATCTAGGGCCCATGTCCGAGCCCGCCCTCCAAGAACCGACCTTCACCGACGCCGAGATCGACGCCCTGGTCGAGACCTTCTACGCCAAGGTCCGCCGCCATCCGCGCATCGGGCCGGTGTTCAACGGCCAGATCGCCGAGGACGCCTGGCCCCATCACATGGCCACGCTGAAGGATTTCTGGGCCACGGTGCTGCAAGGCTCAGGGCGCTACAAGGGCTCGCCGATGGCGGTGCACCAGCGCATCGAGGGCTTCCAGGAGTGGATGTTCACCCCCTGGCTGAACCTCTTCCACGCCACCTGCGTGGAGCTGTTCGACGCCCCGCGCGCGGCGATCGTCGGCCAGAAGGCCGAGCGCATCGCCCGTTCGCTGAAGCTCGGGCTGTTCTTCCGCCCGGGAGCGCCGGCGTGAGCGGGATCTCCAAGAGCATCGAGGCGGAAGGCTTCGCCATCGTCCCGGCCGCCGACATGCGCGCCTTGCTGGGCGGGCTGCCGGACTGGGACCTCTTCGCCGAGAGCTGGAACGACCTGGGCGTCGACGGCTTCATGGCCGACGGCGGGCGCTATCGCAGGCGGCGGTTCGCGGCCTTCGCGGCTTCGGCCGACGGTACGATCGCGCGCAAGCCGCACCAGCCGCACTACCAGAGCCGCGACTACAACGCCCTGAACGGCGGCGTGCAGCGGTGGTTCGAGCCGGTGACGCAAGGCGTCGCCGAGCATCCGGCGACCCGGGCGGTGCTGAAGGCGGGACTGGAGCTCTTCCACCCGCTGACCGCCGACCCGCCCGCGGCCTGGCATGTCGAGCTGCACCAGTTCCGCATCGAGGCCCACGACGGCGAGGCCGGTCTGCCCACGCCCGAAGGCGCACACCGCGACGGCGTCGACTGGGTGATCGTTATGCTGGTCGAGCGGCACAATGTGGCCAGCGGCGTCACCGACATCTTCGCCCCGGACGGTCGCGCCCTGGGCTCGTTCACCCTGACGCAGCCGGGGGACGCGGTGTTCATCGACGACCATCGCGTCCTGCACGGGGTGACCGCGATCTCGCCGCTCGAAGCCGGGCAGGAGGCGCGGCGCGACGTGCTGGTGGTCACCTTCCGACGGGAGGACTGAAGGCGCTCCGGCGAAGAGACGGGGCGCGACCGTTTGTCTCACTCCACCTTGAGAGGTGGGCGTGCAAGCCTGCCGCTCCTTCGCGAAACGAGCGCCGTAATCCATGACCGACGACGCCCCTTCGCCCTCTCACGCCGGTCGACGGGACACCTTCTCGGCGACCATGGCCGACGCCGTGCCGATCCTGATCGGCTATGTCGACGCCGATCGCCGCTATCGCTTCGTCAATCGCGCCTACGAGACCTGGTTCGGCGTCCGTCGCGAGGACATCGAGGGCCGGTCCCTGCTCGAGGTCATGGGCGCGGACGCCTATGAGCGCGTGCGCGACCATGTCGACGGGGCGCTGGAAGGCCAGAGCCTGACCTTCGAGGGCGAAGTGCCCTACCAGGCCGCGGGCCTGCGCCATGTCGAGGCCAAGTACGTACCGGACGTGGCCCCCGACGGCGCCGTGCTCGGCTACTACGTGCTGGTCACCGACATTTCCGCGCGCAAGCGGGCCGAGGCCGAGCTGGCGCGCCTCCTGGTGCGCGAGCGGCGGCGGGCCCTGATGCTGGACCTGGGCCGTCAGCTGCGCGAGGAGAGCGAGGTCGCCGCCATCGCCGACAGGGCCTGCGCCGTGCTGGCCGCGCAGCTGGGCGCCCAGCGCGCCGGCTATGCCGAGGTGGACCTGGCCGGCGTCTCGACCCAGATCGTCGGCGAGTGGGGCGGGGAGGGCGTGCAGCCCCTGGTCGGTCCGTTGTTCGTGCTCGACGATTTCGGCCCGGCGATGAGCGATGACTTGCGGGCCGGGGTGCAGGTGGTGATCGACGACGTCCGCGAGGACACGCGCACCCGTCACAGCCTGGACGCCTATGTCGCGCTCGACATCCGGGCCTTCGTGGCCGTGCCGCTGGTCAAGGCCGGGCGGCTGGTCTCGTATCTTTTCGTCTGCCAGGAATGCGCCCGCACCTGGGGTGTCGACGAGGTCGCCTTCGTCGGCGACGTGGCCGAGCTGATCTGGGCGGCCAGCGGCCGGGCCCGCGCCGACGCCGCCCTGCGCCAGGCCGAGGAGACCGAGCGCCTGCTGATCCGCGAGGTCGACCACCGGGCCAAGAACGTGCTGGCGGTGGTGCAGTCGCTGGTCCAACTGACCCCCTTCGTCGACAAACGCCAGTACGTCACCGCGCTCAGCGGCCGTATCGGCTCTTTGGCTCGTTCGCACAGCCTGCTGTCGACCACCCGCTGGACCGGCGCGGGCTTACGGGCCCTCTTGGAGCAGGAGCTGGAAGCCTACAGCGTCGAGCACGAAAGCCGGGTGGTGCTGGACGGCCCGCCTGTGCTGATCCGGGCCGAGGCGGCCCAGTCGCTGGGCCTGGTCGTGCACGAACTGGCCACCAACGCCAGCAAGTACGGGGCGTTGTCGGCGCCCGGCGGGGTGCTGGAAGTGCGCTGGACCTGGGAGGCCGGGCGGCTCGTCATCGACTGGCGCGAGGGCGGCGGTCCGACGACCATCGCCCCGGCCCGGCGCGGCTTCGGTTCCACCCTGATCCAGAACGCCGGCAAGCAGCTGGGCGCGCAGGTCTCGCACGACTGGCGGGCCGAGGGCCTGCATTGCCGCATCGAGCTTTCACGCGGGGCCCTGCCCCATGCGGGCGGGGGCGAGCGCTCGGCGGCCATGACCGGCGCCCCGCCCGACGGCGGCCTGCAGGACCAGCGGGTGTTGGTGGTCGAGGACGAGGCCCTGGTGGCCATGGAGCTGGCCCGCGTGCTGGCCCTGGCCGGCGCCCAGGTGGTCGGTCCGGCCGGCGACGTCGAGGAGGCCCTGGAGCTGATCGAGAGCAGCCTGATCGACCGCGCCGTGCTCGACGTGAACCTCGGCGGCCGCATGGTCACGCCGGTGGCCAAGGCGCTGGCCGAGCGGGCCATCCCCTTCGTCTACCTGACCGGCTACCAGGAACCCGGCCTCGACGACGGCCCGGTGCTGCACAAGCCCGCCGCTCCCGAGGCCCTGGTCAGCGCCCTGGCGGGACGGCGCGTGGAGCGGGTTTAGGGACGCACTCCCAAACTCCCGTCATTCCCGCCCTTGTGGCGGGAACCTCTCTTTCAGCCGCAAGGGCAGATGGCGCGGATCGCCAGCGATCCGCTTGCACTTCACGTGCGCATGGAACCAGGGGTTCCCGCCACAAGGGCGGGAATGACGGGAGGAAAAGGGGGGGGGCGGCAGGTGACACCCCGCCACACTCGATCACCTTGACTCCGGCCTCCATCGGGATCAGAACAAAATGTGAACGGAGGTCGCCATGCCCGGCTCGCGCGAGGCGCGTATCGAGGCCCTGAGAGGTCGGATCGCCGCCATCGAGGCGGGGACTCGGACTCCGACTCCGGTCCTGCCGTTCGGTGACTGGCGCATCGACTCCCGCCTTCCCGGCGGGGGGCTGCCCAGGGCCGGCTGGCACGAGGTGGTCGGCGAGGGGCTGGAGGGCGAGAGCGGGGCGGCGACGGCGGCCTTCGTGGCGCTTCTCGCAAGACCTCGCGCCGCCAAGGGCGCGGTGGTCTGGGTGTTGCGGCGCTCGGACCTCTATGTTCCGGGCCTGGTGAACCTGGGCTTTCCGGTCGAGCGGCTGGTGATGGTGCGGGTGCGTGACGAGGCCGAGGGGCTGAGCGTGCTGGAGGACGCCCTGGCCACGTCCGGCGTCGCGGTCGCCATCGGCGAGGCCGAGGCGCCGGACCTGGTGGCTGGCCGCCGGCTGCAACTGGCCTGCGAGCGGGCGGGGGGCTTCGGGATCGTGCTGCACCGCCGGCCCTATGGCGGACCGGTCAAGGGCGCGACCGGTTCGGCGGCCTTCAGCCGCTGGCGGGTGGGGCCCGCGCCGGGGCGCGCGCCGCCGGATGGGCTGGGCCTCGGCCCGCCCGCCTGGCGCGTGGCGCTGGAACGCTGCCGTGGCGGACGCCCGGGAGCGTGGATCCTGGAACATTCGGAGGCCGATCATGGCCCGCATCCTTTCCGTGTGGTGTCCGAACTGGCCGATCACGACCTGGCGCCGCCATCACCCGAACGCCTTCTCGCCGTCGGCTGAGGGGGAGAGGGTGTCGAGCCCCAGATCCTCCCCCCCTGGGGGAGGTGGCCCGGAGGGCCGGAGGGGGCCGGCGCAGCCGGTGGAGCCAGACCCCCCCTTCGCCCTGCTCGTCTCCGAACGCGGAACCCGTCGCCTGGCCGCCGTCGACGCCGCCGCCATGGCGCTGGGTCTTTCCGCCGGCCAGAAGGCCGCCGACGCCCTGGCGCTGGTTCCGCAGCTTGTCACCGCCGATCACGACCCGGACGCCGACCGGCGGGCGCTGGAGAGCCTCTGCGACTGGTGCGTGCGGTTCTCGCCGGCTGTTGCGGTCGACGGCGACGACGGCCTGCTGCTCGACATCACCGGGACCGACCACCTGTGGGGCGGCGAGGACGCCATGCTGGCCGACCTGCTGGAGCGCCTGTCGCGCTGGGGCGTGCCGGCGCGCGGGGCGATCGCCGACACCGCCGGCGCGGCCTGGGCCCTCGCTCGCTTTGGAGGGGCGCGCTTCGGATCAGGGCGAGCGGTGGTTCCGCCCGGCGGCCAGCGCGAGGCCCTGGCGCGCCTGCCGGTGGCGGCCCTGCGGCTGGACGAGGCCGCCCAGGCCCAGCTGCCGCGCCTTGGCCTGCATCGCGTGGGCCAGCTCTACGCCCTGCCGCGTGCCCAGATGGCCAAGCGCTTCGGCTTGGCGTTCACCCAGCGGCTGGACCAGGCCCTGGGCGCGGCCGGCGAAGCCCTGGCCTTCCGGCGCCCGGCCAGCCCCTGGTTCGAGCGCCTGGCCTTCTTCGAGCCGATCAGCGCGCCCGAGGATCTGGTTCGCGTCGCCGCCGACGTGCTGGCCCTGATCTGCAAGCGGCTGGAGGCAGAGGGGCGCGGGGCCAAGCGGTTCGAGGTCGTATATCACCGCCTGGACGGCAAGGTCTTCGCCGTGCCCGTCGGCCTGGCGCGGCCAGGGCGCGATGCGGCGCGCCTGGCCAAGCTGGTCGCGCCCAGGCTCGACGTCGTCGATCCGGGCTTCGGCATCGACGTGATCACCGTCCACGCCTTCGCGGTCGAGGCCCTGGCGCAGGGCCAGGCCCGCATCGACGCCGAACTGGACGCGGCCGAGGCGCTGGCGCCGCTGGTCGACCGGCTGGTCAACCGGCTGGGCGATGGGCGCGTCTGGCGGCCCGACCCGGTGGAGAGCCATGTGCCCGAGCGCGCCGTGGGCCGGTCCGCGCCCCTGGCGGCGCCGACGGACGCCCGGCCCTGGAACCCCGACCTGCCGCGCCCGACCCGGCTGCTGAAACGCCCCGAACCGATCGAGGTGATGGCCAAGCTTCCCGACGACCCGCCGCTGCGCTTCACCTGGCGCGGCCGCCATCACCGCCTGCGCGCCGCCGAGGGGCCTGAGCGCATCGGCCAGGAATGGTGGCGCGGCGACTTCGACGACACGGGTCCGGGCCGGATCCGCGACTATTACCGGGTGGAGGACGAGGCCGGCGGCCGGTTCTGGATCTACCGCCAGGGTCTCTATGGCGACGACGCGTTGCCGAAGTGGTGGCTGCATGGCCTGTTTGGTTGAAGCCTCAAAGACCCTCCCCCTGAAGGGGGAGGTGTCGGCGAAGCCGACGGAGGGGGAAGTCATTCCTCACGTTCGTACGCGCGCCGAACTCAGCAGCCGCTTCCCCCTCCGGCCCTCCGGGCCGCCTCCCCCTTCTGGGGGAGGGTCTGGAGACGCGGGCGCTAAAAAGATCCTCCCCCTCTGGGGGAGGTGGCCCGGAGGGCCGGAGGGGGGCCGTTTTCAGCGTCCGCGGCGGTCGACGCTCATCAGCTGCTCCCCCCTCCGTCCGCTGCGCGGACACCTCCCCCACGGGGGGAGGATCCCATGACCCACGCCTACGCCGAGCTCCAGGCCACCACCAACTTCTCGTTCCTGCGCGGGGCCTCGCGCGCCGAGGAGCTGATGCTGACCGCCGAGGCCCTGGGCCTTGCCGCCGTGGGCGTGGTCGACCGCAACAGCCTGGCCGGGGTGGTGCGGGCCTGGACGGCGGCCAAGAAGCTCAAGGTCCGGGCCCTGGCCGGCTGTCGCCTCGACTTCGCCGACGGCACGCCGAGCCTGCTCTGCTATCCCTCCGACCGCGAGGCCTTCGCGCGGCTGACGCGGTTGCTGACGGTGGGCCAGCGGCGGGCGGGCAAGGGCGAGTGCGTCCTGTCGTGGGCCGACTTCGTCGAGCACGGCGAGGGGCAGCTCGTCTTGGTCGTGCCGCCCGAAAAGCTGGACGCCGCCTTCGAGGCCGACCTTGCCCGCATAGCCTGCGTGCTGAAGGGCCGGGTATGGCTGGCGGCCAGCCGCGCCTACGCCGCCCAGGATCTCAAGCGCCTCGCCCGCCTCGACGCCCTGGGGGAGGGCGCCGGCGCGCCGATGGTCGCCACCAACGACGTGCTCTATCACGGACCCGAGCGGCGGCCGCTGCAGGACGTGATCACCTGCGTGCGCGAGCACTGCACGATCCAGGAGGCCGGTTTCCGGCTCGAGGCCAACGCCGAGCGCCACATCAAGGCCCCGGCCGAGATGGCGCGCCTTTTCGAGCGCTGGCCCCGGGCGATCGCGCGGACCACCGAGATCGTTTCGCGCATCGGCTTCGACCTCAAGCACCTCGAGGAAGAGTACCCCGACGAGCCGGTGCCGCCGGGCAAGACCTCGATGCAGCACCTGACCGACCTGACCTGGCAGGGGGCGGCCTGGCGCTATCCGGCCGGGGTTCCGCCCAAGGTCGAGGCCCAGCTGAAGGAAGAACTGCGGCTCATCGCCAAGATGGACTACCCCAACTACTTCATCACCGTGCACGACATCGTCGGCTGGGCGCGGGGGCAGGGGATCCTGTGCCAGGGGCGGGGGTCTGCGGCCAATTCCTCGGTCTGCTACTGCCTGGGGGTGACGGCGATCGACCCCACCAAGCACCGGCTGCTGTTCACACGCTTCATCTCCGAGAACCGCGGCGAGCCGCCCGACATCGACGTCGACTTCGAGCACGAGCGGCGCGAGGAGGTGATGCAGTACGTCTACCAGCGCTATGGCCGGGAATATGCGGCCATCTGCGGCACGGTGATCCACTACCGCCCGCGCAGCGCCATCCGCGACGTCGGCAAGGCCCTGGGACTGACCGAGGATGTGACCAGCCTGTTGGCCGGCACCGTCTGGGGCAGCTGGGGCGACGGTTTGCCAGAGGAGCACCTGAGGAACGCCGGCCTTGACCCCAAGGCGCCGGAGATCGCCCGCGCCGTGGCCCTGGCCACCGAGCTGATGGGCTTTCCCCGCCATCTGTCGCAGCACGTGGGCGGCTTCGTGCTGACCAAGCGGCGGCTGGACGAGACCGTGCCGATCGGCAATGCGGCGATGAAGGACCGCACCTTCATCGAGTGGGACAAGGACGACATCGACAGCCTGGGGCTGATGAAGGTCGACGTTCTGGCCCTGGGCATGCTGACGGCGATCCAGCGGGCCTTCGGCATGCTGCGCGAAGATCACGGCGAGCCGATCGTCGACCTGGCGGGCGTGCCGGCCGAGGTGGCGGGCGTCTACGACATGCTGTGCGTGGCCGACAGCATCGGGGTGTTCCAGGTGGAGAGCCGGGCGCAGATGTCGATGCTGCCGCGCCTGCGGCCCCGGCGGTTCTACGACCTGGTCATCGAGGTGGCGATCGTGCGGCCCGGCCCCATCCAGGGCGACATGGTCCATCCCTATCTCAAGCGCCGTAACGGCATCGAGCCGGTGGACTGGCCGCATCCCTCGCCCGAGCACGGCCCGGAGAACGAACTTCAGGAAATCCTTGGCAATACCTACGGCGTGCCGCTGTTCCAGGAACAGGCCATGAGTCTGGCCATCGAGGCGGCCAAGTTCACGCCGGACGAGGCCGACGGCCTGCGCAAGGCCATGGCCACCTTCCGCAACCTGGGCACGCCGGCCGAGTACCGGGTGAAGTTCGTCGAGGGCATGGTGCGCCGCGGCTACCAGCGCGACTTCGCCGAGCGCTGCTTCAAGCAGATCGAGGGCTTTGGCCACTACGGCTTTCCGGAAAGCCACGCGGCCAGCTTCGCCAAGCTGGTCTATGTCTCGGCCTGGATCAAATGGGCCTGGCCGGACGTGTTCTGCGCGGCCCTGATCAACTCCCAGCCGATGGGCTTCTACCAGCCGTCCCAGCTGGTCCGCGACGCCCGCGAGCACGGGGTTGAGGTGCGGCCGCCGGACGTGATGGCCAGTGACTGGGATTGTACGCTGGAGGCTTCCAGTTCCTCCCCCGCGTCAGCGGGGGAGGGGGACCGCGAAGCGGTGGAGGGGGCGACGGCGCGCACGGCGCTCTGTCCCTCGCCCCCTCCGTCACGACGCGACCCCCGCAAGATCTCCTGCGAAAAGACCCGCCCGCGCTGGAAGGCCCTTCGCCTGGGCCTGCGCCAGATCAAGGGCCTCAAGGCGGTCGACGTCCAGGCCCTGGTGAAGGCCCGCGACGAGGGCGCGCGCACGCCGGCGGAGTTCGCGCAGGGGGGCGTGCCGCAGCGGGCGCTGGAACTGCTGGCCGAGGCCGACGCCTTCGCCTCCACGGGCCTGTCGCGCCGCGACGCCCTGTGGGCGGTCAAGGGGCTGAAGGGCGAGCACAGGGCGCCGGTCCAGGCCCCGCTGCTGGCCGGCCTGCCCCTGTTCGAGGATCGGGTGGCCCTGCCGGCCATGGGCAAGCCTCAGGAAGTGGCCGAGGACTATCGCACCACCAGCCTGTCGCTGAAGGCCCACCCATGCGGCTTCTACCGGCCGATGCTGCGGGACATGGGCGCGGTCACCGCCGACCGGCTGGCGGGCATGCGCAACGGCCAGAAGGTGTCGGTCGGCGGGCTCGTCCTGATCCGCCAGAGGCCGGGCACGGCCAAGGGCGTGGTGTTCGTCACCCTGGAGGACGAGACGGGCGTGGCCAACGCGGTCGTCTGGAAGGACCGCTTCGAGGCCGACCGCAACGTGGTGATGACCGCCTCGTTCCTGGTGGTGCATGGTCGGGTGCAGGCGGCCGAGGGCGTGATCCACATCGTCGCCGAGGGCTTCACCGACCTGTCGGCGGAGCTGTCGACCCTGCGCGACGAACCCGGCGCCCCGGCGCCGCGCGTGCGCCAGAAGGTGTCGGGCCGGCTGCTGCGAAGCCGGGATTTTCATTGAGGGGCTTGGGGGCCTCCCCCTGTGGGGGAGGTGATCGCGAAGCGATCGGTGGGGGGAAGTGAGCGAAATCGGCGGAGGTTTCGGCAGCTGAGAACGACCCCCCGCCGGCCTTCGGCCGCCTCCCCCACAGGGGAGGTTCTGCGGATCAAGCCTCCGCCGTCTCCGCCGTCGTCGACCGCAGCCGCTCGACCAGCGCGAACAGCTGCGCGCGTACGCCGAACTCGTCGCCGGCCAGGGCGGCGGCCTCGAGGGCGGCAAGGGTCGTCTCGTCTATGCGCGGCGTCGGCGCCACCGGGGTGGCCTCGACCACGCCGGCCGACTTGGGCGCGGCGGTCTCGTTGACGTCGACCAGGGCCTCGGTGAGCTTTTCGCCTGGACGCAGGCCGGTGATGCGGATCTCGATGTCCTTGCCGGGGACGAGGCCTTGCAGCTCGATCATCCTGCGGGCCAGGTCGATGATCTTCACCGGCTCGCCCATCTCCAGCGTCAGCACGCCGGCCGGGGGCTCGGCGTCGGCGGCCGACTGGGCCACGGCCCGCAGCACCAGCGACACCGCCTCGGGGATGGTCATGAAGTAGCGCTCGACATTGGCGTCGGTCAGGGTGACCGGGCCGCCGCGGGCGATCTGGTGGCGGAACACCGGCACCACCGACCCGGCCGAGCCCAGCACATTGCCGAAGCGAACGACGCCCACCCGCATCTGGCCGCCGCCGCCTAACTGGCGGGCGATGGCTTCGGCCACGCGCTTGGTGGCGCCCATGACGCTGGACGGGGCCACGGCCTTGTCGGTCGAGATCAGGGCGAAGTGCGCGGCGCCGGCGGCCCTGGCGGCGAGGGCGACGTTGCGGGTGCCCAGCACGTTGGTGCGCACGCCCTCGCACGGATGGTTCTCGACCATCGGCACGTGCTTGAGGGCGGCGGCGTGGAAGACGATGTCGGGCTGTTCGGCCGCCAGCAGGCGGGTGACGCGATCGGCGTCGCGCACGTCGCACAGGGCCTCGCGGCGCGGCAGGGCGGGCCAGGCCTCGGCGATCTCGCGGTCGATCAGGAAGAGGTTGGCTTCGGAGGCGTCGACCATCGTCAGGTGGGCCGCGCCGCTGGCGGCGATCTGCCTGCAAAGCTCCGATCCGATGCTGCCGCCGGCTCCGGTGACCAGCACGCGGCGGCTGCTGACCAGGGCGCGGACGGGCGCGGGGTCGAGGCGCACGGGCGCGCGGCTGAGCAGTTCCTCGAGGCTGATCTCGCGCAGGGCGGCGGCTGTGGGGCCCTCGCCCATCTCGACCACGCCCTGGCGGCGCAGCAGGCGCACGCCTTCGCTCTTCAGCCGGCCCAGGCGCTCGGCGCCGAAGGCGCTCAAGGGGGCCTCGGCCAGGAACAGCACGGCGGCAGGCGACAGGCCGCCGTCGTTGAGCTGGCGCATGACGGCGTCGAAGCGGTCGATGGCGCCCAGCACGCAGACGCCGCGGATTTCGTCGCCGGTCTCGCGGGCCTGCGGGGTCAGCAGGCCGACCACGGCGTAGCGCTCGGCCAGGGCCGGGTCGCGCAGGAAGGCTTCGGCCTCGGCCGCCGTGCCGATGATCAGCAGGCGCGGCAGGGCCGGATGGGCGGGGGCGGGGCGCAGGCGCAGCAGGGCCTCGCCCAGCACGCCCTCGTGCAGCGCCCGGCGACCGACGCGCAGGGCGGCCAGCAGGCCGATCTGCACGACCAGGGCCGCCAGGATGGTGCGCAGGCCGCCGTCCAAGTCGGGCAGGACGACGAAAGCCAGCAGCGAGAAGGTCAGGGCCGTCAGCGCCGCCGAGCGGGCGATGCGCAGGTAGTCGGCGGCGGCCACGAACCGCCAGGGCGCTCGCTCCAGGCGGAACAGCAACTCCACGACGAAGGCCGACAGGGCGTAGACGCCGGCATGGGCCAGCAGGCCCGGCCGATCGGTGTCCAGGCCGACGGCCAGGACCTGCCCGACCAGAAGGGCCAGAAAGGCCAGGAACACATGCGCTGCGATCTTGCCGGCGCGACCCATGGACACTCGAACTCCGTTCAACTTTCGCGGCTTAGCATGCCGCTCGCTCGTCGTCGCCGATTCAGGGGGCGTTTCAGGCGCGGGCCAGCGGCAGGGTGGTCACCAGGTCGCCGGCGGCGGCGGGCGGGGCGCCGGCGGGTCTCATGACCAGGGCGTCGGCGCGGGCGAAGACGCCGACCAGCGAGGAATCCTGGTCGGGGAAGGGCGCGACCGTCACCCGACCCTCATTGTCGATCGACCGCGCGGCGCGCATCCAGTGTTCGCGAGGGCCGTTGCCGGGCAGGGGGGCGGAGAGGCGCGCGACCCCGAACGGCAGGACCGGATCGGCGCCCGACAGGGCCGCCAGCAGCGGGCGCAGGAACAGCTCGGCGCAGACCAGGGCCGAGGCCGGGTTGCCCGGCAGGCCCAGCACCCGGCGGCCGCCCTCGATGAAGCCGAACCAGGTCGGCTTGCCCGGACGCACGGCGATGGTCTGGACGCGAAGATCCAGGCCCAGTCGCGTCATGGCCGGCTTGACCAGGTCGTAGTCGCCGACCGAGGCGCCGCCGATGGTCACCACCAGGTCGACGGCCGCGTCGGCCACGGCGGCGGCGATGGCGTCCACGGAGTCGGCGGCGGGGGCCAGCTTGATCGCCTGCCCGCCCCAGGCCTCGATCAGGGCCGCCAGGCTGAACGAGCCGGATTCGAAGATCTGGTCGGGCGCCGGCGCACCGCCGGGCGGAACCAGTTCGTCGCCGGTGGCCAGGATCGCCACCTTGGGCCGACGGGCGACGGGCAGCACGGCCAGGCCGGCGGCGGCGGCCAGCGACAGCCGCCAGGGATCGATGCGCACGCCGGCCTCCAGCAGCCGGTCGCCGGAGCGGAAGTCGCCGCCGGCCGGGCGGATGTTGGCCTTGGGGCTTTCACCGGCCGCGAAGGACACGCGGTCGCCATCACGGATCGCCTCTTCCTGGATGACGACGAGATCGGCGCCGGCGGGAACCGGCGCGCCGGTGAAGATCCGCACCGCTTGCCCGGCCTGCACGGCCTTGGGATAGGCCCGGCCCGCCGCGCTTTCGCCGACGACCGCGAAGGCTTCGACCACGCCGTAGTCGGCCCGGCGGATCGCCCAGCCGTCCATGGCCGAGGCGTCGAAGGGCGGCTGGCAGCGATCGGCGACGACGTCCTGGGCCAGCACGCGACCGACGGCGTCCGGCAGGGCGGCGGCCTCGACGCCCAGGCGCGTAGCGCCGTCCAGCATGCGGCCGCGGGCGTCCTCGACGGTCAGGTTCTTCAGGGCTTGGCTCACGGACCGGAGGTCTCCGTCAGGGGGCGGCGCGGGTCAATCGAAACCTGCGCCGGCCCCGCCCGGCTTGTACCGGTTTGGCGGAATGCCCAGCAGGCGCTTGAACATGGTCGAGAAGGCCGCCGGGCTGTCGTAGCCGAGATCCAGCGCGATGGTCGTCACCGGCTCGCCGGCCGCCAGGCGGGGCAGGGCGGCGAGCAGGAGCGCCTGTTGCCGCCAGGCGCCGAAGCTCATGCCGGTCTCGCGGCGGAAGGCGCGGGTGAAGGCCCGGCGGCCAAGGCCCAACTGTCCGCACCAGTCGTCGATGGTCTCGTGCGGCGTGGGGCGTTCGAGAAAGGCGTGGCAGCGATGGGCCAGGGCCGGGGCGGCGGGAAAGGGCACGGCCAGCGGGATCACCGGCGCGCGGGCCAGTTCGGCCAGCAGCAGGTTCATGACCAGGCCGTCGCGGCCGGCCTCGTCATAGTCGACGGGGATGTCGCAGGCGGCGATCAGGAGGCAGCGCACCAGCGGCGAGACGCCGATCACCCGCCCGGTGTCGCCCAGCGCCGCCGAGGCCCGTTCGTCCAGCAGCACGCTGCGGGTGCTGACCGCGCCGACCATGCGGACCGAATGGGGCGTGCCCGCCGGCGTCCACACCGCGCGCTCGGGCGGGGCGATCCACGCGCCGTGCGGGGTCGAGACCACGGCCACGCCGGCCGCGGCGTAGAGCAGCTGGCCGCGCCCGTGCTGGTGCCAGTTCAGCTCGAACGAGGGCGGGTACTCGTTGCCGGTGGCCACCACCGGACGGGGCGTGGCGTCGTAGTCGGCGGGATGCACCCAGGGCTTGGCCATCTGTCCCACTTGCGAAAGTGAAAGTCCCGATGCGGAATGCGGGACGCAGTTTCAGGTCCTATCGCGGTCGCACCTTCACTGGAAGAGCCCGATGACCGACACCGTGATCCGATCCCCCGCCGCCGACCCGTCCAGCCCGCAGGCAGAGACCACGGTGTTCGGCGTGATCCTCGCCATCAGCGGCTGTCACCTGCTCAACGACATGATGCAGTCGCTGCTGCCGGCCATCTATCCGAACCTGAAGACCGACCTGCACTTGAGCTTCGGCGAGATCGGCCTGGTCACCCTGGCCTACCAGATCACCGCCTCGATCCTCCAGCCGCTGGTGGGGCTCTATGCGGACCGCCGCTCCAACCCCTGGGTGCTGCCGGGTGGGACGCTGTTCTCGCTGGCTGGCCTGGCGGTGCTGTCGGTCGCGCACGTCTACGGCCTCGTCCTGCTGGGCGCCTCCCTGCTGGGAGTCGGCTCGTCGGTGTTCCACCCGGAATCGTCGCGGGTGGCGCGGATGGCGGCCGGCGGCCGGCCGGGCCTGGCCCAGTCGCTGTTCCAGGTCGGCGGCAACGCCGGCCAGGCCCTGGGACCGCTGGCGGCGGCGCTGGTGGTGGTGCGCTGGGGTCAGTCGAGCCTGGCCCTGTTCGCGCTGCTGGCCCTGCTGGCCGGGGCGGTGCTGTGGAACGTCGCCGTCTGGGCCCGCCATCACGGCGCGGCGCGCCTGGCTCTGGCCGGGGCCCGCAAGGTCTCGATCGACCTGCCCAGGGGCGCGGCCGGCAAGGGCATCGCCATCCTGCTGGTGCTGATCTTTTCGAAGTACGTCTACATGGCCAGCCTGACCAGCTACTTCACCTTCTACCTGATCGAGCGCTTCCACCTGTCGGTCGAGAACGCCCAGATGCACCTCTTCGCCTTCCTGGCGGCGGTAGCGGCGGGCACGATCGCCGGCGGGCCGGTGGGCGACCGCTTCGGCCGCAAGGCGGTGATCTGGATCTCGATCCTGGGCGTGCTGCCGTTCACGCTGCTGCTGCCCTACGCCAACCTGTTCTGGACCGGGCCGCTGGTGGTGGTCATCGGCCTGCTGCTGGCCTCGGCCTTCCCGGCCATCGTGGTGCTGGCCCAGGAACTGGCGCCGGGCCGGATCGGCATGATCTCGGGCCTGTTCTTCGGCTTCTCGTTCGGCATGGGCGGCCTGGGGGCCGCGGTGCTGGGCGAACTGGCCGACTGGAAGGGCGTCGAGACCGTCTACAAGCTGTGCGCGGTGCTGCCGGCGCTGGGCCTGCTGGCCGCCTTCCTGCCGAACACCCGGAGGCGGTGAGAGCTGAGGCCAGACAGCAAAAAGGCCAGCCTCGCGGCTGGCCTTTTCGTTTGAAGCGAGATGTTCGCCGGATCAGCCGACGAAGGCGCGCTCGATGACGAAGTCGCCGGGCTCGGCGTTGGAGCCCTCGACCAGGCCGTGGGCCTCGAGCAGGGCGGCGGTGTCCTTGATCATGGCCATCGAGCCGCACAGCATGGCGCGGTCGTGCTCGGGATCGAACTTGCCGCCTTCCAGGCCCAGGTCCTCGAACAGCTTGCCGCTGTTGATCAGGTCGGTGAAGCGGCCCTGGCGCTCGAACGCCTCGCGGGTGACGGTGGGATAGTAGACCAGCTGGGCCTTGGCCTCGTCGCCGACCAGCGGGTCCTCGTGGATCTCGCTGGTGAAGAGGTCGCGATAGGCCAGTTCCTGCACTTCGCGCACGCCGTGGGCGACGATCACCTTCTCGAAGCGGCTGTAGGCGTCGGGATCGCGGGCGACCGACAGCCACGGCGCCAGGCCCGTGCCGGTGCCGAACAGGAACAGGCGCTTGCCCGGCTTGACCGCGTCCAGCACCAGGGTGCCGGTCGGCTTCTTGCCCAGCAGGACCTGGTCGCCGGCCTTGATCTGCTGAAGGCGCGAGGTGAGGGGACCGTCGGGCACCTTGATCGAGAAGAACTCCAGCTCCTCGGCGAACGAGGGCGAGCCGATCGAATAGGCGCGCAGGATCGGCTTCTTCTCGCCCAGCTCCTCGCGGGCGGGCAGGCCGATCATCACGAACTCGCCCGAGCGGAAGCGGAAGCTGGCCGGGCGGGTGATGGCGAAGCTGAACAGCCGGTCGGTCCAGTGCTTGACCCAGAGGACGGTCTCCAGGTGGTGCGGGGACTCCTTGGCGGGAGCAGGGGCGGCGGCGGTGGCGGTCTCGGCCGTCATGTCAGTGATTTCGATCCTGTTCGCGCCGTCCGAATAACGGCGGCGCGCATAAGAAAAGTCGGGTGTCGCTCCGGCCCTGAAGGCGACACGCGTGTCATGTGAGAAGTTGAGAGCGGATGTCAACTTTTGCTCTCTGAACGCGCTTTGAGAAAAAATTCTACAAGCAGCTCAAAATAACGCGGTTCGCTTTTTCCGACTGTGTCAAAAATGTGATTGCCGACCACCCAAACGGGGCGCAGACTTCCTTTTGCTTCGTTCGCGAAGCCAACGATACGGAGGAACGTATGCGGGTGAGGTTCATCATGGCCGCCGCGGCGGCCAGTCTGTTAGCGTTAGGCGTAGCGGGTTGTGAAGGCGGCGCCCAATCCAAGTCCGCCCAGGCCCAGAAAGTGACCCTGGAGGGCAAGTCGGTGACCGCGAGCGGCTGCGTGCGGCCGGTCGAGAACACCAAGTGCCTCGTCGTGCGCGGCCCCAACGGCGGCTATTACGACGTTTCCAGCGCCAGCCCGGCTCCGGACCCCGCCAAGGGGGTCGGCGTCTCGCTGCGTGGTCGCGACCAGGGCAAGAACACGGAATGCGGCCGTGAGCTCACGGACGTGAAGTGGTCGTACCTGAACGTCCAGTGCGCGGCGGCGACGCCGAGCGCCTCGACCGGCGCCGAAGAAAAGAAGGACGGCTAAGGCCGCCTGTCGCTTCGAACGGCTCTAAGGTTCCGGTGAAGGCTGCGCTTCAGCCTTCGCCGGAGCCGGGGTCGGTTCGCGTCTTGGGCGTGTCGACACTGGCCTCGCCGCCGGCCGGTTCGGTCGCGGGACGCGGCGGCTTGCCGTCGACATTCGGATTCGGTCGCTGATTCTCGTGCTCGACCTCCCGATTGGAGGGGCGCTCGCCGGTATTCGCGGCCATCTTTCATCCTTTCAGGCATTCTTTCAGGCGCGGGCGGACCAAGAAACCTGTGAAAAGGCGCCGCTTGATCCGTGACTTCCGCAATAACGCGTGTCGAACGCGTCCTGATCCGCTTGCCGGGCGCAAACGACCCTGCTACACGACGCCGCTCTGGCGCTGGGAAGCGTCGGCGGCGCCGCTCGCGGCCCTCCGGCCTAGACCGACGCCAAGGCTGCGGTCCTCTCTATCGGGACCGGAGTTCTGCAGGAGTGTAGCTCAGCTGGTAGAGCATCGGTCTCCAAAACCGAGGGCCGGGGGTTCGAGTCCCTCCACTCCTGCCACTATATGTCATCGGCCGGTCCGGCGTTCGGCCCGGCCTGTCAGATACGCGAGCCTCTGAAACCATGGCCAGGAAACCGGGATCCAGCCCGTCAGCGATCAAGAACCGCGCCGCCCGTACGGCCGCGGCGCTGGCCCCTGCCGGTCAAGCTCCTTCCGCCGCCGCCGCGGCGCCCAAGAAGCCCTTCAACCCGGTGCAGTTCTTCCGCGAGGTCCGCGCCGAGGCCCGCAAGATCACCTGGACCACCCGCAAGGAGACCTGGATCACCTCGGTGATGGTCTTCATCATGGTGATCGTCGCCTCGGTGTTCTTCTTCGGCGTCGACTGGATTTTGGGTACGCTGGCCAATCTGCTGCTGAAGTTCGCGGCCGGATAAGACATATAAAGACCATGAGCACCGAAACCGCGACCAACCCGAACCACAAGTGGTACATCGTCCACGCCTACTCGAACTTCGAGAAGAAGGTGGCCGAGAGCATCCGTGAGCAAGCCAAGGCCCAGGGCCTGGAAGACAGCTTCTCCGAGATCCTGGTGCCCACCGAGGACGTCGTCGAGATCCGTCGCGGCCGCAAGGTCAACGCCGAGCGCAAGTTCTTCCCGGGCTACGTCCTGGTGAAGATGAACCTCTCGGACGAGGCCTACCACCTGATCAAGAACACCCCGAAGGTGACGGGCTTCCTGGGCAGCGGCTCCAAGCCGACCCCGGTCTCCGAAAAGGAAGTCCAGCGCATCGTCGGCGCGATCGAAGAGGGCGTCGAGAAGCCCAAGACCGTCGTGCTGTACGAAGTCGGCGAGAACGTCCGCGTCATCGACGGTCCGTTCGCCAGCTTCAACGGTTCGGTCGAGCAGGTCGACGAGGAAAAGGCCCGCCTGCGGGTCACCGTCTCGATCTTCGGCCGCGCCACCCCGGTCGAGCTGGAATACAGCCAGGTCGAGAAGATCGCCTAAGCGATCCCTCAGCCGAAGCTTTCGAAAACCCCGCGCCGGCGACGGCGCGGGGTTTTTCCTTTCCGGCCTCAGGCGGGTTCGCCCTCGATGACGACCTGGGCCCGTGGAATGCGCCGGCTGTTCTGGCTGGGGAAATCGTTCTTCAGGAAGGCCTTCATGTCATCGATCAGGGCGATCACCCGGCGCCGGCTGCCGACGTAGGAGATCGGCTCGGCGGCGTTCGGCAGGCTGGTGCACAGGTTGATGCAGCCGATCGACGACAGGAAGCCGTTCACACCCGGATGGATCAGGATCTCGGCCCGCGCCCCGGTGTTCTTCAGCTCGATGCCGGGCTTGGGCCGGGCGCTGGTGCTGAGATTGTCGACATAGCCGATGGTGTCGTACTTCGTGCCGTCCTGGGTCCACAGCGGATAGACGCCGGGCTCCACGCGCTTGCCGTTCTCGGCGACGCTGTTGTCGCCAGGACCGCGCGACTCCGCCGTCTGTCCCGACAGCCCGGCCACAGGCTGGCCGTCGTGATAGACCTGATAGACGCCCACGGTGCGCTTCTTTCCGTCCGACGCGCGCTTCTGCACCGTCTGCCGGACGATATGCAGCTCCCAACCTTGCTTGCTGATCGGCATCGCGATCTCCCCCTCTGGTTTGCCAGCGGCGAAATTAACACGTCATGGTTGTTGCTCAATCCCCGGTCGTGTCGCTGGGCGGGCCTGGGTGCTTGCGTGCGGGCCGCGCTCCTGCTAAACGCCGCGTCCTCGCTTCGGGACCTGGTTCCGAGGCGTGTTCGTCGTTCTGGCGAACCCAAATCCGTGGAAGGGCCGCCAAGCCCGCACCACGGCTCACCAGCGAGGGCTCCGGCCCTCACGAGAGGATAGTATGGCTAAGAAGATCCTGGGCTACATCAAGCTCCAGGTGAAGGCTGGTTCGGCCACGCCTTCGCCCCCCATCGGCCCGGCTCTGGGTCAGCGCGGCGTCAACATCATGGGCTTCTGTAAGGAGTTCAACGCGCGCACCGAGAACGTCGAAAAGGGCACCCCCCTGCCGACCGTGATCACTGTCTACCAGGACAAGTCGTTCACCTTCATCACCAAGACGCCCCCGGCGACCCACTACCTGAAGCAGATCACCGGCCTGAAGTCCGGCGCGAAGCTGACCGGTCGTGAGACCGTCGGCGAAGTGACGCGCACGCAACTGCGCGAAATCGCCGAAAAGAAGATGAAGGACCTGAACGCCAACGATCTCGAGGCCGCCGCCAAGATCATCGAAGGCTCCGCCAAGGCCATGGGCCTGAAGATCGTGGAGGCCTAATCCAATGGCTACCCAACCCAAGCGCATCAAGGCCTGGACCGGCGACCGTGACGCCACCCACGCCGTCGCCGAAGCCATCGCTCTGGTCAAGGCCAACGCCAAGGCCAAGTTCGACGAGACCATCGAGATCTCGGTGAACCTGGGCGTCGACCCGCGTCACGCCGACCAGCAGGTCCGTGGCGTCGTTCAACTGCCGTCGGGCACGGGCCGTGACGTTCGCGTCGCCGTCTTCGCCAAGGACGCCAAGGCCGCCGAAGCCACCGCCGCCGGCGCCGAAGTCGTCGGCGCCGAAGACCTGGTCGAAAAGATCCAGAACGGCTTCATGGACTTCGACCGCGTCATCGCCTCGCCGGACATGATGGCCCTGGTCGGTCGCCTCGGTAAGGTGCTGGGCCCGCGCGGCCTGATGCCGAACCCGAAGGTCGGCACCGTGACCCCGAACGTCGCTCAAGCCGTCAAGGACGCCAAGAGCGGCGCTGTCGAGTTCCGCGTCGAAAAGGCCGGTATCGTTCACGCCGGCATCGGCAAGGCCTCGTTCACCGAGGAAGCCCTGCTGATCAATGTCAAGGCTCTGATCGACGCCCTGAACAAGGCCAAGCCGTCGGGCGCCAAGGGCGTCTACGTCAAGAAGATCGGCCTGTCGTCGACGATGGGTCCGGGCTTCAAGGTCGACGTGGCCTCGATCAACGCCTAATCGGCTGATCGAAGCACACTGACTTCGGAGGCGGGCGCTGGAGCGATCCAGCGCCCGTCTTGCGTTTGGGGCCCCGGTTTGGCGGCGCGGCTAGCCGATGTTATCTTTCGTCTAGACGGAGAGACGCCATGGCCTTCCACATCCGCGATCCCGAGACAGACGCCCTGGTCCGCCAGCTGGCCGAGAAGACGCGCCTTGGCATCACCGAGGCCGTGAAGCTGGCCGCTACCGAAGCCCTGGCCGTGCGCGAGAAGGCGACCGCCGAGGCGCGGGAGGAGAAGCTGGCCAGGATGCGGGAGATCGTCGCCGAAGTCAGCACTTGGCCGCGCACAGGTCTCAAGGCTGACAAGGCGTTTTTCGACAGCCTCAACGACGAGTGATGTTCGTCGACGCCTCGGCCTGGAGGGCCATTCTGCTGGCGGAAGCCGAGTCCGAAGTCTTCATGGCAAAATTGGCTGATGCGCCAGTGGTGCTGACCTCAGCCATAGCCGGCTGGGAAACCGTGCGAGCCGTCGCGCGCGCGACCAGTCGGAGCCAGTACGAGGCGGCCGACAGGCTTGATGAGCTCCAACGAAGCGCCGGTGTGCGGCTGGTCCCGCTTGGGCAGGCCGAGCAGGCCTTGGCCCTCGAAGCCCATGCCCGCTTCGGTAAGGGCGTCCATCCGGCCAAGCTCAATATGGGCGACTGCTTTTCCTACGCTTGCGCCAAGGCGCATGACGTTCCGCTGCTCTACAAGGGCGGCGACTTTGCTCTGACGGATATCGAGGCCGCGTGACTTCCGACGCTTCCAGGATCATCGACGTCGCCGTGCTCGGCGGCGGGCCCGCCGGGCTGATCGCCGCCCAGCGCCTGGCGCAGGCGGGCCGCTCGGTCGTGGTGTTCGAGAAGATGCCGACCTTCGGCCGCAAGTTCCTGATGGCCGGGCGGGGCGGGCTGAACCTGACCCACTCGGAAGACTTCGAGCGCTTCGTGGCCCGCTACGGCGAGCGCGCCGGACCTCTGCGGCCCATGCTGGAGGCGTTCACTCCGGCCGACCTCGTCGGCTGGGCCAGGGATCTGGGCCAGGAGACCTTCGTCGGCGCCAGCGGCCGGGTGTTTCCCAAGGTCATGAAGGCCTCGCCGTTGCTGCGGGCCTGGCTGGCGCGGCTGGAGGGGCTGGGTGTTTCGCTGCGCACGCGCTGCGCATGGGCGGGCTGGGACGCCGACGGCGCGCTGCTGGTCGATGGTCCAGGCGGCCGCGAGGCCTGGCGCCCGCGCGCGACGATCCTGGCGCTGGGCGGCGCCAGCTGGCCCAAGCTCGGCTCCGACGCGGCCTGGACCGGCGTGCTGGAAGGGCAGGGCGCGAAGGTCGCGCCGTTCGCGCCGGCAAACTGCGGCTTCGAGGTTTCCTGGAGCGCGATCTTCCGCGACCGCTTCGCCGGCGAGCCGCTGAAGAACGTTCGCCTGGCCTGCGACGGCCGCCGGGCGCGGGGCGACGCCATGGTCGCCGGCTACGGCCTTGAGGGCGGGGCGATCTACGCCCTGGGCCCGGCCCCGCGCGAGGCGATCGCCCGTGATGGCTATGCGACGCTGACGATCGACCTGCGACCCGACCTGCCGGCCGAGACTCTGGAGCGCCGCCTGTCGGGCGCGCGGGGCGGCCAGTCGCTGGCCAATCACCTGCGCAAGGCCCTGAAGCTGTCGCCGGTCGAGGTCAACCTGCTGCGCGAGGCCCACGGCCTGGACCTGCCCAGCGAGCCCGCGGCGCTGGCGGCGGCGATCAAGGCCGCGCCGATCCGTCTGAGGTCGGCTCGGCCGCTTGAGCGGGCGATCTCCGCGGCCGGCGGGGTGGTCTTCGACAGCCTGGACGGCCTGGCGCTTCGATCACGGGCCGACGTGTTCCTGGCCGGCGAGATGCTGGATTGGGAAGCGCCGACCGGCGGCTACCTGCTTCAGGCCTGTTTCGCCACGGGCGTGGCGGCGGCGAAGGCGGCGGAGGAGCGGCTGGGGGAGTAGGGAGCCTCAGAAACTCCCTACGTGATGGATGTTGCCGTCCGGATCCTTGAACCACACCAGCCTCATGTCGCCGGCCAGATGCACGCCATCTTCCACCGTGATCCCGGGCATGTCGTAGGTCTCGAAGGCCACGCCTTTGTCGCGCAGGGCGGCGACGACGGCGTCGAAGCGCCCGCCGACCGGCCAGGTGACGGCCGTGCCCTGGTTGGTTCCGGCGAACTCGGACTCGTAGACGGTCAGGCTCACGCCGCCGGCGCGGTAGGCCTGGACGCCCATCTCGGAATCGCCCTCGGGCGGAAGGCCCAGAACGTCCTCGTAGAACCGTCTGGCGCGCGCCAGGTCCTTGACCGGGAGGGTGGGGGAGGCGTCGAACTGGGCCAGCATGGGAAGGCTCTTTCTCGGGTTTCACCGCCTTGAAGACGTTCGAGCGCGGCGCGTTCCGACACCCGGTTGCGTTCCTCGAGCAAATCCTCTATACGGCCCGCCTCTCCGCTGGACTCCGGTTTGGCGGCGAACCTGTTTGAGAACTGCGGGGCGCGGGGTCACCAGCGCCATAATTGAGGAAGAGCCCTTCCTCGCCGTCGGGAGACAGGGATAGAGACGCCAAGACCTCCTATCTCGCGGCCTAGCCCGAGTCAGGTGCGCGGCCGACTTTCCTTGGAACAGGCTGATGCAACTCGCGCGCGGGAGCAATTCCGCATGGGACGAGCATCTGGCTGCCGGAATGGTCCGGCCGCCTGCAACTGAGTAGGAGACCGCAATGGACCGCGCTCAAAAGCAGGAATCGATCGAGTCGCTGAAAAGCGTCTTCGCCGATGCCGGCGCTGTCGTCGTGACCCACTACATGGGTCTGACCGTTGCGGAAATGACCGACCTTCGTCTTCGCCTCCGCAAGGAAGGCGCCGCGATCAAGGTTGTGAAGAACACCCTGGCCCTCAAGGCTCTGGACGGCAAGCTCGGTGAAAAGGGCGACTCGCTCTTCACCGGTCCGGTCGCCATCGCCTACGGCCCGGACGCTGTCTCGGCCGCGAAGATCGCGGTGCAGTTCGCCAAGGAAAACGACAAGCTTAAGATTGTCGGTGGCGTCCTGGACCAGACCAACGTGCTGGACGAGAACGCGGTGCGCGCTCTGGCGACCCTGCCGTCGCTGGACGAACTGCGTGGCAAGCTCATCGGCCTCATCCAGGCTCCGGCGACCAAGATCGCTGGCGTCCTGCAGGCTCCGGCCGCCCAGCTGGCTCGCGTCTTCAATGCCTACGCGACCAAAGACGCCGCGTAACGGTCATCCCCGCAAATCTATCCCAATCTCTCTAAGGAACTGACACATGTCGAAGCTCGAAAAGCTGGTCGAAGAACTGTCCACCCTGTCGGTGCTGGAAGCCGCTGAACTCTCGAAGCTGCTGGAAGAAAAGTGGGGCGTCTCGGCCGCCGCTCCGGTCGCCGTCGCCGCCGCTGGCGGCCCGGCCGCTCCGGTTGAAGCTGCTGAAGAGCAAACCGAGTTCACCGTTGTCCTGGTCGACGGCGGCGACAAGAAGATCAACGTGATCAAGGAAGTCCGCGGCGTCCGTCCGGACCTCGGCCTGAAGGAAGCCAAGGACCTGGTCGAAGGCGCTCCGCAGAACGTCGTCGAAAACGTTTCGAAGCAGCAGGCCGACGAAGTCGCCAAGAAGCTGACCGAAGCCGGCGCCAAGGTCCAAGTGAAGTAATCCGGCTCCGCGTCGCCTGACGCGGATCTGGTCTTCATGACCTTACGAGACGGGCCCGGAGGGAAACCTCCGGGCCCGTTTTCGTTTCCGGTCAGGCTTGGACTTGCGACCTGTCGTTGCGGACGACTACTAAGGGCTCCTTGGGGTAAGGGGCGTGCATGTCTGACGACCAGTGGATTTACGCCGGCCAGGCCGGTGAGGGTGAAGTCGTGTCCGGCGCTTGGCTGCTGGAGCTGTTCCGTAACGGGGCCATCGACGGCGACACCAGGGTGCGCCGCGTCGACGGCGACGAATGGGCCAGCCTGATCGAGCGCCTCCCGGAGCTGGATCCGCCGGCGGCCCCGCCCCCGATCAAGGGCGCCTGGACCGACGCCAAGCCCCATCCCTGGCGGCGCTATCTGGCGAGGATGTGCGACCTGACGGTAGTCGGCTCGATCACCTGGGGCCTGGTCGGGCTGATCGCCTATCTGGTCACGCCCGAAGCCGCCGATCGGTTCTTCGGGTCCCTGGACGGGCCGCTCGGGCGGATCTCCGACATTCTGCTGACCTTGGCCGTCGTCATTCCGGGGACCGCCCTGATGATCGGCCTCACCGGCCTGTCGATCGGAAAATGGCTGTTCGGGATCAAGGTCGTGCGGCCGAACGGTCGGCCGATCGGCCTGGGCGCTGCGTTCAAGCGCGAAGTGCTGGTGTGGGTCCGGGGCTGGGGCCTCGGCGTGCCGTTCGTCAGCCTCTACACCCTGATCGGCTCGTACCGGCATCTGAGCGACAAGGGCGTCAGCGTCTGGGACGAGGGCGAGGACCGGGTGGTGCTGCACCGGCCGATGAACGCCCTGCAGATCACGCTGATGGTTCTGGGCATTCCCCTGCTGATCGCGGTGCGGCTCGGCCTGGTGGCGCTCGACCGGATGTCATGACCGATTGGCACGTGGCCGAGGGCGACGTCGTCCTCGGTCGTTTCTGGGAAGACGACGTCAGGCTCGGCGCGGCGCGGGGCGACTTTCCGCCGTGGGCCAAGGTCTGGCGCGAGGGCATGGCCGAGTGGGCGCCGATCGGCCGCCTGTTCCCCGAGGCGCGAAGGCGCGGCCGGGCCCACGGCCTGGGCCTGGTGCTCGCCTGGATCCTGGGCGCGGCCTATCTGGCGGCCCTGGGACTTAGCATCACGCTGCTCTATTCCGACGTCTTCTCGTTCGGCCGGCTCTGGACGGACCTGGCGCTGTGGTCGGGGTCCGGCGCGGCGACCGGGCTCCTGGCCGTGGTCGGGCCGCTGGTCTGGGTGCGGGTCGCCCGCGGCGGGGAGGGCGGCGGCGCGCTGCGGATCCTGGCGGTGCTGGCGATGGTGTTGGGCCTTGGGCTTTCCGCCATGCAACTCTTCCAGGCGCCGATCCTGTGGCGACTGGTGCAGGCCGAGACCTCGAAGGTTCTGCACGGCTTCGACTACGAGCCCAAGAGCCGCATTCTCCATATCGACGGCGAGATCGGCCTGGGCTTCGCCCGCGATCTGCGGGCGGAGTTCGAGCGGCATCCCGACGTTGCCCGGATCGACGTCTCCAGCCCCGGCGGCCTGGTCGACGAGGCGCTGCGGGCGGCGCGCGACCTGGCCGGCCGCAAGGGAATGGTCGTGGCGGCGCGGGGGCAGTGCGCCAGCGCCTGCGTGATCCTTCTGATGGGCGGCGAGGAGCGGCTGGCCGACTACGACATGGACATCGAGTTCCACGCCTCGTCCTTGCCGCCGGAGTTCGACACGGCCCACCTGCGGGTGGGCGGCCGGGTGCTGGACCGCGAGGTTCGCAGGTTCCTGCAGGGCAGGGGCGTCTACGCCAAGGGTCTGGACGAGGCCGAGCGCCTGGGGCCGGGCAAGCTCTATCGCGTGCCGGCCGCCGATCTGGTCGCGCCGGGCATGCTGACCGGCCTGGTCGACGAGGAGGATCGCCGCCTGTCGCCCGCCCAGGCCAGGGCCCTGGTGATCGAAAACTACGGAGAGCCGCTGGCCTCGCCAGGACCCAGCGCCAACGACTGAGGGGCGCGCGATCTATTCATCCGATAAATCGCACCTTCTGCGTTGACGGCGCTGTCAGCCGCCACTACGCCGGTATCAGGAAAATGATAGCGGTAACTTAGTGGAGGAATCGCATGGCTTGGCTGGGTAACGGCGCAAAGGCGCGCGTCCTGGGTCTGGTTTCGGGCCTGGCGCTCAGCGTCGGGGCGGGCATGGCGGTCGCCGCGCCGCAGACGACGGTCGACCGCAACGGCGCCTATGTGTCGGTCGAGACCTACGCCCCCAACGTGATCCGCGTGACCATCAGCCAGGACAAGGACCTGGCCAAGGCCGCCCCCGGCTACGGCGTCAACGGGACGGCCACCGACAAGGGCTGGCGCCACGACCAGAAGGCCGGCGCCGACATCTTCACCTCGGCCGAGCTGTCGCTGGAAGTCGTCGCCCAGCCGTGGCCGGGCGCGCCCAGCCTGCAGGAGCGCTACTTCGCGCCGGCCCTGCCGCCGGTCTCGATCAAGGTGCGCAAGCCCGACGGGACCTCGCTGGTCGACATGACCGGCTGGGAGATGGCGCCCCACGTGATCAGCGGCGAGAAGACCTTCCGCGCCGGCGCCAGCTTCTCGACGACCGCCGACGAGCACTTCTACGGCCTGGGCCAGAACCAGGAGTCGGAAAGCGCGCTCGACCTGCGCGGCCGCACCATCGACTGCAAGCACGACTATGACGCGCCGCATGGCGAAAGCGTCTGCGTGCCCTTCCTTGTGACCAACAAGGGCTATGGCGTCCTCTGGGACAACCCTTCGGCCACCAAGATCTATCCGGGCGTCAACGGCCGCACCCTGTGGCAGAGCAATGTCGGCGAGCGCGTGTCGTTCTTCGTCATCACCGGCAAGACCACCGACGAGATCTACGCCGGCTACCGCGCCCTGACCGGCGTGACGCCGCTGCCGCCCAAGGCCGCCTTCGGCTACATCCAGTCCAAGGCCCGCTACGAGAGCCAGGCCGAGTTCATGGCCGTGGCCGACGGCTACCAGAAGCGCCAGCTGCCGCTCGACATCATGGTGCTGGACTGGTTCCACTGGACCCGCATGGGCCAGATCGACATCGATCCGGCCCAGTTCCCCGATCCGGCCGGCATGAACAAGACGCTGCATGACCGCGGCATCCACACCATCATCAGCGTGTGGCCCCGCTTCGAGCAGGAAGGCCGCTATTTCAACTACCTGGCCGGCAAGGGCTGGTTCCTGAAGGACGAGAACGGCAATCCGGTCGACGGCCTGCCGTTCCGCAGCGACCGCACGGGCGCGCTGATCGACAGCACCAACCCCGAGGCCCGCGACTGGTTCTGGGGCAAGATCCGCGACAACATCATCTCGCAGGGCTTCGACTGGCTGTGGCTGGACGAGACCGAGCCTGACCTGGTGCCGTCGGGCTTCTACTTCCACGCCGGCACGGGCGACCGCATCCGCAACGCCTTCCCGCTGATGCACGCCCAGCTGGCCGCCGACGGCTCGCGTCGCGACCGTCCCGACAAGCGTAACCTGATCCTGGCGCGCGCCGCCTATACCGGCGCCCAGCGCAACGGCTCGCTGTTCTGGTCGTCCGACATCCAGCCCACCTGGGAGGCCCTGCGTCGCCAGGTGCCCACGGGCCTGAACTTCACTGCGTCCGGCCTGGCGTACTGGGGCAACGACATCGGCGGCTGGCAGTGGCTGCCGTCGACCACCACGGCGACCAAGGCGCCGCTGCTGGATCCGTCGGACGCCCGCGACGTGGTCGGCCAGAACAACGACTATCCCGAGCTGTTCACCCGCTGGTTCCAGTACGGCGTGTTCACGCCCACCCTGCGGGTGCACGGCATGCGCAAGGGCAACGAGCTGTGGTCGTTCGGCAAGGAGGCCGAGGGCGTCCTCTCCAAGTACCTGAAGCTGCGCTACGCGCTGATGCCGTACCTCTACTCGATGGGCAAGACGACCTACGACACCGGCGCGCCCTTCATGCGCGGCCTGTTCATGGACTTCCCGAACGATCCGCAGGTGGCGAATATCGGCGATGAGTACATGTTCGGCCCGGCCTTCCTCGTGGCCCCGGTCACGCAGCAGGGCCAGACCGAGCGCGACGTCTACCTGCCGGCCGGCGCCGACTGGTACGACTACTGGACCGACCAGAAGTTCACGGGCGGCCAGACGATCCGCGTGAAGGCGCCGATCGACGTCATCCCGCTGTTTGTCCGCGCCGGTTCGATCGTGCCGATGGGCGCGCCGATCACCAACACCAGCCAGGCCCAGGCCATCAGTGCGGTGAAGGTCTATCCGGGCCGCGACGCCGAGTTCTCGCTCTATGACGACGACGGCGTCACCAACGCCTACGAGAAGGGCGTCGGCAAGACGGTGAAGCTGCGCTGGGACGACAAGGCCGGCAAGCTGACCGCCACCGGCGACAAGGCCCTGGCGGCCCAGGCCCAGGCCGCCGTGCAGGTGGTGAAGTAGGAAGGCGAAGAGGGGAGGGCTGAAACGTCCTCCCCTTTTTCTTTTGAACCTTTCCCCTTCCCCCATCAAGGGGGAAGGGGGCTAAGGCGCGACACGTTCCGCCAACGCCCGCGCCACCGCTTCCAGCCGCGCCTCCCAGGTTTCCCCATCCGGCTGGAAGGCCCTGACCGTCGGGTACCAGGGGTAACCCGTCGTCCCCAGCGCCGGCCAGTTCGGGTTGGCCGAGACGATCCAGGTCTCGGCCCCAAGCGCGGCGGCGAGGTTGGTGGTGGCGGTCGGCGGGCCGACGACGAGGTCGAGCGCGCGGCAGAGGGCGGCGACGCCCTCCAGGTCCTGCATCAGGTCCAGGCCCGGCGGGCGATGGATGGTCAGGCCCAGCGCCTGCGCGCGGGCCAGATCGGGCTCGGCGTCGCCATATTGCAGGTTCACGAACACCGCGCCTGGCGTGGCCAGCACCGGCCCCCAAGTCTCGAAAGGGGCGAAGCGGCGCGACCGCAGGCCGGCCATCAGGCCGCTGCGCCAGACGATGCCGATCTTTCGACCGGGGGGCAGGCGCGAGAGCCAGCCGCGCCAGTGCTCGACCCGCGCCGGATCGGGCGCGAGGAAGGGCTTTGCGCCCTCGAAGCGCTCCAGCGTCCTGCGCAGCAGCGGCAGCAGGTCGCCCAGTGGCGCCCAGGCCTGGACCGGCTCGACGTCGGGAACCGTGCGGCGCAGGCGGCCGGCGAGGCTGGTGGTGGCGTGGCCGATCACCCGCACGGCCGGCCAGGCGCGGGCAAGCAGCGGCGCGAGGCGCGGCTCCACCGCCAGCGTCAGGCGCCCCGAAGGCCCCAGGGCGGCCAGGGCGTCGCCGATCATCGAGCCGAACATCACCTCGTCGCCCAGGCCCTGCTCGCCGACCAGCAGCAGGTGCAGGCCCGCCAAGGGCGTGGCGGACGTCCAGCGCGGGGCGGGAATGTCGAAGGCCAGCGCCTCGCGCCGTTCGGGCGCCAGGCGGGCGGCGTAGTCGTCCCAGCCGCCAAGGTCGCCCAGGCACAGGCGGGCCGTGGCGCGGGCCAGCCGCACGGCGGCCGCCTGCGGTGGCGTGGGCCCTGCCGCCAGCGCCGCGTCGCAAGCCTCCTTGGCGGCCGCCGCGTCGCCGACATCAAGGCGGGCCAGCGCCGCATTGGCCAGGATCGGCGCGTCGCGCGGCGCCAGGCGCAGGGCCTCGTCGTGGAACACCCGGGCGTCGGCGTCGTCGCCCTTCTGGGCGGCGATCGAGCCGAGCAGGCTCCACAGGTGCGGGGCTTCCGGCGCTTGGGTCATGGCTTCGCGGACGATCGCCAGGGCTTCGTCGCAGCGGTCGAGGTCGCGCAGCACGGCCGCCAGGTCCTGGGCGTCGGCCAGGTCGCCGGGGCAGGCGGCCCGTACGCGGACCAGCAGGTCGGCGGCGAGAGCCGGCTGGCCCATGCGCCGGGCCAGGCGCGCCAGGTCGCGCACGCCGTCGGGATCGCCCGGCGCCTGCTGGTGCGCCTGCCGCAAGGCCTCGAAGGCCTTGGGCAGGGCGCCGGCCCGCTCGCGCACCAGGCCGATCAGGCGCAGGGCCAGGCTGCCGCCCTCGGGCAGGGTCGCCGCGGCCAGCGACTCCGCCCGGGCGAAGTCGCCGTCCGCCAGGGCGTCTCCGGCCGCGATGAGGCGTTTGCGGGTAGGAGGGGGAGCCTCGTCCAGGCGCGCGGCGATGCGGTGCAGGGGCGACAGCGGCCGCTCTGCGGGGCGGGTCTTGAGCGCGGCGGTCATCGGCAGGCCTTGCGAGGGGGAAGCGTCGCCGCGTTGAACGGATGGGCGGCGTGAAATTGGTCGCTGTTTCCCCCTTTCCATCCTCGCTTCGATCCCCTATATCGGCCCGTTCACGAAGACATTTCGGCGGAGTGCGTCCACGCACGTCCGCTCTTCAACGCCCCGAGGCGCGATCAGCCGCCCTCCGATCCGCGCGAAGGGGCGCCCGACAGGCTTCCGGTCCCGGTCGCCAGTCAGGGGAATTCCAGCGTCCGACGCTCTCTGGCAAGGGGAGCGGCGAGGGTGGACGCCGAGGCATTCGAATTCACGCGCGGATTCCGTCCGCGCCGCAGGGAAAAAACATGGCGCAATCCTTCACCGGCAAGAAGCGGATCCGGAAGTCGTTCGGCCGCATTCCCGAGGCTGTGCAGATGCCGAACCTCATCGAGGTTCAGCGCTCCTCCTACGAACAGTTCCTGCAGCGCGAGGTCCGTCCGGGCCAGCGTCGCGACGAGGGCGTCGAGGCGGTCTTCAAGTCGGTGTTCCCGATCAAGGACTTCAATGAGCGCGCCGTGCTCGAATACGTCTCGTACGAGTTCGAAGAGCCGAAGTACGACGTCGAGGAATGCATCCAGCGCGACATGACCTTCGCCGCGCCGCTGAAGGTCAAGCTGCGCCTGATCGTGTTCGAGACGGAAGAAGAAACCGGCGCCCGCTCGGTCAAGGACATCAAGGAGCAGGACGTCTACATGGGCGACATCCCGCTCATGACGGACAAGGGCACCTTCATCGTCAACGGCACCGAGCGCGTCATCGTCTCGCAGATGCACCGCTCGCCGGGCGTGTTCTTCGACCACGACAAGGGCAAGACCCACGCCTCGGGCAAGCTGCTGTTCGCCGCCCGCGTGATCCCGTACCGCGGCTCGTGGCTCGACTTCGAGTTCGACGCCAAGGACATCGTCTACGTCCGTATCGACCGTCGCCGTAAGCTGCCGGCCACGACCTTCCTCTATGCCCTGGGCATGGACGGCGAAGAGATCCTGACCACGTTCTACGACGTCGTCCCGTTCGAGAAGCGTTCTGGCGGCTGGGCCACCCCGTACAAGCCCGAGCGCTGGCGCGGCGTGAAGCCGGAAGTCGCCCTGATCGACGCCGACACCGGCGAAGAGGTCGCTCCGGCCGGCCAGAAGATCAGCGCCCGCAACGCCAAGAAGCTGGCCGACGGCGGTCTGAAGACCCTGCTGCTCGGTCCAGAAGCCCTGACCGGCCGCTACCTGGCCCGCGACGCCGTCAACTTCGAGACCGGCGAAATCTACGCCGAAGCCGGCGACGAGCTGGACGTCCCCACGATCCAGGCCCTGGCCGACCAAGGCTTCGACACCATCGACGTGCTCGACATCGACCACGTGACGGTCGGCGCCTACATGCGCAACACCCTGCGCGTGGACAAGAACGCCGTCCGTGAAGACGCGCTGTTCGACATCTACCGCGTCATGCGTCCGGGCGAGCCGCCGACGGTGGAAGCCGCCGAAGCGATGTTCAAGTCGCTGTTCTTCGACGCCGAGCGCTACGACCTGTCGTCGGTGGGCCGCGTGAAGATGAACATGCGCCTTGAGCAGGAAGTCTCGGACGAAGTCCGCGTCCTGCGCAAGGAAGACGTCCTGGCCGTGCTGAAGCTGCTGGTCGGCCTTCGCGACGGCCGCGGCGAAATCGACGACATCGACAACCTCGGCAACCGCCGGGTGCGTTCGGTCGGCGAACTGCTGGAAAACCAATACCGCGTCGGCCTGCTCCGCATGGAGCGCGCCATCAAGGAACGCATGTCGTCGGTCGATATCGACACCGTCATGCCGCACGACCTGATCAACGCCAAGCCGGCCGCCGCCGCCGTCCGTGAGTTCTTCGGCAGCAGCCAGCTGTCGCAGTTCATGGACCAGACCAACCCGCTGTCGGAAATCACCCACAAGCGTCGTCTCTCGGCCCTCGGCCCGGGCGGTCTGACCCGTGAGCGCGCCGGCTTCGAAGTCCGCGACGTTCACCCGACCCACTACGGCCGGATCTGCCCGATTGAAACGCCGGAAGGCCCGA
The DNA here is from genome assembly GCF_002858925.1 of Caulobacter zeae. Taxonomy (GTDB): domain Bacteria; phylum Pseudomonadota; class Alphaproteobacteria; order Caulobacterales; family Caulobacteraceae; genus Caulobacter; species Caulobacter zeae. Next base: position 163,040 of record NZ_PJRS01000040.1, read on the forward strand.
ACATCGGTCTGATCAACAGCCTCGCGACCCACGCCCGCGTGAACAAGTACGGCTTCATCGAGAGCCCGTACCGTCGCGTGAAGGACGGCAAGCCGCAGGACGAAGTCGTCTACATGTCGGCGATGGAGGAATCCAAGCACGTCATCGCCCAGTCGAACATCAAGGTGGTCGAAGGCGAGATCCTGGAAGAGCTGGTTCCGGGCCGCATCAACGGCGAACCGACCCTCCTGCAGAAGGAGACGGTGGACCTGATGGACGTGTCGCCGCGCCAGGTCGTGTCGGTGGCCGCCGCCCTGATCCCGTTCCTCGAAAACGATGACGCCAACCGCGCCCTCATGGGTTCGAACATGCAGCGTCAGGCCGTGCCGCTCGTCCAGTCGGACGCCCCGCTGGTCGGCACCGGCATGGAAGCAGTCGTCGCCCGTGACTCGGGCGCCGTGGTCATCGCCAAGCGCACCGGCGTCGTCGAGCAGATCGACGGCACCCGTATCGTCGTGCGCGCCACCGAAGAGACCGATCCGGCTCGCTCGGGCGTCGACATCTACCGGATGTCGAAGTTCCAGCGCTCGAACCAGTCGACCTGCATCAACCAGCGTCCGCTGGTGAAGGTGGGCGACAAGATCAGCGCCGGCGACATCATCGCCGACGGTCCGTCGACGGAGCTGGGCGAACTGGCCCTGGGCCGCAACGCACTCGTCGCGTTCATGCCCTGGAACGGCTACAACTTCGAAGACTCCATCCTGATCTCCGAACGCATCGTCCGTGACGACGTCTTCACCTCGATCCACATCGAGGAATTCGAAGTCATGGCCCGCGACACGAAGCTCGGTCCGGAAGAAATCACCCGCGACATCCCGAACGTCGGCGAGGAAGCCCTGCGCAACCTCGACGAAGCCGGCATCGTGGCCATCGGCGCCGAAGTCCAGCCGGGCGACATCCTGGTCGGCAAGGTCACGCCGAAGGGCGAAAGCCCGATGACCCCGGAAGAGAAGCTGCTGCGCGCCATCTTCGGCGAGAAGGCTTCGGACGTCCGCGACACCAGCCTGCGCCTGCCCCCGGGCGTCGCCGGCACGATCGTCGACGTGCGCGTCTTCAACCGTCACGGCGTCGACAAGGACGAGCGCGCCCTGGCCATCGAACGTTCGGAAATCGATCGCCTGGGCAAGGACCGCGACGACGAGTTCGCGATCCTGAACCGCAACATCTCGGGTCGTCTGAAGGACCTGCTGATCGGCAAGGTCGCCCTGTCGGGTCCCAAGGGCCTGCAGCGCGGTGAAATCACCGCCGAAGGCCTGGCCGGCGTGGCTTCGGGCCTGTGGTGGCAGATCGCTCTCGAAGACGAGAAGGCGATGGGCGAACTGGAAAGCCTGCGCCGTCTGTTCGACGAGAACCGCAAGCGCCTCGACCGTCGTTTCGAAGACAAGGTCGACAAGCTGCAACGCGGCGACGAACTGCCCCCGGGCGTCATGAAGATGGTCAAGGTCTTCGTGGCCGTGAAGCGCAAGCTTCAGCCGGGCGACAAGATGGCCGGCCGTCACGGCAACAAGGGCGTCATCTCGCGCATCCTGCCGATCGAGGACATGCCGTTCCTCGCCGACGGCACCCACGTGGACCTCGTGCTCAACCCGCTGGGCGTGCCTTCGCGCATGAACGTCGGTCAGATCTTCGAAACCCACCTGGGCTGGGCCTGCGCCAACCTCGGCAAGCAGATCACCGGTCTGCTCGAGGACTGGCAGCATGGCGGCCAGAAGGAAGCCCTGGTGTCGCGTCTGCGTGACGTCTACGGCCCGGACGAAGAGCTGCCGGACACCGAGGAAGACCTGGTCGAACTGGCCAAGAACCTCGGCAAGGGCATCCCGATCGCCACCCCCGTCTTCGACGGCGCGCGCATGGAAGACATCGAGGACCACCTCGAGATGGCCGGCGTGAACCGTTCGGGTCAGTCGATCCTGTTCGACGGCACCACCGGCGAGCAGTTCAAGCGTCCGGTCACGGTCGGCTACATCTATATGCTGAAGCTGCACCACCTGGTCGACGACAAGATCCACGCCCGTTCGATCGGTCCGTACTCGCTGGTCACCCAGCAGCCGCTGGGCGGCAAGGCCCAGTTCGGCGGTCAGCGCTTCGGGGAAATGGAAGTGTGGGCTCTGGAAGCCTACGGCGCCGCCTACACCCTGCAGGAAATGCTGACGGTGAAGTCGGACGACGTGGCAGGCCGGACCAAGGTCTACGAGTCGATCGTCCGCGGCGACGACACGTTCGAAGCCGGTATCCCGGAAAGCTTCAACGTGCTGGTCAAGGAAATGCGCTCGCTCGGCCTGAACGTCGAGCTGGAGAACAGCTGATCCGGATCTCCCTCCTCGGTCGAGACGACCGGGGAGGGGCCCCTTTCAGCCTCTTCTCCACTTTGAATTTTCGCGGGTAGTCCCGCAGAAGGAACCAAGATGAACCAGGAAGTCCTGAACATCTTCAATCCGGTCCAGGCCACGCCGACCTTCGACCAGATCCGCATCTCGCTCGCTTCGCCGGAAAAGATCCGTTCGTGGTCGTTCGGCGAGATCAAGAAGCCCGAGACCATCAACTACCGCACGTTCAAGCCCGAGCGTGACGGCCTGTTCTGCGCCCGTATCTTTGGCCCGACCAAGGACTACGAATGCCTGTGCGGCAAGTACAAGCGCATGAAGTACAAGGGCATCATCTGCGAAAAGTGCGGCGTGGAAGTCACCCTCGCCCGCGTTCGCCGTGAGCGCATGGGCCACATCGAGCTGGCCTCGCCGGTCGCTCACATCTGGTTCCTGAAGTCGCTGCCCTCGCGCATCGCCATGATGCTCGACATGCCGCTGAAGGACATCGAGCGCGTCCTGTACTTCGAATACTACATCGTCACCGAGCCGGGCCTGACCCCGCTGAAGCAGCACCAGCTGCTGTCGGAAGACGACTACATCCGCGCTCAGGACGAGTACGGCGACGACAGCTTCACCGCCGAGATCGGCGCCGAGGCCGTCCAGAACCTGCTGAAGGCCATCGACCTCGAAAAAGAGGCCGAGCGTCTGCGCGAGGAACTGGCCGGCACCGTGTCGGACATGAAGCAGAAGAAGTTCAGCAAGCGCCTGAAGATCCTGGAAGCCTTCCAGGAGTCGGGCAACCGTCCCGAGTGGATGGTGCTGACCGTCGTTCCGGTCATCCCGCCGGAACTGCGCCCGCTGGTGCCGCTGGACGGCGGCCGCTTCGCGACCTCGGACCTGAACGACCTGTATCGCCGGGTCATCAACCGTAACAACCGTCTGAAGCGCCTGATCGAGCTGCGCGCGCCCGACATCATCATCCGCAACGAAAAGCGGATGCTGCAAGAGTCGGTCGACGCCCTGTTCGACAACGGCCGTCGCGGTCGCGTCATCACCGGCGCCAACAAGCGCCCGCTGAAGTCGCTGGCCGACATGCTGAAGGGCAAGCAAGGCCGCTTCCGTCAGAACCTGCTCGGCAAGCGCGTCGACTACTCGGGCCGTTCGGTCATCGTCGTGGGTCCGGACCTGAAGCTGCACGAGTGCGGCCTGCCCAAGAAGATGGCTCTGGAGCTGTTCAAGCCGTTCATCTACGCGCGCCTGGACGCCAAGGGCCTGTCGGGCACCGTCAAGCAGTCCAAGCGCATGGTCGAGCGCGAACAGCCCCAGGTGTGGGACATCCTCGAAGAGGTGATCCGCGAGCACCCGGTCCTGCTGAACCGCGCGCCGACGCTTCACCGTCTGGGCATCCAGGCGTTCGAACCGAAGCTGATCGAGGGCAAGGCCATCCAGCTGCACCCGCTGGTCTGCGCCGCGTTCAACGCCGACTTCGACGGCGACCAGATGGCCGTGCACGTTCCGCTGAGCCTGGAAGCTCAGCTGGAAGCGCGCGTCCTGATGATGTCGACCAACAACATCCTGTCGCCCGCCAACGGTCGCCCGATCATCGTGCCGTCGCAGGACATCGTCCTGGGTCTGTACTACCTGTCAGTCGCTCGCGAGGGTGAGCCGGGTGAAGGCAAGATCTTCGCCGACCTGGGCGAAATCGAAGCCGCCATGGACGCCGGCGTCGTGTCGCTGCACGCCAAGATCAAGTCGCGCTTCACCGAAGTGGACGCCGATGGCGTGGCTCGCCGCCGCGTGATCGACACCACCCCGGGCCGCATGAAGATTGCCGCCCTGCTGCCGCGCCACCCCGCGATCGGTCACCGACTGATCGAGAAGGCGCTGACCAAGAAGGAAATCGGCAACCTCATCGACATCGTCTACCGCCACTGCGGTCAGAAGGCGACGGTGATCTTCGCCGACCAGGTCATGGGCCTGGGCTTCAAGGAAGCCGCCAAGGCCGGCATCTCGTTCGGCAAGGACGACATCATCATTCCGAAGCGCAAGGAAGCGATCGTCGCCGAGACGCGCGCCCTGGCCGAGGAATATGAACAGCAGTACGCCGACGGCCTGATCACCAAGGGTGAGAAGTACAACAAGGTCGTTGACGCCTGGGCCAAGGCCACCGATCGCGTCGCCGACGAGATGATGGCCGAGCTTCAGACGAAGCATAAGGACGAGAACGGCCGCGAGAAGGAAATCAACGCCATCTACATGATGGCCCACTCCGGCGCCCGTGGTTCGCAAGCCCAGATGAAGCAGCTGGGCGGCATGCGCGGCCTGATGGCCAAGCCGTCCGGTGAAATCATCGAGACCCCGATCGTCTCGAACTTCAAGGAAGGCCTGACCGTTCAGGAGTACTTCAACTCCACCCACGGCGCCCGTAAGGGTCTGGCCGACACCGCGCTGAAGACCGCCAACTCGGGTTACCTGACCCGTCGTCTGGTCGACGTCGCGCAGGACTGCATCATCGTCGAGGAAGACTGCGGCACCACGAAGGGCATCACCCTTCACGCCGTGGTCGAAGGCGGCGACGTGCTGGTCTCGCTGGGCCTGCGGGTCCTGGGCCGCTTCTCGGCCGAGGACATCAAGAACCCGAGCACCGGCGAGCTGGTGGTTCCGGCCGACACCTACATCGACGAGAACATCGCCGACGCCATCGAGGCGGCGGCTGTCCAGTCGGTGAAGGTCCGCTCGGTCCTGACCTGCGAAGCCAAGATCGGCGTTTGCGGCGCCTGCTACGGCCGCGACCTGGCCCGCGGCACCCCGGTCAACATCGGTGAAGCTGTCGGCGTCATCGCCGCTCAGTCGATCGGTGAGCCGGGCACGCAGCTGACCATGCGTACCTTCCACATCGGCGGCACCGCCCAGGTGGCCGAGCAGTCGTTCTTCGAAAGCAGCAACGACGGTATCGCTCGCGTCAGCGGCGCCACCGTCGTGGCTTCCGACGGCGCCCTGGTCGTGATGAGCCGCAACACCTCGGTGAGCGTGCTGGTCGACGGCAAGGAACGCGAGAACTACAAGCCGCCGTACGGCGCTCGCCTGAAGATCAAGGACGGCGACGCCGTGAAGCGCGGCCAGCGCCTCGCCGACTGGGACCCCTACACCACGCCGATCATCACCGAAGTCGGCGGCCGCATCCGCGCCGAAGACCTGGTGGACGGCTTCTCGGTCCGCGAAGAAGTCGACGAAGCGACGGGCATCGCCCAGCGCGTCATCGCCGACTGGCGTGCGTCGGCCCGCGGTTCGGACCTGCGTCCGGCCATGGGCGTGCTGGCCGAGGATGGCAGCTACAAGCGTCTGTCGAACGGCGGCGAGGCTCGCTACCTCCTGTCGGTCGGCGCCATTCTCTCGGTGGCCGACGGCGACGAAGTGAAGCCGGGTGAGGTCATCGCCCGTATCCCGACCGAAGGCGCCAAGACCCGGGACATCACCGGTGGTCTGCCGCGCGTCGCCGAACTCTTCGAAGCCCGCCGTCCGAAGGACTGCGCGGTCATCGCGGAAATGGACGGCCGTGTCGAATTCGGCAAGGATTACAAGAACAAGCGCCGGATCAAGATCACTCCGGACGTCGACGCCGACGGCAACCAGCCCGAAGCGGTCGAGTTCCTGATCCCGAAGGGCAAGCACATCGCGGTGCATGATGGCGACTACATCACGCGCGGCGAGTACATCATCGACGGCAACCCGGATCCGCACGACATCCTGCGCATCCTGGGCGTCGAGGCCCTGGCCAACTTCCTCGTCGACGAGATCCAGGAGGTCTATCGACTGCAGGGCGTGCCGATCAACGACAAGCACATCGAGACGATCGTTCGTCAGATGCTGCAGAAGGTCGAGATCATCGAGCCCGGCGACACCGGCCTCATCAAGGGCGACCACCTTGATAAGCCGGAGTTCGACAAGGAACAGGACAAGGCGATCGCCCGTGGCGGCCGTCCGGCTGTGACCCAGCCGGTGCTGCTCGGCATCACCAAGGCGAGCTTGCAAACCAAGAGCTTCATCTCGGCCGCGTCGTTCCAGGAAACGACCCGCGTCCTGACCGAAGCCTCGGTGCACGGCAAGACCGACACCCTGGAAGGCCTGAAGGAAAACGTCATCGTGGGTCGCCTGATCCCCGCTGGTACGGGTTCCTACCTGCGCAGCCTGCAGCGCGTCGCCGCCAAGCGCGACGAGCAGCTGGCCCAGCAGCGCGAAGAGGCGATGGAGCCGCTGCCGGCCGAGATCGCGCTCTCGGACGCCGAATAGGCGTCCGAGATCACCGGAAAACCTGGATGCCGGCAGGCATCCAGGGCGGACGCCGAATAGGCGTCCGAGATCACCGGGAAACCTGGATGCCGACAGGCATCCAGGGCGGACGCCGAATAGGCGTCCGAGATCACCGGGAAACCTGGATGCCCGCAGGCGTCCGGGTTCGGGACCGCGGACTCTGATTTGTCCGACAGTTTCGAGCAGATACGGAAAAGACCCGGGAGCGATCCCGGGTCTTTTTCGTTTGGGCGTGTCGCCAGCGCCTTCACGGACTGGCGAAAGCGCCACGCCAGCAAGCTTTACAATTGTCTGAGGATAGGACAGCATTCTTCCATAAGTAGAAAAATATGGAGGATGCATGTTCAGGTTAAAGCGCGTCGCGGCGGCGTCGGCCGCCATGGCGCTCGCCCTTTTCCATCTCGGATCGCCCGCCCAGGCCCAGACCTGCTCCTGGAGCAGCGACGTGAGCGCGGCGTGGGACGCCTACTACACGGCCTATCTCGCCTACAACGCGGCGACCGAGAAGGATCAGTTCTTCGAGTGGACCGACGAGTACATCCAGATGTACGGGGCCTTCCTGGTCCAGTACGAGGCCTGCGGTCGCGGCCCGCCGAACTCCAACATCGGTGACATGATGGACTGCCAGTACAACGCCCAGACGGAGTTCGAGCTGGCGCTGTCCAACCGCAGGGCCGAGCTGACTATCGACGCCTCGAACGCCGAGCATGCGATGAACCTCGCCGAGAGCGAATACAACGCCCTGGCGGCGCTTCCGCGGTGCGACGCGCCGTAGGGGCGTGGATGGCGACTGGCGGCGGCTTTGCCGCGCGCCTATCAATTGACGGTCGAGCCTGGCTCGGCCGTTTTTTGTGGGCGGTCGCCGGAGCGGCCTGGTGTCGGGGGACATCCATGTTTCGCAGCTTCTCGATCGCGGCGGTCGCGGCCGTCCTGTGCCTGGCCGCGTGTGCGCCGGAGATCCCGCCGGACCCCAAGCCCTCGGATGGCTTTACCGGCGCCGAGAAGGTGGCGATCGACGAGGTGTTCTCGATCATCTCCGGCACGTTCCCTGAGCCCCAGGAGGTGCTGTTCCGCGACCCGCTGGTCAGCGACGTCGAAGGAGAGGGGCGGTTCGTCTGTCTCGACGCGGCCATGCCCGGCGATCGCTGGACGGGGTTCGTCGCCACCAAGGCCAAGAACGAAGAGGCCTATCACGTGGTCCGGGAGAAGGACGCCCTTTCGCCCAAGGCCAGGCCGCAGTGCCGGGCGCTGGTGCTCAAGTATCTGGGGGAACAGGACGTCGACTGGTACGACGCCGAGATCGCCTACAACAAGGCCGGCTGCGCTCACCTCGACACCACTTACTGGGAAGCCTGGAAGCTGGCCTGCAACGGCAAGATCATTCGCCCCGTCACGACATCGAAGCCGAGCGCCTAGATTTGGCAACCTTCGGTGGAAATATGACGTATTGTAAAAAGACTCGCGTTATTTCGGCGCGTTAAATGAAATTTCAGCCGGGCCGGGTGAAAAGGAGTGCAAATTCCTTCCTCTCGCCCGGACTCCATGCGCTCGGACATCTCCACCAAGGTCAGCCTGACCATCGCCGCCGCCTTCGCCGTTCTCCTGGCCGGGCTGCTCGCCGTGGTCGCCTGGAGCTCGCTCGGCTTCGCCAAGCGCCAGGCCGTGGCCCAGCAGGAAACCAGCATGCGCGTGGCCTGGGACGTCATCGGACGGCAGGGCCAGAACTTCCGGCGCGAGGGCGACCAGCTGCTGGTTGGCGATCACGTGCTGAACGGCGACCTGGCCGGCGTCGACCGCGTCAAGGCCCTGGCCGGGGGCGTGGCCACCGTGTTCGCGGGCGACAAGCGCATCACCACCAATGTCGAGAAGCCGGACGGCTCGCGCGCGGTCGGCACCAGCCTGGCCCAGGGCCCGGTCTACGACGCCGTGCTCGGCCGCGGCGAGGCCTATCGCGGCGAGACCCAGATCCTCAAGCGCGACTACTTCGTGGCCTACGACCCGATCAAGGACGCTTCGGGCCAGGTGATCGGCGTGATGTTCGTCGGCGTCCCCAAGGACATCTACTTCGGACCCGTCTATCGCCAGCTGGCCTGGCTGGGCGTGGCCGGGGTGCTGCTGGGCATGGCCGGCGGCGTCGCCTCGGTGCTGACCGTCCGCCGCCAGCTGTCGCCGCTGAAGACCCTGCGCGAGGCCATGGCCCGCCTGATGAAGGGCGACCTCAACGTCGCCCTGCCGTTCGCAGGCCGCCGCGACGACATCGGCCTGATGGCCGACGCCGTGCACGCCTTCCGCGACGACGCCGAAGCCAAGCGCCGCATCGAGGCCGACGCCGCCAGCGATCGCGACCAGGCCGAGGCCGACCGCGCCGCCGCCCAGGCCCGCGACGCTCGTTCTGCCCGCGAGCAGAACCAGGTGGTCGAGAGCCTGGCCGAAGGCCTGGGCCGCCTTTCGGACGGCGACCTGACGGTTCGCCTCGACCAGCCCTTCGCCCACGACTACGAGGGTCTGCGCAGCGACTTCAACCAGGCCGTCGAGCGCCTGGAAGCGGCGATGAGCTCGGTGGTCGACGCCGTCGGCGCCCTGAACGCCGGCGCCGGCAGCATCGCCGACGCCTCGTCCGACATCTCCGACCGCACCGAACAGCAGGCCGCCAGCCTGGAAGAGACGGCCGCGGCCCTGGAAGAGATCACCGTCACCGTCCGCCGCACCGCCGAGGGCGCCCGCGGTGCGCACATGGCCGTGCGCGAGGCCCAGACCGAGGCCGGCCGTTCGCGCACCGTCGTCGAGGACACCATCGCCGCCATCGGCGGGGTCGAGGCCTCGTCGCACCAGGTGGGCCAGATCGTCGGCGTCATCGACGAGATCGCCTTCCAGACCAACCTTCTGGCCCTGAACGCGGGCGTGGAAGCCGCCCGCGCCGGCGACGCCGGCAAGGGCTTCGCGGTCGTGGCCCAGGAAGTGCGGGCCCTGGCCCAGCGCTCGGCAGAGGCCGCCAAGGAGATCAAGGTCCATATCGCCGACAGCGCCCGCCAGGTCGAAGCCGGCGTGAAGCTGGTTGGCCGCACCGGCGAGGCCCTGCAGAAAATCGTCGCCCAGGTCGAGGCCATCGACGGCATCGTCAGCCAGATCGCCGCCGGCGCCCAGGAACAGTCGGTGGGCCTGTCGCAGGTCAACACTGCGGTGAACCAGATGGACCAGGGCGCCCAGCGCAACGCCGCCCTGATCAGCCGCTCGGCCGGCGACAGCCGCAACCTGGTCACGGCCGCCGACGAGCTGTCGGGCATGGTGGCGCGCTTCCGCACCTCGCAGGTGTCTTCTTCGACGCAGCGCCGCGCCGGCTGACTTCAAGCTCGGCCTTGGGCTTGACGCGCCCGGCCAGTATCGCCTTGAGTGTGCGCGTTCGGTGAAGTGCCGCTGAACGCGTGTTCTCGGGGGCGAGCGTGTTTTCTAAATTCGGGGCTGCGGCCGTTCTGTCGCTGGCGGCCTTTCAGGGGGCGCAAGCCCAGTCGCCGCCGCCGGCGTCGGCCTTCGGACGGCTGCCGGGCGTGCAGGACGTGGCCATGTCGCCGGCCGGCGACCAGCTGGCCATCCTGGGCGGGGCCCCGGCGGCGCGCACTGTCCGCTTCGCCACAATCGACAAGCCCGGCGAGACGCAGCTCTCCCTCGGCGACGTCCAGACCATGGACGTGCGCTGGGTGGGCGAGACCTACCTGCTGGTCCGCGCGGCCTACTGGGAGAGCACCGGTCCGCGCAACGCCTATCGCTTCGAGCGCAACGTCGTCGTCGACAACAAGGGCAAGGTGGTCTCGACCCTGCTCGAGGGCGACAACCCGTCGGCCTATGCGCTGAGCCAGCCGGTGCTGGGCGTGGTCGACGGCGACAAGCCCAAGGCCATGGTGCTGGGGCTCGACCAGGTGGTCGAAAATGGCGAGGGCAACCTGGGCACCCGCCTGGTTCGCAAGGGGGTGATCAACCCGCTGGTCTGGACTCTGTGGCGCGTGGACGTGGCCAAGGGACGCGGCAATGTCGCCGAGCGCGGCACGCCCGACACCAAGCGCTGGAGCGTCGACGCCGACGGCGAGGCCCGCGTGCGCATCGACGAAGACATCATCAGCCACAAGGTCAGCCTCTACGCCCGGGCCAAGGGCCAGAAGCAGTGGCGTCCGCTGGCCAGCGCCGACCGTGACGACAGCTATCTGGGCTATTCCGACGCCGAGGACGCGGCCTTCATGGTCCGCAAGGGCGCCGACGGCGTCTCGCAGGTGGTCCGCATCCGCCTGGCCGGAGGCGAGCCGGAGCTGGTCGGCAAGTCGGTGACCAACCAGGACGTCGGCCTGCTGCGCGACGCCCACCTGACCACGCCGGCGGCCATCGTCTCGGGCGGCGAGCGTCCGGTCTACGAATGGCTCGATCCGCAACTGGCGAGCGTGCACGGCGCGCTGTCCCGGGCCTTCAAGGGGCGCGACGTGCTGCTGACCGGCTGGTCGAAGGACCGCACGCGCTTCTTCGTCCGGGTAGCCTCGCCGTCGGCGCCGGCCACCTGGTATCTCTTCGACAAGACCCGCAAGGAGATCTCGCCCCTGGGTGAGGAGTATCCCGAACTCAAGGACCAGGCGCTGGGCCAGACCCGCTGGCTGACCTACAAGGCGCGCGACGGCCTGGAGATACCGGCCTACCTGACCTTGCCGCCCGGCGCGCCGGCTGCGGGCGGCAAGCTCCCGCTGATCGTCATGCCGCATGGCGGGCCCGCGGCTCGCGACGGCTTCGACTTCGACTGGTGGGCCCAGTTCCTGGCCACGCGCGGCTATGCCGTGCTGCAACCGCAGTTCCGGGGCTCCTCCGGTTTCGGCGACGCCTTCGAGAAGGCCGGCGAGCGTGAATGGGGCGGCAAGATCCAGACCGACCTGCTGGACGGCGTCGCCAGCCTGACTGCCGAGGGCGTGGTCGACCCGGCCCGAGTCTGCATCGTCGGCGCCAGCTTCGGCGGCTATTCGGCCCTGGCCGGCGCGACCCTTCACCCGGAGGCCTATCGCTGCGCGGTTTCGGTCAACGGCGTCGCCGACCTGCCGCAGGCCCTGGGCGAGACGGTCACCGCCTACGGCAAGGACTCCGACTCGTTCCGCTACTGGCGCCAGGTCATGGGCTCGACCGCCAGCGATCCGACCGCCCTGACCGCGATCTCGCCCGCCCGGCAGGTGGGCAAGGCCACGCCGCCGGTGCTGCTGGTCTGGGGCGAGCGCGACACCACCGTGCTGCCGGCCCAGTCCGAGCGCATGCGCGACGCGATGCAGGCGGCCGGCCGGCCTGTCGAGACCCTCTCGCTCGAGAAGGACGACCACTACCTGACCAACTCGGCCTCGCGCACCCGCGTGCTCGAGGCCACCGAGCAGTTCCTGGCCAAGCACTTGCCCGTGACGCGGTAGGCCAGGTGACGCGATAGGCCAGGGACGCGATAGGGAAGGGCGCTAGTCCTTCTTCTTCTGCATCTCCAGCAGGCGCAGCTTCTGCTGCGTGGCGTCGCGCTGGCGGCCCAGGCCGTCCTGCTCCAGGCCCCCGACCATCGGAATGTCCTTGCCCCGGCCGGGGCCGTCACGACTGCGATGGTCGACGCCGGGGCCCATCGGCGCGTCGCGATAGGCGCGGGCGGCTTCCTGCCGCAGCGACTGGATGTCGAAGTCGCGGCGTTTTCCCGCTTCGATGGGGGCTGCGTATTCCGGCGCCTTGCGGGCGGCCTCGCCCCAGCGCTCGTCGCAGCGCTCGCGTTCGCGCCGGTTCAGGCCCACCGCCCGGTCGTTGGCGCAGCCCGTGCCGCTGCCGCGCAGGGCCGTCTTCAGGTCGCCGCCGGGCTGGGCGGCGGGCAGCGGCGCGGGATGGTCCGAGGCGCCGCGGTCGCGTTGCCCGGCCGAGGGGGCGGCCACGAACGGGGAGGGGGCGATTCCCGTCGGCGCCGGTCGCCGGGCCTCGCGTGGAATCGGCAGGGGGCTGGCCGACGCCGCCGGGGCGGCCTCGGCGGCTTCCCGTGGGACTTCGCGCGGCGTCTGCGTCATCAGGTCGATGGTCACGATCGACACCGTGTCCTGGTCGGGAAACACCTCGCGCACGGGCAGGGCCAGCCAGGCCAGCACCGCCAGGTGCACGACCGCCGATCCGCCCGCCACGGCCCAGAACCGCTTGTCGGGCTTGGCTTCGACGGGGCGATCCAGCAGAAGGGTTATGGACCGCGCGGCGGCTTCGACCACAAGAGGCTCGACGACAAGGGAAGGTTGCGAGCCCAGGCTGGCGATCGCTGATGGCGAAAGCGTGACCGTCGCATCGGCCAGTCGCAGGGCGAGTAAACGTCCCGTTAACCGACGCAGAAGGCGACGATTGACGTGGAGCCCCTTCGCGAGTAGGTTCCGCGCTCTTTTCGAGGTGGGTCTTGCGCCCGTCCTGATGAGCGTCCGTCCCTTAACCGACGGCAGGCCCGCCGGAACGCTTTCCGCGTCCCGGCGAGTTTCGTGTTTATCGGGTCTCCAACCGGAGCCTTGAAGCCGGAAAGAAGAACAACAAGGACCCTGAAGCGCCTCGGCCGAAAGGCACACGCTTCCATCAGAGCAGAGACTTAATGCCTACCGTCAACCAGCTCATCCGTAAGCCGCGCTCTCCGAAGCCGGTCCGGAACAAGGTGCCCGCCCTGAAGGGCTGCCCCCAACGTCGCGGCGTCTGCACCCGCGTCTACACGACGACCCCGAAGAAGCCGAACTCGGCTCTGCGTAAGGTCGCCAAGGTCCGTCTGACCACCGGCATCGAAGCCGTGTGCTACATTCCGGGCGAAGGCCACAACCTGCAGGAGCACTCGGTGGTGCTCATCCGCGGCGGCCGCGTCAAGGACTTGCCCGGCGTCCGCTATCACATCCTGCGCGGCGTCCTCGACACCCAAGGTGTCAAGGATCGTAAGCAGCGTCGTTCGCTCTACGGCGCCAAGCGTCCGAAGTAAGGAAGAAGAAGAATGTCCCGCCGTCGCCGCGCAGAGAAGCGTCAAGTCCTGCCGGACCCCAAGTTTGGGGATCTGGTTGTCACGAAGTTCATGAACTACGTGATGTACGAAGGCAAAAAAGCCGTCGCCGAAAACATCATCTACGGTGCTTTCGACATCCTGGAAGCCAAGCGCAAGGACCAAGGTCCGCTTGAAACCTTCCATTCCGCCCTGGACAACGTCGCCCCGGCGATCGAAGTCCGTTCGCGCCGCGTCGGCGGCGCTACGTACCAAGTGCCGGTCGAGGTCCGTCCGGACCGTCGCCGCGCCCTGGCCATCCGTTGGCTGGTGACCGCCGCTCGCAAGCGCGGTGAGAACACCATGACCGAAAAGCTGGCTGGTGAGCTGCTCGACGCTTCGAACAACCGCGGCACCGCCGTGAAGAAGCGCGAAGACACCCACAAGATGGCTGAAGCCAACCGGGCCTTCTCGCACTACCGCTGGTAAGCTTTCTTACCAGCACCCTTTCAGGCGCGGGCGGTTTGCGATAAACCGCCCGCGCCGCACGTTTAAATCCCGGTCGTGTCCGTCAGGGCCGCCCCGTTTCGCAGAGCGATCGCTATGCCCCGCACGCATAAAATCGAAGACTACCGCAACTTCGGCATCATGGCCCACATCGACGCGGGCAAGACGACGACGACCGAGCGGATCCTGTATTACACCGGTAAGTCCCACAAGATCGGCGAAGTCCACGACGGCGCCGCCACCATGGACTGGATGGAGCAGGAGCAGGAACGCGGCATCACCATCACGTCGGCCGCGACGACCGCTTTCTGGAACGACAAGCGCCTCAACATCATCGACACCCCCGGGCACGTCGACTTCACCATCGAAGTCGAGCGCAGCTTGCGCGTCCTCGACGGCGCCGTGACGGTGCTGGACGGCAACGCCGGCGTCGAGCCGCAGACCGAAACCGTCTGGCGCCAGGCCGACAAGTACAAGGTTCCGCGGATCGTGTTCGTCAACAAGATGGACAAGATCGGCGCCGACTTCGACAAGTCGGTCGAGTCGATCCGCGACCGCCTCGGCGCCAAGGCCGTGCCGATCCAATTCCCGATCGGTTCGGAATCGAACCTGAAGGGCCTCGTGGACCTGGTCCGCATGAAGGCCGTGGTCTGGGACAACGACGGCCTGGGCGCGACCTACCGCGACGAAGAGATTCCGGCCGACCTGCTGGACAAGGCCGTGGAAGCGCGCGCCTACCTGGTCGAGAACGCCGTCGAGCTCGATGACGACGCGATGGAAGCCTATCTGGGCGGCGAAGAGCCCTCGGAAGAAACCATCAAGAAGTGCATCCGCAAGGCCGTTCTGACCGGCGCCTTCTACCCGATCCTCTGCGGCTCGGCCTTCAAGAACAAGGGCGTCCAGCCCCTGCTCGACGCCGTCGTCGACTACCTGCCGTCGCCGGTCGACATTCCGCCGACCAAGGGCATCGACTTCAAGACCGAAGAAGAGATCGTTCGCAAGGCCTCGGACGAAGAGCCGCTGTCGGTTCTGGCGTTCAAGATCATGGACGACCCCTTCGTTGGTTCGCTGACCTTCTGCCGCCTGTACTCGGGCAAGATGGAAACCGGCATGAGCCTGCTGAACTCGACGCGCGACAAGCGCGAGCGGGTCGGCCGCATGCTGCTCATGCACTCCAACAACCGCGAAGACATCAAGGAAGCCTACGCCGGCGACATCGTCGCCCTGGCCGGCCTCAAGGAAACCCGCACGGGCGACACCCTGTGCGATCCGCTGAAGTCGCCGGTGATCCTGGAGCGCATGGAATTCCCGGCCCCGGTCATCGAGATCGCCGTCGAGCCCAAGTCGAAGGCCGACCAGGAAAAGCTGGGCGTCGCCCTGCAGAAGCTGGCCGCCGAAGATCCGTCCTTCACCGTCTCGACCGACTTCGAGTCGGGCCAGACGATCCTGAAGGGCATGGGCGAGCTGCACCTCGACATCAAGATCGACATCCTGAAGCGCACCTACAAGGTCGAGGCCAACATCGGCGCGCCGCAGGTCGCCTATCGTGAATCGCTGGGCCGCAAGGTCGACATCGACTACACGCACAAGAAGCAGACCGGTGGTACGGGCCAGTTCGCCCGCGTCATGATCACCTTCGAACCGGGCGAGCCGGGTTCGGGCTTCGTGTTCGAAAACTCGATCGTCGGCGGCGCCGTGCCGAAGGAATACATCCCGGGCGTCCAGAAGGGCCTGGAATCGGTCAAGGACAACGGCCTGCTGGCCGGCTTCCCGCTGATCGACTTCAAGGCGACCCTGACCGACGGCAAGTTCCACGACGTCGACTCGTCGGTCCTGGCCTTCGAAATCGCCTCGCGCGCCGCCTTCAAGGAGCTGCGCGAAAAGGGCGCTCCGAAGCTGCTCGAGCCGATCATGAAGGTCGAGGTCGTGACCCCGGAAGAGTACCTGGGTTCGGTCATCGGCGACCTGAACAGCCGTCGCGGCATGATCCAAGGTCAGGACATGCGCGGTAACGCCACCGTCGTGAACGCCTTCGTCCCGCTGGCCAACATGTTCGGTTACGTGAACACCCTGCGCGGCATGTCGCAAGGCCGCGCTCAGTTCAGCATGGTCTACGACCACTACGATCCGGTGCCGCAACACGTCGCCGACGAAGTGATCAAGAAGTACGCCTAAGCTTTTCGTCTCCGGACGAAACGTTTAGCGGAAGAGTAGGGCGGGTCTTCGGACCCGCCCGCCCAAACCCCAGAAGTTCAACCAAAGGCCCCTCTGGGGTCCTGGAGCTAAGAAAATGGCCAAGGAAAAGTTCGAACGTAATAAGCCGCACTGCAACATCGGCACCATCGGTCACGTTGACCATGGCAAGACGACGCTGACGGCCGCGATCACGATTACGCTGGCGAAGTCGGGCGGCGCGACCGCCAAGAACTACGCCGACATCGATGCTGCGCCGGAAGAAAAGGCCCGCGGCATCACGATCAACACGGCTCACGTCGAGTACGAGACGGCCAACCGTCACTACGCTCACGTCGACTGCCCCGGCCACGCCGACTACGTGAAGAACATGATCACCGGTGCTGCCCAGATGGACGGCGCGATCCTGGTCGTGTCGGCCGCCGACGGCCCGATGCCGCAGACCCGCGAGCACATCCTGCTGGCCCGTCAGGTCGGCGTGCCGGCTCTGGTCGTGTTCATGAACAAGGTCGACATGGTCGACGACGAAGAGCTGCTCGAGCTCGTCGAAATGGAAGTTCGTGAGCTGCTGTCGTCCTACCAGTTCCCGGGCGACGACATCCCGATCACCAAGGGTTCGGCCCTGGCCGCCGTGGAAAACCGCGACGCCAACATCGGCGAAGAGAAGATCCTCGAGCTGATGGCTTCGGTCGACGCCTACATCCCGCAGCCGGAACGCCCGATCGACCAGGCCTTCCTGATGCCGGTCGAAGACGTGTTCTCGATCTCGGGCCGCGGCACCGTGGTCACCGGTCGCGTCGAGCGCGGCATCGTGAAGGTCGGTGAAGAAGTCGAAATCGTCGGCATCCGTCCGGTCCAGAAAACCACCTGCACGGGCGTCGAAATGTTCCGCAAGCTGCTGGACCAAGGTCAAGCCGGCGACAACGTGGGCGTGCTGCTGCGCGGCACCAAGCGTGAAGACGTCGAGCGTGGCCAAGTGCTCTGCAAGCCGGGCTCGATCACCCCGCACACCAAGTTCGTGGCCGAGGCCTACATCCTGACCAAGGAAGAAGGCGGCCGTCACACGCCGTTCTTCACGAACTACCGTCCGCAGTTCTACTTCCGCACCACCGACGTGACCGGCATCATCAAGCTGCGCGAAGGCGTGGAAATGATCATGCCGGGCGACAACGCCGAGCTGGACGTCGAGCTGATCACCCCGATCGCCATGGAAGAGAAGCTCCGCTTCGCCATCCGTGAAGGCGGCCGCACCGTCGGCGCCGGCGTCGTCGCGAAAATCGTTGAATAACGATTTTCACGACAAGGCTTAGAGGCCAGAAGCGCATGCGCTTCTGGCGCGCGAAGATCGTCGAGTAATCGATCGATCCAGCGATACGCTGATTGAAGATCAGGCCCCGGAGGGAAACCTCCGGGGCCTTTTCTTTTGATCCTCCCCCGCTGGGGGAGGCGGCCCAAAGGGCCGGAGGGGGCCGTTCTCAGCTGCCGAGGCGGTAGCCGGGCAAGGCGCTCCTCCCCCGCCTGCGGGGGAGGGGGACCGCGAAGCGGTGGAGGGGGCGAGGCTAGGCGCCGCGCCGGCCGTCGCCCCCTCCGTCACGGCGCGTATCCGCACCGCGCCACCTCCCCCGTTATTCGGGGGAGGAGCGGGAGCGAAGGGGACAGAGCCCCGTCGATCCCCGGCGCTCGCCGAAAAGAGTTCCACGAACTCAACGCCCTACGACTTTCTCACGCGCCTGCATCAGACGCGTTCAAACCCGCCGTACACTCTACCCATCTCGCCGCACCGAAGGGGCGCAAGGCCAGCGACCATGCGGCGGCGGGATGCAGTCGAGCGGGAACGAGTCCGGTCGGGAAAACCGGACGCTCGGGGACCTGGCGCTGGCCAGGCCCGCCCGCCGTCGGCTTCGTCGGGGACAAACGGGCGAGACGCTCCTACCCAGGACATCCCCGCCCCGCGGCGCGCCTTCCGGGAAACCGGCGGGCGCGCTCCGGCAAGGCGTCAACAGCGCCGCCGGCCGGAGGCTGATGGAAAACGGCGGCGCGGAGCGCTCGGCTTCGTCGAAACGGTAACTTGCTCAAAACAGCTTCCGGGCGTCGCCCGGGCGCCCCGCACCCCTTCGATCAACTCGCAGCCAAGGCGCGAGGCCGCAAAGCCGCGCCCCAAGATCCTCCCCCTCTGGGGGAGGTGTCCGCGAAGCGGACGGAGGGGGTCGTTCTCAGCTTTCGAGGCACCGGAAAGCCATCCCCCCACCCATCGCTACGCGATCGCCTCCCCCACAGGGGGGGGCTCGAAGCTGACCCTCAGTCCGCGTCCTGCAACGCCGGATCAGTGGTCGGCACAGCCGGCGGCGGCGAGCGGTCGTTCAGGGCGGCGTCGAGCGCGGCGGGGTCCAGGGCCTTGTCCCAGCGTGCGACGACGACGGTGGCCACCGCGTTGCCGATGAAGTTGGTCAGCGACCGGCACTCGCTCATGAAGCGGTCGACGCCGAGGATCAGGGCCATGCCGGCGACGGGGACG
>NZ_PJRS01000036.1 GCF_002858925.1 Caulobacter zeae
GCGCGACGCCTTCCTCTTCAACTTCGTCGAGCTCTACAATCAGACCCGATTGCTATGCCTCGATCACAAGGCTCCCGCCGAACTCCTCGCCAAGCTCTCGGGACACAACACGAAGGCGGGGATCCAAGCCGCATTTCGGGATAGGGCGAGGCCGTGAGCGGCCCGCAGACTCAGCTTGGGTCCCCGCCTTCGCGGGGAAGGACGGACCAGAGGGGCGGCCGTCGATACTGTCGATCCGACCTAGATCCTCTCGGCCGCTTCGCGGCAGACCTCCAGCAGCCAGCCGTTGGGCGAGTCGGGGCCGTCGCTGGCCCGCATCACCGCGCCGAACGGGGTGGGCGGCGGCGGGGCCGGCGGCTCGATCATCACCACCTTGCCGCGCTCGGCGGCGGTTTCGGCCAGGCGCTTTGGCAGGATGCAGATCATGTCCGAGCGGCTGATCATGCTGAGCGCGCTGAACGAATCCTGCACCGAGAACGGCTGGTAGGAGTCGTCGCCCAGCGCGTAGCGCTCGCCCCACGAGGTCACGCGGCGCAGGCCGATGTGGCCCGCTGAGGTGCGGTCGGGATCGTCGTTGCCGCCGGTAACACCCAGCCGGGGCACGCGGGCCAGCGCCTCCAGGTCTATACCGTCGGCCACGGCCGGATGCCCGACGCGCACGACCCAGACGCCGGCCTCGTCGAACAGGCGGGTGTGGGTGAAGCGTCCCGGCACCGACTCGAAGCAGCCGATCACCATGTCGAGGCGCCCGGTGTCGAGGTCCTCGGTCATGCCGGCATAGAGGCTGCGGAAATGGACCTGCACGTTGGGGGCCACGGCCATCACCCGTTCGGCGATCAGCGGGCCGAGCACGTAGGAGATGTAGGTCCCCGCCGCGACGGTGAAGGCGTGCTGGTCGACGCGCGGGTCGAAGCGCTGGGCTGAGACGGCGGTCTCCAGCAGCTTCAGCGCCGTGCGGGCGGTGTCGGCGATCTCCATAGCGCGTGGCGTGGGGCGCAGGCCGGTCTGGCCGCGGACGAAGAGATCATCGCCGACCATCTCGCGCAGGCGCCGCAGGGCGTGGCTGACGGCCGACTGCGACAGGCCCAGGCGCTCGCCCGCACGCGTGGCGTTCTTCTCCTCCAGCAGGGTGACGAACACCCGGAAGAGATTGAGGTCGGCGGTTTTGAAATTCGCTGAATTCATGACTGACGTGAAGAGATATCATTTCCCTCATGACCGGCGGAGTCCTATTTCGCCGCTCAAGGTTCGCGATCGAACGGACCTCCCTTTCGATTCCCCGAAACTCGAAGACATGTGGAGCAGCGCGTGAGCGACGCTGAAGGTTACGACGCCATCGCCGAGGCCGAGGTCGAGGCTGCCCGCAAGCGGCAAGGCAGGACGCTGGGCCAGCGGCTGCGCCTGCCGCTGATGATCGGCGTGCCCGCGCTGATCCTGGCGGGCGTCGGCGTCGTGCTGCTGACCGGCGGCAAGTCCGAGGCCACCGACAACGCCTACATCCAGGCCAGCCGCACGGCGATCAGCGCCAGCATCGACGGCCGGGTGGTCAGCGTCGAGGTTCACGAGAACCAGGCCGTCAAGAAGGGCCAGGTCCTGTTCCGCCTTGATCCGGCCGACTACGAGGTCGCCGTGTCGGAAGCCGAGGCCGCCCTGGCCCAGGCGCGCTTCGACGTCCAGGCCCGCCGCGCGGTCTACGCCCAGCGCCTGGCCGACCTGGCCGCGGCCGAGGAAACCGCCGGCTACGCCAAGCGCGAGGCCGCCCGCCAGCGTGACCTTGCCGCCGCCGGCGTCGCCACCCAGGCCCAGGCCGACGAGGCCCGCCACGCCGCCGACCAGGCCCAGCGCCAGATCGCCGTCGTCCGCCAGCAGATCGCCACCGCCCTGGCCGACCTCGGCGGCTCGGCGGACGCGCCCACCGAGCGCCAGCCCAAGGTGCTGGAGGCCCAGGCCCGCCTCGAACGCGCCAAGCTCGATCGCTCCTATGCCGCCGTGGTCGCCCCGACCGACGGCGTGGTGGCCAAGGTCGAGCAACTTCAGGTCGGCGCCCGGGTCAGCGCCTCGCAGGCGGTGTTCTGGCTGGTCTCGGGCAAGCCCTGGGTCGAGGCCAACTTCAAGGAAGACCAGCTGGCCCACATGCGCGTCGGCCAGCCGGCCAGCATCAAGGTCGACGCCTACGACGCGCCGCTCAAGGCCCACGTCGCCAGCTTCAGCCCCGGCACCGGCTCCAGCTTCGCCCTGCTGCCGGCCGAGAACGCCAGCGGCAACTGGGTGAAGGTGGTCCAGCGCGTGCCCGTACGCCTGACCCTGGACGACGCCGCCCCGGCCAACCTGGGCGCGGGCCTCAGCGCCAAGGCCACCGTGGACGTCCGTTCGGGTCGCGAGTGATGAGCGCCGCGCGGGCCCTTTCCGGCCACGACCGCGACGTCGCCAACCGCGGACCGATCACCGTGTCGGTCATGCTGGCGACGATCATGATCTCGCTGGACACCACGATCGCCAACGTCGCCCTGCCGCACATCCAGGGCAGCGTCTCGGCCTCGGCCGACCAGATCACCTGGGTGCTGACCTCCTATATCGTGGCCGCCACGATCATGACGCCGCTGACCGGCTTCATGACCGAGCGCCTGGGCCGCAAGATGGTGCTGAACGTCTGCATCATCGGCTTCACCATCGCCTCGATGCTGTGCGGCATCGCCACCAGCCTGGCCGAGATCGTCATCTTCCGCCTCTTGCAGGGCCTGTTCGGCGCGGCGCTGATCCCGCTGTCGCAGGCCGTGTTGCTCGACATCAACCCGCCCCACCGCCATGGCCAGGCCATGGCCGTCTGGGGCGCCGGCGCGGTGCTGGGGCCGATCCTGGGCCCGGCTCTGGGCGGCTGGCTGACCGACAATCTCGACTGGCGCTGGGTGTTCTTCATCAACCTGCCGGTCGGCATCCTGGCCTTCTGCGGCGTGTTCTTCTTCCTCTCCGAGAAGAAGGGGACCGAGAAGAAGCGCTTCGACATCCTGGGCTTCGCCAGCCTGGCCATCGCCATCGGCGCCTTCCAGCTGATGCTCGACCGGGGACCCGGCGAGGACTGGTTCGGCTCGGCCGAGATCTGGACCTACCTGGTGATCTGCGTGATCTGCGTGTGGATCTTCGGCGTGCAGCTGGCCACGGCCGACAAGCCGTTCATCTCGCGGGCGCTGCTGGCCGACGCCAACTTCGTCACCTGCTGCATCTTCGGCTTCTTTATCGGCATCCTGCTCTACAGCACGCTGGCCCTGCTGCCGCCGATGATGCAGACGCTGCTGGGCTATCCCGTAGCCTTCACGGGGCTGGTCTCCATGCCCCGGGGCCTCGGCTCGTTCATCGCCATGTTCGCCGTCGGCCAGTTGGTCGGGCGGATGAACATCAAGCTGATCCTGACCATCGGCATGGCCATCAGCGTCGTGTCGCTGTGGCAGATGAGCCAGTTCAGCCTGGGCATGGACACCCACCTGATCATCGTCTCGGGCTTCCTGTCGGGGGCTGGGACGGGCCTGATCTTCGTGCCGCTCAGCACCATCGCCTTCGCCACGGTGAAACCGGAACTGCGGGCCGAGGGCGCGGGCCTGTTCACCCTGGTGCGCAACATCGGCTCGGCGGCCGGCATCTCGATCATGCAGGCCCTGTTCGTCAGCGGCATCGAGAAGCACCACGCCGTGCTGGTCGAGCACGCCCGGCCCGACAATCCGGTCTACCAAGCCTACGCCAAGAGCGTGTTCCTGACCCAGAACGCCATGGCCGCGTTCAACGGCGTCATCAACCGCCAGGCCTCGATGCTGGCCTATCTCGATGACTTCCGCCTGATGCTGCTCATCACCGTGGCCTGCTCACCGCTCATCCTGCTCATGCGAACCCCGAAAGCCAAAGGGGGCGAGACCGTTCATGTCGCCGACCACTAAGACCGCCCGCCGTCTCGCCGCCCTGGCCGGGGCTGTCAGCCTCGCCGCGCTAGCCAGCGCCTGCACCACGGTGGGTCCTGATTTCCAGGCTCCGGAAGCGCTCAGGACCAACGCCTATGTCGGCAAGGACGAGGCGCTCCCGGCCATGGCCGGGCTCGACCGCACGGGCGTTGGCCCGTGGTGGAGGGCGCTGGGTTCGCCCGAACTCGACGCCGTGATCCGCCAGGCCCTGACCGACAACCCGTCGCTGGCGCAGGCCGACGCCACCCTGGCCGGCGCCCAGTCGGCCCTGGCGGTCGCTCGCGGCCAGGCCGGCCCGCAGGCCAGCGCCAACGCCGGGATCGACCGCGAGCGGGCCAACCTGCAGGCCTTCGGCTTCACCGGCTTTGGCGACATCAAGCTCAGCAACCCGACCTTCAGCCTCTATTCGGTGGGAGCGGGCGTCGGCTACGACCTCGACCTGTGGGGCGGAAACAAGCGCCGCATCGAGGGCGCGACGGCGCGGGTCGAGGCTGAAGGCCGCCGCGCCGAGGCGGCCTACCTGTCGCTGACGGCCAATATCGCCTTGCAGGCGGCGACGATCGCCGCGCTGCAGGCGCAGATCGCCAGCGTCGAGCAGATGATCGCCGACGACGAGGCCAATATCGAGCTCGTCCGCAAGGCCGACGCCCTGGGCGGGGCCACCCGCCTGGCCGGCGTCTCGGCCCAGGTCCAGCTGGAGCAGGACCGCGCCCTCCTGCCGGACCTGCATGGCGAACTGGCGGCCGCCCGCCACGCCCTGGCGGTGCTGGTCGGCAAGGCGCCGGCCGACTGGGCCCCGCCGGCCTTCACGCTGGACACCCTGAAGCTTTCGGCGCCCGTGCCAGTCGTCCTGCCCTCGACCCTGGTGCGCAGGCGGCCGGACATCCTGGCGGCCGAGGCCGAGCTGCACGCGGCCACCGCCGACATCGGCGTGGCGACAGCGGATCTCTATCCGAACCTCAAGCTCAGCGCCTCGCTGACGCAGGGGGCGCTCAAGCCCGGTGACCTGTTCAGCTACGACGCCAGCGGCTGGGATGTGGGGGCGGGCCTGACCGCGCCGCTGTTCAACGGCGGCGCCCTGAAGGCGCGGCGCGAGCAGGCGAGGGCGGCGGCCCGCGTCGCCTCGGCCCGTTACCAGCAGACCGTGCTGACCGCCTTCGGCCAGGTGGCCGACGCGCTGGCGGCCCTGTCGGCCGACGAGGCCGCGCTCGAAGCGCAAGGGCGTGTCGAGCGCCAGGCAGGAGAGCGCCTGCGGCTGGCCCGCCTGGCCTTCGATCGCGGCGGCGGCACGATGCTGGAGGTGATCGACGCCCAGCGGACCCTGAACGCCGCCCGCCAGTCGCGGGCGCGGATCGAGGGGCGCAAGCTGGCCGATGCGGTGCGGCTGTTCGCGGCGACCGGGGCCGATTGGCGGACGGCCTGAGACCTCAGACCACCGTCAGACGGGGCCCCGCATCGCGCCACGGCGCCGGCAGGGCGTCGCAGCGCTCGACCTCGGCGTCGCGCACCCATTCGCGGAAGCGCCAGTAGACCGGCGCCAGGCGCTCGGGCGTGACGGCGATCGGGGTCATGCCCTTGGCGTCGTAGAACTCGAGCGCCAGGCCCGTTTCGAAGTCGACGATCCCGACCGACAGGTTGATCAGGCCGCGCTTCTGGAAGCCGCCGACGGCGGCCAGCAGGAAGGGAGCCAGGGCGTCCATCGTGGCGGACGTCTCGACATAGGCGAGGTTCCACCACCAGTCGGGCGCGTCCTCGGGATCCGGGCGCAGGCGCCAGGCCGGCTGGCGCGGCAGGTCGAAGCCCAGGTGCGACAGGCGCTTGAACGGCGGCTTTTCGTGGGAGCTCCAGCCCAGCTCCAGGGTCACGCGCTCGGAGCGGCCGAACATGGCGGCGACGACCGCGCGGGCGGTGTCGAGCTCGCGCAGCAGGCGGGCGGCAGGCGTGAAGGGCTGGGGAAGACGGTCGGGGGCCGTGGCGTCGGGGATCAGTTCGATCCGCGTCCAGGCCGGCCCCCGGAAGTCGTGCAGGCGCTCGACGCCGAAGACGTCGAGCATCCGCTGGCGGGTGGGATGGAGGCTGGCCTCTCCCACGGTCCGCCTCAGGCGATGTCGATGCGGTAGCTTTCGATGACCGTGTTGGCCAGCAGCTTCTCGCACATGGACTTGACCTCGGCCTTGGCGGCTTCGGCGTCCGTGGCGTCGAGGTCGAACTCGATGACGCGGCCGACGCGGGCGTCCTTCACCGACGGCCAGCCCAGACCATGCAGGGCGTTCTCGACGGCCTTGCCCTGGACGTCGAGCACGCCGGGCTTCAGGAACACGTGGACGGTGGCTTTCAACTTAAATTCCTCCCTCGCGAAGCGGGGGAGGGGGACCGCGAAGCGGTGGAGGGGGCGTGAGCCGTCCACGGCGATCGGGATCTTCCCCCTCCGTCGCCTGTCGGCGACACCTCCCCCTTCAGGGGGAGGATCAAATGACTAGTGCACGCCGCCTTGGATGACGGTGGGCATTTCCTTCATGATGCCGAGGCGGCGGGCCACCTCGGTGTAGCTCTCGATGACGTTGCCGAGGTCACGACGGAAGCGGTCCTTGTCGAGCTTCTCGTTGGTCGTCGAGTCCCACAGGCGGCAGCTGTCGGGGCTGATCTCATCGGCCAGGATGATCCGCGAGAAGTCGCCCTCGTAGACGCGGCCGAACTCGATCTTGAAGTCCACCAGCGTGATGCCGACGCCGCCGAACAGGCCCGAAAGGTAGTCGTTCACCCGCAGGGCCATGGCCATCATGTCGTCGATCTCCTGGGTGGCGGCCCAGTTGAACGCGGTGATGTGCTCCTCGGAGACCATCGGGTCGCCGAGCTTGTCGTCCTTGTAGTAGAACTCGATGATCGAGCGCGGCAGCGGCTGACCCTCGGTCAGGCCCAGGCGCGTGGCGATCGAGCCGGCGGCGATGTTGCGCACCACGACCTCGAGCGGAACGATCTCGACTTCCTTGATCAGCTGCTCGCGCAGGTTCAGGCGGCGGATGAAGTGGTTCTGGACGCCGATCGCGTTCAGGCGAGTCATGATGTACTCGCTGATACGGTTGTTGATCACGCCCTTGCCTTCGAGGACGGCCTTCTTCTGCGCGTTGAACGCAGTGGCGTCGTCCTTGAAATACTGGATGAGGGTGCCGGGCTCGGGGCCCTCGTACAGGATCTTGGCCTTGCCTTCGTAGATCTTCTTGCGACGGGTCATGGCTCTCGTCGAGGCCCTTCCTGCGAATAAGCGCGCCGTCCTTGCCCGGAAGACTCCCGAGAAAACGAAAAGCGCGCGCGGCGGATAGCTGCGCGCGGCGTTCGACTCAAGGCCGCTCACTGAAAAATGTCCGCCGGAACCTACCCGAACGCCGGCTTTTCCGCAAACACGGCCTGCCATCGTGGTAAACCTTCGCCCTGCGGCGTCGCGGGCGATTGCCCCCCGTCGCTGGGCGGGATATGGAGCCGCCACAAGAACACTTCGTCTCGCGGACACACCATGTTCGCAGGGGACGAAACCGAACTACTCTCTTACACTGGAGCGCCGTACTACCGCCCTGGGTTGCACCTTTCGGCGGTAGGCGTTTCGGGAAACTTGGGGCTTTCATGACGACCTTCGACGACCGCGAACAGGCTTTCGAACGCAAGTTCGCGAACGACCAGGAGCTGGAGTTCAAGGCCACCGCGCGCCGCAACCGCCTGCTGGGCGAATGGGCCGCCGGCCTGATGGGCCTGGCCACGGTCGAGGAATACGCCCGCGCCGTCGTGAAGTCGGACTTCGAGCAGCCCGGCGACGAGGACGTGTTCCGCAAGGTCTTCGAAGACCTGAAGGGCTCGGGCGTCGCGGCCTCGGAAGGCGAGGTCCGCATGAAGATGGCCGAACTGCTGGCCTTCGCCCGCGAGCAGCTGCGCGCCGGCGAATAAGCCGGTCCGCCGAAAGGCGACCACGAAGAGGCCCGGCCCGGTTCGCACCGGCCGGGCCTTTTTCTTTGGCCGCTATCGCGCATCTGTGAACTTGCGCACCTTTAGGTTGTCAAAAAACTGCAATCGTCCTCAGGCTTTATCGGGCGGCGAATTCGCCCGCGAGGCGCATCGTCGACAACGGGGCGGCGATCAAGCGACCGCTCCGATAACCGGAGGACGCAAACATGGCTGACGACGTCGGCAACCTGCATTCCCAATCGGCCGAGATCGGTCCGGTCGGCCTCTACCTGGTCAAGCTCGAGGTCGGTAACGTCGGCACGCCCGGCGCCCCGATCGTCAATCTGGCTCTCACCGTCGACGCGCCCTCGGGCAATGTCAGCGGCATCGCCGAGATCAGCCAGGCCATCGTTGGCGGCAATCACCGCTTCCCGGTCTCGGGCCACATCTATCAGACCGGCTTCGGTCAGGCCGAACTGCTGGTCTCGCTCACGGGCGAGTTCGTCTACAGCGTGCCGCCGCCGGCCATCGGTTCGTTCCTGGCCAAGTTCAAGGCGGCCCTGGTGGTCGACAAGAGCTGGAACGGCAAGGGCGGCTTCGACTATCTCAATGTGCACGTCGAGAACGTGCCGGTGAAGAACGTCAGCGCCTGATCGCGATTTTCTCCTCCCCCGTTTACGGGGGAGGAGAATTCAAGCCAGCCATGTCCTCAGCCGCAGCCAAGCCTCGTGCTTGGCCTCGAAGCCCATGGCCGCGTGAGCGGGGCTTGAGGAGGGCAGGGGGACGAGCGCCAGGCGTTCGGTGCGCCCCGCCAGCAGCCGCGCGCCGGCCTTGGCCGCGGCGGCCCCGTTGAACGCCACGGCCCGCAGTCGTGGCAAACTGTCCACCAGGCCCGTGAGGTCGTTGTCGGCGGCGTCCTTGATCGCCGCGTCCAGGCTGCCGGGGCGCATCGCCTCGGCGTGGACGTCCCACAGCCCGACGCCGGACGCCAGCAGCGCGGCCAGGCGCTCGTCATAGGGCAGGGCGGCCAGGTCGCGCTCGACCGCCGCGCCGATCAGCCGCCAGAAGCCGTTGCGGGGATGGCCATAGTATTGCGCGGCCGCCAGCGACGCGTCGCCAGGCAGGCTGCCCAGCACCAGCACGCGCACGCCGGCGTCGACCACCGGAGGAAAGCCGCGCTTGCGGACCTCTCCGGTCACGCCTGGCGGGGCTTGCCGGCCGGCGGGCTGTCCTTGAGCCAGCCGGTGACCATCAGCCGCGGCGCGCCGGCATAGGGCGCGACCGGCGCCACCGAGTGCTGCCTGGGCACCTTGAAGATGGTCATGGTGTTGAAGGCGGGCGCAAAGCCGCGCTCGATGTCGCCCTCGGCGTCGTGGAACAAGAGCTGGCCGCCCCAGTCGCTGCGCCATTCGCGGGTCAGGCTGATGGTGTAGGCGGCCCGTCGGTCGCCCTCGCCGGTGTCGTCGTGGCGGGTGAGGAAGTCGCCCGGTCGATACAGCGTGGCCTGGGCGTCGAGCTTGGTGATCCCCGGCGCGCCGATCACCTGGGCGCCGAAGGCGATCATCTCCGGCCCGTTGAGGAAGTCGGTCAGGTCGTGGATCGGGTGTCCCGGATTACGCCCGGTGAGGTAGGCGTTGATCATCGGGTAGCCGAGATAGACGTAGGCGAAGCCGGTGCGGGCCCGCAGGGTGGCGGCCTTTAGCTTCTCGCCGATGGCCGCTCCGCCCAGGCGCTGCACCGTCGCGCGGTCCAGCACCTCGGCCTTGCCGGTCTCGGTGGAGCAGATCACGTCCCACTCGATGCCCTGTTCGAGCATGCGGGCCAGGATGTCGGCCACGGCCGGCTCGAACAGTCCCGGGATGCGGACCATGCCGTCCCGGGCGTAGGCGGCCGCGAGGGCCGCCGGATCCAGCGCCGGATTGAGACGAAGGATCGGCGGCTCGCTCAACGGGATCAGGCCTGTTCGCCGAAGACGCGCTTGAAGATCACGTCGACGTTCTTGGTGTGGTAGCCGAGGTCGAACAGATCTTCGAGCTCGCTGTCGGTCAGGGCCTTGGAGACCACCGCGTCGGCCTTCAGGAAGTCGAGGAAGCGGCCTTCGCCGCGCCACACCTTCATGGCGTTGCCCTGCACGGCGGCGTAGGCGTCTTCGCGCGACACGTCCTTGTGCGTCAGGGCCAGCATGACGCGCTGCGAGAACACCAGGCCGCCGAGCTTGTCGAGGTTCTTGGCCATGTTGTCGGGATAGATGTTGAAGCGCTCGATGACGCCGGCCAGGCGACGCAGGGCGAAGTCGAGGTGGATGGTAGCGTCGGGGCCGATGCCGCGCTCGACCGACGAGTGGCTGATGTCGCGCTCGTGCCAGAGGGCGACGTTCTCCATCGCCGGCACCACGGCCGAGCGGACCAAACGCGCCAAGCCAGTGAGATTCTCGGTCAGGATCGGGTTGCGCTTGTGTGGCATGGCCGACGAACCCTTCTGGCCCGGATCGAAGGGCTCTTCGGCTTCGAGGACTTCCGTGCGCTGCAGGTGGCGGATCTCGGTGGCCAGGCGCTCGATCGACGAGGCCACGACGCCGAGCGCGGCGAAGTAGGCGGCGTGACGGTCGCGCGGGATGACCTGGGTCGAGACCGGCTCGACGGCCAGGCCCATCTTGTCGGCCACGTGCTGTTCGACGCGCGGATCGACATTGGCGAAGGTGCCGACGGCGCCCGAGATCGCGCAGGTGGCGATCTCGAACTTGGCCATCGCCAGGCGCTCCTTGGCGCGCTGGAATTCGGCGTAGTAGCCGGCCAGCTTCAGGCCGAAGGTGATCGGCTCGGCGTGGATGCCGTGGCTGCGGCCGACGCAGACGGTGAACTTGTGTTCCAGCGCGCGGCGCTTGAGGGCGGCCAGGACCAGATCGACGCCGTCGAGCAGCAGGTCGGTGGCGCGCGACAGCTGCACGGCGAAGCAGGTGTCCAGCACGTCCGACGAGGTCATGCCCTGGTGCAGGAAGCGGGCCTCGGGGCCGACGATTTCCGACACGTGGGTCAGGAACGCGATGACGTCATGCTTGGTGACGCGTTCGATCTCGTCGATGCGGTCGCTGTCCCAGACCGCGTCGCGGCCCTTCTCCCAGATGGTCTCCGCGGCGAGCTTGGGGATGACCCCAAGTTCGGCCATGGCGTCTGCGGCATGGGCCTCGATCTCGAACCAGATCTTGTACTTGGTCTGGCTGGACCAGATGGCGGCGGCTTCGGGGCGGGCGTAGCGGCTGATCATGGGCCGGGGGTTTCGTCGCGTGAGGCCGCTGAGTCAAGGGAAGCGGGTTATTACTTAGTGCCGCCGGATCCTCCCCCTGAATGGGGAGGTGGCCCGGAGGGGGAAGTTTCTGACGAGCTGGCGAACCTGTCGAAGGGAGTGGTCGCATCCCCCTCCGTCGGCTTCGCCGATACCTCCCCCTTCAGAGGGAGGGTCTTGAAGGTCACCCCCGCGACTTCATGTGCTTGACCATGCCGATGGCCGCCAGGGCGTAGTGCACGCCGGCCCAGGCGTAGAAGCACAGCGAGACGATGATGCCCTGCTGGGTGGCGCGGGCCATGGCGCCGCCGCAGGCCTTGGCCGCCTCGACCGGCGCGCCCTTGGGGGCGATGCCGCCGGGGCAGGCGCTCGCGAAGTCGATCGGGCCGGGCGAGAACATGCCGCCGAGGGCTGCGAAGATGCCGCCGGCGTCCGGATGGTTGAAGTGGAAGCCGGCCAGGTGGTCGATCAGCCAGCCGGTGAACACCGGCCCTCCGCCCAGGGCGATCAGGTTGAGGAAGAAGAACAGCAGGGCCGTGGCGGTGGCGCGGCGACGCGGCTCCACCGAGTTCTGCACCACCCCGAAGGTCGGGGCGAGATAGACGTAGTGGAAGACGCCTGGGATCAGCAGGATCAGCGCCGTCATCTGCCACTCGGTCTGCAGGTAGGCGATGATGTAGATCGGCGTGCAGACGATAAGGCCGATGGCCGGGGTCAGGGCGTACCACTTGGCGCTGCGCTTGCCGGCCCAGTCGCTGAGGAAGCCGCCGACCAGGGTGCCCAGGCCCGCCGAGAAGCCGCCGATCAGGCCGACGATCAGACCGACCTGCGCCAGGCCCAGGCCGAAGGCCCGCACGAAGTAGGGCGGCACGAACGCGCCCGAGCCGTAGGAGCCGAACGAGGCGATGGTCACGCCCAGCACCATGTGCAGCACCGGCCACTTGCCGAACAGGATCTTGGTCACGGCCCAGAGCTCGGAGAACTCCTTCTTTAGCGAGAAGGGCGGCTTGGCGGGCTCGACCGGGGTCACCGCTTCCGGCTCCAGGGGCGTCTCGACGACGTCGGAGTGGCCGCGCGGCGGTTCCTTGACGATCAGCTTGACCAGCAGGGCCAGCAGGATGCCCGGCAGGCCGACGATGACGAAAGCCGCCCGCCAGGACAGCTCCTGGGCCAGCCAGCCGCCCGCGACGGCGCCGAACATCGTGCCCAGCGGAATGCCGAAGCTGTAGATCGACAGGGCCGAGGCGCGCTGCTTGGGCGCGTAGTAGTCGCTGATCAGCGAGTGGCTGGGGGGCGAGCAGCCGGCCTCGCCGACGCCGACCCCGAAGCGATAGAGCGCCAGCTGGGCGAAGCTGGCCGCCGTGCCGCACAGCGCGGTGAAGCCCGACCAGATCACCAGCGAGATCGAGATGATGCTGACCCGGTTCCAGCGCTCGGCCAGGCGGGCGATCGGAATGCCGAGGATGGTGTAGAGCAGGGCGAAGTAGAGGCCGCCCAAGAGGCCAAGTTGGGTGTCGGTCAGATGCAGGTCGACCTTGATGGCCTGGCCGATGGTGGCGATGATCGTGCGGTCGATGAAGTTGAAGGTGTAGGTCGCCAGCAAGAGCGCCAGCACCGAGGCCTTGTATCCCTTGGAATAGAGCGGCTGCTCGCCGCCCGGCGCACGCGCCTGGCCCATACTGACTCTCTCCCTTCAAACGTTTGTTCTATTTGCGCCGACTGTGACCCAACGGCAGGGGGAGCGCCACCCCCTTTTCGAAGCTTCGGAATGGTGGCGGCTTTGCGGCGCGCGGATGAACCGCAGATAACAGGAGAGGGCGGGAAGGTTCAGGAAAGCGAGCGCCTACTAGCGTCACAAAAGGCCGGTCGAACGGCCGCCGCGTCGGAGGTCTCTCATGCAAGCCGCCCCCCGCAAGACTGAGCAGGAATCACCCGCCCGCGAGGCGAAGATCGTCTCGCTGGCCGAGTTCAACCACGCCCGCTCGATGAAGGCGCTCGACCGCTGGGACACCGGCGTCCCCGCCGACCCGTACCCCTTCGCCTACTGCTTCCCGAGGTCGGATCGCTAAACAAGATCCTCCCCCTGTGGGGGAGGTGGCCCGAAGGGCCGGAGGGGGGACGTTTTCAGCTTCCGCGGCGTCGGAAGTCACTCCCCCACCGATCGCTGCGCGATCGCCTCCCCCACAGGGGGAGGTTCGCTGACTACCCCACCATGTCCTCGCGGATGGTCTTGCGGGCCGCCCAGAACAGCGCGAACGCCACCAGGCCGAACATCGTCGAGACGATCAGCGCCCAGCGCACGCCCTGTGCCTCGCCCAGGCCCATCGGTCCGGCGAACATGTCGCTGAGGGCGCCGACGGCGACGGGGCCAAGGCCCAGCCCGATCAGGTTGATCACGAACAGCAGCACGGCCGAGGCGGTGGCCCGCATGGACGGATCGACGATGCTCTGGGCCGTGGCGTAGACGGGTCCGTACCACAGCGTGCCCAGAAGGATCGGGATGGTGAGGATGCCGATGGCGGCGGTCACCGAGTCCAGGCTGACGGCGGCGATGTAGAAGGGCAGGGTGACCAGCGAGGCGATTGCCGGCACGGTGACGTAGGCCCTCAGGTCCTTGGCTCCCATCTTGTCGGCCAGTTGCCCGCCCAGCCAGGCGCCGATGACGCCGGCCGTGCCGCCGATCAGGCCCAGCGCCAGGCCCAGGAAGCCGGCCGACTTCAGCCCGAACTGCGCGGCCAGGGCGGCGACGTCGGCGCCGTGGTTGCGGAAGAAGTACGAGGCGATGAACGGCGCCTGGCCGTAGCCGACGAAGGCCTTGATCGAGGCGGCGAAGGCCACCAGCCAGAAGGTTTTCTTGGTCATCAGCACGGCGAGCGCCGCGCCGAAGCTGACCTGGTGAGCGGCGCGGCCGGCCAGATCGGCGGCCAGCTGCTTGCGGGGCTCGACCAGGGTGAAGGCCGCGATGATGGCGAACAGCACGCCCGGCGCGCCGGCGACCATGAAGGCCGCGCGCCAGCCGTAGGCGTCGGCGATCAGCCCGCCCATGGCCATGCCGGCCAGCGTGCCCAGCGGCGTGCCGATCGAATAGAAGGCGATGGCGCTGGCCCGCTTCTCCTTCGGGACATAGTCGGTGATCAGCGAGTGGGCCGGCGGGGTGCAGCCGGCCTCGCCGACGCCCACGCCGATGCGGGCGGCGATCAGCTGCCAGACGTTCTGGGCGAAGCCGCACAGCACGGTGAAGGCGCTCCAGGCCAGGATCGAGGCGGCGATGATCCGCGGCCGGTTCTTGCGCTCGGCCAGGCGCGCGATCGGGATGCCCAGCACGGTGTAGAAGATTGCGAAGGCCAGGCCCGTCATCATGCCCAGCTGCCAGTCGGCCAGCCCCAGATCCCGCTTGATCGGCTCGGCCAGGATGTTGACCACCTGCCGGTCGAGGAAGTTCAGCGTGTAGATGATCAGCAGCACCCAAAGGGCATAGCGGCGATAGCCGCTCGACACGGGCGCGATCACCGGCGACGGGGTTGCCGTCTCCGCCATGGGCGTTCCTCCTCGAACAGTTGTTCTAATCGTTGAGGCGACTGTAGACGCGCGTTAAGCCGGAAGGCCAGTCTGCATCGAACAGGAGACCGTCATGGAACTCGTCATCGGCACCAAGAAGTGGTCGACCTGGTCGCTGCGGCCCTGGCTGGCGCTCAAGCGGACCGGCGCGCCGTTCAAGGAGATCGAGATCGAGCTGCGACGCGGCGACGCCACCGAGGCCGACATCGCCAAGCACTCGCCCAGCAAGCTGGCTCCCGCCCTGAAGGACGGCGACCTGGTGGTCTGGGACTCGCTGGCGATCTGCGAATACCTGGCCGAGAAGTTCCCCGAGGCCAAGCTGTGGCCGGAGGATCCAGAACTGCGCGCCCTGGCCCGCTCGGCGGCGGCCGAGATGCATTCGGGCTTCTCGTCGCTGCGCGGCGAGTGCCCCATGGACCTTGGCCTGATCAAGCACGCCGACCTGTCGGAAGCCACGCAGAAGGACGTGCGCAAGATCACTGAGCGCTGGAACCAGCTGCTGAAGCGCTCGGGCGGGCCGTTCCTGCTGG
This sequence comes from Caulobacter zeae, assembly GCF_002858925.1. Classification (GTDB taxonomy): domain Bacteria; phylum Pseudomonadota; class Alphaproteobacteria; order Caulobacterales; family Caulobacteraceae; genus Caulobacter; species Caulobacter zeae. The sequence goes on from NZ_PJRS01000036.1 coordinate 15,251, forward strand.
GCGAATGGTCGATCGCCGACGCCTTCTACACCCCGGTCGCGACCCGCTTCCGCACCTACGGCGTGCACCTGTCGGACTACGGCGACGCCGGCGCGGCGGGCGCCTACTGCGAGCGCCTGCTGGAGACGCCGGAATTCCTGGCCTGGGAGGCCGGGGCCTAGGGGCCGTACTCAATTGCCTTGGCTATAAAGATCGTCATCCCGGCCGGAGGTCCGCGTAGCGGGCCGCTTATCCGGGATGACGATCGGTTAAGTGCTGATCTCAAGGGCTTTTCTCTCCTGTCTGGACTTTAGGCCGTCGGGAAGAAGTGCATGTAGGGCTCGGCCTCCTTCAGCGTGCGCGCATAGGAGGGCCGGGCCTTCAGTCGTTCCAGATAGGCCGCGGCGTTGGGGCGCTGCGGCGCCAGCGGCATGACCTTGTCGGCGTAGAACATCGCCGGCGCGGTGGCGCAGTCGGCCATCGAGAACGCCTCGCCGGCCGCCCAGGTGCGCCCCTCCATGTCGCGTTCGACGATGTCGAGGGCGGTGGCAAGGTGGGCTCTCGCCTCAGCCAGGCCATGCGGGTCCTTGGCGTCGACTGGCCGGATGCGGTCGTTGACGATCTTCTGCATCGGGACCTGCACCGACAGATCGAAGAAGCGGTCCCTGGCCCGCACTTCCAGCGCCAGGTCCGGATCCTGCGGGATCAGGGAGGCGGCGCCCCGGTGATGGATTTGCAGGTACTCGATCAGGATCGAGCTCTCGGGCACGACCGCGCCGCGGCCCGTATCCTCCAGCACCGGCATGCGCGCCATCGGCCATAGGGCGCGGAGCGCCTCCGCCGAGGCTTGGTCGCCGAAGTCGACCATGCGCAGCTCAAACGGCAGGTCCAGTTCGTACAGCGCCACCAGCGCCTTGTGGCAGAACGACGAGAGCGGGTGGGCGTGCAGGATCAGCGCCATCGGTTTCCTCCGTTGGCGCATTGGCGCGGAAACGGAGAGCGTCGTCTACAGCCCGAACGCCTTCAGCAGCCGGTCGGCGGCGGCCGAGGCCGGCAGATCGCCGGCCCGCACAGAGCCTTCGGTTTCGTCCACCAGCGCGGCCACGGCCGGCGCGGCGCGGAAGGCCTCGGCCAGGCGGTCGTTGACCATGGCCCACATCCAGCGGGCGTCCTGGTCGGCGCGGCGGGCGGCTCTCGCGCCATTGGCGGTCATCACCTCACGGTGGCGCTGGACCTGGCCCCACAGTGTGTCGAGACCGGACCCGGTCAGGCCCGAGGCGGTCAGCACCGGCGGCGTCCAGTCGAGATGGGCGGGCGTGAGGATGTGCAGGGCGTTGCGATAGTCGCGGGCCGAGCGCTCGGCCTTCGTGGGATCGGCGTCGGCCTTGTTGATCACCAGGAGGTCGGCCAGCTCGATCAGACCCTTCTTGATGCCCTGAAGTTCGTCGCCGCCGCCAGGGATCAGCAGGGCGACGAAGATGTCGACCATGTCGGCGACGACGGTCTCGGACTGGCCCACGCCCACGGTCTCGACGATCACCACGTCGAAGCCGGCCGCCTCGCACAGCAACATGGCCTCGCGGGTCTTGCGCGCCACGCCACCCAGCGCCCCGCCGGACGGGGAGGGGCGGATGAAGGCGTTCGGATCGACGCTCAGCCGCTCCATCCGCGTCTTGTCGCCGAGGATCGAGCCGCCGTGGCGGCCGGACGACGGATCGACCGCGAGCACCGCCACCCTATGGCCGGCGGCGGTCAGGGCGCAGCCCAGGCTCTCGATGGTGGTCGACTTGCCCGCGCCGGGGACGCCTGTGATCCCCACGCGCTGGGCGCCGCCGGTGCGCGGCATCAGGCGCTGGAGAAGCTCGCGGGCGGCGGCCTGATGATCGATCCGGCGGCTCTCGACCAGGGTGATGGCGCGGGCCAGGGCCGCGCGCTCGCCAGCCAAGAGGCGGCGTTCGAGATCGGCGATGTCGAGGACGGGCGGAGGCACGCCTCCGACTTAGAGGACGACCGCCGTGCCGGAAACCGAAACCATCATCATCTGCCCGTTGGGGCCGACGGTGTTGTAGTCGAGGTCGACCGCCAGGATGGCGTTGGCGCCGACCTTCTGGGCTTCCTTCATCAGGCCCTTCAGGGCGTCCTCGCGAGCGCGTTCCAGCACCCGCTCGTAGGAGCTGGAGCGGCCGCCGATGAAGTCGCGGATCGAGGCCAGCAGGTCGAGCACGACGTTGGCGCCCAGGATCGCCTGGGAATAGACCGCACCCTTGTACTCCTTGACCGGACGGCCCTCGATGAACGGGGTGGTCGAGATCAGCATGCCTGCGGGTCCTTCGCTCATGGCGCATAGTTAAGCATAAACGGGGCGCGCCGCGAGGGGCTCCGGCGTTGCACGCGTGACGATACGGCGAAGTTTCCCCTCAGGCGGGAAACCGGCTTTCGGCAAGCCTGGCCTTGAGGCAGATTGCCCGCGCTGAAGCTGGGGGGGCTGGCCGTTGTTCTTCGCCAAATCGCATCTCGACCTGCACAACATCCGGGGCAGCGTCGAGCGCACGGTCAAGCTGTCCGACAACATCGTCGGCGTGGGACCCGTGGGCATCGGCCTGGACGGCATCCTCGCGTGGTTCGGCGGGGCGGGCTCGCTGTACTCGCTGGGCGCGGGCGGGGTGCTATTGTTCGACGGCGTTCGGGCCAGGGCCGCGCCGATGGTGCTGATCCAGATGACAGCCGTGCTGCTGATCGACGCCCTGCTGCCGCTGGGGCCGCCCGGCCTGGGCGCGGTGGCCGACACCCTGTTCACCGGCCAGAAGTGGGCCGGCGGCATGTTGATCAAGCACATGGACGACACGATCTACTTCGAGGGCGCGCGCAAGGAAGCCCAAGGCACGGCCGAATATCGCGACCTGCTCGAGCGGATCCGCTCGGGCAAGGAAAAGCGCCGGGTGGTGTTCCTGGGCTGACAACCAAGCTTGCGGCGAGGCGTTGAGACAGCATGACCGACGAAGCCGTACTGCAAGGCGAAGTAATCGATGAGGGCCCCGCCGGCCATCGACAGCGGGCGCACAAGGCCTGGCGCAACGCCGAGACGATCAAGCGATTGTCGGACCGGCTGATCGGCGTCGGCCCCATCGGCATCGGCCTCGACGGCGTGCTGGCCTGGGTGCCGGGCGCCAACACCGCCTACAGCCTGGGCGCGGCGGCCGTGCTTGGATATCACGCCTGGCAGGCCCGCGCCTCGCTGCCCACCGTGGCGCGGATGGCCGCCTACATGCTGTTCGACAGTTCGACCAGCGCCGTGCCCGTCGTCGGCTGGGCGATCGATACGCTGTTCCCCGGTCACCTGATGGCCGCCAAGGCCCTGCAAAAGGACATCGAGGCCCGCCACGGCGCGCCCGAGGACGTCGATCTCAAGCGCCGGAAGAAGAAGGCGAAGGCTGGAAAGCGCTAGTCGGTCAGCGGATCGGCGGCAGGTCGGCCAGGCAAAGGCTGAGCCCCGGCAGCACCACCGAGGTGATCGTGTCTCGCGCCGAATAACGCACGACGTCGCGATAGACGCCGCCGCTGAGGCTGCGGTGCACGACGATCTCGGCGCTGTTGACGTCCACTACCCAGTAGTCGCGCACGCCATGCTCGGCATAGAACTCCGCCTTCACCGAAAGGTCCTTGGCCATCGTGCTTTGGGCGATTTCGACGACCAAGCCGACATTGCGCCCGCCGATCGTGTTCAGCGGCAATCGGGCGTCATAGGCGTAAAGATCGGGGTCGGGTGCGTAGGTGGCCGAGAGCCGTAACGTCGAGGCCACGATCACTTCTATGGCTTGTCCGGCTTGAGCCAGGAACGCCTTGGCGATCTGCATCTTGACGCGCGTGTGCTCGGCGCCTTCCGAAGCCATCTCGACCAGCCCCCCGTCGATCAGTTCCACCCTGGCGTCGGCGTCGAGAATGCCGGCGTCCTGCATGCGCAGGACGTCTTCCAGCGTGAAGCGGTGCGGTTCTGAGGTTTCGAGCGCGCGGGCCAGGGCGTTCATGGCTGGACGATAGCACGGCCTTGGCGGGCGCGTAACGCCGTGCGCTCAGAGCACGAGACGGCTGCGGGGCGGCGGGGCTGCGGGTTTCAGCATCCATTGGCGGCCGTAGACGATCCACCAGACGCCCAGGCCGGTCAGCAGGCCGACGCCGATGCAGAGCGGCCAGGCGATCGGCAGGTCGAAGAAGAGACCGTCGCGAAACGAGAACCAGGCGACGCTCGCGCCGACGGCCAGGCCGGCGAGGGCGGCGGCCCACGGATGATGCTGGTCGATCTGGTCGAGGATAGCCCAGGCGGCCAGGCCGGCGGCGACGTAGGGCCAGCCCAAGATCAGGCCGAACACCGGCCCGGCCAGCATGGCGTTGAAGGGCTCGCCGTCGATCTCCGAGCCGCCGGGGACGAACAGGCCGTACACTGCGCCCAGGAACATCGACGGCGCCAGGTGGCAGAACAGGGCTCCCACGACCACCCTCGGCATGGTCGTCCGCGTCTTCGCCTGTCGCATGTCGCCCTCCTCGCTGTTGGCAAGGGCTAGGGGAAGGCGCGGGCGTGCAGCCCGCACGGCGCCTGCGATGGAGAAGCGATGCAGGCGGCCGCTAAGCCGCCTCGCCTTGGGTGTAGCCGAGCTGCTTGTTCAGCTTGTCGAGCAGCTCGATCACCGCCTCGGCGATCACCGTGCCGGGGGGGAAGATCGCCGCGGCGCCGGCGTCGCGCAGGGCCTGGAAGTCCTGCGGCGGGATCACGCCGCCGACCACCATCATGATGTCGGCGCGGCCCTGCTTGCCGAGCTCCGCCTTCAGTTCCGGGGCCAGGGTCAGGTGACCGGCCGCGAGCGAAGACGCGCCGACGATGTGGACGTCGTTCTCTACCGCTTGGCGGGCGGCCTCGGCCGGCGTCTGGAACAGCGGGCCGATGTCGACGTCGAAGCCGAGGTCGGCGAAGGCGGTGGCGATCACCTTCTGGCCGCGATCGTGGCCGTCCTGGCCCATCTTGGCGACCAGGATGCGGGGGCGGCGGCCGTCGGCCTGGGCGAAGGCCTCGACCATGGCCTTGGCGCGCGCGGTGGTGGGGTCGGAACCGGCTTCCTTCATGTAGACGCCCCGGATCGACTTGATCTCGGCCCGGTGGCGGCCGAACACGCGCTCGAGCGCGTCGCTGATCTCGCCGACGGTGGCCTTGGCGCGGGCCGCGTCGACGGCAAGGGCCAGCAAGTTGCCCGACCCGCGCGCGCCGTTCTCCAGCGCCTTCAGCGCCGCTTCCGTCGCCGCCGGATCGCGCTCGGCCTTCAGCCGGGCCAGCTTTTCGAGCTGCTGGTTGCGCACCGAGCTGTTGTCGACCTTCAGCATCGGGATGACGTCCGCCACCTCTGGCTTGTAGCGATTGACGCCGACCACGCTCTGGCGATTGGAGTCGATGCGGGCCTGGGTCTTGGCGGCGGCTTCCTCGATGCGCAGCTTGGGGATGCCCTGCTCGATGGCCTTGGCCATGCCGCCGGCGGCCTCGACCTCCTCGATGTGGGCCAGGGCCTTGACCGCCAGGTCGTGGGTCAGGCGCTCGACATAGAAGCTGCCCCCCCAGGGATCGGCGACGCGGGTCGTGCCGCTTTCCATTTGCAGGAACAGCTGGGTGTTGCGGGCGATGCGGGCCGAAAAATCGGTCGGCAGGGCCAGGGCCTCGTCCAGGGCGTTGGTGTGCAGGCTCTGGGTCTGGCCGTTGACGGCGGCCATGGCCTCTACGCAGGTGCGCGAGACGTTGTTGAACACGTCCTGCGCGGCCAGCGACCAGCCCGAGGTCTGGCTGTGGGTGCGAAGGGACAGCGAGCGGTCGTCCTTGGGCTCGAACTCGCGCTTCATCAGGCGGGCCCACAGCAGGCGGGCGGCCCGCATCTTGGCCACTTCCATGAAGTAGTTCATGCCGATGGCCCAGAAGAACGACACGCGCGGCGCGAAGGCGTCGATGCTCATGCCGGCCGCCACGCCCGCCCGGGCGTACTCGATGCCGTCGGCCAGGGTATAGGCCAGCTCCAGGTCGGCCGAGGCCCCGGCCTCCTGCATGTGGTAGCCGCTGATCGAGATCGAGTTGAACTTGGGCATGTTCGCCGAGGTGAAGGCGAAGATGTCCGAGATGATCCGCATCGAGGGCTCGGGCGGATAGATATAGGTGTTCCGCACCATGAACTCTTTGAGGATATCGTTCTGGATCGTGCCCGAGAGCTTGTCGGGCGAAACGCCCTGCTCCTCGGCGGCGACGATGTAGAGCGCCAGGATCGGCAGCACCGCGCCGTTCATGGTCATCGACACGCTCATCTTGTCGAGCGGGATGCCGGAGAACAGCGTGCGCATGTCGAGGATCGAGTCGATGGCCACGCCGGCCATGCCGACGTCGCCCTTCACCCGCTCGTGGTCGCTGTCATAGCCGCGGTGGGTGGCCAGGTCGAAGGCCACCGACAGGCCCATCTGACCGGCCGCCAGGTTGCGGCGATAGAAGGCGTTTGAATCCTCGGCCGTGGAGAAGCCGGCGTACTGGCGGATCGTCCACGGGTTGGTGACGTACATGGTCGGGTAGGGGCCCCGCACGAAGGGCGCGACGCCGGGGCGGCCGTCGGTGAAGTCCAGGCCCGCTGCATCCTGCGCGGTGAAGGCGGGGGCGACGTCGACGCCTTCGGGCGTGCTCCAGGCCTTGCCCGCTTCCGGCGCGGCGGCGGGTTCGGGCGTCTCGAAGGCGACATCGGCGAAGTCGGGGAACTTGCTCACGGCTCAGGCTCCCTCGAAGGCGGCGGCGAAGCGGATGGGCGTCAGGGCCGGGCAGCGGCTGTCGGGGCCGGGCAGGCGGGGGTCGGGACCGTCGACGGCGAAGGCGGCCGGATCGGGCGTCTCCACCTCCGGCGTCTTGTCGTCGGCATTGGGGAAGGCGGTGACGCCCAGGATCTTGCGGCTCTTGTCGGCGAAGGACGCCTCTTGCCCCTCGCGGGTTTCGGCGACGATGTCGGCGATCAGCCCGCTTTCCAGCGCCTTGATGATCCCGCCGTCGGCTTCGATGGCCTGGAAGCCGCCCCAGGCGGCGCGGGCCAGCTGGTCGGTCAGGGTGTCGAGATACCAGGCGCCGCCGGCCGGGTCGGCGACGCGGCCCAGGTGGCTTTCCTCCATCAGGACGAGCTGGGTGTTGCGGGCCTGGCGGCGGGCGAAGGCTGTCGGCAGGCCGATGGCGTCGGTGAAGTTTCCGAGGATGACCGTGTCGGCGCCGCCCACCGCGCCGGCGAAGCCCGCCGCGGTCAGGCGCAGCAGGTTGGTCCAGGCGTCGGCCCGGGCCAGCATGCGCTGCGACGAGCGGGCCTCGATGCGGGCGGGGAGGTCGACGCCGCAGGCGCGGGTCAATTGCGCCCACAGCGAGCGGACGGCGCGCACCTTGGCCACGCCCGTGAAGTATTCGCCGTCCAGGCTGACGCCCAGCACGATGCGCGACCAGGCCTCGTCCATCGACAGGCCCGAGCGGACCAGGGCCTTGGCGTAGGCCACCGCGCCGGCGGCCATGACCGCCAGCTCTTCGGCGTTGGAGCCGCCGGCCTCGTGCACGGCGCGGCCGCTGGCCAGGAACAGGCTGGCGACGGCGTAGGTTTCGGCGAGGCGCGCGCCGACTGTGGCGGCCGAAAAGACGTGGCTCTCGATCGGGCCGGGGCTGACGCCGGCCTGCATCCAGGCGGTCAGCGGGTCCATGTGGAAGGCCAGCGGCGCGTTGGGCGCGGCCTTGGCCAGGGCGGCCAGCCAGTCGGCGGCCTTGGGGCCCAGGAACCCGGCGTCCAGCGCCACGGGCGCCAGGTCCAGCAGCACGCCGTCCAGCACGCCGGCGAGGTCCTCGCGCGAACCGACGGCGACGCCGCCCTGACCGCTCGGATCCAGCGCCAGCAGCACCGAGGCCGCGCCGTTCTCCAGATCCTTCAGGATCTCGCCATTGGCGTGCTTGGCGTCAGGATGGGCGACCTTCGTGCGAAGGTCCCAGGGACGGTCGATGTCGCGGGCGCGCAGGTCGCGGGCCACGGTCACGGCGTCTTCGGCGGTGTAGAGCGGGCGGATGGCGACGCCGTCCGGCGTGGCGCGCACCAGGGTCTCGTCGAAATCGGCCCCTTTCAGGGTCTTCTCGACCAGTTTCAACCACTTGGCCTGCGCCAAGGCTTCGTCGGGCGGGCCGAAGTCGTCGGCCAGTTGGGCGGGCGCCTCGCTCACGACGGGGTTCTCCTGCGGTGCGGCATTCTTCTATTTTGACGCAGTTGCGCGCCTGCCGCCACGGAGGTCAAGCGCTTGCAAGTCCCATGAACAGGCGTTTAAGCTAACGCTGTTAACATGCGCGGCGCGTGACGTCGCGGAATGAGGAGACCCCCGTCCCATGGCCCTGCCGCCCATCCTGCGTGACCGTCTGCGCCTGCCGGTGATCGCCTCGCCGCTGTTCATCATCAGCAATCCGGACCTCGTCATCGCCGAGTGCAAGGCCGGCATCGTCGGCTCGTTCCCGTCGCTGAACGCCCGCCCGCTGTCGCAGTTGGACGAATGGCTGGCCCGGATCACCGAGGAGCTGGCCGCCTGGGACAAGGCCCATCCGGACATGCCCTCGGCCCCGTTCGCCGTGAACCAGATCGTCCACAAGACCAACAACCGGCTCGAGCAGGACATCGAGCTGTGCGTGAAATACAAGGTGCCGGTGGTGATCACCTCGCTGGGCGCGCGCGAGGACCTGAACCAGGCGATCCACTCGTACGGCGGCATCACCTTGCACGACGTGATCAACGACCGCTTCGCCCGCAAGGCCATCGAGAAGGGGGCCGATGGCCTGATTCCGGTGGCGGCCGGGGCCGGCGGCCACGCGGGCGCCATCTCGCCCTTCGCCCTGGTGCAGGAAATCCGCACCTGGTTTGACGGCCCGGTGGCCCTGTCGGGCGCCATCGCCAGCGGCCGCTCGATCCTGTCCGCCCAGGCCATGGGCGCGGACCTGGCCTATATCGGCTCGGCCTTCATCGCGACCGAAGAGGCCAATGCGCCCGAGGCCTACAAGCGGACGATCACCGAGGCCAACGCCAGCGACATCGTCTACTCGAACCTCTTCACCGGTGTGCACGGCAACTATCTGCGCCAGTCGATCGTCGCCGCGGGCCTGGACCCGGACAACCTGCCGGAAAGCGATCCGTCGAAGATGAGCTTCGGCTCGGGCGGCAACCAGGACGCAAAGGCCTGGCGCGACATCTGGGGCTCGGGCCAGGGCATCGGCGCGATCAAGGAAGTGCTCCCCGTCGCCGAACGCATCGCCCGCTTGGCGGAGGAATATGAGGACGCAAAGGCCGAACTGGCCGCCAAGACCGCGCTGACGGCCGGCAACCGCCTGGCTTTCGCCGCCGAGTAGGACGGGGACAGACCCGGGGACGAAGGCGGCTTCGTCCCCGGCGACTCCGGCGCGGCGATCCTTGGCGGGTTCGAAACCGCCAGGAGCGCCCGATGTCCGACGCCGCCACGCCCCGCCTTTCGCTGCCCTACGTGGCCGCGGGGCAAGCCCAGAAGCATGTCACGGTCAATGAGGGCCTCGCGCGCCTCGACGGCCTGGTCCAGCCGTGCGTCGTCAGCCGTACGCTCACCGACCAGCCGCCAGCGCCCGCCGACGGCGCGATGTGGATCCGTCCCGCCGCCGCGACCGGCGCTGACTGGGCCGCCGCGCCTGCCCATAGCCTGATGCGGTTCGAGGCCGGGGCCTGGGAGGCGATCGCGCCCTCCGCCGGCTTCACCGCCTGGATCGCCGACGAAGGCTAGATGGCCGTGTTCACCGGCTCGGCCTGGGTCGCGCTGTCGTCGACCTTCCGGAGCCTGACCGCCGCCCGCTCGCCGTTCGGGGCCGAGGTGCGCGTCGAGATCGTCGAGGCCGAGGCGACCTTGAGCGGCGCGTCGGTGACCACGGCGGCCGTCATCCCGGCCCGCGCGATCGTGCTGGGCGTTTCGACCCGCACCAGCGCGGCCGTCACCGGCGCGATCTCCTACAACTGCGGAATCGCCGGCGAGACCGGCAAGTTCGGCAGTGCGCTGGGCGTCGCCTTGAACGCCAGCAACATCGGAGTCGTCGGACCCAGCGCCTTCTACGCCGACACGCCGGTGGTGATCACCGCGGCGGGCGGCAGCTTCGTTTCCGGCAAGGTGCGGGTGGCGATCCAACTGCTGCGGTTCGAAGCGCCGGTGGCGGAGTAGGGGCGTGCGTGATCCTCGTCCTTCGACAAGCTCAGGATGAGGATCATGGCAGGCGCGGACAGATGAAAAACCTCACCCTGAGCTTGTCGAAGGACGAGGTTTTCGCCCCCGGCAAGATCCCCGCCAGCCGATCACCCCGCCACTTGCGAATGGCTCTCTGCTTGATCAGGGCGGCGGCTGCGGGTACACGCCGCGCATCCCTTGGGGAGTAGCCGCCCGCGCCTATCAGCGGGGCCCCCGTCAACACACTTGTTCTTCGGAGCATGGCGCGGGCGAAGGAAGCACCGACAGCTTTCTTGGCGAGACCAATGGCGTCGTTTTCCGTCCGGGCTGGGCGGGGAAACGGTCGCTGTTGTCTTGTCTGCGCTCGGCCCCGCAACGGTGTTTCAATGGAATCCCTGCTCGTCTCGACCCTGGTCGTGGCCATCGCCGAGATCGGCGACAAGACCCAGCTTCTGGCCATCATCCTGGCCACGCGGTTCAAGAAGCCGATCCCGATCATCCTGGGCATCCTGGTCGCCACCCTGCTGAACCACGCCCTGGCGGCGCTGGCCGGCTCGCTGGTCGCCCAGTACCTGCAAGGGGCCTGGTTCCAGTGGCTGATCGCCATCTCGTTCATCGCCATGGCCGCGTGGGCGCTGATCCCCGACAAGGCCGACGACGAGGACGGCGGCGCGGTCGGCCGTTACGGCGTGTTCGCCACCACGGCCATCGCCTTCTTCCTGGTCGAGATGGGCGACAAGACCCAGATCGCCACCGTGGCCCTGGGCGCCCAGTTCCACAACGTCACCCTGGTGGCCGCCGGCACCACCCTGGGCATGATGCTGGCCAACGTGCCGGCCGTGTACCTGGGCGAGGCCGCCACGAAGATCGTGCCTCTGAAGTATGTGCGGATCGGCGCGGCGCTGATCTTCCTTGGCTTGGGCCTGTGGGGGATCGCGAGCCTGCTGGGCCTCTTCGGGTAATGACGTAGGCGGGGGCGGGAGCTATTCACGGGTCGAACGATCCGGAGTTTCCCGCCTCATGACCCAAGACACGCTGTCCGCGACCGGCTGGGAATTCTGGATCGATCGCGGCGGCACCTTCACCGACGTCGTCGCGCGCCGGCCGGATGGTCGCCTCGTCACCCACAAGCTGCTGTCGGAAAATCCCGAGCAGTACGAAGACGCCGCCGTCGCGGGGGTCCGCGCCCTGCTCGAACAGGGTGGCGGCGGGACGGTCGACGCTGTGAAGATGGGCACCACGGTGGCCACCAACGCGCTGCTGGAACGCAAGGGCGAGCCGACGGTCCTGGCGATCACCCAGGGCCATGCCGACGCCCTGCGCATCGGCCAGCAGGCCCGGCCCAAGCTGTTCGACCGCAACATCGTAAAGCCCGAAGCGCTCTACACCCGCGTCATCGAGATCGACGAGCGCGTCGGCGTCGACGGCGAGGTGGTGCGGCCGCTGGACGAAGCCGCCGCCCGAGAAGGCCTCAAGGCCGCGTATGACGCGGGCTTCCGGGCGGTGGCGATCGTGCTGCTGCACGGCTTTCGCTTCACCGACCACGAGGCGCGGGTCGCCGCCATCGCCCGTGAGGTCGGCTTCACCCAGGTTTCGGCCAGCCACGAGGTCAGCCCGCTGATGAAGCTGGTCGGGCGGGGCGATACGGCGGTGGTCGACGCCTATCTGTCGCCGATCCTGCGCCGTTACGTCGACCAGGTGGCCTCGCGGCTGGGGCAGGAAACGCGCCTGTTCTTCATGCAGTCGAACGGCGGCCTGACCGACGCACGGGCCTTCCGCGGCAAGGACGCCATCCTGTCCGGCCCCGCCGGCGGCGTGGTCGGCATGGCCAGGACGGCGGCCGAAGCTGGCTTCACCCGCGTCATCGGCTTCGACATGGGCGGCACCTCGACCGATGTCTGCCACTATGCCGGCGAGTACGAGCGGGCCTACGAGACGGTGGTGGCGGGCGTGCGGATGCGCGCGCCGATGATGAACATCCACACCGTGGCGGCCGGCGGCGGCTCGATCTGTTCGTTCGACGGCGCGCGGCTGCGGGTGGGCCCGGCCTCGGCCGGGGCCAATCCGGGTCCGGCCTGCTATCGGCGCGGCGGGCCGCTGACGGTGACCGACTGCAACGTCATGCTGGGCAAGCTGCAACCCGAGTTCTTCCCGCACGTCTTCGGGCCCGACGCCGACCAGCCTCTGGACCGCGACGTGGTGGTCGAGCGCTTCGCGGCCTTGGCTAGCGAGATCGCGGCGGCCACCGGTCGCGTCATGAGCCCGGCGCAGATCGCCGAGGGCTTCCTGACCATCGCCGTCGAGAACATGGCCAAGGCCGTCCGGCAGATCTCGATCCAGCGGGGCTACGACGTCACCCGCTACGTGCTGGCCTGCTTCGGTGGGGCGGGCGGGCAGCATGCCTGCCTGGTGGCCGACGCCCTGGGCATGAAGACCGTGATGATTCACCCATTCGCCGGGGTGCTCAGCGCCTATGGCATGGGCCTGGCCGACCTGCGCCTGCTACGCGAGACCACGGTCGAGCAGCGCCTCGACGAAGCCGCCGCGACCCTGCCGGCACGGGCCGCCGCCCTGGCCGCCGAAGCCGAGGCGGCCCTCCGCGCCCAGGACGCGCCGCTGGTGACGGTCGAGACCGAGGCCGCCCTGCTGGTGAAGTATGCCGGGACCGACACCCCGCTGCGGGTTCCGTTGACCGATGCGGAAGGCGTCAAGGCGGCCTTCGAGGCGCTGCATCAGCGCCGCTTCGGCTTCGTCTCGCCGGCGACGGCTCTGGTGGTCGAGACCCTCAGCGTCGAGGCGATCGGTCATGCCGACGCCGGTTCGGCGCTGGAACCTAAATCCAGTGCGTCTACGCGAGCGCCAAAGCGTCTTGCCGAGGTCGATGTCAGATTGGCCGGATCGTCATATGCGACGCCTGTCTTCGATCGGGACGAGATGCCGATTGGCGCCGAGGTCGCCGGTCCGGCCGTCATCCGCGAGAGCACCGGCACCACCGTGGTCGAGCCCGGCTGGCGGGCCAAGGTCGATGCGCACCTGAACCTGATCCTCGACCGCGTCGAGGCCCTGGCCCCGCGCCGCGCGGCCGGTACGGAAGCCGATCCGGTCATGCTGGAGGTGTTCAACAACCTCTTCATGGCCGTGGCCGAGGAGATGGGTTTCGCCCTCCAGAACACCGCCTATTCGGTGAACATCAAGGAGCGGCTCGACTTCTCCTGCGCCCTGTTCGACCGCGACGGGAACCTGATCGCCAACGCCCCGCACATGCCCGTGCACCTGGGCTCGATGGGCGACAGCGTGCGGGCGATCCGCGATGGGCGTACCGGCGACGGCCGGGGCATGAAGCCGGGCGACGTCTACATGCTCAACGCCCCGTATGCCGGCGGCACCCACCTGCCGGACGTGACGGTGGTCATGCCGGTGTTCGATGCGAACCAGGCCTTGCTGTTCTACGTCGCCGCGCGTGGGCACCAGGGCGACATCGGCGGGATCACGCCGGGCTCGATGCCGCCGGGCAGCAAGACCGTCGAGGAGGAGGGGGTCCTCATCGAGAACTTCCTGCTGGTCGAAGGCGGGCGGTTCCTGGAAGCCGAAACGCGGGCGCTGCTGGCCTCCGGCAAGTGGCCGGCGCGCAATCCCGACCAGAACATCGGCGACCTCAAGGCCCAGGTCGCCGCCTGCGCCCGCGGCGCCGAGAGCCTGACCGGCCTCGTCGCCGAGTTCGGCCAGGACGTGGTCGAGGCCTACATGGCCCACGTGCAGGACAACGCCGAGGAGGCCGTGCGCCGGGTGCTGGCCAGGCTGTCGGACGGCGCGTTCGCCTATGAACTCGACGACGGCAGCGTGGTGAAGGTGGCGATCACGGTCGACCAGGCCGCTCGCACCGCTCGCGTGGACTTCACCGGCACCAGCGACCAGGTGCCGACCAACTTCAACGCCCCGGCCTCGATCTGCCGGGCGGCGGCGCTGTACGTCTTCCGCACCTTGGTGGACGACGAGATCCCGATGAACGACGGCTGCCTGCGGCCGGTCGAGCTGGTCATCCCCGAAGGTTCGATGCTGAAGCCGCGCTATCCGGCGGCGGTTGTGGCCGGCAATGTCGAGACCAGCCAGGTGGTGGTCGACGCCCTCTATGGCGCGCTCGGCGTGATGGCCGCGGCGCAGGGCACGATGAACAACTTCACCTTCGGCGACGAGCGGCGGCAGTATTACGAGACCATCTGCGGCGGGGCCGGGGCGGGGGCGGATTTCGACGGCGCCGACGCCGTCCAGACGCACATGACCAACAGCCGCCTGACCGATCCGGAAGTGCTGGAAAGCCGCTATCCGGTGCGGGTCGAGGCCTTCTCGATCCGGCGCGGCTCGGGCGGCGCCGGCGAGCATCGGGGTGGCGATGGGGTGGTGCGCACCATCGGCTTCCGCGAGCCGATGACCGTGACCTTGCTGTCCAACCGCCGCCGCGTGCCGCCGTTCGGCCTGCACGGCGGGGCCAGCGGGGCTCTGGGCCTGGCGCGGATCGAGCGGGCCGACGGCGGCGTGCAGACCCTGGCGGCGACCGACGAGGCGCAGGTGTCGGCCGGCGATCGCGTGGTCATCGAGACGCCGGGCGGCGGGGGGTGGGGGAAGGTCTGAGCGGCGAAACCTCTTCCTTCGACAAGCTCAGGATGAGGTTTCTAGTGACGGCCTCGCCTTTTACGGCTCACACCGCTTGCCTTGATCCTCATCCTGAGCTTGTCGAAGGACGAGGATCACGCACCACAGACCAGGACGCCCACCATGACCGATATCGCCCGCCGCACCCTGATCGGCGCCGCCGGTCTCGTCGTCGCGACGCCCGGCCTGGCCCTGGCCGCCGGCAAGCCGCGCGTGGCGATCCAGACCAGCGCCGGCCTGATCGTTGTCGAGCTGGAAGACAAGAAGGCCCCGATCACCTCGGCCAACTTCCTGCGCTATGTCGACGGCAAGAAGTACGACGGCGGGACCTTCTATCGCGCCTCGCGCACCAAGGGCGTCAAGGGCGCGGGTTCGATCCAGGGCGCTCCGCCGCCACGCGCGCGCCGCTTCGCGCCCATTGCTCACGAAAGCACGACCAAGACGGGCATCCGCCACAAGCCGGGCGTGATCTCCATGGCCCGCAACGCGCCCGGCACGGCCACCTGCGACTTCTTCATCTGCGCCAGCGCCATGCCCTATCTCGACGCCCATCCGGGCGGGAAAGGCGACAACCAGGGCTTCGCCGCCTTCGGAACCGTCGTCGAGGGGCTGCCGATCGTGAAGAAGATCCTGGCCATGCCCACCGGCGGCCCCGCCTATACCGAGGCGATGAAGGACGAGATGCTGAAGGCGCCGGTCCAGATCCTGAGCATGAAGCGGGTGGGCTAAGGCGAGCATCTGATCGCCTGTCGGTCACGTAGCTACCTCCGGGGACCTTTCCTGGAGGCGCCGTTGCGGACGCTATCGATCCTGACACTGGTCTTCTTCGGCGCGTCGCCGGTCGCGGCCTTCGACCTGTCGCCGCAGGCCCAGGCGACGCTGTCCCGCGGCGAGGCCCATGCCGAGGTCGCGCCTGATCCGGCCGGTGCGACCGGCGGTCGGGTCCGCGGCGTCGTCGACATTCCCGCGTCGCCGGACAGGGTATGGGCGGTGCTGACCGATTGCGCGAGCGCGGCGCGGATGATCACCAATCTCGAACGCTGCGCGGTGTTGTCGGGTGACCAGAAGCAGGGCTGGGACGTGCGCGAGCACGTCACGCGCAAGAGCCTGTTCTTTCCGCGCATGCGCATCGTCTTTCGGTCGGACTACGACGCGCGGCGGCGCATCCGGTTTCGCCTGGTCGAGGGCGATCTGAAGGCCGAGGAGGGGGAGTGGCGCCTCCTGCCCCTGAACGGCGGCGCCAGCACGCGGGTGTTCTACGAAAACCGCCTGGCCGTCGACTGGGCGATCCCCAAGGCCATGCTTCGCGCAGGACTGCGCAAGGATACGCCCAAGGCCCTGGCCAGGCTGCGCGAAGCCTGTCTGGCGGTGGCCTAGTCTCGTTCGGCGAGCTTGGCTTCCAGCCGCGCCAGCGTCGCCTTGATCTCTTCCTGCTCGGCGTGGCTGAACTCGTTGGCGTCCTTGATGCAGCGCGAGCAGATGGTGCCGATCAGCAGCGGCAGGATCAGCAGCAGGGTGACGTGCATCAGGATGACGGCGACCACCCGCCCGCCGGGCGTCGCCGGGTAGAAGTCGCCGTAGCCGACGGTGGTGGCTGTGACGCAGGCCCACCAGATGGCGTCCAGATAGGGCTTGCCCTCGAAGAACGCATAGGCGCCGGCGGCGGCCAGCAGGATGACGACATAGACGACGAGCAGTTCGCGGACCGTGTCGAGGTACTTCATCATCGTGGAAGGTCCTGGCTGGAGCGGTTCAGGGGCCGACCACCCGCCGCGCACGGATGGCGGTCTGGCCGTCGATGTTCATCAGGTAGCTGCCGGCGGCGGCCTTGCGGATCTCGACCTTCGAGCCGGCCTTGGGCGGCGAGGACAGGTCGCGGTCGTCGGCCTGGCGCCAGGTGGCGCCGTCGGCCAGGGTCAGGATCCAGCGGCCGTCGGCGCCGCGCACGGCCTTGGTCACTTGCCCGGCGATGCGGTCGACCTCCTCGGGCTTGTCGCCGCGGTCGAAGACCGACAGGGCCGATAGATCGAGGCCGAAGGCCTGGCGGCGGGCGGCCTGGGCCTGCTGACGATCGACGATGATCACGTCGCCCTTCTTCTCGGCGGCGGTGATCGTGTCGACGGCCGTGTCGTAGCAGGCCAGGCGCTTGTCGCTTTCGGCGATCTTCCGGCAGTCGAGCAAGGCCTTCAGGGCGGGGGCGACGTCGCGGACGACCGGCGCGGCCGCCTGGGCGGCGCCCACGGCCAGCGCGGCGGCGAGGCTCGTGGCCGCGAGGGCGCGGCGCGAGGGAAGGCGGATGGGCGGCATCATGGCGCTCCGGGTTCGTCGATCAGCCAGCCGGTGACCGACAGGCGCTTGGCGGCGGCGTAGGCGGCGACCGGCGCCACCGAGTGGGGGCGCGGCACGCGGAACAGGGTCAGCACGTTGAAGCCGGGCAGGAGGCCGCGCTCGATCTGGCCCTCGGCGTCATGGAACAGCAGCTGGCCGCCCCAGTCGGGACGCCAGCCCTGGGTGAAGCCCAGCGTGAAGGCCGCCAGGCGCGTGTCGCGGCCGTGCTTGTCGTCGTGCAGCGTCAGGAAGTCGCCGGGCCGGTAGTTCGAGGCCTGGGCGCGAACGCCGGCGACGTGCGGGACGCCGATCACCTGGGCGCCGAAGTCGAGGAAGGCCCGGCTCTGCACCAGTTCGGTGAGGGCGTGGACGGGCGGGGAGGGGTCTCGCGCGTACTCGTCCTGCATCGGGTAGGACAGGTGGATGAACGAGAACCCCCGCGAGGCGCGTTTCAGCGCGCTCTGCAGGAACTGGCGCACGGCCGCGTCGCCGAACTTGCGGATGGCCTCGTTGGTGATGACCAGGGTCTCGTTCTTTTCGTCGGGCGCGACGATGGCCCAGGACGAGATCCCCTCCAGCAGATCGCCGGCGGCGGTCGCGTCGATGGGCTCGAGAAAGACCGGAATCTGGACCACGCCCTCGCAGGCGAAGGTGTCGGCGAAGGTCGCGGGATCGAGATCAGCGCGGATGCGCAAGGTCGGTCTTGCGGCCGTCATCGGGTGATGTGGTGCACGGCGAATCTCCCCCGTCGCGGCGGAGGCGGCGACGGGTTCTAGCTAACAGATCGATGTTCGCCGGTTCAATCGCCCCTCGCTGGACACAGGGTGCTGGCGCCGAAAAAGCAGGCGCCGGCTCGCGACGCATGGCGCGCGAGGCGCCGGATGCTGTCCATTTGTCGCCAAATCGCAATGTTCTGCGATGGGGCAGCTTGAGTTTAAATCTGGCGAACCGTAGTTTTCGTATACCGTCGACTACGCAAAGTTTGACCATTCAGCGGCTAGTTAAGCTGCAACAAACGCCCACCGATGCTTGAGACGCCTTCTAGGTGGGTGTTTTCGATTATCGATAAGAAATGTTTCTCTTACAGCAACAATTCAACGTCCTTTTCGACCATAATGGGCGATAAGGTGGCTATATATGGCGCATTTGGGGCAGAGTGCGTCCCATTTGTTACAGTGTGAACTAAATGTAACCCGGCCCTCCCGGGCAAGATTGACCCCGGTTCGTCAAACGACGTTCATGCGCGCAGACCCGCTTCGAGCCCGATGCGGGGGGGCAAAATGCGCCGCGCGGGGGAACACGAGCGGCGCCGCGATAAGTTTTTGGAGGTCTGATGTTGCACGCCTTGTCCATGCGTAAGCGTTTGCTTGCGTCCACCCTGCTCTGTGGCGTGATCGCGCCCGCCGTGGTGGCCTCGCCGGCTTTCGCGCAGGAAGAACCTGCCGCGGTCGAGGAAATCGTCGTCACCGGTTCGCGCATCGCGCGTCCTGACCTGACCTCCAGCAGCCCCGTCGCCGCCGTCGGCGAAAAGGAACTGCAACAGTCGGGCGTGGTGAACACCGAAAACCTGATCAACACCCTGCCGCAGGCCGTTCCGGGCATCACCTCGACGGTCAACAACGGCAGCAACGGCACCGCGACCGTCAGCCTGCGCGGCCTTGGCTCCAACCGCACGCTGGTGCTGGTGGACGGCAAGCGCCAGACCCCGACCACCCAAGCCGGCTCGGTTGACATCAACCTGATCCCGCCGGCCCTGATCAAGCGCATCGAAGTGCTGTCGGGCGGCGGTTCGGCCGTGTACGGCTCGGACGCCATCGCCGGCGTCGTCAACTTCATCCTGAAGGACGACTTCGAGGGCATGGAAGTGTCGGCCGGCTATCAGGCCACCGACAAGGGCGAAGCCCCGATCTATTCGGGCTCGATGACCTTCGGCGCCAACTTCGGCGGCGACAAGAAGGGCAATGTCGTCCTCAGCCTGGGCTACAACAAGCGTGAAGCCCTGACCCAGGGCGAGCGCGGCGGCATGCTCAGCACCGCCTGGGGCGACAACGCCGCCCGCACGGGCCTGGTCCCCAGCGGGTCAGGCTCGAACGAGCCGGGCCAGGTCGGCGCCTTCGTCGCGGGTCGCTTCGTGACCCTGCCGGGCGTGGCCAACAACACCGCCAACACCGCGCTGTTCCTCAGCAACGGCAACGTGCGCCTCTACAACGCGGCGACCGACACCTACAACTTCGCCCCGGTCAACTACGTCCAGACCCCGCAAGAGCGCTACTCGGTCACCTCGCTGGCCAGCTATGAGCTCAAGCCGGGCCTGACCGCCTACGCCAAGGGCAACTTCGTCAGCAGCAAGGTCGTCACCCAGCTGGCGCCGACCCCGATCGGCAACCGCACCTTCCGCTTCACGCTGGACAACAACCCGTTCCTGACGGCCGCCGCCAAGACCGCGCTGAACAGCCTGGGCTCGAGCACCGCCTACACGATCCCGTCGAGCGCCTCGTGGACCGCCGGCACCTTCACCGACGTCGACAGCGACGGCGACGGCCTCTACGACACCGTCACCGGCGTCTTCAACCGCCGCCTGTCGGAAGTCGGCCCGCGCGTCTCGCGCTTCGACTTCAGCGGCTTCCAGGTCCAGCTGGGCCTGAAGGGCGAGATCGAGGCCATCAACGGCGGCTTCGACACCTACTTCCAGTACGGCAACACCCACGGCAGCAACTCGCTGCTGGGCGACACCAGCCTGGCCCGCATCCAGCAGGCCCTGCTGCTGAACGCCACGGGCACCGGCTGCCTTGACCCGTCGGGCGGCTGCGCGCCGATCAACCTGTTCGGCCAAGGCAACATCTCGGCCGCCGCCGCCAACTTCATCAAGACCCGCATCAACTCGTCGCAAGACTACGAGCAGCTGTATGCCGGCCTGGTGTTCAACGGCGACACCAGCAACATGTTCTCGCTGCCGGCCGGCCCGATCGGCTTCGCCGTCGGCGCCGAGTATCGCGCCGAAGACTTCGCCTTCAACCCCAGCCA
Organism: Caulobacter zeae; assembly: GCF_002858925.1. Lineage (GTDB taxonomy): Bacteria > Pseudomonadota > Alphaproteobacteria > Caulobacterales > Caulobacteraceae > Caulobacter > Caulobacter zeae. The sequence continues at coordinate 35,477 of NZ_PJRS01000036.1, forward strand.
GGACCTGGCCACCGGCAACCTGACCGGCTTCAACGCCAGCCCGCCGGTCTCGGGTCGTTTCGACGTCTACGAAGCCTACGCCGAACTGGCCGTGCCGATCCTGAAGGACCTGCCGCTGGTCAAGTCGCTGGACCTGGAACTGGCCGGCCGTATCTCGGACTACACCACCCAGCCCGACCCGGTTAAGACCTACAAGGTCGCCGGCACCTGGAAGCCCATCGACGACGTGATGGTCCGCGTGTCGTACAACAGCGCCATCCGCGCTCCGTCGATCGGCGAACTGTACGCTCCGCAGAGCAACGGCTTCCCGACCTCGACCGACCCCTGCTCGGCGCGCGCCAACCCGAACGCCCAGGTCCGCCAGGCCTGTATCAATTCGGGCGTCGCGGCGGCTCAGGTCGGCGTGCTCAACGCCAACCAGCAGACCCAGACCCTGTCGGGCGGCAACCCGAACCTGAAGCCGGAAAAGGGCGAAACGACCACGGTCGGCATCGTCTACACCCCGCACTTCGTGTCGGGCCTGTCGCTGACCCTCGACTACTTCAAGATCGAGCTGAAGGACGCCATCGACACCTTCGGCGGCGGTACGGCCAACCTGATGGCGGTCTGCTACGGCCCGATCGTCAACGGCAACCCGAACTCGCCGTACTGCCAGGCCATCAACCGCCTGGGCAACGGCTCGATCGACTACGTCTCGTCGATCAACCAGAACGTCGCGGCGCGTAACCTCGAAGGCTTCGACTTCGGCGTCACCTACCGCACGCAGCTGGAAGACCTCGGCCTGCCGGATTGGGGTTCGCTGGCGGTTCGCTCGCTGTACACCAACACCTGGGAATACACGATCATCCCGGACGAGATCTCGCAGCCGATCAAGTGCGCCGACAAGTTCGGCACGCGCTGCTCGGGCGCCGGCGTCAACCCGATCCCGCGCCACAAGATCAGCACCTCGGCCAACTGGCGCTTCAAGCAAGTCGGCGTGAACCTCGTCTGGAACCACCTGGACGACGTGATCGACGATGCTCCGGCGACCCGTTACACGGTCGAGAAGATCGGCGCGAAGAACTACTTCGACCTGTCGGCCGACTGGGACGTCAACGACAACCTGGCCTTCACCGGCGGCGTCAAGAACCTGACCCAGGAAGCCTATCCGATCCTGGGCGGCAACGCCTCGCCGTCGAACAGCGGCTATCCGGCCGTCTACGACGTGCTGGGCCGCGTGTTCTTCCTGAACGCGCGCCTGCGCTACTGATCCTGGACGGCGCGCCTCTTCGAGGGGCGCGCCGGACCTGACGTTTCGAAAGCCGGCGGCCTCGCGGTCGCCGGCTTTCTGCGTTTCGGGCTCAGCCGCGCCGGGCGGCGGCCGAGGCCAGATAGAGTTCGAGATTGGTGTAGCCCGAGCCGTCCTTGGCCGGGGCCGCGCCGTCGGCGGGGGTCTTGGGGTCGAGGCCATGGGCCTTTTCCCAGGCGTCGGGCATGCCGTCGCCGTCGCTGTCCTTCGCGACCTTGCCGGCCGGCAAGACGGGCCAGCCGCCGACGTCCTTCTGGCTGTTGATCACCTTGCCAGTGCGGTCGCGCACGCCGGCGACGATGCGGGCGTCGACGCTGTCGCGGAACACCGAGGCCCCGGCCTGCGCCAGCACCCGCTCATAGGCCAGCGGGGCGGGATCGGACTTGACCGGGGCGACGTCGACCGGTGCGGGCAGGCGATAGCCCGCCGGCTCGGGAATGGTGAAGGTCACCAGGCTCCAGGGATCGGCCGGCACGTTGGTCAGCATGCTGTTGCCGGCGAAATAGGCGCGGGCCAGGCTGTTGCTTTCCTGGAAAGCCACCGCCTTGGCGCTCTGCGGACCCATGATGTAGGCGTTGTCGACGAAGTTGTAGGCGACGACCGCGGCCTTGTCGGCGTCGTAGCCGGCATAGCCCTTGCCCCAGTTGTAGAAGACGTTGGAGCGGAAATCGAACAGGGCCCCCACCGGGTCCTTGTCGGCGCCGTCGTAGTTGCCGGGGCGGGGCATGCGGGCCATGTGGTTGGCCCAGAGATTGTGGTGGAAGCTGATCTTCGAGCCCCTGCCGCCGCGGATCAGGCTGCCGTAGCCGTGGTCGCCCTTGGCGTGCAGCGACCGGGCCATGGACTCGGCGATGATCGACCACTGCACCGTCAGGTCGAAGAAGCCCTGGCCCTCCTCGCCGTAGCGGGCCGAGGCCGACAGGGTCTCGTCCACCGACCAGCTGGCCGAGACGTGGTCGAGGATGATCCGCCGGCCGTTGTTGATCCAGATGGCGTCGCTCTCGGTCTTGCTCTCGTCGCCCAGGCGCGAGCGGATGAAGCGGATGACCACGTCGTCGGCCGAGACGACGAGGGTATGGTCGCGCAGGGTGATCCCGCCGCCGGGCGCGGTCTGGCCGGCGATGGTGATGCGCGGCTCGCTGATCTTCAGGTCCGACTTCAGTTGGATGACGCCGGCGACCTCGAAGACCACTGTGCGCGGGCCCTTGGCCTCGACGGCGGCGCGCAGCGAGCCGGGCCCGGCGTCGTCCAGGTTGGTGACCTTGATCACCGCGCCGCCGCGGCCGCCCTGCGAGAACCGGCCCGCGCCCTCGGCGCCGGGAAAGGCCAGGGTCTTGGCGGCCATCTGGGGTGACGCCTGTCCGGCGAGACCGAGCAGGGCGAGGGCGGCGGCGCCGGCCAGCAGGCGGCGCGAGCGAAGGCGGATCATGACGCGGTTCTCCCCGAGGCCGGCGAGCATCGTGCGCGCATCGTCCGGATGCTGCGACCCTGCCCGGCAGACAGAAAAATGTCCACCGGTGTCATTCTTGCGGGAGCCGTGACGGGATGTGGCGGTAACCCTACAAAGCACGTGGGCTTGCTGCGCCCGTGATCAAATCGTGCTCGATATCCGGGCGATGTGGGTGATCGCCTTGCGATCAAACGCCGACAGGCGAAGTTTTCTTCCGAAAATGGGCGGTCGAACCTGACGCTGGTGTCAACCTTACCGGATTGCCGTCGATTCGCGTCCCGGGGGGGAAGCACGCCATGTCCGCCGAAGAAGCCAGCCTCCGTCCGGAGCGCATCCTCGACCTGTCCGAACGCCTCAGCGTGGTGGCGGGGCAGAAGATCGGCGAGATCTCGACCGTCAACCGCGCCGCCAAGATGCTGGCCATCAACGCCCTGATCGTGGCCGCCCGCGCGGGCGAGGCCGGCAAGGGCTTCGCCATCGTGGCCGAGGAGTTCAAGAAGATCTCGACCCAGATCGACGAGGTGGCCGGGGCCCTGGAGAGCCAGGTGCGCGCCGACCTCGACGAGCTGACGGCGATCGGCGGAGCGATCCTGTCGCACCTGCGCGGCCAGCGCCTGGCCGATCTGGCCCTGAACGCCATCGAGATCATCGACCGCAACCTCTATGAGCGGACCTGCGACGTGCGCTGGTGGGCGACCGACAGCGCTGTTGTGGACTGCGCCATGGCGCCCTCGCGCGAGGCGGCCGACTACGCCAGCCAGCGGCTGAAGGTCATTCTCGACGCCTACACCGTCTATCTGGACCTGTGGATCTGCGACGCGGCCGGACGGGTGATCGCCAGCGGCCGGCCCGACAAGTATCGCGGCGTGCAGGGCGCGTCGGTGGCCAACGCCAGCTGGTTCCAGGAAGCGCTGCGCACCAAGAGCGGCGATGATTTCGCCGTGGCCGACATCGCCCGCCAGCGGCTGCTGGACGAGGCGCCGGTGGCCACCTACGCCACGGCCATCCGCGAGGGCGGCCAGGCGCGGGGCAAGGTGATCGGCGTGCTGGGCGTTCATTTCGACTGGCGGCCGCAGGCCCAGGCCATCGTCGACGGCGTGCGCATGACCGACGAGGAGAAGGCCCGCTCGCGCGTGCTGCTGCTGGACCAGAACCACCGGATCCTGGCGGCTTCGGACGGGCAGGGCGTGCTGACCGACAGCTTCAAGCTCGACACCTCGCATGGGAGCATGGGCAGCTATGCGCAGGGCGACCGCACGATCGGCTACGCCCTGACCCCGGGCTACGAGACCTACAAGGGCCTGGGCTGGTACGGCTGCCTGGTGCAGCGCCAGGCGGTGGATGCGCCGCTGCCGGTGGCCGAGCGGGTCGTGGACAATGTGCTGCGGCTGAAGGCCTAGAGCGAACTTCCCCCTGTGGGGGGAAGCGATCGCGTCAGCGATCGGTGGGGGGGAGACTTTACGGCGCAGCGGAAGCTGAGAACGGCCCCCCTCCGTCCGCTTCGCGGACACCTCCCCCAGAGGGGGAGGATCTTGGGGTGCGGGTTTGCGGCCTCGCGCCTTGGCTGCGAGTTGATCGAAGGGGTGCGGGGCGCCCGGGCGACGCCCGGAAGCTGTTTCAGCAAGTTACCGTTTCGACGAAGCCGAGCGCTCCGCGCCGCCGTTTTCCGTCCGCCTCCGGCCGGCGGCGCTGTTGACGCCTTGCCGGAGCGCGCCCGCCGGTTTCCCGAAAGGCGCGCCGCGGGGCGGGGATGTCCTGGGTAGGAGCGTCTCTCCCGTCTGTCCCCGACGAAGCCGACGGCGGGCGGGCCTGGCCAGCGCCAGGTCCCCGAGCGTCCGGTTTTCCCGACCGGACTCGTTCCCGCTCGACTGCATCCCGCCGCCGCATGGTCGCTGGCCTTGCGCCCCTTCGGTGCGGCGAGACGGGTAGATTGTACGGTGGGTTCGAGCGCGTCTGATCGACGGACGTGAGAAAGTCGTAGGGCGTTGAGTTCGTGGAACTCTTTTCGGCGAGCGCCGGGGATCAACGCTGCTCTATCCCCTTCGGCGCGTCTTCTCCCTTCCCCCTTGATGGGGGAAGGGCCGGGGTTGGGGGTGGTTGCGGCGGTCGGGCTTGAAGCGGCGGTGCAAGCGGAACGGCCGGCGTCACCCCTATCCCAACCCTTCCCCCATCGAGGGGGAAGGGCTTAGGGGCGCCACGGTCAGCGTCGCGGAAGCTGAAAACGTCCCCCCTCCGGCCTTCGGCCGCCTCCCCCAGAGGGGGAGTGGCCTATTCCACCGCAGCCAGCACCTTGCGGATGGTATCGACGATCTGGTCGATCTGGCCCTCCTCGATGATCAGCGGCGGCGACAGGGCGATGATGTCGCCGGTGACGCGGATCAGAAGGCCCTGGTCGAAGGCGGCCTCGAAGGCTTCCATGGCCCGGGCCGTCGGGGCGCCGGGGCGGGGGGAGAGTTCGATGCCGGCGATCAGGCCGAAGTCGCGGATGTCGATGACGTGGCGGGCGTCGGCCAGCGAATGGATTGCGGCGCGCCAGTAGGGCTCCAGCGCCAGGGCCCGCTCGAACAGGCCTTCGCTCTTGTAGATCTCCAGGGTCGCCAGGCCGGCCGCGCAGGCCAGCGGGTGGCCCGAATAGGTGTAGCCGTGGAAGAGCTCGATCGGCGCGTCGGCGCCGTCGAGCATGGTCTCGTAGATGGCGGTGCTGGCGGCCACCGCCCCGGCCGGCACGGCGGCGTTGGTAAGGCCCTTGGCCATGCACAGCAGGTCGGGCGTGACGCCGAAGCGGTCGGCGGCGAAGGGCGCGCCGACCCGGCCAAAGCCGGTGATCACCTCGTCGAAGATCAGCAGGATGTCGTGCTTGTCGCAGATCGCCCGCAGCTTCTGAAGGTAGCCGTCGGGCGGCACGAGCACGCCGGTCGAGCCGGCGACGGGTTCGACGATGACGGCGGCGATGTTGGAGGCGTCGTGCAGGGCGACGATGCGTTCCAGGTCGTCGGCCAGATGCGCGCCGTGCCGGGGCAGGCCCTGGCTGAACAGGTTCTCGAGGATGCCGTGGGTGTGAGGCAGGTGGTCGACGCCGGTCAGCAGGGACCCAAAGTACATGCGGTTCTTGGGAATGCCGCCGACGGAAATGCCGCCGAAGCCGACGCCGTGATAGCCGCGCTCGCGGCCGATCAGCCGGGTCTTGGTCCCCTTGCCGCGGGCGCGATGATAGGCCAGCGCGATCTTCAGGGCGGTGTCGACCGACTCCGAGCCCGAGTTGGTGAAGAAGATGCGGTTCAGGCCCTTCGGCGTCACCTGGGCCAGGCGCGACGCGAAGGAAAAGGCCAGCGGGTGGCCCAGATTGAAGCTGGGCGCATAGTCCATCTCGCCGGCCTGCCTGCGGATGGCCTCGGTAATCGCCTCGCGCCCGTGGCCGGCGTTGACGCACCACAGGCCCGAGGTGGCGTCGAGGATCTGTCGCCCGTCCGGCGTGGCGTAGTGCATGCCCTTGGCGCCGGCGAGCAGGCGCGGATTGGCCTTGAACCGCCGGTTGGGCGTGAACGGCATCCAGTAGGCGTCGAGGTCGTTGGCGCCGAAGTCGGGCATCTCGCGCTCCCGGGTCTGAGACCTTGCATTGTGATCGCAATTATCGACTAGCTGGCAACCCCAAGATTGCATCGGACAGAGGAGGGGACATGGCCGAGCCGAAACCGCGTCGTCCCCTGGCCGATTCCACGGCGGTGCATGACCAGGTCTACGACTCCATTCGCCAGGCCCTGATCACAGGCAAGATCGCGCCGGGCGTGGGCGTGTCCTTGCGCAGCCTGGCCGCCGAGCTGGGGGTCAGCCCCATGCCGGTGCGAGACGCCGTGCGGCGCCTCGTGGCCGAGCGGGCCTTGGCCATCAACCCGGCCAACAAGCGCCTTAGCGTGCCCTCTCTGAGCGCCGAACGGCTGGAACAGCTGGAGCTGGCGCGTCAATGGATCGAGCCGGAGCTGGCCGCCCGCGCCGCGCCCAGGGCCGACGAGGCCTTGGTGCGCAAGCTGAAAGCCATCGACCAGGACCTGGAAGAAGCCCTGCGGGTTGGCGATGTCGACCGCTACATGGTGGCCAACCACGCCTTCCATTTCGCCATCTACGAGCGGGCGGGGGCCGAGGTGCTGCTGGCCATGGCCGGCGGGCTCTGGTTGCAGATCGGGCCGTTCATGCGGGTGGTGTTCGGGCGCGTGGGTACGGGCAGCCTGCCGGCCGACCGCCACGCGCAGGCCATGGACGCCCTGAAGGTCCGCGACGCCGAGGGCGCCCGCCGGGCCATCGCCGCTGACCTGTCCGAAGGCATGGACAAGATGCGCGCGGCGGTCGAGGCCGGCGCCGGCTTGACAGTCGCTCCGACGGGGCAAACTGTGATCACAGTTTCATGAGGCAGGACGTGAGCGTTCCCGCATCCATCTCCGAGCACCTGCGCCGCCTGGCCCTTCCCGGCCGGGCGGTGATCGACGGCGCGCTGGTCGGCGCGGCCTCGGGCGGGACCTTCGACAATGTCGGGCCGCGCGACGGGGCGGTGCTGAACGCCGTGGCCGCCTGCGACGTCGCCGACGTCGAGCGCGCCGTGGCCGCAGCCCGCGCCGCCTTCGAGGACGGCCGCTGGCGCGACCTGCATCCGCGCCAGAAGAAGAAGGTGCTGTTCCGGCTGGCCGAGCTGATGGAGCGCGACGCCGAGGACCTGGCGCTGCTGGAGAGCCTGGACGTCGGCAAGCCGATCCGCGACGCGCGGGCCGTGGATGTGCCGCTGGCGATCAACACGACCCGCTGGTACGCCGAAGCCCTGGACAAGGTCTATGGCGAGGTCGGCGCCTCGCCGGCCGATCGCCTGTCCTTCGCCACCCACGAGCCGCTGGGCGTGATCGGGGCGATCGTGCCGTGGAACTTCCCGCTGCACATGGCGATGTGGAAGGTCGCGCCGGCCCTGGCCATGGGCAATTCCGTCGTCCTCAAGCCGGCCGAGCAGTCGCCGCTGACGGCGCTGAAGCTGGGCGAACTGGCCCTGGAGGCTGGGCTCCCGGCAGGGGTGCTGAACGTGGTTCCAGGCTTTGGGGCGATCGCCGGCCAGGCCCTGGCGCGGTCGATGGACGTCGACATGATCGCCTTCACCGGTTCGGGCCTCACCGGCCGACGGCTGATGGAGTACGCCGCGCAGAGCAACCTCAAGCGCGTGTCGCTGGAGCTGGGCGGCAAGTCGCCCCAGATCGTCTTCGCCGACTGTCCCGACCTGGATGCGGCGGCGCAAGCGGCCGCCTGGGGCGTGTTCTATAACCAGGGCGAGGTCTGTACGGCCGCCTCGCGCCTGCTAGTCGAGGCCTCGATCAAGGACGCGTTCCTCGAGAAGGTGGTCGCGGTGGCCCGGACCATCCAGGTCGGCGATCCGCTGGACCCCGACACCGGCTTCGGGGCCATGGTCAGCGAGCGGCAGATGCAGACCGCGCTCAGCTATATCGACAAGGCCCGGGAAGAAGGCGGCGCGCCTGTGCTGGGCGGATCGCAGGTGCGCATCGAGACCGGCGGCTTCTATGTGGAGCCGACCATCTTCGACGGCGTGCAGCCGAGCCACAGGCTGGCCCGGGAAGAGGTGTTCGGGCCGGTCCTTGGCGTCATGAGCTTCACGGGCGAGGACGAGGCCTTCGCCCTGGCCAACGACACGGTCTATGGCCTGGCCGCGGGCCTGTGGACCAGCGACATCAATCGCGGCCTGAAGGGGGCTCGGAAGCTCAAGGCGGGCCTGGTCTGGGTCAACGGCTGGGACGCCTGCGACATCACCATGCCGTTCGGGGGCTTCAAGCAGTCGGGTTTTGGCCGCGACCGCAGCCTACATGCGTTGCACAAGTACGCCGACCTGAAGTCGGTGTCCGTAACGCTGAGGTAGCCTGCCATGACCCTGAATCTCGTTGAAACCGAAGCCTTCATCGACGGCCTGTGGATCGAGGGCGAGGCGACCTTCGAGGTGACCAATCCGGCCGACGGGACGGTGATCGCCAAGGTCGCGGACCTGGGCGCGGGCGAGACGCGGGTGGCCATCGAGGCGGCGCACCGGGCCTTTCCGGCCTGGGCGGCCAGGACGGCCAAGGAGCGCGGGGCGATCCTGCGCAAGTGGAGCGACCTGATGCTCGCCCACGCCGACGACCTGGCCAGGCTGATGACGGCCGAGCAGGGCAAGCCGCTGGCGGAGTCGAAGGGGGAGGTGGCCTACGGGGCCAGCTTCATCGACTGGTTCGCCGAGGAGGCCAAGCGCGGCTACGGCCACACCATCCCGACGCCCGATCCGAAGAAGCGGCTGGCCTCGATCAAGCAGCCGATCGGGGTGTGCGCGGCCATCGCGCCGTGGAACTTCCCGATCGCCATGATCACCCGCAAGGTCGGACCGGCCCTGGCGGCCGGCTGCACCGTGGTGGTCAAGCCGGCGGCCGAGACGCCGCTGTGCGCCCTGACCATCGCCCGCCTCGCCATCGAGGCCGGCGTGCCGGCGGGCGTGCTCAACGTCGTCACCGGCACGGACGCCAGCGCCATCGGCAAGGCCCTGTGCGAGGACGGCCGGGTGCGCAAGCTGTCGTTCACCGGCTCGACCCCGGTGGGCAAGGTGCTCTACGGCCAGTGCGCCGGCACGATGAAGAAGCTCAGCCTGGAGCTGGGCGGCAACGCGCCCTTCATCGTCTTCGACGACGCCGACCTGGAGGCCGCCGTCGACGGCGCGATCGCCAGCAAGTACCGCAACACCGGCCAGACCTGCGTCTGCGCCAACCGCCTGATCGTGCAGGCCGGCATCCACGACGCCTTCGCCAAACGCCTTTCCGAAAAGGTGGCGGCGATGAAGGTGGGCGCAGGCACGGGCGAGGGCGTGGTGATCGGCCCGCTGATCAACGACAAGGCCATCGTCAAGGTCGAGGCCCTGGTCAAGGAGGCCGTCGCGGCCGGCGCCCGGGTCGAGGTCGGGGGCGAGCGCCACGAACTGGGCGGCCTGTTCTACCAGCCCACGGTCCTGACCGGCGCCACGGCGGACATGCGCCTGTTCAACGAGGAGATCTTCGGCCCCGTCGCGCCGATCGTGAAGTTCGAGACCGAGGACGAGGCTATCGCTCTCGCCAACGCCACGCCGTTCGGCCTGGCGGCCTATTTCTACAGCCGCGACGTCGGCCGCTGCTGGCGCGTGGCCGAGGCCATCGAGGCCGGCATGGTCGGCATCAACGAAGGCCTGATCTCCACGGAAGTGGCGCCGTTCGGCGGGGTCAAGGAGTCGGGCCTGGGCCGCGAGGGATCGTCCGAGGGTCTCGATGAGTATTTCGAGACCAAGTACCTGTGCTTTGGCGGGGTGGCATGAGCGAGGCCTTCCCGCATATCTCAAATAGCCCGTCATTCCCGCCCTTGTGGCGGGAACCCCTCTGTCCGCCGCAAGGGCAGTGGGGGCGGACCGCTGGCGGTCCGCTGGCGGCGCACCTGCGAGCTGAACCAGGGGTTCCCGCCACAAGGGCGGGAATGACGGGAGTAGGGGGAGAGGGCGCATGATCGCCGAACTCTCCCGCTCCAGCACCCTGACCGACCTGATCGCCGCCGAGCGCGCGCGGTTCCTGGCCGAGCATCCGCGCAGCGTGGCGATGGCCAAGGCGGCCGCCGCCGTGTGGCGGGGCGGGGTTCCGATGCACTGGATGGGCGACTGGGCCTGCCCCAGCCCGATCTTCGCCGCCCAGGGCGTGGGGGCGCAGGTCACCGACGTCGACGGCAGGCTTTATGACGACTTCTGCCTGGGCGACACGCCGTCGATGTTCGGTCATGGCGAGCCTTCCGTGGCGGCCGCCGTCGCAGACCAGGCCAGGCGGGGCGCGGGGTTCATGCTGCCGACCGCCTCGGCGGTGATCGTCGGCAAGCTCTTGGCCGAGCGGTTCGGCCTGCCGCTGTGGCAGGCGGCGACCACGGCCAGCGACGCCAACCGCGCGGCCATCCGCTGGGCGCGGGCGGTGACGCAGCGGCCGGTCGTGCTGGTGTTCGACGGCTGCTACCACGGCATGGTCGAGGACGCCTTCGTGGTGCTGAAGGACGGCGCGCCCGCGATGAAGCCCGGCCTGCTGGGCCAGGTGCAGGACCTGACGGCCACCACCCGCGTTGCGCCGTTCAACGACCTGGCGGCGCTGGAAGCCGCCCTGGCCCCCGGCGACGTGGCCGCCGTGCTGGCCGAGCCGGTGATGACCAACTGCGGGATGATCCTGCCCGATCCCGGCTTCCACGACGCGCTGCGCAGGCTGACGCGCGAGGCGGGGGCGCTGCTGATCATCGACGAGACCCACACGATCTCCACCGGTCCCGGCGGCTACACCCGCTCGCATGGGCTGGAGCCCGACGTCTTCGTGCTGGGCAAGGCCGTGGCCGGCGGCGTGCCCGCGGCCGTCTGGGGCGTGACGGCGGAACTGTCGGCGCGGATGGACGAGGCCCAGGCGCGCATCGGTCCTGGCCAGTCGGGGATCGGCACGACGCTGTCGGGCAATGCGCTGGCCATGGCGGCCATGCGGGCCATGCTGTCCGAGGTGATGACCGACGCGGCCTATGCGAAGATGCTGGCCGGGGCGCAGCGGCTGGTGGCGGGGCTGGAGGGCGTGATCGCCGCGCGCGGCCTTGCGTGGTCGGTCGCGCATGTGGGCGCGCGGGTGGAGCTCGTTTTCGCCGATCCGCCGCCGCGCGACGCCGCCGCGATGCGGAAAGTGCTGGACCAGGATGCGGTGGAAGCGCTGCATCTGTGGCTGATCAACCGAGGGGTGCTGATCGCGCCCTTCCACAACATGATGCTGGTCTCGCCCGTCACCGAGGACGCGGCGGTGGACCGGCTGGTCGCGGCGGTCGATGCGTTCGCCGTGGCTGTCGGGGAGGTGAACTGATGGTGAGGTCGCTTATCGGGACCCTCTCCCAGAGGGAGAGGGAGGGGCCCGGCGCGAAGCGCTGGGAGGGTGAGGGGTTACGCTCTCAACCGGAGCGCCGGCACGCCGTCGGGCGCCTTACCCCCTCACCCTCCCATGCTGCGCATGGGCCCCTCCCTCTCCCCATGGGAGAGGTTGAATGAGTGTCGCCTCTTCCGACGAATGCCGCGACTTCCTGGCGGCCCATCCGCAGGTGAAGTTCGTCGAGGTGTTCTTCACCTCGATGACCGGCGTGCCGCGCGGCAAGCGGTTGCGGGTGCATGAGTTGCAGGCGATCTACGACTATGGCCGGTTCCTGCCGGGCTCGATCCTGGTGGTCGACACCGTCGGCGCCGACTGCGAGGAGACCGGCCTGGTCTGGGAGGACGGCGACGCTGACCGCCGCGCGCGGCCCGTGCCGGGCACGCTGACCCTGGCGCCGTGGCTGGGTCCCGACGTCGCCCAGGTGATGCTGTCGCTGTACGAACTGGATGGCACGCCCAACGACCTGGACCCGCGCCACGTGCTGCAACGGGTGCTGGACCGCTACGCCGCCGATGGCCTGACGCCGGTCGCGGCCTGCGAGCTGGAATACTACCTCGTCGACATCGAGCGCGGTCCGAACGGCGAGCTCCTGCCGGCAAAGTCGGTGCTGACCGGCCAGCGGCCGACCGGCATCCAGGTCTATGGCCTGCCCGAACTGGAGGCCAACGCGCCGTTCCTGCGCGAGCTGTGGGACACCGCCGACGTGCTGGGCGTGCCCCTGGAAGGCGCGATCTCGGAGTTCGCCCCGGCCCAGGTGGAGCTGACCCTCAAGCACAAGCCCGATGCGCTGCGAGCCGCCGATGACGCGGTGCTCTACAAGCGCGCCGCCAAGGGGGTGGCGCTGCGCCATGGCTGCGAGGCGACGTTCATGGCCAAGCCCTGGGCCGATAGGGCTGGCAACGGCTTCCACGTGCATGTCAGCTTCAACGACCACAACGGTGTGAACTTGTGCGCCGCCGAGGATCCGGAAGGCTCGGAACTGCTCAGGCACGCCATCGGCGGCATGAAGGCGCTGCTGGGCGAGGGCATGGCGATCCTGGCACCCAATGCCAACAGCTATCGCCGCTTCAAGGCCAATTCCTACGCGCCCGTCGCCCCGACCTGGGGCGTCAACAACCGCACGGTGTCCTTGCGCGTCCCAGCCGGACCAGCGCCCACGCGGCATGTGGAGCACCGCGTGGCCGGGGCCGACGGCAATCCATACCTGGTGATGGCGACGCTGCTGGCGGCGGCGCACCACGGGATCACCAACCGGATCGATCCTGGCCCGGCGGTGGTCGGCGACGGCTATGCCGCCGCGGCCAAGGAGAACGTGCGCCTGCCGTCCAACTGGTTCGCCGCCGTCGACCTGTTCGAGAAGTCCGAAGTGTTGGCCGACTACCTGGGCGAACGCTTCGTGGAGATGTTCGTGTCGGTGAAGCGCACCGAGCAGGCGCGGTTCTTCGAGGTGGTCGGGCAGCTCGACTATGACTGGTATCTGCGCAACGCCTGACGGCATGGCGCGGGGAGTAAGCTTTGGGTTGAACCGGCGGCGGGGAAGGGGCCTCGTCCGCTTCATGCGAACGAAAGAGGGAGTTTCGAGGCCATGAGCACCAACCACTTCCGGGGGGCCTCGCGCCGCTCGCTGCTGACCGCGTTCGGCGCGGCGGCCATCGGCCTGTCGTTCACCGCCTGCGGCGAGAAGCCCGCGCCGTCCGAGGGCGGCGAAGAGGCCAAGCTGAACTTCTACAACTGGGACACCTATATCGGCGAGACCACGCTGGGCGACTTCAAGAAGGCCAGCGGCGTCGACGTGAACATGAGCCTGTTCGCGACCAACGACGAACTGTTCGCCAAGCTGAAGGCGGGCAATCCGGGCTTCGACGTCATCGTGCCGTCCAACGAGTTCGTCACCCGCATGGCCCAGGCCGGCATGCTGGAGGCGCTGGACCACGCCAAGGTCCCCAACATCAAGAACATCGATCCGACCTTCATGAACCCGGACTTCGACCCGGGCCGGAAGTTCTCGCTGCCCTATACCTGGCTGGTGCTGGGCATCGGCTATCGCAAGAGCAAGGTCAAAGGCGTTCCCGACAGCTGGAAGTACCTGTTCGACAGCAACCAGTACGCCGGCAAGATCGCCCTGCTGTCGGAAAGCGCCGACCTGGTGCGCCTGTCGGCCAAGTACCTGGGCCATTCGGTCAACGACATCCCGGCCGACATGCTGCCGAAGATCGAGCAGATGCTGATCAAGCAGAAGCCGTTCGTGAAGGCCTTCCACGACGACAACGGCCAGGACCTGCTGCTGTCGGGCGAGGTCGACGTCGTGCTCGAATACAACGGCGACATCGCCCAGGCGATGAAGGACGACGACGACGTCGACTTCGTGGTGCCCAAGGAAGGCAGCCTCATCAACTCGGACTGCCTGTGCATTCCGAAAGGCGCGCCGCGTCCGAACAACGCCCACAAGTTCATCAACTACCTGCTGGACGCCCAGGCCGGCGCCGAGATCAGCAAGACCATCCTCTATCCGACGCCCAACGCGGCGGCCAAGGCGCTGATGCCGGACGACTACAAGAACAATCCGGTGATCTTCCCGCCCGCCGACATCATGTCGAAGTGCGAGTACGGGGCCTTCGAAGGGGCGGAAAAGGCCAGCCTCTACGAAGAGATCATCACCCGCGTGCGGGCGGCGTAGGGCGTTGGAAATCCTCCCCCTCTGGGGGAGGTGGCCCGGAGGGCCGGAGGGGGGACGTTTTCAGTTTCCGCTGAGCGTCTCACCCTTGCGGCCATACCCCCCTCCGTCGCCTTCGGCGACACCTCCCCCAGAGGGGGAGGATCTTGGAGCGCTCGATGGAACAGAGCTGGAAGAAGGCCAAGGCGGTGTTCGCCGCCGCGCTGGGACCGCCGCTGGTCTGGCTGGTGGTGTTCTTCGTCGCGCCGATGGCGATCGTCTGGGCCTACAGCTTCGGCCACAATGTCGGGCTGACCGAGATCTCGTTCACCGGCACGATCGCCAACTACGCCCGGGCGCTGGAGCCGCTGTACCTGAAGATCTTCGTCAAGTCGGCCTGGGTGGCGGCGTTGACGACGGCGCTGTGCCTGGTGATCGGCTTCCCCGTGGCGCTGGCCATCACCTTCGCCTCGCAGAAGGCCAAGACCTGGCTGCTGCTGCTGGTCATGCTGCCGTTCTGGACCAACCTCCTGATCCGCACCTATGCGCTGATCGCGGTGCTGCGGACCGAGGGCTACGTCAACCAGGGCTTCGAGTGGTTCTGGAACATCGGGGCCAAGGTCGCGCCGCTGGGCGCCTACCAGCCGCTGGAGCTGCTGCACAACAACTTCGCGGTGATCCTGGGCCTCGTCTACGTGCACCTGCCGTTCATGGTGCTGCCGCTCTATTCGGCGCTGGACCGTCTGGACAAGTCGCTGCTGGAGGCCAGCCTCGACCTCGGCGCCGGGCACCTGCGCACCCTGTTCCGCATCGTCGTGCCGCTGGCCCTGCCGGGCATCGCCTCGGGCATACTGATCACCTTCATCCCGGCGCTGGGCGCCTATCTGACGCCCGACCTGCTGGGCGGACCCGACAGCCAGATGATCGCCAACGTCATCGAGCGCCAGTTCAAGCGCGCCAACGACTGGCCGTTCGGCGCGGCCCTGTCGTTCCTGCTGATGTACCTGACCTTCATCGCCATCGCCGTGCAGGCGCTGCTGTCGAAGGGCCGGAAGAAGGAGGGCGTGGGATGATCTCGCCGCTTCTTTCTTCTCCCTCCCCCTTCGCTGGGGGAGGGGCTGGGGTGGGGGTGACGCCGTCGGCGGGCTTGAGCTCGGCCGCGCCACATCCTGAACCGCTGTCACCCCCATCCCCGGCCCTTCCCCTATCGAGGGGGAAGGGGGAGGCTTTCCGATGAGCAAGCGCAGCCCGCCGGGGCCTCTTGAATACCTGCGCCGCTGGCCGATCCGATTGTGGCTGCTGGCGGTGGGGGTGTTCCTCTATGCGCCGCTGATCGCCCTGATGGCCTTCAGCTTCAACGACAGCCGGCGCAACATTGTCTGGAAGGGCTTCACGCTCAAATACTACGAGAAGGCCTTCAACAACGACGGCCTGATCGAGGCATTCGCCAACAGCCTGACGATCGCGGCGGTCTCGACCCTGCTGAGCGTGGTGCTGGGCGCCATGGTGGCCCTGGCCCTGTGGCGCTTCCGGTTCCCGGGCAAGACGGTGGTGGACGGGGCGCTGGCCCTGCCGATCGTGGTGCCCGAGATCTGCATGGGCGTGGGCATGCTGGTGTTCTTCGCCAAGGTGCTGCCCTGGCCGCAGGGCCTGGTCTGGCCGCTGAACCTGGGGGCGATCATCATCGCCCACGTGACCTTCTCGTTCCCGTTCGTGGCGGTGGTGGTGCGCGCGCGCATGGCCAGCTTCAACCGCGAGCTCGAGGAAGCCGCGCGCGACCTGGGGGCGGGAGAGTTCCGCACCATCAAGGACGTGATCCTGCCGCACATGACCCCGTCGCTGGTGGCCGGGGCCCTGCTGGCCTTCACGCTGAGCCTCGACGACTTCGTCATCACCTTCTTCACGGCCGGGCCCGACACCGTGACCTTCCCGGTGAAGGTCTATTCGATGGTGCGCTTCTCGGTGACGCCCGAGGTCAATGCGGCCTCGACCATCCTGATCGTGCTGACCGTGATCCTGACCGCCGTGGCGCTGAAGCTGCAAGGCGATCCGGCGGCGGCGGCCGGGGCGCATGGGGGGGACAAGGCATGATGTTCGCCGCACTGGAACCTCCCCCCTTGGGGGAGGCGGCCGAAGGCCGGTGGGGGGAAGTTCTCAGCTTCCGCGGGGGTGCCGCAGTCACGCCCCCCACCGATCGCTGCGCGACCGCCTCCCCCAGAGGGGGAGGTTCCACGTGGGCCGAGGAGCCCAGGCCGCTGACGTATTCGGGGGGAATGACGAAGTGACCGAAGCCAAACCCATCATCACCTTCGAGAACGTCACCAAGCGCTTCGGCAAGCTGGCGGCGGTCGACAACGTGTCGCTGAGCATCCGGGAGGGCGAGTTCTTCGCCCTCTTGGGACCGTCGGGCTGCGGCAAGACCACCCTGCTGCGGATGCTGGCCGGGTTCGAGACGCCGACCGAGGGGCGGATCCTGATCGACGGCCAGGACATCTCGAACGTGCCGCCCAACAAGCGGCCGGTGAACATGGTGTTCCAGTCCTACGCGGTGTTCCCGCACATGACCGTGGCCGACAACGTCGCCTACGGCCTGAAGGTCGACCGGGTGAGCAAGGCCGAGCGCGACCGGCGGGTCGAGGAGGCGCTGGAGCTGGTGCAGCTGGGCGGCCTTGGCCAGCGCAAGCCCGACCAGCTGTCGGGCGGCCAGCGCCAGCGCGTGGCCCTGGCCCGGGCGCTGGTCAAACGGCCGCGGGTGCTGCTGCTGGACGAGCCGCTGTCGGCCCTGGACGCCAAGCTGCGCGAGCAGATGCGCACCGAGCTGTGCACCCTGCAGGAGAAGGTGGGGATCACCTTCATCATGGTCACCCACGACCAGGACGAGGCTCTGGCTCTGGCGACGCGCTGCGCGGTGATGAGCAAGGGCCTGCTTCAGCAGGTGGCCGCGCCCAACGACCTCTACGAGTTCCCCAACAGCCGCTTCGTGGCCGACTTCATCGGCAGCGTGAACCTGTTCGAGGGCGTGCTGGCGGTGGACGAGCCGAGCCACGCGGTGATCCGCTCGCCGGGGCTGCCGACCGACATCTTTCTCGACCACGGCGTGACCGGTCCGCGCGGCGGCACGGTGTGGGCGGCGATCCGGCCCGAGAAGATCGAGCTGCACAAGCGCCCCGACGACGGCGAGCCGCCGAACATGGGCGACGCGCCCAAGGGCACGAACGCGGTGGCCGGCGTGATCAGGCACGAGGCCTATCTGGGCGGCGTGTCGACCTACGAGGTGGAGATAGAAGGAGGCCGCCGGGTAAAGGTGCAGCGCCCCAACCTGACCCGCTGGGACCAGGAGGACTTCCGGCTGGGCGAGGCGGTGTGGATCGCCTGGCACGCCTGCTCGCCGGCGGTGCTGCTGTCGTGATGTCATGAGACCCGTCGCCGGCGTCATCTGCTGCACCCGCACCGTTGGGATCGAGCCGGCCCAGGCGGTGATGAACCGCTATGTCGAAGGCGCGATGAGATACGCCGACGCCGCGGCCCTGCTGGTGCCGTCGATGCCGGGGCTGATGAAGGCCTCGGAGGTCGCGAGCCGGCTGGACGGCCTGATGCTGACCGGCAGCCCCTCGAACCTGGATCCGGCCTTCTACGACGAGGCCGTGGAGGATGCGCCGGGGCCGTTCGACCGCGATCGCGACGCCATGACCCGCGACCTGATCAAGGCCATGCTCGACCTGGGCCGGCCGGTGTTCGGGGTGTGCCGGGGCTTCCAGGAGATCAACGTCGCCTTCGGCGGCACCCTGCGGCGCGACATGGCGACCAGCGCCGAGCTGATCGCCCATCACGCCCCCGACGAGGTCGACTTCAACGGCATGTTCGACCACCGCCACCCGGTCGACCTGACCCCCGGCGGGGTGCTGGCCACAGCCTTCGGGACCGAGCGGGCGGTGGTCAATTCGGTGCACTACCAGGGCGTCGACCGGCTGGGCGTGGGCCTGGCCGTCGAGGCCCGCGCCCAGGACGGCGTCGTCGAGGCGGTGTCGGCCAGCGTGGACGGCGCGCCGGTGCTGGCCGTGCAGTGGCATCCCGAGTGGAAGCCGGAGGCCAACCCGCAGTCGCAGGCCTTCTTCAGCCTCTTTGGCCAGGCCTTGCGAGGTGAATTCGAGTTTCCCCTCCCCCTTGATGGGGGAGGGGCCAGGGGTGGGGGTGGTTACGGCGGTTCGGCTCGCGCCGGACCCTGAACCGCTGTCACCCCCATCCCCGACCCTTCCCCCATCAAAGGGGGAAGGGAGAAAAGAAACGCACGGGAAACCCAGACATGACCGCCCCCCTCCGCAACCACGACATCGCCGAGCTCAAGCGCCTGGACCTGGCTCACCACCTGCCGGCCCAGGCCGATCACAAGGTCATCGCCGAGCAGGGCGGCAGCCGGATCATCACGCGGGCCGAGGGCGTCTACATCCACGACGGCGAGGGCCATCGGATCCTCGACGGCATGGCCGGGCTGTGGTGCGTGAATGTCGGCTACGGCCGCACGGAGCTGGCCCAGGCGGCCTACGACCAGATGCTGGAGCTGCCGTACTACAACACCTTCTTCAAGACGGCCTCGCCGCCGCCGATCCAGCTGGCGGCCAAGATCGCGCAGAAGATGGGCGGGCATCTTTCCCACGTCTTCTACAACTCGTCGGGGTCGGAGGCGAACGACACGGTCTTCCGCCTGGTGCGCCATTACTGGAAACTGAAGGGGGAGCCGCAGCGCACGGTCTTCATCAGCCGCTGGAACGCCTATCACGGCTCGACCGTGGCCGGCGTCAGCCTGGGCGGCATGAAGCACATGCACAAGCAGGGAGACCTGCCGATCGCCGGCGTCGAGCACGTGATGCAGCCCTACCTGTTCGGCGACGGCTTCGGCGAGGACCCGGCCGCCTTCCGCGACCGGGCGGTGCAGGCGATCGAGGACAAGATCCTCGAGGTCGGCCCCGAGAACGTCGCGGCCTTCATCGGCGAGCCGGTGCAGGGGGCGGGCGGGGTGATCATTCCGCCGGACGGCTATTGGCCGGCGGTCGAGGCCCTGTGCCGCAAGTACGGGATCCTGCTGGTCTGCGACGAGGTGATCTGCGGCTTCGGGCGGCTGGGCGCGTGGTTCGGCCACCAGCACTACGGGATCAAGCCCGACCTGATCGCCATGGCCAAGGGCCTGTCGTCCGGCTACCTGCCGATTTCGGCCGTGGGCGTGGCCGACCACATCGTCGCCGAGCTGCGCGAGAAGGGCGGCGACTTCATCCACGGCTTCACCTATTCGGGCCACCCGACGGCGGCGGCCGTGGCGCTCAAGAACATCGAGATCATGGAGCGCGAGGGTCTGGTCGAGCGCACGGCCACCGAGACCGGCCCCTACCTGGCCCAGGCGCTGGCGTCGCTGAACGACCATCCGCTGGTGGGCGAAACCCGGTCGCTGGGCCTCATCGGCGCGGTCGAGATCGTGCGCGAGAAGGGGACCAACCATCGCTTCCTCGACAAGGAGGGCGAGGCCGGGCCGATCGTGCGGGATCTCTGCATCAAGAACGGCCTGATGGTGCGGGCCATCCGCGACAGCATCGTCTGCTGCCCGCCGCTGATCATCACCAAGGCCGAGATCGACGAGCTGGTCGGCATCATCAGGAAGTCGCTCGACGAGGCCGAGCCGGTGCTGCGGGCGCTGAAGCCGAAGGAGGAGGGGTGAGTATCGCCTCAGTCCGGCCGGCGCGCGCCGTGCCGGACTTCCAAAATCAGCACCTGCTCAGCCTTGATCCGATAGCGGATCAGGTATGGAGGGACGATGGCCAGTTCGCGGCGACCGCGCTTTATCGGCCGGCCGCGATCGTGATTGGTCGCCAGCGTGTCGCCTGTCGTGAGCAAGCGCTGGGCGAGACGTTGGGCGGCGATAGGGCTATGCTGGCCGACGATATAGGCGACGATGGCCTCAATGTCGGCCAGCGCCCTGTCGGTCCAGACTACTTCCGCCACGAATATGGGGTCGGCTTCTGGTTCGGCGTGCCGACCGTCTTGAGCCACTCGCGCACGCGCTCGTGCGGAACGACACGACCGGCTTCAACGTCGGCGTCGGCCGCCGCTTCGGCGCGGCGCTCGGCATCGTCGTCGGCGATGTCGAAGATGGCGGGATCGGACTCGGCCATGCCCAATGCTAACATCGACATGGGCTCGTGAGAATGTCGCCATGAAGTTCATCACAGTCGAAGTCGATGACGAAACCTATCGACGGGTGTCGATCAAGGCGGCGGACACGGGGACGTCCATCGAGGCCATGGTTCGGCAGTTCCTAATGGAACTCGGACGAGGCGATGGTGTCTTCCGAGCTTCGGACAACGTTCCGCGCGATGAGCTCTATCGGCGCGGGGGCTAAGCCCAACCCACTCCCTAGCGGCCAGATCGTAGAGGGTGTCCGCATCATCAACCCGTTCCACTAGCCCAAACTTCAGCAAGCGCGAGGAGCGCCCTCATGAAGCCCAAGCACAAGAAGAACCACGACGGTCCGAAGGTCACCCGGGGGGTAAAGACGCTGGACGAGGCCCAGGCCTGGTT
Organism: Caulobacter zeae; assembly: GCF_002858925.1. Lineage (GTDB taxonomy): Bacteria > Pseudomonadota > Alphaproteobacteria > Caulobacterales > Caulobacteraceae > Caulobacter > Caulobacter zeae. The sequence continues at coordinate 56,395 of NZ_PJRS01000036.1, forward strand.
CCGGCAGCAGAACATCGAGGAGATCGAGTGCGTCGTGCCCGACCTGGCCGGCGTGGCCCGCGGCAAGATCATGCCGGTGCGCAAGTTCCTGGGGACGCCGTCGATGAACCTGCCGTTGGCGGTGTTCTACCAGACCATCACCGGCGACTTTCCCGAGTTCGAGGGGGCGGTGAACGGCGTGCAGGCCGACACCGACATCTTCCTGACCCCGGACCTGGCCACCCTGGCCACCGTGCCCTGGGCCCAGGACCCGACGGCCCAGGTGATCCACGACGCCTTCCACCCCGACGGCCGGCCGGTGGAGGAAAGCCCCCGCCAGGTGCTGCGCCGGGTGCTGTCGCTGTATCGCGAGAAGGGCTGGAGCCCGATCGTGGCGCCGGAGATCGAGTTCTATCTGGTCGAGAAGAACATCGACTGGGACTATCCGTTGAAGCCGCCGGTCGGCCGGTCGGGCCGGCCCGAGAGCGGCCGCCAAGGCTATTCGATCAGCGCGGTCAACGAGTTCGACGCCCTGTTCGAGGACATGTACGAATATTCCGAGCGCCAGGGCCTGGAGATCGACACCCTGATCCACGAGAGCGGGGTGGCGCAGATGGAGATCAACCTGCGCCACGGCACGCCGCTGGAGCTGGCCGACCAGGTGTTCATGATGAAGCGCACCATCCGCGAGGCGGCGATGGAGCACGACATCTACGCCACCTTCATGGCCAAGCCGATGGCCGGCGAGCCGGGCAGCGCCATGCACGTGCACCAGTCGATCCTGACCGAGGACGGCGACAACCTGTTCTCGGACCCCAAGACCGGCGAGGCGACGCCGTCATTCTACGCCTTCATCGCGGGGCAGCAGCGCTACCTGCCGGCGATCATGGCCATACTGGCCCCCTACGTGAACAGCTACCGCCGCATCGCCCGCGACAGCGGCGCGCCGGTCAACACCCAGTGGGGCTATGACAACCGCACCTGCGGCCTGCGCGTGCCGCCGTCCGATCCGGCCAATCGCCGGGTGGAGAACCGCATCCCCTCGTCGGACGCCAATCCCTACCTCGCCATCGCCGCCGTGCTGGCCTGCGGCTATCTGGGCATGACCCAGAACCTGGCCCCCACGGCCCCGGTGGAGATCGACGCCGGGGCCCGGGGCATCGAGCTGCCTCGCAGCCTGCTGGAGTCGGTGACCCTGTTCGAGGAGGCCAAGGCCCTGACCGACATACTCGGCGCCACCTTCTGCACGGCCTACGCCCGGGTGAAGCAGGCCGAGTACGAGACCTTCATGCGCACCATCAGCCCCTGGGAGCGGGAGTTCCTGCTGCTGAATGTCTGAGGGGACCCGCTCTTGCTCACCTTCTCCCATAGGGAGAAGGAGGGGCCCGCCGCGTAGCGGTGGGAGGATGAGGGGTTACACCCTTGGCCGGCGTGCCGGCACGACGTTAGGCGCCGTCACCCCTCACCCTCCCAGGCTTCGCCTGGGCCCCTCCCTCTCCCCTCCGGGAGAGGGGCTATGAATACCGGCCACCCCGCCACCTCCTGGTACGCCGCCACCGCGACGCCGTTCGATCCGCTGCCGGCCCTCGACGGCGACGCCTTCGCCGACGTCTGCGTCGTCGGCGCGGGCTACACCGGCCTGGGCGCGGCGCTGGAGCTGGCCTCGCGCGGGGTGTCGGTCGTCGTGCTGGAGGCCGCCCAGGTCGGGTCCGGCGCCTCGGGCCGCAATGGCGGCCAGGTACATATGGGCCAGCGCAACGATCAGGCCTGGCTGGAGAAGACGGTCGGCCGCGACGACGCCATGGCGTTGTGGAGAATGGCGCTGGACGCCCGTTCGCACCTGGCCGCGACGATCGCCGAGCACGCCATCGCCTGCGACTTCACGCCGGGCATGATCCACGCCCGTCACAAGCCGGGCGGCGAGGGCGAGGATCTCGACCACATCGAGTTCATGGCCGCCCGCTACGGCTATCACGAGCTGGAACCGATCGACGAGGACGCCCTGGCCGAGGAATTGGGTACGGGGGTCTATCACGGCGGGACGCGCGACAACGGCGGCGGTCACCTGCACCCGCTGAACCTGGCCCTGGGCCTGGCGCGGGCGGCGCTGGCCAGGGGGGCGGTGATCTTTGAGCGCAGCCGCGCCCGGGCCTGGCGCAAGGAAGGGGGGCGGCGCGAGGGCGGCAAGATCGTGGTCGAGACGGCGGCCGGGCGGGTGCTGTGCGACCAGCTGATCCTGACCGGCGACGGCTATCTGGACGAACTGGCCGGCGGCGAGGCCCGGGCCCGGGTGATGCCGATCAACAATTTCGTGCTGGCGACCGAACCCTTGGGAGAGCGCGCCGAGACGATCATCCGCTCGAACGCCGCCGTGGCCGACAGCCGCTTCGTCGTGAACTATTTCCGCAAGAGCCCGGACGGCCGGCTGCTGTTCGGCGGCGGCGAGAACTACCGACCGGGCTTTCCGCCGGACGTGCCGGGGTTCGTGCGGCGGCACATGCTGAAGATCTATCCCGACCTGGCCGACGTGGCGGTGACCCACGCCTGGGGCGGGACCCTGGGCATCACCGTCCATCGCGCTCCCTTCGTGCGCGAACTGGCGCCGGGCGTGCGGGTCGCGGCCGGCTATTCGGGGCAGGGGGTGATGCTGGCGCCGTGGTTCGGCAAGCTGCTGGCCGACGCGGCGCTGGGCGAGACGGGCGGGGTGGAGCTGCTGTCGCGCCTGCCGACCCCGCCGTTCCCGGGCGGCCGCCTGCTGCGCTGGCCGCTGACGGTGGCGGGCCTGTCCTGGTACGCGCTGCGCGACCGGCTATAGGTCTGATCGGCGTTCAAGCCCTGCGAGTGGTCCTCGTCCTTCGACGAGCTCAGGATGAGGACCATTGTCGGCTCGGCATCTGAGAAACCTCATCCTGAGCCTGTCGAAGGACGAGGTTTTCGTCTCAAACGGCCTTGGACTTCGCCCGCAGCGACAGGCAGTAGCCGATCGTCACCACCAGCCCGGCCAGGATCGCGCCGCAGCCGCCCACGACCGCCACCTCGAAGGGCGCGAACGCCCAGAGGCCGGCATAGACGAGCCCGCTCAGCGCCATCGACCAGCCGCCGACCCGGTGGACCCGCCGCGCCCAGGCGCTGGGGACGAACCGCTTGGGCATGCGATTGCCAAACCAGGCGACCATCAGGCCGATGGCGCCCATGACCAGCCGGTTGACGGTGTCGGTGTCGATATAGCCCAGCTTGCGGGCCAGGCTGGCGGCCAGGGCCAGGACGACGATGCCGACGCCCCAGGCGAGGTCGGCGATCACTCCCTTCTTCATTCCGCAACCTCCTGCTTGGACGCCGAGGCCTGCTCGCCGACGCCGAACGAGTGGACGAAGCCCAGCAGCGCCTCTTCGAGCACCGAGAGCTTCAGGTGGTAGATCACCGACTTGCCGGCCTTTTCGGCGTGCACGAGATCGGCTTCCCGCAGCACCGCGAAGTGCGCAGACATGGTCGGCTTGGAGACGTCGAACTGGTCGCTCAGCTCGCCGGCGCTCAGCGGCCCCTTGCGCAGGAGCTGCAGCACCCGCCGGCGGGTGGGATCGGAGAGGGCCTTGAACACCTGGCTCATGATGTGATGATTAGCTAATCATCGAAATGAGTCAAGCAGCGGCTGGCTTCGACGGGCGCGCCGCGCTAACACCCCGCCATGGCGCGAACCAAGCTGAACCCTGAATTCGAGATCGAGGTCGACGGCGAGACCTATGTCTGGCGGCTGCAACGCACGCCGCACTGGTCCAAGGACCCGACGGAACGACACGGCATGGCCATCGCCGTGCACCACGTCGAGGGCAAGCGCGAGGTCGTCATCGAGTTTCCGCCCGGCGAGCAGCCCCGCTACGGCGCGCCGCAGCTGAAGACCGAGCAGGTGCCCAAGAAGCTGGTGGCGACCGCCATCGCCTCGGCCGTGGCGGCCGGCTGGGAACCCTGGTCGCGCGGCAAGCCGGTGATCATCGCCGTGGACGAGACCGGGGGCTGAACTGAACCCTCTCTCTTGGAGAGAGGGAGGGGCCCGCCGCGCAGCGGTGGGAGGGTGAGAGGTTTCACCCTTGGCAGCAAGGTTACCGCCAATAGGCCGTCATCCCGGGCGGCGCGCAGCGGAGACCCGGCGACTGTGTTGGGTCAAGGCTGTTTGAGCCAGGGCTGGCCGGCCTTGAGCATGCTGTTGGCGGCGACGACGAGCTTCCTGGCGATGGCGACGAGGGCGACCTTTGCAGGTTTTCCCGCGGCGCGCATGGTCAGGTACTCGCGTTTGAAGCCCTGGTCGGAGCGGACGGCGCTGACGGCGGCCATGTAGAGGGCGGCGCGGACGCACGGGCGTCCGCCG
>NZ_PJRS01000034.1 GCF_002858925.1 Caulobacter zeae
GGTCGCCCTCGTCGCCATCGCCAGGAAGCTCGTCGTCGCCGCCAACAGCATGCTCAAGGCCGGCCAGCCCTGGCTCAAACAGCCTTGACCCAACACAGTCGCCGGATAAGCGCTTCGCGCTTTCCGGGATGACGGGAGTTTGAGCGAGCGCTTCGACAGGCCCCCTTCCTAGAACCTCACCCGCAGGTTCAGGCCGGCGGCCTGGTTGCTGGTGCGGTCGCCGAACTCGGTGGTGTAGTTGAACTTCACCGAGACGCGGTCGTCGCCGATCACGTGGAAGTCGACGCCGGCGCGCCAGCCCGAACGATCCAGCGCAGTGCGGATCTGGGCCGGGTCCGACGAGGCGTTGGCGCCGATCAGCTGGAACGGCATCTGGATCTTGTCGGTGGAGTTGAACAGCCCCCCGACCGTGAACGACACCGCCGCCTGGCTGCGGGCGGTTTCCTTCATGACGAAGCCCAGGGTCAGCTCGGGATTGGCCGTGCCGATCCATTGGGTGTCGGAAAGCCCCCGCGCGCCCATGCCGTCCAGCCCGCGCTCCTCGAAACGGCGCTGGTGCAGGCCCGTGCCCCAGACATTGAGCGCCGGACGCACGAACAGGCGGCCGTTCTCGATGACGTAGGCGAAGCGGGCGTCGGCGCGGACATAGCCGCTTTCCGGATCGGACTCGGCCCGGCCGTTGGTGAAGACGTCGACGAGCCGCGCGGTCTCCATCCACTGCCAGCCGCCCGACAGCGAGAAGGCCATTTCGGCCCCGCCCGAGCGACGCTTGAAGCCGGCGCCGGCGCTGAAGCCCTGGCCCTGCGACCAGGAGCGGCCGCCGTCGACAATGACCCGGTCCAGGCGCTCGTAGCCCACGGCCGTGGCGAACGACCAGCCGCCGTCCAGCGACTGCTCGAAGCCGCCGCGCAGGCGCCCGCCCTCGGCCTTGACGGCCAGGGAGTCGGCGTCGCGCTCGCCGTCGGCCGTGGCACGCTCGATCACCGCCCAGCTGCACTTGCCGTCGACCTGAAGGGTCGGGTTGGCGCAGCCGAACAGCTGTTGCGAGAAGCCGTTCGCCGACGCCAGCTGGCTGCGCAGCGGGGCCAGGTGGGGCTCGGGATTGAGGTTGGCGAAGATCGCCTTGTAGGCGGCCTCCTGCCCGACCGGCAGGTTGCCAATCAGCGCCATCAGGCGACCGATGCCGCCGCTATCGCCGACCTTGATCGCCGAGTTCATGTGCTTGCCCAGCGCCCGCTCGTTCAGGGCCAGGAAGCCCTGGTCGAAGTGAGTGTCGAAGGCCAGCTGCACCGCGCCGCCGCTGGTCTGGACCCGATAGTCCATGGCCAGGGTGTCGGTGACCTTGAAGCCGCTGTCGGTCGCCGAGCCGCCCGCCGAGAACAGGGTCACGGGCTTTGAGTCCTGCAACCAGGTCAGGGTGACGTCGCCGGTCCCGGCCAGGGCGACGTCGCCGGTGACGTCGACACGGTCGGAGGCGTACGGCCCGAAGGCCACGTCGAACACCGAGCGGCCGGTCACCGTCTGCACGAAGTGGCCGTCGAGGGCGACCGTGTTGATCACCCGCGCGCCGTAATAGGCGTTGGTCCTGGCGTCGCCGAGACCATCGAGATTGGCGAAGGTCGCGCCGCCGGCCAGGTCGATCGGGACGCGCGAGGCCGACAGCCCCATCAGGAAGTCACCGCTGTTGGTGAAGGTCGCAGCGCCATTGGGCACGGCCTGGGCCGAGACGCCGAGGGTCGAGATCCCGCCGCCCGGCGTCGACAACGGACCGGTTCCGGCCGGATCGCGCAGGTCGATGGTCTTGAAGGCCATGAAGGCCCCGCCGGACTGGTTGTCGAAGGCGTTGGTCCCCGCGCCCAGGTCGATGTCGCCGATGACGACGCCGCGGTTGTCGACCCGCTCGTCGCCCTGGCCCGAGACGATGGCCTTGCCCGAGACGGCCGAGATCAGGCCGGTGTTGGCCAGGCCGTTGGCCGCGCCGCCGCTGATCTGGACGCCCGCGCCGGTTCCCGAACCGCCGCGCACCGAGCCGGTGGTGCGCACGGCGATGTTCCCCGCCCCGTCTTCGCCCAGGCTCTGGGCGAAGACGGCGGTGGAATCGGTTCCGGCCGCATAGACCTGGCCCGAGAGCACGAGGTCGATCGCCCCGCCCTGCCCTGCGCCGCCGGCCGCGCCGGCGAACTTGCCGTCGACCCAGCCGCCGCCGCCGCCCAGGCTCTGGGCGACGACGCCATAGGCGCCGGCTCCGGTCGCGACGATGTCGCCGGTCTGGCGGAAGTCGACATGGCCGCCGTCGCCGACGCCGCCGGCGCTGAGCGCCACGGTCGAGGCCGACGAGCCGCCGAAGGCCGCGCCGCCGCCGCCGCCGACCGACTGCAGGAAGACGCCGTGGGCGCCCGCCCCGGCCGTCTGGACCGCGCCGCTGTTGGTCAGGATGACGTCGCCGCCGTCGCCGGCCGCGCCGCCGGTCCCGCCCAGGGCGACCGAAAGCTTGGGCGCGCCGGCGACATGCACCTCTCCGCCGCCCGCGCCGATCGACTGGGCGACAAGGCCCAGGGCGTGGTCGCCCAGGGTGGTGACGCCGCCGGTGAAGGCGCCGGTGACCTGGCCGCCGGCCAGGCCCGTACCGCCTTGCGCGCCGAGCGAGGCCGCCACGGTCGCGCCGCCGGCCCCCGCGCCCGACAGGTTCAGGCCCGCCGAGCCGCCGCCGCCGCCGATCGACTGCAGGATCGCGCCCGAGGCGCTGGCCGCGGTGGTGGTGACCGCGCCGCCCTGGATGCGGGAGACGCCGCCGCCGGCCGCGTCGGTCTGGCCAGCGCCGCCCAGCGTCAGGGTCGTGGTCCCCAGCAGGGCCCCGGCCGGAACCGTGACGTCGCCCGAAGCGCGGCCGCCGCCGCCGCCGACCGACTGGGCCAGCACGCCGGCGGTGTTGACGCCGGTGGTGACGATCTGGCCGGCGTGCTCGCTGACGATCACGCCGCCGCCGACGTCCTGGCCGCCCGAGCCGCCGAGCGCCAGCTGGACCTTCGTCGCCACGGGGGCGTCGACATTGACCTCGTCCAGCTGGCCCGAGAGCAGCAGCTTGAGGTCGATCGCGCCGCCGCCGCCGCCGATCGACTGGGCGAACGAGGCCACGCCGTTATTGCCGGCCGCGCCGAACGTGCCGGTGGTCCTGACGGTGACGAGGCCGCCGGCCGCGCCGGAAACGTTCTCGGCCCCGGCCTTGGCGACGATCATCGGGTCGACGCGGCCGGTGGAGCCGTCGGGCCTGAGATAGGGCTGGCCCGGCAGGCCGATGACGCCGGAGAAGTCGAGGCCGAGCGTGCCGCCGCCGCCGTTGATGCTCTCGGCCTTGATGGCCATGGCGCCGTCGCCGAGCACGGTGATGCCGCCCGAGTGGTTGACGGTGACCGCCCCGCCCTGCCCGCCCGAGCCGCCGCCGACGGCGCCGACCGTGGCGGCCAGGGCGTTGGACAGGATCAGGCTCTTGGCCTCGCCGGTCAGGCTGAAGCCCATCTGGGCGTCGCCGCCGCCGCCGCCGATGCTCTGCGCCACGATGCCGTGGGCGCGGGCGCCGGTGGTCAGGATGCGACCGCTGTTGGTGACGATGACCTCGCCGCCGTCGCCGCCGTCGCCGCCGATCCCGCCCACCGAGACGAGCGGCGCGTTCGAGAGCGCCCCGATCAGGATGTTGGCGGCGATGACCATGCCGCCGTTGCCGCCGCCGCCGCCGATCGACTGGGCCAGCACGCCATAGGCGTCCGCGCCGGTGGTCTGGATCAGGCCGGCGTTGTCGACCACGACCTTGCCGGCGGTGTTGCCGGTTCCGCCGAAGCCGCCGATGTTGAGGCCGACCGAGGCGCTGTTCTCGGCGCTCTTCAGGGCCGTCAGCGACAGGATCGTCGAGCCGTTGCCGCCGCCGCCGCCCAGGCTCTGGGCGAAGATGCCGTAGGCGCGCTCGCCCGAGGTCGAGATCGCGCCGCTGTCGGCGACCCCGGCCACGGCGCGGTTGGTCACGGTGACGTCGCCGCCCGTGCCGCCGTCGCCGCCGGAACCGCCGATGTTCATGACGTAGCGGTGGCTCTGCTTGTCGGCGCCGGCATAGCCGCCGACCACCTCGGCGACGATGCCGCCGTCGCCGCCGCCGCCGCCGATGCTGTTGGCGGCGATGCCCGCCGCGCCGCGGCCCTCGGTGACGATCAGGCCGGTATTGAGCACTTCGACCGCGCCGCCCGCGCCGCCCGTACCGCCCGAGCCGCCGATGTTGAGGTCGAAGGAGTCGTTGCTGCTCGTGCCTTGGGCGCGGACGTTGAGCACCGCGCCGCCGATGCCGCCGCCGCCGCCGATCGACTGGGCGCGGATGCCGAAGGCGTCGGCGCCCTTGGTGTAGATGACGCCGCTGCTGGCCGCCTCGACCGCGCCGCCGACCGCGCCGGAGCCGCCGGAACCGCCGACGCTGACCGTGGCGGTGCGGGTCGTCGTACCCGACGGCGCGCCGCCGACCTGGAACTGCAAGGTGCGGGCCATGCCGCCCAGGCCGCCGCCGCCGCCGATCGACTGGGCCAGCACGCCGTCGGAGCGCTCGCCCTCGGTGACGATGGTCGCGGCGGTGTCGACCGTGACCTTGCCGGAGATAGCACCGACCCCGCCATTGCCGCCGACCGCGACGCCGGCCGCGCCCGAGGCCCGGACGATGGTGGTCGCCGCCGAGCCGCCGGCTCCGCCGCCGCCGCCGATGCTCTGGGCGAAGATGGCCGAGGAGTCCGCGCCGGTGGTGTCGATCGCGCCGTCCGACGAGACCTTCACGTCGCCGCCCAGGCCGCCCATGCCGCCGATGCGGCCGATGGTGATGCTGACGGCGTTGTTGTTGAGCGCGCCCATGGCCATGTCGAAGCCGGCGTTGCCGCCCCCGCCGCCGATCGACTGGGCGCGCAGGCCCACCGAGTTGTCGCCCTTGGTGACGATGGTCCCGAAGTGGTCGACCTCGACCTCGCCGCCGTCGCCGGCCGCGCCGGTGGCGCCGCCGACGGCCATGTTCAGGGCGTTGGCGCCCTTGAGCACGCCGGCGCCGATGTTGAAGTTGCCCGAGCCGCCGCCGCCGCCGACGCTCTGGGCGATCAGGCCGTCGCTGTAGGCGCCGTCGGTGACGATGTTGCCAGCATGGTCGACGTCGACTTTCTTGCCCGAGCCGGCGCCCGCGCCGTCGCCGCCGACGGTGATGATGGCGGCCACCGGATTGTCGGTCTTGTTGGCGACGGTGGCGGCGATGGTGAAGTTCATCCCCGCCGAGCCGCCGCCGCCGCCGATGCTCTGGGCCACCAGGCCGTCGGAGTCGTAGCCGAAGGTGCGGATCAGGTGGGCGTCGACCGAGCCGTCGGCGGCGTAGCCGCGCACGACCGTGACCGTCCCGGCGTCGCCGCCCGAACCGCCCGAACCGCCGATGCCCAGGGCGACCGGATTGCCGGAGGGGGCGATGGCGCCGGTGGCGCTGACGCCGCCGACCCCGCCGCCGCCGCCGATCGACTGGACCATGATGCCCTTGGCGCCGCCGGTGAAGTCGACGGCCTCGAGGGCATCCTGCCCAGCGACCGGATTGGCCTTGAGGCGGGCGTTGATGATGACGTCGCCGAGGCTGTCGAGCGAGACGTTCCCCGCGTCCGCGCCGGTCCCGCCCTTGCCGCCGCCCCCGACGGCGATGGCGAAGCCGTTCGAGGACGAGGTCGATTTGCCCATGTTGACGTCGGCCGCGACGTTGAGGCCGCCCGAGCCGCCGCCGCCGGCGACGCTCTGGACCAGGACGCCGATGGCGTCGACGCCCTCGACCCAGACCTGGCCGTCCTGGGCGACGGTGACGTCGCCGCTGATGTTGCCCGCGCCGCCGAAGCCGCCGAGACCGAAGACGATCGAGGGCTCCTTGTTCGAGGTGTCGGCGCTGACGCCGCCTGAGATGTTGATGCCGCCCGCGCCGCCGCCGCCGCCGATCGACTGGACCATCAGGCCGCGCGAGCGGTCGCCGGCCGCGAACAGGTTGGCGGTGACGTCGGCCTCGACGTCCTTGCCCTTGCCGCCGTCGCCGCCGAAGCCGCCGACGCCCGCGGTGAGCTGGCCGTCGAGCGCGATCCCGCCCGAGACGTTGATGCCGCCCGCGCCGCCGCCGCCGCCGATCGACTGGGCCACGGCCGCATAGCGGTCGTCGCCAACGGCCGTGACCTGCACATGGTCGGCGGCGGGACCGGCGATGGTCAGCTCGACCGCGCCCGCGTCGCCGCCCTTGCCGCCGAAGCCGCCGACGCCGAGCGAGATCGCCCGGCCGCTCGACGAGCCGCCCGGCGTGGTCAGGGACAGCTGGCCCGAGACGTTGAGACCGCCCGAGCCGCCGCCGCCGCCCACGCTCTGAGCCACCACGCCGTTGGAGCCGTTCAGGCGCGTGCGGTCGGCGGGGATGGTGAACTCGAAGTCTCCGCCAAACAGCGGGATCTTGACCACCTGCTCGGGCTTGGTGACGTCGGAGCCGACGCCCTGGGCCCAGACATTGCCGGTGACGCTGGCGGTCACGTCGCCCGCCTGGCCGCCATCGCCGCCGAAGCCGCCCAGGCCGAAGCCGAAGCTCCCGGCCGATCCCTTGGTGGTCGCCGACAGGCCGCCGGCGATATTGACGCCGCCCTGGCCGCCGCCGCCGGCGACGCTCTGGGCGATGATCCCGTCGGAATTGGCGCCGTCGGTGAGGGTGTCGCCGACGCGGGTCAGGGTCACCGCGCCCGAGGCGCCGCCCTTGCCGCCGAAGCCGCCGATGCCGACCGAGCCCGTGCCGGCCGTGCCGGCGCTGACCGCCACCGCGCCCGAGACGTTGAGACCGCCCGAGCCGCCGCCGCCGCCGATCGACTGGGCCACCACGCCGTCGGCCTCGTCGCCCGAGGTCTGGTAGCGGCCGGTGACGGTTCCAGTGACGTCCTTGCCCGCGCCCGCGCCGCCGCCGAAGCCGCCGACGCCCAGGCCGATGGCCACAGCGGCGTTGTTGCCGGCCGACAGGGCGACCGAGCCGCTGACGTTGACGCCGCCGTTGCCGCCGCCGCCGCCCAGGCTTTGCAGCATGGCGCCGAACGAGCCGTCGCCCTCGGTGGTGACGTCGCCGGTCAGCACGCCCTTGACGATGTCGGCGTCGCCGCCGCCGCCGCCGAAGCCGCCCATGCCGAAGCCGATGGCGCCGTTGGCGCCCTGCGAGGCGCTGACCAGGCCGGTGATGTTGAAGCCGCCCGAACCGCCGCCGCCGCCCACGCTCTGCAGCAGGACGCCGTGGGCGTCGTCGCCCTTGGTCCAGACGTCGCCGTTCAGGAAGGCGTCGACCTCGCCGGCCTTGCCGCCGTCGCCGCCGAAGCCGCCGACCCCGACGCCCAGCGTGCCGGTTCCGCCGCCGCTGGCGGCCAGGCTGACGCCGCCGGTGATGTTGAACGCACCCGCGCCGCCGCCGCCGCCCAGGCTCTGGTAGCTGACCCCGAAGGCGCGATCGCCCTCCGTGACGATGTCGCCGGTGACGCCGCCGTCGACCTTGCCCGCGCCGCCGCCCGTGCCGCCGAAACCGCCCACGCCGACCAGGATGTTGCCCGCCGCGCTCTTGGAGGCCGAGATGCCGCCGGTGACGTTGAAGCCGCCGCTGCCGCCGCCGCCGCCCACGCTCTGGACCAGCACGCCCGAGGCGTCCGCGCCCTTGGTGCCGACGTCGCCGGTGATCATGCCGGTCACGGCCTTGCCGTCGCCGCCCTTTTCGCCGCCGCCGCCCACGCCGACCCCGATGTTGCCGGCGCCGCTCTTGGCCGCCGAGAAGCCGCCGGCGATCGAGAAGCCGCCGCTGCCGCCGCCGCCGCCCACGCTCTGGGCGACGATGGCGCGCGCGCCTTCGCCCAGCGTCACGGCCGCGATCAGGTCGCCCAGCGGGTCGGCCACGCCGTCATTGACCCTGAGGGTGACGATGTCGGCGTCGCCGCCCTTGCCGCCCGAGCCGCCGACCGCGACGCTGACCGTGCCGGCGCCGTTGGCCGACAGGGCGATGCCGCCGGCGACCGAGAAGCCGCCGCTGCCGCCGCCGCCGCCCACGCTCTGGGCGATGATGGCGTCGCTGTGCGAGCCCCTGGTGGCCGTCGTTCCGGCGACGTCGAGACGGACCTCCCCGCCCTTGCCGCCGTCGCCGCCGCTGCCGCCGACGCCCACGCTGATGCCGCCGGCCGCCGTGGCCGCCCCGCCGATCGAGCCGGAAACATTGAAGCCGCCGCTGCCGCCGCCGCCGCCGATGCTTTGGGCCACCACGCCGTCGGCGTCCGCGCCCTCGGTCAGGGTGTCGCCGATCATCTTGCCGACGACCAGCATGCCGTCGCCGCCGCCGCCGCCAGCGCCGCCGACGCCGACCGAGATCCCCGCCCCAGCCGTCTGGCCCACGCCGATGGCGCCCGAGACGTTGAACCCGCCCGAGCCGCCGCCGCCGCCCACGCTCTGCACCAGCAGGCCGCCTGACTGGTCGCCCTTTGTGTGGATGTCGCCCTCGACCGTGCCCGTGGCGGTCCCGGCGTTTCCGCCCTTGCCGCCCGAGCCGCCGACGCCGACCGAGACCCCGACGCCGGCCGTGCCGCCGCCGCCGATCGAGCCGGCGACGTTGAAGCCGCCGCTGCCGCCGCCGCCGCCGACGCTCTGGACGATCACGGCCGTCGAGCGCTTGCCGCTGGTCGAGACATCGCCGCCGATGCGGCCCGTGGCCGCGTCGCCGACGCCGCCGTCGCCGCCGCTGCCGCCGACCCCGGCCGAGGCGCCGACGCCGGCCGTGCCGGCCACGGCGACCGCGCCCGAGACGTTGAAGCCGCCGCCGCCGCCGCCCCCCCCGACCGACTGGATCAGCGCGCCGATGGCGTCATCGTCGCCCGTGGTGATGGCGCCGTCGAAATCGACGTCGACCACGCCGCCCTTGCCGCCCTTGCCGCCGCTGCCACCGACGCCCACGGCCGCCGAGGCCGAAGCCGCGCCGGCCCCTGCGCCCGCGAAGCTGACGGTGTAGCCGCCGTTGCCGCCGCCGCCGCCCACGCTCTGGGCGACGAGACCAGGCGAGAACTTGCCTTCGGTGAGGATCGCGCCGCCGGACTTGATGTCGACCAGACCGCCTTCGCCGCCGTCGCCGCCCTGGCCGCCCAGGGCCAACGAGAACGCGGCCGCCGCCGTCTCGCCGGCCGCGAAGGCGAACGAGAGCGCAAAGCCGCCCGAGCCGCCGCCGCCGCCCACCGACTGGGCGAACAGGCCTTCGGAATAGTCGCTCTTGGTCAGGATCAGCACGTCGCCGTCGATGTCGACCTCGCCGCCCATGCCGCCCTTGCCGCCGCGGCCGCCCACGGCCGCGCTGGCGCCGACGCCGTAGCCGGCCGAGACCTGGGCCGCGAAGCCGCCATTGCCGCCGCCGCCGCCCACGCTCTGGGCGAAGATGCCGCGCGCGCGATCGCCGCCGGTGACGATCAGCGGATCGACGAGGCTGGTGGAGCCGCCGGTGGTCACCGTGCTCTGGCTGAGGTCGATGTCGACCTTTCCGCCGTCGCCGCCCAGCGCGCCGTCGCCGCCGATGGCGACGCCCGCAAAGGCGCTGATCGAGACGCTGGAGCCGCCGCTGCCGCCGCCGCCGCCAACGCTCTGGGCGAAGATGCCGTGGGAGTCGGCGCCGCCGGTGAAGATGTCGCCCGCGTGCCTGACGGTGACGAGGCCGGAGCCGCCTCCGGTGTTGCCCCCGCCGCCGATGGTCAGGAATACGCCGCCCGTGCTGCCGCCATCGCCGCCGCCGCCGCCCACGCTCTGGGCCTGGATGGCGCTGGAGAGGTCGCCCCTGGTGGTGATCGCGCCGGTGTTGGTGACGGTGACCGCGCCGCCGGTGCTGGCCGCACCGCCCTTGCCGCCGATGGTGACTAGGCCGCCGCCGTCGCCGCCCGAGCCGCCGCCGCCGCCCACAGACTGGGCGAAAATCCCGCGCGCCTTGTCGCCGCCCGTCTCGACGACGCCGCCGTTGGTGACGATGACCGCGCCGCCCGCGCCGCCGCCGCCGGCCGTGCCGCCCAAGGCCACGACCCCGCCGGAACTGGCGCCGCTGCCGCCGCCGCCGCCGACGCTCTGGGCGAAGATCGCGTCGGCGCCCTGCTTGGTCGTCTTCACCGAACCGCCGGCGCCCGTGTTGACGGTGACCGCTCCGCCCGCGCCGCCGGCCGCGCCGGAGCCGCCCAGCGAGACGAGCCCGCCCGTGCCGGAGGCCGCGCCGCCGCCGCCGCCCACGCTCTGGGCGAAGATCCCGCGGGAGTCGACGCCGTCGGTCGTGACCACGCCGCTGCTGTCGACTTCGACCGTTCCGGCCACGCCGCCGGCGTCGCCCTTAGCGCCCAGGGCCACGAGGCCGCCGCTGACGCCGGCGCTGCCGCCGCCGCCGCCCACCGATTGGGCGAAGATCGCGTGCGCATCCGCGCCCTTGGTGGAGACGGACGCGCCGCTTTCGACCGTGACCTTGGCCAGGCCGCCCGCGCCGCCGGCGCCGCCGCCCGAGCCCAACGCCACGAGACCGATGGAGACACCGCCGTTGCCGCCGCCGCCGCCGACGCTCTGGGCGAACAGGGCGTGCGCGCCCTGGCCCTCGGTGCTGGTGCTCGAGCCGGTACTGGCGACGATTTCGGCCCTGCCGCCGACGCCGCCGGCCTTGCCGGTGTCGCCGAAGGTGACGATGCCGCCGGCGTCGCCGGCGTTGCCGCCCGAGCCCCCGATCGACTGGGCCAGCACGCCGTGGGCGTCCTTGCCCTGGGTCTGGATCAGGCCGCCCTGCCGGACCAGCACCGCGCCGCCGTTGCCGCCGACCGTGCCGGAGCCGGCGTCGCCGATGATGCCGTAGCTGTCGCCGCCGCCCCCGGCCGCGCCGCCCAGGCTCTGGGCCAGGATGCCGATCGCCCCGGCCTTGCCGGTATAGATGGCGCCGGTGTTGGTGACGGTGACCGCCCCGCCCTGCCCTGCCGAGCCGCCCGTGCCGCCGTCGCCGGCGATGTAGCCCGTGCCGCCCTGCCCGCCCTTGCCGCTGCGGCTCTGGGCGAAAATGCCATGCGAGTTCACGCCGTCGGTGACGATGGTCACCGCGCTGCTCAGGGTGACGGTTCCGCCGACCCCGGCCGCGCCGCCGGCCGCGCCCTTGATGTTGCCGAAGGCGTTGCCGCCCCTGCCGCCGTCGCCGCCGACGCTGGAGACCACCACGCCGGGCAGGTTGTCGGAAATGACCTGGATATCGCCGTTGTTGGCCACGGTCAGGTCGTGGCTGACAGCGGGCCCCGGCTGGCCGGCGCCGCCGGCGCTGGGCGAATAGGCAATGGTGGCGCAGCCGATCAGCGGAATGCAGATGCTGACCCCGCCGCCGTCATGGCCGTTGCCGCCATTGGCCCCGAACTTGGCGTCGGCGAAGGTGTTGACGTCGCCCGTGGCCGGGGTGAACGCGAAGCTGCCCGCGCCGCTGCCGCCCGTGCCAGGGGGGGTGGCGACATTACCGATGTCGGTCGACTTGTTGGTGACGACGACCAGGTTGGAGCTCGCCCCCGAGACGGCTTCCTTGACGGTGACGCCGACCACCCGATTGTCGGCGTTCTTGGTGACGGCGGTCACCTCGTAGTCCTTGTCGGTCTGCGGATCGGTGAAGGTGTCGCCGACCGCGGTCGCCAGCAGGATGATGTTGCCCGCCTCGGTGCGGACCGCGACCGTGGTCAGCTTCTCGACCACCTTCTCGCTGGAGCCCGACACCGGGTTCACGATCATGTCGCCGACACTATAGACCGGCAGCGCGCCCATCAGGGCGATGGAGGCGGCCGAGGAACCCATCAGCGCCGGGCCCAGGCTCGCGCCCGTATCGCGCGCGGCGGCGGCCATCGGCGCGGACAGCACCGCGCCGGCGGTGACGATCATGGCCAGGCGCTTCAGACGCTTGGCGAAGCGCGAGCCGGCGACCGTGGCCTCGGCGGCGGGCGCTTCAGGCGCGGCCGGATCGTCCTTGGCCAGGGCGAGACGTTCGGCCAGACGGCCAAGGGCGGCCTTGAGCGCCGCGGCGTCGGGATCGCCGCGCAGGGACAGGCTCTGGACGAGACCCAGGACCTGGGCGGCGGCCGAGGCGGCTTCGCTTCGCGACAGGCCCTCGGTGTCGATGGCGTGGATCAGTTGGTCGACGAGCGCGGCGGCCTGGGCCAGCCGGGAAATGGTCTGCTTCTTCGCCATGTTCCAATCCCCCGGCGCCAAAGCGTGACTGGATGGTGATATTCGAGTTCACAAACCAGCAGTTTCTCTTCGCGGTTGACGCACCGGGCGGTGACAATCGGCACACCGCGCCTGACGGGCGTCGCGCGCCCGGGGCGTCATCCTGTCGCACCACCGCGCGCCAGGACACAGAAAGTTCCAACAAATTCAACGACAAGAATGGAGCGCACATGCTGCTCCGGCCGCCCGAGGACGCGCATCAGGCGGTGTTTGCGCCTACCTGAGCAGCGCCCCCAAATTGAGTAATACAGCCATCGGTAGAGCTAGCGCGACCGCCCACCAAGCGAAACACTCGCATCGGCAACCTATTGGCGGGTGAATAGTCGATACACCCAAAAGCACATTCGCCAGACACGCGACGTTTGCGCCTCAAATACTGAAAAATAGTGCGTTTGGCATACGCCGCATGACCAGACGTACCGATTTCATATTAAAGCGACCGGTGTATTTACTTACCAAACCGTTAAGCCGCTAATTCACGACGAAGGGGGAAACCTCTTCTTTGTCCGCGAACAAAGATGCGCGGTTGAGAACACTTAGAGGAGGATACGTCATGAATACTCTGCGCGAACTGATCTTCGAGGAAGACGGCGCGGCCGCGGCCGAATACGCCCTGATCCTGGCCATCATCGGCAGCGCCATCGCGGTCGCGGCCGTGCTGCTGGGCACCAACATCGGCACGGCCATCACGGACGCCGCCACCTGCGTGGCCAATCCGTCGGCCGCCAACTGCTGAACCAAGTCGTCGGCGGCGCGGGGCGGCAAGCCGCGTCGCCGACCCATGGTGGTGAGCCAGGACAGGCTCCCCACTGACGTGGGGAGGGGGTTGCAACAATGCAGACGAAAACCGTCATATCCCTTGGCGCGGCCGCTGTGCTGGGCCTGGGCGCCGTGCTCGCCGCACGGGTCTATATGAGCGCCGGGCGCGTAGACGCCCCGGTGATCAAGGAAACCGGCTCGACGCCCGTCGTCGTCGCCGCCCAGCCCCTGGCGAGAGGCTTCAAGCTCCAGTCCGCCGTGCTTAAGGTCGCGCACTATCCGACCGACGCCGTGCCGGCCGGGGCTTTCCGCTCCATTCCCGAGGCCGCGTCAGGTCCGGGCGGCGCGCGCATCGCGTTGAAGGACATCGCCGCCAACGAGCCGATCCTGGCCGACCGCGTGTCGGGCTCGGGCGGCCGCTCCAACCTCGCCAGTTCGCTGGGCGAAGGCATGCGGGCGGTGTCGCTGCGGGCCAACGACGTCGCCGGCGTCGGCGGGTTCGTGCTGCCGGGCGACCGGGTGGACGTGCTGCTGACCCGCAGCAAGGACAACAACCAGCCCGAGACCAGCCTGACCCAGGTGCTGGCCGAGAACGTCCGCGTCGTCGGCGTCGACCAGTCCGACGACCAGGGCGCCGACAAGCCCGTGGTGGTCAAGGCGATCACCGTCGAGGTCACGCCCGATCAGGCCCAGGCCATCACCCTTGCCCAGGCGGTCGGCGCGGTGTCGCTGGCCCTGCGCCAGATCTCCGACCAGGCGCCGCTGGGCCGCCGGACCATGACGCTGGCCGACCTGTCGCGAGGCATGGGCCCCACCCAGGTCAATGCGCCGGCTCCCACGCCGGTCCGGGCCGTCGCCCCTCGCCGTCCGGCCGCGCCGCGGCCCGCCATGTCGTCCATGCCGCCGTCCTCGACCGAGGTCCGCGTTACCCGCGGCGTCGAGACGACCGGCTATCGGGTGGGGCTGTGACCATGGCCCGCACCGCTCCTCATCCCTCCCGCCGGCGCGCCGCTGACGCGCTCGGCGCAGGACCCGCTCACATGACCCTGAAACGCTCGCTGCTGGCCGCGGCCGCCGGCCTGCTGCCCCTGCTGGCGGCGGTCCCGACCACCGCGCCGGCCCAACCCGCCGCCGCCCTGTCGGACGTCGCCGTCCGCAAGGTCGAGGTCAATGTCGCCGTCGGCAAGGCCCAGGTGCTGGAGCTGCCCGCTCCCTACACCGACATCATGATCGGCAACCCCGACACCGCCGATGTGCTGCCCCTGACCTCGCGGTCGGTCTACGTGGTCGGCAAGAAGCTGGGCGGCACCACGCTGACCGCCTACGGCCCCGGCCGCAAGCTGGTCGCCGCCGCCAACGTGGTGGTCGGCGCCGACGTCGAGACCCTGCGCCAGCGGATGCGCGACGCCCTGCCCAACGAGGAGAACCTGAAGGTCGCCTCGGGCAACCAGTCGATCGTGCTGACCGGCACCGCCAGCAGCGGCGCCGTGGCCGGCCGGGCCGCGGCCCTGGCCGAGAGCTACGCGCCGGGCCAGGTGGTCAACATGCTGTCGGTCCAGGGCAGCCAGCAGGTCACGCTTTCGGTGCGCATCGTCGAGATGGAGCGCGCCACGGCCAAGGCCCTGCGGCTGAACATGAACACGGCCAACCCAGCCTCGCCGAACTACCACAACTTCGTCATCGGCACCGGCGACACCGGCGTGGCCACCACCCTGACCGACACCTTCGGCCTGCTGAAGTTCCCGCTGCGGGCCGGCGACGTCGACCTCGACGTGCTGTTCGACGCGCTGGAGACCAAGGGCCTGGTCAAGACCCTGGCCGAGCCGAACCTGACGGCCATGTCCGGCGACACCGCCAACTTCCTGGCCGGAGGCGAGTTCCCCGTCCCCGTGGCCCAGAACCAGAGCGGAGGCCAGACGACGATCACGGTCGAGTTCAAGCAGTTCGGCATCGGCCTGGCCTTCACCCCCACCGTCCTGCAGGACGGCATGGTGAACCTGGTGGTCAATCCCGAGGTCTCGAGCATCGACCCCAACGCCTCGTTCGTCAGCAACGGCCTGCGGATCCCCGGCATCAAGGTGCGGCGGGCCAAGACCACGGTCGAGCTGCGCGACGGCGAATCCTTCACGATCGCGGGTCTGATCCGCGACGACTACCAGGACCAGATCCGACAGTTCCCGATGCTGGGCGACCTGCCGATCCTGGGCTCGCTGTTCCGCTCGACGAGCTACCAGCGCAACCAGACCGAACTGGTGATCCTGGTCACGCCGCACCTCGTGCGCCCGACCCGGGCCCGCCAGGCGACCCCGGCCGACAACTTCGTGCCGCCGTCCGACACCGAGCTGTTCCTGCTGGGCAAGACCCAATCGAGCTCGCAACCAGCCAAGGGAGGGGTCGATGGACCTCAAGGCCATGTCCTTCAATAGGATCCTGCTGGCCGCCGCGGCCCTTACCATGTCTGGGGCCGCCCTCGCCGGCTGCACCGACGCCCGCAAGGACCTGTCGCCCGATTTCGGCGTCGCCCTGCGCAGCAACCTCGCCGCCCAGATCGCCGATCCGGAAGCCCGTTACGAAGGCGTGCTGCAGCCCGGCGGCGACGGGGTCCGGGCCGCCCTGGCGGCGACCCGCTACGGCAAGAACCAGGTGATCCAGCCCGTCCAGGCCGCCACCTCCAGCATCGACAACAAGGGAGCGGCCAAGTCTCCGGCCAACTGATCATGTCGCGCGCCCCTCGCCTTCTCCGTCGCTTCGTCCAGGATCGCTCCGGCACGGTGGCCACCCTCACCGGGGTGGCCCTGATCGGACTGGTCGCCATCGGGGGCCTGGCCTTCGACGTCAGCCGGGCCCTGGCCCTGCGGGCCGAGCTGGAGAACGCCGTCGACGCCGCGGCCCTGGCCGGCGCCAGCCAGCTGGACGGCACGAGCGGCGCCATGGGGCGGGCCCAGACGGCGGCCATGGGCAGCCTGGTCAGCAATCGCCAGGCCCTGGGCGACACCTACGAAAGCAACGTGGCCGTCGCCGCCAGCGACATCACCTTCCTGTCCAGCCGCGACCCGGACGTCACCGCCACCACCGACGCCACCGCCAAGTTCATCCGCATCAACCTGGCCCCGCGCTCGCGCGGCCTAGTGTTCGGCGCCCTGACCGGCGTCGCCGGCTTCAACGCCACCGCCCGCGCGGTGGCCGGCTACGGCACGGCGATCTGCAAGGTGCCGCCGCTGATGATCTGCAATCCCAACGAGTCCACCAGCCTGGTGTTCGACGGCGACACCTATATCGGCAAGAACTTCGTCCTGACCCCGCCGCCCGGCGGCAACGGCGCCTGGGGCCCAGGGAACTTCGGCTTCCTGTCGGTCGGATCCGGCGCGGCGGACGTCAAGAACGCCATGGGCCGCTACCCGCCGCTGACCGAGTGCTTCGGAACCACGGTGCAGACCCAGACCGGCAACATCGCCTCGGCCGACGACTACTTCAACGTCCGCTTCGACATCTACAAGTCTTCGGCCAGCGGGCTGAAGAACGACCCGCTGTTCCGCCCGGCGATGAACACCCTGGTCGGCGCCAAGACCAACGCCGGCAACAGCGCCTGCAACCCGAGCGTATCGGTCCCCAGCAACAGCTGCTCGAGCAGCGCGGCGGTCGCCGGCGGCATGGGCCTGCCGCGAGACTGCAACCAGACCGGCACAGTGGGTAGCGGCGTGTGGAACAAGGCCCAGTACTTCGCCACCAACCATTCGGGCATCAACCCGACCACCTACATCCCGCAAGTCCCGGCCGGGTCCACGGGAACAGGTTGGAACGCCTACGGCCCCGCCCCGGCGGCCGGCGCCACCAGCCCCACCCGCTACCAGGTCTACAAGTGGGAGCTGGCCATGCTGAGCGGGGCGATCTCGACCCCGGCCGGCGCTTTCTCCGACGGCCAGACCGCCAACAGCGGCTCGCACGACTACGCCGCGCCCCAGTGCAACAAGAACGGCGGCCAGGCCACGCCTGATCGCCGCACGATCTCGGCCGTCGTCGTCAACTGCAACGCCGACAACGTTCACGGCAGCTCCACCGTCCACGTCATCGCCTATGTCGACCTGTTCCTGATCGGCCCGGCCGTCAGCAACTCGATCTATGGCGAGGTCATCGGCGCCACCACCGACACCTCGGCGGTCGGCGCGGAGACCATGCTCTACTCGGTGCGGCTCTATGACTGAGCGCCCTCCCCTTGCACGACGACTGGCCGGACGGCTCTGGGCCGGGCGCGAAGGCTCCGCGGCGGTGGAGTTCGCCCTGGTGCTGCCGTTCATGGTGCTGCTGTGCTTCGCCTTCGTCGGCGCCGGACGGCTGTTCTGGAACTATCACATCGCCGTCTCGTCGGTGCGCGACGCCGCCCGCTACGCCGCCCGCCTGCCGATGACCTGCGCGGGCCTGACCAACGCCGGCGACGTCACCAACGTCCAGAACCTGACGCGCACGGGCACCAAGGACGGCTCCGGCTCGCCGCTGATCGCGACCTGGACCAGCAACGCCACGGTGACGGTCACCGTCACCTGCGTCAGCAACGCCGGCGGAACCTATTCGGGCCGCTACGACGGCATGACCGGCGTGCCCCGCGTGCAGGTCAGCGCCACGCCGCCCTACATCGAATCCTTCGGCCCGCTGACCGGGATCACCCTGACCTCGTTCACGGTCAGCTCTCAACAGGCGTGGACAGAATGACCCGTCTTCGAGCTATAGCCTCGCGGCTGGCCCGCGACGAAAGCGCCGCCACGGCGACCGAGTTCGGCCTGGTGTGCTTCGCCTTCATCGTCATGCTGCTGGCGGTGATCGACATGGGCCGGCTGGGCTGGACCATCAACACCGCCAAGACCGCCACCCGCGAGGGCGCGCGCCTGGCCGTCGTCAGCCCGATGGTCTCGACCTACATGGCCGGCTACGACGGCACCGCCACCTATGGCGGCGGCGGCACCGTGCCCGACATGGCCTTCAGCTGCACCGGCTCGAACACGACCTGCACCCAGACGCAGGGCAGCGGCGGCTCGCCGGGGTTCGACAACACCACCTTCACGGCCGTGCTCAACAAGATGCAGGCCTACCAGCCCGACATCACGGCCGCGGACGTAACCATCACCTATCGCCATGTCGGCATCGGCAAGGTGGGCAACCCCTATGCCCCCGACATGGAGCCGCTGGTCAGCGTCAGCGTCGCCAACCTCACCTTCACGAGCGTCGCCTTGCAGATCTTCGGCGTCGCCCCCTTCAACCTGCCAACCATGACGTCGACACTCAGCGGAGAGAGCCTGTCATGAGCCTGCTCCATTTCGGCCGCCCCAAGACGGTGGCGCCGCCGCCCCCGAGCAATCCCCGCCCCACGGCCTGGCGCGTCGGCCTCTGCGGCGCGGGCCTGGGCGCGGATCCGCCGGTGGCGATGCTGTCGGCGATGTTCCCGGCGGTGACCTTCCGGCTGCTGGACTGCGCCTGGCCCGAACGGGCCGCCCATGCCTTCGACCTGCTGATCGTCGGCGTCGACGGCGGCGATCCGGCCGAGGTGGAGCGCATGGGCTCGCGGATCGCCGCGGCGGCCGGCCGCTTCGAGGTGCTGGTGGCCATGCGCGGCGCCGACATCGAGGCCACCCGCCGCCTGCTGCACCAGGGCGCGGCCGACGTGCTGCCCGCGCCGGTCAGCGACACCACCCTGGCCATCGCGCTGGAGCGGATCTTCTGCCGGCTCGACACCGGCCGGGCCCACAAGCGCAGTGGCGAGATCATCGGCGTGCTGAAGGCCGGCGGCGGCGTCGGCGCCACCTCGCTGGCCGTGCAGACGGCGGTGATGCTGGCCGGACGCACCGGCTCGGCCGGCGTCTGCCTGGCCGACCTGGACGTGCAGATGGGCGCCGCGGCGCTTTATCTCGACGTCGGCGACGCGGTGACGGTGGGCCAGGTGCTGGCGGCCGGCGGCGCGGTCGAGGAGATGCCCTTCGCTTCGTCCCTGCCCACCCATCGCAGCGGCGTGTCCGTGCTGGGCGCCCCGCAGGAGATGATGCCGGTCGAGGCCCTCAGCCCCACCCTGGTCGACGGCCTGATGGCCGCCCTGCGTCGCGACTTCGAGACCACCCTGGTCGACCTGCCCACGGTCTGGACCGCCTGGACCAACCGCCTGCTGCGCCAGTCGCAGCGGATCGTGCTGGTGACCCACCTGTCGGTGCCGCATGTGCACCTGACCCGTCGCCAGCTGCACATGCTGACAGCCCAGCGCCTGGACGACGTGCCGGTGACCCTGGTCTGCAACCAGGTCGAACCCGACAGCGCCAGCGGCCTGTCCCTGAAGGCCGCCGAGCAGGCCATCGGCCGCCCCTTCGACCTGGTGGTCCCCGAGGACCGCAAGCTGATGCACCAGGCGATCAACCAGGGCCTGGCGCTGAGCGCCGTGCGCCGGGGCAGCAAGCTGGAGGCCGCGATCGGCCGCCTGGCCGACACCCTGGTTCCCGCACACCCCGTCGCCCTCGCCCAGGTCGGGAGATAAGCCATGCTCTGGAGCGAAGAGACCCGCCGGATCGAAAGCCACGCCGCAGCGGCCGATTTCGCCCAGCCCGCGCCGATCGACGACGCCCTGGGCCTGAAGGTGCGGCTGCACCAGCGGCTGATCGACCTTCTGAACCTCAGCCTGCTGGACCGCACCCCGCGCGAGACGCTGCGCCAGGAGATCCGCGGCGCGGTCAGCGGCCTGCTGGCCGACGAAAAGCGCCTGCTCACCCCCGCCCAGACCGACCAGCTGGTCGACGAGATTCTGGACGAACTGCTGGGCCTTGGCCCGCTTGAGCCGCTGCTCAAGGACGACAGCGTCACCGATATCCTGATCAACACCCACGAGACGGTGTATGTGGAACGTCAGGGCCGCCTGCACCGCACCAACGTGCGGTTCCAGGACACCCGCCACCTGGTGAGGATCATCAACAAGATCGTCGCCGCCGTCGGCCGTCGCATCGACGAGAGCCAGCCGATGGTCGACGCCCGCCTGGCCGACGGCAGCCGCGTCAACGCGATCATCCCGCCGCTGGCCGTGGACGGCCCCCTGGTCTCGATCCGCAAGTTCTCGCGCGTGCCGCTGGCCATGAGCCGGCTGGTCGAGCTGGGCAGCATCACCCAGGAAATGGCGCTGGTGCTCGAGGCCATCGTCCAGGCCCGCCGCAACGTGCTGATCTCGGGCGGCACGGGCTCGGGCAAGACCACCCTGCTGAACGCCATGTCGGCCTATATCGACGAGCGCGAGCGGATCATCACCATCGAGGACTCCGCCGAACTGCAACTTCAGCAGCCGCACGTCGGCCGCCTGGAGACCCGCCCCGCCAACATCGAGGGCCAGGGCGAGGTGCAGCAGCGCGAACTGGTCCGTAACGCCCTGCGCATGCGGCCCGACCGCATCATCGTCGGCGAAGTCCGTTCGGGCGAGGCCTTCGACATGTTGCAGGCCATGAACACCGGCCACGACGGCTCGATGACCACGGTGCACGCCAACACCCCGCGCGACGCCCTCTCGCGGGTGGAGCAGATGGTCGGCATGTCGGGCCTGGACATCCCCGCCCGCTCCGTGCGCGGCCAGATCGCCTCGGCCATCCACGTGGTGGTGCAGGCCGAGCGCATGGAGGACGGCCACCGTCGCATCGTGTCGGTGTCCGAGATCACCGGCATGGAGGAAGACGTCATCTGCATGCAGGAGATCTTCCGCTTCCGCCGCGCGGGTCGCACGACCGACGGCCGGGTGGCGGGCAACTACGAAGCCACGGGGGTTCGCCCGCGGTTCATGGAGGTGCTGCACGCCCGCGGCGTCGACCTGCCCTCCAACCTCTTTTCGCCTGGTCGGATTTCGGGGTGACGCCATGCAGGGACTGCTCTTTCCCATGGCCCTGGTGCTGGCCTTCGTGGCCGCGGTGCTGGCCGGCCAGACCATCTTCGGCCTTCTGCTGACGGCGCGCGAACAGACCCAACGGGTCAATCGCCGCCTGACCCTGATGGCCGCCGGCATGAGCCAGGAAAAGGTCTACGAGTCGCTGGTGCGCGATCCGCGCGGCAGCTGGATCGATCGCACGCCCTACGGCGCCCTGCACAGCCGCGCCACGCTTTACCTGCGCCAGGCGGGACTGACGGTCGGTCCGCTGCAGGTGCTGGGCGTCGTGGCCGCCGCGGCGGCCGGCCTGTGGCTGCTGGCGCTGGTGTTCCTGCGCGGCCAGCCGGTCGAGACCCCGGTCTCGCAGGTGCTGGTCACCGCCGTGGGCGCGGCCGTGGTCAGCAGCGCGGTGGCGGCGATGTGGATCGTCCAGCGGCACGCCGCGCGCCTGGCCAAGCTGGAAGAACAACTGCCTCTGGCCCTGGACGTGATGATCCGGGCCCTGCGCGCGGGTCACCCCGTGATCTCGGCCGTGGGCCTGGTCACCCAGGAGATGCCCGATCCGATCGGCACCGAGTTCGGCCTGGTGCTGGACGAGACGACCTATGGCGTCGAGTTCCGGGACGCCTTGTCGAACCTGGCCCGGCGCACCGGTTCGCCAGACGTGGCCTTCTTCGCCGTCAGCATCGCCATTCAGAGCGAGACCGGCGGCAACCTGGCCGAGATCCTGCATGGCCTGGCCAGCGTGATCCGCGGCCGCGCCTCGCTGGCCAAGCGCATCCGGGCCCTGTCGAGCGAGGGACGGATGTCGGCGCTGATCCTCAGCCTGCTGCCGCTGTTCTGCGTGGGCGTGGTCAGCGTGTTCCGCCCCGAGTTCTACACCACCAAGTTCTCGGATCCGGCGTTCTGGCCCGTCGTGGGCGGCGTCGTGGTCCTCTACCTCATCGGCCAGCTGATGATCCGCCGGATCGTCACCTTCAAGTATTGAGGCCTCGCCATGGACCTTTTTGTTTCCGTCGGGCTCCAGGTCGCCGTCTTCCTGGCGGTGGGCGCCATGGCCCTCTTGGTGTTCCGCCAGGTCGACGCCGGTGCGGCCCTCAAGCGCCGCATGCGTGAACGGGCCGCCGGCGGCGCGGCCCTGGCGACCGGCCCCGCCGGGGGCCTGCTCAAGGACTCCAAGCCCAAGACCCCGTTCATGAACTGGGTGCAGGCCCGTGCTCCGGGCGCCGAGACGCCGGAGAAGCGCACGGGCCTGGCCCGGACCCTGGCCGAGGCCGGGTTCGAGGGCCCGGCCGCCGTGCCAGGCTATTTCCTGGTGCGGGTGATCAGCGCCGTGGGGCTGCCGGCGATCCTGCTGCTGGCCCAGAAACTGTCGGCCAAGCCCGTGGTCGGCCTGCCGCTGATCGCCGGGGCCCTGCTGCTGTGCGGCCTGGGCCTGGTGATCCCGGCGATCTTCGTCGACCTGAAGGCCACCGGCCGTCGCGAGCGCCTCGAGCACCAGTTCCCTGACGCCCTGGACCTGATGGTGGTCTGCGTCGAGGCGGGCCTTGGCGTCGACGCGGCCTTCATCCGCGTCAGCCAGGAGATTAAGCCCTCGCACCCCGAGATCTCGCGCGAGTTCAGCCAGGTCTCGCAGGAGCTGCGGGCCGGCCGCAGCCGCGCCGACGCCCTGCGGCGCATGGCCGACCGGGTCAATGTCGACGCCCTGCGGGCCTTCGCCGCCCTGATGATCCAGACCGACAGCCTGGGGGCCAGCATCACCCAGACCCTGCGCTCCTACTCCGGCGAGCTGCGCGAGAAGCGGTTCCTGAAGGGCGAGGAGAAGGCCATGCGCATCCCGGTGCTGCTGACCATCCCGCTGGTGGCCTGCATCCTGCCGGTGATCATCACCGCCCTGCTGCTGCCCGCCGGCCTCGACGTCGTCCACAACCTCATGCCCGCCATGAAGAGGCACTAGAGATGCGCCAGCTCCTCGTCGCTTCCGTCGCCTGCGCCCTGCTCGTCCCGCTGTCGGGCTGCGCCACGCTCAAGCAGCTGGCCAGCGCCCTGATGGGGCCCAAGCCGGCGCAGACCGAGATCCGCGCCCTGGCCGCCCTGCCCCCGCCCGATCCCGCCGCGGCCGTCGACCGGCTCTATGGCCGCGCGGCCGAGGCCATCAAGGCCCGCGACTACGCCCTGGCGCTGGAGCTGCTGCAACTGGCCGCCACCCGCGCGCCGACCGACGTGCGGGTGCTGAACGCGCAAGGCGTGGTCTACGACAAGCTGGGGCGCTTCGATCTCAGCGAGCGCTACTACGCCCGGGCGCTGGAGGCCGACCCCCACTCGCGGATCGTGCTCAGCAACATGGCCTACTCCGCCCGCCTGCAAGGCCGCGAGCCGCCCACCGGCGTGCTGCAGGCGTTGGCGGAGCCGCAAACCACCCTGGCGGGCGGACCGCCGGCCGAGGTCGTCCCCATGCCCGGCGGCGGCTCCTAAGGACCGCCTGGAGACTTATGCGATGGAAATCGACTTCGTTCGCCTGGCCGGATCGGTCGCCTACGCCGCGCTGTTCGTCATCGCGGCCGGCTGGGACGCCTGGACCCGCAAGATCCCCAACTGGACCGTGGCCGCCCTGGCGGTGCTGTTCGTCTTCGCCCAGCTCCTGACCTGGTCGACGCCCAACTGGCTGTCAAGCTTCAGCGCCTTCGGCCTGGTCATGCTGGCCGGCGTGCCGATGTTCGCCAGGCGGCTGATCGGCGCGGGCGACGTCAAGCTGCTGGCGGTCGCGGCGCTGTTCGCCGGCATGGAGAACCTGCTGCTGCTGTTGGTGGCCACCGCCATCGCCGGCGGCGCCCTGGCCCTGGTCGCCCTGGCCGCGCGTCCCTATGCCGGCGCCTTCGGCGGCTGGATCCGCACGCGCGCCGGCATTCCGTACGGCGTGGCCATCGCGGCCGGCGCACTGCATGTCGGCACGACTACGGGAATGCTGGCCGTCAGCCAGCGCCTCACCCACTTACAACTTTGAAAGCAAGAAAAGGCATATTCCTGTATTTGCGCGATTATCTCCTGGCAGGAGAAAACTGCGTCATTAGTGCAAATTTGATAGCGTTGTCTTCCATTCTTAGTCATTTCGACTACCCAATGGAGGGTATGCGAGCTCGCTGGAAATAATATCCAATCAGTAAACCAGCCGTCGGCGGGCAGAATAAAGCAATATGGTTTTCAATCGCGACAGCATTGCAATCGAGAGCTTCATCGCGAGACCAGGCCAGAACTTTCATCCTGCACCGGCGGCGATCCATACGGGGCGTCGCACATGGGACTGATCAAGATGATCGAGGTGGTGGATTCGGAAGTCGAACGCGGCGTGTTCGAGTCGCACATCGCCAACGCGATCCTCAACCTGGTGAACTTCGGCGTGATCGTCGCCGACAGCGAAGGCTGCGTCTACGCCGCCAACGACCTGGCCTGGAGCTACGTCGCCCACGGCGACGGGCTCTCGGAAAAGGGCGGCCTGCTGACCGCCGAGAACGGCTTCGAGTCCGAGGCCCTGCACAATCGCATCGCCGCGGCCGTGCGCCAGGGCCGCTCGGGCGCCATGCTGATCCACCGCTCGCGCAGCCAGAAGCCGCTGGTGGTCCTGATCGAGCCCTTCAGCACCGACGACAGCGGCTTCCGCTGCGCCCTGGTCACCGTCCGTGAAGTCGGCCGCGCCTCGCCGCATATCGCCGAGCGCGCGCGGATGATGTTCAACTTCTCGCCGGCCGAGGCCGAGATCGTCGCCCGCGTGGCCCAGGGCCGCGAGCCGGCCGAGATCGCCGCCGAGCGCAAGGTCAGCATCAACACCCTGCGCGTGCAGATGGCCTCCGCCATGGTCAAGGTTGGCGTCCACCGCCAGGCCGAACTGGTCTCGGTGATTTCTTCCGCCGACATCCTCGAATGAGGTTTCGCAAGACAACTATTCTTAACATTAGTAAGTGTGAGTTATTGTGACGCGATCTGTATATGTTAATATTTACAGGTCGCGAGGGCAAATCCCCCCGTTTTGTCACCGCCGCGACGAATGACCGGCTCGCCGAGGCTGTCCGCAACGCCATCGACGATCCTCGGCGGCGCGCCCCGCCCGCCGAGCGCCGGGTCTGGACATCAGCACCCCCTCGTCCTGACCCGGCGCCGGTCGATCGCGCGTTTGCGCGCTCAACCCTACCAGCACAACCCAGAAATCCCCTCCGCGGCCCCACCTAACGGGAGCCGCGAACACGCATAGTAAGAATGCACTATTCAAATCAAATTAGACATTTGATATAGGCTATATTTAAGTGCGACATGCTGTCATTCTTACTATGCAAATCATTTACCATGCTTTAGGGCGCTCTGCTTAACCCTCCCTCGCGATGATCCTCCCATCATCCTCACTCCTGGGGTTTGCAATGCGCTTTCCGATGATCCTGGCCGCCGCCTTCACCGCTCTGGCCGCCACTACCGCCTCCGCCGCGCCCGCCAGCTACGAGCTTCGTCTCGAAGGGCACGTGCCGGTCATCTGCCGCGTCAGCCTTGACGCCACCACCGCCTCGAGCGCCGAGCCGACCGACCTCGGCCGGATGACCGAGTTCTGCAACAGCGCCTCGGGCTACGAAGTGCGCCTGACGCACGCCCAGGGCCTGAACGACGCGGCCGTCTATGTCGACGGCCAGAAGATCCAGCTGTCCTCGACCGGCGTCACCCTGATCAGCCGCTCTAGCACCGCGGCCTCGCAGAGCCACAGCCTGCGCCTGGATCCCGGCGCCGACGCCGGCCAGGTCGGCGACCTGTCGGTGAACATCACCGCGCTCTGACCCCGTTTTGCTCCGCCCTTCCCCCCGGGCGGTCGGCAAAAAGAAAGCCCCGTCGGCTCGCGCCGGCGGGGCTTTTTCAGGCTGGGCCGAGGTTACATGCAGGCGACGGGGGTGGTGGCCGTCGGCACGGCCAGGGGCGTCACGGTCACCGTCAGGATGTCCTGGTAGTTCGGCGACGGAACCTTGCCCGCGCCGCCCTCCAGCAGAGTCGGCGTCACCGCCAGATACTGGCCCGACAGGCCGGCCCGTGAACAGGTGACGGTGTTGAAGGTCGGCGAGGCCGTGGTCTTCGACTGGCCCAGGAAGTCCAGCTGGTAGGGAATCCGCTGGTTGGCCGTGCCCAGGTTCCCGCCGGCATAGGTCATCCGGAACTGGTTGGCCGAGGTCAGGGCCACCGAGTACGGCCCCGAGCTGGCCACCCGCACGTTGCCGGTGCGCTGCTTGACCGAGTTCGGCGTCGACGGCAGCGAGGCCGTCGTCAGCGTGCCGATCTCGCCGAAGTCCAGCGCCGGCCCAACGAAACTGGCCTGGAGGGCGCTGAGCACGTTGATGCGGATGTCGAGCGAGTTGGCGATCACGCCGGACTCGTCAGCCGCGCCGCCCGTCCGCTTGCAGTAGTATTTCTGGTCGACATAGATGTCGGTCGCCCCCGCAGGCAGGTCGGCGCCGCTGGGCACTGTGATCGTCACCATGAACGTCTTCACGTCGGGTTGGCCGACCCCGCCGAAATTCAGCTCGACCTCGTTGGGATTGACGTTGTTGGGATCGAGCACGTGCCCCGGCGGATTTTCCAGGATCTGACCACCGGTCGAGGTCTGGACGACCGTCAGGGACGAAGGCGTGTCGGGCCGGCGCAAGTAGATGAAATCGACCTCCTGCGTTTTCTTGCCGCCCACAGCCGGCGGCCGGCGAGCCGTGACAGAGACCGTCTGCACCGTGGTGCCGCTGGGGTTGAACGGATCGAAATTGCCCGAGAGCACGACGGGATCGAAGGTCACGCACTGGGCCTGGGCCGCGCCCGAGACCAGCAGGACCCCGCCGACGCCCGCGGCCAGTCCGATGAGCAGGGTATGCGATCGGCGTTTCATGTCAGCCTCCGGACGCGTTGGGCTTGAGGTCGCCGGTCTTGACGAAGCCCTCGGCGCTGGCCGGGACGTCGAGATAATAGACCGTGGGGGGCGTCGTCCCCATTTCGAGCCGCCAGCGACCGGGCCGCAGGCCCGAGGCGCCGAACCGGCCAACGCGGTTGGTGAAGATGGTGATCGGCTCGCTCTTGGATCCGGGCGTCATCTCGACCGCGCGACCCGAAACCAGCGCCAGCGGCTGGCCGTCGGCGTCGACCATGCGGCCGATGGCGGTGATCGAGTAGTCCGAGCCGACCTCCAGGCGATAGCCCGAGCGATACGGCGGGAAGAGACGGAACGAGCCCGAGCCAAGATCGTAGCCAGCCGGCGCGTTGGGCGCGTCGACGGTGATGGTCCGCTCGGCATAGGCCGCCAGGTTGGTTTCCAGCGCCGTGCCCAGCTCGCCCGAGTTCGAGGTGTAGCCGAACGGGGTCGGGTTCACGACGACGTCGGCGCCCTTCAGGCTCTTGTGGCCCTTGATGATGGCGAAGCTGTCGTAGACCGGCCGGCCGACCGACACCGCGCCGTCGGCGAAGCCGATCGAGGTGCCGACCCGCAGCGAGGTGCGCCCGTTGTCGGGTCCGTCAAAGGCCTGGAAGTGCGACAGGCCCAGCTCCGCCCGGTTGGCGATGTAGTTGACGCTGCCGTTGAAGGCGGAGTCGTCGGGCGAGCGCGAGACCTCGGCGAAGGCGTTGTAGGAGCCCACGCCCTGGCCGTGGATCGTCTGGTAGGCGATCCGCGCGCGGTCCTCGCGGCCGTCGTATTCGGCCCGCAGGCTCGAATTGTTCGAGAACTGCCAGGACAGCGAGATCAGGGCCGAAGTCTCTCGGCGCCCGGGAACGTCGTCGTACATGAGGTTGGCCGTGACCGCGAGGTTGGAGGTCAGGCGATAGCCCATGCCCAGGCGATAGGCGCTGGCGTCGGGGAACTCGTCGCGACCGCTGGAGTAGCGGCCATCGAAGCTGGCGTAGATCGCGTCGCTGAAGGCGTGCGAATAGCCGACCCCGATCTCGTAGTTGTAGCGGTTGTCGGGGAAGAAGGTCCCGACCGGGCCAAACTCGCGGCTGCGGGTCTCGAACGACAGGTTCAGGGCGTCGGCGCGACCGCCGGCGAACTGGAACAGCCGCTGGAAGCTGACGATCGCCGCATAGCCGGAGCCATAGGTGTCGATGTGCGACAGGGCGAAATCGACGCCCAGCGTGCCGACCTTGGTGCCGAACAGGCCCTCGGCGCCCATCATGACGGTGGTGTCGTCAGCCTGGCCGTTGACGCCCAGTGTCACCCGATCGGTGATGCCGCGGCGATAGAAGCCGCTGACCGTCCACTCCTCGGTGTAGTCGGGGCCGTCGAGCAGCAGCGGCGCCTTCACGCCGGCGAACAGGCCGAATTCCGACAGTCCGGGATCCAGTTGCGAGCGGTCGAAGAAGACGTTGAACTGCAACGTCTCACGACGGCCGGTGTCGTCCTCGATGACCAGGCGCACGTCGTTGGCGCCCTGGGCGAACGGGAAGTCGCGCACGTTGTAGCGGCCGGGATCCAGGCGGATGCGCCGGGTCAGCTGGTTGTTGAGGATCACGCTGACGTCGGACGAGCGGGCCAGGGTGAAGCTCTCGCGGCCACGCGGGCGGGCGATCGTCTGCGGTTGCAGCACGCTGTAGGAGCGGAAGATCGAGATCCCCGCCATGTCGGGCGCGGCCTGGAAGCCGCGGCCGACAGCCTGCAGGTCGCCGGCGGTCCAGCGCAGCACGTTCTTGACGTCGTCATAGACGAAGCGCGTGCCCAGCCGCTGGAAGTCCTCGTTGCCGCCCGGCTGCCAGACGGCCTCGTTCTCGAACACCAGGCCGTTCAGGCGCACGGCGCTGTCGAGCAGGAAGGTCGGGTCGCCGAGGCCTTCGTCGAAGCCCTGCTCCACGTAGTCGACCGAGCCGCGGATGTTGAGATAGCCGCTGAAGCCGGCCGGGGCGACGTAGGAGCCCAGGCCCATGCGGTCCATCGGCGTGACCTGCAGGCTGCGCACCACCTTGAGCTCGGGCGGAATGTTCATCCGCAGTTCGAGCGCCCGGGGGTCGTAGGTCATGGTCATGCCGGCCGAGGCGACCACCTCGGGCGAGACCACGCTACGTCCGGCCAGGGCCGTGCGCAGCGCGCCGACCGCAGGAGCGTCGAGCAGCGGCGCGACCAGGCTGAGCAGGCGGTCGGACGGCATCGACAGCTGGCCGTCGGCCGAGATCGCCAGCGGCATGTCGCCGACATAGAACTCGCCGTCCTTCAGCGGCACCGTCAGGGTCACGTCGCGACCCGTGGGGTTCAGCTGACGGCGGGCGTCGGCCGCGGTGGCGGCGCCGGCCGAGGGCGCGCTGGTCGGCTCCTGGGTGGAGGCCAGCATGGCGTAGGGAATGGGCTCGGCCATGGCGGCCAAGGGGGCGGCGAAGGGGACCGCGCCGGCCAGGCATCCCGCCATCAGCCAGCGGCGGTAGGCGCGCGACCTAGCGCCCTTCGTCGGACGAGAATTGGGCCTCAAGGGAGCCTCCTGCTGCCGCCGTCAAGGGCAGTTCGATGGGAACGGCGATGCGCCGCGTCTGGCCGGGGGCGATCAGGCCGAAGCCGATCGTCTGTTGGATCTCCGGACCGGGAATGGTCCGCGAGAAGACCGCCTTGCCCGCGGCGTCCTTCTCGATGATCTTCAGCTTTCCGCGGGACAGGTATCCGTGCGTGTTGGACGTGTTGGCGACGTAGACGACCGGGACGGGCTTGCCGTCGGCGTCCGCGCCGATCTCGCTCTTCGACAGGGCCAGGGCCGGCTTGCCGCCCGAGGGCGCGACGCTGGCCAGGACCTGGAAGTTGTAGAGGATCTGGATGGCCGACTGGCCCTCCGGCAGCTTCACCGGCATCTGGGCGACGGTGACGTAGTAGTGCTTGCTTTGCGCCAGGGCCGGGTCGCCCACCCACTGGATCCGGAACGACTGGGTCTCGCCCGGCTGGATCACCGCCTGGGGCGGAAAGATCAGCAGGTCGTTGGTCGGGGTGTCGCTGGGGTGGGCGCCCTTTTCGTCGAAGGACAGCTCCTCGGCGCGCAGCTCGACCGGCAGCGGGTTGGCGAAGGTGTTCTGCACCGTGACGATCTGGGACATGCCCCGACCGGTCGGTTTCAGATCGATGACGACAGGCTGGACGGTCATGGCCAGGGCGCTTCCGCCCAGGCCCGGCGCCCCCTGCGCCGCCAGCCCCGCGAGGGCCAGGAGACCGGCGCATGCCGCCCCCAGCAAGCGCCCTCGGAAGGTTTTCGAACGAGTCATTCGGTGTCCGCTCCTCATGGATTCAGTTCGTTCTGTTCAGCTTCAGTTCTGGGCCTCGAGCTCGACGACGAGGGTTCCGGCGTAGTCGCCGGCGACCATCGGCGTCCCGCCGCCGGTGACGGCCAGGACGAGGTTCATCTGCCCGGCCGCGCCGTTGGCGGTGACCAGGTTGATCGGGGTGGTCGTCGCGCTCGTCCCCGACGCGCTGGCTCCGGCCCAGTCGGCCGTCAGCTGGAAGTCGAGGCGATCACGGAAGCCCGGGGCGGTCGCCGCGCCGCCGACGCGGCTCATGCCCGCGCCGTCGGTGCGAATCACCAGGCGGTGGGCCGAGTTGCAGACCACCGGGAAGGCCAGGCTGATCGAGGCGTCCCGCGGCTGGGCCGTCTGGGGATCGACGAACTGGGTGAAGCGCACCACGCCGGCCTGGCCGCCCTGGGTTGAGAAGCTGGTGTTGGCGCCGGCGGCCGCCGAGGGCGGCGACAGCACGCAGGCGCTGGGCGCCTGGCCGATCAGTTGCAGTTCGCTCGAGGCCTCGTCTCCCGTCGGGAGCGTCTGGGCGTTGGCGGCGGCGGCGACGCCCAGCGTCGCGGCGGCGGCAAGGAAAAGGACGGTCTTCATTGGGGTTCCACCGTCAGCCGCAGGGTGTCGCGGTAGACCCCGGACACCAGCGGAGCATTGGTCTGCAGGTTCGTGGCGCCGGGCTGGATATCCAGTCGCAGGGTCACGTCGCCGACGACGGGCTGGTCGACCAGCTGGGCGCTGTCGCGGATGCGGCGGGCGCTGGCGTCGGCTTCGAAACGGTTGTTGACCGGGCCCCAGGCCAGGGTCGCGGTGTAGGGCACCGCGTCGCTGAAGCCGGTCGGCGCCGGGGTCAGGCCCAGCTCCGAGCGCCACAGGCCGTTGTTTTGGCTCTCGAGCACGATCTGGTGGGCGTAGTTGCACACCGCCGCGAAGTTCACCTGGGCCGAGGCCGCGCGGGTCGACAGGGTGACCGGATCCGTCAGCTGGTCGACCTGCAGCGTGCCGCCGGTCAGGCTGAGGAAGTTGACGACCTGGCCCGCGCCGATGGTCGGCGAGGCGATGGTGCAGACCTTGGGCACCTGTCCGCGCACGACGAAGTCGCGGGTGTTGTCGTCCTCCTGCGCCCGGGCCATCTGGCCCAGCAGCAGCAGGGTGACGGCCGAGGCGCCGGCGAGGACGGCGGCCTTGAAACGGTTGGCTCTGGTCATTGCGCCCTCCCCCTCAGCTCGCCGCCGCCAGGGTGACGACGATCGCCCCCTGGTAGGTGTCGTCGGCGACCGGCCGCAGGCTGGGTCCGCCGGACGTGGCGAAGTTCGACAGGCTGATGGTGATCTGGCCCGAGCCGCCGCTGTCGCGGGTCTGGGACGCGCCGGCGTTGGCGGCCGCGCTGGTCGAATAGCTCGCGTCGACCGGGGTCCAGCCCGAGGCCGTGGCCGTGTAGTCGACCGCGCGCGAGAAGCCCGTGGGCGGCGTCGTCAGGAAGGCCTGGGCCGTCATCTGGGTGGCGGCGATGCTCAGCTGGCTGGGCGCGCTGCATTGCGTGCCGGTCAGCACCTTGGGCGGCGCAGCCAGGTTCGGCAGCAGGAGGCCCGTGGTGGTGTCGATCATCACCCCGACGTCGAACAGGTTGTCGCCGTCGCTGAGGTCGCCGATCGTGCAGATGTTGTTGGGCACCGTGGCGGTGATCTGGATCGGCCCGACGCTGTCGGAGGGCCCATAGGTCTGGGCCGACGCCGCGCCGGCCGCCGCCAGGGGCGCCAGGGCTATGAGAAGAAGAGCGCGCCGCATGGTTCAGCTCCCCGAGGCGGCCAGGCCCGCGTCGGGCCCGAGCGTGATGGTGACGAGCGCCAGGTAGGAGCCCGGCTGCAGCTGGCTGTCGCTGGCGGTGGCGAAGTCCGAGACCACCAGGGTCAGGTCGGTCTCCTTCGGCGCGCTGCTGGTCGAGGGCGCCCCCTGGCCCGACGTGCTGCCGGCGCTGGTGCGGACCGTGGCCGACGTCGCGCCCCAGGCGCTGATCGTGCAGGTGTAGTCCACCGAGCCGACAAAGCCGGCCTGGGTCGTGGTCCCGGTCACCGCCAGGGGCGAGGCCGAGATGGCCAGGGCCGCGCCGGCGTAGTTGCAGAAGGTGCCGGGCAACTGGATGGACTGGTTGGCGATGGTCGCCAGCCGGCCCACCCGGGCGCCCGAACTCTCCGAGATCTGGCCCAGCGCCAGGGCGCCAGGGCTCGGCGCGCCCAGCACGCAGACCTGGGCGACCTGGGCGTCGAGGCCGACGGTTCCCCTGACGGGGTCCTGGGCCCAGGCGCCGGTCGCCCCGGCCAGCGGGGCGAGAAGAGCGGTCGCCGCGAGTCCGACAAGGCAGGTTCGGTGCAGGATCATGACGACCTTTCTCCCCTCAAGTGGCCGGAGCCAGCGTCACGGCGACCGAGCCCGAATAGGACCCGGAGACCAGTCGCCCGCCGGCGGGCGTGGCCGCATCGGCGAAGCTGACGACGATGTCGCTGGCGAAGATGCCCGTGGCGCTGGCCGCGCCGCCGCCGGAGGCCAGCGTGCTGTCCGACGCCGACACCGAACCGCCCGAAGGCGAAGCCGTGGCGGTGGCGGTGTAGTCGATGCGGCGCTCGAAGCCGGTCGGGGCCGTACTGGTGAAGCTGGTGTTGAAGATCGGCTGGGCCTCGACGGCCATGGTCGCCGAAACCCCGTTGCACCAGCCGTTGAGCGTGGCCGTCCGGCTGGTCAGCTTGACGCCGTCGAGCCGGCCGATGGCCGAGACGTCGCCGGTCTGAAGCGACAGTTCGCCCAGATCCAGGACCACGTTGTCGGTCACGAACAGGCAGCGGTTGGACACCGTGCCGTTGACCTGGACCGTGCCGGTCACGCTCTGGGCCTGGGCCTGGCCCGAGGCGGCGGCGAGCGCGAGGCTCGCCGCGGCGACGGTCAGGAGAAAGGTGCTACGCATGGCGCTTCCTCCCTTTCTCTTCCGCTCACGAGGGCTCGATGGTGATCGAGATCGTGCTTTGGTAGTTGCCGGCCATCAGCAGCGCGCCCGAGGCGGTGTTCAGGGCATAGGCCTTGACCGTCAGGTTGCCGGCGCTGTTGGCCAGGCTGCTCGACAAGCTCTGCACGGTGGCGGCCGGCAGGGCGGCGGCGGTCACGTAGCTGACCGTCTGGGTCGTGCTGTTGGAGAGAGCGGCGTCGAGCGCGGCGGTATAGTCGATGTTGCCGGTGTAGCCGGTCGGGGCGGTGGCGCTGGGGGTCAGCGACAGGCGGGTCGAGCTCAGCGTCACCTTCGGGGCGGCGGTGTTGCAGTTCACGCGGAACTGGGTGGAGCCGCCGGGGCTGGCGTTGGTCGAGCCCGACAGGGTGGTCGACAGGGTGCCGTCCGCCTGCGACAGCTCGCCCAGCGGGATCGAGCCCGAGAAGGTGCCGCCGCTGCCGCCGGTGATGACGACGCACTTGGCCGCGACGCTGCCGGTGACATTGACCGTGCCGGTGACCGTCTGGGCCATGGCCGCCGGGGCGATCGCCAGGCCCAGAAGGGCGGCGGCGCCGAGAAGGATCGTCTTCTTCATCTCTTCACTCCCAAAGTCTTGCGTCGGCGGGGCCGACTTCTGCTTGTTCCGGGGCTTGCACCCCCTCCCCCTTCAAAGGACGCCGGATCCGCCGGGGGAGCGGGCCCGGAAGGCGGGTCACGGCGAGACGCTGAGCGTCACCGTGAGCGAGTCCGAATAGGTGTTGGCGGCCGCGAGGATCTGGGCGCCGGCATAGGCGGCGCGATGCACCCGCAGGTACGAGCCGGAGACGTCGTAGGAAGAGCCGTTCAGGCGCAGGCCCTGGCTTGCGCTCGACGGCCCCTTGAAGCCGCAGGTCGCGCCCGAGGTGCTCTTCAGGTCGCCGGTGTCGCAGGTGGCGTTGGCCGTCCCGACCCCGGCGTCGCCGACCAGGTTCAGGTCGACAAGATAGGGCGCCAGGTTGGTGTAGCCGGTGGCCGGCGTGACGCTGGAGGCCAGGAGGCCGCCATTGCTCGAGACCACCGCGGCGCGGAACGGCACCGTGCACTGCAAAGTAAAGGGGAAGTCCGCCGTGAAGGCGTTGTTGACCTCGCCGACATTGGTCGAGCCGCTGGGCGCCATGCCCGGCGCAAAGCCGCAACGACCGCCCACGGAAGCCGTAACCGGAATGGACAGGACGATGTTCGGGGGCGAACCGCCGGCATAGGCCGTAACCTGCGCCCGGCTTTCCGTCACGCTGGCGGCGAGGATCATTCCCGCCAGCAAGCTCCCGCCAAGTATCCAGTCCCTATAGGACGGCTTGCGCTGGGTGC
Organism: Caulobacter zeae; assembly: GCF_002858925.1. GTDB lineage: Bacteria > Pseudomonadota > Alphaproteobacteria > Caulobacterales > Caulobacteraceae > Caulobacter > Caulobacter zeae. The sequence continues at coordinate 34,503 of NZ_PJRS01000034.1, forward strand.
GCACGGCGCGAGGAAGCGTCAGTTGCTTGCCAGCCATGTCCCAGACCCCGTTTCTCTTAACAAGTTCTTAATGAACGATTGCAGAGAACCGGGGACCTGAAATCCCCCACCTTGGGTAGCTAGTACAGTTTCACCCGTCAGGAGAATTTGAATAAAATACGTACGGCTAAACTGCCCTTAGTAATACAAATGTATATAGCCATAGCTCAGTGATAAGCGTTCGCAAAAATCATGCGACAAACCGACGCTATGCAACATCTAATAATCCCAGGTTGTGGATAAGTTATCCCTAGTTGGCTTTAACTGCATAACAAAGTCGGCCCAGCCAAAGCAGTTGGGTCCACCGCCAGCCAAGGCTGGCGAGGGAGGGAAAGATGGACGGCTCGCACGCCGCAGTGGCAGTCTTCGACACGAGCGCGGTGCGCTTTTGTCTCGACGAAGACCAGATTGCCCGTATCGTCATTGATCAGACCGCCACCGTGCTCTGGCGCTCGCGCGCCGCGGCCGTCCTTCTGGCGGGCCACAGCCCGCTGGTCGATCGGGGCGGCAAGATCGGCGGCGTCGACCGCCGCACGCATCACTTCCTGATGGAACGGATGGCCGAGGCCCTGGCCGGCCATGACGTCTGCCAGTTCATCGGCAGCGAAGACCAAGATCGCCGCTTCCTGCTGCGCATGCGCGCCGTGCATGACGGCGACCAGATGGCGCTGGTGATCGTGCTCAAGGATTTCGACGCCCCGGCCCACCTGCCCCGCCTGGGCGCCCTGTTCGGCCTGAGCATCATGGAAGCCAGGATCCTGGCGGAGATCATCGCCGGTCACAGCGCGGATAGGATCGCGGAGCTCAAGGGCGTCTCGGTCCTGACGGTCCGCACCCACATCAAGCACATCCACGGCAAGATGGGCGTGCGCTCGAAGGAAGAGATCCTGGCGACGGTGATCAAGATCTTCGCCTGAACACTTAGCCCGACGCCGCGGCTCCGCGCACGGCCCAGGCGAGCAGCCGCTCGCTCAGCGTCCTGGGCCGATCAAGGCCCAGGCGGCGCAGTCCCTCCTGCGGCGAAGGCGCGCTCATGCCCTTGAAGACATAGGCCATCAGCGCGCGGGGATCCTCCTGGGCGGCCTTCAAGCGGCCCAGCACCCGCAACAGCCCCTCCTCCACCTCGTCGAAGTCCGAACCGAAAGGCAGCAAGGGCGCCAGCCCGGCCGCCTTGGCGGGCTTCAACGCCTCGGCGATGCGCTCGGGCGTATTGCGGCGGAAAGCCTCGGGGATCGCGTAGTCCGCCTCCAGCTTGCCGGCGCTCTTGGCGGCGTCGAGCAACTCCGGCTGAAAGCGGGAATCCGAGACGTTCAGCATGCGGACGACCGTGTCGCGATCGGTCCGCCCCCGCAGGTCGGCGACGCCGTACTCGGTGATCAGCACGTCCTTCAGGTGGCGCGGGATCGTGCCGTGGGCGTAGGACCACAGGATGTTCGAAGCCGCTTTGCGGCCGCCGCCCCGCACGGCCGGCAGGGTGATGATCGAGCGCGCGCCTTCGAGCGCGAAGGCTTGCGCCACGAAGTTGTATTGCCCGCCCACTCCACTGACGACACGACCGTCGTCGAGGCCATCCGAGATCACCGACCCCAGCAGCGTCGCCATCATGGCGGTGTTGACGAACCGGGCGTCGACGCGGGCCGAGCGGCGAGCCGCCTCGTCGCCATAGATCTCGTTGATGCCCGAGATGGCCTGCATCTGGAACCTGACCCGCTCGTCCTCCGGCATCTCGCGCAGGGCTCGATAGAAGGCGCGCGGCCCCAGGAAGAAGCCGCCGTGCAGCACCGCGCCGTCGACCTCGCGCTTGAGCACGCCGGCCCGCCGCAGGTCGAGCAGGCAGTCGACGAACATCTCGGTCGCCGCATAAAGCCCGGCCTCGAAGGGCCCGCCGCACAACGGCGCCGCGCCCGTCGGCGACAGGCGCGCCACCGTCTCGGCGAACGCCTGGGGCTCACGATGACGGACGATCAGGCCCTGGGCGACCGCGTCGCTGATCGCGCCGATGCCCATCTGGATCGTACCGCCGTCGCGCACCAGCGAGGCGGCGTGGAAGCCGATCGCGTAGGAGGCGTCGGGGATCGGCTCCTTGGGCGGCGCGAACAGCGGAAACTGCACGCCCGGCCCGTCCAGCAATTGACTGAACATCTCGGCCGGCAGGTCGCCGTCGCCGGGCATGAACGGCAGCTCGTCATTGACCTGGCCCACCAGCAGGAAGTCGGCCTCGCCCGCCTTGCGCGCCGCCAGCAGGTCCAGGGTGATGTCGGTGTTGCAGGACAGGCTGAAGCGGTCGCCCCTTCCCGCCACCAACTGCGCGACAACATTGACGCCCCGGTCGCGCAGATAGCCGGCCGCGTGGGTGTAGTTGGCCGAAATGTAGCTGCGCTGGGCGCTGGGGACGTTCAGGCGCGTGCCGGCCTGGAAGAAGAACTCGTCGACCTCGATATTGGACGGCAGGGCGTCGCGCCGCTGCAGCTCGGCATAGGCCAGCAGCGGATATCCGCCGAGCGTGCGCTCGATGATCGGCCCCAGGAACCGCTTCTCCAGGTCGGACTTCGGCCGCGGCGGCTCCAGTGTCAGGGCCGTGAAGATGTGCAGGCGGACCCCAGGATCCCTCAGCGCCCGCGCCACCAGGGCGTTGACCACATGGTTGGCCTTGCCCAGTCCCAGCGGCAGGCCAAGAACGATGCGGCGGCCGACGCGATCGACGATCGCATCGGCCAGCGCGTCCGGATCGGTGAAGCGCGGCGTCATCGCGTCAGCTTGGATCATACCGCCTTCGGGTTGAAGCGCTGAAGCTCGCCCAGGTCACATCCGGACTTCGAAACTGCGCGTCTCCCCCTGTCCGGGCCGTTCGGGGACCTCGCCGTCGCCCTGGGCCCTGGCTCGCTTGTCGCTGACCGCATCGACGCGCGCCTGCCCCCGCGTGGCCAGGCCATCGTGGGCGAAGTCGTCGACGGCGATCACCTCGGCCACGGCCTTGTCGGCGGCCTGCAACTCGGCGATCTCGGCGGCGGAGACCAGGCCCTGCTCGGCGGCGATCTTCCAGTCGCGGATTTTCTGGGCCTTCAGGCGATCGTGGATCGGCTGGGTCGCCACCACGCGCTCGAAGGCGTCGATCAGCTGGCCGACAGCCTGGTCCTTGCCGCCGACATAGACGTTCTCCACGAGGCGGTCGCGGGTGTCGGACGGATGCAGCAGCAGTTCGGCGCAGGCCTGGGTCGTGCGGTCCGACGGCCCGCGGCGATGGACCCCGAACGGCAGGATCGCCGCCCGCAACAGCCAGGCGGCCGGGCGGTTGGGCAGGTTGGCGAACACCTCGTCGAAGCGCTGCTCGATCGTGGCGAAGGCGGTGTCGGCGCACCATTGCAGCAGCGGGAAGTCGGCGTCCTGGCGCCCCTCGTCCTCCCAGCGCTTCAGCGCGCCCGACAGGAAGTAGAGTTCGGAGAGAATGTCGCCCAGGCGGGCCGACAGCATCTCCTTGCGCTTGAGATCGCCGCCCAGCGTCAGCAGAGCGATGTCCGAGGCCAGGGCGAAGCCGGCGCTGTAGCGGCCGGCCTGGCGATAGAAGCGCCTGGCGCGGCCAGCGTCAGGGGCCGGCGACAGGGCGCCATTGGTCCAGCTGCGGGCGAAGGTGCGGATGCCGTTGCGCAGGGCGTGGGCCACGTGGCTCCAGAACGCCTCGTCGAAGTCCTCCAGGCCCTTCTCGGGATCGGCCTCGCCCAGGGCCAGGATCTCGCGGAGCATGTAGGGGTGCGCGCGGATCGCCCCCTGGCCGAAGACCATCAGGCTGCGGGTCAGGATATTCGCGCCTTCGACGGTGATGCCGACCGGGATCGCCCGGTACTGCGCACCCATGTAGTTGCGCGGCCCTTCGATGATCGCCTTGCCGCCGTGGACGTCCATGGCGTCGTTGACCACCACCCGCATGCGCTCGGTCGCGCCGGACTTCAGCAGCGCCGAGATCACCGACGGGTGCTTGCCAAGGTCAAGGCCCGCACAGGTCAGGCGGCGGGCGCCATCGACGAGATAGGCGTTGCCGGCGATGCGGGCCAGGCGCTCCTGCACGCCCTCGAACTTGCCGATCGAAATGCCGAACTGCTGGCGAACCCGAGCATAGCTGCCCGTCGTCAGGGCGCTGAAGGCGGCGGCCGCGCCGGACAGGGCCGGCAGCGAGATCCCGCGCCCAGCCGCCAGGGCCGTCATCAGCATCTTCCACCCCTGCCCCACCCGCTCGGCGCCGCCGATCACGAGATCCATGGGGATGAAGACGTCCTTGCCCCAGTTGGGGCCGTTCTGGAACGTCTGGAAGGCCGGCAGGTGGCGGCGGCCGATCTCGACGCCCTGCGTCGTCGTCGGCACCAGCGCGCAGGTGATGCCGATGTCCTCGTCCTGCCCCAGCAGGCGGTCGGGGTCGCGCAGCTTGAAGGCCAGGCCCAGCACCGTGCAGACGGGGCCAAGGGTGATGTAGCGCTTGTGCCAGTTGAGGCGGATGCCCAGGACCTCACGCCCCTCCCAGGTTCCACGGCAGACCACGCCCTCGTCGACCATGGCCGAGGCGTCGGAACCGGCCTCCGGGCTGGTCAGGCCGAAGGCCGGGATCTCGCGGCCGTCGGCCAGGCGCGGCAGCCAGTGGTCCTGCTGGGCCTTGGTCCCGAAGCGCATGATCAGCTCGCCCGGGCCCAGGGAGTTTGGCACCATCGTCGTCACCGCCGCCGAGACCGAGCGGCTGGCGATGCGGCGCACGACCTCGGCGTGACCAAAGGCCGAGAAGCCCAGGCCACCGTACTGCTTGGGAATGATCATCCCGAAGAACTTGTTTTCCTTCAGGAAGCTCCAGACCTCCGGCGGCAGGTCGCGGGTCTCCCAGGTCATGGTCCATTCGTCGACCATGGCGCAGAGCTTTTCGACCGGGCCGTCCATGAAGGCCTGTTCGTCGGGGCGCAGCTGAGGCTTGGGGAACGACAGCAGTTCGTTCCAGTCCGGATCGCCGGTGAACAGCGCCGCATCCCACCAGACGTCGCCGGCGTCGACGGCGTCGCGCTCGGTCTGGGACAAGGCCGGCAGCACGCCTTGGGCCCACTGGAAGATCGGTCGGGTCAGAAGATCCCGGCGCAGGGAGGAGATGGTCATGACGAGACGCCCGCCTTGTTACTGGTCGAGCGTCAGAACGCGCCGGGGCTCGCATGGCTCCGGCTTTTCGGGGCCTTCGTGTCGGTAAGGCGACGCAAGCGGCGGCGCTCCGGGGGGATGGAGCGCCGCCGCCGTGCCGGTGTCAGCCGATCAGCTCATAGGCCGGAAGGGTCAGGAACTCCTCCAGCGTGTCGGACAGCACCATGCGGGTGAAGAGGTGCGCGGCCTCCTCCAGGCGCGGCGAGCCGAACTCGCGGCGCAGGTCGGCCATCTCCTGGGTGAACAGGCTGACGAACAGTTCCGAGGTCAGCACCCGGCCGTCGTCGAGCTCGGCGCCCAGGCGCACCCACTGCCACAGCTGCGTGCGGCAGATCTCGGCGGTCGCGGCGTCTTCCATCAGGTTGTAGAGCGGCACCGCGCCCCGGCCTTCCAGCCAGGCCTGGGTGTAGCGCACGCCGACGCGGACGGCCTCGCGGGCCCCGGCCTCGGTGCGGGCCCCGTCGTGCAGCTCCAGCATCTGGCTTTGCGTGATCTCCAGACCCTCCAGCGTCTTGTCGAGCTGGTTGGGCGCGGGCATCAGGCGGTCGAAGACCTCCATGGCCACCGGCACGAGATCCGGGTGCGCCACCCAGGTGCCGTCGTGGCCAGCGCCGGCCTCGCGCTCCTTGTCGGCGCGGACCTTGGCGAAGGCGGCCTGATTGGCGGCCTCGTCGCCCTTGACCGGGATCTGGGCGGCCATGCCGCCCATGGCGAAGGCGCCGCGACGGTGGCAGGTCTGGATCAGCTTCAGCGAATAGGCGCCCAGGAAGGCCTTGCCCATCACCATGGCCGAACGGTCCGGCGTCAGGAAAGCCGGCGTGCGGCCCAGGCGCTTGATGAACGAGAAGATGTAGTCCCAGCGGCCGCAGTTGAGGCCGACGATGTGGTCCTTCAGCTCAAACAGGATCTCGTCCATCTCGAAGGCGGCAGGGATGGTCTCGATCAGGACCGTAGCCTTGAACGTGCCGACGGGCAGGCCCAGGGCCTCCTGGGCGCGGACGAAGACCTCGTTCCAGAGGCGCGCCTCCAGGCGGCTCTCCAGCTTGGGCAGGTAGAAGTACGGGCCAGAGCCCTTCGCGATCGCCGCGCGGGCGTTGTGGAAGACATAGAGGCCGAAGTCGAACAGCGCGCCGGCGACAGGCGCGCCGTCGACTTCGAGGTGGCTTTCCGGAAGGTGCCAGCCACGCGGGCGGACCTTCAGGACGGCCGGGTTGGCTCCCAGCGCATAGCTTTTGCCGGACTTCGGATCGACGTGGTCCAAGACGCCGTTCCAGCGGTCCTTCAGGTTGACCTGGCCTTCGACGACATTGGCCCAGGTGGGGGCCGTGGCGTCCTCGAAGTCGGCCATGAACACCTTCGCCCCGCAGTTGAGGGCGTTGATGATCATCTTGCGGTCGACCGGCCCGGTGATTTCGACACGGCGGTCGAGCAGGTCGGCGGGAATGGGGGCGACGCGCCAGTCGGCGGCGCGGACATGCGAGGTTTCCGCCAGGAAGTCAGGCAGCTCGCCGGCGTCGAAGCGGGCCTGGCGCGCCTGGCGCGCCGCCAGCAGCTCGCGGCGGCGGCCGTCGAAGCGGCGGTGCAGGTCGGCCACGAAGGCCACGGCCTCAGGCGTGAGGATCTCTACCGCGCGGCCCTCGACGGGGCCGAGGATCTGGACGTTGGCGGCGATGTCGAGAGGCATGGCGTGTTCCGTGGTGTTGGGACGCGGACTTGGGAGAGGGTTTATCGGATGCGCTCAGCGCACCCAAGTCGAAGCCGGAGCCCAGGGACCGCCGCGCGGAGCCGGCCACCGCGAAGAAGCCTCGACGCCGCGCGGCGGTCCCTGGGTCCCGGATGGGGCTTGCGCGCCCTCCGGGATGACGATTGCAGTGTGGCGGGCGAGAGGAGGAAGCAGGCGCCTCCCCTCGCCCGCGGGCGCCGAGCGTCTTTAAGCGCTCTTGGGCGCTTCGTTGGCGCGGATGGTCGGGACGATCTGGTCGCCCCAGTTGCCCGAGCCGTCATGGTGGCGCGAGGTGCGCACCAGCTCGACCGAGTAGCCGGCCTCGATGGCGCGGCGGACGGCTTCGTTGAGGCGGTGCGAGGCCTCGGCGAGGCGGTCCACGGCGCGATCCTGGGCCGACGAGTCCGGCATCGCGGCCGGAGCGAATTGCGTGACGTTGGTCATGGCGTTCTCTCCTGTAGGTTTTCGCCAGTGGGTGGTGAGGTGGGGGTGGTGTTCTTCGAACGCCGGGCTATTCGGCGGCGAACTGGTTCATGGTGTTGGCGTGGCCGCCGGCCTTCAGGGCCCGCTCGCCGCCGACCATCTCCTTGAAGGTGTCGCCGAGGTCGGAGCCGACCTCGTGCTGGTGCTTCACGGCCGAGACCCCGCGACGGATCTCCTCGCGCTGCACCGAGTTGACGTAGGCCTGCATCCGCTGGTCGCCGAAGTAGCCGCGCGACAGCTCGTCGACGCTCTTGGCGGTCAGGTGGAAGGTCGGCAGGGTGATCAGGTTGTGGAACACCCCGGCGCGGGCCGAGATGTCGACCTGGAAGCGGGCCAGGCGATCGTCGGCCTCGCGGCCCAGATCGGTGGCGTCGTACTCGGCCGACATCAGAACATTGCCGTCGGGATAGGAGTCCTCGTGGATCTTGCCCTCGGCGATCCACTGGGCGCGGACCTGCTTGCGCAGGTTCAGGGTCCAGTTGAACGACGGCGAGTTGTTGTAGGTCAGCTTGGCGTTCGGCACGGCCTTGCGGACCTCGGCCACCATCGAGGCGATCTCGTCGACGTTCGGCGTGTCGGTCTCGATCCAGAGCAGGTCGGCGCCGCCTTGCGTCAGGTTGGCGATGCAATCCTCGATGACCCGGGCGCGGCCCGTGCCATCCTGGAAGGCGAACAGGCCGTTGGCCATGCGCACCGGCTTGACGAAGGCGCCGTCCTTCATGATCGCGATCTCGCCGTCGCGCAGCGGATTCTCGGGCGTGATGGCCTCGGTCTTCAGCCACTTGATGTATTCGGCGGCCAGATCGCCCTCGCCCTGGCTGACCGGGACCTTCTGGGTCAGGCCCGCGCCCAGGCTGTCGGTGCGGGCGACGATGACGCCCTCGTCGACGCCCAGTTCCTCGAAGGCCAGGCGGCAGGCGCGCAGCTTCTCGATGAAGTCCTCGCGCGGCACGGTGACCTTGCCGTCCTGGTGGCCGCACTGCTTGGCGTCGCTGACCTGGTTCTCGATCTGCAGGCAGCAGGCGCCGGCCTTGATCATCTCCTTGGCCAGCAAGTAGGTCGCATGCTCGTTGCCGAAGCCGGCGTCGATGTCGGCGATGATCGGAACGACGTGGGTCTCGAAGGTGTCGATGGCCTTGATCGCGGCCTGCTCGGCGACCTGGTCGCCGGCGTCGCGGGCGGCCTTAAGCGCCTTGAAGAGGTCGTTGATCGCCACTTCGTCGGCCTGGCGCAGCGAGACGTAGATCTCTTCGATCAGGTCGACGACCGAGGTCTTCTCGTGCATCGACTGGTCCGGCAGGTGGCCGAAGCGGTTGCGAAGGCCCGCGACCATCCAGCCCGACAGATAGACATAGGCGCCCTTGGTCGTGCCGCGCAGGCGCTTGACCGACTTGATCATCTGCTGGGCGTGGAAGCCCGACCAGCAGCCCAGCGACTGGGTGAACTTGCTGCTATCGGCATCATAGGCGGCCATGTCGGCGCGCATGACGACGGCCATCTCGCGAGCGATGTCCAGGTGGGTGTTGAAGGTGTTCTGCAGCTTCAGCTGGATGATGTCGTCGATGGCGACGCCGCCGGGCGTCACGCCCTGCGGATAGCGGGCGATAAGGTCCTGGCGGTGCTCGGCGTAGGTCTTGCGCATGGTCGTCGTTCTTCCCCATCGGGGCCCGCTTGTTGGGAGGCGGGCTGTAAGCTGTGACAGGGAGCTAACGCCGATGCGGCAAGGCGGTCGAACCTATTGAAGACGATTTGTCACAAATCAACTTTGTGTATTTTGTAAAATCGTGACAACGTGACAGACATGGTCACGACCGACAAAAAGCTGTTCCTGGGCGGGCGCCTGAAGCGCCTCCGCCGCGACCTGGGCGTCACCCAGAGCCGCATGGCCGACGAACTGGGCGTGTCGCCCAGCTACTTGAACCTGCTCGAACGGAACCAGCGGCCGGTGACGGCCCAGATGCTGCTGCGGCTGGCTGAGGCCTACGACCTGGATCTGCGCACCCTGTCGGCCGACGATCCCGGCGGCGGTGCGGGTCTGGAAGAGGTGCTGACCGACAAGATGTTCGCCGACCTGGGTATTGGACGGCACGAGGTCGCCGAGGTGGCCGAGCTGTCGCCAGGCCTCGCCGAAGCCATGGCCCGCCTCTACCGCGCCTATCTCGATCGCGGCCGGATGATCGACATGGGCGCCTTCGAGCGCCCGGACGGCCTGCCCTCCTCGTCGTCGCAGTCGCCGACCGACTGGGTGCGCGACCTGGTCGGCTCGCAGCGCAACCACTTCGCCGAGTTGGAGACGGCGGCCGAGGCCATCGTCGCGGCCCTTGACGCCGACCTTCAGGACCTGGGCCCCGCCGTGCGCGAACGCCTGGTCGCCCGTCACGGCATCCAGACGCGGGTCATGCCGACGGAAGTCATGGCCGGCTCGCTGCGCCGCTACGACCACCACCGCAAACGCCTGATGGTGTCGGAGACCCTGGCCCCGGCCAGCCGCATCTTCGCCATGTGCTACCAGTTGGGCCTGATGGAGGCGCCCGAAGCCCTCACCCGCCTGGCCGACCGCTTCTCGGCGCCCGACCGCGCCACCCGGCAACTGCTGAAGGTGTTTCTCGACAACTACCTCGCCGCGGCGATCATGATGCCCTACGAGCCGTTCCACGCGGCCATGGAGGCCAGCGGCTACGACATCGAGCGTGTAAGGCCGCGCTTCGGCGTCAGCTACGAACAGGCCGCCCAGCGCCTGACGACGCTCAGCCGGCCAGGTGCGCGCGGGATCCCGTTCTTCATGATGCGACTGGACGCGGCGGGGAACATCTCCAAGCGCTTCGCCGCCGGCCCGTTCCCGTTCTCGCGCTTCGGCGGGGCCTGCCCTCGCTGGAACGTCCACGACAGCTTCAAGACCCCCGGCCGGATCGTCACCCAGGTGATCGAGACCCCCGACAGCGAACGCTACTTCACCCTGTCGCGCACCGTGCGGCGGACCTCGGGCTTGCAGGCGGGGCTGGAGGACGAACTGGTCATCGGCCTGGGCTGCGAGCTGAAGTTCGCCAGCAAGCTGGCGGCCTCGCGTGGGCTCGACATCGCTTCGCCGCTGGCGGTGGAGATCGGTCCGTCATGCCGGATCTGCGAACGGCCCGCCTGCCCCCAGCGCGCCGCCGCCCCGATCAACCGCACCCTGCTGGTGGAGGAGGCCAGCAAGTCGGTGACCCCCTTCCCGTTCGCGCGCTGAGGCCTCAGACGCGCCAGCCGGCCAGCACGGCGTCGACGCTCATCGCCCTGGCCTCGGCGGCGCTCAGCGCCCGTCCACGACGGAAGGCGGCCGCGCCGGGGCCTTTGGAGCCGTGCTGCGAGAAACGCGCGTCCTCGGGCTGCAACATGGTGCGCGGATTGCCGTCCTTGCCGGTGTACCACATCTGCGTCCACCCATCGGGCGCGACGTGGTCGTCCATCCAGCAGTCGATGAAGGCGCTGGCTCCGATGAATTTCGGATCGCCGTAGCGCCCGTCGGGGAACTGGCTCGACGGCCGCCAGGGCCGCCCCAGATAGACCGAACGCCTGGCCGTGCCGACGGCCTTGGTCAGCCGGCAATCCTTGAAGACAAAGCCGAACGGCTGGTCGATCGGCGTGCTGGGCGCGACGACATAGCCGTCGACCGGATCTACCGGCCGCGGCAGCGAGCGGATCTCGCACTCCCTGAAGAACGCCCTGCCCGCCCCGAAGATGAAGTCGTAGCTGCCGGCGATCAGGCAGCGTTCGAACAGGCTGCGGCCTGCGTCGGGGAACAGGGTGTCCTGGTAGCTGAGGATGTCGACCTGCGTGAACCTCGCGCGGTCGCTGCCCTTGTCGAGCATCAGGGCCACGGCCTGAGGACCGCCGCCGTCGTGCGAGTGCAGGCCGCCGGGCTTGGTCATCTCGCCCAGGCCGTCGAAGGCGTTGCGGATGGTCAGGTTGCGGGCGGCGAAGTCCGGCGCGCGGACGAACAGGGTCGGCGTACGGAACGTGCCCCAGCGCTTGCCGTCGGGCGCGGTCAGGCCCGAGGCGGCCAGGTGGGTGATGATCGAGCCTGTGCGGCTCTCGCCCACCAGATGCACGAACGGCTTGTCGATGACGACCTGCTCGTCGAACGCGCCCTCGGTCACCAGGATGCGGAACGGCCGCGTCCCGTTCGCCGGCGCCGCGGCCACGGCGACCGAGAGACGCTCATAGGTCGGAGCCGAGAACCGGCGCGGATCATCCGGGCGCTTGAGCACGGCGTCATAGCGCGGCGCGGCCGAGGCGACGCCAGGAAGCAGCAGGAGCCCGGCCGCCACGGCCCGTCGCGAAACCATAGTCATCGAAGCCTCGAAAGAAAAAGAACGGGCGCCGGCCGGGAGGGACGGCCGACGCCCAACATTCCCCTGGGAGGAGGAAGGTTCGCTGTAGCCTAGAAGGAGTACCTCAGGCCGAAGTTGTATTGCCGGCCGGTGTGCGAATAGACGTAGATGCTGTCGCGCACGCTGTCGGTGTACTGCTCGTTGAAGGCGTCAGTCAGGTTCAGCCCCTCGAAGGTGATCTTGAGACGCTTGTTGATCTGGTACGAGGCCGAGGCGTCGACAGTGAAGGTGTCGCGCACCCCGTCGATATCGTTGGTCGAGGCGCCGCTGGGAACGGCGGTCAGGTACTTGTCGCGATAGGCGCCGGAGACGCGGGCGCTGAACTTGCTGTCCTCGTAGTAGAGGGTGGCGTTGAAGGCGTTCTTCGACAGGCCCACCAGGTCGTTCTGCACGAAACCCGTGGCCGAGCGCGACGAGATGTAGTCGATCTTGGAGTCGACGATCGTGAGGTTGAAGATCGCACCGGTGTGGCGCAGCGGGCCCGGCAGGAAGCTGAACGGCTGCTGGTAGCTGATCTCGACGCCCTTCAGCGGACCGCCCTCGGTGTTGACCGGCTTGCTGAACAGGAAGGTGTCGTTGGCCGACACGCCGGCCAGGCCGTCGAGCAGGCTGGTCGGCAGGCCCGACGCGGCGAAGGTTTGCGAGATACGCTGCGTCTGGATGTAGCTGTCGATGTCCTTGTAGAACAGGCCGACCGACAGCAGGGCGTCCTTGGCGAAGTACCATTCGGCCGACAGGTCGTAGGTCGTGGCCCGGATCGGATCCAGATACGGGTTGCCCGAGCTGACGCTGAACACGCCCACGACGCTGAGGCTGCCGCCCGGCGTCAGGCTGCCCAGGTTGGGACGGGTCATCACCTTGGCCGCGCCGAAACGCAGCAGGAGGTCGGGGGTGACCTCGGCGGTCAGGTTCAGGGCCGGCAGCACGTCTTCATAGTCGCGATCGACCGTGGCCTGCTGGGCCGCGCCCGACACCAGCTGGTAGCCGGTCGAGCTCTGCTCGGTCTTGACGTAGCGCACGCCGACGTCGCCGCGGATAGGCCAGGCGAAGCGGTCGGAGTTGAAGTCCAGCTGCACGTAGGCGGCGGTGTCCTTTTCCTCGACGCTGCGGATGTTGCCGCGGGCGGCCGAGTTGCTGGCGCCCGACAGCTCGAACAGGCCCGTGCCGCTATAGATGTCGAACAGCTTGGCGAACGCGTTCAGATCCGGCGCGGCCCAGCTGGAGGGATAGCCCGAACCGCCGAGGTTCTTGCCAAAGCCGCTGACAAGGTTGGTCAGGCTGGCCAGGGTGACGCCGGCCGGCAGGGTCGGCACCACCGACTCGTTGACCCGCGCCAGGGCCCAGGAGTCGAACTCGTACTTCTTGAGGTTCACCCCGGCCTTCAGGCGGAAGGTGTCGTTCAACTCATAGTCGCCGTCGAGCTGGGCGGTCTGGATGGTGTTGGTCACGCCCTGCGGCCGCAGGCGGATCTCCGAGCGCGCCGCGCCGAAATTGTAGGCCAGCGGGTCGGTGACATCGAAGCCGAAGTTCATCGCCGGCAGCTTGGCGTTGTTTCGATAGTCGTACGAGAAGCCGTCGGCGTTCTCGCGGTTGAGGATCACCGTCGTCTGGATCGGATTGTCGAAATCCGACTTCGAGAAGCCGACCAGGCCCGTCACCTTGAAGCGGTCTGAGAAGCGGTGTTCGACCGTGAAGGTGCCTTGGGTGTACTTGGTGTCGAGCTTGTCGAAACGGGTCTCGCTCTCGACGTCGACGTCGTCGAACAGGCCGTAGACCATGTCGCCCTTGGCGTTCACGACGCCGTCGCGGACGATGATCTCCGGGCGGCCGCCCTGGGCGGCGTTGCGGGCGAAGGACAGGGCTTCCAGCCAGTTCTCGGTGCGGGTGGCCTTGAAGTCCGAATAGAGGAAATCGGCCGTGACCAGGGTCTTCTCGTCGGGCCGGAACTGCAACGAGGTGGTGACGCCGAGACGCTTCTGGTCGTGGGTCAGGCGGCCGTAGCGCGGGAAGCGCGGGGTGAACACGCTGGCCGAGCTGGCCTGGGTGAAGGTCGAGGCCGGGCTGAAGCCGCCAACCTCCGTGCCGTTCAGCCAGCCGCCGGAGCCGTGCCCCTCCTCGAGCAGGTTGCGCTCGGTGTAGGCCACCGACACGAGGGCGCCGAGCTTGCCGTCGGCCCAGGTGTTGGACGCCAGCAGCGCAAAGCGCGGGTCCCAGCTTTCCGACAGGTCGTTGTAGCCCTGCTGGGCCGAGACCACGAGGGTCGCGCCCTTGTAGTCGAACGGCCGCCCCGTCTGCAGGTCGACGGTGGCGCCGAGCGAGCCCTCCTCGGTCGAGGCCGAGGCGGTCTTGCGCACGGTGATGCTGTTGAAGAGCTCCGAGGCGAAGACGTTGAAGTCGAACGAGCGGTTGCGGTTGGCGCCGCCCGAACTGTCGGTGCCGCTGGCCGTGCTCTGGCCCTCGACACCGTTGATGCGCACGCGGGTGAACTGCGGCCCCAGGCCCCGGACGGTGATCTGGCGGCCTTCGCCGGCGTCGCGGGCGATCGACACGCCCGGCACGCGCTGGATGGACTCGGCGAGGTTGGCGTCCGGGAAGTCGGCGATATCCTCGGCCTTGATGACGTCGACGACGCCGCTGGTGCGCTTCTTGATGTTCAGGGCGCTGCCCAGGCTGGCGCGGAAGCCGGTGACGATCACCTCCTCGACGGCCGCCGGTTCCTCGATGGCGTCCCCGACTGGATCGGACTGCTGCGGGATGGCGACCGGCGCGGTCGAAGCCAGTTGCACCGAGCCCTTCTGGCCCAGCACCGCGGTGCGGCCGTCGTTGGAGACCACGGTCAGGTTTGCGCCGTCGAGCAGGCGCGAAAGACCTTCGGTGACGGAGTAGGTCCCGCGCACGGCGTTGACCCGCTTGCCCTGGACGGCCGCCTGCGGGGCCAGGATCTGCAAATCGGCCTGCTTGCCGAACTGGGGAATGCCGGTGGCCGCGGCCTGGGCCGGTACATCGAACTTGCGCGTCTGGGCCTGGGCCTGGCTGCTCGCCAGCACCGCGGCGGCGCCCGCCGCCAGCATCAGGGCCGATTTACCGTAGACGTCTCGCGGATAACCCATTCCGCGCCCTCCCTATTGTTTGTTTCGCACGGCGCTTCTGGGAGCGCCTGTCTTGAGCGATGGGCGGGAAACCGGTTTCCGTCAGAGCTCAGCGAAATTTTTTCGAAGGCCATCCTCCGTGGACGGCGAAATCCCTATTCGGCCAGGGGCGCGACCGACTGCACGAGGATTGCGTCGCCGCGCACCGTCACCCGCGCGCCGAAGCTGGCGGCCGCCGCGCGGGCGAAGCTCTCGGGCTCGTTGGTGCGGAACCAGCCGACCAGCTTCTGCTCGGCCAGGGCCGGATCGGCGATGACGATCTTGCGCGCGTTGTAGCGGTTGAACTCCTCGGCGGCCGCGCCGAAGGCTTCGCCGTCCAGGACGATCTGGCCCTCGCGCCAGGCCAGCTCACGGGTAATCTCCAGCGACGCCGGCACCGGCCGCGCCGCGCCGGCGCTGTCGGAGGCGAAGACCCGCTCGCCGGCGGTCACGCGGCGCGGGGCCTCGCCCGCCCCTTCCGACCAGACCTCAACCACGCCCTCGGTGACCAGCACCTCGCAGCCGCCGTCGCGACGACGCACCGAAAAGGCGGTGCCGACCGCCCTCACCCGCACCGGACCGCTCTCGACCACGAACGGTCGCTCGGCGTCCTTGGCGACCTGGAACCAGGCCTCGCCCCGGTCGAGCCGCACCTCGCGCCTGCGCGGCTTCATCGCTACCTCCAGCGCGGTGTCGGTGTTGATCGCGGCCAGCGAGCCGTCGGCCAGCGGCACGCGGCGGATCTCGCCCACGGCGGTGCCATAGCGGGCGGCCAGCAGCCGCGGCGCCACGATCACGGCGACGCACGCGGCCGCCGCGAGGCCCAGGCCGGCCAGCAGCCCACGGCGATCGACGCGCGGACGCTGCGGCGTTTCCTCGACGCCCAGCGCGCGACCGCGATCCAGCAGGCCCCAGGCGGCCTGGGCGCGCACGAAGGCGCCCTGACGGCGCGTGTCGCCCGCCAGCCAGGCCTCCAGCTCGGCCGGGTCCAGATCCCCGCGATCGGCGCGCACCACCCATCGGGCGGCGGCCGCCTCGATGTCAGCGGCGCTTTCGCGTTCGGTCATGCGTACTCGGCCTCCTCGCGGCCGCGGTTTCTTCGGTTTCACCCTCGGCGAGGGCGGCGAGGATGGCGCGCAGCCCCCTCACGGATTCATTCTCGACCACGTTCTCGGTCACGCCCATGCGGCGGGCGATCTCGCGTTGCGGCAGGCCCTCGATCTTGCGCATCTCGAAGATCCGGCGGCAGCGGTCGGGCAAGGCGGCGATCAGTCGCCGCACCCGCTCCAGCTCGCGCCGCCCGCCGGCGATGCGCTCGGGCGAAGGCTCATCCAGTTCGATGTTCAGCGCGTCGATTTCCGTCACCGTGTCGATGCGCACCACCCGCGCCCGTCGCAGTTGCTCCAGCGCGACGCTGCGGGCGGCCTGGAACAGATAGGCCCTCGGCTCGCCGATGTGATCGACGTGGGACAGGCCCGCCAGGCGGCAGTAGGTCTCCTGCACGATGTCGTCGACGTCGCCGGCCGTGGCGAAGGCCCGCCGCAGCCAGGCGCGCAGGTCGGCTTCGTGGGGCAGGATTTCCCGCCCGATCCAAGCCACGACGCGCGCACGCCCCTCCGACACCGTTTCCGTCCCACCCACTCTGTCGAGTTGTTCTGGAGGGAGCGATGCACGGGCGCGAAACTTCCGTCAAACCCGGCGCGATTTTCTTCGAGGAAGAAACCCGAGTGGTCTTATCGACGCCTCCTCCAAAGCCTGACAAGCGTGGGTGGAGGAGACGCCGATGACCGATTCCAGACACGGCTTGCCCACCCGTCGCGCGGTCGCCGCCGGCGCGCTGGGCCTGATGGCCGCCCAGGCGGCGCAGGCGGCGGCGCGGGGCGAACGACTGGTCTATGTCGGGACCCAAGCCGACAAGGACGGCCAGGGCGTCTTCGCCGCCCGGCTCGACACCGCCACCGGCAAGCTGGCTCCGATCGGCGTCGTCGCGCCCCTTCAGCGCCCGACCTGGCTGGTCGCCCATCCGGCCCTGCCGGTGCTCTACGCCCTGAGCGAGACGGGTTACGGCCCCCGGGAACAGGGCAAGATCCACGCCCTGAAAGCCGATCCCGCGACCGGCGCCCTGACGGTGATTTCCACGGTCGCCTCGGGCGGCGGCGGCCCGGCGCACATGTCGCTCGACGGCGAGGCCGGCGGCCTTCTGGTCGCCCACTACGGAACGGGCCACGTCGCCGCCCTGCCCGTCCGCGCCGACGGCGGGCTGGAGCCGCCCGCCTTGGTGCAGGCCAACCAAGGCTCGGGGCCCTCGCCGCAACAGCAGGGACCGCACGCCCACGCGGTGATGGTCGATCCGACGGGGCGTCACGCCTTGGTCGCCGACCTGGGCGCGGATCGGGTCTTCGTCCATCCCTACGACGCGGCGACACGGACGCTGGGTCCGGCGAGCGAGGCCTCCGTCGCGCTGCCGCCGGGAACGGGGCCCCGCCACATGGCGCTGCACCCGACCGGCCGCCACCTCTACCTGCTCAGCGAGATCAAGCCGGAGATCCGCGCCTATCGCCTGCGGGATGGCCGGCCGGAGCTGTTGCAGACCCTGCGCGCGGGCGGCGAGCCGCCGATCAACGGCGCCGAAGTGGCGGTCAGCCACGACGGCCGCTTCGTCTACGCCTCGATCCGCGTAGAACACGTCGTCGTCGTCTATGAGGTCGACGAGGCCAGGGGCGAACTGCGGGAAATCCAACGCATCGCCACGGGCGGCAAGACGCCGTGGAGCTTCGCCCTCGATCCGACCGGCCGTTGGCTGCTGGCGGCCAATCAGGGCTCCGGCGCGGTGACGGTGCTTGGACGCAACAACGCTTCGGGTCGCCTGGCGGCAACCGGCGAGACGATGGCGGTCGATCGGCCGACCTGCGTCGCCTTCCCCGCCTGGGGCTAGAACAGGCGCTGCTGTAGCCAGAGGATGGCTGGATAGGCCGCCAGCCAGGTCCAGAAGAAGCGGTTGAGGCCGAACAGGCAGGCGTTGGCCAGGTGGAAGGTCGCGGCGACCACCAGGCCGACCATCAGCGACGGCTGCGACAGCAGGGTCAGCGGAAAGGCCAGCTCGAACAGCATCACCGCCCACGACATCACGAGCAACAGGCGTGGCCGGTCGGCCCAGCCGCGCAGGCCCTCGGCGACGGGATAGGCTGAAAAGGCGAACACCTGGCGGAGGGCCAAGCCGTTGCGCCAGTCCGGGTTCACGATCTTCACCCAGCCGGAGATGAAGTAGGACAGCATCAGCTGCACGCCGAGATAGCCGAAGGCCAGCTCGCGCCACTGGTCGACGGGCAACACGCGCGCCAGCATCAAGCACCACAGGGCCAGCAGGCCCAGCCGGTCGCTGCCGCCGTTGTAGGGGCCCTGGAAGCGCTGGAGGACCAGCAGCGACAGGCCCGCCAGGCCGACCAGCGGCCAGGGCGAGGCCAAGCCCGTGACGACCAGCCCGCACAGCAGGATGCGCGCCCCGAACAGCAGCCGCTCGCGACGAAAGACCCGCAGATGCTCAAGGCTCTGCTGGATCAGCGCCAGGGCCAGCAGCACCTCGGTCAGGCGAAGGGCGTGGTCGAAGCTCATCGGATATCGATGTCCGCTCGCAGACGCGGCGCGGCCTGGTAAAGCACCTCGCGCTCGCCCGTCGGATCGACGAACAGCAGCCGGAACGACAGCCACCGCGGCGCATCCGACCGCGCAGCGAGATCAGCCGCGATCCGGCGGAAAATCTCGTCCTCTCCATGCGCCGTCGGCTCCTCGACCAGGCGCTCGGCGCAGCTGACCAGATAGAGGCTCTCGTTCCAGCGCGCGTTCCAGACCAAGCGTCCCAGGATGGCGACAGGCGACAGGCGTTGGGGGCGCGGGCGAAATTCGGTCCAGGCGTCCAGCGCGGCGTCGCGGGTGTCGGCCAGGGCGTACTCGACGCGCGGCGAGGCGGCGATGACGTCGAAGAAGTTCCAGGACGGGACCAGCGCCGGCGCCAGCAGCGAGAAGGGATTGGCCATGGTCCCTCCTTTCGGGCTGGGGCGAAGCGGTGGGGTACGCGGACGCTCCGATCCTGTCGAGGGCCGCCGATTTTGACTTGCGGTCGCCGGTGACGAGCGCATCTAAACGGCACGGGCGAACAGCCTCACGAAAGGTCGAGTTATGAATTTCTCGCGGTTGCGGACCACCAGCAAGGTCACTGGTGAATGGAAGTACGATCAGCCGGCCGCCAACAAGAGCGGCCTGCTGCAGGTCGACACCGCGCCCGACCACAAGCTCTGTTGGGAAGAGTACGGCAATCCGGACGGCGAGCCGGTGATGTTCCTGCACGGGGGCCCCGGCGGCGCCTGCGCCCCGCCGATGGCCCGGTTCTTCGATCCCAAGCGTTATCGCGTGATCCTGTTCGACCAGCGCGGCTGCGGCAAGAGCGAGCCGACGGTCGCCTCGGCCGGCCCGCAGGTCGCGCTGACCAACAACACCACCGACCATCTGGTCGACGACATCAACAAGCTGCGCGACGCGCTGGGCATTACCGGCCGCATGCATGTGTTCGGCGGCAGTTGGGGCAGCACCCTGGCCCTGACCTACGCCATCCGCCACGCCGACAAGGTGGCCTCGCTGATCCTGCGCGGCATCTTCCTCGGCGCGACCGAAGACCTGCTCTACATGTACCAGGGCAATGCGGCGGCCTTCACCAACACCCCCTACGCCCTGACCGAACCCGGCGCCTACATCGCCTATCCCGACGAGTGGAAGGCCTTCGTCGAGGTGATCCCGGTCGAAGACCGCGGCAACATCATGGGCGCCTACAAGACGATCTTCGACATGGTGCCGGCCAGCGAGGCCGAACGTCAGCGCCAGCTCAAGGCGGCCGTGGCCTGGTCGGTCTGGGAAGGCACGATCTCGAACATGATCCCCGACAACGCAGACGCGGGTAAGTTCGGCGAGGCCGACTTCGCCCTGTGCTTCGCCCAGATCGAGGCCCACTTCTTCGCCAACGGCCTGTTCCTCGAGCCGGACTACATCGTGAATAACGTGGACAAGCTGAAGGGCCTGGACATCCACATCGTCCACGGCCGCTTCGACCAGGTCTGCCCGCTGTCTCAGGCCTCGCGCCTGGTCTCTGCCCTGGACGAGATCGGCGCCCCGCCGGCCAGCTACGTGAAGACGGATGCGGGCCACAGCGCCATGGAGGGCCAGACCGTGCTGGCGCTGACGGCGATCATGGACGGGCTGCCGAAGATCGGCGGCTGACAGCGGAAGCGAAAACCTCGCCCTTCGACAAGCTCAGGGTGAGGTTTTCGACTGAACCGCCGCATCAATGGCCCTCATCCTGAGCTTGTCGAAGGACGAGGGCCAAGCACTCACGCCGCCCGCCGGCTCATCTCCCCGCACACCCGCCGATAGCGCTCCAGCAGCCGCTCCAGGGTCGCCTGCTTGACCGGACGCCCGTCGCGCAGCTTGACCCAGGTGGTCTCGCTGATGCCGAAGGTCTCCTGCAGGCAGGCCTTGGTGGCCGCTGGCAGGGCGCGACGCAGCGCCTGGAAGGTGTCGCGGTCGATCACCGCGTCGGCGAGACGGGCGGCCATGTTACTGGCCCGCCGGCTTGGGCGTAGTGGCCTTGACCAGATCCAACCGCGCCTTCAGCGGATCCGCCCCCGCCTTCACCCCATCGTTGGTGAAGTCGATGATCGCATCGCCGGCCGCGTCGTACCTTGGCCAGGCCGGCTGGCCGGCCGCTTCGGGCGCGCCCTTGGTCGCAAACGCGATCCAGTAAGCGTGGGCGGCCTTGGCGGCGGCCGCATCGGCCGGGGTCAGGGCCGCGCCGTAGCGGGCGTCGACCGTGTCGAACACGAACGGGATCTCGGTGGCGTGCGGGGCGCTCCACCATTCCTTGCGCTGGCTTTCGGCCACATAGGAGAAGCGGAACGACCACACCGGCGCGCCTTGCGCCGACAGGGTGCGGGCCACTTCACGCGCGGGCTCGATGAACATCCGGTCGCCGGCGGCCTTCCAGCCATAGACCTTGATGTCGCCGTCGCCGGTCGGGTCGTAGAGCTTTTCGGCCTCGGCTCGCCGCTCGCCGAACGGGGCGAAGACCTGGTCGCGGGTACCGCCGAAGAAGAAGCCGTCGGCGCCGGTGGCCCCGACCATCACCGGCATCTTCGTCCATTCGCCGGCGGCGAAGGCGTCGAGCACCGGCTTGGTGACGATCCTGCCGTCGACCATCGGCCCGCCGTTCCAGGTGGGAACACCGGAGGTCGCCATGTTCAGGCCGTCGACCACCGCGTCGGCCGGTAGCGCGCGCAGGGCGGCCAGCGCCTCGGGCCCCTCCCCGGTCACGCCGGCCTTGGCGGCGAAGGCGACGCCGACGCTCTCGGCCGAGCGCTCGCCCGGCGCGGCCTTGATCGGCAGCGAAGGCAGAAGGCGCGGCCGGCCGCCGCCCGACTGGATGATCGCCTTGTGGAACAGGCCCTGCGCCAGGGGCGTAGTCAGCATGGCGTTGACCGACATGCCGCCGGCCGACTCCCCGAAGATCGTCACGTTGCCCGGGTCGCCGCCGAAGGCCTCGATATTGGCCTGCACCCATTTGAGGGCCGCGATCTGGTCCATAAAGGCGTAGTTGCCGAGCAGGCCGCCGTCGGCGTTTTCGGCCGACAGCGCCGGGTGGGCGAAGAAGCCGAAGCGCCCGACCCGGTAGTTGAAGCTGACCAGCACCACGCCGTCGCGGGCGAAGCGGTCACCGGCATAGACCGACGGCGAGGAACCGCCGTTGACGAAGCCGCCGCCATAGATCCAGACCATCACCGGCTTTTTGGCCTTGGCCTTGATGGCGTCCTTCGGCGTCCAGACGTTCACATAGAGGCAGTCCTCGGCCGGCTTGACGCCCAGGGGCGCGGCGTCGCCCGGGAACGGGTTCTGCGCGCAGTCGGGGCCGTAGTCGGCGGCCGGACGGACGGCGGTCCAGGCCTCGGGGGCCTGGGGCGCGCGCCAGCGCAGCGGGCCGACGGGCGGCGCAGCGAAGGGCACGCCCTTGAACGCCGCCACCGTCCCGCTCTCGACGCCCTCGACGGGGCCCGCGGTGGTCCTGACCACCGGACCGGCGGCCAGGGCCGGCAGGCCGATGGCCAGCGAGAGGGCCAGGCCCGAAACCAGAGATCTCATCGCCATGCCCTTCCCCTACGGCTTCAGCGTCCGGGCCTTGACCTTGGCCCCGCCCTTGAGGGCCAGGTCCGAGGCCGAAGCGCCGACCGCCACCTGATAGTCGCCGCCCGTGACGACCCAGCGACGGCCCTTGGCGTCGAAGCTGGCCAGCAGGCGCGGATCGGCGGTCAGGGTCACGCGGCGGGTCTCGCCCGGCTTCAGCGACACCTTGTCGAAGCCGATCAGGCGCTGCAACGGCTTGCCGGCCGCGCCGGTCAGATAGACCTGCGGGGCGTCCTTGCCCTCGACCTTGCCGGTGTTGGCGACGTCGAAGCTGACCGTGACCGACTGGCCGCCCTCGACCTTCAGGTTCGAATAGGCGAACGAGGTGTAGGACAGGCCGTAGCCGAACGGGAACAGCGGCTTGTCGCCGGTGGCGGCGAAGCGGCGGTAACCGACGTCGGCGCCCTCGGTGTAGTTGACGTCAAACCGGGTCTTCTCCGGCACGCCGCGGCCCGGCAGGGCTTCACGCGGGTACTGGCTGAGCGACGCGGGGAAGGTCACCGGCAGGCGCCCCGACGGATTGACCGCGCCGAACAGCACGTCGGCGATCGCCTCGCCGCCCTTGGCGCCGCCATACCAGGCCTCGACCACCGCGCCGGCCTCGTTCAGCCAGGGCATCGAGACCGGGCCGCCCGTTTGCAGCACGACGATGGCGTTGGGGTTGGCGGCGACCACGGCGGCGATCAGTTCGTCCTGGCCGTTGGGCAGGGAGAGGTCGAAGGCGTCCTCGCCCTCGCCCATCCACTGGTTGCCCATGACCACCACCACGTCGGCGGCTTTTGCCGCAGCGACGGCCGAGGCGACGTAGCGGCCGTCGTCGAAGGTGACCTTGGCGTCCGGCGCGGCCTTGCGGATGGCGGCCAGCGGCGAGGAGCCATTGAAGTACTGGCTGCGGAAGGCGCCCATCATGCCCTCCCCGCCCAGCGGCACGACGCGCTTGGCGCCGCCCGGAGGCACGACCTGCGAGGAACCGCCGCCCGACAGCACGCCGACGTCGGCATGGCCGCCGATCACGGCGATGGTCTTGGCGCTCCTGGCCAGCGGCAGCAGGCCCTCGCGGTTCTTCAGCAGCACGATGCCTTCGGCCGACGCCGCGCGCGAGATCTCGGCGTTGGCGTCATAGTCGATGGCGCCGCCCGGGGTCACCGGCTTGTCGAACAGGCCGGCGGCGAACATCGAGCGCAGGATGCGGCGCGTGGCGTCCGACAGGCGCGCGGCGGGGATCTCGCCCTTCTCGACGGCGGCCTTCAGCGGCTCGCCGAACCAGATCTTGGCGTCCAGCTGCTCGCCCGATTGCTGGTCCAGACCCTTGACGATGTAGTCGGTGGCGTGGACCGCGCCCCAGTCCGACATCACCCAGCCCTTGTAGCCCCAATCGCCCTTCAGGACGTCGTTGAGCAGGTGCGGGTTGCCGCAGCTGTAATCGCCGTTGACGAGGTTGTAGGCGCACATCACCGAGCCCGGCTGGCTCTTTTCGATGGCGATCTGGAAGGCCAGCAGGTCGCTCTCGCGGTGGGCGGCCTCGTCGATCACCGAATTGGCGAAGTGGCGGCTGGTTTCCTGGCCGTTCAGCGAGAAGTGCTTGATCGTCGAGACGATGCCCTGGGCCTGGATGCCGTTGATCTGGGCGGCGACGAGGTTGCCGGCCAGCCAGGGGTCTTCGCCCAGATATTCAAAGTTGCGGCCGTTGCGCGGGTCGCGGGCCAGGTTCACGCCGCCCGCCAGCTGAACGTTGAAGCCCTTGGCGCGGGCTTCACGGCCGACCACCGCGCCGCCCTCGTAGGCCAGCTTGGTGTTGAAGGTCGCCGCCAGCGACAGGCCGGAGGCCAGGGCCGTGGCCCCGTCGCCGGGCCGCACGCCCAGCGGATTGGTGACGCCCAGGCTGGCGTCGCTCTCTTCCAGGGCCGGCACGCCCAGGCGCGGAATGCCGGGGATGTAGCCGGCCGAGCCGATCGCGCCGTCGGGCTTCTTGATGCCGAAGATCGGCATCGACATCGGGCCGTGGACCAGCCCGATGCGCTCGTCGAGGGTCATCTCCTTTTCCAGCAGGGCCGCGCGCTCGTCGGGCGAGAGCTTGGTGTTCATCCACGGCCGGGCGGTCTGGGCGTGCGCCGCGCCGGCGGCCAGGCAAAGGGCCGCGATGCTGGCGGCGGTGGTCATGCGGATCATGATGGCGGTCCCCTTAGTAGGTCAGGCCGTAGTGGATCGGGTAGAGCGGCTTTTCGCTGTCGTGCGGCGCGTCTTCCGCCTGTTGTTCGACCGCGGCCATCGACGAGGGCAGCTCGAACGGAAGCCTGCCCCGCGCCTTGGCCTTTCCGGTCAACGCATCAAGCAGCGCTTCGTCGCTGGAGCCGAAATCGCCGATCAGCGCGCCGGCCTTGTCGCGGACATTGGTCAGGATCGCCGGGCGGTCGAGATAGACGCTGACGATGGTCGGGACCTTGGCCGAGGCGGCCTTGATGGCCTCGTAGTCGGCCGCGCCGTCCTTGAACGACAGGTCGCCCTCGTGCTGCCGCACCCCGAAGGTGTAGTTCGGGTGCAGGGTCTCGAACGGCGTCTCGACGCGGATGATGGCCAGGTCCGCCTGGGCCAGATCCGTCACCGGCGTCAGGCCATAGGCCCTGGCGACGTCGGGCGAGACGCCCTTGAGCCACACCTTGCGGCCGGCGGCCTTCAGCGGCAGCAGGCCGTTCTTGTTCTCCAGCAGCGTCAGGGCCGCGCTCTGGGCCGCCCGCCCCTCGGCGACGAAGGCCTTGGCGCCGGCGATGGCGTCGGCGGCCTTGGGGTCGACATAGGGGTTCTCGAACAGGCCCTGCTCGAACTTGACCAGCAGGATGCGCTTCACGGACTCGTCGATGCGGCTTTCCGTGATCTTGCCGGCCTTCACCGCCTGAACCAGCTCGGCCGTGTCCTCGACCCCGCCGAACTGGTCGAGGCCCGCGTTCACGCCCTTGGCGTAGCGGTCGACCTTGGCCAGGTCCTCAACGCCCCAGGCTGTGGAGAAGCCCTCGAAGCTGGGGGTGACGCCGGCCGGGAAACCGTTGCGGCAGGTCTCGCCGCAGTCGTTGGTGATGGCCCAGTCCGACAGCACGATCCCCTTGAAGCCGTGCTTGCCGCGCAGCAGGTCGGTCAGCAACTGCTTGGAGAAGCCGGCGGCCACCGGCTCCAGCGGCTGCCCCTCAAGCACCACGTCCTGGAGGATCGCGTAGGTCGGCATCACCCCGACGACGCCCGCGGCGAAAGCTTCGTCGAACGGTTTGACGTGCAGGTCGAACTGACCCTTGGGGAAGACGGCGTAGCGGCCGTAGCTGTTGTGGCCGTCGAAGCCCTTGGCCGAGGCGCCGTAGCCGACCCAATGCTTGACCACGGCCGAGACGCCGCCGGTCGAGAGGCCTTTGTCGCCGCCCTGGAAGCCTTGGACATAGGCCTTGGTCATCTTGCCGACGAGGTCGGCGTCCTCGCCGAAGGTGCCGTTGGTGCGCGACCAGCGCGGCTCGGTCGACAGGTCGGCCATCGGCGACAGCGCCTGGTGGATGCCGACGGCGCGATACTCCTGGCGGGCGATGTCGCCAAAGCGCCTGGTCAGGGCCGTATCGCCGATGGCGGCCAGGCCCGGGGCCTCGGGCCACTGCGAGAAGCCGCCGGGGGCGACGCTGGCGCCGGCCGTGAACTGGAAGTGGTGGCGCGGGTCGGTGCTGATCGTCGCCGGCACGCCCAGGCGGCCCTTCTCGGCGATCGCCTGGATGGCGTTGTTCTGCTCCGCCAGGAAGCTGGGCGCGCCGGCCAGGCGGGTGATGAAGGTGGTGACGTGGCGATCGACCACCAGCGGGGTCGCCTTGTCCATGTCATAGCCCGAGCCGATGCCGGCCACGCCCATGGGGCCGGTCGCCGGCAGGGTGCCGTGCATCATCTGGCCGGCCTTCTCGTCCAGCGTCATGCGCGCGGTCAGGTCGGCGGCGCGGACTTCCGGAGAAAGCCGCCAGTCCTCATAGGGCGACAGCTTTCCGTCGCGGTCGAGGTCGCGGAACTTCAGGCCGTCGACAGTGATCGTCTTGCCGTCGCGCACGCCCAGCTCGGGCTGCTTGGGCGCGGCGTGGGCGCCGCCGCCGAGCACGGTCGCGGAGGCAGCCAGGAGCAAAAGGCGTCGTGTGAGGATCATCGGCTAAACTCGCTTGGCTACACAGAAAACAAAGGTGCGCCCGACGGGCAGGATCCGCCGGGCGCGAGGGGGAGTGAGGTGGTTAGAAGGTCACGCCGAGGCGCAGGCCGTAGGTGCGCGGCGGGGCGTAGAACTCGCCAGCGCCGTTGGTGGCCAGACCCGTGGTCGAGTTCGGCGCCGAGGCGGTGCGCACGTCGTCGTCCTCGAGGTTGCGGACGAAACCCTGCAAGGTCCAACGATCGTCGGGGCTGGCGTAGGTCAGGCTGACGTCCGTCTTGGTGAAGGCGCCTTCCTTGTTCTGCGCGAAGCCGTGGTACTCGAGGTTCTTGCTGGTCTCGTAGTGGGTCTGGATCCGGCCGGTCAGGGTGCCGCCGAAGCTGGGCTCCCAGATGTGCTGGTAGCCGAGATTGAAGGTCCACTCGGGCGTGCGGGCCATCCGGCAGCCCGAGAAGTCGGTCGAGCGCGGAGCCGCCGCCGCGTAGTTGGCCGTGTAGCAGGCCGCCACCGAAGCGTTGGCGTTGTTGTTCGAGAACGAGTCCCCGCGCGGCAGCACAAAGTCGGTGTATTCGGCGTGCAGCCAGCCCAGGGTGGCGTCGATCCGGTCATGCTCGGTCAGCGCCAGGTTGGTCTCGAACTCCAGGCCGTAGATCTTGGCCTTGTCGGCGTTGAGGGTGACCGTGGCGTCCTGCCCGCCGATGGTGCCCAGGGCGCTGACTTGGAAGTCCCGGTAGTCGTAGAGGAACGCCGTGGCGTTCACCTGCAGGCGATTGTCGAGGAAGCGGTTCTTCACCCCGGCTTCGTAGGAGGTGATCTTCTCCGGCGCGTAGACGTTGTCGGCGATGCCGTCGTAGTAGCCGCCCGCCTTGTAGCCGGTGGCGACGTTGGCATAGAGCATCGAGGTCGAGGTCAGGTCGAAGTCGGCGCCCAGCTTCCAGTTGGTGGCGTCCCACTTGGCGTCGGCGACGTTGGCCACCACCGTCGAGACGATCGCCCCGGCCGAGTTGGTCAGGTAGGTGCCGCCCACCCGGCCCTTCTTGTCCTCGGTATAGCGCAGGCCGCCGGTGACACGGAACCGGTCGGTGACCTCGTAGGTCGTCTGGCCGAAGACGGCGATGCTTTCAGCCGTGATCTCGGGCTGGATGAACGACAGGTACGAGTTGTTCGCCAGGAAGACGCGGAAGTCGACATTGTTGTCTTCGGTGAAGCGATAGAGGCCGACCACCCACTTCAGCTTGCCGGCATCCCCGCCCAGGCGCAGTTCGTGCGACCACGTATAGTCCTTGCCCAGGAAGTAGTTCGGCGCGCCGGTGCTGGCGTTCTCGCCGGTGCGGTCGAGCTTGGAGAAGTTGTAGCCGACCAGATAGGTCAGGTTGGCGAAGCCCAGGTCCCAGTTGGCCTCGGCGCCGGTGCTGAAGAAGCGGTTGTTGCGATAGAGGTTGGTCGAGCAGTAGCAGGACCACGGATCGCCGGTGACGCGCGTAGTGCCGTAGGTGCCATCGCCGCCGCCCGCGCCACCCTGGTGCAGGTAATCGGCGTTGAGGATCAGCGAGAAGTTGTCGCTGGGCTTCCACAGCACCCGCACGCGGGCCGACTTGTCGTCCTGGTCGTAGCGGTCGTTGCCGCCGGTGCCCGGCCCCTGGTTGATTGCGTTGACGTAGCCGTCGTGGCGGCTCTGCTGGAACGAGGCGCGCACGGCCAGGGTGTCTCCGATCGGCACGTTGATCAGGCCCGAGGTGGTGACGGCGCTGTAGTTGCCGACCTCGATCGAGCCCGCCCCTTCGTACTCGCCCAGCACCGGCTTCTTGGTGATGACGTTGATGGCGCCGGCCGTGGCGTTACGGCCGTACAGCGTGCCTTGCGGGCCGCGCAGCACCTCGACCCGGTCGATGTCGTAGAACAGCGCGCCGACCGAGGTCGAGCGGGCCTGGTAGATCCCGTCGATGTGGTAGGCGACAGCCGGGTCGCCGACTTCGGTGGTGTTGGTGCTGCCGATGCCCCGCAGGAAGACCTGGGCCGCGCCCGAGCCGCTGGAGGTGATCTGGAGCGCCGGAACCTGGCTGGCCAGGTCGACCACGGTCTTGACCCCCTGAGATTCCAGCTTGTCGCCGGTGACGGCCGAGACGGTCAGCGGCGTCTTCTGCAGGTTCTCGCTGCGCCGCTGGGCGGTGATGACCACCTCGTCCAGCGCCACCGGAGCGTCCTGGGCGAAGGCGACGGGCGCGTTGAAGCACACGACCGCCAGGGCGGCCGACGTAAAGAGCACGGTGCGCATGTAGTTCCCCTTTCCTGCGCGGACCGGAAGGCGGCGCTGACGCGTCGTTCCAGCCAGGATCCCGGCGCCGCAGCGGACGTCGGGCGATGTTTCCTCCACCCCTTGTCCCGGGGTTTGAGTTCCGTTCCGCCTCGGAATGTCCCGATAACGACAACGTTGTCGTAAATTGACACCACGATACGACAACGTTGTCTATGCCGTTTTCAAAAGACACCGCTGTCTGGATTTTACCACTAAAGAAGGCGGAAATTACTGGATCAATATTCCACTATCAGGCGCGACAAAGCACATAAATTACCTCAACCCGCCCGCGAGTTACCGCTAGCGCGAGGTCGAGGATCCGCGCTCGACGATGTGGTAGTCGAGCTGCCGAGCCGCTGTCCGGCTGCGAAAGCGGGGGTCGCCGAATCCTTCGATCAGCATTTCGGTCGCCGCCTCGGCCATCTCGGCGATCGGCTGGTGCACGGTCGTCAGGCCTGGCCAGGACGACTCCGCCAGCGGGCCGTCGTCGAAGCCGACCACCGACAGGTCGCCGGGGACCGACAGGCCGCGCTTGGAGGCCGCCGACAGCACGCCCATGGCCATGGAGTCGTTGGCGGCGAAAATCGCGGTCGGCGGCTCGGACAGGCCCAGCAGCCGGTCGCCGGCCTCCAGGCCCGACAGCGGCATGAAGTCGCCGGGCGCGATCCATTCGGGCTTCACGCGCGCGCCGCGCTCAGCCATGGCGGTCATGTAGCCCTCGCGACGGCGGCGGGCCGAGCCGTGGTCGGCAGGCCCGTCGATGAAGCCGATCCGGCGGTGACCGAGGTCCCACAGGCGGGCCGTCATGTCGTGGGCGGCCTGCTGGTCGTCCATGAAGACGTAGGGCGAGCGGCCGAAGTCGCGGTCGGGGGCGACGCGCACGTAGGACAGGCCCTGGGCCTCGATGATGGCCAGGATCTCGGGGTCGTCGCAGACCGGCGGGGTCAGGACGAGGCCGTCGAAGCGGCCGGCCTTCAGGGCCTGCTCCAGGCCCGGCCCCCTCGCCTGCCCCGGATCGTCGACCTGCTCGATGACCATGTGATAGCCGGCCCGGCGGCAGGCGCGCATCGCCCCGACCTGAACCTCGCCGACATAGTGGTAGGCGCCCACCCGCATGAAGACGACGCCGATCAGGTAGCTGCGGCGGCTCGACAGAGAGCGGGCCGAGACGTTGGGGCGATAGCCGAGCTTCTCGATCAGGTCCTCGACCCGCGCCCGCGTGGCCGGACCCACGCCCTCCTCGCGATTGATGACACGCGACACCGTCTTGATCGAGACGCCCGCCTGCTTGGCGATATCGACGATGGTGATGTCGCTCATGCGCTCCGCTCGGCCCTTCACGCCCGGTGCTCCGCGCGACGCCCTGTGGTAGCGGTCCGCCCAAGTTCCCCGCAAGTCCGCGCCTCTCGTATCGGCGGCCGCGCCGAACGATACAAGGCGGATACATAGCGACAAATTGCAGACGCGTTACACCGGCAAAGCTGATCCATGGGCCAGGATCCGCAAC
The DNA here is from genome assembly GCF_002858925.1 of Caulobacter zeae. Lineage (GTDB taxonomy): Bacteria > Pseudomonadota > Alphaproteobacteria > Caulobacterales > Caulobacteraceae > Caulobacter > Caulobacter zeae. Next base: position 64,592 of record NZ_PJRS01000034.1, read on the forward strand.
GATTCCGTACTTTTCGGCGCTCATCGCCGGGTGTTCGAGTCGACAAGTCATGTCCGCGCCGCAACCATGGAGCGGAACCTTGAGCCCGCCTCCCGCGCCAGTCGCCCCGCCAGGCGCTCCCCAAGCGCCGCCGCGACGTCATGACGCGCGCCGCCGCCCCCTCGTCCAGCCCGCGGCCGGGACGCGGACGTCCTCGCCATGTCATAACCGGGAGCCGATGACCCCCGACGCCTCGATCACCGAGACCGCGACCGTCCTGCTCGTGGAGGACGACGACGTCCTGCGCCGCGAGATGGCCGCCTATCTCGGCGCCCAGGGCTATGCCGTGCGCCAGGCCGGCGCCGTCGAGGCCGCCCGCGAGATCCTGGAAGCCCACGCCGTCGACGTGGTGGTGCTAGACGTCAACCTGCCCGGCGAGGACGGCCTGTCGCTCTGTCGGCAGTTGGCCCGCCCCGAGGGTCCGGCGATCCTGATGCTCAGCGCCATGGGCGAGGCCGTCGACCGGATCCTGGGCCTTGAGCTCGGGGCCGACGACTACGTGGTCAAGCCGATCCCGCCGCGCGAGCTGCTGGCCCGGGTCAAGGCCCTGATGCGTCGCCGGGCCGCCGCCGGGCCGCAAGGCCGCAACCCCAAGCGCAACACCTACGCCTTCGCCGGCTTTCGCCTGGACCTGTCGGCCCGGCAGCTGACCGCGCCGGGCGGCATGCTGCTGCTGCTGACGCGCGGCGAGCTGGCCATCCTGTCGCTGCTGCTCGACAACGCCCGCTCGGTGGTGTCGCGCGAGGACCTGCTGACCGTCATCCGCGGCGAGGCCGCCGAAACGGTGGGCAGGGGCGTCGACCTGCACATCAGCCGCCTGCGCCGCAAGATCGAGGCCCAGAGCGACCAGGAACTGATCAAGACCTATCGCGGCGTCGGCTACGTGCTCGACGCCAAGGTGGTGATCGAATGAAGCGCCTGATCGCACAGTTGCGCCGCCCCGACGCGCCGATCGCCCTGCGCATCGTCTGCCTGCTGGTCGGCAGCCTGGTGGTCGCCCAGTTGGCCACCCTGGCTCTTACCCTGCTGCTGCCGCCCAAGCCGCCCGAGCAGCACAGTCTGGCCGACATCGCCGCAGGCCTGAAGGGCGCGGCCATCGACACCGGCTCCAGCCGCCCGCTGGTGCGCACGGTCGAGAACGAGCCGCCGAGCCTGAACAGCCCCGGCTGGGTGGCCTCGGAGCGGTCGAGCGCCGACCTCGCCCGGCTGCTGAACGCTGATCCCGACGACGTGCGGCTGCTGTTCTACGCCCCGCCGCCGTTCGCCGGCGCCGGCGGCGGCGCCCCGCGCCTGCGCGCCGAAGCCGCCCCCTCGCCCCTGACTTTCCTGTTCACCTCCTACGCCCAGGCCCAGCCGATGACCGGTCCCGGCGGGTTCCAGCGTCCGCCGATGGCGGGCATGCGCCCCTCGGTGGGTCCCGGCTCGGTCGGCTTTCCGATCACCGCCACGCCCAACGTGCCGATGTCCGGCGGAACCTGGCGCCCGGGACGCGGGCCGTCCGGCGCGACGCGGGCCGACTATCGCTCCCCGGGCGGCGCGATCGGTGACGCCCGCCCCACGCGGCCGAGCCAGGGCTTCCAGGGCGCGCCCGGTCAGGGCGTTCGCCCCGAGGGTGCCATGCCCGGCCCGCCGCGCGTGATCCCGCGCCTGCCGCAACGGCTGTCGAGCGACCCGCTGTTCACCGCCCCCTTCCGCACCTCGACCTTCGTGGCCGTCTCCGAACCGCGCGAGCCGGTGGCTGCGCCCGCGCCGCCGCCCGCCCCCGAGCCGATGGTCACCCACGCGGTCGTCACGCCGCCGCCCCTGACGCCGCGCGCCAAGCCGGTGGTCGAGACCGTGTCCGCCGCTCCGCGCCTGGCGGCGCGGGCCGCGCCCAAGCCGGTCGTCGCGCAGGCCAAGCCCCAGCCGCAGGGCCGCGCCCTGCCCGCCCCGGTCGCCCGCGGGCTCTTCGGCCTGGCGCCCGCGCCCTATATCGAGGGCGACTTCGTGGCCGCCGTGCGCGTCTCCGACGGCCGCTGGGTGACCCTTCAGCCCAAGCCCGAGGGCTTCCCCAACAGCTGGCAGCGCCGGGTGTTGCTGTGGTTCCTGGTCTCGTTCGCCATCGTCGGACCGGTCGGCTACCTCTTCGCCCGACGCCTGGTGGCGCCGCTGGTCGGTTTCGCCGACGCCGCCGAGGCCCTGGGCCGCGACCCGTCCTCGCCGGTGCTGGCCGCCCACGGCCCGGCCGAGATCGGCCGCGCCGCCCGCGCCTTCAACCAGATGCAGGCCCGCCTGACCCGGTTCATCAACGACCGCACAGCGATGATCGGGGCCATCTCGCACGACCTGCGCACGCCGCTGACCCGCATGCGCTTCCGCCTCGAGCGCGCCTCGCCCGCCCTGCGCCGCGAGATCGGCCAGGACATCGACCAGATGGAGGCGATGATCAATTCGGTGCTGGCCTTCATGCGCGAGAGCGCCGAGGCCGGGGCCCGCCAGCATGTCGACCTCCGCTCGCTGATCGAGTGCGTGGTCGACGACGCCGAGATCACCGGCGGCGACGTGGTGCTGGAGCCCGGAACCGCGCCGCAGGTCGAAATCGACGTGCTGGGCCTGCAACGGGTGTTCACCAACCTCGTGGACAATGCGGTGAAGTACGGCGACAGCGCCCGGGTGCGCCTCTATGTCGACGGCGACGAGGCCGTGACCGAGATCCGCGACCGGGGCCCGGGCATGAGCGAGGACGAGCTGGGCCGGGTGTTCACGCCGTTCTACCGCAGCGTGGCCGCTCGCACCTCGACCAAGCAGGGCGTGGGGCTTGGCCTGGCCACCTCGCGCACCACCGTCCGCGCCCATGGCGGCGAGATCAAGCTGTCCAACACCGGCGAGGGCCTGATGGCCCAAGTCCGCCTGCCCCTGGCCGTGCAGCGCGGCGGCGCGCAGGAACCGCCGGCGATGCTGGAAGCGGCGGAGTAGCGGACCCAAGATGCTCCCCCTGAAGGGGGAGCTGTCGCGAAGCGACTAAGGGGGAAAGGTCTGCTGTCGTTGGAGGCCTGCTGTCCTCACAGGACACTTCCCCTCCGGCCCTACGGGCCACCTCCCCCTTCGGGGGGAGGGTCTGGAGCCGTGCCCTTCCTAGAACGTGTCCTTGCCCAGGTCCTGGCCGCGCTTGCCGGCGACGGGCAGGTTGGCGCGGGCTTCTTCCAGGACGTCGCCGATCAGGGCGAGGTTCTGGATGGTGGCCAGGCCCCATTGCGAGGACGCGTTGGTGGAGATGCGCGGGATTTCCTCCATCGGCTCGATGACGGCGGGACCATCGACGCGGCGCTTGCTGGCGATCGTGCCGACGCCCAGGCCCGCGTCGCCGCTGAAGTATTCGCGCCAGGCTCGCTGGGCCAGGGCCGGATCCTTGCGGTGGAAGGCGGCGTAGGCGGTCAGGCGCGAATGGCCTTCCTTGAGGTTGCGGCCCTTGGCCGGGGCGCCGGTCTTGGCCCGGAACTCGGCGTCCGAGGCGTTGTAGAACTGGCAGTAGTCGAGCCAGGCCTCGCGGTAGCGCGGGTTGTCGATCAGCTGGAACAGCTCGGAATGGACCTCGACGGCGCCGAACACGGCGTTGAGATGCGAGACGCTGACGGTCTCGCCCTTGCCCAGGAACTTGCCGGTCTTGAGATCGAAGTCCGTGCCGCCGGCGAACCACTGCTGCTTCATGGCCGCGATGGTGTCCATGCCAGCCACGATGCGGTCGCGCCAGTGCTTGTCGCCGGTGCGCTCCCACTCGGTGAGCCAGGCGGCGGCGAAGGCGCTCCAGCTGGTGCCGAAGCCCATGTCGACGACGCCCGGCGGCCGGGAGGGCTGGGCGCCCGGCAGCTTGCGGCCGATGTCGACGCGGGTCAGGCTCTCGTCGGAGTCGATCAGGGCGTGCATCAGGTCGCCCACCCGCTCGTCGGCGGTCAGGTAGTAGTAGTAGCGGCGATAGGCGGCGTTGGAGACGCGCGGCTGCTTGGAACTGTCGGCCCAGTGCTGCACGCCATGCCGCGTACCGAGGCCCCGGTAGGGGCCGATATGACAAACGTCGACTTCGCCGGTGTGGCGGGTCATGGCCTCGGCCAGCCGGAAGACGTCGGCGCGGCCCGAGCGCACGAACGACAGCCACAGCCACAGGTCCGGCGAAAGCTCGGAGTTGGCCCAGGCGAAGCCGCCGATGTCGTAGCGCCAGACGTGACGGTCGCTGTCATAGGTGTGCATGACGTCGCCGTGGTTCCAGAAGCCGTACCAGCGGTGCTGCTCGACATCGAGCATGTAGAAGGCCAGCAGGCCGTCGTTCTGGTCTTCCAGCGCGCGGCGGGTCGGGGTGGAGCGGTCGACCAGGCTCCAGTCGCCGAACACCTGCGCCGCCTTCAGGCGGGCGGGCGTGGCGACCAGGCGCGGCGTCTGCCGCAGGCGGGCGGCCATGGCCGCGAAGTCGGGGCGCGACGGCGTCGAGGGCAGAGCCCAGAGCGTGATCTCGTTGGTGCGGGCGATGCCCAGCGGGCGGCCCCAGTTCTTTTCGTAGTCCTCGTAGGTGATCTCCAGGCCTTCGCGCTCGGCCGGGTGATCGTTCATGCCCAGACCGTCGTGATAGAAGCGCAGGTCCATGGCCGCGGCGTCCGGCGACCACAGCCAGACGGTGAACTCGGCCGTGTCGGTGTGGGCGCCCCGGATATCCAGGCGCGTCGGGCAACGCTTCCAGAAGTCGGTCATGGCGAAGGCCACGCCGCCGCTGGCCCCGCCGATATAGCCCAGGCCCGTGGCCCGGCCGCTGGTGATGGCGTCGATCCAGCCGTGACCCGGCTTGGTGCGCTTCTTGATCGAGAAGCCGTCGGAATTGGGCTGGCTGAGCGTAAAGTCGCCCCAGGCCGGGATCAGGTCGAGGCGCTTGGAGACGGTCGGGGCCATGCCCTCCAGCCCCGGCGTTTTCTGGCCGGCGACCTGGGCGTCGCGCCAGGCCTTGCCCGGATCCCGGCGCAGGCCGGTCAGCGGGCGGATCCCCTCGCCCCAGACGCCGTCGTTCTCGCCCGCGAAGCGAACATGGCGGTCATAGAGCGGGTCGGTCATCGGCGCCTGGCCGACGAGGCCCAGGCCCCGGATGAAGTCGCGGTTCTCGTCGCCGTCGAAGACGAAGCTGTGCATGATCCGCAGCGAGCGGCCGCCGGCATAGACGTAGAGGCGCAAGGTGAAGGGCAGCCAGGCGCGGCCCGCGCCGCGGTGCTTGCCTTCCAGCTTCACGACCGCGCGCACCGGGCCCTTCTGCTCGACGACGAGGCTTTCGATCTCGCCCTCGAAGCGGGTCTCGGTGACCGGGCCGCTCTCGAAGTCGGGCTTGTCCTGGGTCAGGGCGACGAGGCGCACGTTGCGGACGGTCTCGCGGCCGGCCACGGCAGCGCGGGCGATGATGTCGGCGCCCTTGCGCGGGATGGTCCAGGACTGTTCGCCGCTGATGATCTCGACCGCGTCGGCGGTCTCGCGCACCGAGACGGCGGCGGCGGGCGCGGCGGGCTTACCGGCGACGATCTTGAGGGTCTCGGCGCGGCCGGCGTCGGCCGGAATGGCGTGGCCGGTCCACTTCAGCGAACCGTCGGGCCAGTAGGCCAGCGGCCAGGTCTGGACCGGCACGGCCTCGCCGTTGGCGCTCGTGATGGCGAAGGTCGCCTTGGCCTTCTGGGCGCCGCGCGGCCAGGGCAGGCCGAAGGTCTGGCCCTCGTGGGCGGCGGGCGGCGCGCCGTCCAGCCAGCGCACGCCCTCGGCGTCGATATTGGCGGGCGTCTTGGGCGCGGCCTGGGCGGCTTGAACGGCGATCGGGGCGACCGCGCCGGCCAGGGCGGCGGTGCGCAGGAAATCGCGACGATTGAAAGGATCCATGGCGGTGCGCCCTCCCGTACCGGGGCGGTCGAGACGCCGCGCGAGCAGCCGTCGCCACCCTTTCATCACCGGAACGGGCGCAGCTTTATTCTCACATAATGGATAGTCAACGCATTATCTGGAATTTTGCGCCTGAGCTGCAAACCACGGTTGAATGCGTCGGAGCGCTTCACGCACCTCTTGTGTCGAGACCGCGAAACTGAAGCGGATAAAGTGGCGGCCATCGACCGGATCGAAATCCAGGCCGGGCGCGGTGGCCACGCCCGTCTCGCGCAGCAGCCGCTCGCAGAAGGCCAGGCTGTCGTCCGTCAGGTGGCCGATGTCGGCCCAGATGTAGAAAGCGCCGTCGGGCGGGGCGATGGCGGTCAGGCCCAGCGACGGCAGGGCGTCGAGCAGCAGCTGGCGATTGGCGCGATAGACGGCGACATGGCCTTCCAGCTCCTCGCGGGCGTCCATGGCGGCCAGGCCCGCGTGCTGGCTTAGCGACGGCGCGGTCAGGAACAGGTTGCCGACGAAGGCGCGGGCGCGGATCACGAGGTCGCTCGGCGCCACCAGCCAGCCCAGCCGCCAGCCGACCATGCTGAAGTATTTGGAAAAGCTGTTGACGATCAGGGCCGTCGGCTCGAACTCCAGCATCGAGTGCGCGGGACCCACGTAGGACAGCCCGTGATAGATCTCGTCGGAGACGATGCGGATCCCGCGCTCGCGGCAGACGTCCGCGATGGCCTTCAGCTCCTCGGGCGGAATGATCGTGCCGGTGGGGTTGGCGGGGCTGGCGATGATCACGCCGGCCGGGGCCGGCTCGAGGGCGGCCAGGGCTTGGGCGGTCAGCTGGTAGCGGCTCTCCGGACCGCAGGCGATCTCCACCGGCGTCAGGTGCAGAGCTTTCAGGCTGTTGCGATAGGCGACATAGCCCGGCCGGGCCAGGGCGATGCGGTCGCCGGGCGTGAAGGCGCTCGACAGGGCCAGCACCAGGGCCGGCGAGGCGCCGCAGGTCAGGACGACCTGCTCGGCCTCGATGCCGACGCCATAGGTCTCCTGGTAATGGCGGGCGATGCGGGCCTTCAGCGCCGGGCTCTCCCAATAGCCCATGCCGTCGCTGTCGAGCACCTGGTGGGCGCGGGCGATGGCGGGCGCGGGCGCGCCGGTCGAGGGCTGGCCGAACTCCATGTGTATGACCTGCGCCCCCTCCCCCTTCAGCTGGTGCGCCAGGCGGCTGATGCCGATGGCGTGGAAGGGTTCGATCTCGGCGCGGGTCATCGTGAGGCGGTCCGTCGGAAAACTGCGAGCGACTGCTAGACCTGTTCTGGGCTTTGCGCCATCAACCGGCGCGCAGTCGAGGGCCGGCGCGCGGTCGAGGGGAAGTCAGATGTCCAAGAGCACGCCCGCCACCCTGGCGCTCAGCAAGGCCGGCGTCGCCTTCGAGGTGGCGACCTACGACTATGACCCCAACGCCGAGCGCGTGGGGTTGCAGGCCGCCGAGGCGCTGGGCGTGGATCCGGGCCAGGTGCTCAAGACCCTGATGGCCCAGGTCGACGGCAAGCCGGTCTGCGTGATCGTGCCGTCCGACCGCGAGGTGAGCATGAAGAAGCTGGCGGCGGCCTTCGGCGGCAAGGCGGCGGCGATGATGAAGCCGGCCGACGCCGAGCGCCTGACCGGCTTCAAGGTGGGCGGGGTCAGCCCTTTCGGCCAGCGCAGGAAGGTCCCGACCGCCATCGAGGACGAGGCCTTCGTGCTGGAGCGTGTCTACATCAACGGCGGCCAGCGGGGTTTGCAGGTGCTGCTGGCCCCAGCCGACGCAATGACGGCGGCGGGCGCGATCCGGGCGGCGCTGGTCGCCTAGAACCGATAGGTCACCCCGACCTGCGCCACCGGGAAGTACTTGAAGTCCTTGGCGTCGTCGCGGACCTCGGCCTCTTCCTCGCGCAGGCGCTGCTGGAAGGTCGGATCGTTCGAAAGCGTGCCGCCAGAAGCGGTCAGATCAACCTTCGGGCTGTCGCTGAACGACACCCCGGCCATGGCGCGAAAGCCCCAGGCGCCGTCGCGGGTGAAGGTGTTGTCCCAGCCCAGGCCGACGAAAGGCTGGGCGTCCGACAGCTCGACGTCGCCGGTGATCGTGCCGATCTGGGCGGGCGTGAAGGTGACGCCGCCGATCTGGGTGTCGCGGGTGGGCGTACCCGACAGGTTCAGCTTGCGCTTGCCGAAATAGCTGCCGCCCGAGACGAAGAAGCCGCCCTGCATCGGATGCCAGTCGAGGAAGACGCCGCCGGTCTTGGACTTGATCTTGCCGTTGTAGGCCACGTCGCCATAGGTCTCGTCGTGGTCGAAATCGAGCCAGTCGCCGCCGCCGCGCACCACCAGGCTGTCGTTCAGGCGAAACTGCGCTTCCAGACCCAGGCCCGGCGTGCCGACATTGGCGCCGACGGCGAAATTGCCGCCGTCCTGGGCGTGGGCGCCGGCCGCCGCCAGCAGGGCCAGGCCCGCCGTCGCCGCGAAAATCCGCATCTTCATCTCAAAACGATCCCTTGAAGTCCTGTTCGGGCGGCAAACCCGCAAGACGGCTCGGGAGTTCCTAAGGCTCAGCCAGCAGCGGGCTCGACCGCCCTGGCCTCGCGCTCCTCGACGGCGCGGCAGACCGCCTCCAGGGCCTTGTCGACGACCTCGATCCCGGCCCCCTCGCCCACGCCCTCGACGGTCAGGATCCGGCGCCAGGCGCGCGCGCCCGGCAGGCCGTGGAACAGGCCCAGCATGTGACGGGTGATCCCGGCCAGGCGCCAGCCCTCGGCCAGGCTGCGCTCGATGTAGGGGCGGTAGCGCTCGACGGCCTCGAAGGGCGTGACGTCGGGAACATCCAGGCCGAACACCCGGCGATCGACCGCGCCCAAGAGGCCTGCCTCATGATAGGCCGCGCGACCCAGCATGACGCCGTCGACATGCCGAAGGTGCTCCAGCGCCGCATCGACGCCCGGCACGCCGCCGTTGATCGAGATGGTCAGCTCCGGCCGCTCGCGCTTGAGCCGATAGACCAGCGGATAGTCCAGCGGCGGGACGTCGCGGTTTTCCTTCGGCGACAGGCCTTGCAGCCAGGCCTTGCGCGCATGGACGATGAAGGTGGTGACGCCGGCCGCGACGCACTTGTCCACCAGGGTGAACAGCGCCTCTTCCGGGTCCTGGTCGTCGACGCCGATGCGGCACTTGACCGTCACGGGAACCTTCACGGCGGCGGCCATGGCGGCCATGCATTCGGCCACCAGGTCGGGTTCGCGCATCAGGCACGCGCCGAACCGGCCGCTCTGCACGCGGTCGGACGGGCAGCCGACATTGAGGTTGATCTCGTCGTAGCCATAGTCCTCGCCGATGCGAGCGGCCGCGGCCAGGTCGGCAGGCTCGGACCCGCCCAGTTGCAGCGCCACGGGATGCTGATCCTGGTCGTAACCGAGCAGCCGCTCGCGATCGCCGTGCAGCACGGCGCCGGTGGTGACCATCTCCGAATAGAGCAAGGCCTGCGAAGACAGCACGCGGTGCAGCGACCGGCAGTGGCGGTCGCTCCAATCCATCATGGGCGCAACGGAAAATTTCGTCATAAGTCTTTGATTTTATAGGATTTCACCGACCGGATCACTCCAACAAGGGATTGGAGTGACGACCCAGGGATTTCAATGACTTAGACGAATTCCGTGCGCAATTACATGCCAAAAATGAGGCTGCCCGCACTCATGTTCCGGAATTGTTCGGCCGGCCGCGTGCATTCTTTTGCGGCCGTTCGACCGAGCCGCGCGGCCGACCGCACCCCGCGGACACTCGCAAAGGGCGCATCGATCAACATCACTCTCAAGAATTGAACAAACTGCGTTCGATGCTAAGCTGACGGCTGTCGCAAGGAGCGCCTCGCCTGGGCATTCGACGTGCGACGCCGGCCAGCTCCCCATTGACGCCCAGGCGCCGAGAGCGGCTTCAGTCTGATTGCTTCGACAAGACCCCAGGGACAAGACCGCAGGGGAGCCGTGCGAGCTTGGAACAGCCGAGGACCCCTAGCCAGCCTGCCGGCGGCGCGTCGGAGCGTTTGCCCGAACGCGCGCGGGAACGTTAGGCCATGGCGACCTCGGCCCGCGAGCCGCGTCCGAAGGCGCGGGAAGACGGCCACGCGGCGAAGACGCGCCCGCCTCACCCGTTCCGGCAGGCGCCCCGGGAGACGCCGGGATCGGGCCTGGAGCCGTGCCGGGCCTGCGCGCCGGCCGAACCCTGCGGCCAGTGCGCGGCCGGCCGAAAGGCGGTGTCCGGATCGCCCCTGCGGCTGAAACCTGGTCCAGGCGCCGCGCCAACCACCGAGGCCGCCGTCCAGCGCGCCGGCTATCTGGATCGCCGGCTGGGACCGCCCGAGGCGATCCAGGTCGGCGGCGTCGCCGATCCGCAGGAAGCCGCAGCCGACCAGGTCGCCGACGCGGCGATGCGCGCGCGACGCCTCGATGCGCCCACGCCGCCGCCGGACGCCCCGGCCGACGGCGCGGGGGGCCTGAAGCCGGAGATCCGCGCGCCGATCGAACAGGCCCTGGGCCGCGACATGAGCCATGTGAAGGTGCTGGACGACGCCCCCGCCCGCAGCGCCGCCGCGGCGCTGGGCGCCCGCGCCTTCGCCCGGAACGACCAGATCTGGCTGGGACCGGGCGAGAGCCCGCGCGACCTGCGCCTGATGGCGCACGAGGCCGCGCACCTGGCGCAAGCCGACGCGGCGCCCGGCGCGCCCCTGCGCCGCCAGGTTCCGGACGGCGTCTGCCAGGCGCCCGACGCTGGCGGCTACAGCTTCATCGGTCCCGAGCCCGCCCCTGCCGCGCCATCCACCCTGCCCTCCCAGGTGGAGGTCAGCAGCGCGCCGATGTCCGGCGTCAGCGCCGCGCCCGTGACAATCCAGCTGGAGGAGCCGATCCTCTCCAGCACGGCGATCACCTACTACGCCATCCCGCTGGCCCTGACCGACGGGGCTGGAGGATCGGGCGGGGCGCCGGTCTGCCGGCCGCGTGACCGCGACGACGCCGGGACGAGCGGGGCGACCTCCAGCCCGTCCACCTCGCCCCACAGCCTGCCGTACGCCGCGCCGTTCTCGATGCCCGTCTCCATCGACGGGGTGGCGCTGGAGGTGGTGCGGGTCACCGACACCTTCGTCATCGTCAGCAACTATCACCACCTGGCCGTCGGCGCTGGGGCGACCACCATTCTGGAGACGGCCCAGGGCGTGCGCCTGATCGACGCCGGGGTCGGCACCGACGGCGGCTCGGACATCAGCGCCGCCATCGCCGACCGTGTCAGCGGGATCCTGAACGGTCACCCGATCGCCGAGGTGATGATCACCCACCTCCACGCCGACCACACCAGCCTGCTGCCCGAGCTGGCCCGGCGCTTTCCGATCGGCCGGCTTCGGGTCAACGCCCTGCAGTTCGCCGATCCGCGCTTCCGCCAGCTGCTGGCGCAGATCGCCACGGCCCAGACCGACGGCGTCACCCGCCGCGCCGGCGCCGCCTTCGACGCCCAGCGCTCGGCCTGGGAGAGCACTGAGGGCAGCCGGATCGCCGACGTCGCCGCACGGGAGGCCGCGTTCCAGATCGCCCGCAGCGCCTCGATCGCCACGCAGCTGCGCAACCTGGCCGCCAACCCCACGCAGGTGGACCTGCTGGTGCCGGACGGCGGCCGGCTGGTGGCCACCAGCGCCCCGCTCGGCGCCCTGCCGGCTCTTGGCCCGGCCGACGCCAATCCGGTGGTCCAGGGCCTGCGCCGCGAAGGCGGCCCTGGCGAAGTGTCGGACACGTCCTTCGTCGATCGCGGCACGGGGAGACACCTGCAACGGCAGCAGGCCGCAGCCGCCTCGGACCCCACCGCGCGCGTCCCGGACGAGGTGGTGGACACCGCCTCGACCAACTACGTGATCGACCTTCCAGGCGGCAACAGGCTGATGGTCGTGCCCGATGTGCGGACGGACGACCTGCGGCGCAGCCTCGACGGCACCCGCGCCGGCCGCTCGGCCCTGGAGCGGGCGCTGGCCGAGATCGGCCATCCCGCCCGGTTCCAAGCCTGGAACATGACCCACCACATGCAGTCGGGCTGGGTGGCCGACGGCGCCCCGCATGTCGCCGGGGCCGCCGAACTGAACAATTTCGTCAGGATGGTCCAGAATATCCGGGACATCCAGCGCGCCCAGCGCGCGGCCGCCGGTACGCCCGGCGGCGCCGCGCCGGCGGACATGGTGGTGGTGTCGGCGCAGCACGACGCGCTGACCCGCTCGATGGTCAATCCCGGCATGGTCTGGTTCCTGCGCAGCCTGGGCTTCGAGGTGTTCCTGGCCGCCTCGCAACGGGATATCCGCCTGATCGAGGCCACCACAGCCGGCGGCCAGAAGGTCAGCGGCGTTTCTGGCCTGCCCGCCGAAGGCTTGCGCCCAACCGACCCGCTGCTAATGCATGCAGAAGAAGCTCTCCGGAACCTGCGCGAGCAGTTTGAGGTCGCCAAGCGCCGGTCCGCGCCGGGCCCCGGCAAGAAGGCGCGGGACGCGGCGCGCAGGGTGGCCATCGAACAGGTCAAGACGGCCCGAAACGCCATCATCACCGCTCGCGACGCTTATATCCGCGTCGCAAGCGACACCCTTTGGCGAGGCGCCCACGACAGCACCCGGCCCTCCGTCGCGCCCGATCCGGCCCAGCCGCTGCCCGAGGCCATGGCCGCCGCCGAGGCCAGGCTGCGCACGGCCCTGCAGACGCCGTTGCTGAGTGAGTTCACGCCGTCCCGACCCAGTGCGACGCCGGTGATCAGCGACACCGCCCTGGTGGTCCTGCGTCAGCAGGCCGGCTCGACGATCGACGCCCCGGCGCGGAGCATGCTGGAATCGGTCCAGCGCGCCGACGCCCTGCGCGTACGGATGCAGGCCGCCGACGCCCCGCCCGCGCTGCGCGCCGACCTGGCCGCCGAGCTCGGCGTCTATCGCGGCCTGCTCGAGGCCCAGCGCGCCACCGCGCCCGAAGCCAGCCGCCCCGTGCTCGAAGAGGAACTGCTGCATACCGACCGCGAGCTGCGGTCGCTGATGAACACCGGAGAGGGCGAGGTCGTGTTCTCGCGAGAACCCGGCACCGGGCGATTGGTCGAGAACCGTGTCGTGGTGGTTCCGGGCGCGGGCCCCACCGCGGCCGATCGCGTCAGGGGCGCCGCCGAGACGGCGGGACGCCCCTTGGGCGCGCTGATGGTGTTCCAGACGATCCGGGGCGAGGCCACCCTGCTGGAGGCCCAGGCCACGGGCCGCGCCACCACCGCACAGACCCTGGTCGGCTCGGTGCACAGCGCCGGCAACGTGGCCATCGGCGTGCGGATGATGCAGGCCCAGCCGGTCAGCCCCGGCGTGTTCGTGGTGATGTCGGTCCTGAACGTCACCCAGACGGCGCTGGGCGACTACGACACCGACGCGCAGCGCGCCCAGTCAGTGGCCCACAGCGCGATCGAGGAGAGCGTCACCCTGGGCCTGATGGCGCTCAGCCAGGTCATGATGCGGTCGGGCAACCCCTATGTCGTCGGCGCTGGTTTCGGCATCATGTTCCTGACCGGGCCGATCATGTCGCTGTTAGAGCGAGCCGGCGTGTTCGACGCCATCGAACGCGTCACCGAATTCCTCCCCTCGGAAGTGACCGCCGCCACCCAGCACCTGCGGCCGCTGATCACCGACTACACCGCCCTGATCGGCGCCATGGAGCTGGCGCGCCGAGAGCCGGCCGAGCTGCGGTCGATGGGCGCCGCCGATCCCGAAGCCGTGCGCTCCAGCGCCACCACCGACATCGCCGGCTATCGCGCGCGCGTGGTCGCCAAGGAGGCCGAACTGCTCACCGCCTTCGACGCGGCCTACACGCGGGCGGCAGGCGACTATGCCGGCCTCTATGAACTGGACACCCTGCGCCGGCAGTTCCTGGAGATGCGGGTCGAGGCCCATCGCGGCGACGATCGCAACACGGAGTCCGCCCGGACCGCCCTGGCCGCCTTCGCCCGGATCGACACCGGCCTGTCGATGGACCAGATGACGGCCGACCAGATCAACGGCCTGCCGCAGTGGAGCCGGCTGGACACCGAGCTGACCGAACTGTCCGACCTGCTGTCGGCCAGCCATGTCGACTGGGAGTCGGTGCGCCAGAAAGAGACCGAGGTCGAGCAGGTGATGCGCAACGCCCGCTACCGCCTCTATCCACAACAGCACGGCCTGCGCAGCACGCCCATGCTGTCGCCGGGCGCGCCGGGCCGCGAGGCCTACGAGATAAAGCTCTGCGACGCCGAGTCCCGCCTCACCGTGCTGGAGAGCCGGATGATGCGCGTGGGCCAGGCCGGCGGCGCGGACGCCACCCTGGCCATGGACGACGGCGCCATGACCCCGGCGGTCATCGAAGCGGCGCTGGCGGCCTACACCCAGGCCCTGGCCGACGCGCCGCCCCACCCCGATCCGATCGCCCTCTATCGCGACACCGGCGCGATCGATTCCTACCGCGTCTTCGTGCGCGACCATGACGACTACGCCGCCTATCTGGAGCGCCTACGCGCCATGGAGACCGGGCTGCAGAGCATGTTCGCACGCCTGCCCCGCACGCCGCAGTCGGAGGAAGCGCCCATAGGCGGCGCCTCGCCACTGCCGCTGCGCGTGCAGGCGGCGATCAGCCGCCGCAGCCAACAGCTGGGCCTGGTGTTCCTGCCCGAGCTGGACACCTTGAACGCCGCCGGCCACGAGCGCGACATCCACCGGGTCGCCGGCCTGCTGGGCGAACCCGAAAGCGTTCATCCCCTGACAGCCAACGAGCAGGCGGCCCTGGCGAGCGGCGACCTGGAGGACCAGGCCGGCCAGATGACGACCATCACCAACCAGCTCCAGAAGATCGAGGGCCTGCACGCCAGTGACGATCCGCAGTCCGTCGTCGGCGGCGTCTATCGCGTCGAAGGATCGATCGACGAGATCGACCTGCTGATCGTCAGCATCCCAAGGGGCTACGTGTCGGCGTCCGACAACGTGCTCGTCGGCATCCAGCCCGGCTCGGAGCGCGAATTCTTCACGGGCGGGGGGCACCAGAGGGCGGTGCAGGCCGTGCCGCTGAACGCCGCGGCGGTCCGTCGCCTGGGCTCGGGCGGACGCACCCTGTTCCGCAGTCAGCTCCGCTCGGTCACCCTCGCCGAGCTTCAGGCCGCCCAGCCGGCGGCGGCGGCCACGCCCGCCCCGACTAGCGAAGACACGGTCCCCGCCCGATGACCCCGGCCCTTGAAGCTCTCTACGCCTTCGACCTCGACATGGGATCGGGCCGGCGCGCGAGCGTCCGGCTCCGCACGCCCACTGTCGCCAAGATCGTCCGACTGGTCCTGCCACCAGAAGAACACACGCCCCAGGAGGCCGGGCGGGTGCTGATGCTGGAGCTGGAGGCGCTGATCGACACGCTCGCGGGCCATCCGCCGTCGGCGGCGGAACTGGCGGCCATCGTCGAGGATCCCGAACGGCTGGGCGCCCTGCTGCACGTGCGAAACACGGTCTATGACCACCTGGCGCTGGAGGGGCGGGTCCTGGCGCTATGCCCCCATTGCGACCACGGTCGCGCCGAGCTGGACCTGACCTTCTATTGGCTGGCCCTTAGGCTTCCGCCCTGGGCCTTCACCGACCAGGGCGTACTGCTCAAACCGCCGCTCCTGGCCTCGCCCCTGCCGTCGGGCGGCCGACCGGAAGGCTGGCCGCGCGCCCGGGGCTTCGACGTCATCCACCCGGACGCACCGGGCCTGCGCGCCTTGCGGTCCCTACAGACCCTTGAGGCGCGGATCCGCGAACAGGAGGGCTGGCGTCTATGGGCGCCGGAGGGGGATCAACCGCCGGAAGGACGCGAGCACCGGCATCGAAGCCCGGCCTTTTCGGCCACCTTGCGCTTGGCCGTCGCGCTGGAGACGACGCCTGACGTCGTCGACGGCATGTCCGTCGGGGCCTTCTTCTTCCTCGACCTGCTCCACTTCGCCCTGGCCAACGCGGACGTCGTCGCCCCGGAGCGGGCGGCGGTGCGATGCCCGGCCTGCGACGGCCGCTTCCTGCCGATTTTCTGACCTTGCGACGTTAGTCAACTTTGTAGCGTAATTTATCAATTGAAACCTATGGTGAGCATGTCTACGGTCACCGGGTAGCTTTCCAAAAAACAGACACCAACCCGCGTCTCCGGCGCGGGAACGCTCGGACCAAGGTGCGAGGGACGGTAGAATGTCGATCGCGGGCTGCGGCCAGACCCTTGTCGATCTGCTGACGGCTCGGCTGACCGAGAGCGGCCGGATCGGCGACTACAGCGTCAACCTGATGGCGCCGCGCGAGATCGCCAAGGATCTGCAGAACACCATCGCCCTGATCCTCTACCGCATCGACGTCGACCAGACGCGCCGCCACGTGACCCTGCCGCGCATCGCGCCCACCGCCCCGGCCCGCACGGCGCTGGGCCTGGAACTGCGCTATCTGCTGGCCGTGTGGGGCAAGTCCTCCGCCGCCGGCGAGCAGGTGATGCTCGGCGACTGCATGGACATCCTGGACCGCAACGCGGTGGTCTCCGGGCCGCTGCTGTCGCCTGATTATGCATGGGAACCGCACGACGCCCTGAAGGTGTCGATCGACTCGGTGTCGGTCGACGACATGTGGCGGCTGTGGGATGGAATCGACGCCTCCTACCAGTTATCGGTGCCCTATCTGGCGCGGACGGTGCGGCTGCCGCCGACCGAGACGACCGACGCCCCGATGACCGACACCCGCACCCTGGTCTTGGCGGGCGGGGTGTCATGAACGACCTGCTCGAGCAGCATCCGCTGGTCTGGGCCGCCCAACGCGCGCCCGACAGGGTGGTCGCCGTCGGGGTGCTGGGCGTGCGTCCGCTGCTCTACATGGCCGAGGGCGTCGCGGGCCGCCCGCCCGTCATCGAGGACCTGCGGGTGGTCGCCGTGGACGCGGCGGAGACGCCGATCTTCCACGCCGAGACCGGGCTCTACGGCTTCCTGCGCCTGCCGCCGGGACCCCGGCGCATCGAGATTTCCGACCCGGCGCAGCGCTTCATGCCCTGGGCGACCGTCGTGCAGGTCCCCGACCGCGGCGCCATCCGCACGGCCCTCGAGCGCGGCGCGCCGCCGCCTTCCACGCCGCGCCCGACCCTGATCGACCTGGTCCTGCGCCGCGCGCCCTCGACGGCGCTCCCTCCGGGCCTGACCGCGGTGTGGGGCGTGGTGCGGGAGACGACCGGCAAGCCCGTCCCCCTGGCGCGGATTTCCTGCGCCACGGCCGGCGGCGGCGAGGTGGTGGCCTATTCGGCGCGCGACGGCGCCTATGTGCTGGTGCTGCCCGCCGAAAAGCCCGGGTCACTGGCCGAGCCGCCCAAGTTCGTCTTCCCCCGCGCCCTTGCCCTACACGCGCCCAAGGCGGCCCTGGCGGCGGCGATGGCGGGACCCAGCTTCGTCGGCGCCCTGCCCGCCGACCTCGACGACCTCGACCTCACCGACCCCGCCGGCCCTTTCCAGGCGCGCAATCACCGACTTCGGAACTCGGCCGGCGCAGTGCTGGCCGGTCCCCACCCCGACCTGCCCGTTCAGGCCGGCCTACGCACCCGCTGGGACATCGAGCTCCTGCCCTAGCCCCCTAGAGGAGACGCGTGCATGCCCGAGTATCTATCGCCTGGCGTCTATGTCGAAGAGACCAGCTATCGCGCCAAGTCCATCGAGGGCGTGGCCACCTCGACCGCCGGCTTCGTCGGCCAAAGTCGGTTCGGCCCGACCACCGGCGCCCCGACCCTGGTGACCAGTTTCGAGGACTACCAGCGCTATTTCGGCGACGACGCCGACCTGCTGCTGGGCGGTACGCCGACGATCAACCACCTGGCCCACGCCGTGCGCCTGTTCTTCATGAACGGCGGCGCCCGCGTCTATATCAGCCGCATCGCCAGCCCTCCCGGCGGCGGGACCCTCGAAGACATCACGGCCGCCTCGGCGCCCCTGGTCACCTCGGCCGGGAACGTCGTGCTGCGCGCCCGCTATCCCGGCCTGGCCGGCAATCTGCGCGTGCGCGCCCAGGCCTTGCGCAGCGGCAATCTGCGCGTCGTGCAGAGCGGAACCCCCACGGTCACCGGCGTCCAGCCGGGCGACGTCCTGGAAGTCTCCACCGGCGCGGCGGCCAAGAACCGCATCGTGCGCGGCAGCACCGCCCCCGCCGGCTCCCCCGGGGATCTCCTGACCACCGACCCGGCCCAGCTGGCCGCCGTGTCGTTCGACAGCAACAACCGGCCGGTGCTCACCGCCCAGACCGGCGTGGTCGACCTTGCGACCGTGACCTTCGCCCAGAAGGTTTCGCTCGCCCTGTCGGTCGAACCGAACGGCGACGGCACCACCGGCTCGCGGACCGATGTCCTGCAGAACCTGTCGGCCCATCCCGACAGCGCCCAGTTCGTCGGCACGGTCCTGCGCACCGAGGATTGGTCGATCCCCGTCGAGGCGCCATCCGACCGGTCCAACCGCATCTGGTTCGATATCCCGCTGCTGTCGGACACCGCCACCGACCGCGCCGAATTCGCCGCCGGGCTGCTGCGAGCCCTGGTCGACGGCTCGCCCTTCGCCCTGACCGGCGGCGGCGACGGGATCGCCGCCACGGCCACCGTCTTCTCCGGCGGCGGCAGCGGCCACGACGCCAGGGGCCTGGCGGCCCTGGCCGACCGGGACGACATCGCCATCGTCGCCGCGCCCGGTTCGGCCGCCCTGGCAGACGCCGACGACCGCCAGGCGGTGCGCGACGCCCTGATCGCCCACTGCACAAGCCTGAAATACCGTTTCGCCGTTCTGGCCGGGGACCAGGGGGCCGACGCCTCCTCGATCCGCGAGGTGCGCGGCATGCACGATTCCAGCTACGCGGCGCTCTACTATCCCTGGCTGGTGGTCCCCGCGACCAGCGGCCCGCGCGACACCATCCAGCTGTCGCCCGAGGGAGCGGTGATCGGGGCCTACGCCCGCACCGACATCGAGCGCGGCGTCCACAAGGCCCCCGCCAACGAGACCGTGTTCGGCACCCTGCGGTTCAGCCGCAGCGTCAACAAGGGCGAGCAGGACGTGCTGAACCCCGAGGGGATCAACTGCCTGCGGTTTTTCGAGGGACGCGGCAACCTGATCTGGGGCGCGCGCACCATGAGCAGCGACCTGGAATGGATCTACGTCAACGTCCGGCGGCTGTTCATCTATCTGGAGCACTCGATCGACCGAGGCACCCAGTGGGCCGTATTCGAGCCGAACAACGAGCAGCTGTGGCTGAAGATCCGGCTGACCATCGAGAGCTTCCTCTACGACGCCTGGCGTAGCGGCGCCCTGATGGGGACCAAGCCCGAGCAGGCCTATTTCGTCCGCTGCGACCGCACCACCATGAGCCAGTCCGACCTCGATAACGGGCGGCTGATCTGCCTGATCGGGGTCGCCCCGACCAAGCCCGCCGAATTCGTCATCTTCCGCATCGGTCAGTGGACGGCCGAGGCCTCCATCATCTGACCGCCCCTTCTCCGACTGAAAGAGACGCGCCATGGCTGTTCAGCGTGACGACCCTTACGGTCCCTTCAATTTCCGCGTGACCATCACCCCCGGCACCGGGGCGGAGATCAAGGCCGCCTTCTCCGACGTCTCGGGCATGAACGCCGAGATCACCCACGCCGACTATCGCGTGGGCAGCGATCCGGTGAACCACGTCCGCAAGATCCCGCTGATGAACAAGGCGGGCGACGTGACCTTCAAGCGCGGCCTGGTCGGCTCGCTGGACCTGTTCCAGTGGCTCAAGGCCGCCAAGGACGGGACCATCGCCGCCAAGGCCAGCATCGTCATCGAACTGCTGAGCGAGGATCGCAGCGCCACGGTGGCGACCTGGCAGCTGACCAACGCCCGCCCCCAGAAGTGGACCGGTCCCACCCTGGCGGCCAAGGGCGCCACGGACGTGGCCATGGAAGAGCTGGTCGTGGTCTGCGAAGACATCGTCTACGCGTGACGCCATGGACATCGCCCACCGAAACGACGGCGGCGCGTTCGCGGGCGCGCCCTACAGGGCCGGTTCGCCGCCGGGCCTGTACGAGCAGTTGGAGCGCCCCAAACGTCCGCGACGGGTGCGGCTGAGCACGGCCGCCTTTGTCGGCCTGGCCGAGCGCGGCCCGGTCAACACCCCGACGCTGGTTACGTCGATGCCGGCTTTCCGGACCCAGTTCGGCGCGGCGGCCGACGGCATGCTGTTGCCGCAGGCGGTGGGCGCGTTCTTCGCCAATGGCGGACGCCAGTGCGTCGTCGTGCGGTGCCTGGACGCCGCCAAGGCGCGCACCGCCCGCCTGGCCCTGCCGGGCCTGACCGCCGACGGCGCGATCGCCGCCCGCAACCCCGGCGCCTGGGCCAACCGCCTGAGCCTGCGCACGACGGTGAAGCGACGCGCCCTGCCCCTGCGGCTGGCCCCGGTCGGCGATCCCGCCTGGCCCGAGGGAGGCCTGATCGCCCCGGCCCATCGCGCCCGGCCCGGCGTCACCCTGCGCCTGGTCGGCGGATCGCCGCCCGCGGGCCTGGTGGTCCACATCGCCGCCGCCGCGACGCCCCGGCGCGGCGTCACCGCCGTGACGCTGGACGCCGCCCTCGCCCCCGCCTTCTCCGACCCGGCCCTGCTGGCGGGGGCCGAGGAGCTCCTGGTCCGCCTGGACGTCGACCTGGGCGGCGCCCTGGTCGAGCGCTGGGACGACGCCGCCCTGCATCCCGATCATCCCGACTTCCTGCCGCGCCTGATCGGCCGCCGCGCCGCCAGCGAGGCCCTGCTGGCGCCCCGCCTGTCGGGCGGCGAGGAGCCCGACTCCGCCTGGGGCGACCAGGAGGATCCCGCCGGTTCGGAATTCCTCCGGCCCAGCCTGCTGCTGCGCGACGCGACCCTGACGCCCAGCGCCGCCCTGCTGACGGCGCCGGACGGCCTGACATTCCACGCCCTGGACCTGGTCGCGCCCGAAAGCGGCGATGACGCCCGCGCCACGACCACCCGCGACCACTTCTTCGACGCCACGCCGGGCGAGCCGAGCGACGCCGCGACCGGCCTGCTGACCTTCGCCGACCGCCCCGGCGGCCTGGATGTCCTGGCGGTCTGGGACGAAACCCAACCCACCGATCCGGTCGCCCTGGTCGCCATGCCCGACCTGCTGCATCCGACCCCGCCGGACGACGCGCCCGAACCCGCGCTCGCCGACGAAACGCCCTGCTTCGGCGCCTGCATCCATGCGCCTCAACCAAACGCCTCGGCCGTCCTGCCCTATCCGCAACTCGGCGCAAGCCTCGACAACCTGCGCACCGCCCAGGACCGGCTGACCCGGCATTGCGAAGCGACAGGCGGCCGCATCGCCCTGCTGGACCTGCCGCCCGGCCTGGCGGCCGGCGACATCATCGGCTGGCGACGCGCCCTGGCGTCCGACCGCGCGGCCCTGTTCGCCCCCTGGCTGCGCGCCGCGCCGGTCGGCGATCCCCAGGGCGCGGCGATCATCGCTCCCCCCTCGGCGGCGGCGGCGGGGCTGATCGCCCGTGTCGAGGGGCAGGCCGGCGTCTGGGCTTCGCCCGGCGCCCAGACCCTGGCGGGCGTCTTCGGCCTGGCCGAGGATCCCGGACTGCCCGAGGCCGGCTTCCTGCACGCCGAACGCATCGACGTCATCCGCAGGACGGAAAAGGGCGTGCAGTTGATGGGCTCGCGCACCACCGCCCTGGATCCGGACTGGACCCACATCAATGTCCGCCGGGTGATCGACTGGCTGAAGGCGCAACTGGCGCTGGACCTGGCCTGGGCGACCTTCGAGCCGAACAACCCTGCCCTATGGCGCGCCATGACCCATACGGCGACGACGCGGCTGCGCGGTCTGTTCGACGCCGGCGCCCTGGCCGGCGACACCGCCGCGCGATCCTACTTCGCGCGCTGCGACGACACGACCATGAGCCAGCACGACCTGGACCAGGGCCGGGCGATCATGCTGGTGGGCGTGGCGCCCGCCGTCCCGGCCGAGTTCCTGGTCTTCCGCCTGATCCGCGACGGCGGCGAAAACCCCAGCGTGGGGGCGTTCGGATGAGCGAAGACGCCCTGCTGACCCGCTTCAACTTCCTGGTCGACATCTACGCCTCGCAGTATGGCGGCGACACCGGCCTGGCCCAAGGCGCCAAGGGGGCGTTCAGCGAGGTGACCGGCCTAGAGCTGACCCTGGAGCCGGTGACCTTCCGCGAGGGCGGCTATCACGCCGGGCCACGGCAGCTGGTCGGCAAGACCACGGCGACGCCCCTGGTCCTGAAGCGCGGCGTCTCGCTGGACGCGGCGTTCTGGCAATGGATCGGGCGCTGCACCGACGGGAGCTATCCCCTGCCCTATGTAAGCGGCGCGATCCACATGCGTCCAGCCGACGGCGAGGCGTCCGGCGACCAGGCCAGCTGGTCGTTCGTCAGCGGCATCGTCACCAAGGTCAAATCGGCGGACCTCAACGCCGTAGACCCCAAGGACGCGCCGATCGAGGAACTGCACATCGTCCACGAAGGCCTCTCGCGGGGGGCCGCATGACCGCCGCCCTCAAACGCGCCAAGCTGACGCCGTACAACACGGCCGGCACGACGCTGCAGGCCGACAAGGTCATCAAGTTCGACTTCAATCCCGAGACCCTGACCCTGAAGGTGACCACGGGCCAGCAACAGGATCGCGGCCGCCGTGGGCGCCAGCAGGTGCAGAGCGTGGGCGCCTCCTCGGCGACCCTGGCCTTCGAGGCGATCTTCGACACCACCCGTCCCAAGGACAACGACGTGGTCGAGGACGGCGACCTGAACGACGACACCGCCCTGGACGTGCGCCGCCGCACCAAGCCCATCGCCGACCTGCTGGCGGCCGTCCCCCAGCCCGGCGGCGGGAGCGGCAAAAGCAGCAGCGGCGGCGGTGGCGGCAAGACCGACAAGTCGCCCTGCCGCGTACAGTTCCAGTGGGGCAACATCCTGTTCGACGGTGTGATCACCTCGCACCAGGAGACGTTCGACTTCTTCGCCCCCTCCGGCGTGCCCCTGCGCAGCAAGGTCCAGCTCACCCTCACCGAGCAGAACTTCAACTACGTGGTCGACGCCGACGACCTGTCGAGGGCGACGGCCGATCCGGCCCCGGCCAACGCCCGCGAGGCGGCGACGGCGGCCGACGCCGACAGCCTGTTCGACCTCGACTCGGGCGGGCTATCGCTGGGCTTCTCGGCCAGCGCCAGCCTGGGCCTGTCGCTGGACGCCAGCTTTTCGCTCTCGGCCCAGTTGGGCGTGTCCGTCGACTTCGGCGTGTCGCTGGACGCCGGGTTCAGCCTCGACGCCTCCGCGGCGCTGGACGTGTTCGGCAGCGCGGCGCTGTCGGCGACCAGCGGCGTATCGGACGTCGGCCAGGCCGGGCTGGGCCGACTGGCGCCGCCGGTCCGCGCCCCGGCCGGCGCGACCCAGCCCAGCTCGCCTTGGGCCCCGGACGGTCCCAAGCCGGGCACTTCGGCGGCCGGCCTGGCCAAGACGGTCAACGCCCTGCGCGCCAGCGGCGCGGCCGGCGGCCAGCCTGGCGGCCCCACGCCCCCGGGCGGCGCCAGCGCGCCCCCGCCGACCGCCCTGCCGGTGCGCGGCTCACCGCCTCCCGCCCTGCCCCGCGCGCCCATGCCGATCGACGGAACCGTCTATTCCGGCGCCCGGATGACGCCCCAGTCCATCCCGGACGGCCGCCGCCGGCCCAGCTGGGAAGCCTTGCCCGGACGGGCGACGACGCCCTTGGCCCGCGCCGCGCCCAAGCATCGATCCGGCGGCTGCGGCTGCCGCCAGTGTCGGGGGCATTGAGCCATGGGCGTCACCATCGGCGAAATCTCCAGCGAGCTCGTGGTCGATCCGTCGAAGGATCGGGGCGGCGGAGCCGAGGCGGGGCCCGCGCCCGCCCAGGAGGTGCGGGTCGAGGAACTGCGCGCCATCGTCCGTGAACTGCTGGTCGAGGAACTGGAGCGCTACCTGCGCCTGGCGGTGGACCGATGAGCGCCGACGGCGGGCAATTCCTGTCCTCGGGCCAGCCCATCTTCAAGGTGGATGGTCGGGAGATCGCTGCGCTCGGCCGGGGCTGCTTCCGGCTGGAAACCCATGCCGACGACACAGGCCTGTCGAGCCTGGAAGCCGTCTTCCTGAATCTGGACCGCCCGTCCGAGGGCAAGCCCGTCGACTTCCTGTATTTCGACCGCCAGGTGCTGGACCTGGGCAAGGCCATAGAGATCGCCTTCCAGCCCGCCGGCGCGCCCATCACGGTGTTCAAGGGCGTGATCACCGCCCTGGGCGGCGAGTTTCCAGAGGCGCGCGAGCCCGAGCTGGTGCTCCACGCCGAGGACGCCCTGGCGCCGTTGCGCATGCGACGGCGCACCCGGGTGTTCGAGAACGCCAGCGACGCCGACATGCTGCAGCAGGTAGGCTCCGACGCGGGCTTGACCCCCACCGCCCAGGTCGACGGACCAAGCTACGTGCAGCACCTGCAGGTCAATCAGAGCGACCTGGAGCTTTTGCGCGAGCGGGCGGCGGTCAGCGACGGCCTGCTGGTCCTCGACGACCGGGCCCTGACTGTGGAGGCGCGCAGCGCCGCGGCCGATCCGCCGATCCGCATGTCCAACTACAACGAGCTGCTGCGCTTTACCGTGCTGGCCGACCTGGCGCATCAGCGGACCAAGGTCCGGGTGCACGGCTGGGACGTCTCCGCCAAGCAGGCGATCCACGAGCAGTCGGGCAGCGACGACGCCCGCGCCGTGGCCGGATCGGGCGGTCGCACGGGACCGGAAATCCTGGCCGACATCTGGCCCGAGGTCGTCGAGGACCTGCACCTGGAAGCGCCGGCCACGCCGGACGAGGCCCGCGCGCTGGCCAAGGGCGCCATGCAGCGCCGGGCCCGCAACTTCGTGCGAGGCCGGGGCGTGGCCAACGGCGATCCCAACCTCAAGGTCGGAAGCCGGGTGGAGCTGGTCGACATCGGCGCCTTCTTCTCGGGCGTCTACCAGCTGACCTCGGTGCGGCACGCCTTCGACATGAGCTACGGCTACCGCACCCACTTCGAAGCCTGCCGCGCCGAGCTGGGAGATCCATCATGATCGCGCGCGACCCCAAGGGCGTCGTCCTGCCGTTCGCCCGCCCTCGCCTGGCCGGCGTCTATCCGGCCCTGGTCCGCGATGTTCAGGACCCGGATCAGCAGGGCCGGGTGAAGATCGAGCTGCCCTTCGTCGGCGACGACGACGGCCCGTCCGCCCAGGCCTGGGCGCGGCTGTCCACGGCCCTGGCCGGCGCCTCGCGCGGAACCTGGTTCATCCCCGAGCCCGGCGACGAGGTGCTGGTGGCCTTCGAGGCGGGCGATCCCCGCCGGCCGGTGGTGATCGGATCGCTCTGGAACGGCGAGGACACGCCGCCGGAGACGATGAACGCCAACAACGACGTGCGCAGCTTCACCTCGCGGTCGGGCCACAAGCTGACCTTCGACGACACCGACGGCGCGACCAAGGTCCAGGTCAAGACCCAGGGCGGCCACGAGCTGACCCTGGACGACGCCAGCGGCGGCAAGATCACCGTCAGCCACTCCAACGGCGCCAGCGTGGTCATCGACGCGGCAGGCAACGTGAAGATCATCGCCAACGCCAACTGCGAGGTGCAGGCCGCGATGGTCAAGGTGACCGCCTCCATGGTCACCGTGGACGCGGCGATGTCGAAATTCTCGGGCGTGGTTAAGGCCGACACGGTGATCACTAACAGCGTGGTCTCGTCCTCCTACACCCCCGGCGCCGGGAACGTGTGGTGAGCGCCGCCCCGGCCCCGGCGCGCCGGCTGACCGTGCCGGCCACGCGCAGGGATTCGCGCGAGATCCTGGTCACCGCGCCGCCCTTCTTCCTGCGCGACCCGGCCGCGCCGCCGACCAGCGATCCGGCCGTCGCGGTGAGCCCGCCCCTGTTGTCGTTCGACGGGGCGGACTTCATGGACGACTTCCTGGCCGGCGCCGCCGCGCCCGAGCGCCTGCCTCGGCTGCTGGCCTGGCGCGACTGGGCCGAGCCGCCGGCCTCGATGCTGGACGCGGTCGGGACCCGGCTCCATCCGACCTCGGTGCGGCGCGCCCCGCCCCTGGCCGTCGAGCCGGAGACCGAGGCGGCGGGGGTGCT
Organism: Caulobacter zeae; assembly: GCF_002858925.1. GTDB lineage: Bacteria > Pseudomonadota > Alphaproteobacteria > Caulobacterales > Caulobacteraceae > Caulobacter > Caulobacter zeae. The sequence goes on from NZ_PJRS01000034.1 coordinate 90,706, forward strand.
CGACGCCGACGGGATACCGCATGGCGACCCGGCATGGCTGCGCAAGCTCTACCTGCCGCTGCACCTGCGCTTCACCCTGGTGGCGTTCGACCTGCTGTGCGAGCGCCAGGGCTGGCCCCGGGTCGCCAAGTCCCGGATCCTGGGTTCGGGCGCGGTGGTGCGCCGGCTGGTGCGCGACCCCGCCGGCGAGCGATGGGAAGACTGGATCAGCGTCGACGGCAAGCGCGGCGTCTGGCTCGAGCTGGCGGGCGGCCTGCCGGCCGATCCCGAAGCCATCCCCGACGCCGCCTGGGGCGGGCAGGACGCGGCCTTGAAGGCGCGCCTGGAGCTGAAGGCCGAGACGCCCCTGCCCAAGGCGCTGGACAGCGCGCGGCTGTCGCTGCTGCCCGGCACGGTGGCCGGCGCGGCCGCCCACACCACGCTCTACGGCCTCTTGCCGGTGCTCTCGGCCGCCGAACAGGTCCAGGACGAGGCGCCTCCGGCCCTGGCCGCCGACATCGCCGCGGCCATGGCCGCCGAAACCGACGCCCGACTAACCTCGGCCTGGTCCGACGCGCCTGGTCAGCGCGCCGCCATCCGCGCGGCGCTGTCCAATCTGCTGGCCCTGACCGTAACGCCCAGCGCGCCGACCAACGCGCAGGTCGCCGCATCGCGCAACGCCATCCTGTCGTTCGGCATGATCCCCAGCTCGACCCTGGACGCGACCCTGCGGGACGTGGTGCGCAAGGTGATCGCCGACGGCTTCGCGGCCCTGGCGCCGTCGGCGGGCGTGATCGGCCCGACCAGCGCCCCCGCCGCCTTCTGGTCCAACGCCGAGCAGTCCGCTCAATGGGCCAGCGGCAACCCCACCGTCACTCTCAGCTTCAGCGCGCGCCTGTCCGACTGGCGGGTGCTGATCCGCGATCGCCTGCGCCGGGCGATCGACGGGGTGCTGATCCCGACCGGCGCGCCCAGCACCGATGCCGAGTTGGGCGTAATCGCGCGCGGCGTCATGGCGGTGGCCCTGTTGCGGGTGCGCGCCTTCCGCCTGGCCCTGCTGGCCAATCTGCACGCCCAGATGTTCGACGAGGCCGACACCGCCACTCTCGCGGCCGTGACGCCATTGACGTTCAAGGGCGTCACCTACCAGACGCCCGCCGCGACGACCGGCGCCCTCTCGGTCGAGATCGAGGCGGTCTACGGGCTGGACACGGTGACCAGCCCCGCCGAGGCCGTGCCAATCTGGTCGCCGCTGAACCGCGCCCAGCCGGCCAACGCCGACGCCGTGCACCGCGCGGCCCTGGCGCTGGAGGCGCTGTTCAGCCCGCTGGACGAGGCCGGGGCCGCCGGCGGCAGCGCCTACGAGACCCGGCTGGCCAAGTTGATCGTCGACGAGGTCGCGCCCGCGATCACCGGGCCGTTCAGCCTGCCCGACGATCCGATCCACCGCCTTCGAACCTTCGGCCTGGACCTGTTCGAGCAGCCCGCGCGTGGCCTGCTGGTCTTTCCCGGCCCGACGCCCGAGGCCGCAACCTTCGATACGATGCGCCAGACGGTGGCCGCCAGCTACGCCGCCAGCGTACCCGTCGCCGTCGCCGAGTCCCGGGGTCGCGCCAGGGCGCACCGGCTGCGCTACGACCACGACAACGTCTTCGCCGTATGGTGCTGGGCGCGGGTGGCGGGCCACACGCCCTGCGAGCAGGCCAAGCTGGTCTGGACCGGCCGGTCCGAGCCTTTCACCATCGCCGAGCCCACTGACATCCTGGGCGCCAAGCCGGTGACGATCCAACTGCCGGACCTGGCCAAGCTCGTGCGCGACATCCCCCGCATCGCCAAGGCCCGCGCCAAGCCGTTCGCCGGGTTCAACACCCCGCCGAACTCCGGCTACAACGTCGGCGACGACCCCAAGGACACCTCGCGCGCCTGGGGCGTGGGCTGGATCTGCAGCTTCGCGATCCCGGTGATCACGATCTGCGCCTTCATCCTGTTCAGCATCATTTTCAGCATACTGATCGCCCTGCCCGGCTTCGCCTGGATGCTGCTGCTGAAGTTCTGCATCCCCATACCGGTCCCGAAGAAATCATGAGCGCGGGATCCAACAGATTGGGCGTGGGCCTGCGCTTCCCCCCCGTCACCGGCCAGGGATGGGACTGGGTGGCGGGCGTCGACGCCGTCGACCAGGCCGTACGCGCGGTGCTGCTGACCGAACCGGGCGAACGGATCGGCCGCCCCGTCTTCGGCGCGGGCCTGCGGCGCTTCCTGTTCCAGCCCAACAGCCTGGAGACCCGGGCCCAGATCCAGAAGGCGGTCGCCGACGCCCTGTCGCGCGACGAAGGCAGGATCCGCCTCGAGGACGTCAGCGTCGTGGCCGATCCGCGCGAGCCGACGCTGCTGCGCATCGGCGTCCGCTACCAGGTCCCGCCCGATCCCGGTCCGCGCAGCCTGGTCTATCCCTTCTATCTCGACGCAGGAGCGGCTTGAGATGGCTTTGACCCCTCCTCGCCTCGACGATCGCGGCTATGCCGACCTGCGGGCCGAGCTGATCCGGCGCATCCCCGTCCACTCGCCGGAATGGACCGACTACAATCCCACCGACCCGGGCATCGCCCTGCTCGAACTGTTCGCCTTCCTGGGCGACAACCTGCTGTACCGGCTGAACCGTGCGCCCGAAGCGTCGAAGCTGGCGTTCCTCCAGTTGCTGAACATCCCGCCCCGGCCGGCGAGCGTCGCGCGGGTCCAGGTGCGGGTCGACCTGCAGAAGGGCGCGGTCGATCCGGTGACGCCCGACTTCTCGCCCACCGCCCCGCGCCTGCAATTCGCCGCCGGGGACGTGCTGTTCCAGGCCACCGACGAGATCACCGTCCTGCCGGTCGAACTGGCCGGCTACGTCAAGCGCCCCTACGAGGGCGCTGCCCCGCCCGAGGGACAGGCCTCGGTCGAACAGCTGCTGAAAGATCACCTGGGCGTGGCCCCGGCCCTGACCGCCTACAAGACAACGCCGCTGCCCGCGCCCAAGGGCGGCGCCTTGCCGCCTGCGACCTCGACCGCGCCTTCGTCCACGGTGGACGGCGCGCTGTGGCTGGCCTTGCTGGCGCCGGCGCCGGTGCTGAAGGCGCTGGACACCGGCGATCCCGCCGCGACGCTCGACCTGGTGCGGCGCAAGATCGCCGGCAAGGTGCTCAGCCTGGGCGTACGCACTGACGACGCCCTGTGCGGCCCCGCCGACGCCCTGCGCTGCCCCGACGCCGACAGTTCACCGGCGCGCTGGCCCGTGCGCTACGACATCTCGACCGGCGGCTTCTCGGGCGCGGCCCGGCGTGTCGACAAGATCGCCTATCGCCGCCTCGCGGTCGAGGCGGACGACACCGACGGGCTGGGCCAGGCCGGGACGCTGCGTCTGCGGATTCCGGAAGCCGGCGGCGACGGGTCCCTGCCGTTCGGCGACTGGCGGGCCGGCAGCTTCGACATTCCCGACGAGGACCTGCTGGGCGTCGGCGGCCTGCCGCCCCGGCTGGACGATCCCGACCTGGCGGCGCGGGTCCTGGCCTGGATCCGCGTGCGGCGGATCGACGACGCCGATCCGCCCATCCAGGTGCGGCTGGTCGACGCCAACATGGTCATGGCCGAACAGGCGGTGACCGCGTCTCCGGAAATGCTGGGCGCCGGCCAGGGCCGCGCCGGCCAGACCGTCAACCTGTCCAAGACGCCGGTGATCCAGGACAGCGAGGTCATCCAGGTGCGCACCGAGGCGGGCTGGGCGGCCTGGACCCGGGCGGACGACCTGGCCCTGGCCGGACCGGACGACCCGTTCTACGCCCTGGAGCCGACCGACGGGACGGTGACGTTCGGCGACGGCGTGCATGGCCGCATGCCCCTGCCCGGCCAGGCGATCCGGGTGCTGGCCTATCGCTACGGAGGCGGCGCCAAGGGCAATGTCGGGGCCGGAGGCGTCTCGCGCGTGCGGGGAGCCCCGCTGCGGGCGACCAACCCCTTGCCAGCGGCGGGCGGCCAGGACGCCGAGACCGCGGCCCAGGCCCAGGCCCGCATCCCCAAGGTCCTGCGCGCCCGCGACCGGGCCGTGTGCGCCGACGACTTCGCCGACATCGCGCTGGAGACGCCCGGGGCGATGATCGGCCGCGCCCAGGTGCTGCCGCGCCACAAGCCCTTCGAGCGGGCCGACGGCATTCCCGGCGTGGTCACCCTGATCGTCCTGCCGGCCCAGGACCTGGTGACGCCCGACACGCCCACGCCCGACCGGGAGGTGCTGCGCAAGGTCTGCGCCTGGCTGGAGCCGCGCCGGCTGGTGACCACCGAGCTCTATGTCACCCCGCCCGAGTATGTCGACGTCGACATCGCCATCGCCGTGGACGCCCAGGCCGGCGTCGGCGAGGAGACACTGCGGCGCTGGGTCGAGCTGGCCCTGAGGCAGCACTTCGCCCCCCTGCCCCCCTATGGTCCCGACGGCGAGGGCTGGCCGTTCGGGCGGGCGGTGCGGGATCGCGACGCCGAGGCCGCGGCCCTGCGGGTGCAGGGCGTGGCCATCGTCAACGATGTGGTCGTCCAGGGCGTGTCGATCGGTCCCGACGGCGTGCGGGACGCGGTGACCCAGAGCGTGCCGCTCCAGAAATGGCAGTTGCCCGTCATCCGCAAGGTGGGCGTCGCCATCGGCCCGACCGCACCCTCGCTGGACCCCGATCCCGATCCGCCCGTCGGCGGCGTGGCCGTGCCGGTCGAACAGGAGGAGTGCTAGCCATGCGCCAGCCCGCCTTCGCGCACCTGACCGGACCGGCGATGTGGCGGCGCTGCGATTTCGATCGCACGCGTATCGCCCCAGCCCCCGCCCGGGTCATGCTGGCCCCGAAGGCGACGCTGCCGGCCAAGGCGGCCGATCCCGCACCCTGGCTGGCGGCGCGCGGCGGCGCCGCCGTCGTGCCTTGCCCGCCCGACCTCTGCGCCGAGGCGGCGGTGCTGCTGGCCGATCCGGCGCGGGGCCTGCTGGCCCTCGAGGGCGGAGCGACCGGAACCTGGCGCGCCCTGCCTCTCCCCCGCGCCCGCGTGCGCCGGCCCACGCCCGGACCGTTCGATTTCCAGCCGACCACGCCGCCGGCCGATCCGGCCGCGCCCGTCGACATCGCCCGCGACGCGGCCGGGCGGGTCTGGCTGCTTGATCGCGCCCCGCCCCGGCTGCGCGTGCTGTCGCCCGACCTGACCCTGCTGGACACCCAGACCCCGCCGGGCGCCTCCGCGCCGGACCAGGTGGTCTGCAGCGACTGGTGCGCGGCCGTGACCGACGGTGATCGGCTGCTGGTCCAGCCGTTCGGCGGGGTCTGGGGCGTCGCGTCGCTGCCCGCCCCCGCAATCGCCTTGGCGGCGGATCCCGAATTCGACCTGCTGGTCGTCCTCCTGCCGGGCCCGAAGCTGGCGATCGTGACGCCCGACGGCCTGACCGTCCATGCGCTGCCGGCCATAACCGCGCCGGTGTTCCTGCTGGTGATCGGTCCGAACACCATCATGGTCGGCGAGCCGAGGGGCGCTCCCGGGTCGCCGACCGAAACACGCTTCGTCAGCTACGGCCTGTCGCCCGCCGATGGCCCCACCATGATCTCCAGCTTCGGCGTACGGGGCGTGGACGGGCGAGCCGTGTGGCGGCAAGGCGACCAGGTCTTCGCCAGCACCGCCGACGGCGCCCGCGCCCTCTATGCCCGCGAGGCGCCCGTCGAGACCGAGGGCTGCGTCGAGACCTACGCCCTGGACAGCGAGATCTTCGCCTGCCCCTGGCATCGGGTGTTCATCGACGCCTGCATTCCGCCGGGCGCGACCGTCACGCTGGAGACCAAGACCGCCGACAGCCTGCCGCCGTTCCCGGTGCGGCGGCCGCCCCGACCGCCGGCCGACGTCAGCACGCCGGCCACGCCGGTCAACATCGAGGATCCCTGGCCGCCCCTGGGGTCATTGACCGCGGACGAAGCCGGCTGGACGCCGCTGGGCGAACTGGACGTTCGCGGCGCCCAGGCCGACATCCCCGATCCGCCGGAACGGATCACCCGCCCCTCCGAGGAACCCTATGCGCAGGTCCGGTCCGACGCCGTCGCGCCCTGGCCCCAGGTCACCCTGGAGGGCCTGATCAAGGCGCCGCCCGGCCGCTACCTGTGGCTTCGCGTCCGGCTGACCGGCGCCGAGCGGTGCAGCCCCGCCGTGCTGGCCGTGCGGGCCAGCTACCCGCGTCCATCCCTGCTGGAGGTGCTGCCCGCCTATTGGCGAGCCGACCCGGTGGCGGCCGAGGCGACCGACCGCGCCCTGGCCCTGTTCGAGGGTTGGATCACCGAGATCGACGCCCGGATCAGCGTCCTGCGCCAGCTGGCCGATCCCCGGCTGGCCCCGCCCGAGGCCCTGGCCTGGCTGGCCAGCTACGCGGCGATCACCTTCGACCAGCGCCTGGACGAGGCCGTCCGTCGCCAGCTGCTGTCCGAGGCCTGCTGGCTGTACGAGCGGCGCGGCACCGTCCCGGGCCTGACCCGGCTGATCTCCATCCTGTCCGGCGCGCCCGCGATCATCGTCGAGGGCTTCCGCATGCGCCGGCAGAGCGCCGCCTTCGTAGGCCAGCTTTCGCCGATCCTCGGCTCGGGGCTGCAACTGGGCGACGCCGACGCGGGCGGCGCCAGCGAGGACCCGGCCGACGCCGAGCTGGAAGCCGACTACGCGGCCCTGATGCTGCGGCGGGCGATGATCCGCGCCGCGGGCGGACAGCCCTGCCCGCCGGACGATCCGCCCTATCCGCTGGAAACCGACCCGCTGGCCCGCTTCGTGCGGCGCTTCGCCCACCGCTTCACCGTGGTGCTGTCCCGCGCGCGGACCCCCGTGCTGGAAGCGGTGATCCAGGACGCGATCGAGGCCAACAAGCCCGCCCACACCCTTCATGCCCTGTGCTGGATGGACGCCGGCTTCCGGGTCGGCGGCAGCCTGGTGGGCCTGTCGCGGCTGGGCGAGACGCCCTGCTTCGAGCCGGCGCTGCTGGGAACCGCGGTGCTGGGCGCCGACAACACGCTGGGACGAGCCGAGCCGGAAACGCGCTTCCGGACCGGCGACCGACTTAACCAGGAGAGGACCGGGAAGCCATGACCGACACAGTCGACGCGGCGACCTTCGCGCCGCTGGAGGGAACCGACCCCGCGCTGCCTGGCGATCCCTTCGCCCGGCCGCGCTACAGTTACGGCCAGCTGCTGGGCGCGGACGACTTCGTCAGCGAGCAGCGCTACCACCTGCTGCGCGCTCGTCTGCGCAACGCCCTGCTGCACGGCTCGGGGGTGGTCTGCGGACTGGACGTGATCGCCAAGACCATCGCCGATCCGCCGGCGGTGGAACTGATCTGCACGCCGGGCCTGGCGATCGATCCCCTCGGCCGCGAGATCTTCGTGCCCGAGGCCATCTGCTTGGACGTCACGGGCCTGGCCAACAACGAGAGCTTCTGGTCGGACCTGTCGCCGCCGCCGGACGACCCGGACAGCGACGCGCGCCGCTGCTACGCCGTGCTCAGCTACCGGGCCTGCCTCTCGGCCCAGACGCCGGCCATCGCCCAGCCCTGCTCGGACGCCGACAATTCCCTGGTCTACAGCCGAGTGCTGGACAGCTATCGCCTGTGCCTGGAGGCCACGCCGCCGCCCGATCCGCATGCCCTGTCGCGCGACTGGCCGGCCCTGAAGGAGCCGGTCGGGCTGCGGGCGCGGCTTCAGGCCCTGCTGACCGATGCGCCGCCGCATCCCGAGCAGCTCTGGTCGTATCCGCAGGACGCCAAGGTGCTGCTGGCCGTCGTCGACTTAAAACCCGTCGGCTCGCCCGCCGAGACCACCGACATCGACGCCGTGGACACCTCCGTCCGCGCCCTGCTGCCCGACGTCCAGACCGTGGCCAGCCTGGCCACCGGCCTGCGGCTGATCGGTCCGGCCGCGGCTTCGGCCTTCGCCCTGGAGACGGTGGCGGTCGCAGCGGGAACCGGCGGCGACGCCGGCAAGGCGATCGTCACGGCCACCCTGACGGGCGACATCCAGGCCGGAACCGTGACCGCCGACTCCGTTCATCTGTTCAAGCTGAACGGCGGCGCCTGGACCGCCCCGGCGACGGCCGTCCCGACCGTGGCCGGACCGGTGATCACCTTCAAGGTGAACGAGGACTGGTCCGGCGGCGCCACCTATCAGCTGGTGCTGTCCGGCGGCGGGGCGCGCCCCATCCTGGACACGCACAACCGGCCGCTGGCCGGCCTGACCGACGAGCCCGCGCCCCCTTCCGGACGCGGCCGCGACGCGGTCGTCATCGGCGTCTTCACGCCATGAAGAGCCATCCCAACCACGGCCCGCAGGGAGCCGACGCCATGCTTGGAAGCCAGAACCTCGCGAGCGAACAGGCCCTGTTGCGCGCCATCGCCAAGCGCCTGTCCAATTCGGACGCCGAGCTATCCACCACCGAGGAGGCCAGTTTCGGCGCCTTCGTGGGGAAATGGGGCTATGGCGGAACCGACTATACGGGCTTCCCCGCCGCGCCCGGCGGCGACGTCAACGGCTGGAACAGCCTGTTGCGGACCAACTGGTTCAACGGCCGCTTCATGACCGCCGAGGCCCTGCGCCGGCAGGACGCCTATTTCGACTACCGTGCCCGGCTGGACGCACAGGCCCTGATGCCCGGCGTGGCCTGGGGGCTGGGCCTGACGGCCGAAGGGATCAACGCCACCGACTACCACGCCGAAGGGCCTAGGCAGGGCGGGGTGAGCACCGAAACGCCGATCACCCTGCACGCCGGCCTGGCCTTCGACATGATCGGCCGCCCTCTGCTGGTCCCCACCAAGTTCACCTTCAAGCTCGACCAGCTGATCGCCCTGCAGAAGGCCAAGCCGCGCCGGGTGGTGGGGGCGGGCGCGCAGTTCGCGCCGTGCGTCTGCCTGGCGCCCGATCCGGGCGGCCCGACCGGCGGCTCGCAGGCCCTTCAGCCTGGTCCCTACCTGCTGATCATCGAGGCGGCCGAACAGCCCAGCGGCGACGCCAAGGTCTATGGCACAGTGTGCGGCGACGGCCCGCCCTCGACCTGCCAGAGCGACGCCTGGCAGGGTGGCTTCGGCCTCAGCCTGGTGCGGTTCCCCGTCGACGTTCCCGAGGACGACACGGTGCGCTCGCCCTGGGACCTGCGCGGCGTCCTGTCGTCCTATTTCTTCGATGTCTTCGAACACTCGCTGATCCATAGGTGGGACCCGCCGTTCGCCACCGACGACGGCTTTTGCCAGGGAACCGGCCCCGGCCGGCGCGACACCGCCGCCGTCGCCCTGGCCATGGTCTATCTGGGCGAGGACGGCACGGCGCTGTGGATCGACCCCTGGATCCCCCGGCGCGGCATTGTCTCCACGCCCGCCGAGACCGCCCATCGCACCACCTTCGGCGCACCGCCGCGCGCCGCGGCCTGGGCGCGCATCCACCAGTTCCAGTGCATGCTGGCCGACAGCCTGGCCGTCCTGCCGCAGACCCGCGAAGGCCATCTGGCGGACTACGACCTGCTGAGGCGCGGCTTCAGGCACATCCCGCCGATCGGCTTCCTGCCCATCGATCCCGACTACGCCGCGCGCCAGGTGGCGAGCGATGACCCCAACACGGGCAATTCGGCGCTGGACAAGGTGCTGGCGGCCGGCGGGACCAAGGCCGGCATGGTGTCGGGCTACATCGCCTCGGCCCTGAGCCAAGCCAAGACCTATTTCCGCACGACCAACGTGGCCACCTACGGCGTCGTGGCCCTGCACGACGACGACATCCTGGAGGACCTCTCCAACGTCTTCGACAAGGATCCCGTCCAGCTGGACCGGCCGCCGGCGCTGAACCCGATCATCGCCCAGCTGGTCGAGATGCTCCGCGGCGCCGCCGGCGGCAAGGCTGGCGCCAAGGGCGGCAACGGCCTGATCGACCTGATCACCGCCTTCTTCACGATCGGACTGGACGACCTGGTCAATCGCCGCATCGAGATCGTCAAGCTGATGGTCCCCCTCCAGGGCCTGGTGCGCAAGCATCCCATCCTGGGGGTCGTCGCCGAGGACGCGCAGGACCAGGCGGCCGACTGGGGCGCGGTCGCCTCGCCCCTGCTGGCGGCGATGGAGCTGGCCGGCATCCGTCAGGGGCGGACCGGGCCCGAGATGCTGCCTCGTCACTTCGTGGTCTACGTCAAGCAGCGCCTGGTGCTGCTGGACGCCCTGTTCATGCTGCTGGAGATGTTCCAGTTCATGATCGACCTGGCATTGCAGGCCTATGCCACTCCCGAGAAGGAGCTCGACCCGACGACGGGCGTCGGCGGCGCCCCGGCCGCGGTCGCGGCGCCGGCCCAATACATGACCACCTACAGCATGCGCATGGCCTACAAGGCCCAGCCGCAGGAAAAGCAGGTGATGGCCGACGCCATACTGGAGCATCCGGACATCCAGGCGATCATGTCCCGCGCCCTGCCGCTCAGCGTGCCCGACCTGGCGGTGGCCGGACGCGCCGAGACCTTCCAGGCCCAGGTCGACGCCCAGGACAAGGCCCTGGCCTCCACCATCCGCGACCCGGCCCAGCGCCGGCAAGCCGCTGTGGACCGCGTCGCCGATTCCTACGCGGCGGTCTATCCGGGCTTCCAGGTGGTGCAGATGTTCGCCGCCACGCGCTCGGCCGACCAGACCGAGGCGATGGTCCAGCAGATCGGTCAGGGCGCCAAGACGGCCGAGGCATTGGCCGTGGCCCCGGCCCAAACCACCGAGGACGCCGTCCTGGCCGAAGGCACGCCGGTCTTCGCCAACGCCGACGCCGCCCAGCTCTACGCCAAGCTCCGCGACGCCACCGGCGAGAAGACGGTCCAGCAGTTGGCGCCCAGCGTGAAGAGCGAGCTGACTGTCGGCGAGATCCTCTCCCGCTCGCCCGAGGAGGCCACGGCTTTGCTGGGCGGCGCCCAGAACTACGCCCGCTTCCGCACCGCCTACGCCGCCCAGGCCAAGCGGTCGCTCGAGGTCAGCCAAGGCTTGGCCGTCGCCGCGCCCGCCGGCGTCTCGGACAAGCTTAAGACGGCCCTGACCGGCGCCAAGGGCGACCTGGCCAAGGCCGTGAAGACGGTGCGGACCGAGGTCGGCGACAATGCGGCGGCGAAGGCCTATCTCGACCACGCATCCACCGTGGCGACGATGCTGGGAACGTCGAAGGCGGCGTCGGCGACGCGCTTCTTCGTCAAGCGCGGCTGACGGCCGGGCGATGGTCGCGCTCACCATCCGCAGACTGTCCAGCCGGGTCGTCAATCCGGACGCCGAGACGGCGCTGGCCGTCGCGCCGCTGGTGGACATGGCCGCGCGCAGGTTGCCGAACGCGCTCGACGTCGCCCTGTCCCGCGCCCTGACCGCCGCGGGCGTCGACGAAACCGTGGTGATCGGTCTGCCGAAGGTGAAGCTGCGCCTGCGCATCGGCGCCGGCGTCGACGTCGACAACCTGGCGCGCTGCTGGGCTGAAGCGATCGTCGAAGCGGTGATGCACGCCCTGCGCGACGCGGAGACAACGACCTCGAGCCTGGGTTTGGGAACGGCGGGGGCCGGCGGCGCACACGGGTCGGACGAGATCGCCGTCTTCGCCGATCCCTGGAACGCACAGACGGCCTGGCTGCGCGCCGCGGCGATGGGCGAGCCGGAGCCATGGTGGCATGACGCCCTGGGTCCGACCAACGCCGCCGCCATCCTGTCGGAATGGATCGATTGCGACCCCGCGCGCGCGGCCGCCCTCCTGCTGGACCTGCTGGTCGCGACGCCGGACCTGCCGCGTCTGCTGAGCGCCAGCCAGGAACGACGGCTGGCCGCCCAACTCCTGGCGCGCCTGCGCGGCGCCGTCCGCGACACCCTGGAGGCAGGATCGCCTCGAGCCGCGCCCCACGCTCCCCTTGCCCAGGAAAGCCCTGCTCCACCGGACCTGCCGGGTCCGGTGGCGGCGGCGATCGACGCGATCGCGAGCGACCGGAGGAACCTCTATCGGCTGGCGGCCTGGATGACCTATGGCGCGGCCTGGACGCCGATCCTCGTCCGCAGCGACGCTGATCAGATCGTGTCCGCCGCCGAGCCGGCCAGTCCCGCGATACCGGGACTTGCGCCCCCGCTCCGGCAGTCATCGGAGACGAGCGGCGAGCCCCGCCTCGCGGCTTTAGCCGCCTTGGAACCGTCCGCAACCGCCGAGCGCGCCCCGCCCCAAACGGCGGCCGGCGTTCCGGTGATGACCGGCGGCCTGCTGCTGCTGTTGCGACCCCTGGGCATGTCGGGCCTGCTGGACGATCTGCATGGCGACGCCCTGCGCCAGGCCCTGCTCTCGATGGGCCTGGCCGCCCTGCACCGGATCACCGCGCCGCTGTCGCCCGCCGCGCGGCGCGTGACGCTCGAACGCGATCGGCCGCTTCTGGCGATCTTCGCCGGCGCGCGCCCCCCGGACAGTCCGCTCGACGACCAGGTCCCCGACCCGCAGGCCTACGTCCGCCTGGATCTACTCATGGCCCGCGCCCCCGAAGGCGTCGCCTGGGCGCCGGGGGCGACACGGCGCCTCTACGGCGATGTCGATCCGTTCGGCGACACCCCCGAAGGCGCTCTGGCGCGCCTGGCGCTCAGGCCGGGACGGCTGTCCTGGACAGCCTGGAGCGCCGACATCGCCTGGCCGCTGGCCACCGCTGACATCGCGCTGCGTCGCGCGGGCTGGGACATCGACCTCGGCTGGCTGCCCTGGACCGGCCGGACGATCCGGTTCCACTATGATGGAGTGGAGGCGTCGTGACCGGGTCCGGAGCGCACGAGGATCCCGTCCTGCGGCTCGCCGTGATCGCGGCGGCCCGCATCCTGCTGCGTCGCTCCGATCCCGCGCTCGAGGCTTTCGCGCGATCCCTGACGTCCGGCCCCGCCGGCCCGCTCGACGCCGCCCCCCTGGCCGCGACCGTGACCGAGGCCGCCGACGCGCTGTTCGCGGACTTGAGCCAGTCGTCTCATCCGCTGGGCCGGATCGCGCGCGGCTGCGGGCTGTCGGCCTTCGACCTGGACCTTTTGGGCCTGGCGCTGCTGCCCTGTCTGGACGACCGGGGACGACAAGCGATCGTCGACATCGCCGGCCAGCCCAGGCTTCCGGGCGGCCTGGCGCTGCGACTGCTGCTGGGCGACGACCCCATCCCCGCGCCGGCCCGGGCGGCGCTGTGGCGCGGTCCGCTCTGGCGGCATGGCCTGCTGACCCTGCCCGACCCGTTTCAGCCCGTGACCGAACGCCTGCTCGATCCCGGTTCGACCCTCCTGGCCCTGCTGGACGGCGCAACTCCCGCCCAACTGCCCGGCGGCTGGACGGCGCGTCCCGTCGATCCGTCCCCGCTTCCGGACAGCCTGACGGCCACCGTGGAGGCGACCGCGTCGAGGCTGAGCGCCTCCGGCGGCCCCCTGCTGCACCTGGCCGGCGATCCGGAGCGCGGCAAGGGCGTGCTGGCGGCCGCCGCCCGACGCCGCAAGCAGGCCCTGACTGTGTTCGACGCGCCCGTCGTCGTCGGCGAACCGCCCTGGCGCGACCTGGCGCTGGTGGCCTTGGCGACCGACGGGGCCGGCGCCCTGGCGGTGTCCTCGACCAGCGAGCTGGCCGGTCCGGTCGACCTGCCGCCGGCGCCCATCGTGCTGCTGGCCTCGCCACGCCTGCACGTGCGCACCTCGGCCGCGGACCCGCCGCCCACCCGCGTCGTCCTGCCTCCGCCCGATCCGCTGGAGCAGGCGGAGGCCTGGCGGGCGGCCCTGCCGGACCTGACGACTGAGGAAGCCGACATCCTGGCCAACCAGACCTGGATGACCCGGGCCGACATCACGGCCCTGGCGGCGCGGGCCGGCGGCATGGCGGGCGTCGCCGAAGCCCGCCTGGCCCACGCGCCGCCCCGTCCGGTCCGCATGGCCACGGTGACGACCAGCGCCACCAGTTGGTCGCGGCTGGTGGTGGACGAGACCACCGGCGCGCGGCTGGAGGAGCTGATCCAGCGCTATCGACTGCGCGTGCCCGTGCGGTTCCGCTGGGGCATGTCCTATGCGCCGCGCGGCCTGATCGCGCTGCTCTCGGGCGATTCCGGCGTCGGCAAGACCCTGGCCGCCGAGGCCATGGCTACGCGGCTGGGCCTGCCGATGGTCCGGGTCGACCTGTCGCTGGTGGTCTCCAAATACATCGGCGAGACCGAGAAGAACCTGGCCGAGCTGTTCGCCTCGGCCGAGGGCTTCGCGGCCATGCTGTTCTTCGACGAAGCCGACGCCCTGTTCGGCAAGCGCACGGCGGTCGAGGACGCCCACGACCGCTATGCCAACATCGAGGTCAACTACCTTCTGCAACGGCTGGAGGCCTTCGAGGGCCTGGCCGTGCTGGCGACCAACGCGGCCCAGGGGGTCGATTCAGCCTTCCTGCGGCGCTTCGACCTGATGCTGTCCATGCCCCGCCCCGGCCCAGGCCAGCGGCGGCGGCTATGGTCGGCCCACCTGCCGCCCGACCGCGTGGACGAAGGCGTCGATCTCGACCTCGTCGCCGAGCGCTTCGACCTGACCGGAGGGGAGATCCGCAACGCCGCCCTGGCCGCCGCCTACGCCGCAGCCGACGGCCCCGGCCAGATCACGGCGGAGCTGCTCTCCGCCGCCATCCGCAATGAGTTCGCCAAGAAAGGACGGCCCGCGCCGTCCTGGTCCACAGGAGCACATTGATGACCGACATCAACACCGTTCTGGCCCAGATCTCGAACGAGCAGGCCGCCTTGCAGACCTCGCTGGCCGCCGCGGTGGCGCAGGGCGGGCAGGCCTCGGCGGTCGCCGCCGCGACACGATCGGCGGCGGCCGCCGTCCAGTCCCTGGCCGCGCGCATCACCGCCGAACAGGCCCTGATCGCCGCCGACGGCGCCACGGTGACCAGCGCCCTGACCGCGCGGAACGGCGCCCTGGCCGCTGTCGTGGCCGCGCGCACGGACGGCGACCAGCCTCCCCTGGCCGACGCGCAGGCCGCCACTCTGAAGACCGCCGTGGCGACCGCCAACAGCGTCACCGAAGCCAATCTCGACAGCAAGGGCGTGGCCGCGGTCACGACCCTGGACGCCGCCATCGCGGGGCTGGGCAACAACGAACGGACCCAGTTGAACAACGCCCAGGCCGCCCTGGTCACCAAGCAGAAGGCCCTGGTCGACGCCCGCGCGGCGGCCCTGACCCTGCTGGCCAAGATCCAGGGCAGCGCGGCCGACACCACCTTGAAACTGGGCGCCGCCGTCGAACACTACGGCCAGGCCGGAAAGCTCGCCCAAGCCACGGGCGCGGCCAGCCACCACGCCGCCGTCGTCGCCTATGCCGGCTATGTCGCCGAACGCACGGCCCTGGCCGCCGACCTCGCCGCCGATCCGGACGGCACGGTGTTGCAGGGCAAATGGACCTCGGCCGCCAACACCTGGCTCTCGGCCCTGGCCGATGTCGGCGCCGCCGAGGAGAAGGTGATCGAGAAGCAACTGGCGCTGAACGTCGCCCTGGCCAAGGGCGCGGCCAAGCTGCAGACGCGCGACAGCGACGCCGCCGCCGCCGTCGGCGCGGCCGTCGGTCCATGAGCCCGCGCCCGCGCGGCCGGTTCGCGCCCCGCCTCCCCGCCACCCGGGACCGGGGGCAAGAGGAGGCCGCCGATCAGGTGGCGCGGGGCGCTTCAGTCCAGGGCAAGGTCACCCCGGATCGCGCGCCCGCCGAACTGGGCCTTGGCCTGGGCCAGCCCCTGCCGCGATCCGAACGCGCCTATTTCGAGCGCCGGCTGGGCGCGGACCTGTCGAGCGTGCGCGTCCACCCGGACTCGCCGGTGGCCGCCGACTACGGCGCCCATGGCTTGGCCGCCGGCCGCGACATCGCCCTGGCGCCCGGTCGCTGGCGTCCCGGCGACCACGAGTTCCGCCGGCTTCTGGGCCATGAGCTGGCGCACACGATCCAGCAGTCGCGCAGCGGCCCGGCGATCCAGCTTGAGGCGCCCTCCCCGCCGCTGAAGGAAGCCAAGGCCGAGGAGGAGAAGACGGCCGTCGGCGACGGATTGAAGAAGGTGGCCGAGGAGTTCGGCAAGAACGAAGCCGCCACGGGCTACGCCCTGGGCATGGCCAAGTCGCTGGCCCTGCCGATCTGGAACCGGGCCAGCGGCGCGGAGCGCGTCGCGGCCATCAGCGTCGGCGCGGTCGCCCTGGGCACGCCGCTGATCTACACCCTGTCCAAGCCCGAGGGGCGCGAAAGCCTGTCGGGCGTGGACTTTGGCAAGGTCCTGGGCCTGATCCCGCACTCTCCGGTCACCGGCCTGCAGTACGACCTGCCCAAGTCGCCCACCGACCCGTTCCAGCTGCGCCTGGGGTTCCGCGCCGACGATCTCCTGGGCATTTTCAGCCGCAACGCCGAAGGCGAGCCCAACATGACCCTGGGCCTGAACTTCACCCTGTCGGTCTCGCCGGACGGGCAGGTCACCATGCCCTTCGCCATGGCCAATTTCGGGATCATGCCCGGAATCTCCATCGCCGGCGGCTATGGCCTGACCACCGACATGCCTCGCCTGGAGGGGCCGGCTGGCGGTCCGATGGCGCCCTACGCCGCCTTCCCCCAGCCCGCCCAGCCCGCGCCGCTCGGCGGGGCCGGGTTCTTCATCACGATCGACCTGCTGAAACTGTCATTCCTGCCCGATGCCATCGGCCTGGCCTTGGGCGCGCCGCCTCGGCGGCAGAAATAGCGCGGCGGCCGGGACGGGCGACGAACGCCTGGCCGTCACTTGCGCGCCGCAGTGAGCCGCAGCTCGTACTCGGGAACGATGCGAACGCCCGTCACCTCGCCCACCTGGCCGCCAGCCGGGATCGCCGCCTTCAACTCGGGCTGGATGTAGAGCGGGTTGTCGGCGCGCAGCGGCAGGACGGTCAGGGTCCAATCGCGATCGAGCCGGTCGCCGAAGCGGCTGAGACCGACCTCCCACTTGGGGCCGTAGTAGAACTGGTCGTCGAGCATATCGACGCCGTCGAACAGCCGCGCCACGTCGCCGGCGTAGTCGATCTCCAGCCAGGCCTCGCTCAAGCCCTCGAGCGCGCCTTTCGGCAGGCTGAGCGTCCATGCGCCAGAGCGTCCATACTGCTCGGCATAGGGCTGGAGCACGGCCTTGGCGCGGCCGCCGATCTCGGAAGGCGGCAAGGTCTTGGCCTCGCGCAGCGGCTTGATCTCGGCGCTCAGGGCCTTGGTGGCCGCCTGGGCCTCGAACACCTGGAAAGGCCCCTGCCCCTTGGCGCGGCGCAGCGGCAGGCTCGCCTGGGGCGCGGCGTCGAGCGCGGGCAGCAGCGCCAGCCGGAAACCCGCATCGGCCTTGGACCGCACGGACCAGCCGGCCTCGTCGGCGAAGATCGGGTCAGCGCTGAGCACCAGCCGATCCTTGCCGCCGAACGGCAGCACATAGGCCTGCCTGGCCTGCTCGGCGCTGATCAACACGATCCGCACCCGCTTGCCCCCCGGGGGACGCACGAAAAGTTCACGCATGCCCTCGGGGGTCAGGGTCGGGGTGACCACCCGACCGTCGACCGCCTTCAGGCGCTTGCCATTCAGCGTGACCTCGACATCGGCCGAGAACGCCATCTCCACCGGCACGCCCTTGGTGGCTGAGAAGACGTAAAGCGGCCCGTCGGCGTCCTCGAGCCGGGTCAGCGGCTGGGCGCTGGCCCAGGCCAGGTTGGCCCCGTCGAGATCCAGGTTGATCGGCCAGATGAAATAGGCGCCGGCGGGGATGTCGACCGCACGGCTCGGGAAGGTGACCGAACCACCCGGCAGCTTGACCTCGAAGCGGGTCTTGGCCTGGACCGGGGTATCGAACTGCCGCACGTGGTTGTTGAAGAACACGAAGCCCCGGTCGCCCTGGCTGCGCACCGACCAGCGCGGGGTGGCGACGTCGTCGCGGCCGCTCAGCCTGGCCGCGGGCCGCTGCACCTCCATCGGCGCGAGCCTGGCCCCGAACGCTTTCATGAACAGGTGATATGGGCGCACCGCGTCGGCGACGGGATGGACCTGGCCATACTGGCCCAGCGGCGCCTGGAAGTCGTAGTTGACGATCGGCATGCCGTTGTACCCGCCCTGGCGGTCGTCCTCCTCCAGGGTGGTGTGGCCCTGCGGGTTCCGGCCGCCGTGGAACATGTAGTAGCCGTAGAGATTGGCGCCCGAGCCCAGTTGCACGGGCAGCATGGCCGCCACGTCGTCGGGCGACAGATAGGGCCGGCGGCGATACATGATCGGCACGCCGCCGCCGAACTCCGCGCCCAGGAACGGCGTGTCGTCCATGTCGCTCTCGATCGTGCCGGCATTGCGCGAGGTCGTCTGCGCGCCGAGATCCCCGCCGACCCTGCTGCCGAAGCGAAAGGCATAGACTTCCTTGGGCGGCAGCCGGCCCTGCCTGGCGCTCCACGGCTCGTCGGCATAGCCGCCGAAGACGGGAATGACCTCGCCCTTGGGATAGACCGCGTTGTCCCAGCCGGTCACCGTATAGAGCGGCACGTCGAAGCCGATCTTGCGCGCCAGGGCCTTGAGGGTGGCGATATGCCCGGCGCCCGCACCCGGCCCGCCGATGTTGTACTCGTTCTCCAGCTGGACGCCGATGACCGGGCCGCCGTCCTTCCAGAGCTGGCCCTCGACCTGCTTGTAGATCTCGCGCCAGTAACGCTCGACATAGGTCAGGTAGACCGGGTCGTCGCGCCGGGTGGGCATGGCGTTGACCACCCAGTCGGGCGTGCCGCCCCAGCGCACCTCGCCATGCGCCCAGGGACCGATGCGGATCACCACCAACAGGCCGTTGGCCCTGGCCAGCTCGACGAACCGCTTGAGATCGCGATCTCCTGCCCAGTTGAACTGGCCGGCGCGCTCCTCGTGGTGGTTCCAGATGATGTAGGTGGCCACGATGTCGACCCCCTGGGCCCTCATCTTGGCCAGCTCGGCGCCCCAGTGCTCGGGCGGATAGCGCGTGTAGTGGAACTCGCCCATGACCGGCATCCAGGGCCGGCCGTTGCGCGTCAGGTAGCGGTTGTTGACGCCCAGCGTCTGGCCGTCGGGCGCGGTGGCGGCGCCCATGCGCAGGTGCTCGGAGCGCACGGCGGCGGGCGGACGGGTCGCATCCACCGCCAGGTCGGCGGCCTGGGCCGCGATCGCCGCTGCGAGCGCCGAGGCCGTAGCCAGGGCGATGGTCCGGATGCGAAGGGACATGGCTCGTTTCCTGATGGTGTCTGTTCTGGCGCGGGCGGATCAGCGGTCGCGGCGGCGTGACAGGCCGGCCTCGATCTCCTCGAGGGTTCGCCCTTTGGTCTCGGGCACGCGCAGCGCGATGAAGATGAAGCCCGCCAGGCAGACGAGTCCGTAGGACCAGAAGGTCCCCGCCGCGCCCAGGCGCTGGTTGAGGATCGGGAAGGTGAAGGTGACCACAAAGCAGGCGATCCACAGCGCCGAGACGGCGATCGACATCGCCGCCCCGCGGACACGGTTGGGAAAGATCTCCGACAGCAGCACCCAGGTCACCGGCGCCAGCGACATGGCGTAGGCGGCGATGACGCCCAGGGTCAGCAGCAGCACGACGGGGCCCTGGATGCCCAGGAAGAACGCCGCGCCGAGCAGGCCGTGTATCACCGCGATCGCCGCCGCGCCCCACAGCATCAGGGTGCGCCGTCCCAGCCGGTCGACCGTGGCGGTCGCCACCAGGGTGAAGGCCAGGTTGATCGCGCCGGTGATGACGATGTTGAACATCACCCCGCCAAGGTCGTAGCCCGCGCCGCGATAGATCTCCTCGGCGTAGTTGAAGATGACGTTGGTGCCGCTCCACTGTTGCAGGACCGCCAGGCCGACGCCGGTCAGCAACACGCCCAGCACGGCCGGCGCGAACAGTTCGTTGGCCGAGCCCGTCTCGGCGCGCTCGCGCTCCAGGCCTGCCTCGATCTGGGCCAAGGCCTCGCGCGCATAGGCTTCGCCGCCGATCTTGCGCAGCACGGCCAGGGCGCGGTCGCGGCGACCGGCCTTCAGCAGCCAGCGCGGGCTTTCCGGCACCAGGAAGGCGCAGAAGAAGAAGATGACCGAGGGAACGGCCACGGCCGTGAACATCCAGCGCCAGCCATACTGCCCCTGCCAGGTGTCGCGGATGGCCGCGTGGCTCATCGCGCCGCCGACATCCCCGGCGATCAGCATGTTGACCACCTGCGCGGCCAGGATTCCGACCACCAGGGTCAGCTGGTTGAGGGTGACCAGTCGCCCGCGCCAGGCGGCCGGGCTGATCTCGGCGATATAGGTCGGCGAGATGTTGGAGGCGACGCCGATGGCCACGCCGCCGACGATCCGCCAGAGCACGAAGGTCGAGAACCCCTGCGCCCAGCCGGTCAGGATCGACGATACGCCGAACAGGACCGCAGCGATGATCAGCAGCTTCTTGCGGCCGATCCGGTCGCTGACCAGGCCGCTGAACACCGAGCCCAGCAGGCAGCCCAGCAGCGAGCAGCTGTTGGCCCAGCCGACCTGAGCCTCGCTCGTCAGGTTGAAGTAGGGCTCGTAGAACGGCTTGGAGCCACCAACCACCACCCAGTCGTAGCCGAACAGCAATCCGCCCAGCGCCGCCACGCTCGAGATCGTCCAGATGTAGGCGAGGTTCAGCTGGCCGGAAGCAGCCTGCTCATCCCGGCCGCTCGACATTGTGTGCATCCGTACGCGCCCCCTTGCTCTGGCGTGTAACCGTCGGAGTCGCGACGGGCCCGCCTTTCGCGGTCATAATCCGCGAGGTCGCTTCCCCGTCAACCTATTTGTATTACTTATTTTACCCAGTAGCGTTTCCCGTCACTCAGCTTCAGGCAATGCAGGAGGCCAAGGCTGGACTTCGAGCCCGGACCTACCGGCCAGACTACGCCTCCAAGCCGATCTCCAGATCCCCTCGCCGTCTTATTTGTATTATATATTCTTGACAGAGGACAACCAGGCTCGCCATTCAAGCGACGACAAGGGGGGTCCGGCGCATTCTCGCGCCACTCCCGCGAGGACGTTCATGCTCCACGACCCAGCACACGCCAGAGCGCAAGCAACGCCGGGCGCCGCCATCAGGTCCATCGAGACCTTCCCCGCGCCGCCCCGCTGGCTGTTCGTGCGCGTCGAGACCGACGACGGCCTGGTCGGCTGGGGCGAAGCCTCGCTCGAAGGTCACAGCGAAGCCGTCGAAGGCGCATTCGCCTCGTTGCGCGACCGCTTCATCGGCGCCGATCCAGACCGCATCGAGGACATCTGGCAGACCGCCTATCGCCTCGGCTTCTATCGCGGCGGCCCGGTGCTGATGTCGGCCCTGTCGGGTCTCGATCAGGCGCTATGGGACCTCAAGGGCAAGGCCCTGAAGGCCCCGGTGCACCAACTGCTGGGCGGGCGCGTCCGCGATCGGATCCCGGTCTACGCCTGGATCGGCGGCGACCGCCCCAGCGAGGTCGTCGAGGCCGCGCGCGTGCGCAAGGCGCAGGGCTTCAAGGCAGTCAAGATGAACGGCGTCGAGGACCTGGGCTGGCTGGACAGCCCCGGCGCCCTCACAGCTTCGGTCGACTGCCTCGCGGCCGTGCGCGCCGAAGGCCTGGACGCCGGGGTCGACTTTCACGGCCGGGTGCACAAGCCGATGGCCCGGCAACTTGTGAAGGCCCTGGAGCCGCTGGGCCCCCTGTTCGTCGAGGAGCCGCTGCTCAGCGAGCACCCCGAGGCCATCGCCCAGCTCAGCCTGCAGACCGCCGTGCCCATCGCGCTGGGCGAGCGGCTCTACAGCCGCTGGGACGTAAAGCCGTTCCTGACCTCGGCCTCGATCGACATCCTCCAGCCCGATCTCAGCCATGCCGGCGGGATTTCCGAGGTTCGCCGGATCGCGGCCATGGCCGAGGCCTATGACGTCGCCATCGCCCCTCACTGCCCGCTGGGCCCCATCGCCCTGGCCGCCTGCATGCAGCTGGCGCTGACGACGCCCAACTTCGTGATCCAGGAGATGTCGCTGGGCATACACTACAACACCGACGGCCACGATCTTCTGTCCTACATGCTCAACCCCGAGATCTTCGCTGTGAAGGATGGGACGGTCGAGGCGTTCGCCGGCCCCGGCCTGGGCGTCGAGATCGACGAAGAAAAGGTCCGCCGCCTCAGCCGCGACGCGCCCGCCTGGCGCAATCCGGCGTGGCGCGGCCCTGACGGCGGCCTACGGGAGTGGTGAGCATGCGTTTTTCGGGCAAGACCATCATCGTCACCGGCGCCGGCGGCGGCATCGGCCAGGCCTGCGCTCGACGCCTGCACGACGAAGGCGCCAACCTGGTGCTGATCGACCGTGACGCCGGGGCGCTGGCCGCGACCCAGGCGGCCGTGGCCGCCCCAGAGCGGCTGCTGGTTCGCGCGCAGGATGTCAGCGTGGAGGCCGAGGCCGCGGCCGCCTTCGAGGCCGCCATCCAGCGCTTCGGCCGGGTCGACGGCGTGGTCAGCGTCGCCGGCGCGATGATCTACAAGGGCCTGGAAGCGCTCACCGGCCAGGACTGGGAGCGGATCATGGCGGTGAACTTCTACGCCGCGGCCTATTTCACGCGGCAGGCCTTCAACCACATGCAGGACGGCGGCGGCCTCGTCTACGTCTCGAGCATCCACGCCCGCCAGACTTCGGCCCTGGTCGGCCCCTACGCGGCGGCCAAGGCGGCCCTGACCTCGCTGGCCCGCACGGCGGCGATCGAGGGCCGCGCCCGCGGCATACGCGCCAACTGCGTCCTGCCCGGCGCGGTGGACACGCCGATGCTGCGCGACAGTCCGAACATCAAGTCGGGCCTCGAGGTCCTCGATCCCCAGGACGTCGGCCAGCCGGAGGACATCGCCGCGCTCGTGGCCTTCGCGCTCAGCGACGAAGCCCGCTTCGTCACGGGCGCGGAACTGATCGCCGACGGCGGGCGGCTGGCGAAGCTCTAGGCGATGGGCGCGCGTCGCCCTCCTCCCGCCCTCAGCGCCGCTCCCGACGACGCTCCTCGTCGCGGCTGCGCTGCATCAGATCGAGCGCGCCGCCGATGAGATCGCGCATGCGGGTCTCGGCTTCGCGCACGTGGCCCGCCAGGATCGCGTCGGCGACGCGCTTGTGATCCTCGGCGCTGGCGAAGCGTACGCCCTTGAGATCGTTGGTCTTGCGGATGCTGAAGCGCAGGGCCGTGTCGATCAGCTCGCAGTGCTGGCGGTAGAAGCGGTTGCCGCTAGCGCGCAGCACCGCGACGTGGAAGGCGATATCCGACAGCAATGGATCGTCTTCCCCCTGATCAGCGGCGAACATGCGCTTGACCGCAAGGTCGATGGCGGCCCGCTGGTCGCCATCGGCGCGCTTGGCCGCCAGCGCCGCCGCGCCGGGCTCTATGCTCAGGCGGATCTCGGTGAACTCGATCAGCAGGTCGAGCGAGAACTCCCGCTGCAACATCCAGCGCATCACGTCCGGATCGAGCAGGTTCCAGCTGTCCTCGCTCTCGATGACGATGCCGCGCCGGCGCCGGGACGACAGCAGGCCCTTGGAGACCAGCATCTTGACGGCTTCACGAGTGACCGTCCGCGCCGCGCCGTACCTGTCGGCCAGCTCCTGCTCGGTCGGGAATGGCGCGCCGTCGTAGCGTCCCGTCACGATCGCCGCGCCGAGATCCTGGACGATGGTGTCGGTGACGCTCTTGTGGGGGGTCGCTGCCCGCATGGTCCGAATCTCTGTGCTCCCGGCTGGCGGCTTGCTTCTTTCTAGCCGCACGCGGGCCGGCTTTCAGCATTCTTGGCCAAGGCCGAACACCACCCCGGCCGCCCCGCCAGAGGGAATGAAACCCGCAGCCCGATCAAGCGACCACCTGCGGGCCGGGGAGCAGGGTTCAGGACAGGCTTATTGGTCATACCACTACATCTCTGGCGCTTCAGAAATTCGCCGATTTTGCATCGTGCGATCGCCTATCCGCCTCTTGAAGATAGGGCTCGCGCTCTCAGAAAATGCCAAAAATGACAGCGTTATCCTTCTGTTTTATCTCATGACTTGAGACCTGGGATAACAATAGCATTTGTCCTATGAATGGCTTGCCCACTCACTTAGAGCGTGCAATAAGCTGGTCATACACCCTCAGGGGCGAGACGGTTTTTCACGGCCCGCGCCGCGCGAAACACTCGGGATGCACCATCGCGATCAACGTCGATGGAGACCGGCGAACACCGAGCCAGCTCGGCGTTCACGACATAAGAATTGGGAGAGGGAACAATGGAGCGCGTGAGCGCGCGCGGCCAAGCGGCCGCTGATCGGCGTGGCGATTTCGACCCGTCGCGCCGCCGGCACCTGCTGGCGGCCGGTTCGCTGCTGTGCCTGGCGCCGCTGAGCCGGGCCCTGGCCCAATCCGCCTCGCCCCACGCAATCAGGCTGCGCGGCGACGCCGGCGGCGCACGGTTCGACGGCATCGGCGTGGTCAACGGCGGCGGGGCCACGGCCGTGCTGCTGAAGGACTATCCCGAGCCGCAACGCAGCCAGATCCTCGACCTGCTGTACAGGCCCAAGTTCGGCGCCTCGGTCAGCGCCCTGCTGGCCGAGATCCCCGGCGACGGCAACTCGACCCAGGGGTCAATGCCCAGCCACATGCACACCCGCGAGGACCTGAGCTACGAGCGCGGCTACACTTGGTGGATCCTGCAGGAGGCCAAGAAGCGCAATCCGGCCCTGTCTCTGGACGCCACGGCGTGGAGCGCTCCGGGCTGGATCGGCGGCGGCAAGTTCTGGTCCCAGGACGCCGTCGACTACTACGTCAAATGGCTGGAGGGCCTGCGCGGCGCCCACGGGCTTGAGCTGGACGCCATCGGCTGCCGCAACGAGAAGGGCCAGGACTACGCCTTCGTCAAAGCCCTGCGCCGCACGCTGAACGCCAAGGGCTTCTCCAAGGTGAAGGTCCACGCCTTCGACAACTGGCCCAAGGACAAGCTCGACTTCGTCAAGGACATGACGACCGACGCCGAGCTGCGCGACGCCATCGACGTCATCAGCGCCCACGTCTTCTACGCCAACGCCCACGCCACCGCCGAGCAGCAGGCTATGGCCAGGGCCATGGGCAAGCCGATCTGGAACACCGAGGACCACATCTATCTGAAGGGTTTCGACTGCGCGATCGGCATCGTCCGGGCCTTCAACCACAACTGGATCCTGAGCGGCGCGACCAGGGTCGTGAACTGGTACGACATCGCCGGCCTCTATCCGCTCGAACCCTATTCGGAGGACCCGGCCACCGTGCTGGCCCACGAGCCGTGGAGCGGCCACTACCGGGTGCGCGAGGCGCTGTGGGGCTACGCGCACTACGGCCAGTTCACCGAGATCGGCTGGACCTATCTCGACGGCGGCAGCGGCATGCTGCCTGGGGGCGGCTCCTACACGACCCTGAAGTCGCCGGGCGCGGACTACAGCCTGGTGGTCGAGACCCAGGGCGCGACCCAGGCCCAGACCGTCCGGATCGAGGTCGGCAAGGGCCTGTCGTCCAAACCGCTTTGCGTATGGCGCAGCACCGCCGCCGAGCAGTTCGTTCGCCTGGCCGACCTGACGCCCGTCGACGGCGTGGTGAGCCTGGCCGTGGAGCCGCACGCGATCTACTCGCTGTCGACCACGCGCGGGCAGCAGAAAGGAAGCTTCGAGGCGATCCCCAAGCCCGCGCCCTTCCCTTTCCCCTACCGCGAGACCTTCGAGACCTACGCTTCACCAGCCGCCCACGGCTGGCTGCCGCGCTACACCGCCGACGTCGCCGGCGCCTTCGAGCTGGCCGACCGCCCTGACGACAAGGGCCGCTGCCTGCGCCAGGTAGTCCCGGTCCCGACCATCTCCTGGGCCCCGGACTGGCGGCCCTACACCATTCTCGGCGACGCGACCTGGGACGACTACGAGGTCTCGACCAAGGTCTGGCTCAACCCAGGCGACACCGCCGCCGTCATGGGCCGGATCAACCACGTCGGCACGGGCTACGGCTTCATCCCGAAGGGCTATTTCCTGGAGCTGGCCCACGATGGCCGCTGCCGGCTCGTAGCCATTCGCGGCAAGAAGGATCCCAAGGCCCTGGTTGGCGACGCCGAGCAGCAGGCCCAGATCAAGGCCGGCACGTTCGACGGCGAAGGCGGCGAGCTGGTTCTGGGCGACACGATGCTGGCCGGGGTCGCACCCGGCCGGTGGATCAAGCTCTCGCTGCGGTTCGAAGGCAGCCGTATCACTGGCCTCGTCAATGACCAGGTCGTGCTGACCGCCGAGAACAGGCTCTACGCCAAGGGTATGGCCGGCCTGCTGGTCGGGGCCGATCGTACGCGCCTCAGCACGCCCTGGTTCGGCGAACTGGCCATCGGCCAGGTCGGCGGCCCGACGCCGCGTGCGGCGCGCGCGCTTCCCCGGCAGACGCCGATCTATGTCGCCCGCAAGGGCGCCAGACGTCCCGCCTGACGCGTCGCGGGGGCGACAACAGGATGCGCAACACGCAAGGACTGAGCCTGACCTATAGCCTGGTCGAACAGATCGGCCAGGCGATCGTCGCGGGCGCGTACGACAACGCCGACTTTCCCACCGAGCGGGAGCTGGGCATGAAGCACGGCGCCGGCCGGACGGCGACGCGCGAGGCGGTGAAGATGCTGGTCGCCAAGGGGCTGCTCAGCGGCCGCCCCAGGCAAGGCACGGCGCTCGAGCCTCAGGCCAGGTGGAATGTGCTGGACCCCGACGTGCTGCGCTGGATGCTGGAGCGCAAGTCGACGCTGCGGCACCTGTCGCAGTTCACCGAGATGCGTCTCGGCGTCGAGCCGGCCGCCGCCGCCCTGGCCGCGAGCCACGCCACCGGCGCGGGCCAGCGCGAGATCCGTGCGGCGATGGCGCGCCTGAAGGCGGCCGACGCCGGTTTCGACGACCCGCTCGGGGCCGAGATCGCCTTGCACGCCGCGATCCTGAACGCCACGCGCAATCCGTTCTACGTCGGCCTGCAGGACCTGGTGAGCACGGCGCTGCGGATCTCGATCCGCTTCGCCAGCGGTCGCCAGGAACGCAAGGTCGCCCTGGCCCGCCACGAGGCGCTGGTCACCGCGATCCTGGGACGCCAGGCCGACGAGGCCGCGCAACTGATGCACGCGATGATCGTCGACCTGCTGACGCTGATCCGCTCGGCCGCCGCCGAGCGCCGCCTTTCCCCTGGCGGCCCCATGCCCCATTGGCGCACCAGCTTCGGTCCGGAGTTCGAATGAGCATGCTGCGACACCTCCTGATCGCCTCTGCGGCCAGCCTTCTCGCCGTCTCGCCCGCACTGGCCCAGGACGGCTTGAAGCCGACCGGCCGCTGGATCACGCCGCGCGTGGGCGCGGCGGTCACCCCGCCTATGGGCTGGAACGCCTGGAACGCCTTCCGCACCGAGGGGGACGAGGCCAAGGTCATGGGCTCGGCCCAGGCCCTGCGCGACACGGGGCTGGCGAGGCTCGGCTACCGATACGTCAATCTCGACGACGGCTGGTGGCTGTTCCCGAGCGTCGCGTCCAGGGACGGCGGCGAGGCCTCGTTCAAGCCCTTCGTCGACCGCCTGCACGCCATGGGCTTCAAGGCCGGCATCTATACCGACGTCGGCCGCAACGTCTGCTCGCAGGCCTGGGACCTGAAGTCGCCGAACCTGCCGGTGGGAACCGCGCTGGAGCGCGAGGTCGGACTGGAAGGTCACGTCGACCAGGACATCGGCCTGTTCTTCGGCGAATGGGGCTTCGACTAGGCCCACCTAGCCGAAGCCAGGAGCCACTTTACGCTGTGGGCCATGGTCAATGCGCCGCTGCTGATCGGCTATGACCTGCGCGATGCGCCCCAGTCCCTGCTCGACACCTGGGGCAACGCCGACCCCATCGCCGTCAACCAGGAACCGCTGGGCAACCAGGCCGCTGTGGTGGCTCACCAGGGCGAGGTCCAGATCCTGGTCAAGACACTAAGCGGCCGCACGGCGGTGGCCCTGTTCAATCCCGGCGACAAGCCGGCCGACGCTACGGGTCGCGGGACGCGCCGCTCCGCACGGGATCGGCCTGCTGGCGAACTCCCGCCTGGAAGTGCGCACCGAAGCGACGTTCAAGCGCTTCTCGGTAAGCGTCGGCGTAGACGACGCCTCGCCGGCGACGGCCGGCGCGGTGCGGTTCCTGATCTATGGCGACGGTCGCCTGCTCGCCCGCAGCAAGCCCCGGCCTCGCGGCCAGCCTCCAGTGGCGCTCGACGCGGCGATCCAGGGCGTCCAGACCCTGGAGCGACGCAAAACTCGCCCGTTAGGATAGCCTGCAATGAAACAGGCGCCTGCCTTGAGCGTCACGACCTTCGACGACTGAAGGCGTACCTGGTCCCCATGGGCTGTGTAGGATCGGTCCATCTTATCGCACACAACGAACTGCGCGCCGCCCATCCGGCCAAGCATAGACCCCAGCCTAGACTTTGGTCGTTGGTCGTTTGAACAAAGGCCCGGCAGGCTGCGCACTCGAGATCGTCCCGTGCGACACGGACTGGCATGTCGCGGCCAGTATTCCCGCGCCGATCCCGGTCACCGCGC
This sequence comes from Caulobacter zeae, assembly GCF_002858925.1. Classification (GTDB taxonomy): domain Bacteria; phylum Pseudomonadota; class Alphaproteobacteria; order Caulobacterales; family Caulobacteraceae; genus Caulobacter; species Caulobacter zeae. The sequence goes on from NZ_PJRS01000034.1 coordinate 119,266, forward strand.
GCGCCTTCATCGCCGGGATTTGCAAGGCTCGCGCGTACACACTTTGTAACGCCATTGATGGGATGCGGAATCCGCCGCCGGTGTATCGCCCACCTCGGGGTGAATGCTTTGCCTCCAATGCTCCGCAGGCCCCGGCTCGCCGACCTCGCGGCATGGGACAAGGCGTTCGTCAGCGAGATCAGGCAGAGGCGGACGTGGCGACGAGCGAACGTATCGGATTCAGGGAAGCGACAAGGTGGCTATCGGAGATCGTGGGTCCCGACGTCGCCTATGTGAAGCTCGGCATCGTCTACACCCTGGCCATCGGCCTGATGTCGCTCGCCACGCCGATCTCGGTGCAACTGCTGATCAACAGCGTGGCCAATATCGCCCTGCCCGCGCCCCTATGGACGCTGTCGGGCGTGCTGCTGGCGTTGCTGCTGATCGTGGCCGCCCTCAGCGCGCTGCGGGTCTACCTGATGGCGGCGTTCGAGCGCCGGGTGTTCGCGCGGGTGGTGGCCGAGATCACGATCAGGGCCGTCCACGCCCAGAACCCGTTCTTCGGAGACGCCAGCCGCGGCGATCTCTTCAATCGCTATTTCGACCTCACCGTCGTCCAGAAGGCCGTGCCGGGCCTGGTCATCGGCGCCTTCACCATCCTGCTGCAAGGGATGGTCGGCCTGACGGTGACCAGCTTCTACCACCCGTTCTTCCTGGCCTTCAACGTCGTGCTGGTCGTCGCGGTCGTGCTAGTCTGGCTGGTCTGGCGGCGCGGCGCGATCACCGGCGCGGTGGCGCTCAGCCACGCCAAGCACGACGCCGCGCGCTGGCTCGAAAGCGTCGGCGGCTCCAACGGCTTCTACAAGTCCAGCCGCCACCTGGCCTTCGCCATGGACCGGTCGGAAGCCATGACCGCCGCCTATGTGGGCGCGCACAAGCGCTACTTCCGCTCCAGCTTCGCCCAGACCCTGAGCTACCTGCTGATCTACGCCCTGGCCAGCGCCGCCCTGCTGATGCTCGGCGGCAACCTGATCCTGCGCGGCGAGCTGTCGATCGGACAGCTGGTGGCCGCCGAGCTGATCCTTTCGGGCGTGTTCTACGGCGTCTCGCAGCTGGGCTACTACCTCGACACCTTCTACGACCTTGTCGCCAGCGCCGAAGAGCTGTCCCTGCTGTTCTCCATCCCGCAGGAGAAGCCTCCGGCCCGCGGCGCGGGCGCGCCGAGCGACGGCGCCCTGCGGTTGATGGACGTCAAGCTCGAGGACGCGCGCTTCGACTTCGCCCTCGCCGCGGGCGAACAGCTGGTGGTCGCCGCCGACCCGGGCGCCGAGCGCAAGCTGGCCCTGGTGCTGAAGCGCCACGTCCATCCCGAGCGCGGTCTCGTATCGATCGGCGGTGCCGACCTCGACGCCCTCGACATGTACCTGCTGCGCTCGCAGGTGCTGGTGCTCAACCGGCCGACCATCGCAGAAGTGACGATCCGGGAATACCTGGCGATGGCCGCCGCCGACGTTTCGGCGACCCGAATGCTCGAAGCGCTGGCCGTGGTCGGACTTCAGGAACGCGTCGCCCAGTTGCCCAAGGGCCTGGACACGCCGCTGGCCGCGACCGGTCACCCCCTCAGCCTGGGGTCGATGATGGCGCTGCGCCTTGCCAACGCCCTGCTGGTCGAGCCCAAATTGCTGGTGCTGGGACAGCTGTACGACCTCCTGCCCTCGCGGACCCTGGCCGCCGTTCTCGGGGTGCTCAAGGCGCGCGGCGCCACCACCCTGCTGTTCACCGGGCGACCCGAGGACATGGCCCTCGACGGCTGGCTGCACCTTGGGCTCTCCGAGCAACGCCGCTTCGCCTCGCTCGCCGAACTTCAGGACCACCTCGCCAACCGAGGGGAAGCCCATGCCCTACCGTCCTGAGCACCTTTCCCACTTCAGGACGCTGGCGCAGCAGCGCCCGCCCCGCCTGGTCGTGGCGCTGGGCTGGATGGTCGCCGCCGGCATCGTCGCCTCGCTGGCCATCCTGCTCTTCGTGCCCTGGATGCAGACCGCCCAGGGCAGAGGCCTGGTGGCTGCCCCCGATCCCACCGATCGCGCCCAGGACGTCTCGGCGTTGGTCGGCGGCCGGGTCGAGCGCTGGTACGTACAGGACGGCCAGCACGTCGAGGCCGGCGACCCGATCGCCCGCATCGCCGACCTCGATCCGAACCTCCTGACACGCCTGGCCGAAGAGCGCGCGCAGGTCGAGGCCGAGATCGCGGCTGTCCGCCAGTCCCAGTCGGTAGCCAATATCGACGTCGGCCGCACGCGCCAGCTGCTGGCCGAGGGCCTGGCCGCGCGCCGTGACTTCGAACAGGCCCAGATCAAGGTTGCCGACGCCGGGGCCAAGCTGGCCGAGGCGCGCGCCAAGCTCAACCGCATCGACGTGCAGCTGAACCGCCAGTCCGCGCAGATGGTCAGCGCGCCCCGCAGCGGGCGCATCCAGAACATCAACGCCGCCGCCGGCGGCGGCCTGGTGTCGGCCGGCACGGTGCTGGCCGTGGTCGCCCCGGAGAATACCGAACGGGTGGTCGAGCTGTTCATCGACGGGCGCGACGTGCCGCTGGTTCATCCCGGGCGCGCGGTCCGGCTCGAGTTCGAAGGCTGGCCGGCGATCCAGTTCAGCGGCTGGCCGGCGGTGGCCCAGGGCCTGTTCGACGGCCGCGTCCGCTCGATCGATCCGACGGCCGCGCCGTCGGGCCTGTTCCGCATTCTCGTCGAGCCCATGCCCGGCAAGACCGCCTGGCCCGACCAGCGGTTCGCCAGGCTGGGCGGCAAGGTTCGCGGCTGGGTGCAGGGCGAGACGGTTTCGGTCGGCTACGAACTCTGGCGCCAGCTCAACGACTTCCCGCTCGACTTCGGCCAGGTCGCCGGGACCAACGCCGGCGCCCCGGCCAAGGGCGACGGCAAGGACGCGGCCAAGGCCAAGTGATGCTTCGACTTTCCATCACCCTCGCGCTGCTCTGCTCGACGCCTGGCCTCGCGCACGCCCAGGCGTCGCCCGCCGCCGAGCAGAGCGCCGCGCCGCTGACCCTTGCCGAACTGCTCGCCGCCTCTGCGCGCGCCTCGCCGCAGATCGTCGAGCAGCTGGCGCGTGAGCGACAGGCCAGGAGCCGCGCCCTGACCGCCGAAGGCGCCTTCGACACGGTGTTCTCCGTCGAAAGTCGTTCGCGCGCGCTCGGCTACTATGACGGCGACCAGGTTGAGGCGCGCGCCACGCGACCGTTCGGCGACAATGGCGGCTATGTCTACGGCACCTATCGTCTCTCGCGCGGCGACTTCCCCGTCTATGAGGACCAGGCCCACACCAACGAACTGGGCGAGGCCAAGATCGGCGTGCTCTACGCGCTGCTGCGCGACCGCCTGGTCGACGAGCGCCGCACGCGCCGCACGCTCGCCGCCTCCGACATCGACATCGCCCGCTTCGAGCGCCAGGCGGTGGCGATCGGCGTGCAGACGCGTGCTGTCATCGCCTATCAGAACTGGATCGCCGCGGGCTGGCGGCTGAAGGCCTATCGCGATCTGATGGCCCTGGCGCAGAGCCGTCGCGGCGGGATCGAGCGGCAGGTTCAGCTGGGCGCGAAGCCGCAGATCCTGCTGACCGAGAACGAGCAGAACCTGGTGCGCCGCCGCGCGCTGGTGGTGCGCGCCGAAGGCGACCTGCAGGTCGCAGCCAACGCGCTGTCGCTCTACTACCGCGACGCCGAGGGCCGACCGATCGTAGCGGACGAAGGCCGGCTGCCGACCGCGGCCAGCGCGCTCGCCGGCGTCCAGGCCTCGGCCACGAACACCGATCCCGCCGCCGCGCGCCCGGACCTGCAAACCCTGCTGTCGCGCGTGGACCAGTCGCACGCCCGTCTCGCGCTGGCGCGGAACGACCTGAGGCCCCGCTTCGACCTGCGGCTGGAGATCGGCAAGGATATCGGCTCCGAAGGACTGGGCGGCCCCAGCCGCACGCCGACCGAAGCGGTCGTCGGCTTTCGCTTCTCGATCCCGCTCCAGAACCGGGCGGCCAGGGGCAAGCTCGACGAAACCCGCGCCGAGATCGATGCGCTGCAAGCCCGCGGACGCTTCCTGCGCGACCAGATCGCCGTCGAGGTGGAAGGGATCGGCATTGCCCTGCATGCAGCCGAACGCCTGGCCAAGGCGGCCGAGCAGGAGCGCGACCTGGCCGAGCGGCTGGCGGCGGCCGAGCGACGCCGGTTCGAACTGGGCTCCAGCGATTTCTTCCTGGTCAACCAGCGCGAGGAGACCGCAACCGACGCAGCCGTCCGCCTGGTCGAGGCCAGGGCTCGCATCGCCACGACCCGCGCCGAACTGGCGGCGGCGACGGTGGACCAGACTGCCCTCGGCCTGGACAGGATCGAGTAAGGAAAGCCCTGGCGACCGGTGCGCAACGCCGCGGCGCGCAGGGACACGGGGCGGAGGGACCGGCCGGCGCCGACCCGCCCCGTCGCCTAGACGGAGCGGGTCGATCCGGGATCAGGCGCGGGAGGCCTTGAACCCGCCCGCCGCCACGACGCCGCGATGCAGGACGACCTGACGAGGCGTCAGGCGGGCGACCGCCTCGGCGGAACTGGCCGCGTCGACGAACACGCAGTCGGCCGCATCGCCCGCCTTGGGCCACTGCTGCTCGCCCGTCGGCGACAGCGGCGTGATCCCGCCGGTGGGGATCTTCAGCGCCTGGCCGATAGCCTGCTCGTCGGACCAGCCGTAGAGCTGGCAGGCCAGCTTGGCCTTCTCCAGCACGTCGCCGCTGCCGAACACCGACCAGTGGTCGATGACGCTGTCGGTGCCGGTGAACACCCTGACGCCCGCCGCCTGCAAGGCCGGGATCGGCATCACCCGGCCGCCGAACGGCACGGTGGAGGCCACCGAAACGCCCGCCGCCGCCATGCGCCCGGCAAGCTCCGTCAGGGCCGGCTTTTCCAGCGACATCAGCGAGAAGCCGTGGCTGATCGTCACCCGGTCCTTCAGCACCGGGTTGCGGGCGGTGATGTCGGTGATGCGCGATATGGCGGCCACGCCGCTTTCGCCCGGCTCGTGGATATGGATGTCGACCCCGGCCTTCTCGTCCAGCGCCACCTGCATCATGAGGTCTACCGAGCGCTCCATGCCGCCGTCGACGGTGGTGGGATCGATGCCCCCGACATAGGCCGCGCCCGCCCGCACCGCCTGGCGCATCTGCTGCTCCAGGCCGATGCTGGCGAAGCCGTGCTGCGGGAAGGCGACGATCTCGTAGCCGAAGTCGGGCTGGTGGCGGTCGAGGGCGGCTTTGAGCTTCTCGACGTGCTTGGTCCCGATCACCGGGTCGACGTTGCACTGGCTGCGGGCGAAGGTCGTGCCATAGCCCTGCAGCAGCGCCACCAGGGCCTCGGCGCGGGGCTCCAGCGTCGGCAGGAGCTCGGGCAGCAGCTTCTGCTCCAGCTTGATCTGGCCGGCGATGCCGCCCTTGCGCTTGCGCGGCGCCTGCCAGGGACCGCCGTAGAAGGTCTTGTCGAGGTGGATGTGCATGTCGCGGAACGACGGCAGCATCAGGAGGCCGCCGGCGTCGTGCACCACCGCGCCGGGCGGGATCGCCGCGCCGGCGGGCAGGACGGCGGCTATGGCCCCCTTCTCGATCTTGAGGGTCTTCAGCTCGGTGCGGGTGGCGACGACCTCGTCGCCCTCGCGCTCGTAGCCGGTCTCCAGGCGGACGTTGCGCAGGAAGTACGTCGCGCCCGCCGCCGGCCCCTTGGCCGGGGCGGCGGCGGAAGCCGAAGGGGCCGAGGCGGCGAGGCCCAGAGCCCCCGCCGCCAGGCCGCCCGCGCCCAGCAGGGCGCGGCGGGAGAGATCGGCCGTCGGGGCGGCGGAAACGGTGGGGGAGTTGAACATGCGATCGCTCATATCGGCCTCTAGAACTTGTAGCGGACGCCGAGCTTCACCTGCCAGACGGACTGGGTGTTGAAGCTGGTGGCGGCCTTCGACGTGAACTTGTCGAACTGGTAGAAATTCCCCTGCCCCGCGGCGCAGGCGACGCCGGCGAACTGGCAGTTGCGGGCCACGATGTTCGACGAGACGTAGGGGTTGGGCACCTGCTGGATCACGCCCCACTTGTTGTTGAGCATGTTCCCCAGGTTCTCGATGTCGACATAGATCTCGGCCTTGGCCGCGTGCGGAAAGAAGGCCGGGGCCTCCTGGCTGAGGCGCACGTCGATCGTGGTCACCTCGGGAGACTTGAAGGCGTTGCGCGGCGTGATCTTGCCGGCGTAGTCGATCAGGCCGGTCTTTTGCAGGAAGGCGTTGAAGGCGGCGAAGTCGAAGCCCGGGGCGTAGGAGATGATCGGGTCGCTGGTGGCGGTGACCAGGCCGTTCTGGGTCTTGGGCACGTAGAGCAGCTGGCGATTGCGCGAGGCGTTCGAGCCGTTCTCGCCCACCAGCACGTCGCCGGGCTGGGCGGCGTTGGCGCCGACGTCGAAGGTGTAGCTGAACGGCAGGCCCGAACGACGCTGGGCGAACAGGCTGATCCCGGTGCGATAGCCCGAGAAGAACTCGCGGCGATAGCTCAGCGACAGCTTGGAGAGGTTGCGGAACTCGTAGTTCGAGGTCGCCAGGGCCGGGTCGTTGGGATCGTCGGTCGCCACGCCGTTGTAGTTGGCCGCCGCCACCGTGCTGATGCCCGGGTTGACGTCCTTGGAGTTGATGTAGGTGTGCGACAGCTGGGCGTCCAGGCCGTCCAGCCAGCCGTCGGACCAGCGCTTGCCCAGCGCCAGGCCCAGCTGGTCGGTGTGGCCCTTGCCGGTGTTGGTGACGAAGATGTCGTAGCGGTTGTCGCGGCCGCGCAGGAAGGTCGGACGGCCGTCGGGCGCGGTCGGGCCGGGATTGGCCTCGCTGTAGAGGTCGCGCCAGGTGACGGCGTCCTTGACCTCGGTGCGGATGTACTCGGCGCTGACCCGCCAGTCGTCGCCGCCGAAGCGCCCCAGGTCGAAGTACTTCTGGACGCCGATCGAGGCCTTCCACGACGACTGCGGCTTGAAGTCGGGATCCAGGATGTTGGTCAGCCCCTGCCCTGTCGCCGCGCTGGCGGTGTTGAGCTGCTGGACGGCCGGATTGACGGTCTTGGCGTCGACATTGTTCAGCCCCGCCAGGCACGCGGCGCTGGTCGTGGCGGAGCGGGCGCAGTTGACGTTACCCAGCACGATGCCGGTGTTGTAGAAGGTGTTGGCCGTCCACACCGTGGGCGAACCGCCGCCGAACAGGCCGACGCCCCCATAGACCGTCAGGGTCGTGTCCGGCTGCCAGTTGAAGCCGAAGCGCGGTTGCAGCAGATGCTTGCCGTCGAGGTTGGCGCTGTTGTCCAGACCATAGCGGGCCATGATCACGGGGTTGGCCTGCGGGCTGTCGCTCTGCTCGAACCAGTCGTAGCGCAGGCCCGCCTTCAGGGTCAGGTTCGGCAGGATCGCCCACTCGTCCTGCAGGTAGACGGTGTTCATGGCCGAGTGGATCGTGGCCCCGCCGTGGGCCTTGATGTTGTCGCCGGCGTTGGCGTAGGCCAGCGACGAGGCCCGCCTGGCCTCCAGATCGGCGATGGAGTCGAAGACGTAGGCGCCGTTGGCGTTCTGGACGAAGACGTCCCAGATCTTCAGCGCCTCGCGCTCATAGCCGCCGGTGATCTTGTGGGCGCCGAGGGTGTAGACGCCCTTGGCGCGGTACTGTTGCAGGTAGGTGGTCAGCTCGTTGGCCTGGTAGGAGGCGTCGGTGCCGGCATAGATGCTGGGGCCCACGCCCGCGCCGTTCACGAACACCCGGAACTGGGCGTAGTCCGTGCCCGCCAGCGGCGTCGAGGGGTTGTCCATCTTCTTGTACGAGGCCGACAGCTCGGTGGTGAAGTTGTCGGTCCAGTTCGAGAACAGCTGGGCCTTGTAGACGTCGAGATTGTTCTCGCGCTCGATCCACTTCGACAGCAGGCCAAGCGAGGTCGAGGCGCCCGTCAGGGTGTTGCCCGAGGCGTTAAGGTTGGAGCCGTAGGTGCGCTGGTAGGAGACGGTGGCGCGGTGGCGCTCGCTGATGTTCCAGTCCAGCTTGATGAAGTATTTCTCGTCGAGATTGCGGAACTGCGAGGCCGAATAGCCCAGCGGGTCGTAGCCGTAGACGCGCTTGATGATCTCGCGCACCTGCTCGGCCTGGGCGACGGTGATCCCCGGAACTTCATTGGGCATGCCCGAGCCTACGGGGCCGGTCAGCGACGGCTCGACGCGCTCGAACTTCTCGTAGTTGGCGGTGAAGAACAGCCGGTCCTTGATGATCGGACCGGTCAGGGTCGCGCCCCAGGTCTTCTCCGAGAACTTGCCGCCCAGGGTGCGCTTCTGGCGCGAACCGTCCTGGAAGTCGTCGTACTCGAACTTCTTGCCTTGCAGGTTCTGGTTGGTGTTCTCGAAGAACACCATGCCGTGGAAAGCGTTGCCGCCCGACTTGGTCGTGGCGTTCATGGTGCAGCCGCCGAACGAGCCGTAGTTGACGTCATAGGGCGCGAGCTCGACCCCCAGGGTCTCGACCACGTCCATCGAGATCGGCGAGCGCTGGGTCGGATAGCCGTTGGCCTGCAGGCCGAAGTCGTCGTTCTGGCGCACGCCGTCGATGGTCAGCGAGTTGGAGCGGTTGTTGGCCCCGCCGCAGATCAGCGCCTTGCTGTTGGTGGAGTCGATGGCCACGAACGGGTTCATTCGCGCCAGGTCTTTCAGATCGCGGCTGATCGAGGGGGCCAGCTGGATCTGGGCGGCGCTGAAGTTGGAGCTGGGGCCGGTCTTGAGGTCCTTGGCGCCGACCGAAGCAGCGGTGACCACCACCGCGTCGACCGCCCCGCCGTCGAGCGCGAAGTTCAGCTGGAAGGCGTCGCCGGTGTTGACCGCCGGCACCTCGACGGTCTTGGTCCCGTAGGCCTCGGAATTGGCCGTCACCCGGTAGGGCCCGCCCGGGCGCAGGTTGCGGGCCGAGAAGGCGCCGTCGGCGCTGGTGGTCGCCGTGGTAGTCGTGCCCGAGGGCGCGTGGACGATGGTCACCTGGGCGCCGGCCACCGGCGCGCCGGCCTCGTCGGTCAGCCGTCCCTGGATCGCGCCGGTGATCACCTGGGCCTGGACCACCGCGGGCGCGACCGCCATCGCGATCACCCCGATCGCGGCGCCGGCCGAAAGCCTTCTCATGAACGTCATCGCCATATCCCCTGTTGCGAGTGCGGCGCGCGTATCCCCACGCGGCCGTGTCCTCGGCGGCGGGATCGGCACGGTCGCCGGGCCGCCAGGGACGACTTCAGGGAAACTGGAATTTCGTCGATGATCTAAAACTAAATCGTCGACGATTTGATAAATCAGTGTCGACGTTATGTCTGCCAGTTTTTTTGGCCGTGCGGCGCAGCGAGGCGCCCGGCCTTGGGGCGCCGATGGTCTTTGAATGAAGTTCTGGGGCGGATGAGGAGTCGACGGATCGTCGACGATCTTCCGAGCGCGGACGAGCCGGGCTGTGCCGCTTCCCCGCGACGCCAGCCATTACCTCCGAGCTTCGCCGCGTAGGCGGGGATCCAAGCTGCTTTTCGGGAGAAGGCGCGGCCGTGCGTAAGCCGCAGACCCCGTTTGGATCTCCGCCTTCGGGGAAAGACGGGTTGAGGGGCGGCCAGATAGAGAGCCCGCCGCCCCGACCTAGATCCGGTCGATCTCGGTCTCGCGCACCTTGCCCGCCTCGTCCTCGAGCGAGAAGCGGTCGCGGGTGGTGACGTAGAAGCTGGCCCCGAAGCGGCCGACGGGGAAATAGTCCTGCAGGCTGACCCGCCAGGCCTTGGTGTCGATCAGGCCCTCGCGGGCGTGCAGGTGCAGCACCTTGCCGAAGAAGATCAGCCGGCTGTCGGTGCGGATTGTCTCCCACAGGGCGCATTCGAAGGCGACCGGGGCCTCGGCGATGCGCGGCGGGGCGATCTCGACCGACGGCGCGGTGGTCAGCCCCACCTTGTCCAGCTCGCTCTGGTGGGCCGGCAATGCTTCGCCGCAGGCGTGCATCTTGGCGGCGATAGCCTCGTCGGCCAGGTGCACGACGAACTGGCCGGACGTGACGATGTTGGCGGCCGTGTCCTTCAGCCCGCCCGAGGCCAAGAGGTTGATGCTGATCATCACTAGCGGCGGATCCTCGCCCAGCATGTTGAACATGCTGAACGGGGCGGCGTTGACCACGCCGTCGGCGTTGATCGTGGTCACCAGGGCGATGGGCCGAGGCACGATCAGGCTCGCCATCAGCTTGTAGCGTTGATAGGCGGTGATGCTGGCGAAATCGACGTGCATGGCGCGGCTCAGGCCAGGTTCAGCATCTGGGCCAGGGTCTTCACCGAGGACGGCCGCTCCAGGCATATCCGCTCCTCCAGACCGACCAGGTGGGCGTTCATCGCCGCCACGGCGCGCTTGGCGTCGCCCTTGGAGATGGCGTCGACGATGTCGCAATGCTCCTCGTGCTCGCAGGCGGCGTTGCCGGCCGGCTCGTACAACGCCACGATCAGCGAGCAGCGCGAGATCAGCTCGGTCAGGTAGGCCAAGAGGATCGGGTTGCCGCCCAGGGCCGCCACCCGCAGGTGGAAGTTGCGCGCGGTCTGGGCCCAGGCCGGCTGGTAGGCGTTGGCCATGGCCTCTTCCTCCTGGTGCAGCAGGGCGTGCAGTTCCTCGATGTCCTTGCCGCTGTGGCGCTGGACGGCCAGTTCGACCAGGGCGGCCTCGAGCGCGCGGCGGGCCTCGAAGATCTTGCGGGTCTCTTCCGGCGTCGGGGCGGCGACAACAGCGCCGCGGTTGGGGCGCAGCTCGACGATGCGGTCATGCTCCAGCCGTTGCAGCACCTTGCGCACCACCGCCCGGCTGACGCCGAACAGCGAGCACAGGGCCGGTTCGGGAAGCTTGGTGCCCGGCGGCAGGCGCTGGTTCAGCACGCCGTCGAACACCGACTGATAGATCCGCTGCTCGACATCGGCCCCACCGTCGACGGCGGCAATGCCGGCCATGTCGGTCTTGGCCGGACCACGGCCGGCCTTGCGCGCGCCGGCGGCGGTCGAGGCGGTCTTGCGCGGCTTGGCCGAGGGCGTCTGGGTCATGAAATCCGCCGAAACTGGTGATTGCGGTTGTAGGCGCCCGCATCGAGCCCGATGCAACCGGGGATCCGCGCCAACCCACCGCCTTGACGCCACGATGCCGCGATCGCGAGCAGATTTGCAATGGCGAATGTCGACTTTCTGCACAGCCAGAATGTCGACGCATAATTCTTCAAATCGTCGACGATTTTATGAGCCGATGTGCGAGCGACGCGATTAACTCGCCTTGGAACACGGCCCGCCGCCCACGCGTCGCGCCAGCTCAAGAGGTGTCTCGTGTCGAATCCGTCCCGCCGCATGTTCGCCGTCGGAAGCCTCGCTGTCCTCGTGGCCGCCTGCAAGGGCCAGGGCGGCGCGGGGCCGGTGAAGATCGGCCTGGTCACCGCCCTCTCCGGCCAGTCGGCGCGCTCGGGCGAGGCGATCACCCGAGGCCTGACCGTGGCTATCGACGAGATCAACGCCGCCGGCGGCGTGCTGGGCGGACGCAAGCTGGAGCTGGTCCGCCGCGACGACGAGAGCAACCCGGCCCGAGGCGTCACCGCCGCCCGCGAACTGATCCACCGCGAGAAGGTGGCCGTGCTGTTCGGCGGGCTCGACACCCCGGTGGCCCGCGCCATCGTGCCGATCGCCAGCCAGGCCAAGGTTCCCTTCATGGTGCCGTGGGCGGCCGGCACGGCCATCACCCAGAACGGGACCAGCCCCAACTTCGTGTTCCGCGTCTCGGCCGTCGACGAAGAGGTCGACAAGGCCATGGTCGCCTACGCCCGCGAAACCTTCTCCGCCAAGCGCCCCGGCCTGATCCTGCTCAACAATCCCTGGGGCGAGTCCAACGAGAAGGGGTTGAAGGCGGCCCTGGCCGCGGCCGGTTCTCCCCTCGCCGGCGCCGAACGCTTCGAGCCGTCGGATGTCGATGTGACGCCTCAGCTTGGCCGCCTGCGCGCAGCCGGCGCCGACGCCCTGCTGCTGGTCGGCACGGTCGGACCGTCGGCCCAGGTCGTGCGCTCGCTCGACCGCATGGGCTGGAGCGTGCCAGTGGTCTCGCACTGGGGCCCGGCTGGCGGGCGCTTCGGCGAACTGGCCGGCCCCAACGCCGGCCGCGTGACCTTCGTCCAGACCTACAGCTTCGCGGGCCCCGTCACCCCCGCGCGCGACAAGGTCCTGGCCGCCCTGATGGCCAAGTATCCCGACATCAAGTCGCCGGCCGACATCTCGCCGGCCGTCGGCGTGGCCAACGCTTACGACGCACTGCGCCTGACGGCGCTGGCTATCGACAAGGCCGGCTCGACCGACGGCGACGCCGTGCGCAAGGGCTTTTCCGCCATCGACCGCTACGAAGGCCTGATCAAGACCTATGAGCGCCCCTTCGCCGACGGCCGCCACGACGCCCTGACGCAGAACGACTATGTCTGGGCCCGCTTCGAGGGCGACGCCATCGTGCCGGTCCAGCGCGGCTAGGCCATGGATCTTCTGGCTCCCCTCCTCAGCGGCCTGGCGCTCGGCAGCATGTACGGGCTGATCGCCCTGGGCTTTCACATCACCTTCTCGGTCTGCGGGGCGCTAAACTTCGCCCAAGGGACCAGCGCCATGCTGGGCGCGGTGCTGCTGTTCACGCTGGAACGAACACTGGGCTGGCCCACGCTGCTGGCCGCGCCTGCCACGATCGCGCTGTCCGGCCTCTATGGCCTGCTGGTCGAGGGACTGGCCGTGCGGCCGTTCCTCAAGCGCCGGTCCGACGCCTGGCTGATGGCGACGGTGGCGCTCGGCCTGGTCACCGACAACGCCACGCTGTTCCTGTTCGGCACCGAGCCGCGCAGCCTCAGCTCGATCCTCACCTCCTCGTCCGTGACCGTCGGGAACGCGTCGCTGGGCGTCTATCCGCTGCACCTGCTGATCCCGGTCGTCGGCCTGGCCACGGCGGGGGCGTTGCACTGGATCAGCCGTAAGACCCTGCTGGGCACGGCGATCCTGGCCGTGGCCCAGAACCGCGACGCCGCCAGCCTGATGGGCATTCCCGTCGGCGCCATGATCGCGGCGGCCTTCGCGGTGTCCTCGGCCCTGGCCGGCATGGCCGGCGCCCTGGTTGCGCCGCTGTTCACCATCCAGCCCGACATGGGCGTCGTGCTGGGCCTGAAGGCCTTCGCCGTCGCCATCCTCGGCGGCCTCAAAAACCCGTGGGGGATCATGACCGCCGGCGTGCTGTTCGGGGTGGTCGAGGCCGCCTCCGCCAGCGTGCTGGGCTCGGGCTACACCCAGATGCTGACCTTCGGCCTGGTGATCCTGGCCCTGGCCCTGCGCCCCGACGGCCTCCTGGGCCGCGCCGAGGTGCGAAAGGTATGAGCATGCGTTCCCTCGGCTCCACCCTGGCCGCGCTGGGCGCGGTCGTCGCCGCCCTGGTCCTGGGCGGCGTGCTCGACAGCTACTACGCCTTCGTGCTGGGCCAGATCGCCCTGCTGGTGATCGTCGGCGTGGGTCTCAACATCCTGATCGGCCTGGGCGGCCAGATGTCGTTCGGCCATGCCGGCGTCTACGCCATCGGCGCCTATACCGTGGCGGTGCTGACCACGCGGCTGGGTCTTTCCTTCTGGATCGCCTGGCCGCTGGGCGCCCTGCTGGCCGGCGGCGTGGGCGCCCTGATGGCGATCCCGGCCCTGCGCCTGAAGGGTCCGTACCTTGCCATGGTCACCATCGCCTTCGGCCTGATCGTCGAGCACGGTCTCGTCGAACTGCGCGACGTCACCGGCGGCCAGAACGGCATCCTCGACATCCCCGCCCCCAGCCTGCTCGGCCAGACCCTGGACGCCAACGGCCTGGCCATGCTGGCCGTGGCCGTGGCTGCCGCCTCGCTGTTGGCCTTCCAGCGGCTGTCGGCCGGCGGCTGGGGCGCGGCCATGCGGGCCGTGCGCGACACCGACGTCGCCGCCGCGTCGGTGGGCCTGAACCCCACCGTCGTGCGCACCCTGGCGTTTGCCCTGTCGGCCCTGTTCGCCGGAGCCGCCGGCGGCCTTTTCGCGCCGATGGCCGGCTTCGTGACGCCCCAGACCTTCAACCTGACCCAGTCGATCCTGTTCGTGCTGGTGGTGGTGCTGGGCGGATCGGGTACGCGCGTGGGGCCGCTGCTGGGCGCCCTGGTCGTGGGCCTGCTGCCCGAGCTTCTGGCCGGCTTCGAGGCCTATCGCATCCTGGTGTTCGGGGCCCTCCTGATGGTGGTGCTGTGGCTGGCGCCGCGCGGCCTCGCCGGCCTGTGGGACGCCCTGCCCTTCAGGCGCAAGCCCGCCGCTCCGCTCGTCGCCGAGACCGCCCCGCCCCTCGCCGACCTGCTCGCCGCCCGCCCCCGCGTCGCCCTCACGGCCGAGGACCTGGGCATGCGCTTTGGCGGCCTGCGCGCCCTGGACGGCGCCCGCTTCTCCCTGCCGCCCGGACGAGTGACGGCCCTGATCGGCCCCAACGGCGCGGGCAAGTCGACGGTGATGAACCTGCTCAGCGGCTTCTACCGCCCGACTGACGGCCGCTGCCTGCTGGGCGAGGCGCCCCTGCCCCGCCAGGCCTTCGCCGCCGCCCGGGCCGGGGTGGCGCGCTCCTACCAGACCTCGCAGGTGTTCCAGAGCCTCAGCGTCGAAGACAACGTGCTGCTGGCCGCCCGCCGGGGAAAGCTCGGCGCGCCCCTGGCCCGCTTCGCCGCAACGGCGCAGCGTGAACGCGCCCGCGCCCTGCTGGCCGCCTGTGGCTATGCCGGCGACCCGACCCTCCCCGCCGGGGATCTCGCCCATGTCGACCGCCGCCTGGTCGAGATCGCCCGCGCCCTGGCGCTGGATCCCGACGTCCTGCTGTTGGACGAGCCGGCCGCCGGCCTGTCGCAGGAAGACAAGCGCCGCCTGGCCGCCCTGCTGAAGGAGATCGCCCGAGCCGGCGTCGCCGTCGGCCTGATCGAGCACGACATGGGCCTGGTCATGGGCGTGTCCGACGCCGTCGTGGTGCTGAACGCCGGCGTGCAGATCGCGCAAGGGACGCCGGAAGAGGTCCAGGCCGATCCCGCCGTCCGCGCGGCCTATCTGGGCGCGGCCCCTGCCTCCGCGCCCGTCGATCGCGGACCGGTCAGCCGTATGGACGCCCTGCGGGTGGTCAACCTGACCGCCGGCTATGGCGCGGCCCCCGTGCTGTCGGGCGTCGAGATCGAGGTCCGCCAGGGCGAGGCCGTCGCCCTGCTCGGCGCCAACGGCGCGGGCAAGTCGACCCTGATGCGGGTCATCGCCGGCCTGCATCCCGCCGCCGAGGGCCAGGTCGCCTTCGAGGGCGGCCTGCTGAACGGCCTTTCCGCCAACGAGCGCGTGCGCAAGGGCGTGGTGCTGTCGCCCGAGGGCCGGCAGGTGTTCCCCGAGCTCACCGTACGCGACAACATCCGCCTGGGCGCCTTCCTCGACCGCCGCGACCTGGAGGCCCGCACCCAGGAGATGCTGGCCCGCTTCCCGCGTCTCTCCGAACGCCTCCACCAGCGGGCCGGCCTGTTGTCGGGCGGCGAGCAGCAGATGCTGGCCCTGGCCCGCGCCCTGATGAGCCGGCCCAAGGTGCTGCTGCTGGACGAGCCGTCCCTGGGCCTGGCGCCGCGCGTGATCGACGAGATCTTCGGCGCCTTCCGCGACCTGCGCGACCAGGACCTGACGCTGCTGATCGTCGACCAGATGGCCGGACTGGCGCTGTCGGTTTCCGACCGGGCCTATGTGCTGAGCGGAGGCCAGATCGTGGCCCACGGAACCTCGGCGCAGATCGCCGCCGATCCGGCGATCAACGCGGCCTATCTCGGCGGCTGAACGGGGTCACGGTCACGCCATCGCGCAAGATTAGTTCTATCGGCGCAAAACGAATCCGCGCGAAACCGCCCCATGCCGTCCAGCACCGCCGCCAGTTCCTCGCTCGCCTTCGGCCCGTTCACGCTCGACCGCGAACGCCGCCTGCTGAGCGCGGGCGGCCAGCCGGTGGCGATCGGCAGCCGGGCGCTGGACATCCTGCTGGCCCTGATCGACGCCGACGGCGGGCTGCTGAGCAAGGACCAACTGCTGGCGCGGGTCTGGGCCGACGTGACGGTCGACGAAAGCACTCTGCGCGTCCACATCGCCGGGCTGCGCAAGGCGCTGGGCGACGGCCGCGACGGCACCCGATACGTACTGAACGAGCAGGGCCGCGGCTACCGTTTCGTCGCGCCGGTCACGCGCCCCGACGTTGAGCCGGTCGTTCTGCTGCCCGCACCATTCGCCCCGACGCGTGCTCGCCCGACTGCCCGGCGGATCGTCGGCCGCGACGCCATCGTCGACAGCCTGGTCCAGCTCCTGCCCGAGCGCGGCTTCATGACCGTGATCGGCCCCGGCGGCATCGGCAAGACCACCGTCGCCACCGCTGTGGCCGAACGCGTGGCCCAGGCGCAGGGACTGCCCTGGGTGTTCGTCGACCTGGCCCCCGTCGCCCAGTCGGAACTGGTGGCCGGGACCGCCGCCGCCGCGCTCGACCTGCCAGGCTCGGGCCGCGACGCCCTGGCCGCCGTGGTGGCGCGCCTCGCCCAGGTCCCGACCGTGCTGGTGCTCGACAACTGCGAACACGTGGTCGACGCGGCCGCCGACCTCGCCCAGGCCATCCATCTGGACGCGCCCGCCACCCTGGTTCTGGCCACCAGCCGCGAGGCCCTGCGGGCCGAGGGCGAGTGGGTGCACCGGCTACAGACCCTGCCGGCTCCGGAGGACGGCGCAATCGACGCGCAGGCCGCCGGCGGCTACCCGGCCGTGCAGCTGTTCGTCGAGCGCGCCCGGGCCAGCGACGACGCCTTCGCCCTGACCGACGCCAACGCCGCCGCCGTCGCCGAGATCTGCCGCCGGTTGGACGGCATGCCGCTGGCGCTGGAGCTGGCCGCCGCCCGGATCGACATGATGAGCGCCGCCGAGCTGGCCGCCAATCTCGACGACCGCTTCGGCCTGCTGACCAAGGGCCGGCGCACCGCCCTGCCCCGCCAGCAGACCCTGCGCGCCACGCTGGACTGGAGCTACGGCCTGCTGCCGGCCGAAGGCCGCGCGGTGCTGGATCGCCTGAGCCTGTTCGCCGGCGCCTTTCCGATGGACGCCGCCCGGGCGGTCGCCGCCGACCAGGACCTGGGCCGCGCCGCCGTGCTCGACATCGTCACCGCCCTGGCCCGCAAGTCGCTGCTGTCGGTCGACGCCTCGGGGCCGGCCACCCTCTACCGCCTGCTCGACACGACCCGCGCCTATGCCCGCGAGACCCTGGCCGCGCGGCCGGACGCCGGCGAGACCGCCCGCCGCCACGCCGAATACTGCTGCGCCGAGCTGGCCGACACCGACAGCGCCTGGGAAGGCCGCGCCCGCCGCGAATGGCTGGCCGAGAAGAGCCGGCTGGTCGACGACGTCCGCGCCGCCTTGGCCTGGGCGTTCTCGCCGGCCGGCGACCTGCCGCTGGCCATCCGCCTGACCGTCGTCTCCGCGCCACTGTGGTTCCACCTCAGCCTGCCCAGCGAGTTCCTGGCCCTGGTCGAGAAGGCCCTGAAGAGCATCGCCGCCACCGACCTCTCCGGCTCGGCCGCCGAGGTCGAGCTGCTGAGCGCCCAGGGCCACGCCCTGTGGCACACCCGGGGTCCGACGGCGGCCATGGAAGCCGCCTTCGCCCGCGCCCTGGAAATCGCCGAGGCGCTGAACGACCCGGCGCTGCGGCTGCGGGCCGGCTGGGGCCGCTGGGCCCACGCCATCCTGGCCGGGCGCTATGCCGACTGCGCCGTCTTCGCCGACGCCTTCCAGGCCATCGCCCAGGCCGTCGGCGATCCAGCCGCCTTGCAGACGGCCGACCACATGCAGGCCCTGCTGCGTCACTTCTCGGGCGACCAGGACGAGGCCTTGAAGCTGGTCGAGCGGGTGATCGCCACCCACACGGGTCCGGTGGTCGCCAACCAGGCCAACCACGCCCAGGTCAACGACACCATCTCGGCCCAGGCCCTGAAGATGCGGATCCTGTGGCTGCGCGGCGAGTCCGCCCAGGCCCTGCGCCTGGCGCGAGAGACGGCCGAAGCGGCCCTGGCCACCGACCACGACCTGACCATCTGCTACGGCCTGGCGGTCGGCGCCGTGCCCGTCGCCCTCTGGACCGGCCAGGCGGACCTCGCCCGCCACTGGGTCGATCGTCTGCTGGAGCGGGCGCGGGGGCGCGGCGTGCGCTTTTGGGAGCTGTGGGGCCAAGGCTACCTCGCCGCCCTCGATCCTTCGGTGCGCGCGCCCGCCGAGGCCTTCCCGATGCAGGTCGAGTGCTTCGTCGCCGCCGACGCCGCACTAGTCGATAAGGCCATGCTGGCCCGCCTGAACCAGGAGCTGTCGACCTGGGTCGGTCCCGAGCTGATGCGCCTTGCGGCCATCACCGGCGATCCGGCCGGGCGCGAGGCGAGCCTTCACGCCGCCCTGGACCTGGCCCGCGCCCAAGGCGCCGGCGCCTGGGGCCTGCGAGCCGCCATCTCCCTGGCAGAGCCCGGCCGCGTACGCGAGGCGCTGGAAGCCCTGCCCGACGTTCCCGGCTGCCCGGATCGCAAGGCCGCGCGGGCGCTGCTCGACGCGAGCTGAACACGGCGGCAAGCGCCGCGCAACAACCAATCAAGCAACTGTTTTTCCTTATCTTTTCCAACTACACAACTCTACACAAGGCTTAACTCACGCTCAGCGGAGGACCTTGGCATCGTAGTTTCACACCGGCGGCGAGCCGGGCGCTGAAAGGAACGCTGCCATGTCTTTCGAACCCATGACCTCCGTCGCCGCCGCCTCCGGTTTCGATCGCGTGGTCGACCTGAACGCCCCCGCCCTGCCCGACCTGATCGCCGGCCTGCTGGCAGACGCCCGCGCCGCCGCCCGCGAAGACCGCCTGGCCGCCGAACGCCGGGTGCGCGAGGCGATCGAACTGGTTCAGCGCGAAGGCAAACGACTGCTGGACGACGCCCGCCCCGCGCCGGTCACCGGCGGTCTCGCGCCCTGGCAGGTCCGGCGCGTCGACGCCCACCTGGCCGCCAATCTCGATGCGCCGGTGAAGGTGGCGGATCTGGCCGCCCTGGTCCGCCTCAGCGTCAGCCACTTCTCGCGCGCTTTCGCGGTCAGCTACGGCGGCGGGGCTCGCGAGCACATCATCCAGCGCCGCCTGGACCGCGCCCGCCAGATGATGGTCGAGACGGACGAGCCCCTGGGCCAGATCGCCGCCGCCTGCGGCTTCGCCGACCAAGCCCACTTCTCCAACCGCTTCCGCCGCGCCTTCGAGACCAGCCCGCTGGTCTGGCGCCGCCTGCACCAGCGCGACCAGCAAACCTCGATCGGCCTGGCCGACGCGGCCCTGGCCTGAAGGACCACGCCTTGTCCCGCAACGATCCCGCCGCCGGCCCGGTGCTGACTCCCGCCTCGGCCCATCCGGTGCTCGACCCTGTCACCCAGCAGTTCGTCAACGAGCGCCTGGACCGCCCCCCCGCGCCCCTGCGCGACCAGCCGCTGGACCAGGCGCGCGCGGCTTTCGCCGAAGCCCAGGCGCCCCAGTCGAACCTGCCCGAGGTGACGGTGCTCGACCTTGCCCTGAACCTGGCTGGCGGCGAGCGCCTGCCGCTGCGCGTCCTGCGGCCGCCGGGCCGGTCCGCGCCCCTGCCCATCGTGCTCTACCTGCATGGCGGCGGCTGGATCATGGGCGGCGGCGGCACGCACGAGCGGCTGATGCGCCGCCTGGCCCTGGGCGCGGAGGCGGCGGTCGTCGAGGTCGGCTACGCCCTGGCGCCCGAGACGCGGCATCCGGCCCAGATCGAGCAGGCCCACCTGGCCCTGCTGGCGCTCGTCGAGCGCGCGGCGAGCCTGGACCTGGACCCGACCCGCATCGCCGTGGCCGGCGACGGCGCCGGGGGCGCGATCGCCGCCGCCCTGGCGCTCCGGCTCGCAATCGCCGAGAGCCCGGCGCTGGCCGGCCAAGCCCTGCTGTGCCCGATCACCGCGCCGGTTGGCGAGAGCCCCTCCAGCCTGGCCTTCGCCGAGGGGCCCGGCCCTACGGCCGACGACCTGCGCTACTGCGAGGCCTGCCTTGGCGCGACGCCGGACGACGATACGCCCGCCTTCGTGCTCGACACGCCGCTGCGCCGCCTCTCGGCCCTGCCGCCGACCCTGGTGGTCACCGCAGAGGCCGACGTCACCCGCGACGACGCCGAGGCCTACGCCCGCAAGCTGATGCGAGCGGGCGTGCAGGTCACCGCGCAGCGCATGATCGGCGCCATCCACGACTTCATGGTGCTGGAGGCCCTGCGCGACACCCCGCCCGCGCAAGCGGCGGTGCGCGCGACGGCGCTCTTCCTGCGGACGGTGCTGGCGACCGGACGCTAGAACTCCAGTTGCAGCCGGGCCTGGGCGACGGTGACGTCGGCGTCGAGCTGCGCGCCGGCGATCGGACGGTTGTCAATCCTGGCCCGCGTCAGGTTCCCGCTCAGCCGGACATAGGCGTAGGGGTACCAGTTCGCGCCCAGGGTCACGGCGCGATAGGTCCCGGCCGTGGCCAGCCCCGTCTGCGCCGCCAGGGGGGCGACGCCGTTGGCGGCCATGTCGCTGAAATCGGCGTAGTCGTAGCGGGCGGCGAACTCCAGCGCGCCGAAGCCGCCCCGGTCGAGCGGATGGGCCACCCGGATCCGGCCGAACGAGCCGTTGGGATTGTAGGGCCGCGTCTCGCCGGTCGCGAACCAGCTGGCTGAGGCGTAGGCCGTGACGATGTCGAAGTTGGGCCCGCCCAGCGCCGCGTTGACGTCGATCCCGATGCGGTCGACCCGGATCCTGGCCGCCTCGCCCTGCAGCGACAGGGCGCGGTGCACCCAGGCCGCCTCGAGGCCCAGCGTGGTGTCGCCGTCGCCGACCGCGCCCGTCGAGAACAGGGTCGCTCCGCTCGAGGCCTGCGGCCGGAAGGCGGTGTTGGCCGCCGCCGAATAGGTGAAGCCCGTCTCCCCGCCCCGGTCGCGTCGCCGAACCCAGGCGCCCAGGTGCAGGCGATCGCTGTCCGACAGTTGCGGCGACCAGGTGGCCCGCACGGTGGCGCCCATGCGCTCGACCGCCTGGTTGGGGTCATAACCGCCGACGGCGTCGGTGCGGTTGATGTTGTCGCCCTGGAGCGCGCCCCACAGCGACCAGTTGGTTCCGGTGCGCACCGCCTGCAGCGCCAGCACGTAGCCGGCGTCGATCACGTCGCCATAGGCGCCGCGCTCCATGAAGGTGATCGACTTGAACGAGGTCAGCCCCTCCAGCGAAGCGGCCTTCTGGTTGCCGACCAAGAGGCTGGTCTGCTTGTCGAGGCGATAGTCGATGATGGCGTCGTCCCAGCCCCAGGCGCCGCCGCTGACCGCGCCGCCCTCCAGGCGATAGCCCCAGCGGCCGTTCTGGCCCTCGACGCCGAGGAACAGCTGCCGGGCCCGCAGCTCGCGGGCATGATAATCGGCCAGGCCGTCGCGCTGGGCCACGGCGTCGACGGCGTCCAGCAGGATCCGGCCGCGCAGCTTGAAGGTCGCCCCCGAGGCGTCGGTGAAGCGCGGCGAGTTCTCCCAGCGCATCGGCTCGGGCGCGGGCTTGGGCGGCGTCTGGATGACCGGCGCCGCCGCGGCGACCGGCGCGGATACGGGCTGCGGCGCGGTAGGGACCAGCGCCTGGCGCTCCAGCACGTCGATCCGCGCCTGCAGGGCCTGGATCTGGGCTTTCAGGAGGGCGAGGTCGACGTCCTGGGCCTGGGCCGCGCCGGCGGCGCTGGCGGCCACGAGGGCCGTGGTGGCGAAAAGCATGCGCATGGCTGCGTTCTCCCCGCCTCCCGCGCGGGGGCGCGGGAGGGAGACGAAGAAGGATGAAGAGGCCGCCGCGTGGGCGGCCCAGGTTGCGGGAAAGTGGAGCGGCCTACTCGGCCGGCGCCGGCAGCGGCTCGGCGTCGAGCGGTGCGGCCCGGCCGGCCAGGGCGGCGTCCAGCTGCTCCTTGTCCAACGCCTTGTCCCATCGTGCGACGACGACGGTGGCCACCGCGTTGCCGATGAAGTTGGTCAGCGACCGGCACTCGCTCATGAAGCGGTCGACGCCGAGGATCAGGGCCATGCCGGCGACGGGGACG
>NZ_PJRS01000041.1 GCF_002858925.1 Caulobacter zeae
GTCCAGAACCCTCCCTCACGATACATACCCCTGCCGCGGGGTGGAGCAGCCCGGTAGCTCGTCAGGCTCATAACCTGAAGGTCACAGGTTCAAATCCTGTCCCCGCACCCAAATTCTTCTACGTAAAGCCCCCAGTCCAAAGCTGGGGGCTTTCGTCGTTTCGGGATCTGTTTTCGACCTGGCGGCGTCGCTTCGTGTTGCCTGACCGATTTCATATTTGACGATCTAGTTCATATATGATGCCTTGTCGGCAGGCGCTCCGTCAGAGGGCGCGGCCGGGAGGAGACGTCTCATGACCCAGGACCCCACAGCACGCGATTCAAGAGGCCGGGAGGGCCTCGCGCCGCTGGTGCTGATCGTCGCGCTGTTCTTTCTGTGGGGCGTGGCCAACAACCTCAACGACGTGCTGATCCCGCACCTGAAGAAGGCCTTCTTCCTCACCGACCTGCAGTCCGGCCTGGTGCAGTCGGCCTTCTATCTGGGCTACTTCTTCCTGGCCCTGCCGGCGGGCCTCCTGATGCGCCGCTACGGCTACAAGGCCGCCGTGATCGTGGGCCTTGTGCTGTTCGGGGCGGGGGCGCTGCTGTTCTGGCCGGCGGCCGAGCTGCGCCGCTACGAGCTGTTCCTGAGCGCGCTGTTCGTCATCGCCTCGGGCCTGGCGTTCCTGGAGACCTCGGCCAATCCGCTGATCACCGTGCTGGGGGATCCGGCCAAGGCCGAACAGCGGCTGAACCTGGCCCAGGCCTTCAATCCGCTGGGCGCGATCACCGCCGTGGTGGTCGGCCGCCAGTTCATCCTGTCGGGCGTGGAGCCGACGAAAGCCGAATTCGCGGCCATGACGCCGGCGCAGCTGTCGGCCTTCCAGGCCGCCGAGGCGCAGTCGACCCAGATCCCGTACCTGATCATCGCCGCCGTGGTGCTGACCTGGGCGCTGCTGGTGGCCTTCACCCGCTTTCCGGTCCAGGCCAGCCGTCCGAGCGCCGACGCGCCGGAAGACAAGGCCGACAAGCCGATCCTTGGCCTGTTCTCGCGCCCGCGCTTCCTGTTCGGGGTGGCGGCGCAGTTCTTCTATGTCGGCGCCCAGGTGGGCGTGTGGAGCTACATGATCCGCTACGGCCAGGACCAGGTTCCGGGCATGGGCGAGAAGACGGCGGCGGCCTATCTGTCGTGGTCGCTGGTCGGCTTCATGGCCGGACGCTTCGCCGGCACGGCCTTGATGAGCCGGGTCGATCCCTCGCGGCTGATGGCGCTGTTCGCCGCCGCCAACGTGGCCTTGACCCTGGTGGCCGTGTCGGTCGGCGGGCGCACCGGCCTGCTGGCCCTGGCGGCCACCAGCTTCTTCATGTCGATCATGTTCCCGACCATCTTCGCCAGCTCTCTCAAGGGTCTGGGGCCGCTGACCAAGACCGGCTCGTCGTTCCTGGTGATGAGCATCGTCGGCGGGGCGGTGCTGCCGGCGGCGATGGGCGCGCTGTCGGACGCCAGCTCGATCCGGACGGCGATCCTCGTGCCCTGCGCCTGCTTCGCCGTGGTCGGCCTGTTCGCGATCACCGCCCGCCGGCGCGAGGTGAGCGCCCACGACGCCGTTCTGGTCGGAGGCCACTGAGGATGATGGACGTTCTGGTCTGCGCGGCGCCGGGCGAGCTGGTGCTCGAGCGGAGGCCGACGCCGACGCCTGGCCCGGACGAGGTGCTGTTGCGTGTGCGCAGGGTAGGGGTGTGCGGCACCGACATGCACATCTATCGCGGCACCCAGCCCTACCTGTCCTATCCCCGGGTGATGGGCCACGAGCTGTCGGGCGAGGTCGTGTCGGCGCCAGCGGGCGGCGGCCTGGCGCCAGGCGACCATGCCTATGTCATGCCTTACCTGTCGTGCGGGACGTGCGCGGCCTGCGCCAAGGGCAAGACCAACTGCTGCATGAACATCCGGGTGCTGGGCGTGCACATGGACGGAGGGCTGGCCGAGTACCTGGCCGTGCCGCAGGGTTTCGTGCGCAAGGTCGAGGGCGTGGGCCTGGACGAGGCGGCCATGGTCGAGTTCCTGGCCATCGGCGCCCACGCCGTGCGGCGGGCACGGATCGAGCCGGGGCAGAGCGCCCTGGTGGTCGGGGCGGGGCCGATCGGCATCGCCGCGGCCCTGTTCGCCCGGCTGGCCGGGGCGCGGGTGACGGTGCTGGACGGCCGCGAGGACCGGCTGGGGTTCTGCGCCGAGCACCTGGGCGTCGAGCGGACGCTGACGGTCGGCGAGGATACGGCGCAAGCGCTGTCGACCCTGACCGACGGCGCGTTCTTCGACGTGGTGTTCGACGCCACCGGCAATCCGGCGGCCATGCAGCAGGGGTTCGCCTATGTCGGCCACGGCGGCAGCTATGTGCTGATATCGGTGGTGGCGGCCGACATCACCTTTTCCGACCCGGAGTTCCACAAGCGCGAGATGTCGCTGCTGGGCAGCCGCAACGCCACGATCGAGGACTTCGACCACGTGCTGGCGGCGATCCGCGCGGGCCTGGTGCCGACGGCGGCGCTGAACAGTCACAGGGCCGACCTGCGGGATCTGGCGCAGGCCCTGTCGGGCTGGATGGAGCCGTCGGCCGGGGTGATCAAGGCCATCGTCGCGTGCTGATCGACGCCCACTGCCACGTCTGGCGGATCGGACGGAACGACCATGAATGGCCTGCGGCGGACCTGCCGGCGATCCATCGTGATTTCGGGCTGGACGACCTGCGCGCGGCGGGCGGGCCCGATAGCGTGGTGCTGGCGCAGTCGCAGCCGAGCGAGCGCGACACCGCCTGGCTGCTGGAGCTGGCGGCCGCCGATCCGATTGTACTGGGCGTGGTCGGCTGGACCAACCTGGCCGCGCCAGATGCGCCGGCGAAGATTGCGGCGTTGGCCGGGTATCCCAAGCTGAAGGGCCTGCGGCCGATGTTGCAGGACCTGGCGTCCGACTGGATCCTGGATCCGGCGTTGGAGCCGGCGATCACGGCGATGGTGGAGGCCGGCTTGGCCTTTGACGCCCTGGTGCGGCCGCGCCATCTGTCGTCCTTGCTGGCCTTCGTGCGGCGCTGGCCGGAGCTGCGGGTGGTGATCGACCACGGCGGCAAGCCGGCGATCGGGGAGGGGAGGCTTGATCCCTGGCGGGACGACATCGCCGCCCTCGCCGCCGAGCCGGGCGTGCACTGCAAGCTGTCGGGCCTGCTGACCGAGGCCGGCGACCGCCCGACCGTAGAGTTGGTCGCGCCCTATGCTGCGCATCTGCTGGAGGTCTTCGGCCCCGAACGGCTGATGTGGGGCAGCGACTGGCCGGTGCTGAACCTGGCCGGCGACTACGCGGCCTGGCGGGACACGTGCGAGGCCTGGGTCCCGTCGGCCGGGCGAGCGGCGCTATTTGGCGAGACGGCGCGACGATTCTATCGCTTATAGAAGCCATGTCCGACGCGCCCGCCAAGAAGCGAGAATATCGCGCTCCCGCCCTGGAAAAGGGCCTCGACGTGCTGGAGCTGCTGGCCGCGCACCGGGGCGGCCTGACCCTCGCGCAGATCTCGGCGGCGCTCGATCGCTCGTCCAGCGAGCTTTTCCGGATGGTCCAGGTGCTGGAGGCGCGGGGCTATGTCGGCCGCGCCGCCGACGAGGACGGCCTGGTGCTGACCAACAAGCTGTTCGCCCTGGGCATGACCCGGGCGCCGGCCAAGGACCTTCTGGAAGCGGCGCTGCCGGAGATGAGGGCCTCGTGCCAGGTCACCGGCCAGTCGTGCCACCTGGCCGTGGCCAGCGGCGACCAGATGGTGGTGGTGGCGCGCATGGAGGCCCCGGGCGACCAGGGCTATTCGGTGCGCGTGGGCTATCGCCGCAAGATCGTCGAGGCGACCTCGGGCCTCGTCCTGTTCGCCTTCCAGCCTGAGCGGGTGCGCGAGCGCTGGGGCGCGCAACTGCGCGACGGTGCGACCAAGGCGGCCTGGGAGGCCTTCCTGGCCGCCGCCGCTCAAGCCCGCAAGGACGGCCATGTGCAGGCCGCCAGCTACGTGACCTCGGCGGTGATCGACCTGTCGGTGCCGGTTCACGGGGCCGACGGCGTGGTGGCGGCGCTGACCTGCCCCTATGTCGACACGCCCAGCGCCATCTCGATGCCCGACACCATCGCCAACCTGCAACGCCACGCCGCCGCCATCAGCGCCGAGATCGGCCCGACGGCGCGCAACGGGATCTAGGGAAGCCCAGCCAGATCCCGGTCCATGGCCGCGCCGTCGAAGGGCACGACGATGATCTTGCTGCCATGGCCGTTGTTTCCGGTCTGGTCGTCCTTGGGCGTGTCGACGACGGCGAAGGTCATAGCGACGACGTGGCCGTTCTCCATCACCACGCCGGGGCGTTCGAGCTTGTTCCAGTTGTTCTTCGTGCCGTCGGCGTAGCGGATGAAGTCGGCGCCGGGCTCGTAGGCCAGGCCCTGGACGCGCCAGCCGGTGATCCCGTCGCGCGAGACCAGGTGGTAGGCGCGGCGCTCGCGCCACTGGTTGACGACGATGTGGTAGAGGCCGCCGCTGAACCACAGCACCGGATCCTCGAAGGCGCGCATGTCGCGCTGTGGCACGCCGTCCAGGCCGCGATAGACGCTGTCGCCCATCACCGTGTAGGGGCCGAGGATCCCCGTCCTGCTGATCAGGATCTGGCCCGAGCGCGGCACGATCTGGTAGGCGCCGTCGGGGCGCAGCAGGACGCTGAAATTGGCCGGCTTGGCGGGCGTCGCCGTGGGCGTGTCGCGCAGGGCTGCGTCGCCCGGCGTCTTGACCAGCTGGAAGCGGCTCTGGTCGAGGCTGATGGTTCCCAGCTGCGTCCAGGGGCCGTCGAGGCTGTCCGACACGAAGACGTCGCCGCCGCGCGTTTCGCTGACCACGACGGCGTAGCGGCCGTCGTGCAGCTTCAGGGCCGTGACGTTGTGGCCAAGGCCGCCCTGGTTATCGGGCCAGGTCAGGCCGCGGTCGCGATAGGGACCAAAAAGGCTGTCGCTGATCGCGCTGACCCCCAGGGACCGGCCCCAGGCCTTGTGGCCCAGCGCCTGGTCCCAGCGGCTGGCGAACATGCGGTACTTGCCGTCGGGGCCTTTCAGGATCTGGCCGTCCCAGTAGTTCCACCGGGCCATCGAGAGGTCTTCGAGGCCGTTGCGGGGATCGCGCGGGCCGACCTCGGCTGCGCCCCAGGCCGTCGTCGACAGCTTGGCGCGCGGCATGGGCTTGAAGTAGCCGATGAAGGGCTTGGGCCCGAGCGTCGGGACGACTTCCGTTGCAGCGGGGGCGGCCGGGACCTGAGCCGCCGCGACGGCGGGCAGGGCGACCGGAGCCAGGACCAACGCCGCCGCCAGGGCCAGCATGCTTGAACGCGACGACATCGAGCTACTCCGCTTGAACACCTGGCGCGTCATGCCCGCTTCAGCACGCCGTCGCGGGCGGCCAGCCGCACGCGCTGGCCCTTCTTGAGGTCGAGATCCAGCGTCGAGCCTGCCAGGACCACGGTGTGCCTGCCGGCCTCCTTTGCGGTCAACACGGCCTCGGTCAGCTTGCCGCCGCTCCACCGCACGTCGACGGCGATCGCGCCACGGGCGCGCAGGCCGGTCATCCGGCCGGTGGGCCAGCTCTTGGGCAGGGCGGGCAGCAGGTAGATGCCGTCGTTGCGGCTTTGCATGACCAGCTCGGTCATGCCCGAGGTCCCGCCGAAATTGCCGTCGATCTGGAACGGCGGGTGGGCGTCGAACATGTTGGGATAGGTGCGTTCGGGGCCCAGCAACAGCTTGAGAATGCTGTGGGCGCGGTCGCCGTCGCCCAGGCGGGCCC
This sequence comes from Caulobacter zeae, assembly GCF_002858925.1. Taxonomy (GTDB): domain Bacteria; phylum Pseudomonadota; class Alphaproteobacteria; order Caulobacterales; family Caulobacteraceae; genus Caulobacter; species Caulobacter zeae. The sequence goes on from NZ_PJRS01000041.1 coordinate 5,822, forward strand.
AGAGGTTCAGGCGCCAGGCGATGGCCCAGCCGGTCGAGAGGTCGCCACGGGTGACCAGCGAGGTCCTGGCGGCCTTGGCGAGATCCGGCGTGGTGTCGACCGAGATCTGGTCGGACGGGAACAGGCCGTAGAGGTGCGAGACGTGGCGGTGATGGATGTCGTTGGCGTCGGCGTCCCAGTCCTCCTGCCACTCCTGGAGCTGGCCGTCCTTGCCGATCTTGTAGGGGGCGAGCTTGTCGCGGGCGGCCTTCACCTCAGCGACGAAGGCGGCGTCGGGACCGAGAATGGCCTCCGCCTTCAGGCAGTTGTCGAACAGGTCGCGGATGATCGCCTGGTCCATGGTCGGCCCGGCGACCAGGGACGAACCGTGGCCGTGGTTGTTCTCGGGCGAGATCGACGGGTTGGTGACCAGAACGCCGAATTTCGGGTCGACCACCAGGGTGTCGAGGAAGAAGCGGGCCGAGCCCTTCATCAGCGGATAGACGCGGGCCAGGTAGGCCTTGTCGCGGCCGTAGTCGTAGTGGTCCCAGACGTGCTTGCACAGCCAGGCGCCGCCGGTGGGCCAGACGCCGAACTTGGCGCCGTCGATGGGGCCGGTGGCGCGCCACAGGTCGGTGTTGTGGTGGGTGACCCAGCCGCGCGCGCCGTACATGGCCCTGGCCATGCGCTCGCCGGTCTGGGCGATGTCGGAAACCAGCGCGATCAGCGGCTCGACCAGTTCGGGCAGGTCGGTCGGCTCGGCCGGCCAGTAGTTCATCTCGGTGTTGATGTTGATCGTGTACTTGCTGCCCCAGGGGGCGAAGGTCTTGTCGTTCCAGACGCCTTGCAGGTTGGCCGGCTGGCTGCCGGGGCGCGAGCAGGCGATCAGCAGGTAGCGGCCGTACTGGAAGTACAGCGCCTCCAGCGACGGATCGTCGGTGGTCGGCGACTGCCTGATCCGCTCGTCGGTGGGCAGGAGATCGGCGCGGGTGCGGCCGAAGTCGACGCTGAAGCGGCGGAAGAGGGCGCGGTGATCGGCCTGGTGCTCGGCCAGGATCTTCGCCCAGGGCTTGCCGGTAAGCGTGGACAGCGTGGCCTTGTTCAGCGCGACCGGGTCGCCCGAGACGTCGTCATAGCGGCGATAGCTGGTGGCGGCGGCGATCAGCAGCAGCACCTCGTCGGCGCCCTTCACCGACAGCTTGCCGTCAGCGCCCGAGACCTGGCCGCCCTTGGCGCGGACCTCGACCCGCGTCTCGAAGGTCAGGCGGGCGTCGATGCCCTGCGAGGCCTCGTTCTTGCCGGCCAGGATCAGGTGCGCGCCTTCCACCGACGAGACCGGCTTGGACTTCAGCGGCGAGCTGAACGACAGGTCGACATCGATCGCGCCCTTGCGGCCGGCGGTCAGGCGCACGGCGATGACGCCGTCGGGATGGCTGGCGATCACCTCGCGCAGATAGCTGACGCCGCCGGCGGTAAACCGGGTCGTGGTGATCGCACCGTCGAGGTCGAGGTCGCGGACATAGCCTTCGACGGCGTCGGACAGGCCGGGGAAGTCGAGCTTGAGGTCGCCGATGGTCTGGTAGGACATCTGGCGCTTGGGCAGGGCCATGAACTTGGCCTCGGCCAGGTCGGTGGCCTTGGCGTAATCGCCGGCGTTTATCAGGCGGCGGATCTCGGGCAGGGCGGCGTTGGCCTCGGGATTGATCGGCTCGTAGGGGCCGCCCGCCCACAGGGTGTCTTCGTTCAGTTGCAGGCGTTCGGCCGCCACGCCGCCGAACACCATGGCGCCCAGCTTGCCCGAGCCGACGGGCAGGGCCTCGACCCATTCCTTGGCCGGCTGGCGATACCACAGGCGCGGGGCGGAGGTCTTGGCCGGCGCGGCGCGCACGGGCGAGGCGGCGACCAGGGAGGCGCCGGCGGTGGCGGCCAAAGCGGTTCTGCGGGTCACATTCATCTTGTCGCCGTGCCTCGTTCTGAACTCGAAAACAATCGTGGTGTCGGGAAGAGCGGCCGGAAGGTCAGGGCTGCTCGGAAAGGGCGAAGATCCGGCGCATGTCGCGCCACTTCTCGTCGGACGCAGAGCCGGGAAGGGGCTTCTGGAAGGCGGACATCAGCCGCTCCCAGGCCCGGACGTCGCGAGAGTCCATGTCGGCGGCGGCCTTGGCCTGCGGCGAGAAGTCGGGCCCCGCCTCAATGAGCATGAACAGCCGGTCCTGGACGCGCCAGATCTCCATCTCGAGGATGCCGGCCGCGCGGATCGACGCGACCACGGGCTCGGGAACCGCGCCGGGGCGGTGCCAGGCCTCGTAGCGGGCGATCAGGTCGGCGTCGTCCTTGAGGTCGAGGGCGAGGCAGCGGCGCACGTCAGTTGATCCAGCCGCCGTCGATGATGTGGATCTGGCCCGTGGTGAAGGCCGACTCGTCGCTGGCCAGATACAACGCCAGCTGGGCCAGCTCTTCCGGCTTGCCCAGGCGCCCCATCGGCTGGCGGGCGGTGAAGGCCTTGTGGGCGGCCTCGTAGTCGCCGGTGTCGGCCAGGCGCTGGTTCAGCGACGGCGTGTCGACGGTGCCCGGGCAGATGGCGTTGCAGCGTATCCCCTGGCCCACGAAGTCGGCGGCCACGGCCTTGGTCAGGCCGATCACCGCGGCCTTGGTGGCGCCGTAGGCGAAGCGACCCGGCACGCCTTTGATCGAGCTGGCCACCGAGGCCATGTTGACGATCGAGCCGCCGCCGGCCGCCAGCATGGCCGGCAGGAAGGCGCGGATGGCGCGGTACTGGGCCGTGACGTTGAGGTCGTTGGAGAAGGCCCAGGCCTGTTCGTCACAGTCGAGGATCGTGCCCGAATGGACGTAGCCGGCGCAGTTGAACAGCACGTCGATCGCGCCCAGCTCGGCGGCCAGGGCGTTGATGGCGTCGGGATCGCGGACGTCGAGCCGGCGGCCTTCGCAGCCTTCGATGCTCGCCAGCAGGTCGGCGTTGAGGTCGGTGGCGATCACCCGCGCGCCTTCGCGGGCGAAGAGCTCGGCGCTGGCCTTGCCGATGCCCTGGGCGGCGGCCGTGACCAGGGCGGTCTTGCCTGAAAGTCTTCCCATCGGTGTCGCCCCTTAACTCACGCGTCGCAGCGGCAGGCAGGCCGGACCGATCGGGTCGAAGGCCTTGTAGGTGAGGATGAATTCCTGGTGGCCCAAGGCTTCGGACACCGTCCGCGCGCCGCCGGCCACGGCCAGCACCAGGTCGAAGATCTCGTCGCCGACCTCGTCGAGCGTGCCGCGGCCCTCCATGACCCGGCCGGCGTCGACGTCCATGTCGCCGGAGAGCTTTCGGTAGGTCTCGGGATTGGCGCAGACCTTGATCACGGGCGAGATCGCCGAGCCCACCACCGAGCCGCGCCCGGTGGTGAACAGCGTCAAGTGCGCCCCGCAGGCGATCAGCTCGACGATCTCGGCGTTGTCGGAGATGTTGGGAAAGCCGAACCGCGCCTCGCCGTCGGGCACCACGTCGAGCAGGTAGAGGCCGCCGCTGACCGGCTGGTCGCCGGGCTTGAGGATGCCGACGATCGGGGCCGAGCCGGACTTTGAGTAGGCCCCCATCGACTTTTCTTCCTGGGTGGTCAGTCCGCCCTCGGCGTTGCCGGGCGCGAAGCTGCCGTAGCCCATGACGGTGTAGTAGGCTTCGGCCTTGCGGACGCTGGCCTCCAGTTCGATCCCGAGTTCCGGCGTGATCGCGCGATCGGCCATGATCTTCTCGCAACCGACCAGCTCGCCAGTCTCTTCGAATACGCAGGCCGCGCCGGCCGCGCCCAGGCGGTCGAAGGCCCGGCCGACGGCGGGATTGGCGGTGATCCCGCTGGTGCCGTCCGAGCCGCCGCAGATGGTGCCGATCACCAGTTCGGATACGTCCATGGGAACGCGCGGAGCCTGGTCGGCAAGGGCCTTCAGGCGGGCCACGGCCTCGACGCCCTTGCGGATCGTCTCGGCGGTGCCGCCGCTTTCCTGGATGACCAGCACCTCGACTGGGCGGCCGCTGGCGGCGATCGCGGCGCGCAGGGCCTCGCGGTTGAAGCTCTCGCAGCCCAGAGAGATCAGCAGCACGCCGCCGACATTGGGATGCGCGCCGATCGCCTGCATGACCTTCAGCGCATAGGCGTTGGGATAGCAGCCGGGGAAGCCGATCAGGTGGACGTCGGTGTCGTCGCTCTTGGTCACGATGGCGCGGGCCACGTGGTGGGCGCACTCGACGAGATAGGCCACCGCCACGACGTTGCGGATCCCCTTGCGGCCGTCGGCGCGCAGGTAGCCGGTGAGCGCGCTCATGACGGGTCCTCGCCCGTGGCCTGGCCAGTGGCTTGCCGCGTGTGGCTGGCGATGTAGTCGCTCTTCATGTTGTGCATGTGGACGTGGGCGCCCGGCGGGGCGGCAGCGGTCATCGAGCCAATCGGCGCGCCGTACTTCAGCACCTTGTCGCCGACGGCGAGGGCATGACGGGCGATCTTGTGACCGACGGCGACGTCCTGCGGCGCGGCCAGCACCGCGCCGTCGATCTCGATCGCCTGGCCGGACTGGATCGCGGCGGCCAGCACGAGGACGTTGTCGTCCGGATGCAGCAGGATCGGTTTCACGCGGCGGCTCGCGAGGCGGGCGTCGGCGCGCCTGGATGCAGCAGGCCTTCGGCGCGCAGGTCGCTCCAGAGGGCGGCGGGAAGCGGGGTCTCCATCCAGGCGATGGCGTCGGCGACCTGGGCCGGGCTGGCCATGCCGGGGATCACGCTGGCCACGGCCGGGTGGGCGAGGGGGAATTGCAGGGCTGCGGCGGCCAGCGGGACGCCGTGGGCGGCGCAGACCCGGCGCAGGCGCTCGACCCGCGCGATGATCGCCGCGTCGGCTAGGGCGTAATTGTAGTGGATCGGTCCGCCGGCGGGCGTCTCGACCAGGGCGCCGGAGTTGAACGGGCCGCCGACGATGATCTTCACGCCGCGCTGCTCGCAACGGGGCAGGAAGCCGTCCAGAGCGGTCTGTTCCAGCAAGGTGTAGCGGCCGGCCAGCAGGAAGACGTCGAAGTCCGCATGGTCCAGGGCCTCGTCGCAAACCGCCTGCTCGTTTACGCCCAGGCCGATCGCGCCGACCGCGCCCGCGTCCTTCAGCTCGCGCATGGCCTTGTAGCCGCCGTCCAGGAAGGCGCGCATGTGGTCGGGATGATCTTCGCCGTGGGTGTCGCGGCCCAGGTCGTGGGCCAGCAGGATGTCGACGCGGTTGCGTTGCAGCCGTTGGAGGCTGGCCTCGAACGACCGCATGACGCCGTCGTAGCTGTAGTCGAACACCGGCTCGAACGGGGCGGCGTCGACGAAGCCGTGGCGTTCGCGGGCGGGGGAGGCGATAGGCTGCAGCACCCGGCCGACCTTGGTGGAGATGATGGCGTCACAACCGGCCAGCGCCTCGCCGTGGCGGGTCTCGCTGAGGCCGAAGCCGTAGTGCGGGGCGGTGTCGAAATAGCGGATGCCCGCGGCCAGGGCCGCGTTGATCACAGCCTGGGCCTGGGTGTCGGAAACGGCGGCGTAGAGGTTGCCCACGGCCGCGCCGCCAAAGCCCAGTCGCGGCAGCCGCGCCAGGGCCTGCGATCGCTCTTGGGCGACATCCATTCGCGTTTCCATCCCGTTTATTTATGAAATCGATGTTGCTGGTAAAATTCCATCGCTCAGGCAGCGAGTCAATCGGCCAAGCATCAAGCGCAGCCATCCGGCCAAAGAAAAAGGGCCCGCCGTGAAGCGGGCCCAGTCAGGGGAAGCAGGAGAAGAAGGGGTCTAGCGGCGCACGCGCAGGGTGACGCCGAAGGTGCGCGGATCGCCCAGCGAGCCGGTGATCGCGCCGGTGTTCCCCGCGCCCAGCGACAGGTAGTAGAGCTTGTCGAAGACGTTGCGGCCCCAGACCTGCAGGTCCCAGCTGCCGTCTTCCGCGCCGACGCCGGCGCGCAGGTTCAGCAGGGTGTAGCCCTTGATCTTCGAATATTCCGAGTTCGAGGCGCTGGTGTAGTAGGACGACTTGTAGCTGGCGTCGTAGCCGGCATAGGCCGTCAGGCCATCGCTGCGCCAGGTTCCGGCCGCCTTGCGATACTCGCCGCCGGTCGAGGCGGCCCACAGCGACGCGCCGGGCAGGCGGCGGCCGGTGAGGTTGCAGTAGGTCGACAGCTGGATCTCGATCGGGCAGGCGGCCTGCTCGTAGCTGGTGTAGCTGGCGTCGTTGTAGGTGGTCGAACCGTAGAGGGTCAGGCCCTGGATCGGCGCGGCCCGCAGATCCAGCTCGACGCCGCGGCTGCGCACGCTGCCGGCGTTGGTCAGGTAGCTGGCGTTGTTGATCAGGTTGACGGCGGTGGTCTGGTAGCCGTCGTCGTTCGTCCAGAAGAGCGCCAGGTTGGCGGTCAGGCGGCGGTCGAACCAGGTGCTCTTCAGGCCCGCCTCGTAGGCGTCGATGGTCTCCGGCGCGATGACCGGATCGACGGCGTTGGCGCCGGAAGTGTTGATGTTCGACAGGTTCAGGCCGCCGGCCTTGTAGCCCCGGGCGTAGGTCGCATAGACGAGCGGGCCGTTGTCGAAGGTGTAGGCCAGGGTGACGTTGCCGGTCAGGCTGTCGCCCGAGGTCTTGGACGAGAACGTATTGGCCGCGCCGAAGCGCGCGCGCAGGGTTAGGGCCGTGGCCCGGTCGGCGGCGCTGAGGCCCGACAGGTCGGCGCCCCAGGCCGTCTGGTCGAACCAGCCGGTCATCTTCTCGTAGGTGTAGCGCAGGCCGCCGGTGATATCGAAGCGGTCGGTGACGTGCCAGGTGCCTTGCGCGAAGGCCGCCGCGCTGGTGGTCTCGGGGCTGGAGTGGCTGACGATCGAGTAGTTGTTCAGCGCCGCCGCCCGCACCGTCGCCGAGGCCGCCGCCGGCGCCAGCAGCCAGTCGGCCGCCGCCGGGCCGTAATAGTTGACCGCCTCGGCCTCGAGGTCCTGCCAGAAGTAGTAGAGGCCCGCGACGTAATCGAGCTTGCGGTCGCCTTCCGAGCGGATGCGCAGTTCCTGGCTGAACTGCTGCTGGTCGTTGTCCTGGTGGGCGTCGATGATCGCCGAGACGGTCGTGCCGTCGGCGTCGTTGTGCGGGCGCCAGTGCCAGCCGCGCCAGGCGGTGACCGAGGTGATCGTCGCGTCGGCCAGCTTATAGTCGACGATGGCCGAGACCCCGCCGTGGGTCTCGAAATAGCTGTTCTTGGTGTTGACCGAGACCCGGCGCGCCTCTGGATCGATCGGCGGCGGCGTGAAGCCGATGCGCGCCGTGCGGGCCAGGTAGCCGTTCGGATAGGCCGCGCCGCTGTCGGCGTAGTTGGTGAAGAGGCCGGTCAGGACGCTGGCGGCGGTGTTGGAGTACTGCTGGCCGTAGTCGCCCGAGAGCTTGATGGAGAGGCTTTCGTTCGGCGTCAGCAGGAACTGAACCCGGCCGCCGAAGTCGTGATAATCCTGGGTTTTCGACCCGTCATAGACGTTGGTCATGTAGCCGCCGCGCTGGGTGTTGGCCAGCGAGACGCGGTAGGCCAGCTTGTCCTCGACGATCGGGCCCGAGGCGATCAGGTGGGCCTGGAAGTAGTCGTAGTTGCCTCCGGTGACGTCGGCCGAGAACTCCGGCGTGAACTTCGGCTCCTTGGTGGCGATCACGAGGGCGCCGGCCGAGGTGTTCTTGCCGAAGAGCGTGCCTTGCGGGCCGCGCAGCACCTGGACAGAGTCGAGGTCGGCCAGGTCGAACACCGCCTGGCCCGGACGGCCCAGATAGACCTGGTCGAGATAGACGCCGACCGCCGATTGCAGGCCGTCGTTATAGACCGAGACGTTGTTGCCCAGGCCGCGGATGTTGATGCTGGTGTTGCGCGGGTTGGTGACGCTGACCGACAGGCTGGGCGACAGGGTCTGGAGGTCGCGGACGTTGAAGGCGCGGGCGGCCTCCAGCTGGGCGCCGCCGAAGGCCGAGACGGCGACGGGCACGGTCTGGGCGTCCTCGTCGCGGCGGCGGGCGGTGACGACCACGGCGTCGAGGCCCACGGCGTCGTCCGCCGAGGCGGTGGTCGGCTCGGGGCTCGCAGGCGTCTCGGCGGCGAAGGCGGGCGCGGCGCCGGCCATCAGGGCCACGCACGAGGCGGCCAAGGTCAGGCGGCGAAGCGTCGCGCCGTGGTTGTGGTCACGGCGAGTATTCGCCTGGTGGATAGAAACGAGTACGCCCGACATCGCGAGGAGCCCCCATAGACTGCAAGAACAACCGCAGAAAACGACGGCCATTGACGCGTCGGCGGGCCCTTCGCCGATGCGTCGTCGTTGCGGTGCGGAGGGAGCTTTAAATCCCAACTACTCCGATCGGTATTGCAGAAATTCTCAACAGGGCGTTTCGAAATTGTCGTAAGAGCGCTCGGAGCCGGAGGCCTTAGGGGGAAGGGAGAACACGAGGGAAAGCGTCATGAAGACCCATCACACGACCCTGCGCGGACGGCTTCTGGCCGGCGCCCTGATCGCCGCCACCAGCCTCGCGGGCGGCCTCGCCAGCGCCGCGGAACCTACGGTTCCAGCCGCGACCCGCGCGGTCGAGAAGCGTCCGAACTTCTTGATCATCGTCGCCGATGACTTGGGCTATTCTGATCTCGGAGCCTTCGGCGGCGAAATCGAGACGCCCAACCTCGACGCCCTGGCCAAGGCCGGCGTGCGGTTGTCGGGCTTCCACACCGCGCCGACCTGCTCGCCGACCCGCTCGATGCTGATGACGGGGTCCGACAACCACCAGGTGGGCCTGGGCTCGATGGCCGAGGTGCTGACCCCCGGCCAGAAGGGCAGGCCCGGTTACGAGGGCTATCTCAACGAGCGCTCGGTGACCGTCGCCGAGCTGCTGCGCGACGGCGGCTATCGCACCCTGATGGCCGGCAAGTGGCACCTTGGCCTGGCCGACGACCAGTCGCCGACGGCGCGCGGCTTCGAGCGCTCCTACGCCCTGCTGCAGGGCCTGCAGAACCACTTCGGGGAGGACCAGACCGAGGCTTACAAGGCCGCCGGCGTCGCCTCGACCTTCCGCGAGGACGGCAAGGTCGTGACCTATCCGAAGGGCGTCTACTCGGCCGACTTCTACGGCGACAAGATGGCCCAGTTCATCCGCGAGGGCGCGGGCGACAGCCGGCCGTTCTTCGCCTACCTGACCTTCACCGAGCCGCACTGGCCGCTGCAGGCGCCGCCCGAAACCATCGCCAAGTACAAGGGCCGCTACGACGCCGGCTACGAGGCGCTGCGCGAACAGCGGCTGGCCAGGCTGAAGGCGCTGCGCCTGGTTCCCAAGGACGTCAAGCCGCACCCGTTCGTCGACACGCCGGCCTGGAGCTCGCTGACGCCTGAGCAGAAGAAGGACCAGTCGCGCCGCATGGAGATCTACGCGGCCATGGTCGACCGCATGGACCAGAACATCGGCAAGGTGGTCGCCGCCCTGAAGGCCTCGGGCCAGTACGACAACACCGTCATCGTCTTCCTGTCGGACAACGGCGCCGAGGGCAGCCGCATCGACACCATCCGCGGCGTGCCCGATCCGGCCAAGCTGGCGACGCTGCCGGTCGACAACAGCTTCGACAACCTGGGCGCGGGCTCCTCGCACGTAGGCTACGGCCCCGGCTGGGCGCAGGCGGCCACGGCGCCGACCCGCCAGGTCAAGGGCTACACCACCGAGGGCGGCATCCACACGCCGGCCATCGTCGAGGGGCCGGGCGTCAAGGGCGACGGCCGCATCGTCGATTCCCTGGCCCACGTGGCCGACGTCGAGGCGACGGTGCTGGAACTGGCCGGCGTGAAGCGCCCCGAAACCTATCGCGGCCGCGCGGTGGCCCCCTCGATCGGTCGTTCGTGGGTTCCTGCGCTTGCCAGCGCCGACGCCGGTGTGCGCGGCCCGCAGGACCTGGTGGCCTGGGAGCTGTTCTTCCGCCGCGCCGTGCGCCAGGGCGACTGGAAGGCGGTCTACCTGCCGTCGGCCCCGGGCGGGGCGGCCTATTCCCGCGAAGCCGTGCTGCCGGCCAACTGGCAGCTCTTCAACCTCAAGAGCGACCCGGCCGAGGCCGTCGACCTGGCGTCCAGTCAACCCGACAAGCTGAAGGAGCTGGTCGAGGCCTGGAACCGCTACGCCGCCCAGAACGGCGTGGTCCTGCCGCCGCCGCAGCCGGCCGCCGGTGCGGCCGCGCCCGCAAAGTCCGGCGCGCGCTGATGCGGCGCGGCCTTCCTGGTGCAGCGGCGGTGGTCGCCCTGGTCGCGGGCCTTGCGGCCGGCGGCTTCACGACCGCCGATCCGGCGGGCGTCGAGGTCGCGGCGATCCGCGCCGCGCCCGCGGGCGCCTGCAAGGCCCAGGAAGGCCGCGCCTTCATTCCCGCCGGCGAGGTGTCGCTGGGCGAGGACGGTCCGGGGCGGCCGGGCAAGGCGGTGAAGGTCGAGGGCTTCTGGCTCGATCGCCACGAGGTGACCAACCGCCAGTTCGCCGCCTTCGTCGACGCCACCGGCTACGTCACGCAGGGCGAGCGCGACGGGGCCTCGGCGGTGTTCGTCCAGCCCGAGCACCTGTCGGGCATGGACGACGCCGGCCAATGGTGGAAGCTGGTCCGCAAGGCTAGCTGGCGCCGTCCCCACGGCGGCGGGGCCGATGACCTGGCCCATGCCGACGAGCCGGTGGTGCACGTGGCCTATGCCGATGCGGCCGCCTACGCCCGCTGGGCCGGGGGGCGCCTGCCCACCGAAGCCGAGTGGGAGCGGGCCGCCCGCGGCGACCAGTCGGGCCCGCGCGCACCGCAGGCCTGGGCCTATGACGACGACGGCAAGCCCACCGCCAACACCTGGCAGGGCGAGTTCCCGCTGGCCCAGAGCAACGAAGATCACTTCACGGGCCTAGCGCCGGTCGGCTGCTTTTCGCCTAACGCCTTCGGCCTGGTCGACATGATCGGCAACGTCTGGGAGTGGACGGCCAGTCCCGCCGGAACCTCGGGCGTCGAGCGCCTGATCAAGGGCGGCTCGTTCCTCTGCGCCTTCAACTACTGCGCCAACTTCCGCCCCGCCGCCTGGCAGGCCCAGGAGGAGGGGATCGGAACCTCGCACGTCGGGTTCCGGGTGGCGTACGAGAAACCCTCCCTCTCTTAAAGAGAGAGGGATTTCTCGTCCCCGTCCAAATCCACTCGCTGCCGCACGATTTCCAGTCGGTCGCCCGCGTCGCGCATCTCGTAGAGCTTGCCCCGGGCGTTCTTGAATGGGCGGTGGACCACCATCATCAATTGGCCGTCGAAGCGGGTGAACAGCATGCCGTGGCCGCTGTCGTGGCGGACCAGCGGCGGCAGTTGCTCCCACGGTCCCTCGATCGTTCCGCTCTTTGAGCGCGCCTGCGACTGGACGTAGCCGTTCTTGTCGTAGCTGGACCACAGCATCAGCAACTGGCCCGTCATGGTCGTGAAGAGCTGCGGGCCGTCGGTGACATAGGCGAGGTCACCTTCCGGCTGCGTCTTGCCGTCGGCCCACGGCGCCTGGCTGGCGGTGAAGAGTGTGCGGGACGGGCCGGCGGCGGCCAGATCGTCGGTCAGGGGCAGGGCCTCGATCGCACCGTCGCCCACCTGCAGCCACTCGCGCGAATAGACGTACAAGGGCCGCCCGTCGGGAGCGACGTAGAGCGTGCCGTCCAGGGTCATCAGCGCTTTCGGCGCGACCGGCTCGCCGCCTCGGACCACGGTGAACGGCCCCTCCGGACTGTCGGCCATGGCCAGGATCGTGCCGCGCCGGTAGGGCTTGCGCCGGCCGGCCGGCGGCAGCAGGGCGGCCTCGTCGTGGAAGGTGGCGAAGAGGAACCAGCGGCCCCGCCACTGGTGCACTTCCGGCGCCCAGGCTCCGCCCTTGAACCAGGCGTCAGTAGGCGCCGAGAACACGCAGCGCGGCTTTTCCCAATCCAGCAGATCGCGGCTGACGTACATCATCGTGCCCAGGCCCGGCGTTCCGCTCAGACGGGCGATGTTGGAGGTGTAGAGCCGGTAGAGGCCCGCCTTCTGGTCGGCGATCATGAACGGGTCGTGCAGCGGCATGTTCGGCAGGCGCAGCATCGGTTCGGCGCGGACGGCGGCGGGCGCCAGCGCCAGGGCGGCGGCCCCGAGCGCCAGCGCCCGTCGCGAGGTGTCGATGGGCATGCTTCCTCCGGGCGACGCGATACGAAGCGCGATCTAGGAAGACATGGCGGCGCTTTGCAACGGCGAGGGCAGGGGGCAAGCTGGCGGCGTTGTCGTGGTGTGCGGCAAAGGTCGTGCTGGCCTATCGGTATTTTAGGGCATAAACCTCGACCGATAACGAAGCATGCGACAAAGGCAGGCCCGAAACTGTCTTGTCCCGAGGAGGAACGCGTTGATCGAGTCGGTTCTGATCGCCAATCGCGGCGAGATCGCGCGCCGGATCATCCGCACCGCGCGCGAGATGGGCGTGCGCACCATCGCCGTCCATTCGGAGGCCGACAGCCACGCTCCGTTCGTGATGGAGGCCGACATGGCCATCCTGATCGGCGGCTCGCCGGCCCGTGAAAGCTATCTCGACCCGGCCAAGATCCTGGCCGCCGCGCGCCAGACCGGCGCCGAGGCGATCCACCCCGGCTACGGCTTCCTGTCGGAAAATGCCGACTTCGCCCAGGCGGTGATCGATGCAGGGCTCGTCTGGATCGGGCCGCCGCCGTCGGCGATCCGCGCCATGGGCCTGAAGGACGCCGCCAAGAAGGTCATGATCGAGGCCGGCGTACCGACCACGCCCGGCTATCTGGGCGATGACCAGTCGGTCGAGCGGCTGACCGCCGAAGCCGCCAAGATCGGCTTCCCCGTGCTGATCAAGGCCGTGGCCGGCGGCGGCGGCAAGGGCATGCGCAAGGTCGACCGGGCCGAAGACTTCGTCGAGGCCCTGGGCTCGTGCCGTCGCGAGGCCGCCGCCAGCTTCGGCGACGACCGCGTGCTGCTGGAAAAGTACGTCACCAGCCCGCGCCATATCGAGGTGCAGGTGTTCGGCGACCAGTTCGGCGACGTCGTGCACCTGTTCGAGCGCGACTGTTCGTTGCAGCGCCGCCACCAGAAGGTCATCGAGGAGGCTCCGGCCCCCGGCATGGACGAGGAGACGCGTGAGGCGGTGTGCGGCGCGGCCGTGCGCGCGGCCCAGGCCGTCGGCTATGTGGGCGCGGGCACGGTGGAATTCATCGCCGACGCCAGCGAGGGCCTGCGCGCCGACCGCATCTGGTTCATGGAGATGAACACCCGTCTGCAGGTCGAGCACCCGGTCACCGAGATGGTCACCGGCCAGGACCTGGTGGAATGGCAGTTGCGAGTCGCCTCGGGCGAGCCTCTCCCGCTGGCCCAGGACGAGATCGAGCTGCGAGGCTGGGCCATGGAGGCGCGCCTCTATGCCGAGAACCCGGCCACCGGATTCCTGCCCTCGACCGGTCCGCTGAAGCATTTCCGCCTGCCCGAGGGCGACGTGCGCGTCGACAGCGCGGTGGAGGAGGGCGGCGAGGTCACGCCCTTCTATGATCCGATGATCGCCAAGCTGATCGCCCACGGCGTCGACCGCGAGGACGCGGCCCATCGCCTGGCCGAGGCCTGCAAGCTGGTCGAGGTCTACCCCGTGAAGACCAACGCCGCCTTCCTGGCCGCCTGCGCCAGCCATCCGGACTTCGTCGAGGGCGCGATCGACACCGGCTTCATCGCCGCGCGGCTGGACGAACTGATCGAACGCCAGTTCTCGGACGCCCCGACCCTGGCCGCGATCGGCCAGCGGCTGGAGACCTTCATGGCCGCCGACCAGCCCAAGGCCGATCCTTGGGCCAGCGCGCCTTCGCGCCTGCTCGGCTTCCGCATGGGCGCGCCGCGCGCGGCCATGGCGCTGCCGCTGACCGTGGACGGCGCCAAGGTTCCGCTGCGCGTGGGCCTGGTGACTGGCGCCGGCGACGACTGGTCGTGGGACATCACCGTGGAGGACGGCCGACCGCTCGACGACGTCGACGTGCTGCCCGGCGTCTACGGCCGCGATCCGCTCTATGTGTTCGAGGGCGGCGACGTGCGTGAGTTCGACTTCGCGCCCCAGGTCGGCGGCGGCGCCCATGGCGGGGCCTCGGACGGGGCGATCCTGTCGCCGATGCCCGGCAAGGTGGTGTCCGTGGCGGTTTCGGCCGGCCAGTCCGTGACCAAGGGCCAGACCCTGCTGGTGCTGGAAGCCATGAAGATGGAGCACGCCCTGGCCGCGCCGTTCGACGGCGTGGTCGGCGAGCTGTCGGCCGTGGCCGGCGGCCAGGTGGCCGAGGGCGTGGTGCTGGCGCGGCTGGAGGCGTCGGCCTGAAGGCCGACCCCCTCCGGCCCTTCGGGCCACCTCCCCCAGAGGGGGAGGATCCAAGAGCGGCCGCGTCAAGAAGATGCTCCCCCTCTGGGGGAGCTGTCGCGGAGCGACTGAGGGGGCCGCGCAGCGGCTAAGCCGGCGCCCTCGCCAGTTCGCTGTCCTCGTCGTCGCTTTCGTCGAGGGCGCCCAGCTCGCCGCGGGCGCGGGCGGCCTTGCCGTAGAGGATCTCGAACAGCGGGCTGGCCATCAGGGTGGTGATGATCGCCATCAGCACCAGCATCGAGAACAGCGCCGGGCCGATGATGCCCTTCTGCAGGCCGATGTTGATGATAATCAGCTCCATCAGGCCGCGGGCGTTCATCAGGGCGCCGATGCCGCAGGCGGTGGCGTTGTCCTGGCCGGTGAGGCGCGCGGCGGCCCAGCAGGCGCCGCCCTTGGCCAGGATCGAGCCGGCCAGGATCACCAGGGTCACGGCGACCAGGCTGACGCTGTTGACCATGGTCAGCTGGGTGTGCAGCCCCGAGAAGGTGAAGAACATCGGCAGCAGCAGTACGACCGCGAACGGCTCCAACTGCTTCTTGACCTCGCGGCTCAGCACGCCGCGCGGCAGCACCGTGCCCAGGATGAAGCCGCCGAACACCGCGTGGATGCCGACCGCGTCCATGGCCCAGGCGCTGAGCATGAACAGCATGACCACCACGCCCAGGATGTTGGGCGTGACCTTGCCTTCGCGTTCGGCCCAGCGGCCCAGCGGAGCCAGGAGCTTGGGGCCCAGGGTGACCATGAAGGCGACGAAGACCGCGCCGCCGACGATGGCCTTGATCGCCACGGCCGGTCCGCCGCCGAAGGTGGCCAGCACGATGGCCAGCACCGTCCAGGCGCCGGCGTCGTCGATGGCGCCGGCCGACAGCGAAAGCGTGCCGAGCGGAGTCTTCGAGAGGCCGCGCTCGTGGATGATGCGGGCCAGCATCGGGAAGGCGGTGATCGAGATCGCCGCGCCCATGAACAGCGTGGCCTGGAAGGTGTCGATGCCCTTGCCGAACAGGCCAAGGCTCAGCAGCCAGGGCGCGATGGCCACGGCCACCAGGAACGGCGCGGCCATGCCCGACAGCGACACGGCCGCCGCGCTCTTGGCGTTGCTCTTGAAGTGGTCGGCCTGGAAGCCAAGGCCCACCAGGAACATGTAGAGGCCCACACCCATCTGGGCGCCGACATAGAGGACGCTCTTGGAGTCCTTGGGGAACAGCATGTGCTGGATGTCCGGCGCCAGCAGGCCGAACAGCGACGGCCCCAGCAGGACGCCGGCGATCATCTCGCCCACCACCTGGGGCTGGCCCAGGTACTTTTTCGCGAGCCAGCCGACCAGGCGGCTGACGGCGATGATCACGAACATCTGTAGAAAGAAGACAACGCTGAGCTCAGCAGCCGTCATGGTCCCGTTCCCCCGAAATCGCGCCGTCCTTCGACGGTCGGCGTCTCTTCCCTTGATGCTCCGATATCACCGGTCTGGAACCGGACCTAGATGTTAAATGATAGCGTTGTCACGTCGACGGCGAAGGCTGGCGCTTGCGCCGTGGTTGGAGCGCGCTACATCGGCTGCATGGCTCTGCACATGATCAAGCTGGTCGTCGGCTGCGACACGATCGACGACCTCGTCGCCTGGCACAAGGAAGGCCATCCCTGGGTGATGCATACCCGCATGACCCCCAAGCGGATCGACGAGATCCTCGACGGCGGCTCGCTGTATCGGGTGTTCAAGGGCCAGGTGCTGTGCCGCCAGACGATCCTGGCCATCGACACGGTGGGCGAGGGGCAGAATGCGCGCTGCGAGGTGACGGTGGATCCGGCCATCGTCCGCGTCGCGCCCCAGCCGCGCCGGGCCTTCCAGGGCTGGCGCTATCTGAAGCCCGAGGACGCGCCGCCCGACCTGACAGAGGGCGAGGCCGCCGACCTGCCGCCGGAACTGGCTCGCCAACTCCGGGAGCTTGGCGCCTGGTGATCGCTTAGCGGATCATCAACCGAGGCGTGAGACGATCCTCGCTCGACCTTCTTCAGGGAGAGCGAAGATGCGACTGGCCTATATGGCGCTCGGCATGGGTCTGCTGTTCCTGGCGATGATGATCGCCGTCGGCATCGCGCTGGTGGCGAAGGCCTAGGGGCGCCTTCAGGCGCCCCCATTTCACGCGCCCATGTTGTCGATCAGCCGGGTCTTGCCCAGCCAGGCGGCCGCCAGCAGGCGCGGCCTTGCGCCAGAGGGCAGGGCGTCGGGGCCCAGGCGCGACAGGTCGTCGGCGTCGCGGAAATCGAAATAGTCCACCTGCCGGAAGCCGGCGGCCTCGAGCGCGGCCTTGCCGGCGGCTTCGGCGGTCTCGACGCGTTCGCCGGCCTGCACGGCGGCGATGGCGGCCTTCATGGCGTTGGGCAGGGCCACGGCGGCGGCGCGTTCCTCGGTCGACAGGTAGGCGTTGCGCGATGAGAGGGCCAGGCCATCCTCGGCCCGGGCGGTCGGAGCGCCGACGATCTCGACGGGAAGGTCGAGGTCGCGGGTTACGCGGCGAATGACCTGGAGCTGCTGGTAGTCCTTCTCGCCGAAGACGGCGATGTCCGGCTCCGCCTGGATCAGCAGCTTGGTGACGACGGTGGCCACGCCGCCGAAGAACTGCGGGCGGGCCGCGCCTTCCAGCGGCTCGGACACGCCCGTCAGGTTGATCGTGGTCGAGAAGCCCTGCGGGTACATCTCGGCGGCGTTGGGGGCGAACAGCAGGTCGCAGCCGGCGCTTTCCAGCAGCTGGGCGTCGCGGGTTTCGCCGCGCGGATAGGCGTCGAAGTCCTCGTGCGGGGCGAACTGCTTGGGATTGACGAAGACGCTGGCCACGGTGCGCTTGACCTTGGTCTGGGCCAGGCGGACGAGCGACAGGTGGCCGTCGTGCAGCGCGCCCATGGTCGGGATCAGGCCCACCTGCTCGCCGGCGGCTTTCCAGGCGCGGACCTGCTCACGCAATTCGGCGACGGTGCGGACGATACGGGTCATGTCGGGGGAGACTCTGTTGCGACGCAAAAACGAGCGTTCGGACGCGCGGCTTATGGCCGATATGGGACAGCGGGTCCACCTGCGACACCGAGTCTGTGGACGCAGGGCGCCATAAGATTGACGCTAGGAGCGCGCAGGGCGTTTCATGCGCGTTAAGATTTTGGTTAGATTCGCCCGAGTCGGCGGAACGAAGGATGAAGCCTATGGCCGAAACGCGCGTGATCGTCGTCGGCAACGAAAAGGGCGGGGCCGGCAAGTCCACCATCGCGATGCACCTGATGACGTCGCTGCTGTACGGCGGCGCCCGGGTCGCGATCATGGACCTGGACCTGCGCCAGTGCACCAGCATGCGGTTCTGCGAGAACCGCGCGGCCTGGCTGGCCGGCAACGACGTCAAGCTGCCGATGCCGCAGACCTTCCGTCTCAGCGACGACGACATCGCCCTGGCGGCGGCGTCGGAGGCCGAGCAGGTGGCCGCGTTCGAGAAGGCCTTCCTGGCCGCGCGCGAGGTCGCCGACTTCGTGCTGATCGACACCCCCGGGGGCGACACCCAGATCACCCGCATGGCCCACGGCCTGGCCGACCTGATCGTCACGCCGATGAACGACAGCTTCGTCGACTTCGACATGCTGGGCCACGTCGACCCGGTGACCATGGAGCTGCAGAAGCCCAGCCTCTATTCCCAGACGGTGTGGGAGGCCCGCAAGGCCCGCGCCATGGCCGGCCAGCGCCAGCCGCTGGACTGGGTGGTGCTGCGCAATCGCCTGGCCACCACCGAAGCCCGTAACCGCAAGCGCCTGGAAGACCGCCTGACGGCCCTGGCCAAGCGCGTGGGCTTCCGCATGGGCCCCGGCCTGCGCGACCGCGTGATCTATCGCGAGCTGTTCCCGTTCGGCCTGACCATCGCCGACCTGTCGACCCAGGTCCGCCCGGTGCCGGTGTCGTTGCAGCACCTGGCCGCGCGCCAGGAACTGCGAGCCCTGATGCACTCGCTTGGCCTGGCCGCCTTCTCGGGCGAAACTCTGCTCGCCGCCCAGTAATCCGCTGGGGCGGCGCCGGGGCCGCGCATGCTGTTCTATCTGATCCTCGGCGCGGTGGTCGTCGCCTGGCTGCTGTGGGGCAAGCATAAGCCGCTGCTGGCCGGCGAAGGCTGGCGCATCGGCGCGGGCGTCATGTCGGCCGCCGCCTTCGCCGGCGCGGCCTATACCGGCATTCGCAGCCAGTGGCCGGTGGCCATCGCCCTGGGCGTGATCGGCCTGTGGTGCGCCACCTCGGCCCGCCAGCGGCCGGTGGTCCGCAAGGTCGCCGAGCCTGGCAAGGCCGAACTTTCCGCCAACGAGGCCCGCTCGATCCTCGGCGTCGACGCCAAGGCCGGCCCCGACGAGATCCAGGCCGCCTACGCCCGCCTGATCCGCCTGGCCCATCCCGACAAGGGCGGCACGGCGGGCCTGGCGGCGCAGCTCAACGCGGCGCGAGACCGGCTGCTGAAGGGGCGGTGAGGGCCACGCACGGCCAAAGAAAAAGCCGGCGACCGCGAGGTCGCCGGCTTCTCTGTTTCTAGCTCCAGGCCGGATCAGCGCGGGGCGATGACCATGCAGGGCTGGCGCTTGGCGGTGATCGCCGAGCAGGCCGCGCGGGCGGCGTCGGCGGTCATGCCCTGGAACTGGGCGCGGAAGGCGCCGCCGGCAGCGCTGACCACGGCGCCCTCGGCGTCGGCCACGGCCTTGGCGAAGCGATCGCGGACGATGCCCAGCTGCTTGTTGGCCAGGCTCTTGGACTGGAAGGCGCCGACCTGGACGCTCCATTCGCCCTTGGCCTTCTTCGGAGCCGGCTTGGCGGCGTCCTTGGCGGCCTTGAGGGTGGGGGAGACCTTCACCGGGGCGGGCTTGGGGTTGTCGGTCAGCACGATCTTCAGGCCGGCCTGGTCGCCGTCGCCCTCTTCCGAGGAGGGGCGCATGATCGGGCCGGTCGGATCTTCTTCGTACAGGTTGGCGGCGATGCTGGTGCGCTCTCCGTGCGAGCGACGGCGCATCACGTCGAAGCCGGTGGTCAGCAGGTCTTCCATGTTGTTGTCGCGCCAGGCGGTCGACGAGCCGCCCAGGACCACGGCGATCAGGCGGCGGCCGTCACGCACGGCCGAGCCGGCGAGATTGTAGCCGGACGCATTGGTGTAGCCGGTCTTCAGGCCGTCGAAGCCTTCCATGCTGGAGAGCAGGCGGTTGTGGCCGCGGACGTAGCCGCCGCGGAACTCGAAGCCCTTGAGGCTGAAGTAGGAATAATACTGCGGGAAGTCGCGCATCGTGGCGCGCGACAGGATGGCCAGGTCGCGCGCGGTGCTGATCTGGCGGCTGTCGGGCAGGCCCGAAGCGTTGACGAAGCGGGTGTTACGCATGCCCAGCTCCTGGCCCCGCAGGGTCATCAGTGCGGCGAAGCGGCTTTCGCTGCCGCCCAGCTTCTCGGCCATGGCGGTGGCGATGTCGTTGGCCGACTTAACGGCCATGGCGCGAATCGCCTCGTCGACGCTGAGGCTGTCGCCCGGACGCAGGCCCATCTTGGTGGGGGCCTGAGCGGCGGCGCGCGGCGAGATCGGCACGCGGTCGGTCAGCTTCAGGCGGCCTTCGCTGAGCGCCTCGAAGGTGAGGTACAGCGTCATCACCTTGGTGACCGAGGCCGGATAGCGCGGGCTGTCGGCGCGCTTGTCGTACAGAACCTCGCCCGAGTTGGCGTCGATCACGATGGCCGCGTACTTGGGTTCTGCGGCGTTCAGCTGCAGGTACGGGATCTGGGCCGAAGCGACGGTGGGAGCTGCGACGCCAACCAGCGAAGCCGCGGCGAGGCCGGCGGCGACGAGGAGGCGACGGGCGGATTTAAGCTTGGCGAACATGCGACAAACGTCCGTCATTTGAACTGAGCGGTTCCGCACCGCCACACGCGTGAGAGCTAGCATGCGCGTTGTCGCCTTACGCCAAAGTAAACAACTGGTGAGCGATTTCGCCGCACATTAAGATAAAACTTAGGCGTTGCGGCAACGCTTCGCTCGGCATGCGGTCAGGGTACGGAGCAGCTTCACCTAGGGTTATGGTGCGCTGCACAAAATCGTTTGACTGCTGCACTGCAACATGAGAAAACCATGTCGTCCCAACGCATGGCGCGGGATCGCGGCTTGAAACCCTAACAAGGTCGCGTCGTCCCACCATGACCCGCCCAGGAGCCCTCCCCATGGCCGTCACCGAGACCCTGAAGAGCACCGTCGAGCAATACTCCACCGCCAGCAACCAGGCGTTCAAGGACGGTGTCGACAAGTCCCTCGCCGCCCTGGCCGAAGCCAACACCCATTCCAAGAAGAACCTCGAAGCCGTGGTCGCCTCGGTGACCGCCGCGACCAAGGGCGCCGAAGCCCTGGGCGCCGAGGCCTTCGCCTACTCGAAGAAGGCCGCCGAGGATCAAGTCGCCGCGGCCAAGGCCCTGGCCGGCGCCAAGAGCGTGCAGGAAGCCGTCGAGCTTCAGACCGCCTGGGCCAAGTCGGCTTTGGAAGCCTACATCGCCCAGCTGAGCAAGGCCTCGGAGATCGTCTCGGCCTCGATCAAGGACTCGGTGAAGCCGCTGAACGAGCGCGTCACCGCCACGGTCGAGAAGTTCCAGGCCGCTCGCTAATTCGAAATTCGGAACGGCCCCGCTTGCGGGCCGTTTCCAAGTCTACCCAGCCTTCAGGCTCGGACCTCGCGGTTCGGGCCTTTTTTCTTGTGTGCCTTGGCCCGGACCCCGGGTCCGGGCCTTTTTTCTTGTGTGCCTTGGCCCGGACCCCGCGTCCGGGCCTTTTTTCTTGTGTGAAGGCGCGCCCTTGCTAAGCATGCGCTCTCGGTAAGGGAGCGTTTGAATGTCGAAGGTGGAAGAGCGTCTGGCGGGCCTGGGGATCACGCTGCCGCAGCCGGTGGCGCCGGTGGCCAACTACGTGCCGTTCGTGCGCTCGGGCAATCTCGTCCACATCTCGGGCCAGATCTCAATCGATCCGGCCGGCGGCATCAAGGGCACGGTCGGCGTCGACGTCGACCTGGAGACCGCCCAGAAGGCCGCGCGCCTGTGCGGCGTCAACCTGCTGGCCCAGATCAAGGCCGCGGTCGGCGACCTCGACAAGGTGGCCCGGGTGGTCAAGCTGGGCGGCTTCGTGCAGGCCGGCCCCGACTTCATCGACATTCCCAAGGTCATCAACGGCTGCTCGGACCTGATGGTCGAGGTGTTCGGCGACGCCGGCCGCCACGCCCGCTCGGCCGTGGGCGTCTACAAGCTGCCGCTGGGCTTCGCCGTCGAGGTCGACGCGGTGGTGGAGGTCTTCTGATGCGCGCGCGTCCGCGGCCCGGGACCGAGGTGTTCGGCGAAGCGTGGGAGCGCCTCTTCGATCCGCCGATCGCGCACCGGGGCCTGTGGACGCCGGGCGGCGCGCCCGAGAACTCGCTGGCCGCTTTCCAGGCCGCTTGCGCGAAAGGTTACTCCATCGAGCTGGACGTCCAGCTGACGGCCGATGGCCAGGCGGTGGTCTTCCACGACGATCGCCTCGAGCGCCTGACGGGCGTGGAAGGCCGACTGCGCGATCACACCGCCGCCGAACTCTCCGCCATGAAGCTGTCGGGCACGGACGAGACCATCCCGACCCTGGCCGACGCCCTGGCGGTGATCGGTCACCGGGCCATGGTCCAGATCGAGCTCAAGACCCCGTTCGGCGAGGTGGGCGAACTGGAGAAGAAGGTCTCGGAGATCCTGATCGACCACAATGGTCCGATCGCCGTGATCGGCTTCAACCCGTACTCCCACGCCTGGTTCGCCGATCACAATCCGCAGGTTCTGCGCGGACTGGATTCCTACAGCTGGAACGACGAGAACGCTCGCAAGCTGGCGCCCGAGCTGCGCAAGTCGCTGGCGGCCCTGGAGCAGGTGGAGTTGGCGCGTCCGGACTTCCTCGCGTTGGGGCTCGACATGTTGCCCAGCCCGCGCGCCGACGTCTTCCGCGCCAAGGGCATGCCCATCGTCGCCTGGACGGTGCGCTCGCCCGAGCAGTGGGACGCTGTTTCCGACCATTGCGACAACCTGATCTTCGAGGGCTTCGCTGCGTGAGTTCGCTTAAGGCGGAGGTCCGCATCCACCGCCGCATCGCCGACATCGGCCAGGAAGCATGGGACGCCTGCGCCGGGGCTTCCGGCGACCCCTTCGTCAGCTTCGACTTCCTCGACATCCTCGAAGAGAGCGGCTGCGCGGGTGATCGCACCGGCTGGGCGCCGCACCATGTCAGCGTCTCCGATACGGACGGGCGCATCGCCGGGGTGATGCCGCTCTATCTGAAGAACCACAGCCAGGGCGAATACGTCTTCGACCACGCCTGGGCCGACGCCTACGAGCGGGCGGGGGGCAGCTATTATCCCAAGCTCCAGTGCTCGGCGCCGTTTTCGCCGGTGACCGGGCCGCGCCTGATCGCCCGGCCGGACGTCGATCCGGACGAGGCGCGCTCGGCCCTGCTGGGCGGGGCGCTGACCCTGTGCGAGCGCATCGGCGCCTCGTCGCTGCACGTGACCTTCCCGACCGAAGACGAATGGGACTGGATGGGCGATCGGGGCCTGCTGCGGCGGCAGGATCAGCAGTATCACTGGGAAAACGCCGGCTACGCCACGTTCGACGACTTCCTGGCGGCCCTGTCCTCCAACCGCCGCAAGACGATCCGCCGCGAGCGTCGCGACGCCCAGGACGGGCTCGAGATCGTGGCCCTGAGCGGCGACCAGCTGACCCACGAGCACTGGGACGCCTTCTTCGGCTTCTACATGGACACCGGCGGCCGCAAGTGGGGCCGGCCGTACCTGAACCGCCGCTTCTTCTCGCTGCTGCAGGAGCGGATGGCCGACAAGGTGCTGCTGATCCTGGCCCGCCGGCCGGGCGGGCCGCGGATCGCCGGCGCGCTGAACCTGCTCGGCCGCGACTGCCTCTACGGCCGCCACTGGGGCTGCACCGAGGATGTGCCGTTCCTGCACTTCGAGCTCTGCTACTACCAGGCCATCGAGCACGCGATCCGGCTGGGCCTGCCGCGCGTCGAGGCCGGCGCCCAGGGGCAGCATAAGATCGCCCGCGGCTACCTGCCCAGCGCCGTCTACTCCGCCCACTGGATCGCCGACCCGGCCCTGCGCGAGCCGGTCGCCCGCTACCTGGAGCGCGAGCGAGAGGCGGTGACGGAAGACATGGCGATGCTCACCGAGGAGTATTCGCCCTTCCGGCACGAGGGCTAGGGGCGCTTTCCCTGGCTAATGCAGGCTGACCTCGGCCACCTTGTTGCGATAGTCGCGCTTGGGGTCTTGGCCCAGCATCAGCTTCATGCCGGCGAACAGGCTGCTTTCGTTGCGCCAGATGCGGGCGTGCTCGGGGTCGAAGCGCAGTAGGCGAAGCGTCGGATCGGTCTTGCCGGTGAACCAGGCGGCCACGAACGGGCTCCAAAGGCCGTCGATGGCCTGGCGGTCATTGTCGATCCGCAGGCGGCCGTCGATCTCGGCGAACAGGTCGTGACCCTTCGAGGAAAAGTGCATCACCGCGTCGCGCTCGCGATCGAGGGCCGCGACCATGTCGCAGTCTGCGGATGTGAAGATCCAAAGCGGGCCGCCTTGCTCGCTTTCCATCAGGGCGGTCATCGGTTGGCAGTGGCCGCCCTCGACATCGCGCAGGCCCAGCATGACGGTGCGGTCGGTCTTGAGGGCTTTCCAGAACTTGGCGGTTAGATCGGTTTCCTTGGACATGGTCTTGTCCTCCCGCCGTCAAAACGTGGCCGCGCCTGGCGCCGTTCCCCGTCAGGAGCGGTCCCATGCCGCTTTCAGCAGCGCCTTGACCTCGTCGTCGACCTCGGCCGGCGAGGCGAGGGCAAGCCTGGCCTTCAGCCGCTCGGACCAGCTCTCGTTCTTCGGCTCGGAGAGGCGGGGGGAGGCGTCGGGCGTCAGGGCCAGGCCCAGCGACACCGTTCCGCCCTTCACGGGCCTTGCGGCCGCGAACTGCACCTTGCCCGACCAGGCGGTGAAGGCCTTGCGCTGGCCGGTGACGAGGCCCGGGAGATCGGCCACGGTCGTCTCGATCGCCGCCAGGATCGCGGTGGAGGCCGGGTCGGTCCACAGCGCCGCGCGCAGGCCCTCGGCGTCGTCCCAGCCCAACTCCGACGGGAAGGCCACGCCCAGGATATGGGCGGCGCGGTTCACGCCCAGGCCGTGATTGACCTTCAGCCAGTCGACGCGGGCCTTGGGTCTGGTCTCCTGGCAGTCGCGGCGGACTATCTCGACCCACTGCTCCAGGGTCTTGCCGGTGTCGCGTTCCAGGCTGGCCTGCACAGAGGCGAACCATTTCTTCTGGCGTTCGGTCAGGCCCTGGCCCGTCTCGTCGCTCTTGCCCACGCTTGCGCACCCTCCCTGGTTTGCTAGAGCCTGTCCCACGCAATGGAGACGACCATGAGCCTTCACGGAACCTACGACCCGGACAACATCTTCGCCAAGATCGTTCGCGGCGAGATCCCGAGCGTGAAGGTCTTCGAGGACGACGAGGTCATGGCTTTCATGGACGCCTTTCCGCAGTCGCGCGGCCATCTGCTGGTGATCTCCAAGACCTCCAAGGCGCGCAATGTGCTGGAGGCCGAGCCCAAGACCCTGGGCCGGCTGATCGGCGCGGTGCAGAAGGCGACCCGGGCGGTGACGCAGGCCCTCAAGCCCGACGGCGTGGTCGTCACCCAGTTCAACGGCGCCCCGGCCGGCCAGACCGTGTTCCACCTGCATTTCCACGTCATCCCTCGCTACGAGGGCGAGGCCCTGGGCCGTCACGGCGGCGGCATGGCCGATGTCGAGGACCTGAAGGCCCTGGCCGCCAAGATCAGCGCGGCGCTCTGAAGCTTCAGGTTGCCGCGTCCCGCGAACCTCGCCATACGGGGGCGGGGGCTGCATGAAACTTCATCCGATCACCTGGATCCTGCTTGGGTCGGCCGGCGTGCAGTTGGCCGTCCTGGGGCTTCACGTCCTCGGCGTCGCCCAGGCGGCCGGCGAGGCGTCGCAACTGGTGACCTCGGCGGGCTACGAACCGGACATCCTACAGGCCTGGCTCGGTCGGTCGCTGGGGGAGGTGTTGCAGCGCCTCGGCATGATCGTGGTCAATGCCGGTCTGGCCGCCTGGGTCGAGTTTCTGGCCCGCACCTACCGAGATCTACGCGCGACGAACGCGCTGGGAGACGCTTGATGCCCGACGCCCTGGACGCCCCTGCCGATCACGCCTCCGCGTTCTTTCGCCGCCTGCATCCGGTGACCCGCATCGTCGCGGCCGCTGGCCTCGTCAGCTTCTGCGGCGACATGATGCAGTTGGTCGGCATCGTCTCGGCGTTCCAGCATGGAGCGGCGGCTCAGCCGATGGGCGTCACGATCGCGGGGTTCCTGACCAGCCTCGGCTATTCGATCGGCTATGTCGGCGCCGCCGCGACGGTGGAGTACCTGTTCCGCATCTGGCGCGAAGTGAAGGCGATCCGGGAGCGCGGCTGACCCGCGACGTCGGCGAGGCCGATAGCCGGTCGGCAAACGGTCCCGTCATCCCGACCAAAGGCGCGTGTCAGAGGCGAGGGAGCCGGAACTTCTCGCGCTTACGCTCCCCGGAGCGACGCGAGGCCCCGGCGATCGGCTTGGCCGCAGCCTAGGCCGTAAGCTTATACGTCATCGAAAATCAGGGCGGCGCGAGCGGCGGTGGCGGTCCCTGCTACGGCAGCAGCTTGATCAGCGCGGTCGAGATCGACACCAGCACCGCCATGCCGCCCAGCAGCGCCCAGCCCTGGAGCCGGATCTTCTCGCTGAGGTCGGCGCAGATGCGGGCCTCGGTCAGGGCGATCTCGCTACGAACCTGAGCGATCTCGCTCTTGAGCTGTCTTGGTCGCCAGAAGTCCCGAACGGGTCGCCAACTCACTGATGTCTGGAAGCATTGTCGTCTGCTGCACCAGTTCCACGACAGCCTCGGCTGCACGCGCTTCCATCCCCGCTTCACGTAGGCGCTTTGAAGCGCTCAGGGTGTCGAAAGGGATGTTGCTGATGAACTCACGCTACTCGTTTGTTCTTGTTTTGTCTACCCCCCCCTCGCGTGAGCCGGGGCGAACCTTTCCGGCCCTGAGGCTTTCCCCTTCCAAAGCCTAGCTTCAGCGGCCGGCGAAGGACAGCGAATGACCGATCCCCTGGCACGGCGCGGCCTCTATCGTCTGATCTATGCTAGCCGGGCGGCCGATCCGGCGGCCATCGACGAGACCCTGCGGGCGGTGGTCGCCAGCTCGATCCAGAACAATCGCATCGACGACATCACCGGTTTCCTGGCGGCCGGGGAGGGGCGGTTCCTGCAGGTGCTTGAAGGGCCGGGCCAGACGGTCGCTCAGGCCTATGAACGGATCGGCGCAGATCCGCGCCATGACGAGATCGTGCTTATCGCCGACGGTCCGGCCGAGCGACGACTGTTCAGCGATTGGAACATGGGCCAGCGGCGGTTGGCGGCCGAGGACGCCTCGGCCCTTTCGGAGGTGGGGCTGGAGCACTTCACGCCGGCGGGCCTGGACGAGGAGCGGGCGATCCGCCTGCTGTCGCTGCTGGGCGCGCGCCACCTGCGCTAGACAAGAAAAAGGCCCGGAGCGCTCCGGGCCTTTTCCATTCTCAACAGGCCTTGAGCCTTACTCGGCCAGGGCCGGCTCCTCGGCGTCGTCCGACTTGCCGGACTTGCCTTCCGAGGCGCTTTCGATCTCGAAGCCGATCTTGCCGTTCTCGAGCACCACCTTGACGTGGCCCCCGCGGACGAGGCGGCCGAACAGGATGTCGTCGGCCAGCGGCTTCTTGATGTGCTCCTGGATGACCCGGGCCAGCGGACGGGCGCCGTAGAGCTCGTCGAAGCCGTTCTTGGCCAGCCAGTCGGCCGCGTCGTCGGCCAGTTCGATCGTGATGTTGCGGTCGGCGAGTTGCGCCTCCAGCTGCATGACGAACTTCTGGACGACTTGGCGGATGATCTCCGGCGTCAGCGGCTTGAAGGCCACGGTCGCATCCAGGCGGTTGCGGAACTCCGGCGTGAACAGGCGCTTGAGGGCTGCCTCTTCCTCGCCTTCGACCTTGGAGCGGCCGAAGCCGATCGACTGCCGCTGGGCGTCCGAGGCGCCCGCATTGGTGGTCATGATGAGGACCACGTTGCGGAAGTCGACCTTCTTGCCGTTGCTGTCGGTGAGCGTCCCGTTGTCCATCACCTGCAGCAGGATGTTGTAGACATCCCCGTGCGCCTTCTCGATTTCGTCGAGCAGGACGACGGCGTGCGGGTGCTGGTCGACCGCGTCGGTCAGCTGACCACCCTGGTCGAAGCCGACATAGCCGGGAGGGGCGCCGATCAGGCGGCTCACGGTATGGCGCTCCATGTATTCCGACATGTCGAAGCGCAGCATCTCGATGCCGAGCGTCGAGGCCAGTTGCTTGGCCGCTTCGGTCTTGCCGACGCCGGTGGGACCACTGAACAGATACGAGCCGATCGGCTTGTTCGGTTCGCGCAGGCCGGCGCGGGCCAGCTTCATGGCGGCGGACAGCTGGCTCAGGGCCTCGTCCTGGCCGAACACCGCGCGCTTCAGGTCGGCTTCGAGTTCCTTGAGGGCCTCGGTGTCCGACTTGCTGACCGACTTGGGCGGGATGCGGGCGATCTTGGCGACGACGGCCTCGATCTCCTTGACGCCGATGGTCTTCTTGCGGCGGCTTTCCGGCAGCAGCATCTGGCCCGCGCCCGCCTCGTCGATCACGTCGATCGCCTTGTCGGGCAGCTTGCGGTCGGTGATGTACTTGGCCGACAGCTCCACCGCGACCTTCAGGGCCTCGGCGGTGTACTTCAGCTTGTGGAAGTCCTCGTAGTAGGTCTTCAGGCCCTTGAGGATCTTGATGGTGTCTTCCACCGTCGGCTCGTTCACGTCGATCTTCTGGAAGCGACGGACCAGGGCCCGATCCTTCTCGAAGTGCTGGCGGAACTCCTTGTAGGTGGTCGATCCCATGCAGCGCAGGCTGCCCGAGGCCAGGGCCGGCTTCAGCAGGTTGGAGGCGTCCATCGCCCCGCCGCTGGTGGCGCCGGCGCCGATGACGGTGTGGATCTCGTCGATGAACAGCACCGCGTTCGGGTGGTTCTCGAGTTCCTTGACCACCTGCTTGACGCGTTCCTCGAAGTCGCCGCGATAGCGGGTGCCGGCCAG
Source organism: Caulobacter zeae (assembly GCF_002858925.1). Classification (GTDB taxonomy): domain Bacteria; phylum Pseudomonadota; class Alphaproteobacteria; order Caulobacterales; family Caulobacteraceae; genus Caulobacter; species Caulobacter zeae. The sequence goes on from NZ_PJRS01000041.1 coordinate 34,427, forward strand.
CAGCGCGCCCATGTCGAGCGAGTAGATGGTGGCTTCCGCCAGGACTTCGGGGACCTGGTGGGTGATGATCTTGCGCGCCAGGCCTTCGGCGATGGCGGTCTTGCCGACGCCGGGATCGCCCACGAGCAGCGGGTTGTTCTTGGTGCGGCGGCACAGGATCTGGATCGCGCGTTCCACTTCGTTCGCGCGGCCGATCAGCGGGTCGACCTTGCCCTGGCGGGCCTTTTCGTTGAGGTCGACGCAGTAGGCCTCGAGGGCTTCGCCGCCGGTCTTGGTGTTGGGCTTTTCCTGATCTTCCTCGACCGCGGTCGCGCCCTTGGCGGCCTTGGGCTCCGAAGCGCCGGCCTTCTTGGCGATGCCGTGGGCGATGAAGTTCACCGCGTCGTACCGCGTCATGTCCTGCTCCTGCAGGAAGTAGGCGGCGTGGCTCTCGCGTTCGGAGAAGATGGCGACCAGGACGTTGGCGCCGGTCACTTCCTCGCGGCCGGACGACTGGACGTGGATCACGGCGCGCTGGATCACGCGCTGGAAGCCCGCCGTGGGCTTGGCGTCCTCCTCGTCGTCGACCACCAGCGAGGAGAGTTCGACGTCGAGATAGTTGACCAGGCTCTTCTTCAGGGCGGTCAGGTCTACGTCGCAGGCGCGCATGACGCCGGCGGCGTCGTCGTCGTCGGTCAGCGACAACAGAAGGTGTTCGAGGGTCGCGTACTCATGCTTTCGCTGATTGGCGTACGCGACGGCGCGATGCAGGGATTCTTCGAGAGGACGCGAAAAAGAGGGCAAGGGGAGGCTCCTCAATCCTTTTCCATGGTGCACTGCAGCGGGTGCTGATGTCTGCGGGCTGAGTCGATCACCTGGGCGACTTTGGTCTCGGCGACTTCGTAGGTGAAAACACCACAGACGCCGACGCCGTTCTGGTGAACGTGCAACATGATCCGTGTCGCGTCTTCGCGCGACTTGTTGAAGAACCGTTCGAGCACGTAAACGACGAACTCCATGGGGGTGTAGTCGTCGTTCAGGATCAGTACGCGATAAAGCGAGGGCTTCTGCGTCTTCGGCTTCACTTCCGTGACGACCGAAGAGCCCGCGCCTGTATTTCCGCCTTGCTTTCGCTCGGCCATCGACCGCTTTCTCCCGGCGGGAAGCAAATCACCCGCCTTCATGAATTAGATATGGAAAAGCGGCGGCTTTGGAAGAGGCCGCCGCCCGACTGCGCCGCTTTAGCACAGGGGCGCCATCGAAATCGGCTTCACGTTTGGGAGAGCGGCGAAGGTGGCCGGTGCGTTCCCGCGGCGAGGCTGCGAAATGGTGTGCGGCGCGTTGTCGCGCAAGGGGGAGGGGTTATCCGCAGACGCATGATGCGCGGACGTGGCCGCACCTGGAGGAACCTCCCCCCGTGGGGGAGGAGATCGCGCAGCGATCGGAGGGGGAGGACGGCAAACGCCCTGAAAGCTGAAACCAGCCCCCCACCGGCCCTCCGGGCCGCCTCCCCCACAGGGGGAGGGTCTCTGAAATCAGCCCGTCACCGTGTAGATCATGATCCCGGTGGCCACGGACAGGTTCAGGCTGTCGGCGCGGCCGCGCATGGGGATCTTGACGTTGACGTCGCAGGCGGCCGCCAGTTCGGGCGGCAGGCCCTGCTGCTCGTTGCCCATCAGGATCAGCGACGGCTTCACGTAGTCGGCGCTCTTGTGGTCGACGGTGGCGGTCAGCAGGGTGCCGACCACGCTGCCGGGCCATTCCTCGCGCCAGGCCAGGAACTCCTGAACGCTGGCCTTGGCGATCTTGACGGCGAAGACCGAGCCCATGGTCGCGCGCACGCCTTCCACCGAATAGGGATCCACGCAGTCGCCGACCAGGATCACCCCACCGGCGCCGGCCGCGTCGGCCGTGCGGATGATGGTGCCCAGATTGCCCGGGTCGCGGACGGCTTGGAGGGCCACCCAGCAGTCTGCGCTCCGCGGCACGATGGCCGACAGCGGCGTGTAGACCTGGCGGAAGACGCCGACCACCGCTTGGGGGTTATCGCGGCGCGAGACCTTCTCGAGGATCTCGCGGTTGACCTCGATCACCTCGCCGCCGGCGGCGGCGCAAGCCTTGGCGGCCTTTTGCAGCATCGGGTGGTCGGCCGCGTCGGGGCCGTACATCAGGATCTTGGGCGCGTGGCCGCAGTCGATCGCCTCGATGACGATCTTCAGGCCCTCGGCCAGGAACAGGCCGCTGTCCTCGCGCTCTTTGCGCATGTGCAGGGCGCGGACGGCCTTCACCGTGGCGTTGGTCAGGGAGGTGACGGTCTTGACGCTCATCTTCTCTCTCAAGCCTCCGACGACCAGCGGGCGAAGAACGACAGGCCGATCTGGCGGTCGCCCTTGTCTTCCACGAGCGACAACTCGCCCCAGTCGATGACGCCGGCGCGGCCGTCCAGCGCCTGGGTCAGCAGGCCCGACATGGCCGCGCCCGAGACGCGGGCGGCATAGGCGTTCATCAGCAGGAAGTCGGCGTCCTCGGCCAGCAGCGCCGCGCAGTCGGCGGCGAGCGCCGGCAGGTCCTCGAACAGGCGCCAGACCTCGCCGTCGGGACCGCGGCCGAACTTCGGCGGGTCCAGGATGATGCCGTCATAGACATTGCCGCGACGCACTTCGCGGGCGACGAAGCGACGGGCGTCCTCGACGATCCAGCGGATGGGCTTGTCGGCGAGGCCGGCGAAGGCGGCGTTCTCGCGCGCGAAGCCGACCGACTTCTTGGAAGCGTCGACGTGGGTGACGTGCGCCCCGGCCGCCGCGCAGACGAGGCTCGCCACGCCCGTATAGCCGAACAGGTTCAGGATCTTGGGCTGGCGGCCGCGCGCCTTGATGAAGGCGCGAACGCGTTCGTCCTGCCAGGCCCAGTTGGCGGCCTGCTCGGGGAAGAAGGCCAAGTGGCGGAACGGCGTGAACTGGCAGTGAAATTTCGCTTCGCCCCAAGCCAGGTCGAACTTTTCGATCGGCTTGCCGCGGAAGCGCCAGCGACCGGCCTCGTCCTCGTCGGAGGGATCGAACACGGCGTCTGCCTCGTCCCAGGCGCTGGCGGGCAGGCGCGGCTCCCAGAAGCACTGGGGTTCCGGGCGGACGACGGTGTAGCGGCCGTAGCGCTCCAGCTTCTTGCCGCGCCCGCTGTCGAGCAGGGCGTAGTCGGCCCAGCCGGTGGTGCGCATGACGAGGGGAGAGGCGGCGATGGTCGGGTGCATGGCCTCGCCATACGCGCTCAGGCCAAGCGTCGTCCAGCCCGAGGCGCATGCGGGGTCTTGTCCCAGTGGTGCGGACGGCGCACGAACTGCCACAGCGCATGGCATCCGGCCCAACCTTGCAACAGCCAGATCAGGGGCAGGCCCAGCAGGTCCAGCGCCTTGGCCCGGCCGCCCGCGCGCTGTCTGCCGACCGCGGCGGCGATGGCCGAACCCATCCAGGCGTAGCCGAAGAGCACCAGGCCCGCTCCGTCGAGCACGGCCTGGCCGTCCGGCGCCAGGTCCAGCAGGATCATCAGCACCACCCCCGCGAAGATCGGTGCGTGCAGGTGCGTGGAGACCAGCGACAGGAAGAGGGTCAGGAACAGCGCCAGGGCCACGCGTGGCCGTCGGGCGGCCGGGCCGCGCAGATGCACGAGCAGAGTCGCCAGGTGCCCCTTGATCCAGCGCGCCCGCTGCGGCCGCCAGGCCTTCCAGGTGGTCGGGGCGGTTTCCAGCGTCGGCCGGTCGATGACGTCGAGCCCGTAGCCAGCCGCCGCCAGCCGAAAGCCGACGTCGGCGTCTTCGGTCACATTGAAGGCGTCCCACCCGCCGACGGCGCGCAGGGGCCCGGTCTTGAAGTGATTGCTGGTGCCGCCCAGCGGAAAGGCCAGCCGCCAGCGGGCCAGGGCCGGCAGCAGCACTTCGAAGTGGGCGGCGTACTCCTGCTGGAACTGGCGGGGCAGAAGGCCCGAAATGGCCGGAATCTCGATCCTCAGCGGCGCCTGCAGGCACGCCAGCGGCGCTGGACCCGCGGCGAAGCGGGCGGCGGCCTCGCGCAGTTGGCCCGGATCGGGCGCGTCCTCGGCGTCATAGATGACGAGCAATTCGCCGCGCGCCCGCTCCAGGGCGTGGTTGCAGGCCTTTGGCTTCGTCTTGGGGCCGCTCGGCGGCACGATCAGCACCTGGACGAAGGCCGGCAGGTCCAGCGCGTAAAAGGCCGCGATGGTCTCGGCGTCGTCGGCTTCCAGCACGACCAGGGCCTGAAGCTGGTCGCGCGGATAGTCCAGGCGATCGAGACTGGCGACGAGCTCGGCCGCGACGGAGGCTTCCTTGTAGAGCGGCGCCAGCACCGTGTAGGCGGGCAGGGCGTGATCGGGCAGGGGCGGGGTTGCGGTTACGCGGCGAGGCGTGAGGGCCGCGACCAGCCGCAGTGTGGCCAGCAGCGCGAAGAGCACGAGGCCCGTCCATCGTAGACCGTCAAGCGTTGGGCCGGGCGCGAGCGTGATCCCAACGCCCAGCCCCAAGCCTGCCAACACCAGCATGCCGCCCTGAGCGGGGCTCAGCCGCCTGTGTGCGCCGTCGGTGATAGGAAACGGCGCGACGAGCGGCGGATCTGGCAGGACAGCATGGTCCAGCCCATCGACGTGCAGCCGCCGCTCCTCGCGCGCCATGTCGCCCCCTCAGCTTGGCTTTTCAGCGAGAGCGACTCGATAAACTCAACCATAAAGTGTCAAATAGAAAAATACGCGTTCTACGTAAAACGGTGTTCCGCTTGTCGGCTCTGGGTGATTCCCGTTTAGTGTCAGGTCGGGGAAGAGGGAGGAAGTACCGTATCGTGACCGTCGCGTTGAAGAAGCCGCCCAGGTCCGCCCGCAAGCCCAAGGGCGATGGCCACATGCGCCGGGGCGAAATCCTGGCCGCCGCCGAGAAGATCTTCATCGCCGAGGGCTACGCCGGGGCGACGATCCGCAAGATCGCCGACGCCGTGGGCGTGTCCTCGACCGCGCTCTACATGCACTTCCGCGACAAGGACCAGATCCTGCTCGAGATCGGCAAGGAGGCCATCGAGAAGCTGCTGTCGATCAATGTCGCCCTGTCGCAGGAGCCGATCGACGCGGTCGAGAAGGTGCGGCGGATGCTCGACGCCTACATGCGCTTCGCCTTCGACAATCCCAACACCTACCAGCTGGTGTTCTGCGGCTCGAACGAGGCGATCTCGATCGAGAAGCAGCAGGCGGTGTCGGATCTCGGCGACCGCTGCTTCGACGAGTTCAGCGGCCCTATCCGCGAGATCGCCGCCGCCGGCCGCCTGAAGACCGGCACCGCCGAGAGCGCCGCCCAGGTGCTGTGGGCCGCCTGCCACGGCATCGTCTCGCTGGTCATCACCAAGCCCAGCCGCAACTGGGCGCCGGCCGAGGAACTGATGCAGGTCACGCTGGACGGGGTGATGCACGGGCTGATCGCCGACAGGTAGCAGCCCGCGCCGATGGGCGACAAACGGTCGCACCTGCCGAATTTCCCCGCAGCGCCAGGAGCTTAGCCGCTGCGTGCAAATACAACGCTGTTCGATGGCCTGGCGGTGGTAGCGGGTTAACCCTTGGGCCCTAGAGCCCCGCCGCATGAGCAGACTTCATGTTGTGTGTGCGGGCCTTGCGGCCCTGGCCTGGGCGAGCGGTGCGAGCGCGCAGGAGGCGTCGCTGCTGGACGCGGTCAAGGCCGGCAAGCCGCTGCTGGAAATCCGCGCCCGCTACGAGCGCTACGACCAGACCAAGACCGCCACCCTGCGCAACAACGCCGAAGGCACGACGGTGCGCACGCGCTTCGGCTGGGAGACCAGCGCCTGGCATGACGTGAAGGCCGTGATCGAGTTCGACGACGTCCGCCGTATCGGCCCCGAGCACTTCGCGATCACCACGCCGGGCGTCTCCATCCCGCTGAACGGCGCCGACAAGGCCCGCTTCCCGGCGATCAACGACCCGAACGTCACCGAGGTGAACCGCGCCCAGCTGCAATGGACGCCGAGCAAGGCGCTGCAACTGACCGCCGGCCGCCAGAAGATCCAGTTCGACGACCAGCGCTTCGTCGCCGCCGCCGCCTGGCGCCAGGACGAGCAGACCTATGACGGCCTGCGCGCCGACCTGTCGCTGAGCCGGTTCAAGGGAACCTATGTCTATGTCACCCGGGTCAACCGGGCCCTGGGCGAGCGCCGCGACTGGGACAGCGACAGCCACTTCGTCAACGCCAGCTGGACCTTTTCCGAGGCGTTGAAGGCCACGGGCTTCGTCTACGCCCTGGATTTCTCGGATTCGCCGCTGAACACCTCGATCACCAAGGGCGCGCGGGCGGTCGGCAAGGCCAGGGCCGGCGCCTACACCCTGAACTATTCGGCCGGCTTCGCCCGCCAGAGCGACTATCACCGCGCCACCGCCGACTATGAGCTCGACTATCTGGGCGGCGAGATCGCGGCCACGCGCGGCATCTACACGGCCCAGCTCGGCTACCACACGCTGGAGGGCGACGGCGTGCGCGGCTTCGGCGCGCCGCTGGGCGCGGCCCACGGCTTCTACGGTTGGGCCGACGCCTGGTCGTCGCTGGGCGGCAACAAGAGCTTTTCCGACGGCCTGGACGACCTGAACTTCACCGTCACGCTGAAGCCGAAGATCAAGGTGCGCAACTTCTCCAGCCCCGAGCTCCTGGTCCGCTACCACGACTTCGACGACGACCGGACGGGCGCGGATCTGGGCCACGAATGGAACGCCCAGCTGACGGCGACCATCGCCCCGAAGCTGTCGGCCCAGCTGAAGTACGCCGGTTTCGACCGGGTCTCGAGCGTGCCGAGCGGCACCCCGGCGCCGCCCGCGTCGCGCAAGAAGGTGTGGTTCACCCTCGAGTACAAGCTCTGAGATCGTCCGTAGCGAGAGGAGGGCGCCCGGTTTGCGGGCGCCGCCCAAGTCTTGGGCGCCGTGCTGCTGCGCAAAAGTGGGCGCCGCCCCTGCGAAACGACCGATAACGACGGTTTGTCGATTGCCGTCCCCCGGCGGTCGGTGCGTCCCTGATCACCGACACGCGGGGCAACGACGTTCCGCGACGGGCCGCAAGGCCCTGACGCCGACGACGGGGTCGGCGACTGTTTTGGACAACGACGTCCGGAGGGGGCTCACGCCCTCGCCGGGCGTTTTTTTTTGGCCTTAAGGGGAAGAGGCATGAACACGAAGAGGGCCGGGCTCACGCTCGGCACCGGGCTCGCGGCGCTGCTGTGGGCATCGGGAACGCACGCCCAGACGACAGTCGAAACCGCACCGCCGGCCGCCGAGCCGGAAGCCGTTGCGGAGCCGGCCGAACCGCCGCCTCCGCCCGCGCCGCCGCCGACCTTCAGCGACCAGGTGCTGGCCGGCAAGCCGATCTTCGAGGTGCGGGCGCGCTACGAGACGGTCGACCAGGCCAATCTGCGCGAACGGGCCAACGCCTACACGGTGCGCACCCGGCTCGGCTGGGAAACCGGCGACTTCCACGGTCTCAAGGGCCTGATCGAGTTCGAGGACGTTCGCCAGATCGGCCCCGAGCACTACGCCGTCAACGTGCCCGGCGCGACCACGCCGCCGCTGAACGGCGCCGACAAGGCCCGCTATCCGATCGTCAACGACCCCGACGTCACCGAGGTCAACCGCGCCCAGGTGACCTGGACGCCGAGCGCCGCATTACAGGTCACGGCGGGCCGCCAGCGCATCGTGCTGGACGACCAGCGCTTCGTCGGCGGCGTCGCCTGGCGCCAGGACGAGCAGACCTTCGACGGCGTTCGCGCCGACTTCGCGGCGGGCCGGGTGAAGGGAACCTACGCCTACCTCACCCACGTCAACCGCATCCTGGGCGAACTGCGTGACTGGGACAGCGACAGCCACCTGGCGAACGTCACCTGGTCGCCGGCCGAGGCGCTGCGCCTGCAGGGCTTCGTCTACGCGCTGGACTTCGGCAACTCGCCGATCAACTCGTCGATCACCAAGGGCGCCAAGGCCTCGGGCAAGACCTGGCTTGGCCTCTACCAGGTGGCTTACGGCGCGACCTTCGCCCGCCAGAGCGACTGGCACGGCAATACGCCCAGCTATGACCTTGACTATCTCGCGGGCGAGGTCGCGGGGACCTTCGACATCTACACCGCCCGCTTGGCCTACGAGCAACTGGAAGGCGATGGAACGCGGGGCTTCACCACGCCGCTGGGCACGGTGCACGCTTTCAACGGCTGGTCGGACTCGTGGGTCTCGCCCGGCGGCAACAAGAGCTTCGCCGACGGCCTGAAGGACCTGAACCTCGGCCTCAACGTCAAGCCGCGCTTCAAGAAGACCTACTTCTTCAACAGCGACATCCTGGTCCGCTACCACGACTTCGACGACCAGCGCACGGGCGCTGATCTCGGCCACGAGTGCGAGGTCCAGCTGACCGCGGCGATCACGCCCAAGCTGAGCCTGCTGGTGAAGTACGCCGACTTCCAGCGCGAGACGACCGTGCCGGCCGGGACCCTGGCCCCGCCGGCTTCGCGGGCCAAGGCCTGGTTCTCCCTCGAATACAAGCTGTGAGCCCGATCATGACCAAGACCGACAAGACCGCTCTCCAGCAGGGCGTCTCCATGGGCGTTTCTCGGCGCACGGCCCTGATCGGGGCCGCCGCCACCATGGCCGCCGTCAAGGCCGCGTTCCCGGCCGGGGCCCACGCCGCCGGCGCGGGGCCCGAGACCGCCAAGGCGCGCCTGGGCTTCATCGCCCTGACGGACAGCTCCCCCCTGATCATCGCCAAGGAGCGGGGCTTCTTCGCCAAGCACGGCCTGCCCGACGTCGAGGTGGTCAAGCAGGCCTCGTGGGCCGCCACCCGCGACAACCTGGTGCTGGGCGCGGGCGGCGGCGGTATCGACGGCGCGCACATTCTTTCGCCCATGCCTTTGCAGTTCACCCTCGGCGTCCAGACCGGCGGCAAGCCGCTGCCGATGTACGTGCTGGCCAGGCTCAACACCAACGGCCAGGCGATCTCGGTCGGCAATGACCTGAAGGCGGTGAAGGTGGGCCTGAGCGCCGCCGGGGCCAAGGCCAAGTTCGCCCAGCTGAAGGCCTCGGGCAACATCGCCAAGGTGGCCATGACCTTCCGGGGCGGGACCCACGACCTGTGGGTTCGCTACTGGCTGGCCGCGGCGGGCATCAATCCCGACCTCGACGTCTCGACCATCGTCATCCCGCCGCCGCAGATGGTGGCCAACCTCAAGGCCGGCACCCAGGACGCCTTCTGCGTGGGCGAGCCGTGGAACGGCCAGACCGTCAACCAGCGCATCGGCTACACCGCCACGACCACCAGCGAGCTCTGGATGAACCATCCGGAAAAGGCGCTGGGCATGCGGGCCGACTGGGTCGATCGCTATCCGCGCGCCGCCCAGGCCGTGACCGCCGCCGTGCTCGAGGCCCAGATGTGGTGCGACAAGCCGGCCAACAAGGCGGCCATGTGCTCGATCGTCTCGGGGCGGCAGTACATCAACGTGCCGATGGGCGACATCCTGCCCCGCCAGCAGGGCGTCATAGACTATGGCGACGGCCGCAAGGTCTCAGGCTCGCCCCACGTCATGAAGTTCTGGGCCGATAACGCCAGCTTCCCCTTCAAGTCGCACGACCTGTGGTTCGTCACCGAGAACATCCGCTGGGGCGTGATCGGGCAGGGGGTCAACAAGCAGGCCCTCGTCAACAAGGTCAACCGCGCCGACATCTGGCGCGCCGCCGCCAAGTCCATCGGCCAGAGCGGTCCCGCCGGCGACAGCCGCGGCCCCGAACGTTTCTTCGATGGCAAGGTGTTCGATCCGGCCAATCCGGGCGCGTACCTCGCCAGCCAGCCCATCAAGAAACTCGCCTGAGGAAGGATCTCCCGATGACCTATCCCAAGCCCGACTTCGCCGAGGCCGCGCCTGTCGCGGCCCCGGTGAAGGCCCAGGTTGCGGTCGCCTCGCCGGCAACGGCGTCGGCGACGGCGGCCGCGCCGGCCGCTCCGAAGATCCCCGGAGCGGCCGGCCTCGGTCGCAAGGCGAAGGCGCTCGCCGCCGCCGTCGTCCCGCCGGTCCTGACCCTGCTGGCGGTGATGGCGCTGTGGCAGGGGCTTTGCGGCGACTCCTACGAGGGTTTGCCGTCGCCCTCGCGGATCTGGCTGGAGTCCAAGGAGCTGATCGTCGATCCGGTCTATGACCGGGGCGGGGTCGACAAGGGCCTGTTCTGGCACGTGCTGACCAGCCTGAAGCGCGTGGCCTTCGGCTTCTCGATCTCGGCGGTGGTCGGCATCGGCCTGGGCGTGCTGATCGGCGCCAACCGCTGGGCCCACCGGGGCCTGGATCCGATCTTCCAGGTTCTGCGCACCGTGCCGCCCCTGGCCTGGCTGCCGATCTCGCTGGCGGCCTTCCACGAGGCCAATCCGTCGGCCCTGTTCGTGATCTTCGTCACCTCGATCTGGCCGATTATCATCAACACCGCCGTCGGCGTGCGAAACATCCCCGAGGACTATCGCAACGTCGCCCGCGTGCTGCGGCTGTCGCCGATCGAATACTTCTTCAAGATCCTGCTGCCCTCGACCACGCCCTACATCTTCACGGGGCTGCGCATCGGGGTGGGCATGAGCTGGTTGGCCATCGTCGCCTCGGAAATGCTGCTGGGCGGCGTCGGCGTCGGCTTCTTCATCTGGGACCAGTACAACGCCTCGCGCATCTCCGACATTGTCGTGGCCCTGGCGTGGGTGGGCCTGACGGGCTTCTTCCTAGACCGCATTGTCGCCCTCCTGGGCCGCATCGTCTCCCGTGGCAACGCTGCGGCTTGAGAAGGACAAGCATCATGGGCAAGGCCTATCTTTCCATCGAGAACCTCGGCGTCACCTTCGGGCACGGCGCCGGCGCTTCCGAAGTGCTGCGCGGCGTCGAGCTTCAGGTGGCCAAGGGCGAGTTCGTTTCGATCATCGGCCATTCGGGCTGTGGCAAGTCCACCCTGCTGAACGTGGTGGCGGGCCTCGTGCCGGCTACGACCGGCGCGGTGATCCTGGACCGCGAGGCCGTTTCCGCGCCGGGGCCCGAGCGTGCTGTGGTGTTCCAGAACCACTCGCTGCTGCCGTGGCTGTCGGTGCGCGAGAACGTGCAGCTGGCGGTCGACAAGGTGTTCGCCGGCCAGAAGTCGGCGGCCGAGCGCCGCGACTGGACGCTGCACAACCTCGACCTCGTCAAGATGTCCCACGCCGTCGACAAGCGGCCGTCCGAGATCTCCGGCGGCATGAAGCAGCGGGTCGGCATCGCCCGGGCCCTGGCCATGCAGCCCAAGGTGCTGCTGCTGGACGAGCCGTTCGGGGCGCTGGACGCCCTGACCCGCGCCCACCTGCAGGACAGCGTCATGGAGATCCAGGCCAGCCTCAACAACACCGTGCTGATGGTCACCCACGACGTCGACGAGGCCGTGCTGCTGTCAGACCGCATCGTGATGATGACCAACGGCCCGCGCGCCACGATCGGCGAGGTGCGCCCCATCGACCTGGCCAGGCCGCGTGATCGCCTGGCCGTGGCCGAGGACACGTCCTACGTCCACGCCCGCGCGACGGTGATCGAGTTCCTGTACGCGCGGCGGGCGGCTTAGAGCGTATCGATATTCAAGGTTCGGGCGTGGTCCTCGTCCTTCGACAAGCTCAGGATGAGGACCATTTACAGGTCCAGCGCGTAGAAAAACCTCTTCCTGAGCCTGTCGAAGGACGAGGTTTTCGTCTCAGATCCCGAATGTCGATCAGCCCTAGGCCGGCAACTGCTGGCGCAGGTCGGCCAGGGTGCCCTCGATGTGCTCGGCGAGCAGCGTCTCCACCCGGGTCGCGTCGCCGGCCTTCCAGGCGTCGAGGATGGCGCGGTGCTCGCGGCTGGCGCGTTCGTCGCGGCCGAAGGGCTCCAGGTGGATGCGCACATAGCGCTCCGACAGGATCTGCAACCGCTCGACCAACTGGCTGGTGATGTGGCCGCCGGGCCGGACCAGGGCCATGTGGAAGGCGCGGTTGCAGGTCACGGGGTCGCCCTGCGGCTTGCCCAGTTCCGCCTCCAGCGCCGCCAGCGCCGTTTCGGCCCGCAGGTGGTCGTCGGGAACCGCGTTCAGGGCGGCGTCGGCCGCCGCGCCCGGTTCCAGCTTCAGGCGCAGGGCGAAGACCTCGCTGGCCTCCTGCGTCGAGGCCTGGCGCACCACGTAGCCCTTGTTGGGATAGGAGCTCAGCAGGCCGTCCTGCTCCAGCCGGCCCAGGGCCTCGCGCAGCGGAATCTTCGACACCCCCAGCTCGGCGGCGATGGTGTCCTGCCTCACCGCCGTTCCGGGCGGCATGTCGCCTGTGAGGATCCTGCGTCTTACGATCTCGTAGGTCTGATCGGACAGGGTGCGGACGACGATACTCATGCGCTGTGAACTGAGCCCCAGTTCGGCGCCCCCGCGCCGAGATGGCCCGTATACCAGAATATGCCGGGCCTCGGATTAAACCTCAGACATATCGAGGCGCGGGGAAAGCCGGCTAGGATGTATCCGCGCGATCGATCCGGAAGCTGACGCATTCGGCGGCGACATCGCCCGTCCGACGGCCCGCGAATCCGGCGATCCTGCGCGCTTCGACATCGACCGGCCGACCGGGACAAGACGAGGAACACCGCATGACCCTGGGCGTGGGCGGATCGACCATGGCCGCCGAGCTGGCCGGCCTTTCGCTGCGGGCGGGCCGTCCGCCGGCGATCGGCGCGGCCGAGTACGAAGCGCGCCTGGAGAAGGCGAGGGGGCTGACCCGGGCCCTGGGCGCAGACGCCCTGCTGATCGGGGCCGGCGCCTCGCTGCGCTATTTCACCGGCGTGCCGTGGGGCGCGACCGAGCGCCTCGTCGCCCTGCTGCTGCCGGTGACCGGCGCGCCGGTGATGATCTGTCCGGGCTTCGAGCTGGGGTCTCTGCAGGCCGACCTGAAGATCGAGGTCGAGATCCGCCTGTGGCAGGAGCACGAGAGCCCCGCCGCCCTGGTCGGCCGGTCGCTGGCGGAACTGGGCGTCGACGCCCTGGCGCTCGACCCCGCCGCGCCGTTCTCGTTGTTCTCGGCCCTGCGCGACGCCGCGCCGTCGCTGTCGGTGAAGGACGCCGGAGCTGTGGTCGACGGCTGCCGGGGCGTGAAGTCGCAGGCCGAACTGGCCTTGCTGCGCTACGCCAAGGCCATCACCCTGGATGTCCACCGCCGGGCCGGCGCGGTGCTGTCGCCAGGCGTCCGCGCCAGCGAGGTCAAGCGCTTCATCGACGAAGCCCATCGCGCGGCCAGCGGCGGCGGATCGACCTTCTGCGCCGTGCAGTTCGGCGAGGCCACGGCCTATCCGCACGGCCTGCCGGGCGACCAGGAACTGGCCGAGGGCGATCTCGTGCTGATCGACACTGGCTGCCAGGTCGAGGGCTACCAGGCCGACATCACCCGCACCTATGTGTTCGGAACGCCGTCGGCCGAGCATCGCCGGATCTGGGAGATCGAGCACGAGGCGCAAGGCGCGGCCTTCGACGCCGTCCGTCCGGGGCTGCCGTGCGAGACCATCGACGCGGCCGCCCGCCAGGTGCTCGAGCGCCATGGCCTGGGCCCCGACTACGCCCTGCCGGGCCTGCCGCACCGCACCGGCCACGGCATCGGCCTGTCGATCCACGAGGGCCCCTACCTCGTGCGCGGCGACGCCACGCCGCTGGCGCCGGGCATGTGCTTTTCCAACGAGCCGATGATCGTCATCCCCGGCCGCTTCGGCGTGCGCCTGGAGGACCACATGTATGTGACCGAGGACGGCGCGGCCTGGTTCACCCCGCCGTCGCCGTCGATCGACGACCCGTTCGGGTTGAAGAGGTAGGGCGCGAAGAACCCCCTCAGTCGCTCCGCGACAGCTCCCCCAGAGGGGGAGCATCTGAAGCGCCAGATCCTCCCCCTCTGGGGGAGGTGGCCCGAAGGGCCGGAGGGGGCCGCCGCAGGCGGTTACACCTTCTCCGGATAGACCGGCGCGATATCCACCGGGATGTCCTTCAGCGTGGCGATGACTCCGCGCGCCTCGTCGTCCAGATGCGCGTAGCGGTCGAAGAAAGCGACCATGCCGGCATAGTCGCCGTCGCCTTGCAGCTTGACGATGTCGGCCACCAGGTCGCGCATGCCGGCCGTCATCTTGGCGTCGTCGACGCGGAAGCGCTTGAGGGCCGGGTCATAGACGAAGGCGCCCTTGGCCTTGAGGTAGCCGTACTGCAAGGCCGCGCCCCGGCCGTGGGCCTCCTCGTCGCCCCAGCGGGCGGCGCGGAAGATGCCGGCAAGGTAGGTGGCGAACAGTTGCGGGCGCTCGGCGGCCGGGATCTCGCCCTTGTCCATCATGAACAGGATGTTCCAGGCGCCCATGACGTCGGCCTTGGCCTCCTCAGCGGTGCCGCCAATGTCCTTGAGCTCGGCCGAGACGGTGGTGGCGCGGCCGTCGACGACGATCGAGCCCGGGCCCAGGCTGTGCGACAGCTCGTGGAACAGGGTCTCCAGCGTCATGTACTTCTGGCTGACCAGGGCGGCCTGGTCGGCGACCAGTACGCGGTTGGCGATCGGTTGCAGGATGCCTTCGTACTTGGCGGCCAGAACGTTGGACAGGATCACCTTCTTGGCGCCCTTGGCCTCGCGCACGCGCTCGTCGTTGGGCAGGTTGAAGGCCACGGTCTGCGGGCCGTGCAGGTTGTCGCCGCCGCCGCGGATCTGCTCGGCCACGGCGATCGGTGAGGCCCCGCCGCGCTTGAAGTTCTTGTAGTTGTCGGCCACCGGCAGGTTGGCCTCCATGTCGCGCAGGTAGGCCTTGTATTTGTCGAGCGCGCTGCTCTCGGTCGGGTTCTTCAGGGTGACGAAGGCTTCGAAGGCGGCCTTCTGGCCCATCAGTTCGTCGGTGTAGGTCTCGTAGGGGCCGATCGCCACCTCGATGGGCGTGCCCTCCAGGTCCATCCAGGCCATCTCCGACTGGAAGTAGTCGTTGGTGCGGAAGGACTGGGCGCGAAGGGTCAGGAATTTCTTGAGGCTGGCGTTGGTGGTGATCTTGGCGGCCTCGTCCAGCAGGGCGG
Organism: Caulobacter zeae; assembly: GCF_002858925.1. Lineage (GTDB taxonomy): Bacteria > Pseudomonadota > Alphaproteobacteria > Caulobacterales > Caulobacteraceae > Caulobacter > Caulobacter zeae. Next base: position 49,517 of record NZ_PJRS01000041.1, read on the forward strand.
CGGCCTTGGTCAGCTCGGGCTTGTAGGCGACCGAGAACGGCACGGCGACCAGCTTGTCGCCCTCGCGACGGACCACCGTGTAGGTGTCCATCAGCGCGACCTTCTGGTCGGGATGGGCGGCTAGATAGGTTTCCAGCTGCGCCTTGGTCAGGCCGGCCGGGTAGAAGCCGTGGCCGGGGCCGTCGGGACCGCCCTGTGCGACCATCTGCTTGGCGTAGATGGCCGTCATCTGGTCGGCGGCCTGGATCAGCAGATTCACCACCTTGCGCTCCTCGGGGCTGAGGAAGGCGGTGTCGGTCTTCATGCGGATGGTCGCGTAGTTCTCCGGCGGCGCGGCCTGGGCGTTGGCGGCCATGGGAGCGGAAAGTGCGGCGGCCGAGACGCCGAGCGCCAGGGCGAGGGGAAGAAGCACGCGCATGTAGAAGGCCTTGCGGATGAAGCGAGGCCTTCGCTTACACCCGCCTTGGGGCGAAGACGAGGCGCAGCTAGAAGCGCCGCCGCTTCAGGGAGGCGAAGGCGTCCAGCATCACCGCGGCCAGGTGGCTCTGGTTGCGGGCGAAGGTCGGATCCTCGGCCTGGCCCGACAGGTTCATGCCGTCGGGGCGGGTGACGCTCCAGGTATAGCGGCCGGCGGCGATGTCGAGTTCGACCTGGCAGTCGGAGGCGGGCGGGGCGGCGGTCAGCATGGAAGATCTCCTGGCCGGTAAGGCGTGATCGACACCCTACGGACGACGTGCGGCGCCCTGATGGACCCTGTGTGGAGATTTCGTGCAGATGATCAGGCGGTCGGTAGCGACAGGGTGAAGCGCGCCCCGCCGGGGTCGGCGACATAGGCTGCGTCGCCGCCATGGGCGCGGGCCAGGGAACGGGCGATCGACAGGCCAAGTCCCGTTCCGCCTTCGGCCCGGCGCGTGGTGAAGAAAGGCTCAAACAGCCGGGCGGCGTCGGCCTGCGGGACCCCCGGTCCGTCGTCGGCGACCACCAGCACCACGGCCGCGCCGCGGTCGTGCCCGCTGATCACCACCTTGGCGGCGCCGGCCTGGCGGCTGTTCTCGACCAGCACGGTCAGCACCGTCTCGATCATCGCCAGCGGGGCGGCGACGGGCGGCAGGTCGGCGGGCAGGTCGCTGGCGACTGCGAAAGCAGGGGTCGAGAGCGCCGCCGCGACGGTCTTGGCGGCGGCGGCGGGGACTGCGGCGACCCCGGCCTCGGGCGTGGCCATGTCGGCGCGGGCCAGTTCCAAGAGCCGCCCGACCAGGGCTGACAGCCGGGCGCTGTCGGCGGCGATGTTCGCGAGAAAGCGCTCGCGCTCGGCCTGGCTCATGGTCGGATAGTGATCCTGCAACAGCTCGATGGCGCCGCGCACCCCGGCCAGCGGCGTCTTGAACTCGTGGCTCAGCGCGGCGGCGAAGTCGCGCAGATAGCGCGAGCGCTTGTCGATCGCCTCGGACATGGCCCGGAAGTCGTCGTAAAGGGCCTGGATCTCGATGGCGGCCGTGCGCGGCGTCTCGAGCGGCTCGCCCCGGCCCGTGGCCATGGCCCGGGTGGCGGCGCTGAGCTGCTCGATCGGCCGGGTCACCCCGCGCGAGACCAGGCCCGCCAGGCCGAACAGCACCACCAGAATGACGCCGGCGCCCAGCAGCAGCTTGCCGCGATCCTCGTGCAGCCCCTTGAACAGGCCGCGCGGCGAGCGCGACAGCAGCAGAACCCCCACCGTCCTGCCGCCGACCTCGACGGGGCGGGCGTGGTGCAGGCGCACGGCCGAGGCCCGGCTGAACAGCTCCCAGATCGAGCGCTGGCGGTACTGGCCGTTGCGGCGCAGCACGGTCTCGGGCCGGCCCGCCAGGGCCTCGCGCACCTCGGGCAGGGCAGACAGGTCGCCGCCCGCGCCCAGGCCCCGCACCACGCGCCCCTGCGCATCGGTCAGGACGATGGCGGCCAGGGTGCTGCGGGTGGTGTCAGCGAAGATGTGGTCCAGGCGGGCGGCGGCGAGGGCGGCGTCCGCCTGCGGGGGCGTCGCGCTCGACGCAGGCGACGGGCGCTCGGGCAGGATCCGGGCGGCCGACAGGTCGATGCTCGGCCGCTCCGGGCGATAATAGGAAGGGTCCTCGGGATCGGGGCGCGGTGCGGTGGTGGGCGGTGGCGCGCCAGGCCAAAGCGCGGTCGCCGTGGCGGCCAGGGCCGCGCCCTGAGCGGCCAGTTCGGCCTCGGTCTGGCGCACCAGGGTGTTCTCGTAGCTGCGCAGGAACACCCCGCCGATCGCCGGCATGCAGGCGGCGAACAGCAGCACCGCCAGCAGGATGCTGCGCAGCCGCAGCGCCGGCCAGCGCCGCTTGACTGCGTCCTTCCAGGCGCCCAGCGCGGCGATCACGCCCCGGCGCTCTGGCTTGAGCCCTGGCACGGGCCGAGGCGATATCCGACGCCGGGACGGGTCTCGATCAGGTCGACGCCGCCCAGCTTGGCGAACTTGGCCCGCAGGTTGCGCACGTGGCTGTCGATGGTGCGGTCGGTCAGCGCGAAGCCGGGGCCGCGCAGGCGGTCGATGATGGCGTCGCGGCTGAATACCCGGCGGGGCGCGCTGGCCAGGGTCCAGAGGATGCCGAACTCGGTGACGGTCAGCGTCGCCTCGTCGCCTGCCCAGGCCGCCCGCCAGGCGTCGGCCTCCAGGCTGAGGCGGCCGTGGCTGACCAGCTTGGGCTCCTCGACCGGCGCGGCGGCGCTGGCGCGGCGCAGGATCGCGCTGACCCTGGCCGTGACCTCGCGCGGGCTGAACGGCTTGACCACGTAGTCGTCGGCGCCCAACTCGATCCCCAGCACCCGGTCGATCTCGTCGTCGCGCGACGACAGCAGCAGCACCGGAAGTTGGCCCTCGGCGCGGATCTTGCGGCAGACGTCCAGGCCGTTCAGGCGCGGCATGTTGATGTCCAGCACCACCAGCGCCGGCTTGTGGGCCGCGATCGCCTCCAGCGCCGCCTCGCCGTCGGCGGCCTCGACCGTGGCGTAGCCGGCCTTGCCCAGGGCGAAGGCCAGCAGCTCGCGGATGTGCGGCTCGTCGTCGACGATCAGGATCGGCTGAGTCATGGCGCAGATGTTCCGCTTGCGACGCCTCGGGTCAACGGCGGGCAATAGCCGTTGTGCGTGCAGAGCCTGCGGACCGCGCCGTGCAGATCCCGTGCAGACATAAAAAAGGGCGGCGCGAGATCGCGCCGCCCGAAAGTCGGAGGGGAATTCAGAGAGAGAGAAAACGGTCGGTCGCGGTTAGGCGGCCTTTTCGCCTTCGATCACGGCGGTGTCGGCGCCGGTGCTGATCGGGATGCTGCGAGGCTTGAGGGCTTCCGGCAGTTCGCGCTTGAGCGAGATGGCCAGCAGGCCGTCGGCCAGGGCCGCGTCGGTCACCACCACGTAGTCGGCCAGCTGGAAGCGGCGGTCGAAATTGCGCTCGGCGAGGCCGCGATGCAGGTAGCGCTTGGTCTCGTCGTTGGCCGCCTTGCGGCCCGAGACGGTCAGCAGGCCTTCCTTGGCTTCGATCGACAGCTCTTCCGGCTTGAAGCCGGCGACGGCGATCTCGATGCGGTAGGAATTCTCGTCGGTGCGCTCGATGTTGTAGGGCGGATAGCCGGAGGCGGCTTCGGTCTTGGCGGCGGCGTCGAGTTGCGCGGCCAGGCGGTCGAAGCCGACGAGCGAGCGGTACAGGGGCGACAGGTCGATAGTACGCATAAGTGTAGAACCTTCTCTTCAAGCAAGGTTGCAGTCAGTGTTCGAACCTTCGACGACCCGAAATCGGCCTCGTCTGTGATCCGGAAGGCCCGGCTGTCCAGCGCCTTCGGTTGAATAGTTGGGAGGTCGTTTTTCGACTTCAAGGGGTGCGGCGTTTTTGAATGCAGCCATCGCCCATCGTGGCTGATGCAAGCTGGACGGGCGAGAGGCCGGGCGGGCCGGAATCGCTTGATCGACCGCCACCCAAGGTTAAGGTCCGTCACCTCGACGACGACGGAGACACACCATGCCCGCCCGCCGCCACCTGCTGATCCTGGCCGCCGCCGCGGCCCTTGTTCCCGCCACCGGCGCCCTTGCCGCCGACGCCGCCCTGAAGGCGGCCGTGGCCTCGCCGGACCGCACGCCGGCCAGCGTCGCCCGCGACGGCGCCCGCCATCCCTACGAGAGCCTGGCGTTCTGGGGCCTCAAGCCCGGCCAGACCGTCATCGAGGTCTCGCCCGGCGGCGGCTACTGGACCGAGATCCTCGCGCCCTACGCCAAGGCTACGAAGGGGACCTATGTCGCCGGCGTCGCCGACCTGGCCAATCCCAAGCTGTCGGAAGGCGCCCGCAAGGGCCGCGCGGCTTTCGAGGCCCGCTTCGCCGACGAGGCCAAGTACGGCAAGGTCAAGTTCGTCGACTTCGGACCCGTCGCCGCGCCGCTGGGCGCGCCGGGCTCGGCCGACGTGGTGCTGACCGCCCGCAACGTCCACAACTGGACCGGCCGTCCGGGCGAGGTCGACAAGATCTTCGCCGACTTCTTCGCCGTGCTGAAGCCGGGCGGCGTGCTGGCCATCGAGGAGCACCGCGCCGAGCCGGCCGACGAGAAGAGCCCCGGCGCGGGCGGCTACATGGCCACCTCGACCGTTGTGGCCATCGCCGAGAAGGCCGGCTTCAAGCTCGACGCCAAGTCCGAGATCAACGCCAACCCCAAGGACACCAAGGACCACCCCTTCGGCGTCTGGACCCTGCCGCCCACCCGCCAGTCGGCGCCGTCGGGCCAGCCGGCCGATCCCAACTTCGACCGCGCCAAGTACGACGCCATCGGCGAGAGCGACCGCATGACCCTGCGCTTCAAGAAGCCGGCGTGATCGGGCGTCGCCGTTTGGACCCGGAGCCCGCGTTCCGCGGGCGTCTTTTGGTCAAGGTCGCGGTCTAGGCTGGGATCCATGCGTAACGGGGGATCGATGGACCCAGTCTCTTCCTGGTCGCGTCGCGGCCTGCTCGTCGCCGCCGGTGCGGCGGGCCTCGTCGGCTGCGGCCGCAAGAAGGACGAACCGGCCGCCAAGGCCGAGGCGCCCAAGCCCGCCGCCGCCAAGGGCGGGGCGTCCACCCTGGCCGGCGCCGTGGCCGGTGATTGGCGCAGCAGCGCCGACAAGGCCCGCGACGCCTGGCGTCATCCGGTGCAGAGCCTGGAGTTCTGGGAAATCCAGCCCGGCCAGACCGTGGTCGAGTTCTGGCCCGGCGCGGGCTGGTACTCCGACATCCTGGCGCCGTTCCTGGCCTCGACCGGGGGCAAGCTCTACGAAGCGGTGCTCGAGGCCGACCCGGCCGATCCGGCCGCCGCCGAGATCGTCGCCGCTTACCGTCGCAAGCTGGAGGCCAAGCCGAAGCTCTACGGCAAGGTCGACATCACCACCTTCGGCCGCGGCAGCGGCCCCGTGGCGCCGGCCGGAACCGCCGACCGCGTGCTGTTCCTGCGCAACCTGCACAACTGGATGGCCGGCGGCATCGCCGAGAAGGCCTTCAAGGACGCCCTGGCGGCGCTGAAGCCGGGCGGCATTCTCGGCGTCGAGGAGCACCGGGGCGAGCCCGGTCGCGTGCAGGACGTGCTGGCCGCCGACGGCTATGTGCAGCAGGCCTATGTCGAGCAACTGGCCAAGGAGGCCGGCTTTGTCCTGGCCGGGTCCAGCGAGATCAACGCCAACCCCAAGGACACCAAGGACCACCCGTTCGGCGTCTGGACGCTGCCGCCGACCCGCCTGTCGGCGCCGCGCGGCGAGCCGGCCGAGCCCGATTTCGATCACGCCAAGTACGACGCCATAGGGGAGAGCGACCGCATGACCCTCAAGTTCGTGAAGCCGAAGTGAGCGCCCGCATCGCGCGGTGCGCGCTGGTCGCCGCGGCCCTGGCCCTGGTCGCCGGTTCGGCGGCCCTGGCCCAGGGCTCCAAGATCGCTCCGGCCGACAAGGTGTTCGCCTATCTGGAGAACTTCCTGAAGGTGCCCGCGCAGGAGCGGGCGCGCACCCGGGTCGCCTACGCCCTCAGCCGTGACGGCAAGCCGGCGGCCGGCCTGAAGGCGACGCTGATCGAGACGAGCGGCGCGCGTACGCCGCTGCCGATCGGCGCCGACGGCCGCTTCGAGCGCCTGCCGACGCTGGCCCAGCTTCAGGGCGGGGCCAAGATCGAGTTCGAAGCGCCCGCCGACGCCAAGTTCGGCTCGACGCTGGTCATCGAGCCGGTGCTGAAACCGGCGGCCGAGTACGAGGTCGCCGAGCTGAAGACCGTGCTCGACTCGACCAACGGCGTCATCGGCAAGGCGGCGGGCCCCATGGCCATGCTGGCTCCGAAGATGACGGGTTTCGGCTTTGCGGGGGCTGCGAGCGGCGTCGTGATCGGCGCCGACGGCAAGTCGCAATCCCTGCCGTTGTCGGGCAAGACGCCGATCCTGCGCCTGGCCGACTTCAAGGGCGCGACCCGCGTGCGGTTGTCCGGAACCCCTGCGCGGGTGGGTTTCATCCAGAGCAAAAAATAGCGTGGAGAGCGTCTGAACGGTGTTTACTTGCGGCCCGGCTCCGGCCAGGGTGCCCACCAAGTTTTCACGCGCAGAACGCTCAAGCGCAGAAAAGAGGGAGACAGCGTTTATGGCCACGTTGCAGGAAATCACCGACAAGATCAAAACCGCCGTGGGCGACGACAGCGGCCTGGGCAAGAGCCTGAAGTTCGACCTGAAGGGCGAAGGCGTCATCCTCATCGACGGCGGCTCGGTCTCGAACGATGACGGCCCGGCCGACCTGACCATGACCCTGTCGAAGGAAGACTTCCTGGCCATCGGCGCCGGCTCGCTCGACCCGACCATGGCCGTCATGACCGGCAAGCTGAAGCTGTCGGACATGGGCGCGGCGATGGCGCTGCAGTCCAAGATGGCGGCGCTGTTCTCGAAGCTCCGCTAAGCCATGGGGGAACCTGCGCCGCTGGTCTCGATTCCCGAGGCGCCGGTTCCCGACCACGGCCAGGCCGAATGGTTTTCCGGCGCGGATGGGGCGACCCTCCGCGCCGCTTTATTTTCGCCCGTGGGCGAAGCTCGTGGTTCGGTGGTGGTCAGCCCCGGCCGAAGCGAGCCGATCGAGAAATACTACGAGGTCGTCGACGACCTGCTGGCGCGGGGCTTCGTCGTCCTGGTGCACGACTGGCGAGGGCAGGGGCTCTCGCACCGGGCCTTGCCCGATCGCCTGAAGGGCCATGCGGCCGGCTTCCATGATTTCGTCGGCGACTACCAGGCCCTGCTGGCGGCCTTCGAGACTCGTCTGCCCAAGCCCTGGATCGCCCTGGGGCACTCGATGGGCGGCTGCCTGACCAGCCTCGTCCTGGCCCATGGCGAGACGCGGTTCTCCGCCTGCGTGCTGTCGGCCCCGATGCTGGGGCTGAACACCGGCGGCAAGCCGGCCGCCATGGCCCGCGCCCTGGCCTGGCTGGCGGCGCGCACGCCGTTGCGCGGCGGTTACGTGCTGGGCGATGTCGGCGATCCCTTCAAGCACGTCTTCCCGCAGGACGCCCTGACTCACGACGCGGCCCGCTACGCCCGCCATCAGGCCCAGATCCGGGCCTGCCCGGACATCGCGCTGGGCGGCATCACCTGGGGCTGGACCGATTTCGCCTTTTCCGCCTGCGAGTGGCTGGTCCGCTCCAAGGGCGTGGAAGCCATCACCATCCCGGTGACCATCGTCGGCGCCGGGGTCGACACCCGTGTCCTGACCTCGGCCCAGAAGGCCATCGCCGCCCGCATCCCCAAGGGCCGCTATGTCGAGATCGAGGACGCCTTCCACGAGATCCTGATCGAGACCGACGACCGCCGCGCGCGGTTCTGGGCGGCTTTTGATGAGACGGTGGCAGGCCTCTAGATCCTCCCCCTCTGGGGGAGGTGGCCCGGAGGGCCGGAGGGGGACGTCTTCAGCTTTCGAGGCGGCAGCGGGCTCATCAGCCACCCCCCCCCTCCGTCGGCTTCGCCGACACCTCCCCCAGAGGGGGAGGATCTTTGGCTCTTATTTCGCAGACCGCTTCAGCGCCACGAGCGCCTCGTCCAGGACGCGCTGGTCGCCGGCGATGGCCATCTGGCCGCCGTGCTGGCCGACCGGCGCGCCGCGCCAGTCGGTGACGACGCCGCCGGCGCCTTCGATCAGGGGGATGGCGGCCTCGACGTCCCAGCTCTTGAGACCGGCTTCGATGACCATGTCCATCGTGCCGGCCGCGACCATGGCGTAGGCGTAGGCGTCGCAGCCCAGGCGGGCCAGCTTGGCGGCCGCGCGCACCTGGCGCCAGGCCCCCAGTTCGGCGCCGTCGAAGCAGGCTTCAGGATCGGTGGTGGCGATGATGGCGTCGGTCAGCACGGCGCAGGGACGCACGCGCAGGGCCTTTTCGCCGCCGCGCGACAGCAGGCGCGAGCCCAGGGCGGGCGAGCCGACATAGAGTTCGCCGATATAGGGCTGGCCGATCGAACCTAGAACGGGACGGCCCTGATGGCGCAGGCCGATCAGAGTGGTCCACAGCGGCAGGCCCGAGATGAAGGCGCGCGTGCCGTCGACGGGATCCAGCACCCAGACGAACTCGGCGTCCGGGCGGTCCTCGCCGTATTCCTCGCCGATCACGCCGTGCTCGGGAAAGCGCTCGGCGATCAGCTTGCGGATGGCCGCTTCGGCGCCGCGGTCGGCCTCGGTGACGGGATCGAACGCCGCGTGGGTGTCGCGCGGCAGGTTCTTGCCGGCCGCCTTGTCTTCGAGCCCGTGGTCGGACCGGAACAGCGGCAGGATCGCTCCTGCGGAGGCGCTGTTGAGCTCGACGATGAAGGCGTCGAGGGCGGCGAGGCGATCGGCGGAGAGCGTCATGGGCGCAGGCTTTAGCCCGCCTTGGCCCAGGACGCTACTCCACTGAAGCCGGCTCAGGCTTCGAGTTGCTCGACGCCGTTCAGCGACTTGGCCAGGTCCAGCAGCCGGCGGCGCGGACGCTCGCCCAGCAGGTAGTAGGCCCGGATCAGGTCGATCGTCTCCTTGCGGGCGAACATCTCGCCGCCTTCGGAGTCGTTGCTGGCCGTCGGTGCGGTGTCGCGAGCGACCGCCGACAGGCCGTCATAGAAGTAGCCGACCGGCACTTCCAGCGCCTCGGACAGCTGCCACAGGCGGGCGGCCGAGATGCGGTTGGCGCCGCATTCGTACTTCTGGATCTGCTGGAAGCGCACGCCGACGGCGCCGGCCAGTTGCTGCTGGGTCAGGCCGAGCAGCCGGCGACGGCGGCGAAGACGCTTGCCCAGGTGAGTGTCGATGTCGTTGCCCATGATGTGGACCCTTGACCCCCGATGGCTTTTCCCCCGTCCCGAAACGGAACGGTCTGCCCTGACAGCCGCAAGTCGCGCGCCAAGCGAAGCTCGCTCGCCCGACGGGATCGGGAAGCGCCGGCGCCACAGTTCCGCCGCCGGCCAAGTCGAGCTAGTAAGGGCCGATGTCCAACGACCGTGTTTCCCCCACCCAAGACTTCCTCTGGCGCCTCGAGGCGTTCGGCTATGACCTGTTCATGGGTCTGTTCCGGCTCCTGGGCGTGGATGCGGCCTCGGCCCTGGGCGGGTGGTTTGGGCGCACGTTCGGACCGCTGAGCGGCGCCCACAAGGTGGCCGACCGCAACCTGCGGCTGGCGTTCCCGCAAAAGGACGCCGCCTGGCGCGCCGACATGCTGCGCCGGCAGTGGGACGGCCTTGGGCGCACGTTCGGCGAGTTCCCGCTGATGGACAAGCTGTTGCCCTCCACGGGCCGGGTCGAGGTGGTGGGCGCCGAGCGCCTGGCCCAGATCGCCCGCGACAGCGAGCCTGTGGTGTTCGTTTCGGGCCACCTGTCGAACTGGGAAGTGATGCCGGCGGCGATCGTCGATTCCGGCGTCACCTGCCAGATGACCTATCGCGCGGCCAACAACCCCTACATCGACGAGCGTATCAAGAAGAGCCGCTTCCGCTACGGCGTACGCCTGTTCGCCCCCAAGGGCGGCGATGGCGCGCGCGAACTGCTGGACGCCATGAAGCGCGGCGAGTCGGTGGCTCTGATGAACGACCAGAAGTTCAACGGCGGAGTCGCCGCTCCATTCTTCGGCCACGACTCGCGCACCGCGCCGGGGCCCACGCGCCTGGCCATCCGTTTCGGCACGGTGCTGCAGCCGATGTCGGTGCAGCGCACCAAGGGCGCGCACTTCCGCGCCGTGGTCCACGATCCGATCATCCCGCCCAGCACCGGCGATCGCAGCGCCGACATCGAGGCCGGCGTGCGCATGGTCAATGCCTTCATGGAAGACCGCATCCGCGAGCGCCCGGAAGAGTGGTTCTGGGTCCACCGCCGCTGGCCCAACGAGGTCTATGCGGCGCTGCTGGCGGGCGAGATCAGCACGAACTGAGGCGCGCTCTGCGTCCTCCTCGCCCTTCGACGGGCTCAGGGTGAGGAAGAGGGCGGGCGTCGCGGTCGAAACCTCATTCCGAGCCTGTCGAAGGACGAGGTTTCGCGCCCCTAAAGCTCGATCGCGCCCTTGTCGGTGCCTCGACGGAACGGGCCGCCGTAGTGCGGGTCCTGGCGGCGGCGGCGGCAGGGGCCGAAATAGTCGCCGCTGCGGATGAATGGCCGCGGCTTGAAGATCACCATGTCGATGCGGTCGAGCAGCGAGCGGGCCGTGACCGGCTTGACGACGATCTCGGTGACGCCGGCGTCACGGGCCTCGAACACCCGGTGCCGCTCGGCGAAGCCCGTCAGCATGATGATCGGCAGGAACGGGTCGGGGCTGTCGGGCGAATTGCGCACCAGCTGGGTGAACTGCACCCCGTCCAGCGGCGACATCTTGAAGTCGACGATGGCGATGTCGATCTGGCGATCCTTCAGGATCTGCAGGCCCTCGGCGCCGTCGATCGCCTCATGCACATGGCGCACGCCGACCCCTTTCAGGATCGTGCTGACGATCGCCCGCATGTGGTGGTTATCGTCCACCAGGAGGAAACGGAGCTTGTCGAGCACCGCGGACATGCGGGATTACGCCTCATACGCGAGTTTCAAAAGCGGGGCTGGGGATAACCATAACCGAGCGGGCCTGTCGATAGGGGGTGTCCCGAAATGGTCAAGTTTGATCGCGTCACTGTCGCATTCCTGCGTCAACGACCCACAGGCTGGGATCGAGATTGCGGTCGCGCCACTTGAGGCGCCAGCACAGGTGCGGGCCGGTGGCGCGGCCTTCCTTGCCGACCGCGCCGATGCCCTGGCCCTGGGCCAGCCGCTGGCCGGCGGCCACGTCGACGCGTGAGAGGTGCAGGTAGGCGCTGATCAGGCCCTGGCCGTGATCGATCAGGACCAGGCCGCCCTCGAAGTGCAGGCCGGTCTCGGCGAAGGCGACGACGCCGGCCGCCGGGGCGACCACCGGCGTTCCCACCGGCGCAGCCAGGTCCACGCCGTAGTGCGGCCGCTTGGGCTCGCCGTTGAGGATCCGCTGGCCGCCGAACCGCGACGAGCGCCGCGTGGCCTTCACCGGCCAGATGAAGCCCGTGCGGAAGAAGTCGCCGTCGACACGGCTGGAAAAGCCCGCGGCCTTGCGCGCGCCCTCTGCGGCGATGCGGGCCAGGAGGGCCGGGTCTTCCGGAGAGACCTGCGACGGCGGCAGGCCGTCGATGCGCTGGATGTCGAAGGTCCCCGGCGCGATCGCCACGCGGTGGCTGGCCGAGCCGTCCGGCGTCTGGACGGTGATCTCGGCGCTGGGCGGGGCGTCGCGGTCGAAGCCGACGACGAACCAGCCGTCGGCCGAGGCCTGGGTGGCGGGGGCTCCATCGACCAGCACCTCGGCGCGTGGCGCGGTGCGGCCCAGGGCATAGCCGCCCTGTTCGAGGCGGCCGTTCAGCACCAGTCCCGGCGCCGCGGCGGCGGCGGGGAAGGCGAGGGGAGCGACGCCGCCGACGAAGGCTGCGAGAAGCGACCTGCGGTTCAGGCCTTGGTCTCCTGCCAGCGCTTCAGCGCTTCCTTCGGCGTGGCGTAGGCTTCCTGCAGCTCGGGGTTCCAGTAGCGCAGGGCCTCCAGCGGGATCTTCGCGCCGGTGACGGCGCAGACCACGTACTGGCCGGGCTGGAGCACGGCGAAGTCGCCGTCGCCATAGTGCAGGACGGCCAGGCCGGATTTTCCGAGGTCGCGATCGTAAGCGTTCATGGGACTCTTCTACGCCAATCGGTGCGTCTAGAACAGGTCGCCCTGAGAGGACGGGGGCGAAGGCGGCGGCGCGGGTTTCGGGCGCGGCGCGGGCCTGGGCGCCGCCGTCGCGACCGGCGCGGGCGGGGGAGGCGGCGGCGTGGCGCCTTCGCCGTCGATCACCGCGTCGCGCTCGCCGAGCTTGAACTTCAGGTTCACGCGCTCGCCGGCGGTCAGGTCGGCGGCCGAGCGGGCCAGGGTCCCGTCCATCTTCCGCACCAAGGCAAAGCCCAGCTCCAGCGGACGCTCGGGGTTCAGCGACTGGCGCAGCTTGTCCAGGCCCGCCAGGCGGTCGGCCTCGCGGTCGAGGCGTCGGCGGGCCACGGCGTTGAGGCGATCCCACAGGGCCGGCAGGCGGGCGTGCTGGGCGGCGCGCTCGGGCGCGCGGCGGGCGGCCAGGTCTAGGCGGCGGGAGAGGTCGGACAGGCGCTCGCCCTTGGCCTGGCGCTGGCGGGCCAGGGCCTCGGGCGACAGGCGGGCGGTGATCTTCAGGAGGTCCTGGGCGTGGACCGAGGTGTTGCGCTCGAGCGCCGCGTCCAGGCGGCCGGCGGCGATGTCGAACCGCTGCTGGGCCAGCGCCAAGAGGTCGTTGGGCCTGGGCAGCCCACGGGCGGCCGCCTGAAGCCGCGTGCGGCGTTCCTCGACCACCCGGCCGGCGCAGCGCGACAGGCGGCGGTCGTAGTCGGAGACAAGGCCCCGCAGTTCGGCCAGCACGGGCGTCGCCATTTCGGCGGCCGCCGTCGGGGTGGGCGCGCGGCGGTCGGAGACGAAGTCGATCAGGGTGGTGTCGGTCTCGTGGCCGACGGCCGAAATCAGCGGGATCGTCCCTTCGGCCACCGTGCGGGCCAGGGCCTCGTCGTTGAAGGCCCAGAGGTCCTCGACCGAGCCGCCGCCGCGGGCGACAATCAGGATGTCGGGACGGGGAACCGGACCGCCGGGCGCGAGCGCGTTGAAGCCGCGGATGGCGCCGGCCACCTGGCCGGCGGCGGCGTCGCCCTGCACGACCACCGGCCAGACGATGACCCGGCAGGGCCAGCGGTCGCGAATGCGGTGCAGGATGTCGCGGATCACCGCGCCGGTGGGGCTGGTGATCACGCCGACCACGGCCGGCATCGAGGGCAGGGGCCGCTTGCGTTCGGGCGCGAACAGGCCCTCGCCGGCCAGCTTAGCCTTCAGTCGCTCCAACTGGGCGAGCAGGGCGCCGACGCCGGCGGCCTCCATGCTGTCGATGACGATCTGGTAGCGAGAGCCGGCCGGGTAGGTGGTGATCTTGCCGGTGACGATGACCTCGAGCCCGTGCTCGGGCCGCACGCCCAGGCCCCGCACATTGCCCTTCCAGACCACCCCGTCGATGGCGGCCTTGTCGTCCTTGATGGTCAGGTAGACATGGCCGTTGGAGTGGTGGGTGACCTTGGAGAGCTCGCCGCGCAGCCGCACGAAGCCGTAGCGGTCTTCGAGGGTGCGCTTCAGCGCGAAGGCCAGTTCCGAGACGGAATAGGCGGGCGCGTTGGAATCGGGGGCGAGGTCGGTCATCGGAGACAACATAAAGCCCTCCCCGCGGAACGGGGAGGGCTGCATGGCGAGAGCGCCTTGTCGACGCCTCTCTTCTTATCGGTGGCTGGCGCTAGATGTAGCGGCGCAGCGAGCGGGCGAGCTCGGTGGCGCCGCCCTTTTTCTTGGTCGATTGCTGCGGCTGGTAGGCCACCCGGGCGTGCTCGACGCAGTAGGGGCCTTCCGACGAGCGGCGGCCGCAGAAGGTGAAGCTGTCCGACGACGGGTCGCCGATCGGCCACTTGCACATGTGGGCGCCCAGGGTCAGCACGGTGGCCGAGCCGGGGGCTTCGTTGCGCAGGATCGGCATCGAGGGCTGGGCCTGGACCGGAACCGGGGCCGGAGCGACCGGCTCGGCGGCGACCACGCGGCGCGGCGCGGCCGGGATCGTCGAGGCGGCGGCCGGACGAGCCGGGCGCGGAGCCTTGAAGGCCGGACGGGCCGGTTGCGACGGCGCGGCGCGACCCGACAGGCCCAGGCGATGGACCTTGCCGATCACGGCGTTGCGGGTGACCCCGCCCAGTTGTTTGGCGATCTGGCTGGCCGAGAGGCCGTCCAGCCAAAGCTTTTTCAGGGTGGTGACCCGTTCGTCAGTCCAGCTCATGGCCCATCTCCGCCTAAAATCCGGGCCATGACGAGAAACCCCACCTCGCCATCGCCCTACATCTGGTGTACAGACCGCCCCGCCGGCGGCTGACCTACCAGATAGTGTAAAGAATGCGTTAAGACGCACAATAGGCGCCAGGTAGTCTGTCCACAGAAACTATATATTGATTCTCGGAGCGGGACGCTTGCGTCCGACCCTCGCCGGGCGCACATGGCGAAGGAGTTTCCAGGATCGGGCCAATGAGAGACATGGCAGACAGCGTCGTTCCGCCGCAGCCGCGCGACTATCACGGCTGGAACTGGAGCGGGTTCCTCACCCTCTATCAGCGCGAGATCCGCCGCTTCTGGAAGGTGGGCATGCAGACCGTGGCCGCCCCGGTGGTGACCACGCTGCTCTACATGCTGGTGTTCGTGGTCGCGGTCGGGTCTGACCGTCCCGCGGTCGAGGGCGTGACCTTCGGCCATTTCGTGGCGCCGGGCCTGATCATGATGGCCGTGCTCAACAACGCCTTCGCCAATTCGTCCTCGTCGCTGATCCAGGCCAAGATGATGGGCCTGACGTCCGACTTCCTGACGCCGCCCCTGACCCCGCTGGAGCAGGTGGCCGCCTTCGGCCTTGGGGCCGCCACGCGCGGCGTCGTGGTCGGCGCGGTGACGGCCGCCGTCATCGGCGTGCTGCCGGGCGCAGGCCTTCAGGTCTCGCACCTGTGGGCGATCATCTACTTCGCGGTCGGGGCTGCGATCATCCTGGGCCTGGCCGGCGTGCTGGCGGGCCTGTGGTCGGAGAAGTTCGACCAGCTGGCGGCGGTGACCAACTTCGCCATCATGCCGATGACCTTCCTGTCGGGCACCTTCTACCTGGTCGACAAGCTGCCCGAGCCGTTCCGCACGGCCAGCCACTTCAACCCGTTCTTCTACCTGATCGACGGCTTCCGCTACGGCTTCATCGGCCACGCCGACGGCAGCATCGCCATCGGCGTCGTGGTCACCGCCGTGCTGGCCACGGGCCTGTTCCTGTGGTGCTGGGCGCTGTTCCGCAGCGGGTACCGGCTGAAGAGCTAGCGAAAACAACCGTCATCCCGGAAAGCGCGCAGCGCTTATCCGGGACCCAGGAGGACCGGGTTCAGCGGCTCGACTGGGCTGCCCGATGGTTTTGAGCCACCGCGGTGCGGCGGCCCCTGGGTCCCGGCTCTCCGCTTCGCTGCGGCCGGGATGACGATTTTTGTCCTTACCGTCCCACGCCCTTGACCAGCACCTCGACGTCCTTGGTCGGGCCGTCGTTGATCACCGCGATGTGGGTGTCGTTGATGAAGCGCAGCTGACCGTCGACCTCCACCCGCGCCGACACTGAATAGCGGTGGTTCGGCAGGATCTGGGCCGGATCATAGGCCAGCTTGAAGGCCACGGGCGGGGCGCGCGTGCCGTCGATCACGTCCTCGGCCAGCACCTTGGCCGGTGCATCGGCCAGGCTGACGTCCTGCAGGCGCACGATCGTCTTGGTGTTGGGCGGCAGCATGATGCGCTCGCGCCAGACCACCGTCCCGGTGACGGCGGCGGGGCCTGCGGTTTGGGGCGTCGAGGCGCAGCCGGGCAGGGCGGCCAGGGCCAGCAGGGCGAGGGAAACGGCGGCCTTCATCGTGGATCCTCCATGCATCTCCCCCGCGCCAAGGCTTAGGTCGGATCGTCCCTGGATGGCAAGTTAGCGGTCCCGCGCCGCCAGGGTGTGTCCGCCGCGCCCCGCAGGGCGAAAATTCATAGTGATTTCATTGACAGGGCAGGGCTTCGCGTCGACAACGTCGGGCCTTCCAGTCCCCGCGCGAAAGCCCGGGGGCTTCTTGCCTTTTTGGGAGGCCGAATTGAGCACTGCGTCGTCGTCCAACTCCTCGCAACACCACATCATGGGCGTCTACAACCGCGCCCCGCTGGCGTTCGAACGAGGCCGAGGCGCGCGCCTGTTCTCGACCGACGGCGGCGAATACCTGGACTGCGTGGCCGGCATCGCCACCTGCGGCCTGGGTCATGCCCACCCGGTGCTGGTCGACGCCCTGAAGACGCAGGGCGAGAAGCTCTGGCACGTCTCCAACATCTACACGATCCCCGAGCAGGAAGTGCTGGCCGACAAGCTGTGCGCGGCCACCTTCGCCGACGTGGTGTTCTTCACCAACTCGGGCACCGAGGCGATCGAGTGCGCCCTGAAGGCCGCCCGCCGCTATCACGCGGTCGCCGGCAATCCGGAACGCATCGACATCATCGGCTTCGACGGCTCGTTCCACGGCCGCTCGTACGCGGCGGTCAACGCCTCGGGCAACGCCGGCTATCTCGACGGCTTCGGTCCGCGCCTGCCGGGCTTCATCCAGCTGCCGTTCGGCGACCTGGAGGCCCTGAAGGCCGCCATCGGCCCGACCACGGCCGGCGTCATCATCGAGCCGGTGCAGGGCGAGGGCGGGGCGCGCGCCCTGACCGAGGCCCAACTGGTCGAACTGCGCCAGATCACCCGCGAGGCCGGCGTCCTGCTGATCTTCGATGAAGTGCAGAGCGGCATGGGCCGGACCGGCAAGCTGTTCGCCCACGAGTGGGCGGACGGCGCCGAGCCCGACATCATGTGCGTGGCCAAGGCCCTGGGCGGCGGCTTCCCGGTCGGCGCCTGCCTGGCCACCCACGAGGGCGCCAAGGGCATGACCCCCGGCACCCACGGCTCGACCTACGGCGGCAACCCGCTGGCCATGGCGGTCGGCACGGCGGCCTTCGACGCGATCAACACGCCCGAACTGCTCGACAACGTGAAGACCGTCGCCGGCTACTTCACCCAGCAGCTCAACGGCCTGAAGGACCGCTTCCCGGACGTCGTGCTCGACATCCGCGGCAAGGGGCTGCTGATCGGCATCAAGCTGGCCTCGAACAACCGCGAGTTCATGGGTCTGGCCCGCGACCAGCAGCTGCTGGTGGCCGGCGGCGGCGACAACTGCGTGCGCCTGCTGCCGCCGCTGAACCTGACGATCGCCGAGGCCCAGGAGGCCGTGGCCAAGCTCGAAAAGACCTGCGAGGTCGTCCGCGCCCAAGCGGCGGCCTGATCGCATCCTGGACCGACGTCCTCGCCCTTCGACAAGCTCAGGGTGAGGACGTCTACTGAAGCTCATTCGCCCTCATCCTGAGCCCGTCGAAGGACGAGGGCGGCATTTCGGAAAGGTGGCCTGAGATGACCGCCCCCCGTCACTTCATCGACCTCTGGAAGCTCGACGGCGCCACGCTGCGCCTGATCCTCGAGGACGCCAAGGCCCGCAAGACCGCCCGCAAGGGCTGGCCGCAGGGCCGTATCGACGCCGACGCGCCCGCCAAGGACCGCGTGCTGTCGATGATCTTCCAGAAGAACTCGACCCGCACCCGTTTCTCGTTCGACGCGGCCATGCGCCAGCTGGGCGGCGACGCCATCATCTCCACGGCCTCTGACATGCAGCTGGGCCGCGGCGAGACCATCGAGGACACCGCCAAGGTGCTGTCGCGCATGGTCGACGCGGTGATGATCCGCGCCAACGTCCATGCCGACGTCGAGCGCTTCGCGCAGGTCTCGACGGTGCCGGTGATCAACGGCCTCACCGACAAGAGCCACCCGTGCCAGATCATGGCCGACCTGCTGACGATCGAAGAGCATCGCGGCGACGTGGGCGGCAAGACCATCGCCTGGGTGGGCGACGGCAACAATGTCTGCTCCAGCTTCATCCACGCCGCCCCGCTGCTGGGCTTCAAGCTGAAGATCGCCTGCCCGGCGGTCTATCACGCCGACCTGCACGACCTGGCCCGCGCCGCCGGCCTGAACGGCGACGTGACCATGAGCGAGGATCCCAAGGAAGCCGTGCGCGGCGCTGACGTGGTCGTGGCCGACACCTGGGTCTCGATGGGCGACACCGACCATGACGAGCGCCTGAAGGCCTTCGAGCCCTACCAGGTCGATGACGCCCTGATGGATCTGGCCAAGCCCGACGGCGTGTTCCTGCACTGCCTGCCCGCGCACCGCGGCGAGGAAGTCACCGACGCCGTCCTCGACGGCCCGCGCTCGCTGGTCTGGGACGAGGCCGAGAACCGCATCCACGCCCAGAAGTCGGTCCTGGCCTGGTGCTTCGGGGCCATCGGCTGACCATGGCCCGCATCGAGCTCGACAAGGATGTGCGTGAAGCGGCCCTGCGCAAGCTGACGCTCTACATGCGCGACGAGCTCGATCGCCCGGTCAGCGGCCTCGAGGCGGGTTTCCTGCTCGACTTCATCGGCAAGACCCTGGGTCCGGCGTTCTTCAACCAGGGCGTCCGCGACGCCCAGGCGCTGATCCTGCAGAAGCTGGACGACGTGGTCTACGAGATCGAGAAGCCGGTCTGATAGAAACCTCCCCCTCTGGGGGAGGCGGCCGAAGGCCGGTGGGGGAAGTTTTCAGCTTCCGCGCCGCCCGTCACTTTCGCAGTAACACCCCCCACCGATCGCTGCGCGATCGCCTCCCCCAGAGGGGGAGGTTCCTGATCTTAGCGCCGCTTGCCCCGCCGCACGCCCTTGGGCAGTCCGCCGCGCGGCTTGACCGCCGCCTGCCGCCGCGCGCCCAGGCGCGGGCGCGGCAGCTTCGGATCGGCCGGCAGCGGGTCGGTCAGCATTTCGAACAGCAGGCCGCCGGTCACCGGCGTGGCCTCGCGCAGGCGCACCTCGACCGACAGGCCCAGGGGCCAGCGCTTGCCGGTGCGCTCGCCGACCAGCGAGTGCAGCTTCTCGTCGTGGACGAAGAACTCGTCGCCCAGGTTGGAGATCGGCACCAGGCCGTCGGCGCCGGTCTCGTCCAGCTTGATGAACAGGCCAAAGCGGGTGACGCCGGTGATCCGGCCGCTGAAGGTCGCGCCCACCCGGTCGGCCAGGAAGGAGGCGATGTAGCGGTCGGTCGCGTCGCGCTCGGCGGCCATGGCCCGGCGCTCGGCGTGGGTGATGACCTCGGCGGTGTCCTTGATCCGCGCGATGTCCTGGTCGGTCAAACCGTCGTCGCCAAGGCCCAGGGCGCGGATCAGGCCGCGGTGCACGATCAGGTCGGCATAGCGCCGGATCGGGCTGGTGAAGTGGGCGTACTTGGCCAGGTTCAGGCCGAAGTGGCCGATGTTGTCGCTGGAATAGTGGGCCTGCATCTGGGTGCGCAGGACCACCTCGTTGATGATCGCCGCGTGCGGGCTCTCGCGCGTCTCTTCTAGCAGTTGGTTGAACCGCTTGGTCTGCGGGGCCTCGCCCTTGTTCCAGCGGATCTCCAGCGTCTGCAGGAATTCGGCGAGGTTCTGCACCTTCTCCAGGCTCGGAGTGTCGTGCACGCGGTAGATCAGCGGCGAGCGCTTGGCTTCCAGGCTCTCGGCGGCCGAGACGTTGGCCTGGATCATCATCTCCTCGATCAGCTTGTGGGCTTCGAGGCTGGCGCGGCGGGTGATCGAGGCGATTTCGCCGTCCTTGGTGATGACGATGCGGCGTTCGTCGCTTTCGATGGCCAGGGGCGAGCGCTGCTCGCGACCCTTGCCCATCAGGCGGAAGGCCTCCCACAGCGGCGTCAGGATCGCGTCCAGCAGGGGCGGGGCCTTGTCCGGATCCTGGCCGGCCGGCGGCGGGGTTCCGTCGATCGCGGCCTGGGCCTGCTCGTACGACAGCTTGGCGGCCGAGCGCATCAGGCCGCGCACGAAGCGGTGGCTCTTCTTGTGGCCCGACTTGTCGAACACCATGCGCACGGCCAGGGTGGCGCGGTTCTCGCCCTCGCGCAGACTGCACAGGCCATTGGACAGGGTCTCGGGCAGCATCGGCTCCACCCGGTCGGGGAAATAGACGCTGTTGCCCTTGTCGCGGGCGTCGCGGTCCAGGGCCGAGCCCGGGCGCACATAGGCCGCCACGTCGGCGATGGCCACCCAGACCACCCAACCGCCCTTGTTGCCCTCGCTGTCGTCGGGATGGGCGTAGACGGCGTCGTCGTGGTCGCGGGCGTCCACCGGGTCGATGGTCACGAACGGCAGGTCGCGCAGATCTTCGCGGCCTTCCAGCGTCGGCTCCTTGGCGGCCTTGGCCTCCTGTTCGGCCTCGTCGGAGAAGCCGGTGGGGATGCCGTGGCTGTGGATGGCGATCAGCGAGGCGGCGCGGGGGTCTTCCTCGTTGCCGACCGTCTCCAGCACGCGGCACGGCTTGGGCCCGTAGCGGCCGGCGTGGCCGCTCTGCTGCACGACCACCAAGTCGCCGTCCTTGAGGTCGCCGACGCCCGGTTGCGAGACGTCGAGGACGAAGCTTTCCTTGGACTTGCGGTCGACCGGCTCGACGCGGATCTCGCGGCGCTGCTTGCGCACCACGCCCAGCACCTTGTGGGCGCTCTGGCCCAGGCGCTTGATCAGGCGTGCCTCGTACTCGCCGCTCTCCAGCTTCTCGAAGCGGACCAGCAGGCGGTCGCCCAGGCCCGGCGCGCCGGCGGCGGCCTCATTGCGATCGGGGGCCAGGCGCACCAGGGCCACGTCCTCGTCGGCCTTGGTCAGCTTGACGAAGAGGTCGCCGTCGGCGTCGCGCTCGATCACGTCGGCCACGCCGACGGGGGGCAGGGCGCCGGCCTCGGCGAAGCCGCGGCGGCCGCGCTTGCCCAGTTGGCCCTGGGCTTCCATCTCGCGGATCATCTCGCGCAGGGCGCGGCGATCAGCGCCCTTCAGGCCGAAGTGGCGGGCGATGTCGGCCTTGGCGGCCTCGCCGGCGTCGCGCAGGAACGCCAGCAGCGTCTCCTTGTCGGGGAGGCCGGCCGGCGGGCGAGGCTTCGAAGCCATCTTCGGGCGCGAGGTCTTGGGAGAAGCGGTCTTGGGGAGGCGAGGTTTGGCCATTGCTCCCCTCTAAGCCGTTTCAGGGCCGAGGGGAACGGGGCGGGATTAGTAGAGGTCCTCGATCCGCTGCGGCGTCTGCTGGGCGGGCGGCGTCTCGGGCTTCTTTTCGGCCGGCGGCGGCGTGGCCGGCGCAACGGGGGCCTGGACTACCGGCGGCGTCTCGGGGGCGATCTCCTCGGGCGCTTCCTCGACCGGCTTGACCGGCGGGGGAGGCGGCGGCGGGGCGACCTCGACCGGGGCCGGGGTCGCGTCCTTGACCGGCACACCCGAGACCTCGGCCAGCGGCGCGGTCGAGACCGCGTCGGCCGGCTTGCCGGTGTCCAGCGCGCCGCGCAGGCCCAGCACGAAGCCCACGACGCTGACCGCCGACAGCAGGACCACCACCAGCGGCAGCGGCATGGGACGTTCGAGCGTGGTCATCGCGCTAGTCTACTCTCCCCGGTCGCCAGTCGTCACGCCTCGGTCTTGGCCTTGGCCGGCGCCTTCTTGGCGGCCGGCTTCTTGGCCGCCGTGGTCTTGGCGGCGGCCTTCTTCGGCTTGGCCTCGGCGGCGTCGCCCTCGACTTTAGCCGCCTTGGCCTTGGCCGGCGCCTTCTTCGGCGCGGCGGCCTTCTTGGCCGGCTTCTTGCCGCCGCCCTTGGCCACGCGCTCGGCCAGCAGGGTCACGGCTTCGGCCAGGGTCAGGGCCGCGGGATCGGCGCCCTTGGGCACGTTGGCGTTGGTGTCGCCGTGCTTGATGTACGGACCAAAGCGGCCCGACAGCACGCGCACCGGCTTGCCGTCCTCGGGGTGATTGCCAAGCTCCGCCAGGGCCGCGGCGGCCGCGCGCTGCGGACGCCCGCCGCCGGCCCGCTTGTCGGCCAGGATGGCGACGGCGCGGTTGAGGCCGACGTCGAACACCTCGTCGGCGTTCTCCAGGTTGGCGTAGGTGCCGTCGTGCAGCACGAACGGCCCGAAGCGCCCCAGGCCTGCCGTGATCGTCTTGCCGTCGTCCGGATGCTGGCCCACCTCGCGCGGCAGGGACAACAGACGCAGGGCCTTCTCCAGGTCTAGCGCCGCCGGCGTCCAGCCCTTGGGCAGGGACGAGCGCTTGGGTTTCTCGCCCTCGGCCGCCACCTCTTCAACGTAGGGGCCGAAGCGGCCGTTCTTCAGCCACACGGCGCGGCCGGTGGCGGGGTTGATCCCCAGTTCCTTGTCGGCGCTCTCGGCCTCGCCGTCGCCCTCGGCCACGCCCAGCTGGCGGGTGTAGCGGCACTCCGGATAGTTCGAGCAGCCGATGAAGGCGCCGAACTTGCCGGTCTTCAGCGACAGCATGCCAGAGCCGCAGGTCGGGCACAGGCGCGGGTTCGTGCCATCGCCCTTGTCGGGGAAGATGTGCGGGCCCAGCGCGTCGTTCAGCGCGTCGAGCACATTGGTGGTGCGCAGTTCGGCGATCTCGCCGACGGCGGCGTGGAAGTCCTTCCAGAACTCGCGCAGGAATTCCTTCCAGTCGAGCTTGCCGTCGGAAACGAGGTCGAGGCGCTCTTCCAGGGCCGCGGTGAAGTCGTATTCCACGTAGCGGCGGAAGAACTGCTCGAGGAACGCGGTAACCAGGCGGCCCTTGTCCTCGGGGATGAAGCGCTGCTTTTCCATCCGCACGTACTCGCGGTCGCGCAGCACGCCCAGCACGGAGGCGTAGGTCGACGGACGGCCGATGCCCAGCTCTTCCATCTTCTTGACGAGGCTGGCTTCGGAATAGCGCGGCGGCGGTTCGGTGAAGTGCTGGTCGGCCCGGGCCTCGATGACCTTGGCGGCGGCGCCTTCGACGATGGCCGGCAGGCGGGCGCTGTCTTCGCCCTCCTCGTCGTCGCGGCCTTCCTCGTAGACGGCCAGGTAGCCGGGGAACAGCACGACCTGGCCGGTGGCGCGCAGGCCGGTGCGGCCATCATGGCTTTCCAGGTCGACCGTGGTGCGCTCGATGCGGGCGCTCTCCATCTGCGAGGCGATGGTGCGCTTCCAGATCAGCTCGTACAGGCGGCCCAGGTCCGGATCCAGGCGCAGCGAGCCGGGGTTGCGGCGCATGCTGGTCGGACGGATGGCTTCGTGGGCCTCCTGGGCGTTCTTGGCCTTCGACTTGTAGATGCGCGGGGCGTCCGGCACGTAGTCCTTGCCGTAGACGGCGCCGATCACCTCGCGGGCGTCGGCGATGCCTTCGGGGGCGATCGAAACGCCGTCGGTACGCATGTAGGTGATCAGGCCGACGGTCTCGCCGCCGATGTCGATGCCCTCGTACAGCTTCTGGGCGGCCTGCATGGTGCGCTGGGCCGAGAAGCCGAGCTTGCGGGCGGCTTCCTGCTGCAGGGTCGAGGTGGTGAAGGGCGGGGCGGGCGAGCGCTTGCCGGGCTTCTTCTCGACGGCCTCGACCTTGAAGGTTGCGGACTGCACGGCGGCCTTGGCGGTCAGCGCCGAGGTCTCGTTGCCGAGGTCGAACTTGGTGAGCTTCTTGCCGTCGTGCTTGACGAGGCGCGCCAGGAACGGGTCGCTGCCGGCCGAGACGTCGGCGTCGACGGTCCAGTATTCCTGGGTCTTGAAGCGCTCGATCTCGATCTCGCGGTCGACCACCAGACGCAGGGCCACCGACTGCACGCGGCCGGCCGAACGCGAACCGGGAAGCTTGCGCCACAGCACCGGCGACAGCGTGAAGCCCACCAGGTAGTCGAGGGCGCGGCGGGCCAGGTAGGCCTCGACCAGCTCCATGTCGAGATCGCGCGGGGCCTTCATGGCCTCGGTCACGGCGCTCTTGGTGATGGCGTTGAAGGTGACGCGCTGGATCTGCTTGTCCTTCAGCGCCTTCTTCTTGTTCAGCACCTCGAGCACGTGCCAGCTGATCGCTTCCCCTTCGCGATCCGGGTCGGTGGCGAGGATCAGGCGGTCGGCCTTCTTCAGCGCGTCGACGATGTCGGACACGCGCTTGGAAGCCTTGGCGTCGACCTCCCAGCTCATGGCGAAGTCGTTGTCGGGTTCGACCGACCCGTCCTTCGAGGGCAGGTCGCGGATATGCCCATAGGAGGCCAGAACCGTGTAGTCGGACCCGAGGTACTTGTTGATGGTCTTGGCCTTGGCCGGGCTCTCGACGACGACGACGTTCATTACGACTCTGAGCTAGGGGAGATGGATCGACCTTCCGGCGAACCAGGAGGCGAGCGCCGGAAAGTGGGGGCAGGGCGGGGGGTCTGTCAACGCGGGGTCGCGACAAGCTCGACGATTGGATAGCGGTCGTCCCCAGTCTCTCTCTTTAGAGAGAGGGCGGCGACGGATTTGGTCGGAAGGCGCACAGCGTCGGAGCCGCGGCCGCCTCGGGCGTCAGGACCAGCTGCTGATAGCGCTGTGTCGTCGCGCCTTGCGGAAGGAAGGTGAGGGTCCGGACCGGCCCGTCGCCATCGCGTACGACCAGTTCGTAGGGCGTGGTCGCGTCGCCGCCGCCGCCCTTGCGGCGCTGGACGATGACCGCGCCGTTGCGCAGCCCGGCCCGGTAGGCGGCGCTGTCCTCGCGCAAGTCGGCGACGGTCATGGTTCCCTTGTCGTCGACCTTGGGCTCGAAGCCGCGATCGAAGACAGGCGTGGTCACGTCCGTCACCGTGGCGCAGGGCAGGAAGGCGTCGGTCGGCAGGCGGATCGGGCGGCCCTGGTCGATGTGGGCCTCGATGTCGGCCCTGACCTCCAGGCCCTGGCTCTTGGCGGCTTCCAGGAGGGCTTTGGCGATGGTGAGGTCGGGCTGGCGCTCGTGCAGGGCCATCTGGGCATCGAGCACGGCGTCCAGGCTGGCGCCCGCCGCCCGCAGCCGTTGGTCCCAGATCGCCGCCAGGAGGGCGCCGCGTTGATAGGCCAGCTGGTCGGCGTTGGGATCGGTCCAGAACTTGGCGGCGGCTTCCTCGCCTGGCATGGCGATGGCTGGCGAGGTTCCATAGGCCCGCAGGGTCTCGTTCCAGGCTGCGACGAAGGCCTGGGGCGTGATCTGGCCTTCCCGCGCCATCAGCCGGTGGGCGTAGAAGTCGGTGAAGCCCTCGCTGTACCAGTAGCCGGGCGGACCGACGGGCTTGCCCAGGCGACTGGGGTTCCAGGTGTGGAAGATCTCGTGCGCCAGCAGTACGCGCACCTCGTCCAGCGACAGGTTGGGCGTCACGGCCATGGCGAAGGCCTGGTGCTTGCCCGTGCCCGAGAAGGTGCTGCCGTTCTCGGTCTTCAGGCTCTGGGCCGTCACCAGGTAGGGCGTCTGCTGCGCATCGCCGAAGAAGCCGCGCTCGGCGCGCAGGATGGTCTCCAGCGACCTGGCGAGGTCGGCGTCGGCGAAGGCGAAGTTTCCCCGCACCGCCAGGCGTAGCGGCCCGGCGCGGACGATCCGCAGGTCGCGCCCGCCGATCAGCACCGCAGCGCGGGGATCAGTCAGCGCGCCGCCTTCCAGGTTGGAGGCCAGGTGGAAGTCCTTGGGCCAGGCGTCGTCCCAGGCGACGCTGACGGGGACGTCGTCGCGCCCCTCCACCGCGACCATGGCGCTGGGACCATCGACGTAGAACCAGGACGACGCGATCCACGGCTCCGCCGGATAGCTGTCCGATTGGCTGGGCTCGCGGTTCAGCACGCCGCTCAGCGTGTAGCGCAGAATCAGCCTGCGGCCGGGCCGGGAGCGAACCAGGCGGTGGGCCGGCCCGTCCTCGACCATGGAGTCGGCGCCCTCGACCGTCAGGTTCGACAGGTTGCGCCACGCGCCCTTGCGGCCCATCGCCTGGTCCGGCAGCTCCAGGCGGGTCACGCCGTCGGCGTCGGCCTTGAACCGGACGGTGATCTCCAGCGCGGCCAGGTCGGGCCCCGAAAGGCGCGGAGCGATCGTGTAGGTAATGACCGGGGCGGCCTTCGGCGAGGCCTGCGCCGCCGCGGCCATCATCAGCGCGGCCAGCACGCCCGAAATCAGCAGTCTCACGCGGTTACGCCCCCTCAGACGCCGGCCACCATGCCCCCGGGCAGCAGTTCGACCCGGTCGGCCAGCGCCAGCTCGACCAGGGCGGCCATCACCGCCGAAGTCGGCGCTTTGACGGCGCGCACCAGCTCGTCGCGGGAGACCGGCGTGGGCGACAGCAGCGCCGCCACGTGCTCGCGCAGGGCGTCGTGGTCGATATCGTCGGCGGCCTCGTCCGGGTCCCAGGCCCGGTCGCGCTCGCGCATCGACGGCGAGGCGGACAGCGAGCGCAGCACGTCCTCGACGCCCTCGCACAGGATCGCGCCCTGGCGGATCAGGTCGTTGGGGCCCTTGGCGCGCGGGTCCAGCGGCGAGCCGGGCACCGCGAAGACGTCGCGGCCCTGCTCGGCGGCGAGGCGCGCGGTGATCAGCGAGCCCGACTTGAGCTCGGCCTCGACCACGACGACGCCCAGCGACAGGCCCGAGATGATGCGGTTGCGGCGAGGGAAGTCCTTGGCCTGGGCGCGGCGCAGCGGGGCGCTTTCGGAAACGACGCAGCCCTGCTCGGCGATGCGGGCGTGCAAGGATGCGTGCTCGGGCGGATAGATGTCGGCGATGCCCCCGCCCAGAACGGCGATCGTGCCGGTCGACAGCGAGCCCTCGTGCGCCGCGCCGTCGACCCCGCGCGCCAGGCCCGAGACCACCACGTGGCCGTGCTGACCCAGTTCGGCGGCCAGCTGCCGGGCGAAACGCTGGCCCGCGGCCGAGGCGATGCGTGCGCCGACGATGGCGACGCTGGGCTGCGGCAAGAGTTCGTAGTGACCCAGCGCCCAGATCACCGGCGGCGGCGGATCCAGGGTGGCCAGGCGATGGGGAAAGTCAGGCTCGCAGGCGCAGATCAGGCGGGCGCCCAGTTTGGCGCCGTCGTCCAGCTCGCGCAGGATCTCGTCCGTCGGCGGCGGTCGCAGCGGGGCCGCGCGGCCCGCGCGGCGGGCCAGGTCGGGCAGGGCGATCAGCGCCCGCTCGGGCGAGCCGAAGCGCCGAAGAAGGTGTTCGAAGGCGACGGGGCCGACCGTCTCGGTGCGCGCCAGGCGAAGCCAGGCCAAGCGCTCCTGATCCGAAAGGCCCCGGGTCATCAGGCTTCAGGAGGCGGCGCTTCCGCCGTCTTCTTATTGCCGATCTTCGGCTCCTCGCCCTTGAGCAGGCGGGCGATGTTGTCCTTGTGGCGGATGTAGATCAGCACGGCCATGAACAGGCACAGGCCCAGGATAGGGTAGGGGCGGTCGGTGGCCAGGGCGAACGGGGCGGCCAGGGCGGCGGCGGTCAGGGCGGCCAGCGAGCTGATGCGGAAGAGGGCGGCCATGGCCAGCCAGGTGGCGGCGGCCAGCAGGCCCACGGGCCAGGCGGCGGCCAGCAGCACGCCGTAGAAGGTGGCCACGCCCTTGCCGCCGTTGAACTTCAGCCAGACGGGGAAGATGTGGCCGGCGAAGGCCGCGCCGCCGGCCAGCGCCACGACCAGCGGGTTGCCGTGGCTGAGCAGGTGGGCCAGGCCCACGGCGACCGCGCCCTTGCCGCCGTCGCCCAGCAGGGTGATGGCCGCCAGGTCCTTGCGGCCCGAACGCAGCACGTTGGTCGCGCCGATGTTGCCCGAACCGATCTTGCGGATGTCGCCGGCCCCGCCCAGGCGCGTGGCGATCAGGCCGAACGGGATCGAGCCCAGCAGGTAGCCCCCGATCACGGCGATCGCGAGGGTCAGATAGGCGACGGGGGCGAGGCTTTCCAAGAAATGCTACCTTTGCGCGAGCGAAACATGGCCAAGCTTGGCTGGAGAGGCAAGCCTGTTTTCGCTTCTTATAGCCGCTTCGCGCGCCGGTTCATGCTTCCGTTTGGGAAGTTCGGCTTGGGCGTCAGGGCGGGCCTGTTCTATTGAGCGGGTCATGAAGGATCCGCGCTACGACCGTCTGATTCCCATTCTTGTCGCCGCGGTGCTCGGCGTCGGCGGGGCCTTGGCCCTGGCCCACTTCGTCGGCAAGCCGGGGGCGGCTGACAAGCCCGCACCGGCGTCGCCCGCCAAGCCTTCGCCGCCCAAGCCGGTCGTGAGCGCGCCAGAGCCGGCCGCGGCCACGCGCTTCCTGCTGTCGATCCAGGGGATCGCTCTTGGCCCGGACGACTATGTCGACGCCTTCGGGCTGAAGCTTTCGGGCGCCAAGGTCACGAAGGTCTGCAAGACGCCGGCCGGCTGGTCGCTGAGCGCCGCGCGCGGCGGCGCGGGCCTCGACGGCCAGGCTTCGGTCGGCGCGGCCTTCCTCGATCGCGACCACATCGGCGACCTGCGCGGCCTAGCCCTGGTCGAGATCGCCGGTGGCGACGCCTCCACCGTCGGCGTGTCCGGCACGGCCCAGGTCGGCGTCTATGGCGACATGGGGCAGGCGCGCCAGATCAAGCTCAGCCCGGCTAGCGTCGCCCTGGTTCCGGCCGAGAGTTGCTCGTAGGGCTCAGCCCTCGGCGCGGTGCACGATCCGGCCGTCGACGATCGTCATCAGCACCTGGCCTTGCAGCCTGCGACCGTCGAACGGCGAGTTCTTCGACTTGGAGAGCAGCTTGGCGGCGTCGACGATGATCGGGGCGTCCAGGTCACACAAAACGAGGTCGGCCGGCGCGCCGGGCGCGATGCGGCCGGTCTGCAGGCCAAGCAAGCTGGCCGGGGCCAGGGTCACCGCCCGGATCAGGTCGATCAGGGCCAGGCGCTCGTCGTGATAGAGGCCCAGCAGCGCCGGCAGCAGGGTCTCCAGGCCGACCGCGCCGGGCGCGGCCTGGTCGAACGGCAGGCGCTTGTCCTCGGCCGGGGCCGGAGCGTGGGCCGAGACGACGATGTCGATCAGCCCGTCCGCCAGCGCCTCGATCAGCGCCTGGCGATCGTCCTCGCCGCGCAGGGGCGGGGTCAGCTTGGCGAAGCTGCGGTAGTCGCCGATGTCCAGTTCGTTGAAGCACAGGTGGTTGATCGACACGCTGGCGTGGATGCGCAAGCCCTTCTTCTTGGCGCGGGCCAGGGTCTCCAACGCCTGGGCGCTGGTCAGCTGGTCGACCAGCAGGCGCCCGCCGGTGGCTTCCAGGAGGGCCACGTCGCGCTCCAGCATGATCCGCTCGGCCATCGGCGAGATCGAGGGCAGTCCCATGCGGGCGGCGAATTCGCCGCCGGTGGCGGCTCCGCCCTTGGCCAGCCACGGGTCGAGCGGCCGGTGGGCCAGGATGGTGTCGAAGCCCCTGGCGTAGGAGAGCAGGCGCTGGAACACCTTGCTGTCGGCGATCGGCTTGTCGGCGTCGGTGACGTAGACGCAGCCGGCCTCGCGCATCAGGCCGATCTCGGCCATCTCCTCGCCGCGCAGGCCCTTGGTCGCCGCCCCGGCGCAGAGGATGCGGGCGGTGTCGATGTCGCGGGCCCGGCGCAGCAGGAAGTCGACCGTGCTGGGATCGTCGACGGCCGGATCGGTGTCGGGCTGGACGACGAAGCTGGTCACGCCGCCGGCTGCCGCGGCGCGCGCGGCGCTGGCCAGGGTTTCCTTGGTTTCCGCGCCCGGCTCGCCGGTCTTGACACGCAGGTCGATCAGGCCCGGGGCCAGCATGGCGCCGCCGCAGTCGACGACGCGCACGCCCTTGCTGAGCTTGCCGAACTCGCGGCCCTTGGCCACGTCGGCGATGACGCCTTCGGAGACGATGACGCCGCCGGGGCCGTCATAGCCGCTCTCGGGATCGACCAGGCGAGCGTTGACGAAGGCGAGCGGCTGCGGCGCGGTCATCGGCCTTCCTCCTCGAGACGGTGGGCGAGGGCGGCGAGCACGGCCATGCGGGCGGCGACGCCCATCTCGACCTGGTCCTGGATCAGGCTGACGGCGGGATCGTCGGCGACGTCGCTGTCGATCTCGACGCCGCGGTTCATCGGGCCGGGGTGCATGACCTTTGCCCCTGGCGCGGCGCGCGACAGCTTCTCGCGGTCGAGACCGTAGAAGCGGAAGTATTCGCGGGTCGAGGGCACGAAGCCGCCCTGCATCCGCTCCAGCTGCAGGCGCAGCATCATCACCACGTCCGCGCCGGCCAGGCCCGACTTCATGTCGTGGTGGACGGTCACGCCCCAGCGCTCGGCCTGGGCCGGCATCAGGGTGGGCGGGCCCACCAGGCGCACGCTGGCGCCCAGGATCTGGAGGAGGGCGACGTTCGAGCGGGCCACGCGGCTGTGCAGCACGTCGCCGCAGATCGCCACGGTCAGGCCCGAGACGCGGCCGAAAGCCCGCCGGATGGACAGGGCGTCGAGCAGCGCCTGGGTCGGGTGCTCGTGCTGGCCGTCGCCGGCGTTGACGACGCTGCCGCTGACCTTCTGGCTGAGTAGGGACGCCGCGCCCGACGAGGCGTGGCGCACGACCAAGAGGTCGGGCCGCATGGCGTTCAGCGTCACGGCCGTGTCGATCAGGGTCTCGCCCTTGGCCACCGACGAGGTCTTGGGGTTCATGTTGACGACATCGGCGCCCAGCCGCTTGCCGGCCAGCTCGAACGAGCTTTGGGTGCGGGTGCTGTTCTCGAAGAACAGGTTCATCAGAGTCCGTCCCTTGAGCAGGTCGAGGGACTTGGACGTCTGCCGGTTCAACGCCACGAAGGCGTCGGCCAGGTCCAGGAGGTCGGCCGCCTGGGGAGCGTTGAGATCGCCCGCCGAAAGGAAGTGCCGCTTGGGGAACGAGAAGAGGCGCTTGCGGATCGTCTCGATCGCCGCGCTCGGGTCATGGGCTGAAGCCGTCATGAGCCCGCGTCATAGGCGGCTTTGGGCGGGAAGGGAAGAAGGCGCTGGATTTGCACCTCAAGATTGAGTCGCGCTAATTTCAACCTCTCCCATAGGGAGAGGGAGGGGCCCGCCGCGAAGCGGTGGGAGGGGGAGGGGCTTCACCATGAACCGAACGGCAATGGCCAGGCGCCTGCGCCGCGACCAGACCGACGCCGAGCGCACGCTCTGGTCCGTCTTGCGTGGTCGCCGCCTGGACGGCTTCAAGTTTCGTCGACAGGTCCCGATCGACCGCTACGTCGCCGATTTCGTCTGCATCGAGGCCAGGCTGGTCGTCGAGCTCGACGGCGGCCAGCATGCTGATGACGCTGGCCGCGCCTACGACGCGGCTCGAACCGAAGTGCTCGAGGCCTGCGGATATATCGTTCTGCGGTTCTGGAACGACGCCGTGCGCTATGAGTTGGACGGCGTGGGTGATGAGATACTGTCCGTGCTCAGGGCGGCGAGGCCTTAGGCCCTCACCCTCCCACCGCTTTCAGCGGTGGGCCCCTCCCTCTCCCTCGGGAGAGGTTGGAGAAAAGGCGGGCTCGGAGGGAGCTACGGCTCCCCCCGGATCCCCCGCATCCGCTCCAGCGCGCCCTGCAGGATCCAGCCGGCGGCCATCTTGTCGACGACCTCGCCGCGGCGCTTGCGGTTGACGTCGTGCTCGTCGATCAGCACGCGGGTCACGGCCGCCGTCGACAGGCGCTCGTCCCAGAAGGTGATGGTCAGGTCCGGGCGCAGGCGCAGCAGGTTGCGGGCGAGCGCCCGGTTGCTCTGGCAGCGCACGCCCTCGGTGCCGTCCATGTTGACGGGCAGGCCGATGACGATCCCGGCGACCTTGCGGTAGTCGATGATGTCGAACAGGGCCGCCGCGTCCTGGGTGAACTTGGTCTTGTGGATCACGGTCAGCGGGCTGGCGACGGTGAGGGTCACGTCGGACACGGCCACGCCGATGGTCTTTTCGCCGGGGTCCAGGCCGATGACTGGCTTGTAGTCGGGAATGGCGGCGGAGAATTCTTCGATGTCGAGAACGGGCATGGGCGGCTTCTAGCGCTTCGCGGGCCTTCAGGCGAGGAAAAGCCCCGTGCGCGAGCCGTCGGGCTTGTCAAAGACAAGGCTAGGCGGGTAACCCACCCCTTCGAATTGTCAGCGCGCGCTGATTACTCATCTGACTGGAGAAGGCCCCATGGCCATCGACGCCGCGACCGTCCGCAAGGTCGCCCGGCTCGCCCGCATCGCCGAACCCGAAGAGCGCATCGAAGCTCTGACGCAAGAGCTCAACGGGATCATGACGTGGATCGAGCAGCTGGCCGAGGTCGACACCGACGGCGCCGAGCCGCTGACCAGCGTTGTGGCCACCGGCCTGCCGCTGCGCGACGACGTCGTCACCATGGGCGGCGAGCCGGAAGTCGTGACCGGCAACGCCCCCAAGTCCGTCTCCAACTTCTTCGTCGTGCCCAAGGTGGTCGAATAATGAGCGCCCTTACCAAGCTCACCCTGAAGGGCGCCGTCGACGGCCTGGCCGCCAAGGACTTCACCTCGGTCGAGCTGACCCGCGCCCACATCGACGCCATTGAAGGCGCGCGCGGCCTCAACGCCTACATCCTGGAAACCCCGGATCAGGCGCTGGAAATGGCCGCCGCTTCGGACGCCCGCCGCGCCAAGGGCGAGGCCGGTCCGCTGGACGGCGCGCCGCTGGGCGTGAAGGACCTCTTCTGCACCAAGGGCGTGCGCACCACGGCCTGCTCGAAGATCCTCGAGAACTTCGTCCCGGCCTATGAGTCGACGGTGACGTCGAACCTGTGGCGCGACGGCGCGGTGATGCTGGGCAAGCTGAACCTCGACCAGTTCGCCATGGGCTCGTCGAATGAGACCAGCTACTTCGGCCCGGTCACCAACCCTTGGCGCGCCAAGGGCAGCAACAAGGCCCTGACTCCGGGCGGCAGCTCGGGCGGCAGCGCCGCGGCCGTCGCCGCCGACCTGTGCCTGGGCGCCACCGCCACCGACACCGGCGGCTCGATCCGCCAGCCGGCCGCCTTCACCGGCACCGTCGGCATCAAGCCGACCTACGGCCGCTGCTCGCGCTGGGGCGTCGTCGCCTTCGCCAGCTCCCTGGACCAGGCCGGCCCGATCGCCAAGACCGTCGAGGACGCGGCCCTGCTGCTGAACTCGATGTCGGGCCACGACGAGAAGGACTCCACCAGCCTCGACATCGCCGTTCCGGACTTCACCCAGTTCGTCGGCAAGTCGGTCAAGGGCCTGCGCATCGGCGTGCCGAAGGAATACCGCGTAGACGGCATGCCGGCCGAGATCCAGAAGCTGTGGGACGACGGCGTCGCCTGGCTGAAGGAAGCCGGCTGCGAGATCGTCGAGATCAGCCTGCCGCACACCAAGTACGCCCTGCCGGCCTACTATATCGTCGCGCCGGCCGAGGCCTCGTCGAACCTCGCCCGCTATGACGGCATGCGCTACGGCCTGCGCGAAGAGGGCGCCAACCTCGCCGAGATCTACGAGAACACCCGCGCCGCGGGTTTCGGCGACGAGGTCAAGCGCCGCATCCTGATCGGCACCTACGTGCTGTCGGCCGGCTATTACGACGCCTACTACCTGAAGGCGCTCAAGGTTCGCCGCCGCATCGCCGAGGACTTCGACAACGCCTGGACCAAGGTCGACGCCATCCTCACCCCGACCGCGCCGTCCGCGGCGTTCGGCCTGGGCGAGAACTCGAGCGACCCGATCGCCATGTACCTGAACGACGTCTTCACTGTTACGACCAACCTGGCGGGCCTGCCGGGCCTGTCCCTGCCGGCCGGCCTCGACGCCAACGGCCTGCCGCTGGGTCTGCAGATCATCGGCAAGCCGCTGGACGAAGGCACGGTGTTCTCGGTGGCCGGCGCCATCGAGAAGGCCGCCGGCTTCACGGCCAAGGCCGACAAGTGGTGGTGAGCTAGCGAAAGCTAGAGCCCAAGAAAAAGGGCGGCTCCAGCGATGGAGCCGCCCTTCGTCGTTTCAGTCCGTTACTGCGGCGTAGTCGGCGTCACCGGCACGACCGGGACCGGCGCTTGCGGGGCCGGAGCCGGGGTAGGCGCGGGCACGGCCAGCGGAGCCGGTTCGGCGACGATCGCCGCCGGGGCGGCGGGCGCCGGCGCCGGCGTCGGGGCCGGAACCGTGGCGCTGACGTTGCTTGAGGCCTCCTCGGCCGACGGCGCGCTTTCGACCGGCGCCGGGCGAGCCGCGCGACGGGCGGCCGGGCGCGGCTCGGCGCGGGCCACTTCTACGCGAGCCGCGGGAGCGGGAGCGGGCGTCGCGGCGGCCGGTTCAGGCATCGGAGCCGGGGTCGGCGCCGGCGCCGGCGTGGGAACCGCCTCGGCTTGGGCGACCTTCAGGCCTTCGTCCGGCGAGGCCGGGGCCTGGGCCTGATTGCTCATGACGCCCCAGGCCAAGGCGCCGACGGCGACCACCGCGACGGGCGCGCCGATCAGCAGTGGCAGGTTGCTGGAAGACTTCTTCTTGCGCGTCGAGGTGCGCGCATAGACGGGAGCTTGCGGAAACAGGGCCGAACCGTCGCCAGCATTGGCAATAGCGGGTTCAGGACCATCGAGGTTCAAGGCAGGCATTTGGGTCCTCCTCAGCTTATCCTTGTCGGGATAAGTAACGGGAGGTTTCGAACAGGGTTCCTCATGACCCGGAATGGCGCCGTTTCTGCCGGATTCAGGTCGCAATTCTTGTGACGCTTAAGAGATCCTTCCCCTCTGGGGGAGGCGGCCCAAAGGGCTGGAGGGGGCGTTTTCAGCTTTCGAGGCTTCGGAAAGTCCTCCCCCCACCGATCGCTACGCGATCGCCTCCCCACAGGGGAGGTTCCTTTCGCGGCTCAATACCCCAGCGCGACCCCGTCCTTGCGCATCTCGGTCGCGGCCGCATACCGCCCCGGCCAGCGCTCGATGGCCTGGTAGCCGCCGTAGCCGCCCGCGTCGGTCTTGAGGCTCCAGCCGATGGCCTCCAGCGCCTTGCGGGTTGCGGCCGGAACGCCGCTTTCCAGGTCGAGCGCGGCGATGTCCTCGGCGGCGATCCCGGTCGGTTCGGGCGAGCCGCCGTGGTGCCAGCGCGGGGCGTCGCCGGCTTCCTGCACGCCCAGGCCGAAGTCGACCATGTTGCTGATGATCTGGGTCTGGCCCTGGGGCTGCATGTCGCCGCCCATGACCCCGAAGCTCAGCCAGGGCTCGCCCTTGCGGGTGGCGAAGCCCGGGATGATCGTCTGGAACGGCCGCTTGCCGGGCGCGTAGACGTTGGGATGGCCGTCGGTCAGGGCGAACAGCTCGCCGCGGTCCTGGAACATGAAGCCCAGGCCGTCGGGCATCAGGCCCGAGCCCATGCCGCGATAGTTCGACTGGATGATCGAGACCATCATCCCGTCCTTGTCGGCGGTGGTGAAATAGGTGGTGTCGCCCTTGCTGGGCGCCGTGCCCGGGTAGCTGGGCGTCCAGATCTTGTCGGGGCGGATCAGCCTGGCGCGCTCCTTGGCGTATTCCTTGGAGATCAGCCACTCGATCGGCGACTTGTAGAAGTCCTGGTCGGCGTAGAAGCGGGCGCGGTCCTCATAGGCCAGGCGCTTGGCCTCGACGGCGTGGTGGATGGCCTGGGCCGACTGGAAGCCCATGCCCGCCACGTCGAACTGCTCGAGGATATTCAGCATCTGCAGGGTGGCCAGCCCTTGGGTGTTGTCGCCCAGGGCATGGACGTCGACGCCGCGATAGCCGGTCGTGTGCACCGTGGTCCACACCGAACGGTGGGCGGCCAGATCCGCCTTGGTCATCCAGCCGCCGATGCGCTTGAAGTAGGCCTCGATCGTCGTGGCGATCTCGCCCTCGTAGAACGCCCGGCCGCCGCCTTGCGCGATCAGGCGATAGGTGCGGGCCAGCGCCGGGTTCTTGAAGATCTCGCCTTCGATGGGGGTCTTGCCGTCGGGCGCCCAGACCTTCTTGAAGTTCTCGACCTCCCCGATGTTGGAAGCGGGGTTGGTGAAGCGGCGGTGGCTGCCGGCCAGGTAGAAGGCGACGTTCTGGGTGATCGGGTGGCCTTCTTCGGCGGTGGCGATCGCCGGCTCGAACAGTTCGGCCCACTTGAGCTTCCCGTAGCGCTCGTGCAGGGCCCGCCAGGCGTCGACGGCGCCGGGCACGCTGACGCTGACCGCGCCGTAGGAGGGGATCTTGCCGTCCTTGGCGCGGCCGCGAACGGTCTCCAGCGAAAGGCCCTTGGGCGAGCGGCCCGAGCCGTTCAGGCCCACCACCTTGCGGGTCTTCGGATCCCAAAGCAGCACGTAGCAGTCGCCGCCTATGCCGCAGGCGATCGGCTCGCACAGGCCCAGCATGGCGTTGGCGGCCACGGCCGCGTCGGCCGCCGAGCCGCCCTTCTTCAGCACCGCGATCGCCGCCTGGGTGGCCAGCGGATGGGCGGTGGCGGCCGCGCCGTGGATCCCCCAGGCCGCCGAGCGCGAGGCGAAGGTGGCGCCGTCCACCCGGTCGCCGCCGTGCACGTCGGGGCGCTTACGGTTCGGGTTGGGGCCGGTGATGATCTGCGACTGCGCCAGGGCTTGCCCTGCGAAGGCGACGGCGGGCAGGGCGGCGAAGAAGGTGCGGCGGCGCATGTCGAGGTCCCCACGAAAACGGCGAGTCCGTTTCTAGGGGCGGCCGGCGAGGGAGGCTAGGCCGTGCGCGAAAAGTGGGGGTGACAGCAGGAACCTCCCCTTTGGGGGAGGCGGCCGTAGGCCGGTGGGGGACGTTTTCAGCTTTCGAGGCGTCGGAAAGTCCTCCCCCCCACCGATCGCTTCGCGATCGCCTCCCCCACAGGGGGAGGTCCCTTCCAGGCTACCCCAGCGCCAGGTCGTCCAGTTCCTTACCCAGCACCAGGGCCAGGGCCTCGACCACCAGCACGTGGTCCTGGCGTTGCGGCAGGCCCGATACGGTGACCGCGCCGATGCAGCCGAGCCCCTTCACCAGCAGCGGGAAGCCGCCGCCGTGGGCGGCGTAGTCCCGCGTCGGCAGGCCGTGCTTGGCCTCCAGCGTCTCGCCCTTGGCCGCGAGGGCAAGGCCAATGCCATATGAGCTCTTGGAGAAATGCAGCACCGTATTGCGCTTGCGGCGGATCCAGTCGGCGTTCTCGCCGGTCGAGCCGGGCAGGGCGGCGTGAAACAACGGCCGGTCGCGCAGCGAGATGTCGATGGCCAGCGGCGCCTTGCGGGCCAGGGCCGCGTCGCGCAGGCCGGCGCCCAGGGCCCAGGCGGCGTCCAGGTCGAAACGCGGAAAAACCAGGCCGGCCTCCTGGGCGGCGATGCGGTCCAGGTCGTCCTTGTGGCTCATCGGGCGGCCTCGACCGGCAGTTCGCGGCGTTCGGCGGTCGAGCGGGCGGCCAGGTCCAGCAGCTCCATGACCTGCAAGGCCTCACGGGCCGGGACGGGATTGGCCGCGCCGGTCAGGATCGCGTCGCGGATTCCCGCGTAATAGGCCGCGTAGTCGCCGCGACGGCCCTCGACGACTTCGCTGGCCAGGGCGTCGCCGTCGGCGCGGGTCAGGGTCCCTGGGCGCGGGTCCAGGCCGAAGCCTTCATCGGCCGGGGTGAGGCCGCGCTTGAGCGCGTCTTCCTGGGCGTCGAGGCCCTGCTTGACGAAGCTGCCCTTCGTGCCGTGCACGGCCAGGCGCAGGTCGGCCGCCGCGGTCAGCAGGCTGCCGTGCAGGATGACCCGCAGGGCCGGATAGCGCAGCGTGACGTGGAAATAGTCGTCGGCTCCAGCGCCCTGGCGCTGCACGCCGATGTCGGCATTGACCGCCAGCGGCTGGCCAAAGAGCTGCAACGCCTGGTCCAGCAGGTGCGGGCCAAGGTCGAACCAGGCGCCGGCGCCCGGACCGGCCCGCTCGCGCCAGCGGTCGCGGACCACCGGGCGGAAGCGGTCGAAGTGGCTTTCGTACTGCGTCACCTCGCCCAGCGCGCCATCGGCGATCAGGCCCTTCAGCGTCAGAAAGTCGGCGTCCCAACGACGGTTGTGGAACACCGACAGCAGGCGGTCGTGGGTCTCGGCCGAGGCGATCAGGGCCCGGGCCTCGTCCAGGGTGACGGTGAACGGCTTGTCGATCACCACGTGCTTGCCGGCGGCCAGGGCAGCCTGGCCCTGCGGGGCGTGCAGGTCGTTGGGCGTGGCGACGACCACCAGGTCGATCGCCGGATCGGCCAGGGCCTCGTCGAGGCTGGCGACGACCTTGGCCTCGGGATGATCGGCGGCGACCTTGACCGGGTCGCTGGACACCACGGTGTGCAGGACGAGGCCAGGCGTGGTGGAGATCAGCGGCGCATGGAAGGTCTTGCCGACATAGCCGTAGCCGACGAGGGCGACGTTAAGCGGAGCGGTCGTGGTGGGAGACAACGTTGTCATTCATCTAATCTAGGCCGTGATCGCGGCGAGGTCACGGCGCCGGCAAGGGAAATGCACAACGAAAAAGCCCCCGGCGCGGCTGCGTCCGGGGGCTCGCTTTCAGCGGAGGGGTGAAGATCAGATCTTCACCGGCTCCATCTTGGGGCTCAGCAGGTGCACCACCAGCAGGGCGACCAGATAGGCCGTGCCGGCGACCACGAAGATCGGGGTGTAGGTGCCGATGTCCTCCAGCACCTTGCCGATGTACTTGGAGAACACCATGCCGCCCAGGGCGCCCAGCATGCCGCCGATGCCGACCACCGAGCCGACGGCGGCGCGCGGGAAGACGTCGGAGGGCAGGGTGTAGAGGTTGGCCGAGAAGCCCTGGTGGGCCGCGGTCGCGACGCCGATGATCAGCACGGCCAGCCAGACGTTGCTGGCGAACGAGGCGAACATCACCGGCACGGCCAGCAGGGCGCAGACCAGCATGGTCGTCTTGCGGGCGGCGTTGATGCTCCAGCCGCGCTTCATCAGGTTCGACGACAGCCAGCCGCCGCCGACGCTGCCGACGTCGCTCAGCAGGTAGATGGCGATCAGCGGCGGGCCGAAGGTCTTGAGGTCCAGGCCGTAGCGCTTGCCCAGGAAGTCCGGCAGCCAGAACAGGAACATCCACCAGATCGGGTCGATCAGGAACTTGCCCAGCGAGTAGGCCCAGGTCTCGCGCTTGGTCAGCAGCTTGGCCCAGCCGATCTTCTCGACGGGGTCGGCCGGATCCTGCTCGATGTGGGCCAGTTCGGCCGCGCCCAGCTTCTTGTGCTCGCGCGGGCGGCGGTAGACCAGCAGCCAGATCGGCAGCCAGATCAGGCCGGCGACGCCGGTGACGATGAAGGCCATCTGCCAGCCGAAGGCCAGGGTGATGCCCGGAACGACCAGCGGGGTGACGATGGCGCCGATGTTGGTGCCGGCGTTGAAGATGCCGGTGGCGAAGGCGCGTTCCTTCTTGGGGAACCACTCGGCCACGGCCTTGATGCCGCCCGGGAAACCGCCGGCCTCGCCGACGCCCAGGCCCATGCGGGCGAAGATGAAGCCCGACAGGCCGCGCGCGCCGGCGTGGGCGATGTGTGCGATCTGCCAGATGGCGAAGGCGATGCCGAAGCCCCAGCGGGCCCCGATCTTGTCCATGATCTTGCCCCACGCCAGGTAGGCGATGGCGTAGGAAAGCTGGAAGTAGAAGACGAGGTCGGCATAGTCGCCCTCGCTCCAGCCGAACTCCTTGGAGAGGTTCGGCTTGAGCAGGCCGATGGTCTGCCGGTCCACATAGTTGATGACCATCGCCGCGAACAGCAGGCTGACGATCACCCAGCGATAGCGCCCGATCTTTTCAGACGGCGCGGGGGCCGCGGATACGTCCATGGACTTCGTCTTCCTTACCCTAGTCTTTGTTCTGGTTTGTTGTTTTGAGGGCGGCCCGCCGTCAGGCGGGCACCGCCCTGCAGCGGACCTCGCCCAGCGGGCCGAAGCTTATGGTCGACTCGTCGCCGGCGGCCACATCGTGGATGCCGGTGCTGGCGCCGGTGGTGACGATCATGCCCTTCTTCAGCGGGCGGCCGCGCGAGGCGACGTGGCCCAGCAGGAAGGCCAGGGCCGCCAGCGGCGAGCCCGGGATCGAGGTCGCGCCGCCCTTGCCGACGCTGACGCCGTTGACGAAGGTCTCGGCCGGCATGGCTTCCCAGCCGATCTCGCGCCAGTTCTCGATAACCGGACCCAGGATCTGGCCGTCGTTGTTGCCGAAGTCGGAGACGACGATGGGCGGGCCCAGTTCGTTGATGGTCTTCAGCGGGCTGCCGGCGATCTCGACGCCCAGGATCAGCTCGCCCACGTAGTCGGCGGCTT
The DNA here is from genome assembly GCF_002858925.1 of Caulobacter zeae. Taxonomy (GTDB): domain Bacteria; phylum Pseudomonadota; class Alphaproteobacteria; order Caulobacterales; family Caulobacteraceae; genus Caulobacter; species Caulobacter zeae. Next base: position 89,785 of record NZ_PJRS01000041.1, read on the forward strand.
CTTCCGCGGTCCACTCGGTCTTGCCCTCGGGCGCGTCCTTGGACAGGCGGATGATGAACTCGGCCTCGACGGCGGTGAAGCCGCCGGCGATGGCGCGGAACGGAGTCGGCTCGGCGCCGGCGTCCCAGACGTTCTTCTTGAAGATGCAGCCGGCCAGGCGGTCGACGCCCAGGCGCTCGCGGTGCTGCGGGGGAACCAGGCCGACCTTCCAGCCGACCAGTTCGTCGGGCCACAGGTCGATGGCGATGTCCTGCACCGCATAGCCGTCGGCCATCGACTGGGGCAGGGCGCCGCCGGGATAGCCGGGAACCGAAACGCCCTTCTGGCGGGCTTCAACGAATTGGGGGGCGATCGACGCCGGTGCGAATAGGTCGCTTTGCGCCTCAGAAACGGTCACGCCGCGTAGCCTCCCTCGAATTACTCATGGCTGGCCCGTTCGTCGGACCTGCGCTGTCTCTAATGGAAACCGGTGTCATTGACAATTGGTCCACTGAAACACGTCCCGGCGCGGAGGGGAACCGTTCATGCGCTCGGAGACTCTTGTTTTCAGAGAGGGATCGGGAAAATGGCGCAGTCGCAACTGACCGAATACCGCCGCAAGCGGGACTTCAAGAAGACCGCCGAACCGAGCGGCGAGCGCGCCGTAGCGGCCGCGCCGCACCTGCGATTCGTCATCCAGAAGCACGACGCCACCCGCCTTCACTACGACTTCCGGCTTGAGGTCGACGGGGTCCTCAAGTCCTGGGCGGTGACCAAGGGGCCGTCGCTGGATCCAGCCGACAAGCGTCTGTCGGTCGAGGTCGAGGACCATCCGCTCGACTACGGCGACTTCGAGGGCACGATACCCAAGGGGCAGTACGGCGGCGGCACGGTGCAGCTCTGGGACCGCGGCTTCTGGGCGCCCGAGCCGGGCTTCGAGGATGTTGGCAAGGCCTTGAAAAAGGGCGAGCTGAAGTTCGTGCTGGAGGGCGAGCGCCTGCACGGCGGCTGGGTGTTGGTGCGCATGAAGCACGACCGCAACGCCAAGGACGGAAAGAGCAAGCGCGCCAACTGGCTGCTGATCAAGCACCAGGACGAGGCCGCCAAGCCGGGAAAGGGCGACGCAGTCCTGGAGGAAGACCGCTCGATCGCCTCGAACCGCAGCATGGCGGATATCGCGGCCGGAAAGGGCAGGGCGCCCAAGCCCTTCATCCTCAGGTCCAAAGGCAAGGCCGACGCGATCTGGAAATCCCGCACGAGGGCCGAGCGTGAGGCGCTGTCCAAGGAGGCCGAGGAGACGCGCAGCTTCGCGCCGGCCAAGAAGGCCGGAGCGAGCAAGGCCGACGCCATGCCGCGCTTCGTCGAGCCTCAGCTGTGCAAGTCGGTCGACCGTCCACCGGCGGGAGAAGGCTGGGCGCACGAGATCAAGTTCGACGGCTATCGCCTGCAACTGCGCGTCGAGGACGGCCGCGCTAGCTTGCGAACCCGCAAGGGCCTGGACTGGACCGACAGGTTCGCCGGGATCGCCGAGGCGGCCGCCGGCCTGCCCGACGCGATCATCGACGGCGAGGCGGTGGTGCTGGACGAGGCCGGCCAGCCCGACTTCGCGGCCTTGCAGGCGGCCTTGGCCGAGGGCGGGGAGGGCGAGATCATCTTCTTCGCCTTCGACCTGCTGTTCGAAGGTGGCGAGGATTTGCGCGGCCTGCCGCTGCGCGAACGCAAGGCGCGGCTGAAGGCTATGCTGGGCGAGGACGAGCCGCGCCTGCGCTATGTCGACCACTTCGAGACGGCCGGTGACGCGGTGCTGCTGTCGGCCTGCAAGCTGGAGCTGGAGGGGATCATCTCCAAGTGTCTCGACGCGTCCTATCGCTCGGGCCGCAGCGAGACCTGGACCAAGGCCAAGTGCAGGGCCGGCCACGAGGTGGTGATTGGCGGCTGGACGACGACGGGGACCGCTTTCCGCTCGTTGATCGCCGGGGTCATGCGCGACGGCGAACTCGTGCACGTCGGCCGCATCGGCACGGGCTTTGGCAAGGACAAGGTCGCAAAGCTGCTGCCGAAGCTGAAGGCGCTGGAGACCGACCACTCGCCGTTCCGAGGCAAGGGCGCGCCGCGCGACGCCGCCAACATCCATTGGGTGAAGCCGCAGTTGGTCGCCGAGATCGAGTATGCCGGCTTCACCGGTGAGGGCGCGATCCGCCAGGCCGCCTTCAAGGGCCTGCGCGAGGATAAGCCCGCTTCGGAGGTCGAGGCCGACCCCGTGCCGGCGGGCAAGGCGGAACTGGCCGAGCCGACGCCGAAGGCGACCGCCAAGTCGGATAGCGTCGTGCTGGGCGTGGCGATCTCGAAACCCGACAAGCCGTTGTGGCCCGACGCCGGCGACGGCGAGCCGGTGACCAAGCTCGACCTGGCCCGCTACTACGAGGCGGTGGGAGAATGGATGCTGCCGCACATCAAGGGACGTCCGGCCTCGGTGATCCGCGTGCCCGACGGCGTCGGCGGCGAGACCTTCTTCCAGCGCCACGCCATGCGCGGGATGTCGTCGCTGATCGAGACCGTGACGGTCAAAGGCGATCGCCAGCCCTACATCAAGTTCGACCGGGTTGAGGCCCTGGTCGCCGCCGCCCAGATCGCCGCCGTCGAGATCCATCCCTGGAACTGCCAGCCGAACGATCCGGAGATCGCCGGCCGACTGGTCTTTGACCTCGATCCGGCGCCCGAACTGACTTTCGATGATGTCATCGTCGCTGCTCGCGAGATGCGTGACCGGCTGGAGGAGCTGGGTCTCGTCTCGTTCTGCAAGACCACTGGCGGCAAGGGGTTGCACGTGGTCACGCCGCTATCCGACAAGGTTCCGTGGGACCAGGCCAAGGCCTTTGCGCGCGAGCTCTGCGCCCGCATGGCCGCCGACGAGCCCGACCTCTACCTGATCACCATGAGCAAGAAGGCCAGGGCGGGCCGCATCTTCCTCGACTACCTGCGCAACGACCGCACGAGCACGGCGGTAGCCCCGCTGTCGGCGCGGGCGCGTCCGGGGGCGACGGTGTCGATGCCGCTGAACTGGACGCAAGTGAAGGCGGGCCTGGATCCGACGCGGTTCACGATCCGCACCGCGCCCGACCTGATCGGCAAGAGCACGGCCTGGGCCGACTACGCGGAGGCGGCAAGGCCCCTGAAGGCGGCGATCAAGCGGCTGGGGTAAAGGGTTGCCCCGCGCCCCCGCATCGTGACACCACCATCGGGTGACGATCGCGGCGACCAGGGACGAAGGACGGTTCACCGCCCTGGACGGGCTGCGCGGCGTCGCGGCCCTGGGGGTGCTGCTCTATCACATCGCTGATTGGTCGGGCCGGCGCGGGCATTTCGCGCACGGCTACCTGGCGGTCGATTTCTTCTTCTGCCTCAGCGGCTTCGTGCTGGCCCACGCCTTCGAGCAGCGTCGCATGGGTTTCGGCAAGTACCTGGTCGCCCGCTGGGTGAGGGTCTGGCCGATGCTGGCCATCGCCACGGTCGCGGGCGCGCTGCTGACCGGCAAAGGCGACGCCGAGACCTGGGTCGATTTCGCCAAGGGCCTGCTGCTGATCCCCAAGTTCGCGCCGATGGAGGCGGGGACCTTTCCGTCGCTGTTCCCCTTCAATCCCCTGGCCTGGTCGCTGTGCCTGGAGGTGCTGGTCAGCTTGGCCTGGTATCCGTTCCGCCGCGCGCCGGACATGGCGGTGATCATGTTCATCCTGATGTCGGGCGCGGCCCTGCTGTTCGTGGCCATCGGCATGGGCGGGCTGCAGACCGGCTGGGACCAGGCGACCTTCGGCCTGGGCGTGCTGCGGGCTGCCTTTCCGTTCGCCATCGGCTGGATGTGCTGGCGCCATCGCGCCGCCTTCGCCGCCCGCAAGACCTGGCTGCCGGCGGCGCTGCTGCTGGTCGTGCTGTTCCTGCCGGTGTGGCCCAGCCGGATGGCCAACGGCCTTTACGACTTCGCCTGTTCAACCTTGCTCTTCCCAATGCTGGTGCTGCTGGGCGCCTATGATCCCGGCGGCCGGCTGGCCAGGCTGTGCGAGCGGCTGGGCGGGGTGTCCTATCCGCTCTACGCCCTACACTGGGCGTTCTGGTACGTGATGATCTCGATCTATCCGAACGGCTGGAAACGCGATCTGCCGCTGTGGTTCTGCGTGCTGGCCTTCTTCGCGCTGCCGACGGCCTCCTGGGCCGCCTGGCGCTGGGTGGAGACGCCGCTGCGCGATCGTCTCAAGCGACTGACCGGAACCTGAGACGAGAAAATCGTCGCCCGCTGGTGTGCATCCGGCGAGGATGTGCGTCATGCACTCCGGGAAAGCTGTCGAGACGGACCGTGCGGGCCAAGAGTGAACAGGACCTGGGGAGCTTGGATCGGCGCTATCGGCCCGCGCTGATGGCGTTCTTCATGCGCCGCGCCGCCAGCCACAGCGACGCCGAGGACATGACCCAGGAGCTGTTCGCCAAGCTGGCCCTGACCGACGGCGAGCGGTCGATGGACAACGCCGACGCCTATATCTTCCAGATGGCCGCCAACCTGCTGCGCGACCGGGCGCGGCGCGAGCGCGTGCGGTCGAGCTACAGCGCCGCCATCCGCGCCGAGCCGCTGGACCTGGAGCCCCTCGATCCCGCCCGTGTGCTGATGGGGCGCGAGCGACTGGGCGAGGTGTCCGACGCGCTGCGTGAGCTGCCCGAGCGCACCCGCGCCATCTTCCTGCTGTTTCGGCTGGAGGGCATGAAGCAGGCCGAGCTGGCCGAACTGTACGGCATGACCACCAGCGGCGTGCAGAAGCATATCCTCAAGGCCATGGGCCACCTGACCAAGCGTACGAGGGCCGGGGAATGAGCGGGCCCGACATGAACCACACGCCCGCCGAGGAAGCGCTGGACGCGGCCGCGGCCTGGTGCGTGCGGCTGGCCGAGGGCGAGCTGTCGCCGGCCGAGCACGCTGATCTCCAGGCCTGGTTCGCCGCCGATCCGCAGCATCGCGCCTTGCTGGATGATGCGGTGTCGGCCTGGCGCGCCGTGGACGAACAGGCCATGAGCCCCGGCATGGTCGCCCTGCGCGGCGAGGCCCTGGAAGACCTGCGCCGGGCGCAGCAGGCGCGTTGGTCGCGCAGGCCCGGACGTCGCGCCGTGATCGGCGGCGCCATCGCCGCCTGTTTCGTGGCCGCGCTGGCCGGGGGCGGGCTCGCCTGGCGCGCCAGCCTGCCGGACGTCTATCGCACCACCGAGGGCGAGCGCCGCATCGTCGAGCTGCCCGACGGCTCGCGCGCGTCGCTGGATGCGGCCACCGTGCTGCGCGTGCGCTACGATGGCGGTCGCCGCCGGCTTTGGCTGGACGAGGGGCGCGCCAAGTTCTCGGTGGCCAAGGATCCCCTGCGGCCGTTCTCGGTGGCCGCCGACGGCAAGCTGGTGGTCGCCACGGGCACGACGTTCAGCGTCGAGCGCCTGCCGGGCCAGATGCGCGTGGTGCTCTACGAGGGCCACGTCGCCGTACTGGACGGAGAGGGCGCGCGGGGTCGTCCGCCGCCGTCTTTGAAGGTCGACGGCGCGCCGGCCGAGCGCCTGCTGACGCCCGATCATGAACTGGTCGCCTCGACGACCTCTGGGGCGACCGTGGTCTCGGCCACCGATCCCTCGCGCGCCGCCTCGTGGGAGAGCGGCCAGCTGGTGTTCCAGGACGAGCCCATGGACCTCGCCGTCGAGCGGGTGAACCGTTACGCTCGCGAGAAGCTGCGGATCGCCGATCCGGCCGTGGGACGGCTGAAGATCAGCGGGGTCTTCACTTCGGGCGACACACGCGCCTTCGTCGACGGCGTCACGGCCGTGCTGCCGGTGCGGGCCGAGCCGGCTTCCGGCGAGACAGTGCTGCGGATCGCCAGGGGGCAAAGTGACCGGGGGCAAAAAAAGATCAGCGGCGCTGGTGAGTCTTCCGCCGACTGAGGCGTCTCACTGACCAAAGCGCCGCCAAATAACAATGATCGGCGCGAGGGAGGGAAGTGATGCGCAAGAGCTTCGACCGCCGCCTCGTCTGGGGCTCCACCACCGCCGTCGTCCTGGCGGCCCTGATCGCGCCGAGCGCCGGCTACGCCCAGGCGCGGACGACGTACAGCTTCGACATTCCTGCCCAGGACTTGGGCGGCGCCCTGCGCGCCTTTGGTCGAGTGTCCGGCCAGCAACTGGCCTTCGACGAGACCCAGCTGCGCGGCAAGCGCAGCGCCGGCCTCAAGGGCAGCTATTCGGCCGACGAGGGCCTCAAGCGCCTGTTGGCCGGATCCGACATGGTGGCCCAGCCCACCGCCAGCGGCGTCTACGCCATCCGCGGCCGCAGCCTGCTGGTCGCCGCCAGCGCCACGGCCCAGGCCGCCCCGGCCGTCGCCGCCGAGCCTCCGGCCCAGCCCGAAGCGCCTTCGGAAGTGGAAGAGGTCATCGTCGTCGGCACCCCCGGCGGCGCGGGCATCGACAAGCTGTCCGCCAGTTTCGCGGTCAGCACCGTCAACGCCGCCGACATCACCAAGGCCTCGCCCAAGTCGAGCGCCGAACTGCTGGCCCTGGTGCCCGGCGTCTGGGTCGAGACCTCGGGCGGCGTTGCGGGAGCGAACGTCTTCGTGCGCGGCTTCCCGGCCACCGGCGACGCCGAGTTCCTGACCATCCAGCTGCAGGGCGCGCCGATCTATCCGCCCTCGACCCTTTCGTTCCTGGAGAACTCTTCGATCTTCCGTGTCGACGAGACCATCTCGCGGATGGAGGCGCTGCGCGGCGGTCCCAACCCGATCTTCTCCAACGGCCAGCCGGGCCTGACGACCAACTTCATGCTCAAGGAGGGCGGCGAGGAGACCAAGGGCCTGGTGAAGGCCTCGACCTCCGACTACGGCCTGCGCCGCGTCGACGGCGTGGTCAGCGGCAAGCTGGCGGATGACCTGTTCTTCATGGTCGGCGGCTACGTCACCCGCTCGCCGGGCATCCGCGACACCCAGTTCGACAGCGAGAAGGGCCAGCAGTTCACGGTGAACCTCACCAAGAAGCTGGAGAACGGCAAGATCAACCTCTATGCCCGCGCCACCGACGACCATGGCGCCTGGTACCTGCCGTTCGCCATCAACGTGCCCGGCGTCGACAAGGGGACCTACACTCAGCTGGGCGAGCTTTCGCGTCACCAGACCTTGCAGGTGCACGCCAACGGCGCGACCCGCAGCTTCGACCTGGCCGATGGCCGCGGCTGGAAGGGCCATGTCGCCGGCGGCAGCTTCGAGCACGAGTTCGGCGACGGTTGGACGGTGCGTGACCGCTTCAGCTTCACCAAGGGCGACGCCAACACCTACGGCCTGGTGCCCGACGGCGGGGCGGTGACGGCCGCCTCGGTCGCGACCGTGATCGGCGGTCCCGTGCGCACGCGCGGCGGAACCGCGCTGGGCGCCAACGACTATGTGCAGGCCTGGGGCGCCTGGATCGTCGAGAAAGAAATCGAGGCGCTGACCAACGACTTCAGCGTCTCCAAGTCCTTCGGGACCCACGAGGTCTCGGCCGGCTACTACGCCTCCAGCTTCTCGTCCGACGACTTCTGGACCATCGGCAACTTCCGGCCGATGCAGGTGAAGGCCAATGGCGACTATCTGGCCGCCAATGTCAGCTGCGCCAACCTGGCCACGGCCGGCAGCGGCACGGGCTGCTGGAACTACGGCCTGGTCTCGGCCGGCGACGGGCGCGTGGACGCGCTGTACCTGGCCGACGCCTGGCAGGCCACCGAAGCCTTCCGCATCGACCTCGGCTTGCGCCGCGAACGCTTCAAGACCGACTACGTGGTCGACGACGGCAACGGCTATCCCGACGGCCTGGCCATCCGCACCACCGACTACAGCCAGAGCAAGACCTCCTACACGGTGGGCGCCAACTACGACCTCAACGACGTCTCGGGCGTCTTCGTGCGCTATTCGCGGGGCTACAAGTTCCCCAGCTTCGACAACTTCCGCGAAAACCTGACCGACACCCTGAAGGTCGACCAGTACGAGCTGGGCTACAAGCTGCGCAGCGGGCCGTTCGAGCTCTATGCCACCGGCTTCGCCAACGAGTTCAAGGGCGCCAAGTTCGCCGACGTCGGCGGCATCCAGGAGAGCAACGCCAACAAGGCGCACGGCATCGAGCTCGACGGCCGCTGGCGGTCGGACTTCGGCCTGTCGCTGGCGCTGAACGGCACCTTCCAGAAGACCGAGATCAAGCAGTCCTCGATTCCCGCCAACGCCGGCAACAGCGCCCAGCGCCAGCCCGACTGGCAGATCCGCTTCACGCCTAGCTGGGACGTGCAGCTGGGAACCGTCGACGCCACCTTCTACGGCACGCTCAGCGCCGTCGACGACCGCTATGGCGACAACGCCAACACCCAGGTGCTGAAGGGCTACGAGAAGCTGGATCTCGGCGCGATCTTCCGCGTCGCCCAGTTCGACGTGCAGATCGCCGCCGACAATCTCACCGACAGCCACGGCCTGACCGAGGGCGATCCGCGCTCGACCAGCGGGGCCAACGCCCGGCCGATCCTGGGTCGCTCGGTGCGCTTGAGCGTCGGCTACAACTTCTGAGGCCTTCGCGGGTTCTGTCCTGCAACGGTTCCTGCGCGCGGGCCGGCTTCCTCCCTGCCGGTCCGCATTTCTTTTCTTCGATGAGGCCCTGATGATCCGCGCCCGCCTGCTCGCCGTCGTTTCCGCCGCGGCCTGGACGGCCATCGCGCCGTTCGCCTTGGCCCAGACGCCGGCGGCGCAGATCCCGACGCCGGCGGACACCTACCAGGAGTTGTTCCACCAGGTTCAGACCCGGCGGCTGTTTCCCGACGGCAAGACCTTCGTGGACGCCACGCCCAAGCGCGACCCGGCCGCGATCCTGAAGGACTACCGCGCCAAGTCCCGTTTCACCGACGCGGAGCTGAAGCGCTTCGTGCGCGCCAACTTCGTCGTGCCGGAGGCCGGGGCTGCACCTGCGCCCAGCGCCGAGCGCACCACGCTGAAGGCCCATGTCGCGCAGCTCTGGCCGCACCTGACCCGTGATCCGGTCAAGCCGGTGGCCGGGGGCTCGGCCCTGGCGATGGACAAGCCGTTCGTCGTGCCCGGCGGGCGTTTCCGCGAGATCTACTACTGGGACAGCTATTTCACGATGCTGGGCCTTAAGCTCGATGGGCGTTCGGATCTGGTCGGGAACATGATCGACGACTTCGGCGGCCTGATCGACGCCTACGGCCACATCCCCAACGGCGCGCGCACCTACTATCTCAGCCGCTCGCAGCCGCCGTTCTTCTACGCCATGGTCGGGTTGTCCGACGCGAGCGACCCGGCGGTGGTCAAGGCGCGCGTCGACCTGATGCGGCGCGAGCACGCCTTCTGGATGGATGGCGAGAAGACCGTGACCCCTGGTAAAGCGTATCGCCGCGTCGTCGCCCTGCCGGGCGGGGCGGTGCTGAACCGCTATTACGATGACCGCGTCACGCCGCGCGACGAGTCCTACCGCGAGGACCTGGAGACGGCTCGCGAGGCCTCGCTGGCCACGGGCCGTCCGCCCGCCGAGGTGTTCCGCGACCTGCGGGCCGGGGCCGAGAGCGGCTGGGATTTCTCCTCACGCTGGATGGCCGACGGCGAGCACCTGAAGACCATCCGCACCACGGCCATCGTTCCGGTTGATCTCAACAGCCTGATGTACGGTCTGGAGGCCGCGATATCGGCCGGCTGCGCCCGGATCGCGGACACCGCCTGCGTCGCCGAGTTCGGCGGCCGCGCCAAGGCCCGCAAGGCGGCCATGGACACGGTGCTTTGGGACGCCTCGCGCGGCGTCTATCTCGACTGGCTATGGACCGGGGGCCAGCGGGTCGACACCGTCAGCGCCGCGACCCTCTATCCGCTGTTCGTCGGTGCGGCCTCGCCCGACCAGGCCAGCGCGGTGGCCGGCGTGACGCGCGCGCAGTTGCTGGCCTCGGGCGGCCTGCGGACCACCGTCAATCGCACCGGCCAGCAGTGGGACACGCCCAACGGCTGGGCGCCATTGCAATGGGTGGCCGTCGCCGGCCTGCGCCGCTATGGCGAGACCGCGTTGGCCTTCGACGTCTCAAGCCGCTGGCTGGCGACGGTCGAGCGCGAGTACCGGGCCAGCGGCAAGATGCTGGAAAAGTACGACGTCGAGGAGGCCAAGGCCGGCGGGGGCGGGGAGTACCCGCTGCAAGACGGTTTCGGCTGGACGAACGGCGTGACCAGGGCGCTCCAGGAGAGCGCGGGAAACTAGAGCTCCGGCTCGTCGCCGCCCAGGCGCTCGATCTCGGCGACCAGGCCGTCGATGTCGAGGATGGTCAGGGTGCGGCCCTGCTTGGCGATCAGGTTGCGGCTTTCCAGCCGGTTCAGCTCGCGGGTCACGGCCTCGCGCTGGGCGCCGGCCAGGACGGCGATCTCGGCATGGGTCGGCGCGCGCAGCAGCACCGCGCGATTGTCCTCGATGCCGACGTCGGTGGCCAGGCGCAGCAGCTCCATCTGCACGCGACAGGGGGCCGAGACGGCGTTCAGCTCGAAGACCCGGCTGCTCAGCGCCCGCACCATGGCGGCCAGGTCCTCCATCACCGCGCGGGTGAAGTTGGGCGAACCGGCCATCAACTCGGCGACCAGCGGCTCGGGCAGGCGTCCTACCACGGCCTCGGTCAGGGCAGTGACATTGGCCGAGCGGGGCAGGCGGTCGATGGCGGCGATCTCGCCGAAATAGGAGCCCGGTTGCAGCCGGCGATAGCCGACCTCGCGTCCCGAACGCGCGTACTGGTTCACCAGCAGGAGGCCCTGGACGACGACATAGATCGCGCCGCCCGGATCGTGCCGCTGGACCAGCCGCGCGCCGCGGCGCACCGACAGGATTTCGATGCGCGAGGCCAGGGCCTCGACCTCGGCGGGGGGCATGTGACGCAGCAGCCGGCAGCCGGCCAGCGCCTGCAGGCGGGAGGCCTGATCGCCGAAGCCCGTCGCATTCGAAGCGCCAGCGGTGGCGGCGCTCGAGGAAGAGTCCATAATCGCCGCTCCTGAGTTCGCGTACGGGGAGAGTCGAGGGGCAATGGGGGACTTAAACTACAAGGCCTTCATCAGCTACAGCCATGGCGACGGCAAGCTCGTCGATTGGCTGCACAAGAGGCTGGAGGCCTATCGCCCGCCAAGGGGCGTGGGTCCGGCGGACGCGCGCCCGCTGCGCCCGATCTTCCGCGATCGGGCCGAGCTTTCGGCCGCCGCTGACCTGGGCGGTGCGATTCGCGAGGCGCTGGATCGTTCCGAGCACCTGATCGTCGTCTGCTCCGAGGCGTCGCGGCGCTCGAAATGGGTCGGCGAAGAGATCCGTCACTTCCTGTCGACCCACGGTCCGCAGCGGGTGATCTGCGTGCTGGTCGATGCGCCGGAAGGCGGCGGCGAGGTCATCGACTGCCTGCCGCCGGTGCTGCGCGAGGCTTTCCCGCCCGGCGGCGAACCCCTGGCCGCCGACCTGCGCCCGGGCGGCGATGGCCGTCGCCTGGCCTTTTTGAAGGTCGCTTCGACGCTGCTGGGCGTTCGGCTCGACAACCTGATCCAGCGCGACGCCCGTCGTCGCCAGCGCTGGATGGCGGCGACCACGGCCGGCGCGCTCGGCGTGGCCGTGGTCACCGGGGTCCTGGCGGTGGTCGCCTTCGACGCCCGTCGCGAGGCCGAGGCCCAGCGCGCCGAGGCCGAGGACCTGGTGGCCTACATGCTGGGCGACCTGCGCAAGAAGCTGGAGCCGGTCGGGCGCCTGGACGTGCTCGACGGCGTCGGCGCGCGGGCGCTGGCGCACTACGCCCATGTCGACGCCCGCGACCTCGACGACGAGGACCTGTCGCAGCAGGCCAAGGCCCAGACCCTGCTTGGCGAGATCCGTGACAAGCGCGGCGACCTGAAGGGCGCGCGGCAGGCCTTCTCGCAGGCGGCCCTGACGTCCGAGGCGCTGTCGAACCGCAATCCGCAGGACGGCAAGCGCCTCTACGACCACGCCCAGAACGTCTTCTGGCTGGCCTATGTCGACTGGCGGCTGGCGCGCACGGCCGACGCCGAGGCGGGCTTCCGACGCTATGGCGAACTGGCCGAGCGGCTGACGAAACTCGATCCGAACAATCTCGACTGGCGGATGGAGGTCGCCTACGCCCGCAACAACCTGGGCACGCTGCTTCTGGACGAAGGCCGCAGCAAGGACGCCCTGGCGGCCTTCGACGACGCCCGTATCCGCTTCGAGGCGGCGGCCAAGGCGTCGCCCGACGCGGTCCAGCCGGTGAAGGATCTGGCCGACGCCCACGCGTGGCTTTCGGACACCCACTATCGCTCGGGCAACCTGGCGCAGGCCTACGAGCAGCGCGCCATCGCCCAGTCCATCGTGGCCGGGCTTCTGAAGAGGGATCCTGAAAACCGGCCGATGGCCGCCAAGCTCTATGCCGGACAGCTGGCCCTGGCCCGCCGGGCTTTGGACCTGGGCCGCGTCGAAGAAGCGCGCCGGCTGGTCGATGGGGCCCGGCGCGGCTTCCGCGACCTGACCGCTCTGGATCCGGAGAACGCCACGTGGCTGGACTACGCAGCCAATGTGGAGCTCGACGCCTTCGACGTCGCCTTCGCCGCCGGCGATCTGCCGGCCGCACGCGCGGCGCATGCCGAGGCGGTGCGCCGCATCGAGCGACTGCGGTCGCTCAATCCCGAAGTCTATGCCTGGATGGCGAGGCTGAACGGAAAGCTCAGGGTGCAGGCGATCCGCCTGGCCGAGAGGGACGGCAGGCCCGAGGCGGCCAGGGCCGCCGCGCGCGAGATCGAGCAGTCGCTGGCGAGTCGAAAGAAGGGCGAGGGCGACGCCCAGCTGGAGGAATGGCTGCTGGGCATGGCCCGCCTGACGCAGGGGCGTTCCGCCGAGGTGATCAGCCTGCTTGGACCGCGTCGCGAGGCCCTGTCGCCCGAGACGCTCTACGTCCTGGCTCGCGCCCTGCACGGCCAGGGAAGAATTTCCGAGGCCTCGGCCATAGTGAACAAACTTCGTTTACACGGTTATGCGAGACCCGACTTCGTTGCGTTTTCACGCGATTCATCTTTAGGTTAACTCGCCTATAGGGGGAATTTTCTATGCTCAGCCACAATGGCGCCAACCCGGAGCCGGATCTGGTCGTCGACATCATCGTCGGCTTCGATGGCAACCTCAGCTTCATGGACCTGGCCCCGAACCCGCCGGAGCCGCTGGACCTCGACCTGCAACAGCGCTGCGTGCTGCAGTTCCGTCTCAGCGACGATCTGCTCTCGAAGGGCTGGGGCTTCCAGCCGACCCCGATCTCGTTCGAGAACGACTGGGGCCAGAACTTCTCCAGCTACTACTGGACCAACTACACGCCTCCGGGTGCGGAAGAGCCGGTTCCGTACGCCCAGTTCAAGGTCGTCTACGAATGCAAGCGCATGGGCATCTTCGTCTACAGCCTGTTCATGCATGACGCCCTGGGCCAGGCGATCGACCTGGATCCGCTGATCGAAAACGGCACCGGCCGCTAAGCTGAGCGCCGAAGCGTCTTTCGACGAGCTCGCCGCGCTGCTTCGGCGCGGCGAGCATCTTTCCGCCTACGATCTGGCGCGGCGGGCCCTCGATGAGGGCAGACACTCGCTGATCCTGGCCCACGCGGCCGTGCTTTCGCTGGCCCGCGCCGGCGCCGCCGACTTCGCCCGCGCCGAGTTCGTGCGCCTGGGCCTGGCCAGTTCCGACGATCCCGAAGCCCTGTCGCTGGGCGCGCGCCTGCTGAAGGACGTGGCCCTGGCGGCCGACGGCCAACGCCGACGCGCCTTCGCCCGCGTTTCGGCCCGCGCCTATGTCGCCACGGCGGTCAACGGCGGGGGGCGCTATGGCCTCGTCAACGCCGCGACCATGAGCCTGCTGGCCGGGGACGCGGCGCGGACCGCCGAGCTGGCCGCCGCCGCTCTCGACGCCGCCGGCGCGGCCGCAGGCGAAGGCGAGGCCGGCTATTTCGATAGCGCCAGCCGCGCCGAGGCGTTGTTTCTGTTGGGAAGACGCGAAGAGGCCGCCGACATGCTGGCCGCAGCCGTCGCCGCCGCGCCGGGCAGCCTGTCGGCCCATGCCTCGACCCTGCGCCAACTGTCGATGATCGCCGGCGAGATCGGCGCGCCGACCGCCTGGCTGGAGATCCTGCGCCCGCCCGCGACGGCTCATTTCACCGGGCACATGTTCGCCGCCCGCGCCTTTGAGGACGAAGCCGCCATCAAGGCCAGCATGGCCGATCTGGTCAGGGCGCAGCGGATCGGCTTCGGCTATGGCGGCCTGGCCGCCGGCGCCGATATCCTCTGGGCCGAGACCCTGCTGGCGGCGGGGGCCGAACTGCACGTCGTCGCGCCCCTGGGCCTGGCCTCCTACGTCGAGACTTCGGTGCGGCCGTTCGGCGAGCACTGGGTCGGGCGGTTCGAGGCCTGCCTGGCCAGGGCCGCCTCGGTGCGGTTCGCCGCGCGGGACCCCTATGCCGGCGACGACGAGGTCTTCGCCTACGCCAGCCGCTTTGCGATCGGCTGCGCGATCCTGCGCGCCGAAGGCCTGTCAACCCGCGCGGTGCAGATCGCCGTGTGGGACGGGCGCGAGTCGACAGGACCTGCGGGGGCCGGCGCCGACGTCGCCTATTGGCGCGAGACCGGACGGCCCCAGGCGATCCTGCCTTTCGAGCGGCCCGCGCCTGATGCGCCGACCGTCGTTGCGTCGACCGAGCCCGGCGAGCGCGGGGTCAAGGCGATGCTGTTCATCGACGTGCGCGGCTTCGGCGCCCTGCACGACGCCCAGGTGCCGGCCTTCTTCGAGGTCGTCATGGCGGGCATGGCCGAGGCCATCGCCGGCCTCGCCGCGCCGCCCGAGCACGTCGAGACCTGGGGCGACGGCGTGTTTCTGGTCTTCGACCGGCCGTCGGACGCCGCCGAGGCCGCGCTCGTCCTGCTGGAGGCCCACCGCCGCCTGAACCTGCGGGCGCGGGGCCTGCCCCGCCATCTGGCGCTGCGGATCGGCGGGCACTACGGGCCGGTGCACCTGCGCGTGAACCCGATCACCGGCGCCCAGGCCGTCGTCGGCGCCCACGTGGTCGTCGCCGCCCGCATCGAGCCCGACGTGGCGCCCGGCGCGGCCTATGTCAGCGAGGCCATGGCGGGCATCCTGGCCACGCGCCACGCCGACCGGTACCGCTGCGGCTATGTGGGGCGAACCACGCCCCGCAAGAGCTTTCCGCCGGTCTCGATCTTCAATCTTTCCCGCCGCTAAGACCTCGCCGCACCCCCCTGTGAAAAATTGCACAGCGGGGCTGTAGGGCTTGGGACATTCTGTCGCAGATCAAGGACGGCCGGGCCGAAAAGCCTCCAGAGCGGACGTCCAGCGATCAGGGACCCGGAGCCGTCTCGCCATGATGGCTCCGGGTTTCCCAGGCCATTGGCGCGCGAGGAAGTCTTGGGGGGCTCTTCGCATGCGGGGCGGGGGCCGCTCGTGACGCTCGCGAGCGGCCCATCGCCGACCCCAGGGTGGAGTAGCGGCGTTGCGAAGCATCGAGGACCGACGGCTTGAGCCGCGGGGCTGGCGATGAACGGGCTTCTGCTCTTCGCCGGCGACGCCAGCGGCCGTTCCGCCCAATCCGGAAACCTGTTCGATCTGGGCCTGGCCGATTGGCGCGACGTCGCCGCGCTCGGCCGTGTCGCCGCTGAAACCCGCGCTGCGTTGCGCGCCGCGCGCCAGCGTCGCGACATCGTCGACTTCCTGGGCGAGGTCGTCGGTTCGGCTCTCGAGCCCCGTCGTGGCGGCCGCGCGGTCGAGGCGGGCGAACTGTGCGCCGAAGCCCAGCGCTTGCTGGCCGCCTGGACCGATCTCGACGCTGTCCTGGAAGGGCAGGGGCTGGATCTCCAGCTGGGCATGGCCGCCTTCGCCCGCGACCTGGTCTCCTACGGCCGCGACGTCGCGCCGTCCCTTTATCGGCAACTTCTGGCCGGCGATCGCAGCGCGGCGCTGGAAGCGCTGCGACTTCAGGTCCGCATGCGCGCCGACCGCGCCACCGCCCTGGCGGCGGCGATGCGCGGCTTCGCAACGCGCGCCGGCGCCTTCGCCGCGGCGTTCGCCGGTTTCGAGCGCGATCCGGCGGTGCGGATCTGGCTGCGCGAGGCGCCGGAGCTGTGCCTGGCCTACGACGATGACGGCGCGCCGCATCTCGAACCCGTCCGGGGCGGCGCCGCTCGCCAGTTCTGGCGACTTCAGTTCGACCAGGCCGCCGACGCCCATCGCCTTCGCTCGGCCGCCGATCCGGCGCTGGGCCTGCACATCACCGCCGACGACAAGCTTTGGACGCTGGCCAACGCTTCGACGCCGTTCGGCTTCCCGCTGATCAGCGAGGGGCCGCCGCCTCGGGTGGGCGCGCAGGACGACCTGCCGACCGGCGCCGATCTCTTCCGCGTGCCGCCGCGCCAGGGCGCGACGCTGGAGAATGTCGCCTTCCCGGGGCACGCGCTCGACGTCGCCGAGGTGCAGGCCGGCGCCCCGCTGCGCCTGTGGGAGAAGACCGGCCTGCCCGCCCAGCAGTGGGCGTTCAGTCCCGCGCCGCGCACCCGTCGCGAGATCACCCTGCACGACATCGTCGCTCCGGCGGCCGGCCTGGCGACGACGGTGGCCGGGGTGCGAGGCCTGCGCGGCGACTGGAACGCAGTGCTCGACGACCTCGAGGCGGGGCTCGCCGCGCCCGAGGCCGCCGCGCCGGACCTCGACGCCGTCCTGCTCGGCTGGGGCCGGATGGCCGACGCCGCCGAGGCGGCCCTGGCCGAGTTCGAGGCCGAGGCGCGCGCGTTCGACACGGCGAGCTCATGATCCAGCTTTCCGCCCAGCCGCAGCCCGATCGCCTGAGGACCGAGCCGCGTCCGATCGAAAACCGGCGCCCCTCCCTGGACCGTTGCAGGCAGGCCGGCGAGCTGGTCGCCCGCGCCTTGGCCCGCGAGATCCGCTGAGGCCCGTTCCAGCAAAAAGAGGCTTGCCTGCACCGGCCCGGGGCGAAACCGTCGCCCGCCGCGACTAGAGCGGGAATCGGAGGGGCAGATGAAGAAATCGGACTTCGGCGGCGCGTCGCTGCGCGCCCTGGCGCTGGCGACTGCGTTGACCGCCATGGCGCTGTCCGCCGCTCCCGCAAGCGCCGCCCCGGTTCCGGCCGCCGCCGCGCCCGCCACCACCGCCAGCCTGCTGCCGGTCAAGACCGACGCCGCCAAGGGCGCGGTGCTGGTCACTCTGCCGGCGCCGGACGCCGATGGGATCTCGGGCCGCTTCCTCTATCAGCCCAGCCTCAGCGGCGGCCTTGGCGCGACGCCTGTCGGCCTGGACCGCGCCGCCACGGGCGACACCCAGGTGCTGGTCTTCCGCCGGGTCGGCAAGCGCGTGCTGGCCGAGTTCGAGAACTTCGGCTTCCGCGCCATCGGCGGCACGGTCGAGGAGCAGCGCACGGTGCGCGACAGCTTCCCCGGCTCGGTGGTCTGGTCGGGCGAGGTGGCCAGCGAGACGCCCGACGGCGGCTTCACCGTCGATCTGGCCGGCTTCCTGCTGCGCGACGCCTTCAACATCGCCGGCTCGCTGAAGGACGCCAAGCAGGGCGGCTTCAAGGCCGCGCCGACCCTGAGCTATGTCGATCTTGGCCATGTCGGCGTGTTCCCCGACAACCTCGAGTTCGAGACCCGCCAGACCTTCACCGCCGACGATCCGGGCGGCGAGGTCTCGGGCATCGTTCCCGACGCCCGGGCGGTGACCTTCGGCGTCCATCACAGCTTCATTCGCCTGCCGGGACCGGGCTTCACCCCGCGCGCTTTCGATCCGCGCACCGGCACCTCGGCCCAGGTCCTGTTCGCCGACTACGCCGTCGGTCTCGACCAGCCGACCGTGCAGCGCCTGGTGCGCCGCTTCCGCCTGGAGAAGGCCGACCCGACGGCCGCGAAATCGCCGGTCAAGAAGCCGATCATCTTCTACGTCGACCGCGGCGCGCCCGAGCCGGTGCGCGGCGCCCTGGTCGAGGGCGGCCGCTGGTGGAACCAGGCCTTCGAGGCCGCCGGCTACATTGACGCCTTCCGCGTGGAGCCGCTGCCCGAGGGCGTCGACCCGATGGACGCGCGCTACAATGTCGTGAACTGGATCCACCGCCAGACGCGCGGCTGGTCGACCGGCACGACGGTCGTCGATCCCCGCACCGGCGAGATCGTCCGCGGCGTGGTGCAGCTGGGCTCGCTGCGCATCCGCCAGGACCGGATGATCTTCGAGGGCCTGCTGGGCGCCGACAAGACGGGCAAGGGCGGTGCGGACGACCCGATCCAGATCGCGCTGAACCGCATCCGCCAGCTTTCGGCCCATGAGATCGGCCACGCCATCGGCCTGTCCCACAATTTCGCCGGCAGCGTCTACGGCCGCGCCTCGGTGATGGACTACCCCGCGCCGCTGGTGAAGATCGACGGCGACCGCCTCGACCTGTCGGACGCCTACGCCAAGGGCGTCGGGGCCTGGGACGCCTTCGCCATCGACTGGCTCTACTCGGAGGGCGCGCCGGGAAGCGACGAGGCCGCGCGCCTCGACAGGCTGGCCCGCGACGCCCAGGCCAAGGGCTATCGCTATGTCTCCGACGCCGACGCCCGGGGCGCGGCCTCGGCCCAGCCCTATGGCGCGCTGTGGGACAACGGCGCCGATCCGGTGGTCGAGCTCGACAACGTCATGGCCGTGCGGCGCATCGCCCTGTCGCGGTTCGGGTTGAACAACGTGCCGGCCGGCTCGCCCGCCGCCGACCTGCGCCGGGCCCTCGTGCCGATCTATCTCTTTCATCGCTACCAGGTCGAAGCGGCGGTGAAGTTCGTCGGCGGCGTCGACTACGGCTATGCGGTGGTCGGCGATGGCCGCGAGGCCGCGCCCGCAACGCCGGCCGGCGACCAGCGCCGCGCCCTGGCGGCCCTGGTCCGCACGCTGGACCCGGCGGCGCTGGACCTGCCCGACCCGCTGTTGTCGCTGCTGTCGTCGGGCATGTCCGGCTCGCGCGACAAGGCCTACGCCATCGAGATCTTCCCGACCTCGGGGGCTTCGGTGTTCGACCTGCCGACGGCCGCCGAGACCGCCGCCGACCTGCCGTTGTCGCTGCTGCTGACGCCGGCGCGCCTGAACCGCCTGGTCGAGCAGAAGCGCCGCGACGCGGGGCAGCTGGATGTCGCCGAGACGGTCGACGCCCTCCTGACCGCCGTGGCGCCGGGTGGTGCGCAGGCCGAGGGGCGCACAGGCGAGCTGCGTCGCCGCGTGCGCGGGCGCCTGGTCGGCGATCTCGTCGCCGTGCTCGACGACAAGACCCTGTCGCCCACCGCCGCCGCCCAGATCGACGCAGCCCTGCTGCGCTACGCCAAGGCCCTGGCCGGCTGGAAGGGGCAGGGGGCCGAGGCCGATCAGGCCGCCCGCATCTCGCGCCTTCTGACCTCCGGCGACCGCAAGGCCCTGGCGGCTCCGCGCGCCGGCGCGGTGGAAACCTTGCCGCCCGGCATGCCGATCGGCGGGGAGGACTGCTGGTTTTGCGCGCCTGGTTCGTCATGAGGGAAGGGCGCGTCTGAAAGCGCCCGTTTCGAACGAGGACGACCGCCCATGACCCGCGCCCGCATCCTGCTCGGCGGCCTCTGCGCCGCCGCGCTTTCGACCGCCATGGCGGCCGCCCAGCCGCTGGCGGTGGTCAATGCCGAGATCTTCGACGCCACGGGCGCGGCGCCGTATCGCGGGACGCTGGTGGTCGAAGGCGGGCGGATCCTGGCGGTCGGCCCGAAGGTGAAGGCGCCCAAGGGGGCGACCATCGTCGACGCCAAGGGCGAGGCGCTGATCCCCGGCCTGTTCGACGTCCACACCCACTGGACCCCCAACGGCGTTCCCGACGTCACGCCCAAGATCGCCGACGCCTATGTGGCCGCTGGCGTCACCTCGGTGAACGACTTCCACCAGCAGCCCGAAAGCTTCGCGCCGCGCCGGGCGTGGCTGGGAACCCTGACCGCGCCGCACGTCAACTTCGTCGCCCGCATCAGCACGCCGGGCGGCCACGGCGCCGACTGGGCCGACCAGGCCACCACCCGCTGGGTCGACACGCCGGAAGGCGCCCGCGCCGCGGTCGAGGAGATCGCCGCCTACAAGCCCGACGCCATCAAGGCCTTCACCGATGGTTGGCGTTACGGCTCAGCGCCCGACAACACCACCATGGACGCCTGGACCCTGAAGGCGCTGACCGAGACGGCCCACAAGTACGGCCTGAAGGTGCTGACCCACACGGTGACGGTCGAGCAGGGCAAGGTGGCGGCGAGCAGCGGCGTCGACGTCATCGCCCACAGCCTTCAGGACGCGCCGCTGGATGCCGGCACGATTGCTTCCATCAAGGCCTCGGGCCTGTTCTACGCCCCGACCCTGGCGGTCTACGAACCGGTGAAGCCCGGCGCCAAGCCGCCGGCCGATCCCGACAGCCCGCGCGCGCGCCAAAGCCGCCTGAAGTTCGGCTACGCCCTGTCCAACGCCAAGGCGCTGTTCGACGCCGGGGTGCCGCTGGCTTTGGGCACGGATGCGGGCATGACCGGCACGCCGCACGGCTCCTCGACCCAGCGCGAGCTGGAACTGCTGGTGCAGGCCGGCCTGACGCCGACCCAGGCCCTGACCATCGGCACGGCCGGCAGCGCAAGGGCCATGAACCAGTTGGCCGATCGCGGCACGCTGGAGGCCGGCAAGCGGGCCGACTTCGTGCTGGTGTCCGGCAAGCCGTGGGAGACCATTTCCGACGCCCGCAAGGTCGAGCGCGTCTTCATCGACGGCAAGCTGTCCTACGGCCCGGGCGCCAAGCGCTCGGCCGCCAACGACCGTATCGCTCCGCCGGCGGTGAAGGCCCAGGCCTTGATCGACGACTTCGAGCGGGCCGACGGCCGCACCAGCCTCGACACCCTGCGGCTCGACGACTTCGACGGCGGCCGCGACCGCAGCCAGGAGGTCTCGCAGGTCATCGAGCGCGAGGGTGGCGGCAAGATCCTGAGCGTCGGAGCCCGCATGGCCAGCAAGGACGACGCCTCGGCCGGCGTGCTGTTGCCCCTGACCCGGGGCTCGGTGGTTCCCACCGACGCCACGGCCTTCAAGGGTCTCAAGCTCGCCGTGCGCGGCGATGGCGGCGCCTATGTCGTCAGCCTGGTCGGCGCGACCGGCCGCTGGACGACCAAGGTCGAGGCCGGCCCGCAGTGGAAGACCATCGAGCTGCCGTTCTCGGCGTTCAAGCCGGAGGGGCGGCAGAAGGCCGCCTTCACCGGGACCGACCTGCTGCAGGTCGGCGTCGAGGGCGAGCGTCCGGCCGGCGGCAAGCTGTGGTTCGAGCTCGACGACGTGACTTTCTACTAGTCGGGGAGGGCGTGGCGGTTTGACGCGGCGGGCGCTTGAAGGCTAAGGCCAACAAGCGTTTGGCGGGGGACGGGGATCCCGAATCCCCGTCATTACCGCGATTTAAGTGGTCTAGCGGCGGTGCGGGGCTCAAACCGTTACCAAGCAAGGTCGCTTATCGACCGCACGGAGACCGCCGATGGCCCGCATGGGCACGACACTCGCCGCCGCCCTGGTCATGGGTCTGACGACCCTGGCCGGCCAGGCCCAGGCCAAGGCCTCGATCGAGGACAAGGACGTGGCGCGCCTGGTGTCTCTGGGCGGGGTGTGCGTCAGCTGCGATCTGGCCGGCCGCAAGATGACCGGCGCCAAGTTCAATGGCGCGAACTTCGCCAGGGCCAACCTGATCGGCGCCGACCTGCGCGGCGCGGTGTTCTACGGCTCCAACTTCGCGGCGGCCGACCTGACCCGCGCCGACCTGCGCGGCGCCGAGATGCGCGCCGCCAACTTCCAGGGTGCGAACTTCAACGGCGCCCGCCTGTCGGGCGTGGAGTCGGCCGGCGCCAACTTCCAGAACGCCAACCTGTCGCGCGCCGACATGACCTCGTCGGAGATGCACGGCGCCAACATGGAAGCCGCCACCATGATCGACGCCCGGCTGGCCAATGCCGAGCTGAACGGTTCGAACCTGTCGTCGGTGAACGCCCGCGGCGCCGACTTCTCGAACGCCGAGATCAACGGCTCCAACCTCAGCGGCGGCCGCTTCGACCGCGCCCAATTCCGCAACGCCTCGCTGACGGCCTCGCACCTGCGCGGCGGCAGCTTCGCCGGCGCCGATTTCAAGGGCGCTGACTTCACGGCCGTGCGCTTCCAGGGCGTCGATCTCAGCGGCGCGCGCGGCCTGACCCAGGACCAGCTGGACGAGGCCTGCGGCGAGGCCCGCCTGCCGCCGGGGCTGTCGCTGAAGAGCTGCACGGGCCGGGTCAAGCGGATCACTGTCATGCGCGGCATGCCCGCCCCGCCGGCGCCGCCGGCCCCTCCCGCGGCGCCGTCTCCGCCCCGTCGCTGATACTCGCGCGAGAGGGGTCTTTCTCGCCTGCGGAACGTGCGGACGAGACAGGCGTTTCGCGACATGGTGAACGCTATGCGGGCTAGGGGCCTCGTGGCGATTGCGCGACAGCAGAGGTTGTGAGATCAAGGCGCACGGCGCGGGGGGACACCATGCCTGAGCATGACTTGAGGGAGGGGCAATCCATGCCCCTGCCCAGCTATTTGAGCTATTTGATGTACCAGACCGAGCAACATCGGCGGGCGATGGCCGCCGACCATGTTGCGCGTCACGGTCTGTCGTTTCCGAAGTGGGTGGCGATGCTGTCGCTGGCCCGGTTCGGCGAGTGTTCGATGACGCGGCTTTCCAAGCTTTCGGCGGCCGACCGCACGACCCTTACCCGGTCGATCGACGGTCTGATCCGCGACGGCCTGGTCGAGCGCGGCGGGGCGCCGAACGATCGCCGCAAGGTGGTCGTGCGCCTGACGGAGGCCGGGGCGGCTCTGCTGCAACGGATCCGCGACGAGCTGACGCCGCTGCACCAGGAAGCCTGCTCCGAACTGAGCGCCGACGAACAGTCGGCCCTGGCCTTTTATCTGAAGAAGATGCTGGGCGGCCTGATCCCGGAACCCGACTGGAAGGATGAGATCCTTTCGTTCGGCCCGCCGATCCCGCGTCTGGCCTGAAGAAACCTCGACAACAACCTGGGCGCAATCTCCGGTTAAGAGGCTTGCGCCTTAAGGTGGAGTCTCGCGGCTGCTAGGGGCCGCGCGAGGGGAGCTTCACAACATGAACGTCAGACAGGTCGCCGAGCACATCCAGTCTTACGCCGATGGCGGCACGGGCTTCGCCGTGCAGGCCTCCGGTTCCACCTATCGGATGATGCACTGGGAGGCGATGGTCCAGGATGGCGGCCAGGGCTCGGCCGACATCGTCCTGGCCAATCTTTTCGGAACCATCGTCGCCGGTCAGCTCACTCAGCTGAATCAGGGCGAGGCCGTGTTCGTGGTCGAGCAGCAGGCCGATGGCGCCCGCTTGGGCGTAGGCGTCGTCCAGCCCGACTAAACGCTGCGCGCTGTCAGTCGTCGTGACGGACCCGGCCGCGCATGGTCTTCACGCCCGATCGCTTCGACTTGGTCTCCAGCCGCTTGAGCTTGCTGGAATAGGTCGGCTTGGTCGGGCGGCGGGGCTTGGGCTTTTCGGTGGCCCGGCGGATCAGTTCGACCAGCCGCTCGCGGGCGTCCTGGCGGTTCAGCTCCTGCGAGCGATGGCCTTGGGCGAACAGCACCAGCACGCCGTCCTGGGTCATGCGGCTGCCGCCCAGCGCGGTCAGCCTGGCCTTGATGTCGTCGGTCAGGGACGGCGAGTTCGTCACGTCGAAGCGCAGCTCGATCGCCGTCGAGGTCTTGTTGACGTGCTGGCCGCCGGGGCCCGAGGCGCGGGCGGCCTTCTCGACCAGTTCGTCCTCGTCGATACGCAGCCAGGAGGTGATCTCGATCATCGCGGGACCACGCGACGGGCCTTGACCACGGCCTGGTCGAGCGCCTGGAGGAACTTGCTGCGGTCCTGGGGGCCGAAGGCCTTGGGGCCGCTGGTGACCTCGCCCATCGAGCGCAGGTGCTCGCCGATCGAGCGCGAGGCCAGGGCCGAGCCGATCATGTCGCCCGTGAACACCCGGCCGTTGGGCGCGATCGCCTGGCCGCCGGCCTTCAGCACGCGGTCGGCCAGGGGGATGTCGTTGGTCACCACCACGTCGCCGGGACCGGCGCGCTCGGCGATCCAGTCGTCGGCCACGTCGGGGCCGGCGTCGACCACGATCTGCTCGATGGCGGGGGTGGCGGGCACGCGGATCCAGCTGTTGGAGACGACATAGGTCTTCAGGCCGTTGCGGGCCGCGACCTTGTAGGTCTCGTCCTTCACGGGGCAGGCGTCGGCGTCGATGTAGATCGTCGTCATGGCCGCCCTATAGCACGGCCAAAGCGCGCCAGGGCTAGGTGTGAGCGGCTAGCCCGCCCGGGCGCGCGGCAAATGCTTGCCGGACCTCAGGCCAGGGCCAGCAGGGCGGGGATCACTTCGTCCTTCAGCAGCGGCGCCAGGGGCAGGCCCGCGGGCGGCGCGGCCGGGTCGATCCAGGCCAGTTCCTCGATCTCGGCCTGGGCGGCGATCTCGCCCTCGACCACGGCGAGGTAGGTCGCCGACTGCACGGTGAACCCGGCCTCGTTGGCCGCAGGAGCCGAGAACCGGCCCAACAAGGTCGCCGAGACCAGCCGGCAGCCCAGCTCTTCGTCGAGCTCGCGGGCGAGAGCGGTCAGGTCGTCCTCGTCGCCGTCGCGCTTGCCGCCCGGCTTCATGAAGATCGCCGTGCCGCGCTTGCGCACCAGCAGCATGCGGCCGTCCTGGTCGCGGATGACGGCGGTGACGATGTCGAGAACCTTGCTCATGGCCGCCAGACTAGCGGATTCGGGACTCTCAGGGCTCGACGGCGGCCAGGATATGCTCGGTCAGCAGGCGCTCGGTGATGGCATGCGGCTGGCGGACGTCGAAGTTCACCGTGGTGACCACCGCGACGATCCCAAGATCGGGGACGATGGCCACCTTGTTGCCACCCGTGCCGCTCATCGCCCAGACCTTGTGGCCGCCCAGGGTCTGTAGCCAGATCAGGTAGCCGTAGTCGGTGGCGGGCCGCGCATTGGCGTGCGGGCTGGTGGCGGCCGCGACGAAGGATGCGGGCAGCACCTGGCGGCCGTTCCACTTGCCGCCGTCGAGATAGAGCTGACCCAGCTTCAAGAGGTCGCGACTGCGCAGGCCAAGGCCGCCGCCGCCCTGGGCCAGGCCCAGCGGCGAGACCTGCCAGCGCTCGCCCTCGATGCCCAGCGGGTCGAGCAGCGCTTCGCGGGCGAAGGCGGGCAGGGGCTTGCCGACCGCGCCCTGGACCACCGCGCCCAGCGTCGTCACGCCCGCCGTGCAGTAGGAGAAGCTGCGGCCGTACGGCGCGTCGGCGGGCTTCTGCACCCACTCGGGAAAGCCGCGCACCGGCAGGTCGAGATAGAAGCCGACCCAGTCCTCGATCAGGTACATCCGCTCTTCGTTGCCGCGCGAGAACTGGTTGTCGTCGTCGCACTCGGCGATCGAGCTCATGGTCATCAGGTCCTCGACCGTGACCTTGTCCTTGCGCGGATCGGGCGCGGCGGCCGGCGATCGGCCCTTCAGGTAGGGCTTGATCGGCGCATCGACGCTGGGGATCGCGCCGCGATCGATGGCGGCGCCGGCCAGCATGGCGGTGACGGTCTTGGTCACCGAGCGGGTGTTGCGGCGGGCCTCGGGGCCGCCGTCGGGCTGGCCTTCGTCGTAATAGGCCTCGAACAGCAGCTTGCCGTGGCGGGCGACCAGGACGCTGGTGATCTTCTGGAACTCGCCCGCCTTGATGGCCGCCGACATGGCCTCGAGCCTTGTCGCCGACATCTGTTCGGCGCCGGGCGCAGCGGAGGGCATGTCGGTAGCGGCGGAGGCGGCCGACAGCGGCGCCAGGGCCAGGGCGGCGGCGAACAGGAAGCGTTTCACGAAAAGCGACTCCGACGGCTGACGCGGCCAAGCTAGGACGCGGGTGCGGCCTCGTCTTGGACGCCCGAAACATCGGGCCGTCTGGCGGGGCGAGAGCTGCAAAGGCGCGCGAACTCTCCGGGCGTCACCCCATAGGCTTGTCGGAACTGCCTGTTGAGATGGCTCTGGTCGCAGAAGCCCGCCGCCAGGGCGATCTCGCCGATCGGCATGCGGCCCCGCATCAGCAGGTCGGCGGCGCGTTCCAGCCGCCGCGCGCGAAGGCGTTCGCCGGGCGCGGCGCCCAGCCAGCGGCGATAGCCGCGGGCCAGGTGCACCGGATGCACTCCGGCGGCGCGGGCGAGGTCGGCGACGCCGATCGGCTGGTCGAAGGCGTCGGCCAGGTAGGTTTCGGCCAGGTCCAACCAGGGCGGCCGGTGATCCCCGTCGCGAAGCGGCGCCAGTGCCTCAGCCGCCAGTTCGAGGCTCAGGCCTTCCAGCGACAGGGGCTCGGCGTCGGCGGACAGCAGCGATCGCGTGAGGCGCAGGGCGGCGCGGCGAGCGACGGGGCCGGTCAGTCGCAGGGCGTCGATCGCCGCGCCGCCATTGGCCAGGGCCCGCCAGTCGCCGGCGGTGAAGCTGACGGCCAGGAAATAGCCGCCCGTTTCGACGAACCGGTCGCGATGGATCACGCCCGGCGGATTGTAGACGAGCACCGGGCCTTCGGTCTGCGGGCCCCAGGCTTCTGTTTCGTAGCGGCCGTGGGTGGCCAGCACGAAATGGGCGTCGTCGTGACTGTGCTCGTCGACGTGCTCGGCGCTCATGGTGGCGGCCAGGTGGGCCAGCCGCACGCCCGGCAGCCGCCGCTCGATCGTCGGCGCGCCGTAGAACCGTCCTGGTGCGAAGGCGGTTCTCGGCGCGGCCATGTCAGCCCAGCTTCTCGGCCGCCCAGGGGGCGAAATAGGTGATGATCCCGGCCGCGCCGGCCCGCTTGAAGGCCGCCAGGCTTTCGAGGATCGCGCGGTCTTCGTCGATCCAGCCGTTGGCGCCGGCCGCCTTGATCATCGCGTATTCCCCCGACACCTGGAAGGCGTAGGTGGGCATGCGGAATTCGTCGACCAGCCGGCGCAGGATGTCGAGATAGGGCAGGCCCGGCTTGACCATGACCATGTCGGCCCCCTCGGCGATGTCGAGGGCGACCTCGCGGATGGCTTCCTCGGTATTGGAGGGATCCATCTGGTAGGTCTTCTTGTCGCCCTGGCCCGCGGAGAGCTTGGCCGAGCCGATGGCGTCGCGATAGGGGCCGTAGAAGGCCGAGGCGTACTTGGCGGCATAGGACATGATCATCGTGTCCTGCCAGCCGTCGGCCTCCAGCGCCCCTCGCAGGCGGCCAATGCGGCCGTCCATCATGTCGGACGGCGCCAGGATGTCGGCGCCGGCGGCGGCCTGCATGAGGCCCTGCTCGATCAGGCGCTCGATGGTGGCGTCGTTGAGGATCCTGCCGTTCTCGACCACGCCGTCGTGGCCGTGGTCGGTGAAGGGGTCCAGCGCCACGTCGCACATGATGCCGACCTCGGGGGCTGCGTCCTTCATGGCCTTGACGGCGCGCGGGATCACGCCGTCGGGATCGGCGGCGATCGAGCCGGTCGCGTCCTTCCTCGACGGGTCGATGTGCGGGAAGATGGCGATGGCCGGAATGCCCAGGTCGCGCGCGCGCACGGCGGCCTTGGCGGCTTCCTTGACGCTGAGGCGCTCGACGCCGGGCATCGAGGCCACCGGCACGGTTCCCTCGCCCTCGTGCACCACCATCGACCAGATCAGGTCGGACGGACGGACTTCCGTTTCGCGGACGAGGCGGCGGGTCCAGTCGGCCTGGCGCAGGCGGCGCAGGCGCGTGGCGGGGTAGGGGGCGAGCGGCGGAACGGTCATGCGAAGGGTTTCGCGCGCGCCGCCGATCGAGGCAAGGCTGTAAGGCCCTTAAGGGGCTATTCGCCGGTTTTGGTGACGCGAACCTGCTGCACGCCGCCGTCGACGCGGGTCCAGACCTGCGACTTGCAGAACAGGCCGCCCAGCACGCAGCCCTTGGCGCGCATGGTGCGGGCGTCGACGAACTCGGCGGTGCCCGAGAGCGTGACCTTCAGGGTCGGAACGAAAACCTTGCCACGCATGTTTCCGTTGCCGGTGGGCGCGAAGTCGCGCAGCACCTGCTGGCCCACCAGGGTGTCGTAGCCGCTCTTCTTGGCGTCGGCCTCGGCCTTGCGGCTTGCATAGACGACCCAACCGCACATGCTCGGACCGCAGTCGGTGATGTGCAGACGGATGTTGTCCTTCGGGTTGCGCCACACGCCGAGATTCTCGGCGTGAGCCGGCGCGGACACGAACGTGAACAGGGCCGCGACCGCGGCCAGAGCGGTAATGAACTTGGACATGGGAACCGAGACGACGCCTCCGATGGGCGTGATCTGATACCGACGAGGTGTCGGATCAAGGGAGGTGCGACCTTTCGCACCCGATTTCGCTGCGGCGCCGCATTCAAATTCGCCAACTGAGATATGATTGACACACTTGGCTGCTCAGGGCAGGTCAGCGGTCAAGAAGGTGAGGGCGGATATGCCCCGCATGGGAGGAAGTGGCGCATGGATTTCGCGCTGAACGACGATCAACGCGCCATTCAGGATATGGCCTCGGGCTTCGCCGCGGAACGGCTTGCCCCGCATTCGGCCCAGTGGGACGAGCACAAGCACTTTCCCGTCGACGTCCTGCGCGAGGCTGCGGGCCTGGGTTTCGCGGGCATCTACGTCAATGACGACGTCGGCGGCAGCGGGCTGTCGCGCCTGGACGCCTCGATCATCTTCGAGGCCCTCAGCTATGGCGACGTGCCGGTCGCGGCCTATCTCACCATCCACAACATGGCCTCGTGGATGATCGACCGCTTCGGCTCGGAGGCCTTGCGCCAACGCTACCTGCCGCGCCTGACCACCATGGAGCTGATCGCCAGCTACTGCCTGACCGAGCCGGGCTCGGGCTCGGACGCGGCGGGCATGCGCACCACCGCCCGCCTTGAAGGCGACCACTACGTGCTGAACGGCGGCAAGGCCTTCATCTCCGGCGGCGGCGTGTCGGACGTCTATGTGGTCATGGCCCGCACCGGCGGCGAAGGCCCCAAGGGCGTCTCGGCCTTCGTGGTCGAGAAGGGAACGCCGGGCCTCTCCTTCGGGGCCAACGAGCGCAAGATGGGCTGGAACGCCCAGCCCACCGCCCAGGTCAATTTCGACGATTGCCGCGTGCCGGTCGCCAACCGCATCGGCGGGGAGGGCGAAGGCTTCCGCTTCGCGATGATGGGCCTTGATGGCGGTCGCCTGAACATCGCCTCCTGCTCGCTGGGCGGCGCCCAGTTCGCCCTCGACACGGCCAAGGCCTACCTCGAGACCCGCAACCAGTTCGGCCGGCCGCTGAAGGACTTCCAGGCCCTGCAATTCAAGTTGGCCGACATGGCCACCGAACTGGAGGCCGCCCGCCTGATGGTCCGCCGCGCCGCCCATGCGCTCGACAACCGGGATCCGCAGGCCACCAAGCTGTGCGCCATGGCCAAGCGCTTCGCCACCGACGCCGGCTTCCAGGTCGCCAACGACGCCTTGCAGCTGCATGGCGGTTACGGCTACCTGCAGGACTATCCGCTGGAACGCATCGTCCGCGACCTGCGCGTCCACCAGATCCTGGAAGGCACCAACGAGATCATGCGCGTCATCATCGCCCGCGAGATGTTCCGACAGTAGGATCGTGATAATCTGACCAGACTGGTCAGATTGGAGTTCGTCATGCGCGAAGTCGGCGTCCTCGAAGCCAAGACCCATCTGTCCGCCCTGCTCGACGCCGTCGAGAAGGGCGGCGAGGCGGTGCTCATCACCCGCAACGGCCGTCCGGTTGCCAAGCTGTTGCCGGCGGACCAGGCCGCTTCGCCGCCGCCGCGCCGCTTGCCGGGCAAGGAACTCGTCGCGCGCTTCAAGAAGCTTCAGGACGAGATGACGGCGGCCAATCCCGGCATCGAGAACATGACCTGGGAAGAACTGAAGCAGATGGCGCGCGAGTGAGGTCGGTCGTCCTGGATGCGTCAGCCGCCTTGGCGTGGCTGTTGCCGACGCAAGCGACTGACGCCGCGAACGCCTTCTTGGAGCGGAGCGACGCGACGACTTTCGAGGCGCCGGAGATTTTCGACTGGGAAGTCCGCAACGTTCTGCTGACTTACGAACGTCGTGGCTTGTCGACAGTCGAGAGGCACGATCGTGCGGTGGCGAACTATGTTGCGCTGAACGTCACGCTTCATCCGTTGATCATCGACATGGAGGGTCTGACGACGCTGGCCCAGAGGGCCAGACTCAGTCTCTTCGACGCCTCATATCTTGCGCTGGCGCTGGAGCAGGATTGGCCGTTGGCTTCGCGTGACGAGACCTTGCTGATCGTCGCCGCTCGGTCCGGTATCGAGTGCTTCGACCTGAGAGCTACAATCTGATGATCTATCTCTGCCGCCACGGCCAGACGCAGTTCAACCGTGAGGGACGCTTCCAGGGCCAGACCGAGTCCGACCTGACCGCCTTGGGGCGGGCCCAGGCGCGGGCCATGGGCGAGCTGCTGGCCGACCTGATCGCGCGAGAGCCGTCCGACGACTGGCGGATCGTCGCCAGTCCGCTGCGCCGCGCGCGCAACACCGCCGAAGCCATCGCCGAGCGCACGGGCCTGCCGCTGACCTTTGACGATCGCCTGCTGGAGATCAGCGTCGGTGAGTGGTCGGGCCGCCTGCGCGAGGGCATCCGCCGTGACAATCCTGAGTTGTTCGCCAGCTACGAGTGGGCGTTCCGGGCGCCGGGCGGCGAGACCTTCGAGGACGTCACCGCCCGCGTGGCCGGCTGGTTGGCCGACCAGGCCCCGGAAGCCGAGCGCCGGCTGATCGTGGTCAGCCACGGGGTCGCCGGCCGCCTGCTGCGCGGCGCCTATGCCGGCCTGTCGCGCGCCGACACCCTGGGCCAGGAGGTGCCGCAGGACGCGGTCTACCGCCTGCTGGCCGGCCAGATCGACCGCTTCGACTGCGCGCCCGTCGAAGACCCCGAATTCGCTTGAGAAACTCTATGACCGAAGCCCGCGAAGTCCTCGTCAGCGTCAAGAAGAACGTCGGCCGGATCACCCTGAACCGGCCCAAGGCGTTGCACGCCCTGACGCTTTCCATGTGCGAGACGATGATCGAGGCCCTGTTGGCGTGGCAGGCTGACCCCGAGATCGACATGGTCATGATCGACCATTCCGGCGAGCGGGGCTTCTGCGCTGGCGGCGACATCAGGATGCTCGCCGAGAGCGGGGCGGGCGACGGCGTCGAGGCGCGGAAGTTCTTCCATACCGAGTATCGGCTGAACCATCTGCTGTTCCACTACGACCGGCCGGTCGTGGCGATCATGGACGGCGTGGTCATGGGCGGGGGCGTCGGCATCTCGATGCCGGCCCACTATCGGATCGCGACCGAGCGCACGACCTTCGCCATGCCCGAAACGGGCATCGGCCTGTTCCCCGACGTCGGCGGCGGCTGGTACCTGCCGCGCCTGCCGGGCAAGGCGGGGCTGTGGCTGGCCCTGACCGGCGCGCGGATCAAGGGCTCGGACTGCATGCGCCTGGGCATCGCCACCCATTTCGTCGAATTCGGCGCGATCGAGGGGCTGAAGAAGGCGATCCTGGCCGATCACCGCCGCATCGACGAGACCCTGCGCATGTACCGCGCCGACGCCGGCAAGGCGCCGCTGGTGGGCTTCGAGCAGGACCTCAACCGTCTGTTCGTCGGCGACAGCGTCGAAGAGATCTTCGAGTTCCTGGAAGCCGACTCCTGCGACTGGGGCAAGGCCCAGCTGGCCGTGCTGAAGACCAAGTCGCCCCAGACCCTGAAGGTAGCCTTCGAGCAGCTGAAGCGCGGCGAGGCCATGACCGACTTCGCCGACAACATGGCCATGGAGTACCGGATCGGCTCGCGCGTGGTGCGCAGGCACGACTTCATCGAGGGCGTGCGGGCGGTGATCGTCGACAAGGACAATGCGCCCCGCTGGGACCCGCCGAGCATCGAGGCCGTGAACGACGCCGACATCCAGGCGATCTTTGCGCCCCTCCCGCCGGAGGAGGAGTGGACTCCTCTCGCGGACGCCTGACAGCGTTCTGCCGTAGCGGCATTGAAGCTGTCGCTTGGCCTCGCTAGCTTGCCGCCAGCCAAAGAAGAAAGTCCGCCGGAAGGAAGACCATGCGTAAGCCGCTTCTCAGCCTCGTCGCCGCGCTCGCCGTGACCGCGTGCGCCACGACCCCGATGGGGCCCGCCGAGCCGCCTCCGCCGCCGCCGGCCGCCGCCCCGGTCTCCATCCCGGCCAACATCATCGCCGCGGTCGACAATCCGCTGCGTCCCGAGGTTGACGCCAAGCGCGACGCCGATCGCCTGCCGGCCCAGGTGCTGGCCTTCGCCGGCGTGCGCAGCGGGGCCAAGGTCGCAGACCTGATTCCCGGCACCGGCTATTTCACCCGCATCCTGTCGAAGGCCGTCGGCCCGCGCGGCCACGTCTATGCCTATGTGCCCGACGAGCTGACCAAGCTGGCCAATCGCGAGCCGGCCGTGAACGCCATCGCCGCCGATCCGGCCTACAAGAACGTCTCGGTGATCCTGAACCTGCTGCCCAACTTCGGCGCGCCCGAGAAGCTGGACCTGGTGTTCACCGCCCAGAACTACCACGACATGCACACCCCGCTGATGGGCAAGCCCGACATGGCGGTGGTCAACCGCAAGGTCTTCCAGTCGCTGAAGCCGGGCGGCGTCTATCTGGTGCTCGACCACTCGGCCCAGCCCGGTTCGGGCCTGCGCGACGCCGAGAAGCTGCACCGCATCGATCCAGAGACCGTAAAGGCCGAGGTCACCGCCGCCGGCTTCGTGTTCGAAGGCGAAAGCCGCGTGCTGCGCGACGCCGCCGACAAGCGCAACGTCTCGGTCTTCGACCCGTCCATCCGCGGCAAGACCGACCAGTTCATCTACAAGTTCCGCAAGCCGGCCGGGGCGCGCTAAGCGCCCCGCTCCTGCGGACGACAACGACAAGGACCGCGCCCACGTAGGCGCGGTTCACATTCAGGGAGCGTAACAATGACCAGGATCGCCTTCATCGGCCTGGGCAACATGGGCGGCGGGATGGCCGCCAACCAGGCCAAGGTCGGCCACGCCGTGGCGGCGTTCGACCTTTCGGCCAAGGCGCTGGAGAAGGCCGTCGGCGCCGGCTGCGTCGCTGCGGCTTCCGTGGCCGAGGCGGTTAAGGACGCGCAGATCGTCATCACCATGCTGCCGGCCGGTCCGCACGTGCGCTCGGTCTATGGCGAGCAGGTGCTGGCCAATGCGTCCAAGTCGGCGCTGCTGATCGACTGCTCGACCATCGACGTCGACAGCGCCCGCGCGGTGGCGCAGCAGGCGAGGGCGGCGGGCTTTCGGTTCGCCGACGCCCCGGTGTCGGGCGGCATCATGGCCGCTGAAGCTGGCAGTCTGGCCTTCATGGTCGGCTGCGACGACGCCGATTTCGCCGCGGTCGAGGCTGCGCTGAAGCCGATGGCCCGGGCGGTGATCCACGCCGGCGGCCACGGGGCGGGGCAGGCGGCCAAGATCTGCAACAACATGCTGCTGGGCGTCTCGATGCTGGGGACCTGCGAGGCCTTCGCCCTGGCCGAGAAGCTGGGCCTGGCCGCCGACCGCTTCTTCGAGATCGCCAGCCAGTCGTCGGGCCAGTGCTGGTCGGTGTCGACCTATTGTCCGGTCCCGGGCGTGGGCCCCAGCACGCCGGCCGATCGCGGCTACGAGGGCGGTTTCGCCACGGCCATGATGCTGAAGGACCTGAAGCTGGCCCAGGAGGCGGCCGCGCGCGCCGGCGCCAGCACGCCGATGGGGGCGCAGGCCGAGGCGCTGTACGCCCTGTTCGACGCCAATGGCTTCGGCGACAAGGACTTCTCGGCCGTCCTGCAACTGCTGCGCGGCCGTATTGCCGAGCTGGTTTGAACAAGGCAGGGTTGCGATCGGCGGTTATAGAACCAATCGATGCGACACCACGCCCAATTCCAATTTGTAGGTAGAGGCCCTTAGGTGGACACTGTGCCTGCGTGGTGCGAAAAGCCGTGCCAGAAGAAAAGGACCGTAGAGCTTCGGTTCGACGGGTAGAGACCAGCATGGACTACAAAGCCGCGTTCACCGCCGCTGTCTCCCAGATCCGCGACGAGGGTCGCTATCGGGTCTTCGCCGACCTGAAGCGTCATCGCGGCGCCTTCCCGCGCGCCACCTGGACGCGCGCCGACGGCGGCGAGAACGAAGTCGTGGTCTGGTGCTCGAACGACTATCTCGGCCAGGGCCAGAACCCCGTCGTGCTGGACGCCATGCACCAGGCGATCGACGACCACGGCTCCGGCTCGGGCGGCACCCGCAACATCTCGGGCACCAACCACCACCACGTGGAGCTGGAAGCCGAGCTGGCCGACCTGCACGGCAAGCAGGCCGCGCTGCTGTTCACCTCGGGCTACGTCTCCAACGAAGCCACGCTCAGCGTCCTGCAGAAGATCCTGCCGGGCCTGATCATCTTCTCCGACGCTCAGAACCACGCCTCGATGATCGCCGGCATCCGCAACGGCGGCGGCCCGCGACACATCTTCCGCCACAACGATCTGGCGCACCTCGAGGAACTGCTGGCGGCCGCTCCGGTCGACGCGCCCAAGCTGGTGGCGTTTGAAAGCGTCTACTCGATGGACGGCGACATCGCCGACATCGGCGCCACGGCGGCTCTTGCCAAGAAGTACGGCGCGATGACCTATCTCGACGAGGTCCATGCGGTCGGCATGTACGGCCAGCGCGGCGGCGGCGTCGCCGAGCGCGACGGCGTGATGGACCAGATCGACATCATCGAAGGCACGCTGGGCAAGGCGTTCGGCGTCATGGGCGGCTACATCACCGGCGACGCCGAGGTGATCGACGCCGTGCGCCTGATGGCCTCGGGCTTCATCTTCACCACCTCGCTGCCGCCGGCCCTGACCGCCGGCGCGCTGGCCAGCGTGAAGTGGCTCAAGCAGCACCCCGAGGTGCGCGACACCCACCAGGAGCGCGCCGCCACCCTGAAGAAGATGTTCCAGGACGCCGGACTGCCGGTGATGGAGAACGACAGCCACATCGTGCCGGTGCTGGTCGGCGATCCGGTCCACACCAAGCTGATCAGCGACATGCTGCTGGCCGACCACGGCGTCTACGTGCAGCCGATCAACTATCCGACCGTGCCGCGCGGCACCGAGCGCCTGCGCTTCACGCCCACGCCGTTCCACACCGACGACATGATGCGCAAGCTGGTCGGCGCGATGGAGAAGCTCTGGGCGCACTGCAACGTCGCCCGCATGGGCGGCCACGCGGCCTAAAGCACCCGTCTTGGGTTTCGATCTGGGCTATCTGCGCGAGCTGGCCGAGGATGCGTGCGAGCATGCCGGCTGGTCGGGCGCGGCCGATTACTTCCGTCTTCGCCACCAGGGCCTCCGGCGCGAGGCGCTGGAAGCGCTCGACGCCTTCGTCGCCGGTGCGGTGAGCTGGCCGCTGGCCGAACGTGTCGCCTTCGCCGCCTGGATCGGCGAGAAGCGCCTTGCCTATCGCGGCCAGCCTGAAGCCGTGCTGCCCGTGCCGCTGTTTCGCCTGCTGGTCCGCCCGACCCTGGAAGAGTGGGCCCAGGCCAAGCCGGCCGATCCCTGGCCGTTGGTCTGGCTGGCCCGCCTGTCGAGCGGCGGCTCGACCTGGCACGCGCCGCCCGCGCCGTTCCTGCGCCAGGCCCTGGCCCGCGATCCGCTATGCGTTGCGGCGAGGGTGGATCTGGTCCGCGCCATCCTGGCCGACATCGCCTTCCACCAGCACGAATTGCCCGGCGCCTATCTGGGCGACGCCGCCCATGACCTTTCCGCCTTGGACGAGGCCGAGGATCTGCTGTCGCTGGCCGACGAGGACGCGCGGTTCGACATCGGACCGGAGATCGCCTGGGCGCGGACCGAGGCGCGGGGATGGCTGGAGCGGGCAGGGGCCGGCTAAAGCCTCTCCGCGTGGCGGTTTCCCGTCACTTCGCCGCTGCGCCCGTCGGTGGCTTGGGGCTGGATGGCGCCTCGTGCGCAGGAGAGTCGCCCCGTGAAGACCATCGTGATCACCGGCAGCAGCCGCGGCATCGGCTTCGGCCTGGCGGAAGCCTTCCTGGAGCGCGGCTGCCAGGTCGTGATCTCCGGGCGCAATCCGACGGTCCTCGCCGAGGCCCTGGCCAAGCTGGAAGCCACCGGCGGCGCGGTCGCCGCCCAGGCCTGCGACGTAAGCAAGGTCGCCGACCTGGAAGCGCTGTGGAACACGGCCGTCGAGCGGTTCGGATCGGTCGACATCTGGATCAACAACGCCGGCTCGGTGTCGCCGCGCGTGCGCCTCGACCAGGTGGAGGAGGCCGAGATCGACGCGGTGGTCGCCACCAACCTGCTGGGTGTCATCAAGGCCTCCAAGCTGGCCATGATCCGCATGCTGGCCCAACCCGGCGGCGGGGCGATCTACAATTTCGAAGGCTTCGGCAGCGACGGCATGACCGCCTCGGGCCTGACGCTCTATGGCGCCACCAAGCGGGCCGTGACCTACTTCACCAAGTCGATGGGCAAGGAGCTGGACGGCACCAGCGTGCGGATGGGCACGATCAGTCCCGGCATCGTCGCCACCGACCTTCTGCAGTCGGAGATGCGCGACGCCTCGGACGCCGACCGCGCCAAGTCGATGAAGCTCTACAACATCCTCGGCGATCGTGTGGAGACGGTGGCGCCGTTCATCGCCGACGGCGTGCTGAAGGGCGAGGCCACGGCCGCGCCGGTGCGCTGGCTGACCATGCCCAAGGCCATGGGGCGGTTTATGACCGCCGGCTTCAAGAAGCGCGACATCTTCTCGGCGGCGTGAGGGGCGTGATCCTCGTCCTTCGACAAGCTCAGGATGAGGATCATGGACGGCGCAGTGAAAACCTCACCCTGAGCCTGTCGAAGGGCGGGGTTTTCGCCTCCCTGGCCTCTACGCCCTCCGGCGCACGCCCTTGCCCAGGCCGATCTGCTTGGCGAAGTCCGAGCGGCGCGCGGCATAGGCCGGCGCGACCATCGGATAGTCCGATGGCAGGCCCCATTTGCGGCGGTAGTCCTCGGGGCTCATGTCGTAGTGCGAGCGCAGGTAGCGCTTGAGCATCTTCAGTTTCTTTCCGTCCTCGAGGCAGACGATGTAGTCGTGCTGCACCGAGCGCGAGACGGGCACGGCGGGCTTCTGCTTCTCGGCGGGCTTGGCGGCGACCGGTTCGCCGTGCAGCCCCAGCAGCGCTCCGTGCACGGTGCGGATCAGGTCGGGGACCGCGGTCTGCGAAATCTTGTTCTGGCCGACATAGGCCGCGACGATGCTCGCGCTCAGCGCCAGCAGATCGGCGTCGTCCGTCATGTCCGACCCCGTCTCGTCGTGTGAAGCCGCCATACGCATCCCGCCCGTTCTGTTCGTTTGCACTCAAAAACGCTCGGCGCAGCGGCAACACCCCGCCGAGGTTCGTCACCAACGCATGGTTATCGTCGCGGTTCCGTCATTGATCGTGGCGCGAAGGACGCTAAAGAGAGCGCCGTCGACTCCCGCTTGCGGGAGCGCGCCGCCCAAAGCCCAGCCGCCCGCCCCAAGGAGCTGCCGATGACGACCATCACCGACCTGACCAAGTTCTTCGGCGCCGATCTTGCGACCGCCGACCGCGACATCTTCGATCGCATTGGTCGGGAGCTGGGTCGTCAGCAGAACCAGATCGAGCTGATCGCCTCGGAAAACATCGTCTCGAAGGCGGTGCTGGAGGCCCAGGGCTCGATCCTTACCAACAAGTACGCCGAAGGCTATCCAGGCAAGCGCTACTACGGCGGCTGCGAATACGTCGACGAGATCGAGACCATCGCCATCGAGCGCGCCAAGCAGCTGTTCGGCGCGGCCTTCGCCAACGTCCAGCCGCACTCGGGTTCGCAGGCCAACCAGTCGGTGTTCATGTCGCTGCTTCAGCCGGGCGACACCTTCATGGGCATGGACCTGGCCGCCGGCGGCCACCTGACCCACGGCTCGCCCGCCAACCAGTCGGGCAAGTGGTTCAAGCCGGTGTCCTACACCGTGCGCCAGCAGGACCAGCTGATCGACTACGACAACGTCGCCGAGGTCGCTCAGCGCGAGAAGCCCAAGCTGATCATCGCCGGCGGTTCGGCTTACAGCCGCGAGATCGACTTCGCCCGCTTCCGCGAGATCGCTGACTCGGTCGGCGCCTACCTGATGGTCGACATGGCCCACTTCGCGGGCCTGGTGGCCGGCGGCGTGTTCCCCAACCCCGTCCCGCACGCCCACGTCGTCACCACCACCACCCACAAGACCCTGCGCGGTCCGCGCGGCGGCATGGTGCTGACCAACGACGAAGCCATCATCAAGAAGGTCAACTCGGCCGTGTTCCCGGGCCTGCAAGGCGGTCCGCTGGAGCACGTCATCGCCGCCAAGGCCGTGGCCTTCGGTGAAGCCCTTCAGCCCTCGTTCAAGGAATACGCCGCCCAGGTGATCGCCAACGCCAAGGCACTGGCCGACGCGCTGGGCAAGTCGGGCGTGAACATCGTCTCGGGCGGCACCGACAGCCACCTGATGCTGGTCGACCTGCGTCCCAAGGGCGTGACCGGCCGCGACGCCGAGCACAGCCTCGAGCGCGCCCACATGACCTGCAACAAGAACGGCGTGCCGTTCGACACCGCGCCGTTCACGATCACCTCGGGCATCCGCCTGGGCACGCCGGCCGGCACCACCCGCGGCTTCAAGGAAGCCGAGTTCACCCGCGTGGGCGAGCTGATCGGCGAGGTCGTCAACGGCCTGGCCGCCAACGGTCCGGAAGGCAACGCCGCGGTCGAGGCCAAGGTGCGCGAGGAAGTGCTGGCCTTGACGGCCCGGTTCCCGATCTACAACTAATGGCCTAAGGCCGCAGGGGAGGGCCCAAGATCATGCGCTGCCCATTCTGCGGCCACGCCGAAAGCCAGGTGAAGGACAGCCGCCCGTCGGAAGACGGCGCGGCCATTCGCCGTCGTCGCCTCTGTCCGGAGTGCGGCGGCCGCTTCACGACCTTCGAGCGCGTCCAGCTTCGTGAACTGATCATCGTCAAGCGGTCGGGCCGTCGCTCGCCGTTCGACCGCGACAAGCTGATGCGCTCGATCTCGCTGGCCACCCGCAAGCGCCCGATCGAGGGCGAGCGGGTCGAGCGGATGGTCAACGGCATCGTTCGCCAGCTGGAAAGCCAGGGCGAGACCGAGCTTCAGTCGTCGGTCGTCGGCGAAATGGTGATGAAGGCCCTGAAGTCGCTCGATGACGTAGCCTATGTCCGCTACGCCTCGGTTTATCGCGATTTCCGGGAGACCAGTGATTTCGCGAAGTTTTTGGGCGAAGAAGGCTTGAGCGACGTCGCCGAAGACGAGCTATAGGCGCATCCTACGATTCGATTTTTCGGGTCGGCGTGTGACGGCCCAGTGAGGCCTCCCGTCCGCCCAGGAGTTCAGAGGCATATGGTGGAAGACAGGATTCGTCTGCTGATCGTCGAGGGGCGCCGTTATTCGGGCCTGTCGGATGCGCTGCTGGCCGGCGCCGTGCAGGCGATCGAGGCCCAGGGCGCGGAGTACGAGGTCGTCACGGTTTCCGACGCCTTGCAGATCCCGGCCGCCATCGCCATCGCCGAGGAGGCCGGCAAGGGCCCGTCGGGCGTGCGCTACGACGGTTACATCGCGCTGGGCGCCGTCGTGCGCGGCGAGACCTACCACTTCGAGATCGTGTCCAACGAGACGGCCCGCGGCCTGCAGGACCTGGCCGTCGGAAAAAGGTTGGCCATTGGTTACGGCGTGTTGACGGTTGATGACGAGGATCAGGCCTGGAATCGCGCTCGCCTCTCGCAGGGCGACCGCGGGGGCCAAGCCGCTCGGGAATGCCTGGAGATCGTGGGTTTGAAGCGTCAGCTGTCGGGACAAGCGCGATGAGCAAGCGCATCCAGCCCCGTTCCGTTTCGCGTCTGGCGGCCGTGCAGGCCCTCTACCAGATGGAAGTTTCCGGCGCCGGCGTCGACGCCGTCGTGCGCGAGTTCTCCGAACACCGCTTCGACCGCGCCGTCGAGGACACCGAAGGCGCCCAGCTGGCCCAGGCCGACGAGACCTTCTTCGCCGACCTGGTGAAGGGCGTCGTCTCCAAGCAGGCGATCATCGACCCGGCCATCGTGCGCCGCCTGGCCTCGGGCTGGAAGCTCGAGCGCCTGGACGCCACCGCCCGCGCCGTGCTGCGCGCCGGCGCCTACGAGCTGATGAACCGCCCGGACGTTCCGACCGAGGTGGTGATCGACGAGTACGTCGAGATCGCCAAGTCGTTCTTCGAGGGGCCGGAAGCCGGCTTCATCAACGGCGCCCTGGACGCCATCGCGCGTGACGCCCGAGTCTGACGACGACTGGTTCGACGATCCCGCCCCGGCCGTAGCGCCGGCGGCGGAGGACGACGAGTCGTGGTTCGACGACGTCCCTCCGGCGGCCGCGCCGTCGGGCCCGGACGAGTTCGAGCTGATCGCGACCCACCTGCGTCCTCTGACCAACGGCGACCCCGTCGCGCTCGACCTGCTGGACGACGCGGCGGTGCTGCCCTCGCGTCCCGGCTATGACCTGGTGATCACCAAGGACGCCATGGTCGCGGGCGTGCACTTCCTGGCCGGCGAGGATCTCGACATCGTCGCCCGGCGGCTGCTGCGCACCAATCTTTCCGACCTCGCCGCCAAGGGCGCCGAGCCCTACGGCTACTTCCTGGCCGTCGGCTGGCCTTCGGGCACGACGGTCGAGGATCGCGAGACCTTCGCTCGCGGCCTGGCCGAGGACGGTCAGGCCTTCGGCGTCAATCTGCTGGGCGGCGACACCGTCACCACCTCCGGCGCCATGGTCGTGTCGGCGACCCTGCTGGGCTGGGTCCCGCAAGGGGCGGCCGTCCTGCGTCGCGGCGCCAAGGCGGGAGATCGCCTGATGGTTTCCGGCAGCATCGGCGACGGCTGGCTCGGCCTGCTGGCCCACTGGGGCGAGGTCGAGGATCCCGACGGCGGCCTTGTCCGCCGCTATCGCACGCCCGCGCCGCGCCTGGCGTTGCGTGAGGCCCTGCGCCAGTTCGCCCATGCCGCCGCCGACGTTTCCGACGGCCTGCTGGCGGACGCCGGCCACATCGCCAAGGCCAGCGGCCTGCAGGTCAAGGTCGACCTCGACCGCCTGCCGCTGTCGACCGGCGCCCGCAAGTGGCTGGAAGCCCAGCCCGAACGCGGCGAGGCTCGCATGTCCCTGGCTTCGGGCGGCGACGACTACGAGGTCGTCTGCGCCGTGCCGGCCGCCGACGTCGCCGCCTTCCAGGCCGCCGCCTTCGCCGCCGGCCTGCCGGTGCGCGACATCGGCGAGTTCGTCGAGGGCGAAGGCGTGGCCGCCCTGTTCAAGGGCAAGGACATCACGCCTCAGCGCTTGGGCTGGCTGCACGGCTGAGGTGCCGCGATGTCGGGCTGGCGTCTGGCGTTCGTTCGCACTCCGGGCGTTTCGGTGTGCGATGTGGTCCTCAATGGTGTCGTGGTCCACGCCTTGTCCTGGGACTGGTCGCAACCGCGCGCCTATCCGGTGGTGCAGCATCCCTTTGAAACGGACAGGACGTGCTGGTTGCACGTGATCGAGATCGACACGGTCGACGTCCAGCTCGCCTTCGCCATGGGCGACGCCGAGGATGACGTCGTCGTCTATTATCTGCCGGCTGACGCGGGTGATCCAAACGTGGTGCAGGGACGTGATCCTCTGTTCGAGGGCCACTGGCGCGCCTTAGAAGCCGAGGCGTCGAACCTGCCCTGGCCGCGTGCGGAGCCGGAGTGGTCGGGAAGAGATGAATTCCTGGCCGCGCTGGAACATGTCGAAGTCCGCGCCGAGGTGGTCGATTACCGAGGCCTCTCGCATTGCCGGGTCTGCAGCCGCGTCAACGGCTACAGGGCCTTTCGGCTGGATCGCTGGGAGTGGCCGGAAGGCTTCCGGCACTACGTCGAAGATCACGGGCAGCGACCGACCGAAGCCTTCGTGCGGTTCATTGCGGCGCAGGCCGCGTGGCTGCTCGGTAGCGAAACCTCAAGCCTTCTCGGTTAACAGGCGGGCATGACTTCGACCGCCCTGTCCCGTCGCGCCCTGCTGGCGCTCGCCGCGCCGCTGATGCTGTGCGCCGCGCCCGCCTTGGCCTCCGGCAAGGAGAAGAAGAAGGAAGGCGGGGAGGGCGAGAAGGAAAAGGAAGATCCGGTGATCAAGCTGGGCTCGATGGCCCTGCCGATCGTCGCCGAGGGGCGCCTGATCAACTACATCTTCGTGGAGCTGTCGCTGACCCTGCCGCCGACCGGCGACGTCACCGCCTTCGCCGGCAAGGAGCCGCTGCTGCGCGACGCCCTGGTGCGCGCGGCGCACAAGCAGCCGCTGAACAAGCCCGGCAGCTATGTGCTGCTCGACGAGGGCAAGGTGAAGGCCATCGTCATGCGCGAGGCGCTCGCCCTGGTCGGAAAGGGCAAGGTCGCCGCGGTGACCATAGGCAAGCAGACGCCGCGCAACTTCGTGCCGTTCCCCAAGGCCGCGCCGAAGACCGCCGCCAAGCCGGCTTCGCCGCCCGCCGATTCGGCTCCGATCATCCCCTGAAGCTTCGCGAACGCCGTTCTCGCAAGCGGTTGCGCGCTAGGCTTGTGGATGTCAGTGTTTCCCCCTGGCGCCGATGTCGGGGCCAGATCAGGGAGCTTCGAGGGGGAATGAGGCCCTAAGGCCCGCCCGCCGCTCCTGGCCTGGGGCGCTCGTCGACCCTCCATGCCGGGAACCGCGACCCCTCGTGATTGAAACACGAAGGGGCACAACACCCATGAGTTCTTGGCTTTACGTAGCCATCGGCGCCGGGCTTCTGGCGGTGCTGTATGGTGCGGTTCAGACCGCCAGGCTTTTGAAGGCCTCGCCGGGCGATGCGAAGATGCAGGAAATCGCCGCGGCCATTCAGGAAGGCGCCCAGGCCTATCTGAACCGTCAGTACACGACCATCGCCATCGTCGGCGTCGTGGTCGTCGCCGTTCTGGCTTTCTTCTTCAAGGGCTGGGAACAGCCGGTGGGCTTCGCGCTGGGCGCGATCCTGTCGGGGCTGGCGGGCTTCGCCGGCATGCTGATCTCGGTGCGCGCCAATGTCCGCACCGCCCAGGCCTCGTCCGAGGGGCTGGGTAAGGGCCTGTCGATGGCCTTCACCTCGGGCGCGGTCACCGGCATGCTGGTGGCGGGCTTCGCGCTGATCGGGGTGGCGGGCTATTTCGCCCTGCTGCTGTCGGTCGGGCATGAGGGCACCGACCGGGTCGT
Organism: Caulobacter zeae; assembly: GCF_002858925.1. Taxonomy (GTDB): domain Bacteria; phylum Pseudomonadota; class Alphaproteobacteria; order Caulobacterales; family Caulobacteraceae; genus Caulobacter; species Caulobacter zeae. Next base: position 133,223 of record NZ_PJRS01000041.1, read on the forward strand.
CATCGACTCGCTGGTGGCGCTGGGCTTCGGCGCCAGCTTGATCTCGATCTTCGCCCGCCTCGGCGGCGGCATCTTCACCAAGGGGGCCGACGTGGGCGGCGACCTCGTCGGCAAGGTCGAGGCCGGCATCCCCGAGGACGACCCCCGCAACGCCGCGACCATCGCCGACAACGTGGGCGACAATGTCGGCGACTGCGCCGGCATGGCCGCCGACCTGTTCGAGACCTACGCAGTGACCACGGTAGCCACCATGGTGCTGGCGGCGATCTTCTTCACCGGCACCGACGTCGTCGGCTCGATGATGCTGCTGCCGCTGGCCATCTGCGCGGTCTGCATCGTCACTTCGATCGTCGGCGCCTTCTTCGTCCGCCTGGGCAAGAAGAACAACATCATGGGGGCCCTCTATCAGGGCCTAATCGTCACCGGGCTCCTGTCGATCCCGGCCGTGTGGTGGGTGATCCATCAGCTGGTGCCGACCTCGATCGAGCTGGACGGCCGCCTGTTCACCGCGAACAACCTGTTCTACTGCGGCCTCGTGGGCCTGGCGGTGACGGCGCTGATCGTGGTGATCACCGAGTACTACACCGGCACGGGCTTCCGGCCGGTGAAGTCGGTGGCCCAGGCCTCGGTCTCCGGTCACGGCACAAACGTCATCCAGGGCCTGGCCATGTCGCTGGAGTCCACGGCCCTGCCGGCCCTGACCATCATCGTCGGCATCGTCGTGACCTACAACCTGGCGGGGCTGTTCGGCATCGCCATCGCCACCACCACCATGCTGTCCCTGGCCGGCTTCATCGTCGCCCTGGACGCCTTCGGCCCCGTCACCGACAACGCCGGCGGCATCGCCGAGATGGCCGGCCTTCCCCCGGAAGTCCGCGTCACCACCGACGCCCTGGACGCGGTCGGCAATACCACCAAGGCCGTCACCAAGGGCTACGCCATCGGTTCGGCGGGCCTGGGGGCGCTGGTGCTGTTCGCGGCCTATACCGAGGACCTGAAGTTCTTCTCCGAGAACGCCGCGCCCGGCAGCTTCTTCGACGGCATGGGGGCGGTCAGCTTCGACCTGTCCAACCCTTACGTCGTGGTCGGCCTGCTGTTCGGCGGCCTGCTGCCCTTCCTGTTCGGGGGTCTGTCGATGACCGCCGTAGGCCGCGCGGCCGAGTCGGTGGTGGCCGAGGTCCGTCGCCAGTTCCGCGAAAACCCGGGCATCATGACCTACGAGACCAAGCCCGAATACGGCAAGGCCGTGGACATCCTGACCAAGGCCGCCATCCGCGAGATGATCGTGCCCTCCCTGCTGCCGGTGGTCTCGCCGGTGGTGCTGTTCTTCGTCATCAACGCCATCGCCGGCAAGGTCGACGCCTTCGCCAGCCTTGGCGCCATGCTGATGGGGGTGATCGTCACCGGCCTGTTCGTCGCCATCTCGATGACTAGCGGCGGCGGCGCCTGGGACAACGCCAAGAAGGTGATCGAGGAAGGCTTCACCGACAAGGACGGCGTCCTGCACACGAAGGGCGGTGACACCCACAAGGCGGCCGTCACCGGCGACACCGTCGGCGACCCCTACAAGGACACCTCGGGTCCCGCCGTGAACCCGATGATCAAGATCACCAACATCGTGGCCCTGCTGCTTCTGGCGGTGCTGGCCCACGGGTGAGGCTGCGATACCACTGAATCGAGAACGCCCCGGAGTTCGCGCTCCGGGGCGTTTTCTTTTGTCGGCCCTGCGGCCGGGATGACGTGCGTAGGGCCAAGGGGAGGGTGTCAGGCCTCCCTCAGTAACAGTCTTCCGGATCGAACGCCTGGACCTCCGACTCGCCGCCCAGCGCTGTCGGCTCCGGCTGGGCGCCGCGTCGCTCGTCGCCGGCGAAGTCGTGATCGATGCGCCGACGGCGGCAGGGGCCGAAATAGGCCTCGGTGCGGACGAAGTCGCGCGGGTTGTTGATGACCTCGTTGATGCGGTGCATCACCCCGCGCGCCGTCAGCGGCTTGGCCAGGAACTCGGTCACCCCGGCCATCCGGGCCTCGTCCAGGCTGCGGCGGGTGGCGTGACCGGTCATCATGATGATCGGCGTGTACGGGTTGGGACTGGCCTGCGAGTTGCGGACCCAGTGCACGAACGACAACCCGTCCACCGGCTGCATCATCAGGTCGGTGAACACGATGTCGACCTCACGTTCGGAAAACAGCTTCAGCCCCTCGACGCCGTCGCCGGCCTCGAGAATGCGCCGCACCCCGGCGGACTTCAGGATCGCGGCCAGGATGCCGCGCATGTTGGCGTTGTCGTCGACGATAAGCATCGTCAACGCCCGCAGATCGAGCGCGCTCACGACCTTCTCCCCCAGAGCAACCGACGCCAGGGTTGGGGCCCCAGCGTCGATCAGACGGGAAGGTTGTGACGGGCGTGCTTGAGGAAACGTTGATGCGGCGACAAAAAGTCGCACGAAATCACGCGCTTATAGTCAAGCTTCGGTAAGGTTGAAGTGTCGGTTAACCGACACAGATCGTCAGCCTAGCGACGGTCGCCAGGACGGGTGCCGGGAACGCCTTCGTCGTCCTGGGGCAGCATGCCGCCGCGACCGACGGTGCCGAGCAGCTGCTCGAGCACGGTCATCTCGCGACCGCGGGTCGGGGTCTCGCGGCCGTTGTAGGCGATGACCTTGCCGTCCTTCAGGGTGAAGGTGTCGACCGAGGCGACCTTCTCGTCGGCGGTGTTGAACTTGATGGCCACGACGTCGCGCTTGATCACGCGCGGCTTGTAGAAGGCCACGCGGTCGGTGGTCTGCGAGATGTAGTACCAGGCGTCGTTGTCGAAGGTGGAGACCGCCGACGGCGAGCCCAGCTTTTCGCGGACGGTGGACTTGCTGTCCTCGCCCACCTTCATGTCGGCCGGCTTGGCCTCGATGGCCTGGAAGCCGGAATAGCTCGTCAGCGGCGTGCAGCCTCCGACGACGGCGGCGAGGCCGATGGCGGCGGCGGCGAAAACGGCGGGGCGAGACATAGAGGCTCCGGAACCGGAAGAAGGCTGGACTTTGACCTATCGCCCGCGCGGGCTTAGTTCAATGGCCCGCGTGGATGCTCAGGCCATCTAGTGGCGGCTCGCGGCGAAATAGAGGCGTGGAATGTTTCTGGATTGGCTACTCAAGCCCAGGCCCGCGACGCTGGTGGGGGAAAAACTCTATGCATCGGCGACGGCCCAGGCTCGATCTTCACGATTCTATGCGGAGTTGGGCGTTCGCGACTCGATGGAGGGCCGGTTCGAGCTCTTCACCCTGCATGTGGTGCTGGTGATCGAGCGCCTGAAAGGGCAGGGCGAAGCCGCCGCCGAGACCTCGCAGGCGGTGTTTGATTCCTATGTTCGGGGCCTCGACGACGCCTTCCGCCAGATCGGCGTGTCCGACACCGCCGTCGGCAAGAAGATGAAGAAGCTGGCCGGCGCCTTCTACGGCCGGCTGAAAACCTATGACGAGGCCTTCGCGACGCTGCCGAACGCCGCCGAACTGGACGCCGCCCTGGCCCGCACCGTTTTCGAGGAGCGGGGCGAGGGTGACGTGGCGTCCGTTAGCGCCTATGTGCGGTCGGCGCGCGAAGCTCTGGCGGAGCAGTCGCTGGACGCCTTGTTGAACGGAGAAGTGCAATGGCCGAACGTCTGACCGATCCCTGGCCCTGCACCGTCACCCTGGCCCGCGTCGACCGCGGCGGGGTGGACCTGAAGCTCACGCCCGACGAAACCGTGCGCAAGGCCATCGCCAAGCAACTGGGCCTGGTGTCGCTGGATCAGCTTGAAGCCCAGGTCTATCTGCGTTCGTGGATGGATGGGGCCGAGGTGTCGGGCGTGCTGCGCGCTCGCGTGGTGCAGACCTGCGGCGTCAGCGGCGAGGATTTCGAGACCCCCATCGACGCCCGCTTCAGCCTGCACGTGCTGCCGGCCAACAGCGAGCACGCGCCCCAGGACGAGGGCGGCGAGCTGGGCCTCGACCCGGACGGCGACGATCCGCCCGACGTGCTGGAAGGCGAGGCGATCGACGTCTCCGGCTATGTCATCGAGCACTTGGCGCTGGAGCTGGACCCGTTCCCGCGCAAGCCGGGCGCGGTGTTCGTGCAACCGCCCGAACCCGTTGAGCTTTCTCCCTTCGCGGCCCTGAAGGGGCTTAAAACGAAGGGCGACGAGGGCTGAGTTGGCCCTTACGCCTTCCGGCGTGATATCACGCCGGGGAATCATCGGCCGCGTCGCGACCGTCTAAGGAGTCGATAGCGCCTCGTGCCCAAGCCTGTAGTCATCTCGATCGACGCCATGGGCGGAGATCACGGTCCGCCCGTGGTCGTTCCGGCGCTGGAGATCGCGGCCAAGACCCTGCCTGACGTGCGCTTCCTGGTGCACGGCGACGAGGTCGCGCTGAACGCCGAACTGGCGCGCGCGCCGGCCGCGCGGGCGGTCTGCACCGTCGTCCACACCGACAAGTCCATCGCCATGGACGAAAAGCCGGCCCAGGCCATGCGCCGGGGCAAGGGCTCCAGCCTCTGGAACGCCGTCGAGGCGATCCGCTCCGGCGAAGCCGCCGCCTGTGTTTCGGCCGGCAACACCGGCGCCCTGATGGCGATCTCCAAGCTGATCCTGCGCATGAGCGCCGATCTGGAGCGCCCCGCCATCGTCGCCTCCTGGCCGACCATGAAGGGGGTCTCGGCGGTGCTGGACGTCGGCGCCAATGTCGAGAGCGACGCCGAGCAGTTGGTCGAGTTCGCCATCATGGGCGCGGCCTTCCACCACGCCGTGCACGGCTCGGAACGCCCGACCGTGGGCCTGCTCAATGTCGGCTCCGAAGAGCAGAAGGGCCACGAGGAGGTGCGCGAGGCGCATCGCATCCTCCAGGACAGTCCGCATTTCGACTTCGACTATCGGGGCTTCGTCGAGGGCACCGACATCGCCTACGGCACGGTGGACGTGGTCGTCACCGACGGCTTCACCGGCAATGTCGCCCTGAAGACCGCCGAGGGCCTGGCCCGGTTCTTCGGCAATGAGATCAAGCAAACCCTGACCGCCGGCCCGCTGGCCATGCTGGGCGCGCTGATCGCTTCGGGCTCGCTGAAGAAGATGAAGCAGCGCCTGGATCCCGGCCGGGTCAACGGCGGGCCGCTGCTGGGCCTCAACGGTATTGTGGTGAAGAGCCACGGCGGCGCCGATTCCAACGGCTTCGCCTCGGCCGTGCGCGTGGCCGTGGACCTCGCGCGCAGCGACTTCACCGCCGAGATCGATCGTAATCTGAAGCGTCTGACCGCGGAAAAAGACCAAGCGGCCAAGGACGACGGCGCAGACAGCGCCGAAACCCAGGGAGCCGCCGAGTGAGCGTAGTTCGCAGCGTGGTGACCGGCGTCGGGGCCTACCTGCCGCCGCAGATCGTCACCAACGAAGACCTGTCGAAGATCGTCGACACGTCCGACGAGTGGATCATCGAGCGCACGGGCATCCGCCAGCGCCACAAGGCCGCCGACGACCAGGCCGTGTCCGACCTGGCCGTGGAAGCGGCCAAGCAGGCGCTGGAGCGGGCCGGCAAGACCGCCGCCGACGTCGACCTGATCATCGTCGCAACCACGACGCCCGACCTGACCTTCCCGGCCACCGCCACCATCGTCCAGCGCAAGCTGGGCGCAGGCGTCGGCATCGCCTTCGACGTCCAGGCCGTGTGCTCGGGCTTCGTCTACGCCCTGTCGGTGGCCGACGGCTTCATCGCCCGCGGCAACGCCAAGTGCGCGCTGGTGATCGGCGCCGAGGCCATGACCCGCCTGATGGACTGGACCGACCGCGGCACCTGCGTGCTGTTCGGCGACGGCGCCGGCGCGGTGGTGCTGGAGCCGCAGGAAGGCGAGGGGACCACCGCCGATCGCGGCATGCTGGGCTTCGCCCTGCGCGCCGACGGGACCAAGCAGGACCTGCTCTATGTCGACGGCGGACCGTCGACCACGGGCACGGTCGGCAAGCTGCGGATGCTGGGCAACCAGGTCTTCAAGCACGCGGTGATCAACATCTCCGAGGCCATCCACGCCGCCGCCGAGAAGGCCGGCGTGAGCGTGCCCGAGGTCGACTGGTTCATTCCACACCAGGCCAACCAGCGAATCCTGCAAGGCGTGGCCAATCGCTGCGGCATTGACGAGGAAAAGGTGATCTCGACGGTGGCGCTGCACGCCAACACCTCGGCCGCCTCGATTCCCCTGGCTTTCGCCCACGGGGTCGCGGACGGTCGGATCAAGCCGGGCGACCTGCTGCTGCTCGAGGCGATGGGCGGCGGCCTCACGTGGGGCGCCTGCGTCCTGCGCCTTTGATGCTCACGGACGAAGCTTGACCTTGGGTTGGCGCATGGCCTGCTTCAGCATATGAAGTATCCGGCTTGACCCTTTGACTTCATGCGGTATTCGCGGCATGCAGTCTCAAGTTGACGAGGTCTTGTCGCGCGAGATCGGGGCTTTCGTGCGCCCCTTTCGCAAGGCGGGCCGATTGGCGCGGACCGTGCTGAGTTCGCGCATTTGAAGCGTATAGGGGGCGTTATGAAGGGTTCGACTCTGACCCGGGCTGACCTCTGCGAGGCCGTCCACGAGGAAGTAGGCCTGACTCGTCAGGACTGCGCCGGTCTCGTCGAGCGCACCCTCGATCTCGTGGCCGAGGCGCTCGAGAAGGGTGAGACGGTCAAGCTTTCCGGATTCGGTGTCTTCCAGGTCCGCGAGAAGCGGGCCCGGATGGGACGCAATCCCAAGACGGGCGAGCCGGCCGAGATCGAGCCGCGTCGCGTCATCGGCTTTAGGGCCTCCCAGGTGATGAAGGCGCGCATCGACAGCGCTCTGGACGACTAAGGAGTCCGTGCGGTGGCGAAGGGGCCGAACGCCTTCCGCACGATTTCAGAGGCCGCCGAGGAACTCGGCGTCCCCCAGCACGTCCTGCGTTTCTGGGAGACCAAGTTCTCTTTCATTCGCCCGATGAAACGGGCCGGCGGGCGGCGCTTCTACCGCCCGCAGGACATCGCCGTGCTGAACGGCGTGCGCGCGCTGCTGCATGCCGAGGGCTACACCATCAAGGGCGTCCAGAAGCTGCACCGCGAGCAGGGCGTGGCCCACGTCATCGCCGCGGGCCTGGGCCAGAACGGCGCGGCCTTCCTCGAATCTCCCATTGTCGACGACTTCGGCGATTCGACCGGTTCGGCGGCGCCCAGCCCCGAGCAGCGCCGTCGCCTTGTCGAGGCGCTGGACGACCTCACCAGCATAAAGGCCCGGCTGGACGGGCTTTTGACCCGTTCTTGAGGACTGTGGAAAACGCTCAGATTTCCGATTGCCGAGGCGAGGAGCGGCGCCTATAAGGGCGCTCCTTCCGCGTCGGAGCGTGGCGCAGCCTGGTAGCGCACTTGACTGGGGGTCAAGGGGTCGCAGGTTCGAATCCTGTCGCTCCGACCATTCTCTCCCTGGAGAGAACATCGCGGAAGAAACGCAAAGGCCGCCCTTCGGGGCGGCCTTTTTCGTTTCCGGATTATCGCTAGCCGACGTCCAGCGGTTTGTCCGCCTTGCCCATCCACGTGATCAGCGGGATGACCGGCAGCACCCAGCCCATGCCCAGCGCCACGAAGTAGATCAGGTGTACGGCGCGGTTCATGGGCAGGTGGTCGTAGAGGCTGGTGAAGGCCCAGATCCAGCCCAGCAGGATGGCGACCACGCCGAGCGAACCGATCAGCTTGCGCAGGCGCGCCGGAATGAGGGGAGCGCTCACGCGGATCTCCGGAAGAGGCCGAGCACGGCCAGGAACAGGGTGGCGCCGACGGCCGAGACCACCAGGCTGCCGAGAAAGCCGGGGATGGCCAGATGCAGGCGCTGGGCGATGAAGGCGCCGATGAACGAGCCGATCACGCCGATCAGCAGCTTGATAAACAGGCTGTGGCGACGGGCCAGGGCCAGATCCGCGATCCAGCCGGCCAGGATGCCGATCACCACGGCGCTGAACACGCCTACGCCGCTCATTGCACTTCCCCCTGGAACGCGCTGCGCCCCCGCAGCGGGGTTACCATGCCACGGCCGGCCGTGCGCGTCATGGTTCCCTTAAGGCGACCGCAGGCATGGACAGCGGAGCTGTGGCGGGGGTAGGGGTCTAGCCGCCCCATTTAGGCCCAGAACAGGCGTTTTTTCGGCTTCATGACTTCCTTCCTGCGTTCCGACCGTTCCGCCCCCGTGGCTATCTGGCTGTTCGTCTTGGCGGTGCTGGTCTTCGCCATGGTCGTGGTCGGCGGCGCCACGCGCCTGACCGACTCGGGTCTGTCGATCACCCAGTGGAAGCCGATCATGGGCGCGCTGCCGCCGATGTCGGAGGACGCCTGGCGGGCCAATTTCGAGCTCTACAAGCAGATTCCCCAGTACCACCTGGTGAACCCAGACATGACGCTGGAGGCCTACAAGGGCATCTTCTGGTGGGAATGGGCGCACCGGCTGCTGGGCCGCGTGGTGGGCGTCGCCTTCGCCGTTCCGTTCGCCTTCTTCCTCGTTCGCCGCATGCTGCCGCGCCGCCTGATCTGGCGCTGCGGGGCCATGCTGGCCCTGGGCGGCCTGCAGGGGCTCGTCGGCTGGTGGATGGTCTCCTCGGGCCTGTCCGAGCGCGTTTCGGTCGCGCCCGAGCGGCTGATGGTCCACTTAGGGTTGGCTCTGGCTCTCTTCGTGCTGCTGATCTGGACCGCGCTGGACGCCTGGAATGGCGCGCCGCGCGTCGAGGAGCGCAGCGACTGGCGCGGCTGGGCGCTGGGCTTCCTGGGCGCGGTGTTCTTCCAGAGCCTGCTGGGCGCGCTGGTGGCCGGCAACGACGCCGGCCTCGTCTACAACGACTGGCCGTTGATGAACGGTGCGCTGCTGCCTGACCAGTACGCGGGCCATGGGTTCTGGGGCACCCTGGCCCATAGCCAGGGCGCGGTTCAACTGCACCACCGCCTGATGGCCTACGCCGTCTTCGCCGCCGCGATCGTCATCGCCGTCGGCGCGGCCCGTGCGCGTCGCCTGCCGCATGAGGCCAGGATCACCGCCTATGTCCTTCTGGGCGTGGTGACGTTGCAGGCGGGCCTGGGCGTCTGGACCCTGATGGCCGCCGTGCCGCTGAGCCTGGGCGTCCTGCACCAGGCCGGCGCGGCCGTGCTGCTGGGGGCGGCCACCGCCTTCGCCTGGCGAGTCCGCCGCCCGTAAGGGCGGTTTCCGCCGCGAGGCTCGAAGAACTGTCACGAAACTCCAGCAGAGCACGCGCGATGTCCCTGCTGGAGACTGCCCCCGTGATCCGCGCTTCCTCGTTCCTGGCCGGCGTCTGCGCCCTGGCCCTGCTGCCCGCCCTCGCCCACGCCGCCGACGCCTCGCCGGCCCAGGCGGCGGACCCCTATTACAAGGCCGGCCAGGCGGCGCTGGCCAAGGCCATGGCGGTGACCGCCAATACGGGGCGGGCCAAGAACGTCATCCTGTTCCTCGGCGACGGCATGGGCATCTCCACCGCCGTGGCCGGCCGCATCTGGCAGGGCCAGCAGAAGGGCGTGGATGGCGAGTCCAACGCCCTGTCGTTCGAGAAGCTGCCCTTCACCGCGCTCTCCAAGACCTACAGCCACGACACCCAGGTCACCGACAGCGCCGCCGGCATCACCGCCATCACCACCGGCGTGAAGACCCGCAACAAGGTCATCGGCCTGACCGGCGAGGCCAAGCCCGAGAGCTGCGCCAGCGCGGCGGCGACCCGCGTCGCCACCATCGCCGAGATCGCCAAGGCCCACGGCCTGTCGGCCGGCGCGGTCACCAACACCCGCATCACCCACGCCACGCCCGCCGGGACCTTCGCCCACACCGCCTATCGCGACTGGGAAGCCGACGCCGACATGCCCGCCGAGGCCCTCTCCGGCGGTTGCAAGGACATCGCCCGCCAGCTGGTCGAAGCCCCGGCCAACTTGCGCCTCGACGTCGCCCTGGGCGGCGGCCGTTCCCGCTTCCTGCCCGAGGCCAAGGGCGGCAAGCGCGCCGACGGCCGCGACCTGACCGTCGAATGGACCAAGGCCAAGGGGGCGGCCTACGTTGCGACCGCCGATCAGCTGAAGGCGATCGACCCGGCCAGGACCGGCCCGCTGCTGGGCCTCTTCGCCGGCGAGCACCTGCCCTACGAGGTCGAGCGCGCCCAGAGCGGGCAGGGTGTGCCGAGCCTGGCGCAGATGGCGACCAAGGCTGTCGACGTGCTGTCGAAGAACCCCAAGGGCTACTTCCTGCTGGTCGAGGGCGGCAAGATCGACATGGGCAGCCACCTCAACAACGCCAAGCGCACCCTGACCGAGACGGCGGCCTTCTCCGACGCCGTCCAGGCCGTGCTCGACAAGGTCGACCTGAAGGACACCCTGGTCATCGTCACCGCCGACCACAGCCATGGCCTGGTGATCTCGGGCTATGCCGCGCGCAACGCCCCGATCCTGGGCCTGGCCGGCAACGAGGGCGAACCGGTCGTGGCCGGCGACGGCAAGGCCTATACCGTGCTCAGCTTCGCCACCGGGCCCGGCGGCGTCGAAGGGAACAACCTGCGCGCCGACCCGGCCAAGGAAGACCTCGACGAAGACGACTACCATCAGCAGGCCGTCGCCCACCTGCCCAGCGCCGCCCATGCCGGCGAGGACGTCGGGGTCTATGCCGACGGCCCGGGCGCCTACCTCGTCCGCGGCGTGGTCGAGGAGAGCTACATCTTCCAGGTCATGCGCCACGCCTTCGGCTTCGACGCCGGCAACTAGGCGAGGGGCCCTGGTCGCGGAAAAGGCGGACGCCCCAGGGCGTCCGCCTTTTTCTATGTCTGGAACTGCTGAGAACAAGTGGTATGGTATTTGAATACCGCATTGCGCAAACCCTTACGCTACAAGGCTTTCTGAACTTTCCTGCATGCGCATTGTTGACAGGCGGCGAACCCTTGGGTATCAGCCGCCCCTCACGCGGACGGATCCAATCCCTTGGCTCCCGATGCACAAGAATTACGGATCAATCCCATGCAAAAGACCACGGCTTCCCTGAAGCCCGCCGAGGTCGAGAAGAAGTGGATCGTGGTCGACGCCAAGGACGCCGTTGTCGGCCGTCTGGCGACGTTCATCGCCATGCGTCTTCGCGGCAAGCACCGTCCTGACTACACCCCGCACGTCGACTGCGGCGACTTCGTCGTCGTGATCAACGCCGACAAGGTGAAGTTCACCGGCAAGAAGCTGGACGACAAGGTTTACTACCGTCACACCGGTCACCCGGGCGGCATCAAGGAAACCACCCCGCGCAAGGTGCTGGGCGGTCAATTCCCGGAACGCGTCCTGAACAAGGCCGTCGAGCGCATGCTGCCGAAGGAGAGCCCGCTGGCTCGCAAGCAGCTGACGCACCTGCTGGTCTACGCCGGCGCTGAGCACCCGCACCAAGCGCAAAGCCCGGAAGTCATCGACTTCGCCGCGCGCAACGTCAAGAACACCCGGAGCCTCTAAGCCATGTCCGAAGCTCAAGGTTTTGACGCGCTGGCCGGCCTGTCCAGCAACCCGCAAGCGGCCGCTCCGGCCGAGCCGAAGATCGACGCCCAAGGCCGCTCGTACGCGACCGGCAAGCGCAAGAACGCCATCGCGCGCGTCTGGATCAAGCCGGGCACCGGCAAGATCACGGTCAACGGCCGCGACCAGGAAGTCTACTTCGCTCGCCCCGTGCTGCGCATGATGATCGCCCAGCCGCTGCAAGTGACCGAGCGTCTCGGCCAGTTCGACGTCGACGTCACCGTCGAAGGTTCGGGCCTGTCGGGTCAAGCCGGCGCCATCCGTCACGGCCTGTCCAAGGCCCTGACCTACTACGAACCGGCCCTGCGCCCGGTCCTGAAGCCGCACGGCTTCCTGACCCGCGACAGCCGCGTCGTCGAGCGTAAGAAGTACGGCAAGGCCAAGGCCCGCCGCAGCTTCCAGTTCTCGAAGCGCTAAGCGCGTCGTCGCACGCGTTTTGGAAGAGGGCGCTTCGGTTATCCGAAGCGCCCTTTTTCTTGTGACTTCCGCTCGGGCCGGACAGCGCCCGAACGCATGCGCCGGTCACATGGCGCTGCAAGACTGGGCTCGACGCGAAGCGGCCCAGGCCGAGGAGTTGGCATCATGGCGAACACCCCCAAGGTCTTTATCGACGGCGAAGTCGGCACCACCGGCCTGCAGATCCGCGAGCGCCTGATCGGCCGCACCGACCTGCAACTGATCTCGATTGATCCCGACAAGCGCAAGGACCCGGTCGCCCGCGCCGAGATGCTGAACGCCGCCGACGCGGTGATCCTGTGCCTGCCCGACGACGCGGCCAAGGAGGCCGTCGGCCTGATCGAGAACCCGCTGGTCAAGGTGATCGACGCCTCGACAGCCTATCGCACCAACGCCGACTGGACCTACGGCTTCCCCGAGCTCGACAAGGAGCAGCGCAAGAAGATCGCGGCTTCGAAGCGAATCTCGAACCCGGGCTGCTACGCCACGGGCGCCATCGCCCTGACCCGTCCGCTGGTCTCGGCCGGCCTGCTGTCGTCCGACCTACCGGTCTCGTTCAACGCCGTCTCGGGCTATACCGGCGGCGGCAAGGCGATGATCGCCGAGTTCGAGGACGAGACCTCGCCGAACTACACCAAGGCCGCCTACCGCATCTACGGCCTGTCGCTGACCCACAAGCACGTGCCGGAGATCCAGAAGCACGGCGGCCTGCTGACGCGCCCGATCTTCACCCCGGCCGTCGGCCGCTATGCGCAAGGGATGCTGGTCGAACTGCCGCTGCACCTTGGCCTGCTGGAAGGCTCGTGCTCGCTGGGCGACCTCCACGCCGCGCTCGCCGCCCACTACAAGGGCGAGAGCTTCGTCGAGGTGGCTTCGCTGGATGAAGCCAAATCGATGGCCACCCTTGATCCCGAGGGGCTGAACGGCACCAACCGCCTGAAGCTCTTCGTGTTCGGCTCCGACACCAGCGGCCAGGCCCGCCTGGTGGCCCTGCTCGACAACCTGGGCAAGGGCGCCTCGGGCGCCGCCGTACAGAACCTCAACTTGGCGCTTGGCCTGGACGAGAAGGCCGGGCTTTAAAGAGTTTCCCTCTCCCTATGGGAGGGGGCTGAAGGGCGCATCATTACGCCCGCCACCGGTAATGCCCGACCGGCTTGTGCAGCTTGAAGATCCACAGCGCCTCCTCGCGGGCGCCGGCGCCGATGTTGTGCACCACGCGCACCTTGTCGGGGCCCTGCACCACCACGCCGATATGCGGGCGACCGTTGCCGAACAGCCGCCAGGTCAGCACGTCGCCGGGCAGGGGATCGGAAAAGCCGTCGCCCGCGCGGGCGTCCTGGCTGGCGCGCAGCTTCGCGCCCTGGCGGTCGAGATAGGTCTCCAGGTTCAGCACTCGCCGGTGGTCGATGTTCGCGTCGGCGCTCTTCTGGCCCCAGGCGCGCTTGGCCGGATAGGCCGAGAAGGCGCGGGTCATGTCGGCGTGCACGCGCTCCTGCAGGTCGATGTTCCAGGCGTCGCGGGCGGCCCGCACCAGCACGTCGGAGCAGACGCCGGTCGAGCGCAGGACGTCGCCCCGCGGATAGCCGATCGCGCGATAGCTGGGGTCGTAGTCCAGGGTCACGCCTATCTGGGTTCGCGCCGCCTGGGCCAGTTTCAGGCCGTCGCCGCGCGCGGCCGCGCCCAACCAGGGGGCGACGGCCAGCAGGCTCAGCGCTGTGCGGCGAGAGAGATCGAGCATGGCGACAAGCTCCGCCGTGATCGGGGCGAGTTTTGGGCGAACGTCGGTCTTGCTGGCGTCAAATTTCATCCAGAAGGCGAGGTCCTGGGCCCTGGGCGGCCAGTGAGTCGTCCGGATTGCGCAGCGGGCAGGCGCTCAGCGACAGGCAGCCGCAGCCGATGCAGCCGTCCAGCTGGTCGCGCAGCTGGGTCAGGCGGCGGATGCGGGCGTCGAGATCATCGCGCCATGCCGCCGACAGGTCGCGCCAGTTTTCCTGGCTGGGCGCGCGGTCGTCGGGCAGGGCGGCGAGGGCTTGCTTGATCTCGTTCAGCGGCATGCCGGTGCGCTGGGCCACCTTGATCACCGCCACCCGCCGCAGCATGCCGCGCGGATAGCGCCGCTGGTTGCCCTCGGTGCGCAGGCTGCGGATCAGGCCCTTGGCCTCGTAGAAGTGCAGGGCCGACACCGCCACGCCCGCGCGCTTGGCCAGTTCGCCGACGCTGAGCGTCTGGAAGGCGGAGGGGCAGTCGGACATGGCGCTTGACCTCAAGTTTGCTTGAGGTTTTACAGGAAGGGCTCCGCAACCGACAACGCCTTCCTGGAGCGCCTCCCCATGACCTTCGCCGCCGCCACGACCGCCGTCGCAGCCGCCGCTGTCGCCAGCCCCGTCGAGCCTAGGGCGGCCCGCCCCGAGCCTGTGGTCAACATCAGCGTCATCCGTCCGAAGGTCGGCCAGTTCGAAGCCTTCCTCGAGCTGCAACTGGCCCAACACCTGCGCCTGCGGGGCAAGGTGAAGGGCTTGCGCGGCGCGCGGCTGTTTCGCTCAGAACAGGGGCTGGTGCTGATCTCGGTGTTCGACACCCAGGCGGACGCCGACCTCTTCCGCGAGGATCCGCGCTTCACCGAACATATGGCCCGGGTGCGTCCGCTGATCGAGAAGTCCGAGGCGGGCGTGTTCGCCGAGGCCTATGCGGTGGGTATGGTCTAAAAAACCTCCCCCTCTTGGTGGAGGCGGCCGCAGGCCGGTGGGGGGAAGTTTTCAGCTTTCGAGGCGCGGGCCGGTTTACGGCCACGCCCCACACCGGTCGCTGCGCGATCTCCTCCCCCCAGAGGGGGAGGTTCGTTTCAGGCCGCTTCCGCGTTCGAGCGCACACGCACGAAGCTGCCCGGGGCGTCCTCGAAGGCCTTCAGCGGGCCCTTGGACGGGTCGCGGGCCGGGACCAGCTTGCCCGACTTGGCCTTCAGCCATTGCGCCCAATGCGGCCACCACGAACCGGGATGCTCGACCGCGCCCGCGATCCAGCCGTCGACCGAACCGGGCAGGTGCTCGTTGGTCCAGTGCTGGTACTTCCTGGCGTCAGGGTGGTTGATCACGCCGGCGATGTGGCCCGAACCGGCCATGGTGAAGGTCACCGGGCCGCCAAAGGCGCGCGCGCCGCGATAGACGCTGCGGTAGGGCGCGATGTGGTCGTCCTTCGACGACTGCACGTAAATCGGCGTCTTGACCTTCGACAGGTCCAGGACCTCGCCGCCCAGGGTCAGGCGACCATGGGTCAGGTTGTTGTCCTTGTAGAAGTTGCGCAGATAGAACAGGTGCAGCGATTTGGGCATCCGCGTCTGGTCGGCGTTCCAGAACAGCAGGTCGAAGGGCCGCGGCTCCTTGCCCATCAGGTAGTTGTTGATGAAGAACGACCAGATCAGGTCGTTGCCGCGCAGCGCGTTGAAGGTGTCGGCCATCGACTGGCTGGGCAGGAAGCCGCCCTGCTGGTCCATCCGCGCCTCGATCTCCTTCAGCCAGGCCTCGTCGGTGAACAGCAGCAGGTCGCCGGCCTCGGCGAAGTCCTGCTGGGCGGCGAAGAAGGTGGCCGAGTTGATGCGCTTGTCGCCCTTGGCGGCCATGTGGGCCAGGGCGCACGACAGCAGCGTGCCGCCGATGCAGTAGCCGACGGTGTTGACCCGATCGACGCCGCACTGGGTCATCACCTGCTGGCTGGCGTCATAGACGCCCTCGAGCATGTAGTCCTCGAAGGTCTTGGCGGCCAGGCGGGTGTCGGGGTTGACCCACGAGGCGACGAACACCGTGAAGCCCTGGCCGGTCAGCCAGCGGATCATCGAGTTTTCGGGCCTAAGGTCCAGGATGTAGAACTTGTTGATCCAGGGCGGGAAGATCAGCAGCGGGATCTCGTGCTGCTGCTCGGTGGTCGGGTCGAACTGGATCAGCTGCAGGATGTCGTTCTGGTAGACCACCTTGCCGGGGGCGGTCGCGACGTTCTCGCCGACCTTGAACTTGGCCAGGTCCGTCTGGCTGATGGCCAGCTGGCCGCCGCCGCGTTCCAGGTCGGCGGCGAAGTTCTCCATGCCGCGCTTCAGGCTCTCGCCGTTGGTGTGCATCACCTCGCGCAGGGCCGCGGGGTTGGAGATCAGGAAGTTCGACGGCGAGAAGGCGTCGGTCAGCATCCTGGTGAAGAACTCGACGCGGCGCTTGGATTGCGGGTCGACGTTCTCGGCCTGGGCGACCAGGCCGTTCAGCCAGTTCGACGTCAGCAGGTAGGACTGCTTCATCATGTCGAACACGGGGTTGGACGACCAGTCGGGGTCGGCGAAACGCTTGTCGCCATGGGCGGGGGCGACGACGGGCTTGGCTTCCTCGCCGACGGCGCGGCGGGCGGCCGACTGCCATAGCTCCATGTAGCCGCTGAAGAGGTCGGCCTGGGCGCGCAGCAGCCGGTCGGGCTGGGAGGCCAGGCTGCCGATCACCTCGTTGAGGGCGGGGGCCACATGGAACGGATCGGGCGACAGGGCCGCGGGCCGGTCGGCCTGGCGCAGCGCGGCCTCGGCGATCGCGCCCTGGGCGGTGACCGCCGCGCGGGCGAGGTTGGCCGATAGGGCCTCCATCATCCGTCGCTGCTCCTCGGTCAGCAGCGCGGTGAAATCGGGCCCGCCGGCGGCCTGGGGCGATTCGGGCTTGGGATCGGGCTGCGGTGGCGTAGGGGGAGGCTTTGGCGTCGCGGCGGCCGTCTTGCGAGGCGCTGAAGGCTTGCGGGGCTTGCCCGCCGCCTTGACGCCCTTGCCCGCGTCCTTGCCGTCGCCCTTGGCCATGCGCGTTCCTTCCGCCTGAATGTCGCTTATCGACCGCCGATTCTCGTTCGGCGCCTTCCGCTCGCCGCGATCATCGCATAAGACCTGAGACAAGATGAACGGCCAAACCGGTAAAATCGTACGTTTCGGCGCCTCGCTCTCGGTCCTCGCGGCCGTGCTGTCGGCCTGCGCCTCGTCGCCGTTCACGCCGCCGCCCGTGGACGCCACCTCGCCGGTGGCCGCCGGCGCCGAAGCGGCCGCCAAGGAGCGGGGCAAGATCCCGAACCTCGCCAGCATTCCGGCCGTGCCGACCGACATTCCCAAGCCCGGCGAATACAAGGCCCAGGTCCAGGCCGAGCAGGCCGCCGCCGCTCAGCTCCGTCGCGACACCGCGCCGGACACCTTCGCCCTGACCGACACCGAAGGCTTCGCCGCCCGCGCCCAGCGCGCTGCCCGCGTTCCGCCGTCGGAAATCCCGACCGTCGCCGACCGCGCCGAGACCGAAGCCTTCGCCAAGGCTGCTCGTGGCCGAGCTACCCCGCCTCCGTCCAAGCCCCAATAGGGCGACGGAGGCATAATTTTCCTTGAACTGGCTTGGCTAGGCCCCGCTTGGGGTCTATCCATGCCCGACTTTTCGCTCCTGCAGCGCCAGAGGGCGCACGAGCCATCATGACCGCCGACTTTCACCGTATCCGCCGCCTGCCGCCCTACGTCTTCGAAGAGGTCAACCGCATCAAGGCTCGCCTGCGCGGCCAGGGCGTCGACATCATCGACTTCGGCATGGGCAATCCGGACATGCCGACGCCCAAGCACATCGTCGACAAGCTGATCGAGACCTCGCGCGATCCGCGCGCCGGCCGCTACTCGGCCTCCAAGGGCATCCCGGGCCTGCGCAAGGCCATGGCCGGCTACTACGAGCGCCGCTTCGGCGTGAAGCTGAACCCCGACACCGAGGTGATCTCGACCCTCGGTTCGAAGGAGGGCTTCGCCAACCTCGCCCAGGCCCTGACGGCTCCGGGCGACGTCATCATCTGCCCGAACCCGGCCTATCCGATCCACGCCTTCGGCTTCATCATGGCCGGGGGCGTCATCCGCCACGTGCCGGCGCTGAGCCCCGAGCAGTACCTCAGCAACATCAGCCGCGCGGTGAAGCACTCGGTGCCGCCGCCCAGCGTGCTGATCCTGTCCTATCCGTCGAACCCGACGGCCCAGACCGTCGACCTCGACTTCTACAAGGACGCCGTGGCGCTGGCGAAGAAGCACGACCTCCTGGTCATCAGCGACGTGGCCTACGGCGAGATCTATTTCGAGGACAACCCGCCGCCGTCGATCCTGCAGGTCGAGGGCGCCAAGGACATCGCCGTCGAGGTCAACTCGCTGTCGAAGACCTACGCCATGGCCGGCTGGCGCGTGGGCATGGTCGTCGGCAACGCCCGCATCTGCGCGGCCCTGGCCCGCGTGAAGTCCTATCTCGACTACGGCGCCTACACGCCGGTGCAGGTGGCCGCGGCCGCGGCGTTGAACGGTCCGCAGGACTGCGTCGAGGAGATCCGCGGCATCTACAAGGGTCGCCGAGACACCCTGGTCTCGTCGATGAAGCGCGCCGGCTGGGACATCCCCAACCCGCCCGCCTCGATGTTCGCCTGGGCGAAGATCCCGCCGCAGTTCGAGGCCGCCGGCTCGATGCTGTTCTCGCGCCTGCTGATCGAGGAGGCCGGCGTCGCCGTGGCCCCCGGCATCGGTTTCGGCGAGTACGGCGAGGGCTATGTCCGCATCGGCCTCGTCGAGAACGAGCACCGGATCAAGCAGGCCGCGCGCAACGTGAAGAAGTTCATCGCCAACGCTGACCAGATCCTGGCCAAGGCTCACAACAGCCTCGAACAGGCCTGACGCCGCTCGCGAAATCCTCGCCCTTCGACAGGCTCGGGGTGAGGGTTTCGACCGCCAAAGCCTGCAATGCCCTCATCCTGAGCTTGTCGACGGACGAGGGCGGCCCCGCCAGGGCCATCGGACCACGAGGAACCGCACCATGACTCAGAAAACCTGGCGCGTCGGCGTCGCCGGCCTCGGAACCGTCGGTGGCGGCCTTCTGCAATTCCTCGCCGCCCGCCCGGACTTCGCGCCGGCTGGTGATCGCGCCGAAGTGGTCGCCGTTTCGGCGCGCTCGAAGTCGCGTCCGCGCACGGTCGACATCTCGGGCCTGGAATGGTTCGACGATCCGGTCGCCCTGGCCAGCTCGCCCAATGTCGACCTGTTCGTGGAACTGGTCGGCGGCAGCGATGGTCCGGCCAAGGCCGCTGTGGAGGCGGCCCTGAAGCTGGGCAAGCCGGTGGTCACCGCCAACAAGGCCCTGATCGCCGAGCATGGCGCCGAACTTGCCGCCCTGGCCGAGGCCAATGACGTTCCGCTGCTGTTCGAGGCCGCCGTCATGGGCGGTACGCCGGCGGTGAAGATGCTGCGCGAGGCCATGGTCGGCGACGACGTCGTCTCGGTGGCCGGCATACTCAACGGCACCTGCAATTACATACTCTCCGAGATGGAGAAGACCGGCCGCGACTTCGCCGACGTGCTGCGTGAGGCCCAGGCCCTGGGCTACGCCGAGGCCGACCCCACCATGGACGTCGGCGGCTTCGACGCGGGCCACAAGATCACCATCCTGGCCGCCCTGGCCTTCGGCTGCGCCCCCAACTACGAGGCCGCCGAGATCGAGGGCATCAGCGAGGTCGAGTTGCTCGATATCAAGCTCGCCAAGGACCTGGGCTATCGCATCAAGCTGATCGCCGGCACCTCGAAGACCGACGACGGCGTGGCCGTGAAAGTCCATCCGACCCTGATCCCGCTGGAGCATCCGCTGGCCCAGGCCGGCGGCGCCCTGAACGCGCTCTTCATCGAAGGCACGCGTATCGGCCGCATCTTCATCCAGGGCCCGGGCGCCGGCGCGGGCCCCACGGCCGCTGCGGTCGCCGCCGACATCGCCGACGTCATGACCAAGGCCGTGCGTCCGGTGTTCCAGGCTCCGGCCGGCGCGCTGAAGCCGTTCGTGGCCGTCGATCCGGCCAAGTCGGTGGGCAAGGCCTACCTGCGGATCATGGTCCGCGACGTGCCCGGCGCCATCGCCGCCATCTCCGAAACCCTGGCAGAATGCGGCGTCTCGATCGACGCCTTCCTGCAGAAGCCTGTCGAAGGGGCGGGCGGCGTGCCGATCGTGCTCGTCACCCATGCGACTCCGGAATCCAAGCTCCTCGACGCGATTAGCCGCATCGAAAAGCTGCAGGCCGTGCTAGAGCGTCCCCGTCTTCTGCGCGTCGCGCGCAACTAGAGATCGCGAGCAACAAGCGGTCCAGGTGTGGAAGACATTGGGAAATTAGCCTCGCCACGGGCTGGGAGACACTGATGAGTTCTAACACCCTGGACCGTTCTCTGGTCCTGGATGCGGTCCGCGTGACCGAAGCCGCCGCCATCGCGTCGTGGACCATGGTCGGCCGGGGTGACGAGATGGCCGCCGACCAGGCCGCCGTCGACGCCATGCGCAACGCGCTCAACGAGCTTTCCATCGACGGCGAGATCGTCATCGGCGAGGGCGAGCGCGACGAGGCGCCGATGCTCTATATCGGCGAGAAGGTGGGGCGTGGCGGCCCGACCGTCGACATCGCGCTCGATCCGCTGGAAGGCACGACCCTGACGGCCAAGGCCATGCCCAACGCGCTGGCCGTGATGGCCTGGGCGCCCAAGGGCACGCTGCTGAACGCGCCCGACACCTACATGGACAAGATCGCCTGCGGGCCGGGCTATCCGGCCGGCGTGATCGATCTCGACAAGTCGCCGGCCGACAACGTCAAGGCGCTGGCCGCGGCCAAGGGCGTCGAACCCTCGCAGATCACCGTCTGCGTGCTGGACCGTCCGCGCCACGCCGAGATCATCGCCTCGGTCCGTTCGGCCGGGGCTCGGGTCAACCTGATCACCGACGGGGACGTGGCCGGCGTCATCAACACCGCCGACCCCTCGACCGGCATCGATCTCTATCTCGGGTCCGGCGGCGCCCCCGAGGGCGTGCTGGCCTGCGCGGCGCTGAAGTGCGTCGGCGGCCAGTTCCAGGGCCGCCTGATCTTCCGCAACGCCGACGAGCGCGCCCGCGCCGCGCGCTGGGGCGTCACCGAGTTCGACAAGAAGTACGACCTGCACGAGATCGTTCGAGCCGACGCGATCTTCGCCGCCACCGGCGTCACCTCCGGCGCCCTGCTGGACGGGGTGGGCTTCAAGGACGGCTTCGTCCATACCCACAGCCTGGTGATGAATTCCTCGACCGGAGCCGTGCGCGAAGTGCGCATGAAGCGCCGGGCCTAGGTTTTGTGGAGCCGACGGTCTCCGTCGGCCCGCTCCCGCACGTAATATTGTCGTACTAGTCTGCGAGTCGCTCGCGCCGCGGCGACTGATCGCCGCCCCGTACAGTCCGAGGCCCTTTCCATGACCGCCCTGATCGATCTCGCCAGCCATCTCGCCGGCGATCCCTCCAGCCCCGCGGTCAAGACCGTCGTCACCGAAATCGCCGCCGCCTGCGCCCGCATCAGCCGCGTGGTGGCCGGCGGGGCCATTCTCGGCAATCTCGGCGCGGCCGGGATCACCAACGTCCAGGACGAGGAGCAGAAGAAGCTCGACATCCTGACCAACGACCTGCTGAGCGACGCCCTGAAGGCTTGCGACCCCGTCGCCGGCATCGCTTCGGAAGAGCTCGAGCACGTCGAGACCACCGGTCGCCAGGGCGGCTACCTGGTCACCTTCGATCCGCTCGACGGCTCCAGCAACATCGACGTCAACGTCTCGGTCGGCACCATCTTCTCGATCCTGCCGGCGCCGGAAGGCCGCGAGCCCGAAGAGGCAGACTTCCTGCAGCCCGGCCGCCACCAGGTCGGCGCCGGCTATGCCGTCTATGGTCCGCAGACCATGCTGGTGCTGACCCTGACCTCGGGCGTCGTGGGCTTCACCCTGTCGGCCGACGACAAGTGGCTTCTGACCCATGCTTCGTCGACCATTCCGGCCGACACCGCCGAGTTCGCCATCAACATGTCGAACCAGCGCCACTGGGCCCCGCCGATCCGTCGCTATGTCGACGGCTGCCTGGCCGGCAAGGAAGGCCCCAGGGCCAAGAACTTCAACATGCGCTGGGTGGCCTCGATGGTCGCCGACGTGCACCGCATCCTGATGCGCGGCGGTATCTTCATGTATCCGTGGGACGCCCGCGAGCCGGGCAAGCCGGGCAAGCTGCGCCTGATGTACGAGGCCAATCCGATGGCCTTGATCGTCGAGCGCGCCGGGGGCAAGGCCACCGACGGCGTCACGCCGATCCTCGACCTGGCGCCTAGCAAGCTGCACCAGCGCGTCCCGGTGGTGCTGGGCTCGGCCAACGAGGTCGATCAGGTCGCCAAGGAAACGGCGGCCGGTTGATGACGACAGGCGCCCTCTCCGCCAGGGGGGGGCGGCCCGTCAGCGGGCGAGGGCGGCTTTCGAGCGCAGGGCCGTCGCGGTCGCCAGGATCGAGCCGATCAGCACCAGTTCGCCGGCGTTGCCGAGCCAGAACACGCCGCTGGCCGCGCTGCCGAACATCGCCAGGGCGCCCAGGCACAGCCACGGCACGCCCGCCCGCCGCCACAGCAGGCCGCCGACGCCGATCAGCACCAGCACCGTGACGATCGACGGGATGGGCGGGCTGGCGGCCGCGTGGGCGTAGCGCAGCGTGCCGCCATATTCCTTGAGCACCAGGTCCAGGTTGAAGATCTCGGTATAGGCGCCGAGCGCTACGAGCAGGGCCGTCAGCACCCACACCCAGGCGCGCAGTCGCAGCCTGGCGATCCAGAACACGATCGGGATCAGCAGCGGCGTCAGCAGGCCGTGCGCGATGTAGCGCGGCACCGACAGGCCGATGAGCAGGTCGCCCGCGCCGATTAGCGCCCCGCCCGCGACGATGGCGTTGTCCCAGCACAGGGCCAGGATGATGACGGTCAGCGGCCAGATGCGAAGTGAGGCCGCATACGCGCTGGCGGCCAGCATGCCCGCCGCCATCAGCCAGAACACGAGGGTGATCACGAGGGCGCTCCGTCCGATTCGCTGTCTCTGCAGGGCGTCGAAACTAGTGCGGCCTTCGCCGCCGGCGTCCCCCGCGAACGAACTCGTCGCCACACGATCAGGCGCCGCAAGATCAAGCGGGCGTCCGTTATCGCCGCACCGGCGTGTCATGGATCGAATCCCGTAAAGGCGATAGGGTCGTCCCATGCTCCAACACGCTGATTTCAGGCTGGTTTAGCCCATGGCCGCCGACGGTCACGCCGCACCCGCCGCCGCCGAGGCCTTCCTGGGCGTCGAGCGCTCGCTGTCCGGACGCGCCTGGCGCGAACGCGCCGCCGACGCCGCCGTGGCTCGCGACATCGCCAGGCTGCACGGCCTTTCCGAGCCCCTGGCCCGCGCGCTGGCCGCCCGGGGGATCGGGCTGGACGGCGCCCGCGACTACCTGCAGCCGACTCTGAAGTCGCTGTTCCCCGACCCGTCCAGCTTCACCGACATGGATCGGGCCGCCGAGATCCTGATCGACGCCCTGGTGCAGGGACGCCCGACCATGGTGTTCGCCGACTATGACGTCGACGGCGCCACCAGCGCCGCCCAGCTGGTGCGCTGGTTCCGGCATATGGGCGTCGAGCTGCCGATCTACATTCCCGATCGCCTGAAGGAGGGCTATGGCCCCAGTCCGGCGGCCTTCAAGACCATCCGCGAGACCGGCGCCGAGCTGGTCGTCACCCTCGACTGCGGCGCGGCCGCCTACGACGCCATCGCCAGCGCCGCGACGATCGGCCTGGAGGTCGTGGTCATCGACCACCACCTGATGCGCGAGGATCCTCCGGCCGCAGCCGCGGTGGTAAATCCCAACCGTCCCGGCTGCCAGAGCGGGCAGGGCGTACTGGCCGCCGCCGGCGTCACCTTCGTCCTGCTGGTGGCTCTCAATCGCGAGGCCCGCAAGCGCGGCCTGTTCAGCGAGGCGCGACCCGAGCCGGATCTTCGCCAGTGGCTGGACCTGACTGCTCTGGGCGAGGTCTGCGACGTCACCCAGTTGGTCGGCTTCAACCGGGCGCTGACGGCCACGGGCCTGCGGGTGATGTCCAACTGGGCCAATCCGGGCCTGAAGGCGCTTCTGGAGGTCGCCAAGGGGCAGGGGGCGGCCAGCGTGTTCCACGCCGGCTTCATCCTGGGGCCGCGAATCAACGCCGGTGGCCGCATCGGCCGTTCCGACCTCGGCGCGCGTCTTCTTTCCACCGACGATCCGCTGGAGGCGCGGGCCCTGGCCGAGGAGCTCGACGAGCTCAACACCGAGCGCAAGGCCGTCGAGGCCGCCGTGGTCGAGGAGGCCGTGGCGATTCTCGAGCGCAGCAGCAACTTCAATCCCGACGCCCCGGTGATCGTCGTGGCCGGCGAGGACTGGCATCCGGGCGTCGTCGGCATCGTCGCCAGCCGCCTGCGCGAGCGCTATCGCAAGCCCACGCTCGTCATCGGCATCGATCGTGCGGCGGGAATCGCCAAGGGCTCGGGCCGGTCGCAGCCGGGCGTGAATCTCGGCCGGGCCGTGCAGGCCGCCTTCGAGGCCGGGATCCTGATGGCCGGGGGCGGTCACGCCATGGCCGCCGGCTTGACCGTGCGGCCCGATTCGATCCCCGAACTGCGCGCCTTCCTGGAAGAGGCCCTGGCCGGCGAGATGGAGGCTGTGGGCTCTGAGTCGGTCGAGATCGACGCCCTGGTGCAGCCGCGCGCCGCCAATCGCGGCCTCTGGACCGAGTTCCAGCAGATGGCGCCGTTCGGGCCGGGCAATGTCGAGCCCACCTTCGCGCTGGCCGGCGTGCGCCCCGAGCGGGTCATGGCCCTGCGCGGCGGCCACGTGCGAGTCGACCTCGTCGGCCCCACGGGAGACCGTATCAAGGCCGTCTCCTGGCGTTCGGCCGAGACCGATCTGGGCCGTCGGCTGCTGGCCGGCGGTGGCGCGCTGCACGTCGTAGGCCGGCTGAAACCCGATGATTATATGGGGCGGGAAGGGGTCCAGCTCGAGATCGAGGACGCCGCCGACCCACGCATGTGGACGGATTAAAAAAATCGCATCTGACCGCTTGCGCTCTCCGGGGAGCCTTTGTATATCCCCGGCTCCTCGCGGCGACGCGGTCCCTTCGTCTATCGGTTAGGACGCCAGATTTTCAATCTGGAGAGAGGGGTTCGACTCCCCTAGGGACTGCCAGTCGCGAGGCGTCTACTTTGAACTACTGCGGATTACCTTGCTTCTGTGAAGCTTAGTGGTCCCTTCGTCTATCGGTTAGGACGCCAGATTTTCAATCTGGAGAGAGGGGTTCGACTCCCCTAGGGACTGCCACCGCAGAGTTCAGAGTTTCCCATACGACACAGAAGGCGCGACTAAACGTCGCGCCTTTCGTATTGCGCGCTCTCCGCATCATTTGGCCATTGACGGCCATCCCTCCCCGAGAACACTGTTATTCTTGTGGTGCTCGCTCCTTTGGGCTGTTTGGGCGAGCCAGAGGGGCGGAATGTCTGGTTACGACTTGGATGCATCGGGCGCGCACGAAGACCTCGTGCGTATCAGCGGCCGCGTGAAATGGTTCGACGTCGGCAAGGGCTACGGCTTCATCGTTCCCGACGATCCCGGCCAGACAGGCCTGAAGGACGTCCTGCTCCACGTCACCTCCCTGCGTAATTGCGGTCGCGAGTCGGCGCTCGAGGGTTCGGCCATCGTCTGTGACGTGGTCAAGCGGCCCAAGGGCTGGCAGGTCAGCGAGGTCGTCGACCTGGACGAGACCTCGGCGCCGTCGCCGCTGGAGCGCCCGCGGCGCACCTTCGACGAATCCGCGCCCCGGCGCGACGGTCCGCGTGGCTTCGGCGGCGCGGCGCGCCAGTCGCTGACGCCGGCCGGCCCGCCTGAGCGGGCCAAGGTCAAGTGGTTCAACCGCACCAAGGGCTACGGCTTCGTCGTCCGCGACGAGGCGCCGGGCGACATCTTCGTGCACATCGAAACCCTGCGCCGCGGCGGGCTGGAAGATCTCCAGCCGGGCGACGACGTCATGGTTCGGTTCGCCCAGGGGCCCAAGGGTCTTGTCGTCGCCGAGATCACCTCCGCCTGAGGCGGCTTTCCCGGTCGGAGAGGGGCGGGTAGGGTTCTCGCTGGTTCCACGGTCCTGGCGAGGCGTTCTTGGCCCTTCTCGACGATCCGCGACGACGCGACGCGCTGCGACTTCTGGCGGGCGCCGTCCCGGCCCTTGGCGTCTCGGGGGTGGCCCTCGCGGCTGGTCCGCGCCTCGAGCCGCTCGAGCTCGTCACGGGGCGCGGCGTCGTCCGATTCCAGGTCGAGATCGCCGCCACCGAGGCCGAGCAGCGCAAGGGGCTGATGTTGCGCAAGTCTCTGGCCCCGGACCGCGGCATGCTGTTCATCTACAGGAAGCCGCAGCGGGCGGCCTTCTGGATGAAGAACACCCTGATCCCGCTCGACATCCTCTATATCGGCCCGGACGGAAAGATCCTGTCGATGGTCCGCAACGCGCGGCCGCTCGACGAGACGCCGCTGCCGTCGGGCGGCCCGGTGCTCGGCGTGCTGGAGATCGCCGGCGGTCGGGCGGGGCAGTTGGGCGTGCTGCCCGGCGACCGCGTGCGCCACCGGATCTTCCCCAAGGGGTGAGCCGCTCGGCTGGATCATCGAAAATCCCGCGCGCGCAGGCTTGCGTTTCGACCCCAAAGCCGAGTAGGAGCAAGCCCTTGCTGGTGTCCGGAGCGTAGCGCAGCCTGGTAGCGCATCTGTTTTGGGAGCAGAGGGTCGCAGGTTCAAATCCTGCCGCTCCGACCACCGGCAAAGCCGTTTGGAGAGGCCCATGCTCGCCCGCATCTATCGTCCCGCCAAGAACGCCATGCAGTCGGGTAAGGCCAAGACCAAGGACTGGACGCTGGAGTTCGAGCCGGCCTCGGCCCGCAAGCCCGACCCGCTGATGGGCTGGACCCAGTCCAGCGACATGAACGGCCAGATCCGCCTGACCTTCGAAACCCGCGACGAGGCCATCGCCTACGCCCAGCGGCACGAAATCTCGTTCCAGCTTTTCGAGCCGAAGGTTCCCAAGCGGATCATCAAGGCCTACGCCGACAACTTCGCCACCAACCGCAAGCAGCCCTGGACCCACTAAGGGCCAGGAACGCTGGGCCGGCGAGTGCGCGCCCTTAGCTCAGTTGGATAGAGCATTCGCCTTCTAAGCGAACGGTCGCAGGTTCGAATCCTGCAGGGCGCGCCACTCCCGGACAAAACCCGGCACGACAAGAGCCGCCGATTCTACGCCGTTGTTGACGGCGAGCGTCCGCAGCAGCTCCACCTTCGATCCGCAGATCCGGGCTTCGTGCGGCGACACCATTTCCACCTTCTGCGCGACCGCGCGAATCAAGTCCCTGCGATAGGCGCCGTTGTCGGCTCTGAACAGCTCGCGGGTCGCTTGCGAGAACCTGTTCAGAAGCTCCGGGGTCAGCGCCGGCATGATGTTCTCGATTGCCTTGGCGGCCCGTTCGGCGTCGCCCGCTGCTTTGTCGCGCAACGCCCGTAGCTGCGCGATGCGCGGCTTCAGCGAGGGATCGGTGGCGTCGATTATGCCTTCCTCGATAGACGCATAGAGCCGTTGCAGGCGCTGTTCGACTTCGGTGGCGCGCTTGCGCAGGTCCGCGACATGGCGGTGGCGCTTCTCGATCCATTCCGAGCGCCGGTCGATGATGTTGTCCATCATCGTGGCCAGACGCTCCGGATTGAGGAGGCGGTTTTCCAGGTGATCGATCACGGCGGCGTCCAGTAGGTCCATCCGCACGCTCATGCCCTTGCACCCGGTTGAGCCCTGCCGGGCCTTGGTGCAGCAGGTATAGTATCGGTAGGCGCTGCTCTTGCCGGTGCGCAGGGTCATGGCGTTTCCGCACAGGCCGCAAAAGCAGATGCCGCCCAGAAGGATTGGGCTGTTGACGAAGCGCGGGGCCATGGCGAGCGGATTGCGCTGGGACATTGCCCGCTGGACGGCGTCGAAGGTGTCCCGATCGACCAACGGCGGGACCGCCATAATCACGCGCTCGGACTCGTCCTTGAACTCCTGGGTGGCGTAGTGGCGGCTATTGAAGACATGCGCGCCGATATAGGTCGTGCGGGTCAGAGTGTAGTGCACCGTGCCGTTGCTCCAGCGCCCACCGCCGCGCGTGGTGAGATGCTGGTCGTTGAGGTAGGTCGCGATCGACTTGACGCCCATCGGGCCGCTGCCGTCGATGCCGTGCAGGGCCAAGCGGTAGATCAGCCGCACAGTCTCGGCCCCGATCGGGTCGATCTCCAGCTTCTTCTTGATCCGCTCGCCGCGCTGCTCGGCCGCGACCACCCGATAGCCTAGCGGGGGCAGGGAGCCGTTCCAGAACCCCTGGCGAGCGTTTTCCTTCATGGCCCGCAGCGTGTGCTTGGCGTTCTCCCGCGACTGGTACTCGTCGAAGAGGTTCATCATCTGCCGGACCATGACGCCCATGGGGTCGTCGCCGACCTCCTGGGTGATCGAGACGATGCGCACGCCGTTCTTCGCCAGCTTCCGGGCGTAGAACTCGAACTGGAACTGATCGCGGAAGAAGCGCGAGAAGGAGTGCACGAGGATGACGTGGAAGGGCGGGGGCTTGGCCATCGCCGCGTCGATCATCTGCTGGAAGGCCGGGCGGCGATCATCGGTGGCGGTGTTGCCCGGCTCAACGAATTCCTCGGCCACGGGCCAGGCCTTGGCTTGGCAGTAGGCCCGCAGTTGCCGGCCCTGGTCAGGGATCGAAAGGTCGCTGTCGGCCTGTCGACCGGTGGAGACGCGAAGATAGAGCGCCGCGCTAGGCGCGGTCGGTGGGGGAGGGGTTCGACGCTTGGCCATCTCTGTCTTTCCGGCGGATCAGGGCAGAGGACCGAGCAATTCGGCCAGGACCTTCTCCAGATAGGCCTCGGTGACCTGCAGCTCGCGGATCCCGATGGGGATCTGCGCCGGCATGTCGTCCGTGACAGAGAGGGAGACACGCGAGACCGGCCTCCTTGGTAGTCGCGGCGGCAAAATATTTAGGTAGTCGAGGAAGTCGGGCGGTTCGGCCTCGGGGAGCGGCTTTCTGGGCATAGGCCGAGGGTCACTCTCACCTCGATGGGGTGCAAAGCCGATCTCAGGTTGGGCGTGCTGTGGCGCAGAGAGACAGGTGTTCGGCGATGTCGGCCGTCTATGAGCCAGCCGGCTTTTTGATCGGGTGAACTAGCCGGCGGGCTTGGCCCACACCCCGCGTTGGGCCGCCTTGGCCTCGGCTTCGGGCTTGGCGTAGAGGCCCTTGCTGTAGCGGCGGTATTCGGTGGCGTAGCCCGAGCGGATCAGGGCCGCATTGATGTCGGGGCTGGCGCTCGACCAGCACTTGGCCACGGTGCGGCCGTAACGGTCCCGATCGACCGGTCGACAGCCGACCCGGCCGCGGGTCAGGCGGAGCAGCTCGTCGCGGGCTTCATAGGCGAAGGGTTCGGCCGGCGTGCTCCCGCGTCGCACCTCGGGGGCGTCCACGCCAAAGAGGCGGATGCGCTCGGCCCCGCAGCGCAGGGTGTCGCCGTCATGAACGGACGGTGCGGTGCAGGCGATGATGGCGGCGGCGAGGGGGGCGAAGGACATGGGCGAGCCTTAGCCTGCTTCGTGGTGCTGCCCTAAGGGGCGGGCGGCGGCCGGCGACCGAACCGTGACGCACGGTCGTGGTCCTTTGCCATCAGGCGGCGACTCGGGATGAGAAGGGCGTCGTGTTGCGCGAGGACTGCTCATGACCCCAGAGGCCTTTTCGACCCTGGCCGGCCGGCTCGGCGCCGCCGTGCAGGTCCGCCATGTGCTCGACACGACTCAGTTTCGAGTCGGCGGACGCGCCTTCGCCACGCTCAATTGGCCCGAGGCCGGGTGGGCGGTGATCAAGCTGACCCTCAGGGATCAGGCCGGGGCCATGGCGCTCAGCGACGCGGTGACGATCGAGCCGCGGCGGCCGCGCAACTCCGGCGTGACCCTTGTCAGGCTCAAGGGGATCGACGAAGACGCCATGGCCTACATCCTGGCGGCCGCCTTCCGCGAGGCCTACGTCAAGGCTTCGCGCACTCGTCCGGGCAGGGGGCGTGGTGCCATGCTCGCCGTGGCCAAGGACCCGGGGTGATCCGATGAGCACCGGGGTCAAGATCGTCGCGGTGCTGGCCGCCAAGGAGGGGATGGGGCAGGCGTTGGAGGCGCTGCTCCTGGGCATGGCGGGCGCTTGCCGGGCCGAGCCCGGCAACCTTCGCTGGGACGTCTGGCGCGACCAGGCCGATCCGACCCGCTTCGTGCTCGACGAGCTCTATGTCGATGACGCGGCCGTGACGGCCCATCGCGCCAGCGCCCATTTCGTCGCCTATCTGGCGAGGATCGGGGACCTAGCCGAGCGCACGGCCCTTGTGCTGGACCCGGCCGACCTCGGCTGAGCGCGGATTGACCGGACTGGTTCGGGTCCTAAAGTGCCGCGTCCGGCCCACGAAGGCCGTGACCAAGCCCAGACAAAAAGGGGGGGAGGGATATGGCCAAGGAACAGGCGCTGCAGACGCTTCAGGCCTGGCATGACCTGCTGGAAAAGCGCGAGTTCGATCGCCTGCGGCCCTTGGCGGCCGAAACCGTGGTGTTTCGCTCGCCGGCCTTCTTCACGCCCTATCCCGGTGTCGAGCCGTTGGTGCACATCATCGCCACGGTCAACACGATCTTCGAAGAGTTCGCCTACCATCGGGAGTTCTGGACCGAAGGCTTTGATGCCGTCGTGCTCGAGTTCAGCGCCCGGATCGGCGACAAGGCGTTGAAGGGGATCGACATCATCTCCTTCGATGAGAGCGGCAGGATCACTGAGTTCGAGGTGATGATCCGGCCGGCCAACGCCGCGGTCGCCGTGGGCGAGGCGATGGCCGCAAAGGCTGGCCCGGGCCTGAAGGCCCTGTTGGGCAAGCCGGCCTAGTCGGCCAGCCGCACGAGCAGTTCGTTCATCCCGTCGCTGAGGGCGCCGCTCCAGGCTGGGTGCCCTGGTCCCGCCGCCTGGGAAATGTCTTTGGCCTGTTCCATGTGCAGGATGGTGCGTTCCCCGTCTGGCGCGCGACGGCTGAAGGCAAACTGGCCGCTGCCGCGCAGGAAGGCGCCGTCGCGATGGTGCAGGCTGATGAACCGCTGGCCGTCGATGACGACGGCGTCGTCATCGGGCCCGCCGCGGCGATCGGCGGCTTGGCGCAGGGCGCCCCAGATCATCGTCATCTTCATGGTCCTCCCGACCGGATTCGATGGTTAACGACCATGCTGGGCAGGGCGATTCCCGCCCAGGCCCCGCCCGGCCGCGATGTGATTTTTCAGTGGATTGATCGACCCGGCCAGCGCGCCGCATCCGCGAAACCCGAGCGAATGCAAAGGGTCGTGGCTGGTGTTGGCCTCAGGCATCGGCGGGCGGCTCCACCTGGCGCACGGCCCGCCACCAGGGCCAGCGATGCTCGCCGCCGCGCTCGACCTTCTCCATCTCGAACCAGGCTACGTCGCCCTCGAAATCGGGGACGAATTTGGGATCGACAAAGTCGGCCGGCCCGTTGAGGCCGCCGACGGTATGGAGATGGTAGTTCAGCGTGCGACGGGTTTGGGAGTCCCCGTAGCCTTCCTCGACCGCGATGCGCGTGAGGCGGGCGATTGTGCGCAGAAAGACGCGAGGCGCCCTTGGCGCGCGGGGGCGCGCGCGCGGATCGGCGCGGTTGGGCGGCATGGGAAGCTCTTGAATGTTCCTATATTGTTCTCATTTCGCACCAGTGAGCGCAATGCGCGTTTGCGGCGAGATCGCGACCCTGCGACCTTGAGGCGTTGTGCTCGGTCACCAGGGGCTCCCGCCGGGCGCTTTCGCGCCCGGCTTCACCCGATACGGAGAGTGGCCGGCGGTCACGCTCGGTCCCGAGCCTTTCGGCTCTTCTGCGGGCGCGCCGCCTGGCGGGCGACCCCTTAAGCGAAGAGTTGGGGGTCGCCTCCGGCCGCTCGACGCGGACGTTCCGACACGCGCTTTGCGCGGTCTCCCTGCCGGCTTCATTCGTCATGAGCGCTCGCTGACGCGCGCGCATCGGTCTTTCCCGCCGCTGCCGCGGCGCTTCTCTGTTCTGGCGCTCCGCGCCCGGGTGGGCTTGGGGCTCCGCCCCCAGCGCGCTTCGGACCAGCTTCCGCCCAGCTTCGGTCCCTTCGGGCCCTGCAGCCGGGTCCCCGCGAAGCCGGCGCCGCCGCTTGCACCCCCGGTCTCGCCGACGGGCAAGGGTTCGATGACGAACCCCTGTCTTTAAGGATGAGGACCATGGGACAAGATGCTGAAATCCTTGAGCCCCGCATCTATGTCGCCTGTCTGGCGGCCTATAATTGCGGCCAGCTGCATGGCGCCTGGATCAAGGTCGAGGATGACCAAGAGGCCGTGCTGGAGGCGGTGGCTTTGATGCTGGCCGCCTCGCCGCAGCCGGGGGCCGAAGAGTACGCGATCCACGACTATGAGGACTTTGGCGGGGTGGAGATCGGCGAATACATGCCGATGGCCAAGGTGGTCGAGATCGCCGCCTTCCTGCGCGAGCGCGGGACGCTGGGGGCCTTGGTGCTGGACCACTTCAATGGCGATCTCGACCAGGCCGAGGAGGCCTTGGAAGACGGCTACCATGGCCGGTTTTCCAGCCTCGCCGACTATGTCCAGATACTGACCGAAGAGACCATCGAGATCCCGCAGGCCTTGCGCCTCTATATCGATTACGAGGCCATGGCCCGGGACGTCGCGATCAATGGCGACCTCTTCACCATCGCCGCCGACCAAGGCGAGGTGCACGTTTTCAGCGCGCGGTAGGCTCAGGGCTTGGCGCGGCTGGGAGGGCAGGGCGGCGCGGCTGGTGGCCGCGCGCGCCGGCGCTTTGGGCGCCGGCGCTGAGGGCAAGGAGGCGACCGGCCAACGGGCGAAGAGCACGGTTCGCGAGCGTTCTGGCGGTCGTTCGGTGAGTGAGTTCCGTCGCCTGGCGAACTCTTCGTGGAGCCAAATGCCGATCAGCCCCGTTAAGCCTCCGAGCGCTTGACGGAGACCGACCATGACCGACCACGCAGACGAGGCTTTCCGCGCCGCTCTGATCCCGGTCATCCCCCACATGCGCGCCTTCGCCCGCTCGCTGTGCGGCGACGCCGCCGCTGCTGACGACCTGGTCCAGGACGCCCTGGCCAAGGCCTGGCAGGCGCGCGCCAGCTTCCAGCTGGGGACCAACATCAAGGCCTGGGCCTTCATGATCCTGCGCAACCAGTTCTATTCGGAAAAGCGCCGCTCCTGGCGCCAGCAGCCGCTCGACCAGGAACAGGCCGAGCGCACGCTCAAGGCCTATGACGATCCTCATGCGGTGCTGGAGCTCGACGATGTTCGCCGCGCCATGGCGCTGCTGCCTACAGAGCAGCGCGAGGCCCTGATCATGGTCGGCGCCGGCGGCCTGCCCTACGAGGAAGTCGCCGAGATCGTCGGCGTGGCGGTCGGCACCATCAAGAGCCGGGTCAGCCGCGCCCGCGCCGCGCTGGCGGCGATCCTGGCTGACGGCCTCGACAGCGAGGGCTATGTCGCGCCGGCGGCCGGACCGATGGCCGCTATCCTTGGCCAGCTGGACGCGCTGCGCGGCGGCCGTCAGGTCGCCTAGGCAGCTTCGTCTTCACCAGGCGTCCGCGAGCCGCCCGCCGCCAGTTCGCGGAGGATGGCGGCCAGTTGCGTTGAACTGCGCCGCATGTGCTGAAGGCCAAGGGCCCACTTAGGATCGGTCTCGCCCTCGGCTTCGAGCCGCAGACGCTCGGCCTCGTGATCCAGATCGTCGGGTGTGCGCATCGCATCGCCAATGTCGTCAGCGGACTGGCGCGACGCAACGTGTCCGGAAGAAGGAAAGTGCGGCCCGGCGTCAGTCGGGGGGGCGTAAAGCCGAGCCGCTTGGTGTCGGCAGGACCACGAATGGCGCTGCCTGGACGGCTATAGAACCGCGCCGGCCTGAACTGGTTCCCGGCCAAGGCGAGGCCTGATCAAATGGCTGCTCGGTCAGCCGCGCTTGCGAAAGGTGCGAAAGGTCACTGAGTAGCGCAGGGCCTCCACCGGCGAGATCGAATGCTCCCAGGCCTCGCGCGCAGGTCCGGTCAGGATGTAGGCCGAGCGTGGGCCAGGGCGCAGCGTGAACCGCTCCCAGCCTTGGCCTGAGGGGCGGCGAAAGCGGAAGGGGCAGGGGGCCAAGAGCGACACCCCGGCGATAATCTCAAACTGGGGGCGGTCGCGATGCCAGCCGATGCCTGCGCCGGGCGCATATTCGATGGCCAGGGCCTGCTGGAAGTCCTGCGGCGCTCGCCCGGCCAGCCTTGCGACCCTGGCTCGCAGCGGCAAGAGGAAATCGGGGACCGGGGCCGCCGGCTCCAGCACCTGGCGGGCGAAGTCATAGGCCCAGCCGAAGGAGACCACTCGGCGATTGCCCTCGTAGCCGTGAAACTGGAACGGCGCGAAGGGCAGGGCGGCGATCGCGCCGGCAAGATCGCGCTCTTCGTCGTCGGTGACCAGCTCGTCCTGGTAGACGAGTCCTTCGGGGCCCGCATGGCGCGGCAGGGCGATGGTGAGATCCTCAGGCGCAAAGAGGCTGGGCTGGTGGGAGATCATCCTGAAAGCCTCAGACGGGCAGGGCGGCCTGCCGGGCCGTGGCGGCGGTCGCCGCGGCGTCGAAGTTGGAGACGGTGACGCCCAGCAGGCGCACCCCGGCCCGCAACGGGAAGACCGAACGGACGAGATCCAGGCTCAGGCACCGCAGGGTCTCCTGCTCGACGATCGCCCCCGATAGCGAGCGTCGGCGCGTGGCCTGCTCGAAGTCGGCATACTTGATCTTGACCGTCGCGGTGCGGCCAAAGGCGCTGGCCTTCTGGCACCAGGCAAAGACCTTGTCGGCCAGGGCGGTGATCTCGGCCTCGATGGCGCCGGTGTCGGCCAGGTCGGCGGCGAAGGTCGTCTCCGACCCCGACGATTTGCGCTCGCGGTCGGGATTGACCGGTCGCTCGTCGACGCCTCGGGCGATGCCGTAGAACCACGGACCCAACTTGCCAAAATGCTCCTGCAGGAAGGCCAGCGACTGGCGATTGAGATCCTCGCCGGTGTGGATGCCCAGGCCCTTCATCTTGGCGGCGGTGACCTCGCCCACGCCGTGGAAGCGGCCGATGGGCAGGGTCTGGACGAAGGCCTCCCCTTGGCCCGGCGCCACCAGGAACTGGCCGTCGGGCTTGTTCTGGTCGCTGGCCATCTTGGCCAGGAACTTGTTGTAGGAGATCCCGGCCGAGGCGGTCAGGCCCGTCTCGGCGCGGATGCGCTCGCGGATGATCCTGGCGGTCTGGGTGGCGGTGGCGACGCCGGCCTTGTCGCCGGTGACGTCGAGATAGGCCTCGTCCAGCGATAGCGGCTCGATGAGGTCGGCGTAGTCGGCGAAGATCTCGTGGATCTGGCGCGAGACCGCCCGATAGACCTCGAAGCGATGCGGCACGAAGACGAGGCCCGGGCATTTGCGCAGCGCCGTGCTCGACGGCATGGCCGAGCGCACCCCAAACTTCCTGGCCTCGTAGCTGGCCGCGGCGATCACGCCGCGCGCCGCCGGCGATCCGACCGCCACCGACTTGCCGCGAAGGCTTGGATCGTCGCGCTGCTCCACCGACGCGAAGAAGGCGTCCATGTCGATATGGATGATTTTGCGCGGCGACGACTCCATCACCAGGTCAGCCTAGCAGGGTGAGAACGAAATGGGAACTTTCCGGCGCTCGTAGGCGTCGTGACGGTGCGGGCTTGGGCGGGGTTCCCGCGCGGCGCTTTCGCGCCACGCTCCACCCCATAGGGAGAGCGGCCGGCGGTCACGCTCGGTCCCGAGCCTTTCGGCTCTCCTACGGGCGCGACGCCTGGCGGGCGACTTTTGGTCGCCGCCGGCCGCTCGACGCGGACGTTCCGACACGCGCTTTGCGCGGTCTCCTTGCCGGCTTCATTTGTCATGAGCGCTCGCGCTCGCGAGCGCGCACCGCTTAGGGCTCCGCCCTCGGCGCGCTTCGGATCGGCTTCCGCCCAGCTTCGGTCCCTTGCGGGCCCTGCAGCCGGGTCCCCGCGAAGCCGCCCCTCCGCTTGCACACCCAGGTCTCGCCGACGGGCGCCGGGTTCGAGCGCGCCTTTGCGCTCGAACCCGAACACTCGAGGAGAGACTTTCATGACCGAGGATGACCATACCGCCGCGATCGCGGTGCTGAACGACGCCTGCCGCGCCGAGCCCGGCGCGCTCTGGGTACTGACGCCTGGCGTCCAGGCCCTGCCCAAGGCCGACCAGGCCAAGGCCGTCGCCGCCGTGTCGGACTTCGCCGACTTCTCCGAAGCCAACGACCCGCACGGCGAACGCGATTTTGGCGCGTTCGAGGTCGGAGGCGAGCGGCTCTTCTGGAAGATCGACTACTACGACCTGGATCTCTGCATGGCCTCGCCCGATCCGGCCGATCCGGCGATCACCAAGCGGGTGCTGACGCTGATGTTGGCGCAGGAATACTAGAAGGCCGAGCCCGCCGCGCCCGTTGACGCGGCGGGCTTTGGCGGCGCGGGAACGGGCGCGGCGGGCGCGGGCAAGCTTGCCCTGGCCGGGGCGGCCGATCCTTTGGGGATCGGCCGCTCTTCGTTCGCCTAGTGCACGGCGTTGGCCACCAAAGAATGGATGGCGAGCGGGCGACATCGCTTGGCGCTGTCGAGGCGATCGATGTCCTGTTCACACGCTCGAGTCGCCAATAGGCTGCGCTGTGAAGAACGGGTTCAAAGGGGGATCTTATGGCCGATCCGACGGGTACGGCGCTTGTGGTCGCGGGCAAGACTTTAGACCACGTCCTCTCACCCAAGCTTCGCGAGTATCTGCTCGGGCCGGTCTTCAAGGCCTATGGCAATGCCTGGGGGGAGGACGCTGAAGAGCGCATCCGGCGGCGACGGGCCAAGGCCGTCGAGCGCGCCGAACAGCACATGATAGTCGCGGCTCGGGTTGGACCGGGTCGTAGCTATGACGATTTGGCTGACGAGCCTGAAATGGATGAATGGGCCGCGGGCGCCAGTCAGGTCGATGAGGCGGTGGATCCCGAACTGGCCAGTTTCTGGCGAGCGGCCCTGGTAGCGATCCGGTCCGGCGATGGAGCCCGCGCACGTCTGCTCGCCATGGTCAAACGTCTGGAGCCCGACGACGCCATCTTTCTAGCGATGGCGCGGCGCAGGGCGCGGATCATTATCGCCCCCAAAGCGCTGCCTTATGCGGCGATGTTCGGTCGGCTCGCGGCGGCGGGGGTCGTCGAAGGATCAATCGGTCTCCTGAAGGCGCGCCCGCAATACGCCATCGCGGTCACGCTTATGCCGATGTTGGTCTACGTGGCTTTCAGGGTGCAAGGTCTCAGTTTGCCGCACATGCGCAACCTACTGGAACCTTTAGCTTTGCCGGCCGCCCTTGCGACCTTCGTCGTCGGCGGTGTGGCCCTGATCCAGTCGCTTGTTGGACCGCGTCGCTATCTTACGAGCGACGGTAAGGTGCTCTTGGAGCACCTTGCCCGTGTCCGCGCCGCGGAGGGAAAGGCCAAGGCCGCGCCGTCCGATGAGACCTCAAGCGACGGTGATGCGGCTGGGGGCGGGAAGAAAGCGGGAGCGAAGAGGCGCGGCGGCAAACAAAAGGGCTAGCCAACCTGCCTTTCACGGTCGGAGCGCGGATCGGCTGGTTGTCGAATACGCGTCTACAACGAGCTAGGCGCGACGAGATTTGGTCGTGACGCCAGGGTGTGGCCACCCAAACCGCCTCGCGCGATTATCGCGTTCGGTGATGCTGAGGGCCTCGCCACTGGAGCAATCGCCCATGAAGTCTCGTCACCGTCTCAAGATCGAAGGCACCTACGTCACCGCCACCGCCGAGGGCTGGGGTCTGCCTGTGCTTGTCGTCCTGGTTATTCTGGCGGCCGCGGTGGTCATCGCCGCGCCGACGTTGGGCTGGTCCCTCCTGGGGCTTTAGGTCAGCGCCGCGCCGCCTGGCCGTGTCGGATCCGACCTTGTCAGGCGGCGCGGCCGCTCAGGCCTTGCCGGCGATCTGGCGTAAGGCCTGCTCGAAATACTCGGCCGGCTGGCCGCCCGAGATCAGATAGCGGTCGTTGATGACCACGGCCGGCACCGAGCTGATCCCGGCCGCCTGCCAGGCGCGTTCGGCCTCACGGACCTCTCGCGCGTAGCGACCGGAGGTCAGGACCTCGAGCGCGGCGTGCGGGTCAAGGCCTGCCTTCATCGCCGCCCGCACCAGCGTCTCATGCTCGGACGGGGCCTGATTGTCGGTGAAATAGGCTTCGAACAGGGCTTTCTTCAGCGCCGTCTGATCGCCGACCTCGCCCGCCCAATGCAGCAGGCGGTGGGCGTCGAAGGTGTTGTAGATGCGGCTGTTCTCGTCGGTGGCCATGGTGAAGCCGACGGCGGCGGCCCGGTCGTGGATCGCTTGGCGATTGGCCGCCGATTGCTCGCGGGTGGCGCCGTATTTGCGGCCCACGTGCTCGACGATGTTCTCGCCTTCGGGCGGCATGTCCGGGTTGAGCTCGAAGGGCTGGAAATGGATCTGCGCATCGACCAGGTCGCCGACCCGCTCCAGCGCCGCCTCCAGGCCGCCCAGCCCGACCACGCACCAGGGGCAGGAGACGTCGGACACAAAGTCGATCTTCAGGGGCTTGGTCATGGCGCGGTCCGATGGGGCAGGGAAGGCGGATATGGGGATCCGCATAGCGATTGCATCGTCCAGGCCGCCCGCGCCAGGAAAGCGCTAGACCCGCCGCCGGCACGCATTCAGTCTGCGAGCCGGACGAGCAACTCGTTCATGCCGTCGCTGAGGGCGGCGCTCCAGGCCGGATGGCCAGGACCCGCGGCCAGGGAGATGTCGCTGGCCCGCTCCATGTGCAGGATCGTTCGCTCTCCGTCCGGCGCGCGACGGCTGAATGCGAACTGGCCGCTGCCGCGCAGGAATGCGCCATCGCGGTGGTGCAGGCTGATGAAGCGCTGACCATCGATCAGGACTGCATCGCTGTCGGCCGAGAGGCGGCGATCCGCCGCTTGGCGCAGCGCGCCCCACATCGTCGTCATTCTCGTTTTCCTCCCAGCTGTCGAGATGGTTAACGACCATGCTGGGCAGGACGATTCCCGCCCAGAGATCGCATCGGCGGCAAGGCGAATTTTCAGTGGATCGATCGACTCGGTCGCTGCGGGCGCAAGTGTGGCTGGGCCTCCAGCGTTCTCAGCCGCCATCGCACGCCCGGTCCTGTGGCCGCGGAAACCTAGTGACCGAGCGATGGGTCCTTGCGGCTGACATCGAGGACGAACACGTCGATCTGGCCTGCGTAGCGCGGTGGTACGAGTGCAGCCAAGGCTTCGCGCATTGCTTGAGGTGTGGCCGGAGCAGGACTGGACGCGGGGGCTTTCACGCGTTTTCGCGCTGGAACTTCGGCGCCGAACCAGAGCACCAGGTAAATCCCGCAGCCTTGCGCAGCCCAGTCTATCGCGTAGCGCGCGCCGAGTTGCGTCTCAACCGCTTCCCAAAGCTCAGGATGCCATTGGCCCTTAATCTCCATGGGAAGCTGAAGGTCGCGCAAAGCGAATGCTGCGTCAGCGCGCTTGCCGAAGGGCATGGCGCGCTCCGGGATCCGAGCTATCCCATAAGGGAGCAGGCCGTTCATGAGCCGGAGCAGGCTGTTGCGGCAGTCATTCTCGCCCAACGGCCCGTTTGGTCCGTGGAACGTCGATACGTCGTCGGTGTCGCTGCCGTGGACCAGGCCCTGGACCTTTTCCAAGACATCCATCAGCACTTGGCGCAGCTCGCCCGTCGTCCTTGGCGGCTCGTCCCGCAAGAGCCCACGCAAGGCTTCGAGCGGCACAGGCTGATAGGTGGCTTCGATCCGGGTGCGAGCCTGAGCAGCGGCTGCCGCCCGCAGGTAGTCGCTGTAGTCGTCGCGAGGACTCTCACAAAGTTCATCGAGCAACTCGGTAGCTCGCGGGGCTGGATCCGATGCGAGGCGGTCGATCAAGCCATAGAGCTGCTGATGGGCCTCCCAGCCGCTGTGGTTGCCGATCCATCCGTCCGCCGGCGGTTCTTTCCTGGGAAAATCGCGGCGGTAGCTTCGCACCAGCCAAGCGGTTTGATCGGCCGAAAGCCGAACCGTGGGACGATCACGCCAATCACGAGCGCGAAGGCGCGTAAGCACGGCCCAGAGGAGCGTCGCAGTCGGTTCACTGACGGTCGGGTCGTCTACGAACTTCTCGAAGTCGCCCAGGAAAAGCACCGCGCGCCATAGGTCGAATTCACCATCACTGGTGATGGCCGTTTGCGCCTTGGTCTTGGCGAGGACGACAAGTTCATCGACCAGGCTAGCCGTAATTAGCCGATCGACGAGAAGTTCAAGCGCGTCATGGCTCATCGAGGGGTATGTCGCCAGCCATTGTTTGGCCAGGTCGCAAGCCAGCTCTGTGGAACGCTTTGCGCGCATGAGCACGTTCAATCCTCGAACGGGCGAGCGACGCGCTTCGAGCTCGGGCTCGATGAGAAGACGCCAGAAGGCTTCCTCCAAACCCGGATCCGCCCAGAGATGGGCGTCGAGCGCATCGCCCAAGGGTTTCAACATCGGCGTGTCCCAGAGGGGCGTGTTGAAAAGCGCGATGCGCGCCGACATCAGCGTATCGTCGGCGATATCGTCAATGCCTCGGCCGTCGTCGAGGCGCTCGGCGAGAGCGGCCAGGAGCGGATAGATCACAGAGGGGACCTTGCTTTCCGCAAAGGTCGTCGAAATGTCGGCAGGTGTTCGCAGGTCAGGCCGGTGAAGGACCGCTTCGAAGCCGCGCAAGGCGCTTGCAGTAAGATCAGGGCCTAGCCATCGGGTTAGGCGTCTGCGCCCCGTCGGCTCTGACTTCAGGCTGTGGTCAGTACCGAGATAGACCTTGGCCGGGCCTAGGACACCCCTGAGCTCTCCGGCCTCGACTTCAGCTTGGTGAAGCCCGTAGACGGCGCGCTGTTCGGCCCATTTGCGTTCGCGCTTGGCGTTGGCGTTTTCGAGTCTGGCTGCGGCCTTGATCTCCCAATCGGTGGCGACGCGCGCGGGGATACTTTGCGCAAGATAGAGCTCCAGCTCTGGTGAGCCTTCGGCAAAGGGTTCGGCGGCGGCGATAATCGACGGGGACAACCCTGTCTGACCGCGGGCCTCATCCACAAGGCCGCGCCAGAGGTCGGCGACCTCGGGGTCTTGAGGCGATAGGCGCATGACGGCGTCGAAGAGCTCAACGAGATCGCTCTGGTTCAAGGCCAAGGCGGAGCAAAGAGCGACCATCCGCCAGCGCCTATCCCAAAGAGAGCCGTGATCGCGCTCGACCAGCAAAGCGTGCCGTTGGATCGCCCGGCGCAAGGCTGGTCGCTGTTGAAGGACGGCTGGAAATTGATCGGCGGCGCCGGAGGAATACTCCTCGTCCGGCGCGAAGGACCGAAGCCAACTCAGGACCCTGGCCGGGTCGTTGTCACCCCTGTCGATGGCGCGCGCCATCAGCCCGGACACGAAGTGGGAAAGCTCGAAGCTGGCCTCCCAATCGGTGTCTTGGGGACGGCGAAATTGTCGGCACAGGGCGTCTAGAACGGCGGCGGCGTCTTGAGGGGAAAGGTGCGGGGTCAGCATGTCGAGCGACCCCATATTCACGTGCGCCTTTTGACCGGCTGGGTCCGGGCCAAGGCGCAAATACGAAAGAATGCAGCGTGCTATGAGCTCGGCGTCGAACCGTGTCGGCCCAACGTCGGCAATCAATTCCACCGCCAGGCGCCTGTCGTCCTCATTGGGTAGAGCGGCGAGGA
Organism: Caulobacter zeae; assembly: GCF_002858925.1. GTDB lineage: Bacteria > Pseudomonadota > Alphaproteobacteria > Caulobacterales > Caulobacteraceae > Caulobacter > Caulobacter zeae. Next base: position 174,993 of record NZ_PJRS01000041.1, read on the forward strand.
AGGCCGCTGTTTGCGGCCAGTCGATGACGGTCTCCTTGACCTGCAGCAAAGCCTGAAGCGCCGCGTCCCGCTCGCGAAACACGTGAACGCCTGAAGTGTCGCGCAAGATGTGGATCAGGCAAGGCGCCAGGGCCTCGTTCAGCGGGCCATCCGTCAGCCCCTCCAGGAGAAGGCTACGCAGGTGATAGCCGGCATTGTTGTCGGACAGGATACGTTCGAAATCTGACCGGAGCTCGATGCACGCCAAACCGTTGGCGGCTTGTCGGGCAAAATCGCCTGAACGAAACAAGGGATCATGCGCAGCAAGGCGCTCCAAGGCGGCTAGCAAATGCCGGGCCTGCTCCAGGGACAGGCTGTCGACCGCGCCATAGCGTACCAGACCGTAGGGATCGGCGGCGATCGCCCGCGCGGCAAGGCTAGGACGAAAGTAGGGCAGCCAGGCGTGGAGGCCGCGAAGGCTCGCAGGCACGCCGCCGGCGGCCGTCAACAAAGCGGTCAGCCGTCCGTCGTTGTTGGCAGGCAGCGTCCTGCCCAACCACCGAGCGGCGAGCCACTCGGCGACGGCGCGGTGGATCGGCATGAAGCGCCGATCGCCAGCGGCCGCGCGGAAGAGGGCGCTGCCAAGAACCGTTCGAACCTCCGCCCCGCCGGGCAGGGTCGCAATCTCGCCTTCGTGGATGTCGCCTTCGAGCACTGCGCCCGATGCCACTAAAGAAACGGCTTCGGCGTCGGCCAGGAGCAGCGCCGCGCAGGCCGCACCGGCCGCATCCAGGGCGCTATCGGCATCTAGGCGGGCCAAGCCCGTGTCCTGCCGTTGCTGCTCACTGCGCAGGATCTCACAAGCCTTGGTCAGCAGATCGGCCTGGTTCTCAGGCAACCGGCCGTCCCGGGCGGCAACGCGGCTGAGCAACATCAAGGTCAGGGGATTGCCGTAGAGGTCGGCCAGTCCCTTGGTTTCCAGGTGCGTCAACGCCGCCTGGGCGCGATCGTCCGCCATCTTGTCGGCAAGAAAGCTGGCTGCTTTCGCGCGCGTGAAGGGCTTGAGATGGAGTTCGATTGGCGCACGTTGATACTCTGCGGCGATGTCCCCACGCGCGACGGCGCCCCGCCAATCAGCGGCGCGGCATGCCAGCACGAATTGAGGAAAACCAAGCTTGGCCAGCGCTTGGAGCACTCGTTCGATGGCCTCCGCGTCCTGGCTCGCGCCGACCTCGTCCAAGCCATCGATGACAAGGACGTCGTCACCGATGGAACCACGGATCCCCGACCTGACGAGTTGTCTGGCCGTGACGCCTCGATAGCCGGCGCGCAGCGCCAGTTGGGCCATCAGATCCGACTTTCCCATCCCCGGCTCACCAAGGATCACCAGGGGCGGGCTCAGGCCGACGAGCGCGTGGTCATCGACCCAAAGGGTTTCGCTGTTCTCGACGTAGCTCAGAGATCTGGGGATATACGACATGACAGGGCGTGACGGCTGGAAGTTGGATGCGCGCGACGGGATTCGAACGCCAACTTTCAACCTTCGCCTTAGTCGGGGCTAGAGGCCTTGAGCAACGCACGATGCGGCTCAGGTCACAGCGCCCGTGGTCGGTGGGGCGCCGAGGGACCATCTCTGCGACGGCCAGCCCCGACGCCTGGCCGTCAGCCGTTGACGGCGTCCTTCAGCTGCTTGGCCGGCGTGAAGGCGACCTTCTTGCTAGCGGCGATCTCGACGGCCGCGCCGGTGGCCGGATTGCGGCCGGTGCGGGCCGGCTTGTCCTGGATCTTGAACTTGCCAAAGCCGGGGATCGAGACTTCCTCGCCCTTGGTGGCGGCCTCGGCGATCGCCTTGAAGACGCCGTCGACCAGGGACTTGGCCTGGGTCTTGGTGATCTTGTCGTCGGCGGCCAGGGCTTCGGCGATGTCGGCGGTGTTCATGGGAAATCCTTGAGTGGGGGAATCGAAACGCGGACCCTGCGTCGCCCGCGCGCCCTTGTCACCTCAGTCCTGGCCGTAGGCAGTCTCCTCCCAAGCATCGAGTGTTTCCATCTGGGCGCGCTCCCACTCCGCAGCACCCGATCGCAGGGCATAGCGCGCCTTGGCGATCCAGGCCGGGTCGGCGATCGGCGCCTCGGCAAGCTTGCGCATCGCCTCGGGCGTGGCTTCGAACGCATACGGCTCATAGGGTTGCTCGAGCTCGACCAGGTAGGCGGCGGCCCGCTGCTCGGATCGGCGGCAAGCGCTTGGCCTCGTCGCGCGGCCAGGTCGTCAAGATCTCGTCTTCGGGTAGTCCGGCTTGGCGAGCCTCCCACCGCGCCACGACGTCCATCATGGCTGGATCAAGCTGCGGCCTGTTCCAGCGCGGGGCCCCCCGCCAGCCGCATGAACGGCTCGGGGTGGGTCAGCATCGTGTAGACGCGATCGACCACCTCGATCATCAGCGCCTTCATTTCCTCGTCGTCCAGCCGCGAGACCCGCGACCAGGCGATCTCGCCATAAGGCGTGACCACCTTGACGTCGCTGTAGTCGCCCACGGCCGTGTCGGGCGAGACGCCGGCGTGTAGTTCCTCCAGACGCGAATTGCGAAAGCCGGTCTCGACCAGGGCCAGGGCCAAGGCGCTGAGCCATTCGCCGTCGCTTGTGCTGGGCTTTTTGGCCATGGGCGGGCGTCCTTGAATCGCTCGTCGCACCATGCCGCCGGCCAGGGCCCGAGGGAAGGCGCGGCCGGCCGGCGACAGGCGAGGGACCATCTCTGCGAAGGCCCGGTCCGGGTCGGGACGCTCGTGCCGGCCTTCGGCCGGGCCGGTCCACAGGCCCACCGGAGGGCTCTTTTGCGCCGCTGCCGCGGCCGCGGGACTTAGGGCTCCGCCCTCGGCGCGCTTCGGATCGGCTTCCGCCCAGCTTCGGTCCCTTCGGGCCCTGCAGCCGGGTCCCCGCGAAGCCGCCCCTCCGCTTGCACACCTGGGTCTCGCCGACGGGCGCCGGGTTCGAGCGCGCCTTTTGCGCTCGAACCCTGACAGCCCAAGGAGGCTTCAATGACCACCTCAGAGACCCCCGCCACCGCCTCCAGCAGCGGCAAGGCCGCAGGTCCCGCCCGCATCGTCGTCCAGTACGGCGAGGTCCGGGATATTCCGCTCAATCGCCTCAAGGCCTCGCCCAAGAACGTCCGGCGCGTGGGCCATAGCGCCGAGGTGATCGCCTCGCGCGCGGCCTCGATCACCTACAAGGGCGTTCTCCAACCGCTCGTCGTCGAGCCCGAGGTCAAGGACGGCAAGGAAACCGGCTACTATCTCGTCAGCGCCGGTGAAGGCCGCCGTCAGGCCCTGCGCCTGCTGGCCAAGCGCAAGGCCCTGGCCAGGGGCGCGCCCGTCCGGTGCGTGGTCTCAGTCCTATCGGATCTGGGTCCTCATTTCGCAATTCCTCATCTCCGCGACCGCCGCCGCGTCGGTATTTTCGAACGACGGGACGCTTCAACTCTACCTCGCGGTCGTGGGGGCGGTTCTGCTGGTTGCGTGGCTTTACGTCGCGGGCAAGCACCGGCGCTACAAGGAGGATGGCGATCAGGCGCGCCGGGTCAGCATGATCCTGGAGGCGTTCACTGACCGTCCGTCTCCGGCGCAGCTATTCCAAATTTTCCAGTCGTTTAGCGTTGCGGAAACTGAGGCCTCGAAGCAGGCTGGGACGAGCTACTGGGCAACGCAAGCCCCGCCCGGAAGCGGGCGAATGGCGGAGATGCTGGAAGAGTCGGCCTTCTGGACCGAGAAGCTGCAGGAAGCGAGCGGGGCCGTCATGGCCGTTTTCCTGGGGCTCATCGCCGCCGGCGCCGCTGTTGGATGGTTGCTACTCATGCCTAGCGACAACACCGAGATGCGGGTTTCCCTCGCGCGCGTAGTCCTCTCGCTTCTAGCTTTCTTCCTTTCGTCGGACGTTTTCGGCGCACTCGCCGGCCACCGGTCTGCCGCAAGGTCAATCTGCAACATCAGACTGAGGCTGAACGCCGCCCAGGCGGGTCAGGCACCAATTGGCGACATCCTCATCCTGATGGTGGACTACAACGCCGCTGTCGAAGCCGCCCCGATGACCCTCCCGTTCCTCTACAAGCTTCGGCAGAAGCGTCTGCAAGCGCAGTGGGACACCTACCTGAGCAATCGTCCTGTCGCTACGCCCGCCGCCCTTAGGGGGGCATAGGTGCCATCGAGCTGCTGTATCCGCCAGTGCGTAGCTCGTCGGTGACGCATCTCCACGGAACGTCGCGTTCCTGGCGGAGCGCCAATGGCGGCAATTGGCAGGGGGCCCCGGCCTCCGCGAGCTCTAAAACTCGCTCTCGTCGCCAGCTCGATCAGCTAAACAGCTGGCCGGTACCGTCGTCTTCTCGAACGATCAGCGCCTTGGCCGAAGCCGAGGACGATTGCACCGACAGCCAAAGCCCTTGGCGACCAACGATGACAAAGACGAGCGGTCGCTGATGGGACGCGAAGGTCGTCGCCCAGGATTGACGATCGATCGAGGAGGGCGAAGGCTCGTCCTCGGGGTGTGAATGCCACTCGCCGATATAGCTAACGTGGCCGCGCGACTTTCGCCAGGCCGCTTCGGCAAAAGCCTGGTGTCCCTGCGGAGATCGCCAGAATCTGAATGGCGAGGCGCGGTCGCTCGCCTGCGGAGCCGAGGCGTCCGTCACATGCAGATAGCCGCCGCGCCGACAGCCCACTAAGACGCCACCGGTTTCCATCTCGAACCGGGAGCGGCCCGCTAGCCCCCGGACCTTGGCAAGCGCGGCCCGATCGACGAGCACCCCGACGACATCCTGGTTCATTCCGGGCGCAAGCCGCAGGCGGGGCATTGGGCGTCCTGGCCCCAGCTGCGGTCCTTCGGTGCGTTGGCCCGCTCCGGATCGAGAACCCGAGACCGGACCCTAGGTCCCGGCGCGGCGGGATCGTCGGCCCACTCCAACACTGCCTGAACGACCAGCGCCGCGGCCAAGGCCGGCGCGGTAGCCGCGTAGGTGACATGGGCGCCGTCGCCGCAGGCCGCCGAGGTGAACTGCGTCTGGACGCCCGGCTTCAGGGGGTTTGCTTTGAACTCTCCATGCTCTGGACGCAGGCATTTCAGGCACGCATGTGCCGTCGGCGTCACCAGCACGGTCTGCACCGCCAGGCCGTTGCCGTGAATCGAGGCGTGCAGGATGGGCGGGAACGTATTGCCCTGCCGCCGGGCCTCGAAAGCCTCGGCGTTCAGCCGCAGCCCCACGGGGTTGGAGCCGGTCGCGTCGATGACCAGGTCGTATCGCGCCACGCGCTGCAGGATCTTGAACACATCGAGCGGCGCGAACTCGACGGTCAAGGCCGGATGAAGTCGGCGGACCTCATCGGCCATGGCCTGGGCCTTGCTGGTCCGCACCGCTGATATGGGCAGGACATGGCGCGGAAAGTTCACCGCCTGATAGAGGTCCGGGTCGACGATCAGGAGCGGCGACGATTCGGCTCCGGCGCCGCAGCGCGCAAGCTCCAGGCAGACCCTCGATCCGATCGCGCCGGCACCCACCACGGCGATCGACTTGCCCAGCAGCGCCGACGGCTCGGCGAGCCGCGCATTCACCAGGTCCGGCAGCGCCAGGCTGTCGGTGACGGATCTTTCCAGGACCATACCGGCTTCACCTCGAGCGATCGCCCGCATGCGGCGGACGAGGGGGGCCTTTTTAAACGCTATCTTCGCGACCTCGGGCCAGCAGAAGGTTGCGCCGACCGACCCGTTCGGCGCGACGACGACAAGGGTCCCGCCGTCGATGACGTCGGACGAGAGCGCCGTGTTCAGCGCGCCCAGGTCATCGACAAAACTTCCTAGCCAGGCGCGGAGCGAAGCCAGGCTTTTACCTGGCCCCCCGGCCATGACGGTGTTCAGCGGTCGATCTACGCGGATCACGAAGGCGCTGCCGGTCTTGGATTTCGGCTGCTGCCATCGCTTGGCGCGGTCGACGGTGGTGACGAGCTTGCCGTGCCGTTCGTCCCTGACCCAATCGACCGATACGGCCGGCCCCTGGAAGCCGGACGGTAGGTCGGAATGCAGGAAGGTTTCAGGCTTCCAGTAAGCGATGAACTCGCGTTGCAGGTCGTCGGTCGTGGAGCCGTGAAGAACCTGGTCCAGCGTCGTCTTGACCGATTCCAGGACGCGCAGGATTGCGCCGCCGCCGTTATAGAGGTCGTATTCTTCGACCTGGGCCTCCGCGTAGCAGAAACTGTCGTCCTCGTTCACGTGGGCCCGGATACGGCCCCTTATCGCCTCGTCTTCGATAAAGACCTGCGGCGGCGGCATCATCAACGGATCGTCGATCGCGATCCTGATCGGCACGACGGTCTTGCCCGACGACAAACGGCCTCGATAGGAAGTCTGCCCGCCCCGCGTCGCCGCGAAGCGAAAGCCGCGGGACTTCAGCGCCTGGTCGATCGACGACCAGGCGCGATTTTCCAGTTCGCTCACCCCGAGGTCTGCGAGCCGACCCGCGGGGAGGGGGCGGGCTGCGATGCGGTCGAGCGTACGGCCGCGATCGTCGCCAGTGGCGCGACCAGGGACGAGTCGTTAGGGACGCGCGGCCCGAAGAGCTTGATGATGCGGCCCACGACGCCGCCCGAGCTGGCCTCGTTGTTCAAGGCCGTGTCCAGTTCCTCGCGGAAAGACCGGGCGCTCAGTTGGAAGTGACCCTTCTCGGCGGCCGTCCAGTGGTCGTTGAGCATCCGTCCCGTAACGACCGGGTTTTCAATGTCGGCGCCGATCTTCTCGGCGAGCGCGCGAACGACCACGAGCAGGCCATCGTCGTCACGACCAGCAACGGGCGGGTTGTTGGCCTCGTCCAGGGCCTCTACCGCGCAGACCATCAGCGCAATGGAGCTGAGCGCGCAGGCGTCCCAGCGCTCGTCACGCCAGGCTTTCAGGTAACGGGTGATGCGCTTCAGGTCGGTCCAGCTGGAATGACGGCCCGCGGCCTTCAGGAACCAGTCTTCCAGCTCCAGTGGATCAGACTGCTCCCAGCCCTTCTTCCTGTGGGCCACGTAGATTTCAGTGGGGTCCAGGCGCAGGTCGCGCGGACCGTTGACGAGCGTGGCGCTGTCCATGGCGCGGTTGGAGGCTGCCTCGGCGAAGGCCTTTTCGAGTAGGACCATCTTCTGGTCGGGGATCGCGTAGATGTTGACGTCGAGGTGGCACTCGGCGTCGACCTCGATCCGAATGCAGATGCTCTTGCTGGTGTCGAGCGTCCAACCTTCGGCCTGGCAGAGCTGGGCGAGGATGCGCTCGCTGATCAGGAAGAGCACCCCCGAAGCGATGGAAGGGTTGATACCGACGATCGACATCGGGATGTACATCCCGTCGTCCAGATCCAGCTGCTGGCTGCGCTTGGCCGGGCGGTTCAGGGTGTCGTATGCCCAAGACCCCTGGGTCCGGAACTTCGGATTGAAGCTGAGCTGCGATGGATTGACCGCGGCCCGGCCCGGAGCGGCGCGCAAGAGGCTGTACTCGGCCTGGGTCAGATATTCGCCGGCGCGCTTGAGACCCGCCCGCAGCGCCGCGCGCGCCTTGCGGCGAACGCCGAGCAACTTTTGGCGTTGATCCTCGGTGATCGTCAGCTCATGACGCAAGCAGGGCAACGTGCCCGGCCGGTAGAAAAGCTTGTGCGCGTTGTACCGCATCTAGTTGCCCCGATCGGCCTTCTTCCCATATCTGGGGTATGCGACTTCGTTTGCAAGAGGTTGACCGTGCATTCTGTGCTGGGCTGGAAGACATGGTTGATGGCGGTGTTGACCCTATGCGCGGGTCTGATCGCCGCCCAGCTGGCCTTCGGCGTGGCGGCCGGTCAGGCCGTGCTCAAAGGCGTGAGCTGGACGTCGTTGGCGGCGACGGTGTTCGTGGCCTCGCCCCTCTGGCGCTTTCTCTGGCTGATGCCCTGGTTTCGGCGTCGCGCGCCGCCGCTCGACGGTGTGTGGACGGGCGAGGTCCTGTCTAACTGGTCGGTCGTCCAGGCGCTGAAGGACGCGGCCAAACAGTCCGGTGGCCCTCCTGTCGATGTCGATGCCGTCTATGCAACGCTGCCGCCTCTAGCGACCCATTCGGTGACGGCTACGATCGAGACGTCTTTCTTCAAGATCAGCCTCGAACTCGAAAGCCAGGGGACCCGGTATCAAACCTCGTCGTTGAAGATCGCCGAGTTGAAGCCCGCCGCCGACGGGCAGCGGGCGACGCTTCACTACATTTTCGAGGGGCGGGTACTCGAGCCCAGGCCCGGGGACGTGACCTGTTTCGACGGCGCCGCCAGCCTCTCCATCCTGATGGACGAAAAAGGCGGTTACGCGCTGGAGGGGCCCACCTGGAACAACCGGGCTTGGGCGCGTGGACTCAACACGGCCGGCGTTATCCGGATGAAACGCGTCGAGCAGCGCTTCTGGAGGGCGGCGACGTTCGGACTTCTGCCCGGCAAAACCCGCAGTCTTGCTCCGTAGTTTCCAGGCGAATAGCAGCTCGAGAACTAGGAGCATCCCAACTTCTACTCGGGCATGGAAAGCTTGAGAGCACGGTCCGAAACTGCGGGCCGAATGCATGACGCACCCTCACGGAACGTCGCGTTCCTGGAGGCGCGCCAACGTCAGCAATTGGCGCCTATGGGCGGCAGAAGTGCCGAGCTAGGTTAAGGTCGGTGATGCGTTGGTTAGGCGGTCAGCTTCACGTCGAAGAGCCTAGCTAGAACTTCCGAAACAATGGCATCGGCTGCAGCCAACTGCTCATCCGAAATCTTCGGCGCGGCGCGACCGAACGTCAGGTCGTGGCGCAGACGTCCGATCTGCTCAACTTTGGTCCAAAGCGGATCCGGGAGGGGAACGCGCGCGCGCAGATCCGCCGATACGGTCCTGTCGCGGTTGATCAACTGCGCCAGATCCAAGCTACTGAGCTCGGCGCCAGCGTCGTTGACGAGGTACTCCTTGAGCGCGCCGGTGAGCGACACATCCAGGAGGTTGAACGCCAGCCAGTTGCGTTGGCTGAGATCCTGTTTCACCAAGGTTCGGGCCGCCACGACCCCTTCGTACAGGCCCACCACATAGGGCTTGGCCTGGGCGACGCCTGAGTTCGCTTTGGTGATGCGGACGGGGAGGCGAGGCCGAACGACCGGAAGGTTCGGGAGAACGGCCCTCTTGGCTGTTAGAAAGTCGTCGACCTTGTTGAAGGTGATGTCGCCGTCATCGTAGATGAACACCTTATCGGGCCATTGGCCCTCCCACGTCCTGGAAAGCGTGGCGTAGTGCTTCACGACCGTGACCAGCCAATCGTGGAGCGCCGTGAATACATGGTGCTTCGTGCTGACGTCGGATTTGCTACTATTCCAAGGCATCTCGTCCGCATCCCCATTCAGAGACACGATGACTTTCGTCAGCGAGACCTTGGGGTGTGGTAGGCCCGCCTGGCCGCGGGTGAAGCCGACTTCAAACGACTTCATCGCAGGAGCGACGAGCCGGTTGTTGCAATAGAAGTAGACACCGTAGTCGCCTGACGCCGGGCTGGACTCCTTGCTCAGGCCGGCGATCACGTCCACCCGCAAGAGCTTGCCGCTGGGCGTTCGCATCGGCCCAGACCAGCGTTGCGGACTACCTTCCGGCGGGTAGGCCCAATTGTCGAAAAAGCGTGGCTCTAAGGGAACGGTGTTAAGGCGGATCGTAACGGCGGGATTGGTGAGGAAGTTTGCGTAAGTTGCGGAGAGGTGGTGCCTCAGCATTTTGATGTTGTCGTCGTCGAGCAGTAGGCGCAGTTGATAGAGCTCAACCCTAGTGGTCCCGACGGGCAGATCGTCGACCTGATGCACCTTCAACACCCAGTCCTCGTCGTTCAGCCACGACTCGTCGAAACCGATTTGGAAGGTCTCGGCGTGCTGATACCGGGTCGTGATGACGATCTGCTTCGCCAAGGCGACAACGGCTCGCTTGGTCCCGACGCCGAAGATCCCGATCGTCTCGTGCGCCGTTGCGACCGAGCCAGACTGACCTGGTCCGACGATCACGCCCAAGTCCTCTCGTGGAAGGCCCCCAGCGTCATCCTCGACGCAAATGGATTGCTCGTCCGGGTCAAGGTGGACGTCGATCACAATCGGCTGCCGCCTGCCGGCTCGGGTCCACACGTCGAGACCATTGTCGATCAGTTCGCAGATCGACCGATTGAGATCGTAGTCAGCGATGATAGAAAGAAATAGGCGCTTCGAGGGAACGGCGTTGACGTTCCCGGCGTCGATTTTCATCGGCTTCTCCCCCGAGTAGGCGACAATCTAATCTATTCTAGATTGCGATTCGGTTTCTATGTGATCGTCAGCATTGCATCGGACGGTTTGGGGAGGGGGCTTTGCAGTTCTTTGACAGGAGCGGCGTCGCCGTCCCAACGATCTTTCGGAGTGCCAAAGCTCAGGAGATGCGCAAAGCACTTGCCGAGTTCATGTCGTCTCCTTCGACGCAGCGCTCGCAACAGTTTCCGCCACGTCAAGACTTGCCTTTGGAGGAAGATGTCCTCCGAGCAACATCAAGCCTCTTCCGAGCTAAATGCGCTTTCTGTGAATCTAAGGCATCACTAGGTTTGCACCGTCTCCGCCCGATCTCGGAGGCGATGCCGCTCGCTCAGTCGTCCGAAGCTCACCTCTACTACTGCTGGCTGGGAACTGATTGGGGAAACGTTTACCCGATCTGCCCCGGCTGCCGGCAGGCCGCGGGAAGGCTTTTCCCGGTGCGGAACGACCGTCGCGGGCCGTTGCCTACGCACGAGTTGTTTGAGTCATTCGCGAGCGAGAACACTGGGGTTTGGCGGTGGCCGCATAGAGACGGATCGCTGGTGATTGATCCATGCGCATCCCGCCAACAGGTCAGCAAACTCTCGTTTGACCTGTCTGGCGGTTTGCACGGGCAGTCCAAGGCGTCCGCGACGACAATCGACGTCTTTCGTCTCGATCGTGACGATCTCGTCGCTGCGCGTGGGGAGATGTTCGAACAATACGCCGAGATGATCCTGCGAAGCGGCGGCGAAACGAAGGTCGCCTATGACTTCCGCGACATGGAGTTCGGCGGTGGCTGGTATGCCTTGCTTAGGCGTGTGGTGAAGCGAACCGGCGAGCGGCTGGATCGGAATCTCCCTGATGGACGTCAGCAGCTGCGCAGTACGATCGGTCAGGTGTTGAGCACGCCCTTAGGTCGCGCGGCTTTCGAACGCGCTCTGGGTGACGTCCGGCGTCCAATCCCCCGCCGAACGCGCACACAAGTACGATCGTCCAGGGTCGACAGAGCGCGAAAGCTGGTCGCGGTACAGTTCCATGATTTTAAGGCCCTCGAGGACCTCACCTTAAATGTGCCCTCTGCGATTCCGCCTCGGCCCGATCTCGGTCGTCCGGAGGGCGAGGCCGCGGCTCTTCTGGTGCTCGGCGAAAATGCCGCAGGCAAGAGCTCGATCCTTGAAGGCGTCGCGCTCGCGCTATCGGATCCCGCCGCTCGCCGCCAGATTGGCAGGCCGGCCGACGGTTTTGTACTAGACCCAGACTATATGGGAGGCGACCCTGCCACGGGACCTCGGGAGGCGACGGTCACACTGCATTTTGAAGGCGGTGAGACGGCCGTTCTCGGCATTGCGAACGACTTCACGGACCTCGAGCGGCCTGGAGGTCTCCCTCGCGTCTTCGCCTATGGCGCCTTTCGCCAGTATTCGGACCGAAGTTCGCGGACGCCGGTCAGGGCCGGTGTGAAAACCTTGTTCCATTCGGACCTGATCCTCAGAAACCCCGAAGAGTGGCTGTTGAAGCTCGACGATGTCCGCTTTGCGCTCGTCGCAAGGAGTCTTCAGACGATCTTTGGAATAGACGCCAAGCTTGAAGCGATCGAGAAGGACGAAGAGAACCGCCGCTGCCTGATCGTGACGGAGGTCGAGCCCGGCGGCACCCGGACGCGAACGCCCTTCAGCGTTGCCTCTTCTGGCTTCCGGTCGGTCATCGCAATGGTCTGTGATTTCCTACAGGGTGTGATGGGCTCCGGACATCAGCCTCTTCGCCCCCTCTCGGAAGCCGCCCCCGTCATCCTCATCGACGAGATCGAGGCGCACCTTCACCCGAGATGGAAGATGAGGATCGTTCCCGCTCTTAGGACCCTGCTGCCGTCGGCGACTTTCATCATCACCACTCACGATCCGCTCTGTCTCCGTGGCATGCACGATCAGGAAGTCGTTGTGCTTCGCCGACTGCCCAAGTCGGTAGGCCTGTCGGTGGACGGCCGCGCCCCGACTTTCGTTCAAAGTGATGTGGATCTGCCGAATGTCGAGAACCTGACAGTCGAGCAGCTGCTCACGTCGGACTTCTTCGACATGTTCACCACTGACTCCCTTGAAGCGGAGCAGCGTACGGCGCAGCTCGCGAGCATTCTGGCGCTGCGGAAGGCGGGCGCGCAGCTGAGTGATGAGGAGGCCAAATCGCTCCGCGCGTTCGAGGCCGAGGTCATGACCTCTCTGCCACTGGGTTCGACCAAGGTCCAACAGCTCGTCGCCGACGCGCTGGGCCAGTACCTGCGCGAGCACAGACAAGCCGCAGGGGCGAATAGACGTGCGCTCGAGGACGAAACGAAGCGCCTGATCGTTCAAGCTTTGGATGGGTATGAGCGATGAGGTTTGTCAGCCGGGGCGCGACTCCTCCGCCTGCGTCGCTATCGCGTCGAAACTCGAGTGGTCTGACCGAGCTTGAACGTGTGCGCGCTCACATGAGCGCGCCGCTTGCGCCCAACGCCAAGCGGGAAGCTTTCTCGTTCGCTGCCTACAAGAACGCGGATGTGAAGCAGCGTCTCGAGGTGCTCTTCCACGGCAAATGCGCCTATTGCGAAAGTCTCTATGCGGCGCAGGCACCGGTGGATGTCGAGCACTATCGGCCGAAGGCCAAGGTGGACGGGGACGATACGCACCCTGGCTATTGGTGGGTGGCGATGGATTGGGAAAACCTTCTTCCGAGCTGCCTGGATTGCAATCGGCGGCGGAAGCAGAAGGCCCCGTATTTAGTTTCCGACCTTCGGGTCCTTTTCGCTGAGATGTCGTCTGGAAAGCAGTCCGCGTTTCCTGTCGCGGGACAGCGCGCTCACCCCGAGGTCTCAGCCTTTGATGGCGAGCTCGCCCTCCTACTGGATCCAACCCGGGATGATCCCGACCAGCACATCCATTTCCATTTCGCGGACGATAGCGGCATTGGGCTGGTCTATCCTCGAGCGATCGATGGCATGCCTGAGGCCCTACCTGCCATCTCGCCCGCTCTAGACGTGGTCGCACAGAGAGCGAGAAACGCGGGCCTTAGCGCCCGAGGCGCGGTCTCCATCCAAGTCTACGGGCTGAACCGCCTACGGCTTGTTCAGGAACGCGCGGGCATCATCCGGCGGTTGCGTTTCCTTGAGGAGCTCCTGCGCGATCTCGGAGACATCGCGCAGAGCATCGATCAGCCGCAGATCACTCAGGCGCATCCGATTGTCGGAGTGGCCGCAGGGGGGCTGCGGCTCCTCCAAGGCCGGATCCTCACCGAGATGACAGCCACGGCCGCAGACGGTGCCCCATACTCGGCGATGGCGCGTGCCTATCTGCGGGATTTCCGAGAGCGAGCTCAAGCGTAGAGCATTGACCGTCCTCGCCAACGGGCCTCACCTCTTCTGGCGTGACAGCGTCGGCATCGAGCAGAATCCGGAATCTGCATGTCGGTCGATCTAACCATTCGGTGTTGTCCAACTGTTGACGCGCGTCTGTGTCGGCTGGCGGCTTGAAGGTCTGCTTTCCGCGAGCGCGCAAAGGTCCACTGTTGGCGCGTTTCGCGTCAAGCGAACGGCCTTGCAAAACGGCGGACCAAATCCTGCTATCCGCCCCAGGCTGCCTCGTTGGCCTGACGCCTGAGCTTTTGGATCAGCCGGGATAGGGGGGAGAGCCAACCCGCATCTGTGCCCGTTGCGGCAATGATCGTGTTGATGTCGTGCAGATGCGCCGCCACGAAGTTGAAGAGTGTGTTGTAGCCGGCAGCAGCCGCCTGAACTGCACCGGCTCCCAATGCGCTGGCCTTAAAGCCATCCACCAGAATAGACATGCCGGCCTCGCCCAAAACATGGCCAATGCCGATGGCAAGCCCACCTATGACCAGCCCGGCGACCTGGCGAGAGCGAGCAGAATGCGGTCCCGTACCCACCGACTGAACGGCGTCGGCAACCAGCGTCTGAGTCGCCGGAGAAAAGAGTGCCGTCGCCTGCTGAATTTCGGTCGCGAAGCGCGTGGCTGCCCGCTCAAAGGCTTCGATTGTCCGCTCCGGCATCTGGTAGGCCGCAGCCCCTTCGACGAGGGCTTGGCCGTCTGGGTTGTTCATCACGAAGGCGCCGTGGAGGGCAATCAGATCATCAGCTGCGAGCGGGGCGTCGTTCGGCAGAGGCGGCAATTCTTCACGTTCGATCAGATCGCGGGAATGCCGGTAGGCGTTCTCAAGCATTACGCCACGGGCATAGGCACCACCGATGGATGGTGTGTCGCCCCTCAAGACTTCCTCGTAGTTCTGAGCAGCCCGAAGCAGGTTGCTGTGGGCGTTGGTGCCCGCGAGCGATTGCACCAGCCGTTGGGCGGCCTCTCGAAGCGGCGCGAGTAGAGGAGATGGCGGCCGGAGATCCGCTGGCTCAGGCCAGCCTTGGAAATCCAGACGCCCAAGCTCGTCTCGGCCGAATTTCGGAACTGAACCGTCGCCCTGGCCGCCGGCTAATTGGGCCGCCACGGCCTCCATCAGACTCTCGACGCTGACGTCTTCCTCGTCGTCGTCATCGAAGTCTGGCGCTTGGGTCGCGTCGTCTAGGTCGCCATCGTCGAAGTCGCTGAAGTCCTTTGACGCCCAATCGAACAGCCCGTCGCTTTGGATTTCATCGACCGCGGCCTCGATCAAACCCTGCGGGGCGTCGGGGAAATTGCTTTCGACCTCCTCGCGCGCATCGAAGGGACCACCATTGACCCATTGATAGCCGCCTTCGGCGCTGACGTAGGGCAACCGGTTGGCGGGATCCTCGAAGTTCGCGTGGAACCACTCAACCATCGCGTCGATCTGCGATTTTCGCTCCTCTGCCGTGAGGGATGAATCTTCGTCTTCCGAGTCGGGCTCGTCGGGTTCGAACTCGATGGAAAAATCGAAGTTCTCGATCAGCTGGTGAGGGCCGATGTTCTGGTCGATGTCGTCCAAGATGCCGACCGGATATTCCCATGCCTCCCACGACAGCAAGCCCAGATCAGGATGGTCGATTTCTGCGGCGAACTGGAGCCGCGGGCCCATCTGCTCCTCATCGCCACCGACCTGGTCCCAATCGAGCTCCTCGGCCTCGATGCGATAATCGACCTGCGTCGCGGCATGGCGGATCAAAGCTGTGCCGTTGATAGCCACCGTCACGTGTGTGGGTCCTTATCGAGCGACGCTTGGGTAGAGCTTTAGAAGATTTCTCTGCATGGCCGCAACAAAGGTCCGCTCAGCTTTGCGCCGCCACGGAAGGGGGCGGACGGGGTGCTGAAGGTCCGGAGTCTGGAGAGGTCCGATGTTCCGCTTCTGGCGCGAACACGTCGGAGAAGCGGACTCGTTGGTCGTCAGGTCTGGTTGTCGGCCTAACCGTCGTCAGGCCTCTGACTTCTGTGTGGCGTAGGCGCTGTGCCTGGCCCGGCCAGAGTGTTTGGCCTGATAGAGAGCAAGATCGGCGCGACGCAAAAGCTCGTCGGCTGCCAGCGGCGTCTCGCCAAGGCTAGCCAGGCCGACGGACCCGGACAGTCGCGCCGTCCCGCCGCGCACCTGCACCTCGTCCTGCAGGGCGCCCACCAGGCGCTCGGCCAACTGATGCAGTCCCGCCTCAGAGGGGGCGGAGGCGAGGATGGCGAACTCATCGCCGCCGAAGCGCGCTACCGTGTCGGACGCCCGGCAGTTCGCGCTGAGCCGCCTGGACGTCTCCACGATCAGGTCGTCGCCGGCCTGGTGACCCAGGGTGTCGTTGACCGCCTTGAAGCGATCCAGATCGACCATGAAGACGCCGACCGCGCCAAGTCCCCTACCATTACGGGCAAGCGCCAGGTTCAGGTTCTGAAGGAACAGCGCGCGGTTGGCCAAACCCGTCAGCGGATCATGCAGGGCCAGATGCTCGGCCTGGGCCCGAGCATCGACCACCCTATGGGCCAGGCGTCGCGCGCGTCCGATCAGGAGCGCGCCGCCCAGCGTGATGACGACCACCAGGCCGCCGATCAAGGGCGCCAGCCGGCGGAGCAGGGACTTGCCCGCGTGCTCCTTCACCCAGCTGATCGTGGCGCCGTCTCGCCTGTCCTGCCAGACGACTTCGGCATGGGTGCGCCCGTCATCGCGGCGCCGGATGCGTTCGAGCCGAAAATCGTCGAGGCCTAGGCGGTCGGCGAAGCTGGCCTTGAGGCTTTCACGGTCGAGGGGGGCGGCGCCGATCAGGATTTTGCCGCTGGCGGGATGGCGCACGACGACGGCGACCACGGGTGCGCCACCGTACCATTGCAGCTCTCCCTGATAGGCGTCGATGGCGGGCGCGTCGGCGAGCCGCCGCGCCAGGGTCGCGAACGAGGGCGGTATCTCCGGCTGGACCGCTCCGCCATGGGCGTCGGCCTTGGCCAGTAGTTCCCGCGCGAGATCGTCGGTGACGTCGTCCAAGTGACTGGAGAACATTTCCCCGACCATCGCGCCCAGCCGCGCATCGGCCATCTGATCGACTTCGCGGCTGGCCAGCAACAGGGCCAGAGGGACCGTCAGGATGGCTGCGACGAGGATCAGCGCAAGCGGCGCAAGAATGGTCCGTTCGGTGACGCCGTTTTGCATGCCCGGTCCTGGTCAAGGTGAAGCCGTGTCGGTGGCGCCAAACCCCTTGCTGGATACTTAACCGTGGATCGACCGCGACCGTTGGGCGCGACGGTCGAGCACGCTAATCGCCGGGCGCGGGCCCTGTTCGAGGCGCCGGCCGAGGCGGCCGACTGGCGCGAGCTCTGGCCCGAGGAGAACCGCTTTTCGCTGGATCGGTCGGTCAGGCCGGCCGCCGACGGGCAGGTAGCCCACTTCAGGCGCAGCTCAGCTGTTTGGAACGTGATGGTTGCGACGAGCGCGGCCCCGCTCCTCCATTACGAAGGTCAAGCCGGACCAAGCCGGCCACGATCTCATGCGCGAAGTCGCGAGAGCTGCGCAGTACACGCCTCAGGTCGCGGCGGCCAGTTCGGCCGCGATCGCCTGCTCGATCATCATGCGAGAGCGCACGCCGCCGGCGTCGATATTCAGCCTCAAAAGGCGGCGGTCGGGATGGCGCAGCAGGTTGTCCTGCTGGCGCTCCAGCATCTCCAGGTCCTCGCCGAAGATCTTGGCCTGGCCCTGGCGGATGGTGTCGGTCAGGGCCGTGTCTTCGACCGCGAAGTTGCGGGCCATGCCCCAGAAGTACCAGTGCGTGGTTTCGGTCTCGGGCGTGATGAAGTCGACCACGATGCTGGAGGCCTTCCGGTCAGCCGGCGCGTCGTAGCCGCCAAGGCCTTCCAGCGCCACGCCGACCTCGATCATCACGTGGCTGGGCGTCGAGAAGCGGCAGATCTGCCAGCGGTCGACGATCGCGTCCTCGGGAAGGCCCGCGCCGCGCAGGGCCATGCGCCAGAAGGGCGGCGCGGCGATTTTCTCCATGAACCGGCTGGTGACCACCTGGTCGGCCTCGACGCGGGTGTTCACCGGCGCCTCGTCGATTTCCTTCTGGCCGATGCTGGAGGCGTGGACATAGGTCTCGTGCGTGAGGTCCATCAGGTTGTCGACCATCAGCCGGTAGTCACAGGCGATGTGATAGAGCCCGCCGCCATAGGCCCAGCCGGGGCTTTCGGCCCAAGGCAGGTGATGCAGCTTGGCGGGGTCGGCTTGATCGGCCTCTCCGGGCCAGACCCAGATGAAACCGTAGCGCTCCAGCACGGGGAAGGCGCGGATGGTCGGGAAGCTCGTCACCCGCTGTCCGGGCATGGAGGTCGCACGGCCGTCGCAGCCCATGCTCAGGCCGTGGTAGCCGCAGACCAGCTCGCCGTCGCGCACGAAGCCCAGAGACAGCGGCGCGCCTCTGTGCGGGCAGAAATCCTCCAGGGCCACAACCTGGTTGGACCGGCCGCGATGGAAGACCATGCGCTCGAAGCAGATTTGCCGGCCCAAAGGCTTTTGCCCGATCTCGTCAGGCGTACAGGCCACATACCAAGCGTTTTTCGGCCAGGTCGTCCGCGGCGCTTCCTGTGGACCCATGCTCGCTTCCTCCCGGCGGCGATCTGCGTCGCCCGTATTGGATCCAATAGGGGCGTGGCAAGGATCGGTGTCAAGTGATTGGATCCATTGTTCTTGCTGCGTGGGCGCGGACAGCTAGTCTGATCGATGATGGACATGCCCAAGATGAAGCCCGGCCAATGGGTGATCGTATCGCTGCGCAAGATGATCGCCTCCGGCGAGCTGAAGCGCGGCGAGCGGATCGCGGAAATCGCCACTGCGGAAGCCCTCGGTGTGTCGCGAATGCCGGTTCGCATGGCCCTGAGAGCGCTTGAGCAGGAAGGTCTAGTGGTGAAGCTGGGCGCGCGAGGATATGCCGCGCGCGGACCCTCGGAGATTGACATTCGCGGAGCGATCGAGGTGCGGGGCGTTTTGGAAGGCCTGGCTGCATCCCACGCGGCCATCCGGGGTTTGTCGCCCGAACACGCCGCAACGCTCCGCCGTTGCCTGCAAGACGGCGACGCACTTTTGGATCGCGATGCTCTCGATGAAGCGGCGATCGAAGCTTATCACGCACTCAACCTGACTTTCCACGCAACGCTGGTGGAGGCTGCAGGCAATTCAGCCATTGTGAGCGCCCTGGCTCGCAACAACGGCCTGCCGTTCGCTAGCGCCGACGCCTTGGCCCTCGACCTGAGCGATCCGCGAGGCGAACTCCTGCATCTGCGGGCCGCTCACGCTCAGCACCACGAGGTCTTGGAGGCGCTGCTGGCCGGCGATGCGGTGGCGGCCGAACGGGTGATGCGTGATCACGCTCTGGCGGCCATCCGCAACGCCAAGGTGTTCGTCGAGCCTTAGCGCTTTGATCTGAGGTTCTTGGCGTCGCTTCGCTGCGAACGCGTCAGCGATCTCGTCGTCGTTGGGGTTCGACGCCGCGGCCGAGAAGCAACGGCGTCGAAGGCGCGCCACCTCTAGAGGACAGGTGTCGAGCGCGGTCGTTTCGCCGTTTTCCTGTCTTTGTACGCCACAGTGCGATCTGCCGATTTGGCTGTTGAGATCGGCCCCAGCCGGGTCTTCTTACTCATCCCCGTAAGCAACGGGGACCCGCCGTGGACCTTTCCGAAACCGAGACCGGACGTGAGCGCAGCCGCCAGATGCTGCGCACCGCCTTGGGTCCTTTGCTGCTGGCGCGGCTGGAGGATCCGGGCGTGGCCGAGGTCATGCTCAATCCCGACGGTCGGGTCTGGGTCGACCGGTTCGACGCGGGCCTGGTCGATGCGGACCTGTCGATCGGGCCGGCGGACGCCGAGCGGATCCTTCGCCTGGTCGCCCATCACGTCGAGGCCGAAATCCACGCCGGCCGGCCGCGACTGTCGGCCGAGCTGCCGGGAACCGGCGAGCGTATCGAGGGGCTACTGCCGCCGCTGGTTGCCGCCCCGACCTTCTCCATTCGCAAGCCCGCCAGCCTGGTCTTCACCCTGGCCGACTATGTCCGCGCCGGCGTGATGAGCCAGGAGCAGGGCAGGGTGCTGCGCGACGCGGTGGCCATCCGCGCCAACATCCTGGTCGTGGGTCCGACCTCCAGTGGCAAGACCACCCTGGTCAACGCCCTGCTGGCCGAGGTCGCCGCGTCAGGCGACCGGGTGATCATCGCCGAGGACCTGCGCGAGCTGCAGTGCGCCGCGGAGAACCAGGTAGCCCTGCGCACTCGCGAGGGGCTGGCTAGCCTCTCGGACCTGGTGCGCTCGTCTCTGCGCCTGCGTCCCGACCGGATCATCATCGGCGAGGTGCGCGGCGCTGAGGCTCTGGACCTGATCAAGGCTTGGGGCACGGGCCATCCGGGCGGGGTGGGGACCCTGCACGCGGGCTCGGCGCTGGGCGCGCTGCTGCGCCTGGAGCAATTGATCCAGGAGGCGGTGGTCGTCGTGCCCCGCGGCCTGATCGCCGAAACCATCGACCTGATCGCGGTCCTGCAGGGGCGGGGCCGACAGCGCCGCCTCTCGGACCTCGCGCGCCTGGATGGGCTCGCGCCCGACGGCGCCTACCAGCTCAGCCCCGCCTGAGATCCCGCCCCTAAACCCCCGGAGTTTTTGAAGATGTTCACGCGAGAACCCTCGCGCCTGCGTGCACGCCTGCTCGCCGGCTCCATGCTCGACTGCCGCGGGGGCGTTCCGCCCCTGACCATCGCCGCCCTTCTGGTCGCTTCCTCGGCCAAGGCCGCCGGCTCCTCCATGCCCTGGGAAGAGCCGCTGCAGCGGATCTTGGAGTCAATCGAAGGTCCCGTCGCCAAGATCATCGCGGTGATCATCATCATCGTCACGGGCCTGACCCTGGCCTTCGGCGAGACCTCCGGCGGCTCGCGCAAGCTGATCCAGATCGTCTTCGGGCTGTCGATCGCCTTCGCCGCCAGCTCGTTCTTCCTGTCGTTCTTCAGCTTCGGCGGCGGGGCGCTGGTCTGATGGCCGGCGATCGTGGACACGGGTTCGCCGCGCCGGTTCACCGAGCGCTTTGCGAGCCGATGCTGCTGGCCGGCGCCCCGCGCGCGATCGCCTTGGTCAACGGCACCCTGGCCGCGGCCTTGGGGGTGGGCCTGCGGCTGTGGATCGTCGGGCTTGCGGTCTGGCTGGTCGGGCACGGCCTGGCGGTCTGGGCCGCGCGCCGCGACCCGCAGATCTTCGACGTCGGCCGCCGGCATGTCCGGCTGCCGGCCTATCTGGAGGTCTGAGCCGTGCTCGATCTTCGCGAATATCGCCGCCGACCGGCGCGTCTGGCCGACTTCCTGCCCTGGGCCGCCCTGATCGCGCCGGGCGTGGTTTTGAACAAGGACGGCTCGTTCCAGCGCACCGCTGAGTTCCGCGGGCCGGACCTG